>NZ_BSRE01000001.1:1412500-2719748 GCF_054771635.1 Sphingobium sp. TomTYG75 | reverse complement strand
AAGTCTTCCCGGAACCGCCGTTCCTCGATTTCTGCTGCCAGGTCCCGCGCGGTCGAAGAGATGACGCGTACGTCCACCTTCACCTGCCGTTGCCCGCCCACGCGCGTGAAGCTCTGATCGGTCAGAACCCGCAATATCTTGCCCTGCGTCGTGACGGGCATGTCGGCGATCTCGTCAAGGTAAAGCGTGCCGCCATGCGCCTGCTCAAGATAGCCGGGACGCACAAGGCCGCTGGGATCCTCGACACCGAACAGCTCCTCCTCCACCCGGTCGGGGTCCATGCGCGCCGCCGCCACGACGATGAAGGGCGCGTCAGCCCTCCCGCTCCAGCTGTGAAGCATGCGCGCCGCGACTTCCTTGCCGACGCCCGCGGGACCGGAAATCAGCACCCGGCTGCCCGTTCCGGCGACCTTCTTTATCGTCGCTCTCACCGCATTGATCGCGGCTGAAGTGCCCGTCAGTTCGTCATCCTGTCCAAACCGGGCACGCAGGACCTGATTTTCCCGTCGCAATCTCTCGGTTTCGGTAGCGCGCGCGACCAGATGCAGCAGCCGGTCGGCTTCGAATGGCTTTTCGATAAAGTCCGCCGCGCCCTTGCGGATCGCGGCCACGGCCGTGTCGATATTGCCATGACCTGAAATCATGAGCACCGGAATGGTCGCGTCGCGCTGCTTGATGACGTCCAGCAATTCCAGACCATCCAGCGTCGACCCCTGAAGCCAGACGTCCAGCAGGACCAGCGAAGGACGTCTGGTATCCAGCGCCTCGATCGCGCTGTCGCTGTTGGCAGCGGTGCGAGTGGTAAAGCCCTCATCCTCAAGCACGCCCGCGACCAGATCACGGATGTCCTCTTCATCATCGACTACCAGAATATCAAGCGCCATTGGCTGTCACTTTTCCCTTGGGCAATGCTACGACCTGCCCTTCTTCCAATTTCTCAAGAGCGGCAGTGGGGAAGCGCAACGTAACGCTCGTCCCTCCGCCTTCCGCATCTTCCAGGCGGATTTCGCCCATATGTTCCTCGACGATCTTCTTGACGATGGCGAGCCCCAGGCCCGTCCCCTTGCTGCGGGTCGTCATATAGGGTTCCAGCACCCTCTCCCGCTCCGGCGGAAGCCCAACCCCGTCATCGCTGACGTTGATGAGCAGATTGCCGTCCTCCTGACCGACCGTCATGCGAACATGACCACGGGCTCCGCCCTCGGCAGGTTCGGGCTTGGGTTCGATAGCCTCCACGGCATTTTTGACGATATTGGTCAGCGCCTGCCCCAACTGCCGCCTGTCACAGACCAGTTCCATATCATGCGGCCCGCCATGGAATTCAAATTTGACGTCGGGATGCGCCACCTCATGCAGGAACAGGGCATGACGGGCGATATCCGCAACAGCCTCGCGGCGGAACACAGGTTTGGGCATCCGCGCGAACGAGGAGAATTCATCCACGATACGCCGCAGATCGCCTACCTGCCTGACGATGGTCCCGGTCAGGCGGGTAAAGGTCGCCTTGTCGCTCGTCACTTCCTCGGCATAGCGGCGCTGCAAGCGCTCCGCCGCGAGCTGGATGGGCGTCAGCGGGTTCTTGATCTCATGCGCAATCCGGCGGGCCACGTCTGACCATGCGGCGCGGCGCTGATCGGACAATTGCTGCGTGATGTCGTCGAACGTCAGGATATGGCGCGATGCGTCTTCGGACACTTTGACCGCCAAGGTCCGCACTTCGCCATGCGCGCGCGTCTGCACGATCCCCGCCCCCTCCTCCGAAGCAATGAGAGCCGCCAGTTCCGGCGAAACGGCGCTCAGCGGTCGCCCTACCGGATCATCGCCGTCCTTCACCAGAATAGCGGCGGCCGAACTGTTGAGAAGCAGGATCACCCCTTCCCTGTCCACCGACAACACGCCTGCGGAAACACCTGACAGGATGGCTTCGATGAAGGCGCGACGTTCATCCAACTGGCTGTTCGCGGCGACGAGCGCGCCTGTCTGCGCCTCCAGCCTCTGGGTCATCCTGTTGAAGGCAGAGGCGAGCGTGCCGATCTCATCCCGAGACTGCGGGCTGGTGACACGGGCGGACAGATCACCTGCGGTTACCCGTCGGGCTGCGGTCACCAACTCGTTCACTGGGCGAACCATCCAGTCCGCAACCGCCAACGCGATATAGACCGCTATACCGACCAGCAGAAGCGATCCTACGAACAGAGCGACGTTAAATCGCAGCTGAAGCGCGCGTGATTGGGCAGCGAAGATATCGTAGTCGGACAGGACCTTCTGCGCGCGCTCCACATTGCTGAACGCGGTCGAACCGGAATCCCTAGTGGCATAAAGATAGATTTTCGCGCCGGGGTAGAGCAGCGTCACCGCCTGAATCTGGTTTGGCTTTGCTGCAACAACCACATTTTCGCCTGCCTCCAGTCTCTTGATGACATCAGGCGACAGCATTTCTGAGGCAGGTCGGCTATCCGGGTCGACCGTCGCAGCGGTGCGAGCCACGCCATCCTTGCCCACCTCGATGATTGCCGAACGATTGAGTTTTCGCGTGACGACCTGGTAGATATAGCCTTCGGCGAAGCGCGGGCTCGATACTTTCGACTGGCCGAGATAATCCCGCAAGTCGCTCGCCATGGTGACCGTTTCGTCCCCCACCTCGCGAAGATTCTGCTCATAATAGCCGCGCGCGAGGTCGCTGGCATTTTGCAACATCCCGCGCGCGCTGTCCGAAAACCAGAATTGCACGCCATATTGGAATAACAGCGAGGCAAAGATGACGACCAGCAACATCGGCACGCTGGCCACGATCGAGAAGATGGCCACCAGCCTGACGTGAAGTTGCCCGTCGCTGCCTATCGCGGATTGGGCGGCGCGGCGTTTCGCGACCCGGCGTCCAAGCAGCACGAGAAGCGCGATCGCCGGAACCAGATTTCCCACCAGCAGCAACGCGACGATCGGCGGCGTAAGCAGCGTGTATGACTGCCCCTGGCCTGACAACAGGAAATAGGTGATGCCCGCTGTCCCAAGGAACAGCATCAGCGTAACGGCCTCCACCAGCGGAGCGAGATGACGTCGAAGGAAGGGCGGAAAATATCTCTTCCATGCCCGACCTCGCGTGGAGAGAGTCACTGCACCTTCCATAGTGGCTTTCTTACAACAACGCCGTGCCTGATCAAACACAGTATTTGGGACAGATTGTCCCTTGGCCGAACACCTGTGTCGTTTCGTCCCGGCTCAGTCCGACACGCGCAATTGCAGCGGGTCCAAACCATAGTCGGTCAACTTCTTGCGCAATGTGTTGCGGTTGATCCCCAGCAACCCGGCCGCCCGGATCTGGTTACCATCCACGCTCGCCAGCGTTTCCTGCAACAGGATCGGCTCGACGACGGCCAGCATATCATCATGCAGATTGCGGTTGGGCTGTCCGATGCCGATCCCCAACTGCCGTTTTGCCCATTCGCGCACGGCCAAGACCAATTGATCGGCGGGCGCGGCATAATCCGGAGGCACCAGGTCCAGCGGCAAGCTGTTTCGCAACACCTCCCCCGCGATCACGGTCTCACGGCTGAGCACCGCCAGTCTCTGCATCAGGTTCTGAAGCTCACGGACATTGCCCGGCCAGTGATAGGCCATCAGCAGTTGCGCGGCATCGTCCGACAACGTCTTTCGGGGCAGCCCCTCCTGCGCGGCGCGTTCCAGGAAATGCCTTGCGAGCAGGATCACATCCTCCCGTCGCTCGCGCAACGCAGGCAAGGGGATGGGCACGACATTCAGCCGGTAATAAAGATCTTCCCGGAACCTGTTTTCCTCGATCAGCTTGGGAAGGTCCTTGTTCGTGGCTGCAACGATGCGGACATTCACCCGCACCGGCTTCGATCCGCCAACCGTCGTCACCTCGCCTGACTGCAAGACCCGCAGCAGGCGCGTCTGCGCCTCCATCGGCATGTCGCCGATCTCGTCGAGGAAGAGGGTTCCGCCCTGTGCCTGCTCGAATTTCCCTGCGGTGCGGACATTGGCCCCCGTAAACGCGCCCTTCTCATAACCGAACAGTTCGGCCTCGATCAGTTCGCGCGGAATTGCCGCCATGTTGATGGCGACAAATGGCTTCGTGCGGCGTTGCCCCAGCGCATGAATTGCTTCTGCGACAAGTTCCTTCCCCGTACCCGACTCCCCCAGCACCAGGATGCTAAGATCGTTGGACAATACCCGCGCGATCGTCCGGTAAACCTCCTGCATGGCAGGGGATCGACCAACGAGAGGCAGTCCGTCGTGGGGAAGGCCATCCTCCTGATTGCCCTCCTCGGCCTTGTTCATGCCAAGGGCATCACCAACCGCCCGTGCCAATTCATTGAGGTCGAACGGCTTGGGGAGATATTCGAAGGCCCCCTTCTCCGTGGCGCGGATCGCCGTGTTCAATGTGTTCTGTGCCGACAATATGATCACGCTCAGGTCTGGCCTGCGCTCCAGGATCTCCGCGACGCCGTCCAGGCCATCGCCATCCGGCAGCATGACGTCAGTTATGAGCACATCCGGCGCAAAACTGTCGATCAGGGCGCTACGCTCCCGAATGGACGACGCGGTCTTTACCTTATGTCCCTGCCGACGCAGCGCTTCCCCGACCACCATGCAAATGGCGGGATCGTCATCGACGACCAGTATCGACCCCGTGGTCGTCATGCTCCCATCCCCATCGGAAGCAGGATACGGAACGTCGATTCGCCCGCGTCTGGATCGCGTGAATATTGGACGAACCCATTCATGTCCCGCACCAGCTTGTCCACCAGCGCCAGCCCCAGCCCCTGCCCATCGCGCTTGCCGGTGATGAAGGGGTTGAAGAGGTGATCCAATATATGTTCGGGCACGCCCGGCCCATTATCGATGACCAGTATCTCGATCGGCAGTACCGCGCTGCCCTTTCCATCGCCCAGCACGACCGACACGCCATGGCGGAACGCGGTTTCAACGCGGATGCAGGGCTCTTCGACTTCGTCCAGCGCCTCAGCGGCATTTTTCAGCAGGTTGAGCATGATCTGCACAAGCGCATCGTCATTGATGACGGCAAATGGCAATGATGGATCGTAACGTTTTATGATCCTGATATTTCTTGCAAAACCGGCAGCGGCGATGTTGGCCGCGCGATCGATCATGGGATAGATGTTGCCCGGTCGGCATTCCAGCCTGTGATCGGTCGTGAAATCCTGCATACGATCGATCAGGGCGGCGATCCGGTCGACCTCATTGCAGATCAACTGGGTCAGCACCGCGTCGCGTCCATCGTTGCCGGACTCCAAAAGCTGCGCCGCGCCACGGATGCCGGACAGCGGATTCTTGATCTCATGGGCCAATATGGCCGCGGCGCCCATGGCCGATCGCGCGCCGCCCGGGGTGCCACGATGACCAATTTGCCGCGCATGGCTTTGAGCGTGGATCGACACCACCCGCCAACCCTCATGATCGACAATCGGCGCGATCATCAGATCGACTTCCATCTCCGCCGTTCGCCCCGCATGCACCTTGACGTCATAGGCGGCGATCGGCTTGCTGCTATGCCAAATGTCGAAGCGCGAACTCGCGTCTGCCATGCGAACCGTGCGCGTGACGTCACTTCCCACGATCGCGGATCGCGCCATGTTGAGCAGAGTTTCCGCCCGGACATTCGCATCGGCAATGCTGTTGTCCGGCGCTACGATCAATGTCGCCACGGGGAGTGCGATCATCAATTCCGACGGTGATGGTACATCCTGCTGCATCGGGGGCGGCGGGATGGTGCTCAGTGGCATCGTCATGCCGCCTTGCGCGTCTCGATCGCTCCGTCCTGTGCAATCAGCGGTTCGTAAAAGCGCGCCAGCATATCAAGCACCACGTCGCCATCCGGCTCCTGATTGACAGCGTTACGAAACTCCGCCGATCCGGTGAGCCCCTTGGTATACCAACCGATATGCTTGCGAGCCATGTTGACGCCCGTCAGGCCGTCATAATGCTCGATCATCGCACGATAATGCTCTGTTATCAGCTGATATTGTTCGGCTAGCGAAGGATCGGGAAGGCGCTGCCCCGTGCGGAACCAGTGCATCACTTGTCCGATCAGCCAAGGCCGCCCATAAGCGCCCCGGCCAATCATGACGCCGTCCGCGCCGCTCTGCTCCAGCGCCGTTTCCGCATCTTCGATCGAGCAGATGTCTCCGTTGACGATCACGGGCAACGACACTGCATCCTTCACATTCCGCACGAACGCCCAATCGGCGCTACCCTTGTACATCTGGCAACGGGTCCGCCCATGCACAGTGATCATCTTCGCACCCAGATCCTGCGCAATCCGCGCCAGTTCAGGGGCATTCAGGCTGGCATGATCCCACCCCATGCGCATCTTGACGGTCACGGGAACATCGACGGCCTTCACCGTCGCATCGATCAACGCGGCGGCCAGAGGCAGGTCGCGCATCAGAGCGCTACCGGCGTCGCCATTCACCACCTTCTTGACCGGACAACCCATATTGATGTCGATGATCGCCGCGCCACGATCGGCATTCAGCTTCGCCGCTTCGGCCATCTCCTGCGGTGAGCAGCCCGCAAGCTGCATCGACACCGGCTCCTCCACCGGATGCCAGGCTGCTTTCTGGAGCGACTGCCGCGTCTCGCGGATCATCGCCGCGCTCGCAATCATCTCGGTCACGTTCAGACCCGATCCGTAACGGCGTACCAAAGTGCGGAACGGCATATCCGTGACGCCAGTCATCGGCGCCAGGATAACGGGCATGTCGATCGTCACCGGACCGACGGAGATGGGGGAAATTATGCGCATCACCAGCTTTGCCTAAAAAACAGGCAGCCCTTAGCGGAAAAGCGGCGATGCGGCAAGCAAGCCGTCTGGCGGAGCGATCCGCCGTTCGCTACACGCGCTGCGATGACAAGGAGCAATCACAGGGTCGCCGCGCTGGTGCTCGCCGCCGGACAGGGCAGTCGCGCCGGGGGCGATGTACCCAAGCAATTTCGTCACATTGGGGGCAAGGCCATCATCGCCCACTCCATTCAAGCGCTGGCGGCTCATCCGATAGTCGGTGCGGTCTACCTGGTCATCGGCGCCGGGCAGGAGGAAACAGTGCGGTCCCTGATCGACGCAGATCAGGTCACGTCTATCGTCCAGGGTGCGGACAGCCGCCGCGGATCGGTCCGTGCCGGGCTTGAGGCTATCGCTGCCGCCGGTGGCGCGGACAGAGTGCTGATTCACGATGCTGCCCGTCCTTTCCTGTCCGCTTCCATGATCGATCAACTGCTGGCCGCGCTCGACTTCGCGCCGGGCGCCATCCCGGCCCTGCCCGTTGCTGACACATTGGTAAGGTCAGCGGGCGACCTCGCAGGCGACATTGTGGATCGATCGGCGCTCTTCCGGGTGCAAACCCCACAAGCATTTCACTTTGATGCCATCCTCACCGCGCATCGCAATTGGGACGATGGGCGCGAAGCCACCGATGATGCCCAGATGCTGCGACACGCGGGCCATGACGTCACTCTGGTTCCCGGCGACGAAAGGCTGGAAAAATTGACCTACCCCCAGGATTTCATCCGGGCCGAAGCGCTTCTGGCATCACAGCGAACGACCCGCGTCGGCATGGGCTATGATGTGCACCGGTTCGCTGCGGACGAGGAGCTTTGGCTTTGCGGCGTTCAGGTCCCCCATGAAAAGGGACTGGCGGGGCACAGCGATGCGGATGTTGCGATCCACGCGATCGTCGATGCCATGCTCGGCGCTCTTGCCGAAGGGGACATCGGCAGTCACTTCCCCCCGTCAGATCCACAATGGCGCGGTGCGGCATCCTCCCGATTCCTCGAATATGCCGGGGAACGCGTAACATCCCGGGGCGGCCGCATCGACCATATCGACGTCACGATCATTTGCGAGGCGCCGAAGATCGGCCCTCACCGTGATGCCATGCGTCAGCGGATCAGCGATCTCCTCGGCATCCCCCTTGACCGGGTAAGCGTGAAAGCCACCACCACCGAACGCCTGGGCTTTGCCGGACGCCGCGAAGGCATTGCTGCACAAGCCGTTGCAACCATCTCCCTCCCCGCGCTATTCTGACCCCATGCCAGATCGCATCCTCCCCGCCCCGTTGGTTGACCTCGCCGAGCGAGTCATCATCGCCAATCGCCGCGCTGGCCGCACCATCGCTGTTGCGGAAAGCTGCACCGGCGGCCTTGTGTCCGCTGCTCTCACCGAAATCGCCGGGTCTTCGGAGGTCTTTGAAGCGGGATTCATCACCTATTCCAATGACATGAAGAATGAGCTGCTGAAGGTTTCTCAGGATGTGCTGGAAACCTTCGGGGCCGTTTCCATCGCCACCGCTTGGGCAATGGCGCAGGGCGCTCTCACCAAAAGCCACGCCAATGTAGCCGTTGCCATTACGGGCATCGCTGGCCCCGGCGGCGGATCAGAGCAAAAGCCGGTGGGCACCGTCGTTTTCGCCCGCGCCGAACGGGGCGGCAACCCGGACAAGGTCGTCGCTGACATGCGCCATTTTGAGGATAGCGGGCGGGGCGGCGTGCGCCTTCAGGCGGCGCTTTGCGCGCTTGAGCTTCTGCTGCCCGAGTCGCCGTAAAGTTCAGCCGCACGGGTTTCGAACGCCCCGATCATCTTGCGCAGGGCCTTGTCGAACATTTGCCCGGCGATCATCTCGAACAGCCGATTCTTGAACTCAAATTCGACCTCGAAATCGACAAGGACGCCACCCTTCCCGTCATCGCGGAACCGCCACTGGTTGTGCAGGTGCTTGAGCGGGCCTTCCAGATAGTCCACGCGCACGAAATCAGGCCGGTGCTTGTGCACGCGCGACGTAAAGCTTTCCTTGATGCCTTTGAAGCCGACGATCATGTCAGCGACCATCTCCGAATCACTGTCCTGACGAACGCGTATCGCGCTGATCCACGGCAGGAATTCAGGATAGGACGCCACATTCGAAACAAGGTCGAACATCTGGTCAGGCGTGTAGGGAAGTGGCCTTGTTTCGTGATGCTTCGGCATGTTTTCAGCGCGCTGCCCGTGCCAACTGAGCCTCACGCGCCGCCCGCATCTCGGCGAAATCCTTGCCCGCATGATAGCTGGAACGGGTCAGCGGGCTCGATGCGACCTGCAAAAATCCCTTGGCACGCGCGATCCCTGCATAGGCATTGAACGCCGCGGGGGTCACGAACTCCATCACCTTGGCATGCTTTGGCGTAGGTTGCAGATATTGTCCCATGGTCAGGAAATCGATGTCGGCCGAACGCATGTCGTCCATCACCTGATGGACCTCCAGACGCTCTTCACCCAAGCCCAGCATGATCCCCGACTTGGTGAAGATCGACGGGTCCAGCTTCTTCACTGTCTCCAGCAACCGCAGCGATGCATAGTAACGCGCGCCGGGGCGAATCGTCGGATACAGACGGGGCACCGTCTCAAGGTTATGATTATAGACGTCCGGCCGCGCAGCCACGATCATCTCGACTGCTCGTTCATGCTTGTTTCGGAAATCTGGGGTCAAAATCTCGATCGTCGTATCCGGAGTCGTCCGCCGCAACGCTTCGATCACCTTCACGAACTGCGAAGCGCCGCCATCGGGCAGATCATCGCGATCGACGGAGGTGATGACGATATGCTCCAGCCCCATTTCCGCGCAGGCGTCGGCCAGATTCTGCGGTTCGTTCGGATCGACCTTGCGTGGCATGCCGGTCTTGACGTTGCAGAAGGCGCAGGCCCGCGTGCACACGTCGCCCAGGATCATCACGGTCGCATGCTTCTTGGTCCAGCATTCCCCGATATTCGGACAAGCTGCCTCTTCGCAGACCGTGGCCAGCCCCTTTTCCCGCATCAGCTTCCGGGTTTCGTTATAGCCCGGACTCGTCGGCGCCTTCACCCTGATCCAATCGGGCTTGCGCGCACGTTGCGGAGTGGCTTGCACAGGTAGCGGAGCGGTGTCTGTCATGCGCCATCAAATAGCGATGCATGCCCACTCTTGCCAGCCCCCAGATTGTTGGGCAGAGACTTGGGCATGACCGACTTTTCCGACATGCTCGAAGGCTATCGCCGCTTCCGCAACACCGGCTGGACTCAACAACGTGGCCGATGGGATGAATTGAGCGAAGGGCAGAGCCCTCGCGTCATGGTCATCGCCTGCTCCGACAGCCGAGTCGATCCCGCGCAGATATTCGACACCAGCCCCGGCGAGATATTCGTGGTCCGCAATGTGGCGGCGCTCGTGCCTCCCTTTGAAACCAATCCGGGCCATCACGGCGTTTCGGCGGCGCTGGAGTTTGCTGTTCAGGTGCTCAAAGTTGGCGAGATCGTCGTCATGGGCCATGGCAAGTGCGGCGGCTGCAAGGCGGCGCTCAGCCAGGAACTGAAGGACGCCCCTCCCGGAGAAGGCGGCTTCATCCATAACTGGATCGACATGCTTGATGGCGCACGGGAAAAAGTCGTCGAACGCTTCGGCGATGATCACGGCCGCGATGCGCATCGCGCCATGGAGCAGGAAGGGGTCAAGGTCAGCCTTGCCAACCTGCGTACCTTCCCCTGCGTGCGCACCAAGGAACGCAATGGCGAATTGAAGTTGGTTGGCGCCTTCTTCGCGATCGCAGACGGGCAGCTTCATCTGTTGGATGAAGCGACCGGAGAATTCCATCCGGCGGCGCTGGAATCGGCCTGATGCCCTCGGCGATCCCCAGCGGCAATGTCGCCCTGTTGATCGACGCTGACAACGCTTCCGCCGACCATTTCGACCCGGTATTGACCGTTCTCGCAGAGCTTGGAACCGTCAACATCCGCCGCGCCTATGGCAATTGGAGCAAGCCTTCGCTGAAGGGCTGGGCGCGGCAGGCCGTGACGCAGGCCATCGAAACGCAGCAGCAATTCGACCTCACCAAGGGTAAGAATGCGACCGATATGAAGATGACGATCGACGCCATGGACCTGATGGCGGGCGGCCGGGTCACGGGCTTTGGCCTCATGTCGAGCGACAGCGATTTCACGCCTTTGGTGACGCGTATCCGTCAGGAGGGGATCGACGTCTATGGCTTCGGTTCGGACAAGACTCCCGAGGGCTTCCGCCGGGCCTGCACCCGCTTCATCGACGTAGCCGCGCTAGCCCGCTCTCTGACGGCATCGGCGTCCGAAGCGATGCCGGAACCGACGCCGCTCGACGTCTCGACCAAAGCCGCCGCGCCAGCCAGGAATGAATACAAGAAGGTGGATGATGAAGTCATCCGCCTCCTGATAGAAGCCTATGATGCGGCCAAGCGCGATGAGAAAGGCTTCGCCGCGCTGGGACCAGTCGGGCAACGCGTCGGCAACCGATCCAGCTTCGATGTGCGCAATTACGGTTTCAAGCGTCTGTCGGATCTGGTGCAGGCGATTCCCAATTTCATCACGGAAACGCGGGCAGACGGCCAGACCTGGATCAAACGGGTTCACTGACGATGGTCGTCGCCCGGCATCTCATGATCCTTGGTCGGGTGCAGGGGGTGTTTTACCGCAACTGGGCAAAACAGACGGCCACCGGGTTGGGCTTGGCCGGATGGGTCCGCAATCGGCTGGACGGCAGCGTTGAAGCGGTGATCGAAGGCGCCAATGAAGCCGTAGAACGGTTCACGGCCTTGGCGGCTGAAGGCCCGCCAGCGGCTCAAGTGTCGCGCGTCGAAGCGGCCGACATGCCTGTCGAAGGCTTGAGGTCTTTCGAAAAGAAGCCGACCTGTTAGGGCCAATCTATCCTCTCAAACCGTTCGCCCTGAGCTTGTCGAAGGGCTCTACTTCCTTTTAAAGCGCGACCCTTTCGGCTGTCTGCAACAAACGCTCAGGTGAGCTGGCCTCGCTTTCCAAATGTGAACCGATTGAGTGACCCAAACAAATTCAAGGAGCCATTCACTCGCCCCTCGACCAAAAAAATGGCCGACCCAATCGGGTCGGCCTGAAAGTTTTAGGAGAGGATGCCTGAAAGGCCTCTCTGATATGTGGTTCACACCGTCATTGTGCAAGTGCGAAGGGCGAAGATATCGTTGCTGTAATTGCAATCATCCTCACCCAACGCGCCGCACAAATTTCCATCAGCGCGTGAGTTTCTTGTAAGCCAGGCTCGTCGGCCGGTCGGCGGCATCACCCAGCCTCCGCCGCTTGTCCTCTTCATACATTTCGAAGTTGCCCTCGAACCACTCGACATGGCTGTTGCCTTCGAAGGCAAGAATGTGCGTGGCAAGGCGATCGAGGAAGAAGCGATCGTGGCTGATCACCACGGCGCAGCCCGCGAAGTTTTCGATCGCCTCTTCCAGCGCAGCCAGCGTTTCGACGTCAAGGTCGTTGGTCGGTTCGTCGAGCAGCAGCACGTTGCCGCCCTTCTTCAGCATCTTGGCCATATGCACGCGATTGCGCTCACCGCCAGACAGCTTGCCGACATTCTTCTGCTGGTCCTGCCCCTTGAAGTTGAAGGCACCGACATAGGCCCGCGTCGACATGTCGTGGCCATTGACCTTCACATAATCGAGGCCGTCCGACACCTCTTCCCAGACGTTCTTTGATGGGTCCAGATGATCACGGCTTTGGTCGACATAGCCCAGGCGGACGGTCGAACCGATGTCGACCTCACCCAAATCCGGCGTCTCCTGACCAGTGAGGATGCGGAACAGCGTGGACTTACCCGCACCGTTCGGCCCGATCACGCCAACGATGCCGCCGGGCGGCAGAGTGAAGGACAGGTCCTCGAACAGCAGCTTGTCGCCATAGGCTTTCGAGATATTCTTCGCCTCGATGACCTTGCCACCCAGTCGTTCGGGCACCTGGATAACGATCTGCGCCTTGCCGGGGGTACGGCTTTCCTGGCTTGCGACCAGCTGTTCGAACTTGGCGATACGCGCTTTGGACTTGGTCTGGCGCCCCTTGGGACCCTGCCGGATCCACTCCAGCTCGTCCTTGATCGCCTTCTGGCGGCCCGATTCCTCGCGCGATTCCTGCTCCAGACGCTTCGACTTCTTTTCGAGATAGGTCGAATAATTGCCTTCGTACGGGAAGTATTTCCCGCGATCGAGCTCCAGAATCCAACCCACGACATTGTCGAGGAAGTAGCGATCGTGGGTGATCATCAGCACCGCACCCGCATATTCCTTGAGGTGGTTTTCCAGCCACTCCACGCTCTCCGCGTCGAGGTGGTTGGTCGGTTCGTCCAGCAGCAGGATATCCGGCTTCTGGATCAGCAGGCGGGTCAGCGCGATACGACGCTTTTCACCGCCCGATAGGCTTTCCACCGACCAGTCGGACGGCGGGCAGCGCAGGGCCTCCATCGCAATCTCAAGCTGATTGTCCAGCGTCCAGCCATCGACCGCGTCGATTTGCTCCTGCAACTCGCCCATCTCGGCCATCAGCGCGTCGAAGTCTGCGTCTTCCGGCGGATCGGCCATGATCATGCTGATCTCATTGAACCGGTCGAGCTTGTCCGCGACTTCCCGCGCGCCGTCCTTCACATTCTCAAGCACATTTTTGGCGGGGTCAAGCTGCGGCTCCTGCGCCAGATACCCCACGGTGATGTTTTCGCCCGGCCATGCCTCACCGCTATAATCAGTGTCGATGCCCGCCATGATCTTGATCAACGTCGATTTACCGACGCCGTTGGGACCGACGATGCCGATCTTGGCACCGCGATAAAATTGCAGGTTGATACCGTTCAGCACCGGCTTTGGCGCGCCGGGGAAGGTCTTGGTCATGTTCTTCATGACGAAGGCGTATTGTGAGGAGGCGGACATGGCTTGAAGACGCTCCGAAGGACGAATGAGGTAAAATCGCGCCGGAGTTAGCGAAGCCCGGCGCCATTGGCAAATGCGGGATGGCTGGCTAAGCCTTCACTCATGCAGAAAATCCGATCGGGCACCTTCGCCGCGCTCCTTCTCGGCAGCATCGCCTCCCCCCTTCTCCTCGCCGCCGCGCCTGCGGATACGACGGCGATTCGAGAGGCGGCGTTGCAGGACAACATAGCCTGGGACTTCATCGAAGGGCTGACGACGGAAGTCGGCCCCCGCCCAGCCGGAACGCCTCAGGAAGCACGCGCCCGCGAGTGGGCCGTGACGAAGCTAAAGGCGCTCGGCTTCTCCAATGTGCGATCCGAACCCTATAAAATGCCAGTCTGGGTCCGCGGCCATGACGATGCGCGCATCCTCTCCCCCTTCCCGCAGAATCTGGCGCTGGCGGCGCTGGGAAATAGCGCGTCCACGTCTGCCAATGGCATCGAAGGCGAAGTCATATATTTCCCCACCCTTTCAGCCCTGCAAGCAGCACCCGACGGCAGTCTGAAAGGCAAGATCGCCTTCGTCAGCCACGCCATGGCGGCAACGCAGGATGGCAGTTCCTACAGCCATTTCGGCACCACACGTCGGCAGGGGCCAAGCATTGCATCGAAAAAGGGTGCAGCTGCCATCCTGATACGGTCGATCGGCACGGACAGCCACCGCCTGCCCCACAGCGGCATTCAGATGTGGGCCGATGGCGTGAAGCCGATCCCCGCAGCCGCGCTCAGCACCGTGGACGCAGACCAACTGACGCGCATCCTCTCCCGAGGGCAGCCGGTTCGCCTGCGCCTCACCCTCACATCAAAAATGTTGAAGGACCAGCCGTCGGGCAATGTCATTGCCGAACTGCCGGGCACGGACCCGACGGCCGGGATCATCCTTGCCGCCTGTCATATCGACAGCTGGGATCAGGGCACCGGAGCGATAGACGACGCTTCTGGGTGCGGGATCATCACCGCCGCTGCGCTTCATGCCGCAAAGGCTGGCCCGCTCCGTCGAACCATCCGCATATTGATGGCGGGGGCAGAGGAAGTGGGCGGCGACGGCGGCCGCGCCTATTTCACGGCACATGGCGGAGAATGGCACGCCGTGGTCATGGAGTCGGACTTCGGCGCCGACCGGGTCTGGCGCGTCGATTTCAAACTACCCGCAGGACATGAAGCACTTTCGGATCGAATTGCCAGCGCCCTCTCCCCGCTCGGGGTCGCGCCCAGTCGTCTGGCGGCAGGCGGCGGATCGGACATCGAACCGCTGGTCAAGGCAGGTGTCCCCGTCATTGATTTGCAGCAGGACGGCACCCGCTATTTCGACATTCACCACACCGCCGACGACACGTTAGACAAGGTCAACCGCGCCCAATTGCAACAAAATGTCAGCGCTTGGGCCGTTACGCTTTTTGCAATCGCCGACGCGGCAGAATCACTAGCGGTTAAGTGAACTTCTGTAGTAGACAACACTCCGTCGCGTGATTCCGTCGCTTCACCGACGCAGAAAAGCATTGATTTGTGCAGCGCACACGTTAATGCGGGTCGCTCGCGTCGGGCGTGTTACGAATATGCCGACGCGGCAATATGCTATGGGAGCCGTACACAATGAAGAAGATCGCTGTTGTTTTCGCTTCGGCCGGCCTGATGGCCCTCGCCGCTTGCGGTGAGAAGCCGGCCAACGAGACCGCGAACGCTTCGAACGCTGTCGTCGAAAACGTTGTTGAGAACGCTGCTAACGCAGCCGACAACGCTGCGAATGCCGCTAACGCTGCTGACAACGCCGCGAACGCTGCTTCGAACGCTGCAAACGCCGAATAATCTTCGCGTCAGCAAGATTTTTAAGAGGGCGGGCCGTCTAACGGTCCGCCCTTTTTCTATGTGCGCTATTTGAGCGACGTATACTCGTCGCTGTCCCCTGGGTCCCAAATGGTGCCACTCGTGCGCGCAGGCGAAGCTTCGTAAGATGTTCGGGGTGAAACGCAAGAACGCCGATGAGCGGGCCGTTGTTCCTCGCGGTGTGACAAAGAGAAGTTGAGGGAACACCAAGGGAGGCTAGGGGAGTTTTCTAGGATTGCCAGAGGCTCCCGTATGCAGTTCGGCCAACCAACGCACATAGGTTGATCCCAAGCTCACGCTCAGGACGGCTGTGCTGAGTCCGGGGTTGTCTGGCTCTTCGACCGCCTGCCCATGGCGATATGGGTGCGCCCCGATAATCCATTGAATGAAATTCTCAGCTAGCCGAAGCGCCACCTCGCGCTCGGTCCCTCCCAGCCCTTCTTGAAGAAGCGGCTTTAGCTTTTTGGTGACCTCAGTGACGCCTAACTGGGCGACCGGAAACATCAGCTTGAAAACCGTTTCCACGCATTCAAATGTCTGGCGGATCGCTTCGCGAGTTTGAGGAGGTGTCTGATCTAGCGCTCGCTGCCCCGCCTCAAAATGTGCTCGCGCTGCTCCGTATTTCGGCCCCTGTAGCGCCGCAATTGCACACGCCTGATTATGGACGAACTCACCATCGATTGCGAAATGAACCCCACCCAGATCATCAACTCGGTATCGGACGTTCTCTTCCTGAAAGATCATACCAACTGCACCAACCCAGCTCTGTAATTTGGACTGAGAACGGCCCTTAGCCCCCCGCGCCACCACGGTTATGACATCCAGAAAATCTTTCAGCGCACATGATTGGAAAAATACTTCCCATTTCGCGCTCCCACTCGGCCATCGCGGCACAGCAACTCCCACCCCCAGCTCTATGAGGTCCGCTGTAACGACGTCGTCAAATTCTCCGACCGTGAACAAGCGGTTGATGCGCCTCCGCATCCGCTCACTGTCTTCCACAGGCTCGCCTCTGGAGCCGTAGTTGAGACTGAACCTAACTCCCTGTGGAATTGTCATTAGAAAGCCCCCTGCTAAGTACCATCTGTTGTGCGCTCGGGCTGGCCAGCGAACCCCTGCGAAATCGTGCGCCTCATAGATCGGTCTTGAAGTTCCCGTCCGGAGACTGAGTAGAGCTTGAAGAAGGGCAGAGTCGAGCGCTCCGCCCGAGGTGCAGTAAAATGCAAGCGCACCGCCATGCAAAACCGCCCGATAAACTTGGTCCTCAAGTGGCCAAGATACAGGCAATCCGTTGAAAATGTTCATTTCATGAAAATGGTCGGGGAGACAGGATTCGAACCTGCGACCCTCTGCTCCCAAAGCAGATGCGCTACCAGGCTGCGCTACTCCCCGACGTAAGGCGCCTTAGCGGCGAATAACGCGTCCCGTCAATCGGCCATCACCGGAACAGCAGCCACAATATGATGATTACCGGAATCGGAATGCCGATCAGCCACAGCAATATGCCCTTGCCCATGATCATTCGCCTCCATCCATCTGCCCCAAGGCTGAAATGGATGAGTGGGTGCCGATGTTCCGGCCCCGTTGGGACCTGCATAGCGGGAAAGGAGATATTGGTGGGCCCGGCAGGACTCGAACCCGCAACCTAGCCGTTATGAGCGGCCAGCTCTAACCGTTGAGCTACAGGCCCCACCTGCCCGACCGGATAAGCAGCATCACGCCGCTTGGCAAGCCTGTCTCGGCACCGGCACCGCTGCCAATAATTGATCCAGCGACGCGGCCCCGATATTCCGCCGCGCAAGGTGATCCAGAACCGTGTCCCACCACCTGTAAAAGGCCGCCTGATCGGCCGCATCGCGGACATAGGGCGTGTGGCCCGGCTCCAGCGTCGGCGAATGAAAACTGAAGCTCAGCACTGCCGCGCCTTCTTCGATCAGGGCGTCGATCGCCCTTATCGCGTCACGCACCGGCACGCCTTCCGGCGTCAAGGGAATGCGGCTGAACATCCCCGTTCTCGCCAATCCCGATGCCAGGGGGCTGACATTCCGCAAATTCTCATAAAGCCGCTCGCCCCCACGCCGCAGCAGGCCGGTGAAGGCGGTCGAAAGCGGCAGTTCCACAAGCGATCGTTCCGGCCCGGCCCAATAGGGATTGATCGGCAGGCCGCGAAAATCGGGTCCATGCTGGCCGCTATAGTCAAACCGGCTTCGCACAGAGCTATCCAGACGAAATCCAGCCTGCTCCAACAATCGCGCACTATTATGGCCCACGCCATAACGCCCCGCGCGATAGGCGACGGGGCGTTGTCCGAAACGCTCGGCAATGCGCTGGCACAGCGCTTCCAGCTTGGCCCGTTCCAACGCTTCGGGAAGGAAACCGGCATAGCTGTTCGCCTCCGTCACCTCCTCCACATGCGGCGGGTTTACCCAGGGATGCAGGTGAGCGCCCACATCGGCCGCCCTGTCCGCGACCCATTGCGCCATCATCCCGGCAGCCGCGTCATTATCAATCACCGGATAATCGGCGACGTAAATCGGCTTTACTCCGGCCGCCTGAAAATAGGCTTGGCCGCGCGCCATCCCGGCCAGCGCGGTCACGGCATGACCGTCACGGCTGAATGGCGCGCTCCAGTCAAACTCCTCCTCGGTATCGACGAACAGCATGAACCGCGTCCCGAAATCGGGGGATAGCGTGATCATGTCGTCCGGCATCGGAGCGCGCAGTAAACTGCCGTCATGGGGCAAAGCGTTCATGCCCTTTCCCCTAGCCCCTCAATGGTTGCGATAGGGTTTCGCGCAGGGATCAGAGGCTCCCTGCCGCGTCCTCTGCCGATGTGATGGCGGGCATCGAAAGCAGGAATCGGTCAGCTTCGATCTGCAACGCGCCGCCGCATCCTGCCGCCAGGCTCCGGATCAGCCGCAGTGAAAAGCCAAGGCCCAGCAGCGGCCCGTCGGCCCAGTCGCCGTCGGCGGTATAGCCCGGATCAAGCAGGCGCTCATCCTCCATCCCGTCCAGGCTCGCAGGTCTGTCGACCGCCAGCATCACGCAGCCATGCCCGCCATCCGGCTGGAACCAGCAGGCCCCGCTCAACGCTTCACCCGGCGCCGCAACGGAAACGACCGTCCGCATCAGATGCTGCACCATGCGTTCACCCTGCACCGGGTCGATCCGCACCATCGGCAGCCCCCGTGCCAGATTGATGTCGATCTGCGCGCCATTGCCTTCGCCCTGTTCGCGGAACCGGGCGGAAACCTGCGCGATCAACAGCGCCGGATCGACGGCGCTCGGCGCCTCCGCTCCTTCGCCTCGCGATACACGGGCGGCAAGGTCAAGGTCATCGAACGCCGCCAGCAAATGCCGGGCGTCCAGCGCGATCTTTCCCGCCATCTCGCGATATTCAGGCCCACTCGGCCCGAACAGTTCCTGCTCGATAATGTCGGCAAAGCCCAGGATGGCGTTCAGTGGCGTCCGCAGTTCATGCACCAACTGGCGCAGCGAGTCCGCCGAAAGCCCTGCAACAGACACAGGCTCGGCCTGTGGCGGGGCGGCGACTTCATGCAGATAGGGGCGGCGCGCCTGACCGCGATAGCCCTGGAATCGGCCTGATCTTGGATCAAAGAACGGCGTTGCGGACAGGCGCCATTCCCCCGCCATCGCGCCGCCCACGACGGTATAGCGCCCATTCTGAAACCCGCTGCGCCGCATGAAGGCGCCCGCGACGCTGCCGTCCGGCCCGCTCGCCCCGGCAACAGCCACCTCACCCAACGACAGCCCCACCAGCGCCGCGCGCGGCCCCTGATCGACCCAGATGATCATGCCGGTGGCATCAGTCTCGAACGCAAAGGCGTTGACGACTTCCGCCTGCCCAGTGTCAGCCCGCGGAACGACCACGTCGGGCACCCGCCGCGCACTGGTAAAGCGTTCGATCCGGTCCACAAGGTTCCGGATCTGATCATCGCCCACCGGGACGTCATCCGCCGCTTCATCGGCAGGCTCCTCGACCGGCGCTTCCTCTACGTCCGCCGATGGAGGGAACTGCTCGGCAGGCGCCATCATCGCGGGCGTCAACAGCATGTCGTCCGGCTGCTCGCCGGGTTCCACCGTCAAGTCGCTCGTCAGTACAAGGTCGGCCGCGCCGAACGCTTCCAGCGCCTGCTGCGTCCCGGCGCCCAGATCGCGCCGCCCGCGCAGCACACCGCGCGCGGTCGGGGTAAGGCGAGGCAGCAGGGCGATCCACGCGTCATCCGGCAGCCGCGCGCGCGACATCGCCGCCGCCGCGATCGCCGGACGATCATTGGCGAAAAACTCCACCAGCGCGGGCGAACGAAGGCGGCCGCCCAGTTCGACCACCGTGGCGATCCGCTGCGTTTCCGACAATTGGGATTGTAGCGCCGCGAGCCGATCAAGCAGCGCGGCACGTTCCCCATCCGGCAAAGTGTCGCGATCCGCGCGATCATTCTGCGCGAGCAGGTCGACGCACTGACGCCACAGCGTCACCGCGCCCAGGCCGCTCCTATTCTCTGCGGCCAGAACCGTCTGCATCAGATCGTTGAAGCGCACTCTATTCCCCTTGAGGACTTCCGGCGATGCGCAGAACTTCATCGTGGAAGGAAATCATGCCGCAGGAATAAGCCTTCCCGCCGGTTAGGGAAAGGGGGCGGACGTGGCGATTTCGGATCGTCGCATAGTGGGACAATTGCATTGCCCTGAAATATTATTATGATGTTGGGCACGAAATGAGAAAGGAAATAATCAAGCGGATGGCTGGCCCGAATATCGACGACATCGATCTGCACATCCTGGGCGAGCTGCAACAGGACGGCCGGATGACCAATGTGGAACTGGCTCGAAAGGTCGGATTGACCGCCCCGCCCTGTCTGCGCCGGGTCCGCGCGCTTGAGGAAAGCGGCGCGATCAATTCCTACCACGCCGTCGTCAACCCGGCCATGCTGGGCTACACCATCACCGTCTTCGCGATGGTCAGCCTGAAGAGCCAGGCGGAAGCTGACCTGAAAGCCTTTGAAGATCATGTCGCGACCCTGCCCGAGGTGCGCGAATGCTACATGCTCAATGGCGAGATCGATTTCATCTTGAAAGTCGTGGCGAAGGACCTCCAAAGCTTCCAGCAGTTTCTCACCTCGAAACTGACGCCCGCGCCAAATGTGGTGAGCGTCAAGACCTCTCTCACCATCCGCATGGCGAAGAACCTGCCGGGCGTCCCGCTGCCGCTTTGATCAGCAAGATGGCGGCGATCGCTCGCCGCCACTAGACTAGCAGCGCTTCTGCGTCGCGCGCTGGCCCTGGATCAATCGCTTAGCTTAGCTCGCAGGCGGAACCGCAACCGGCTGAAACGCCGTCTTACGGCTCTGCTGATCAACCCAAACGCTCCAGAATCCAGCGACGTTGGCCCAATTACCCGTCACCTGAGCAAGCGCCGCCTTGGCCCCCGCAAGATCGCCCGAACGCGCGAGAGCTATGCCAAGCCGCGCATTGGCCTTCCCCTGATCAACCCCACCCTTCGACAGGGCCAGCCGGTACATCTCGACCGCCTGCGGGAACTGGCTGAGCGAGAAATAGCTGTCGGCCACCGCCAACGCCGCCGACCCATCCTTCGCGCCTGCGGCCTTCTTCGCCGCAGCGGGCAGCGCCGCGATTTCTTTGGCGGCCTTTGGCGTCACGCTCTTCATCAGGCTGGCGGTCGCGGCCTGTGCTTGCGTCAGCTTGCCCGCCGAACGCCCCGCTTCGATGATGGCTTTCGTTTCAGCATAATTGCCCGCCTTTTCAGCAAGCTGCGCATAGGCCTGATAGTCCCGTTCACTCGCCATCGCGCCGTTCGCCGCCTGCAAGCGATACAGGTCCAACTGCGGCTGCGCGTCGGTGCCCGGCGCCGTCAGATAGTTGGCAAGCGCCGACCGCCATTCCCCGGCCGAACCATAATGGGTCAGCCGCTCGCGATAGAGCGAACCAACCTCCGCCCAATCCCCGGCCGCATAGGCAAGCGAGATCGCCCGGTCATACCAGGCCGCAGGAATCGCCTGTCCTGACGCCCGCTGCCGGGCCAGTGCATCTTGCACGAAGGGGCGCGCTTCTTTGGCCTTGTTCTTGCGGAGGTAGATGTCGGCGCGCAGCATCGTCGCGTCGATCCCGTCATAACCCAGCGTCTTGGCATAATCGAGCTGCGCGAACGCATCGTCATAATTGCCAACCACATAGGACAGATAGCCCGCGACGTAGCGCAATCGCGGCGCATCCTTCTTGGGCACGGAATTAGTCTTGAACATGTCCGTCAACGCGATCCGTTGCGCCTGGAAATTCTGCTTGAGCACGGCCAGCTCGAACCGCAGCCCAGCCGCTGCATAGGCCTCATAATCGCTCGTCGGCATCAAGCCGCTGATCTGCGCCTGCGCCGTATTGACGTCGCCTGCCTTGATCGCGCTGTCGGCTGCTTGAGCCGCTGCACGAAACCCTTCGCTCATGACGATGACCGGCCCGCTGGCCGAAGCCTTTTTCGCAGCCGCAGGCATTGCAAAAGCCGCGACGGCGGTGATCGCAAGAAGCCCTGATTTCAGCATGGATTGTCGCAGCGCGATCATGTCGGCCGTCCCCTTTATATCATGCGCCATCTGGCGCAGGTCCCTGTTATGTCGATGATAGGAAAGAAGGTGCGCCCGTCACGTGACCGGCGCACCCTGTTTCAAATCAGGCCTTGGTGGCGAGATAGGCAAGCCAGAGATCAGCGATCTTCTTGCGCGTCCCGGCTTGAACCGACTGGAACGCCGCCTTGGCCGAAGCGACATCGCCGCCCAGTGCCTTGGCGATGCCCATGCGCGTATTCACTTCGTCCGCATCGACGCCGCCCTTCTGCTTAGCGAGGTCGAACATCGCAGCCGCCTTGGCATAATCGCCATAGCCGAGGTAGGCGTCCGCCGTGGCCGCCGCGATCTTGCCGGTGGCAGCCTTGCGGGCATCAGCTTCCGCGGAAGCCAGCGATGCCTTGTCGCCCGCAATCTTCGGCGTTGTGGTCTGGTACAGGTCCGCACCTGCCGTGCCCTTCAGCACGCCCTTGGCGCGGCCCTGATCGATCGCCGACTTTACCTCGCCATAGATGCCGGTCTTTGACGCCATTTCACCATATTCAAGGAAGTCGCCCGCGACCACCAGGCCGCCCGATGCAGCCATCAAGCGGAGAACATCCAGATTCTCGCGTGCCGTGATGTTGGGGTTGGATTGCTGGAACAGGCGGATGAGCGTGCGAAGATTCTCGCCGTTGGGGGCCGCCTGATAAGCCAATGTCGCCCATTCGGTCACTTCGGGCAGGCGCGATGCCGCCGCGCGGCTCACGCCGATCTGATACCATTGGGGTGGCACCTGACCGCCCGCCGCCTTGGTGGCGTCGGCTGCGGCTTTCAGGGCAGCAAGGCCTTTCTGATTGAGCCCGCGAGCAGGTTCAGCGGAAGGATTGGCCGTCCCCGCCTTCCCGAAATAGGCCTGCGCCAGCGTCGCGTTGACCGCTTCAGGCTTGTAGCCCGCCTGAGCCGCCGCCTGCGCCCGCTGGATCGCCAGATCATAATTCTTCGCCTGCATCGCCTGATCGGCGGCAACCGCGTTGAATTGTCCAACCTGGTCCGCCGGGGTGAGGCCGCTGTCCAGCATCTGCGTTAGCGCTTCGCTCTGCATCGCGCTGTCCTTGGCGGCGATGGACGCATTCAGCTTGACGGCACCAATCTGATATTTGTCATCGTTCGACTTGGCCTTGCTGTCCGCATCGGCCAGCGCCGCCTTGGCTGCGGCAAAGTCATTCTTCGCCGCCGCCGTCTGCGCCGCCTGCAGTGCCTTTATCACATCGGGAGAGACGTTGAGCTTGGGCGCGCCGCCCTTCTTCTCGTCCTTCTTCGCCGCCATCGCGGGCGCGGAAATGGCGCCTCCAGCCAGCGCGAGCGTCAGCGCGAGCGCCACGGGGGATACAAAACGCATGATCATCTTCTCCTCTGCGCCTTGGGGGAAGGCGCCCTTGATTAAGCGCCGATTAGGGGGCGGCGCGTGAATGACGTTTGAACATCGTATATGCAGCAGTTTTCCGCCTGTCAGCCCTTTCTTACAGCTTGATCTGACGCGAGCGCGCGTGCGCGCGAGGGGTGACAGAATTGTTTCGCTCCGCTAGTGCATGAGCAACGAAACAGTTCCATCCAAAAAGAGAATCGCATTGACCGACGAGACTGCCCTCGCCGACCCCTCGGACATCAGCCCCATCTCCATCGTCGATGAGATGAAGGCCAGCTATCTCGACTATGCCATGTCGGTCATCGTCGCTCGCGCCCTGCCGGATGTCCGCGACGGGTTGAAGCCGGTGCACCGTCGCATTCTCTTCTCGGCCCATGAATCGGGCTTCCAGCACAACAAGCCCTACCGCAAGTCGGCCCGCATCGTCGGTGACGTGATCGGTAAATATCACCCGCATGGCGACAGCGCGATCTATGACGCCTTGGCGCGCATGACGCAGGACTGGTCCATGCGCGTGCCGCTGATCGATGGTCAGGGAAACTTCGGTTCCATGGACCCCGATCCGCCAGCGGCCATGCGATACACCGAAGCGCGCCTTGCCAAGGTCACGACCGCGCTCTTGGAGGATCTCGACAAGGACACCGTCGATTTCCAGCCTAACTATGACGCTTCGGAAAGCGAACCGCAGGTCCTGCCCGCCCGCTTCCCCAACCTGCTTGTCAACGGCGCGGGCGGCATCGCGGTCGGCATGGCGACCAACATTCCGCCGCATAATCTGGGCGAAGTGATCCGCGCCTGCCTCGCCTATATCGATAATCCGGCGATCACGATCGATGAACTGATCCAGATCGTTCCCGCCCCTGACTTCCCGACCGCCCCGCTGATCCTGGGCCAATCCGGCGCCCGCAACGCCTATCATACCGGCCGTGGCTCCATCATGATGCGCTCGCGCCATGTGATCGAGGAAGGGCGCGGCGACCGCCGCTCCATCGTTTTGACCGCCATTCCCTATCAGGTCGGCAAGAATGGCCTGGTCGAAAAGATCGCCGAAGCCGCCAAGGACAAGCGGATCGAGGGCATCAGCGATATTCGCGACGAATCGAACCGCCTCGGCGTTCGCATCGTCATGGACCTGAAGCGCGACGCCACACCGGAAGTCGTGCTGAACCAGCTGTGGCGCAACACCCCCGCCCAGTCGAGCTTCCCGGCCAACATGCTCGCCATTCGCGGCGGGCGCCCGGAACTGCTCAACATCCGCGACATTATTGAGGCGTTCGTCCGCTTCCGCGAAGAGGTCATCACCCGCCGTACGAAGTACGAGCTCAACAAGGCTCGCGATCGCGCGCATATCTTGCTGGGTCTCGTCATAGCGGTCACCAACCTCGACGAAGTCGTCCGCATCATCCGTGGATCGGCCAGCCCCGCCGAGGCGCGCGAAACCTTGCTCGCCCGCGATTGGCCGGTGGCGGAAATCGCGCCCTACCTGAAGCTGGTCGAAGCGATCGAAACCGAAGCGGGCGGCGAAACATACCGCCTGTCGGACATTCAGGTCCGCGCCATCCTGGACCTCCGCCTCCATCGCCTGACCGCGCTCGGTCGCGACGAAATCGGCAATGAACTGGCCGAACTGGCCGCAGCCATCGCTGAATATCTCGCCATCCTCGGCGACCGTCAGAAGCTCTATGCCGTGATGCGCGAGGAGTTCGAGACGATCGAACGCGACTTCGCCACCCCGCGCATCTCGGAAATCACCGCTGCCGCTGACGGTATCGAGGACGAAGACCTGATCGAGCGCGAGGAGATGGTCGTCACCGTCACCGTGCAGGGCTATATCAAGCGCACCCCGCTCGAAAGCTTCCGCGCCCAGGCGCGCGGCGGCAAGGGCCGCTCCGGCATGGCGACCAAGGATGAGGACGCGATCACCGAACTGTTCGTGACCTCCACGCACACGCCGGTCCTCTTCTTCTCCACGGCGGGCAAGGTCTATCGCATGAAGGTCTGGCGCCTGCCCGAGGGCGGTCCCGCCACGCGCGGCCGTCCGATGGTGAACCTGCTGCCGCTCGGTCCGGGCGAAACGATCCAGACTGTCCTGCCGCTGCCCGAGGATGAGGACAGTTGGAAGGACCTGCACGTCATGTTCGCCACCGCGAACGGCACGGTTCGCCGCAACAGCATGGACGCCTTCGCGAACGTGCCGAGCAACGGCAAGATCGCGATGCGCTTCGATGAAGGCAGCGACGATTGCCTGATCGGCGTGGCGCTGCTCAGCGAAGAGGATGACGTCCTGCTCGCCACTCGTCAGGGCAAGGCAATCCGCTTCAAGGCGACCGACGTGCGCGAATTCCAGAGCCGCACGTCAACCGGCGTGCGCGGCATGACGCTCAAGAAGGATGACGAGGTCATCTCGCTCTCCATCCTCCACCGCTCCGGCGCCAATCAGGAGGAACGCGACGACTATCTCCGCTTCGCCCCCTGGAAGCCCGAAAAGGAAGGCTCGCCGCAGATGAGCGAGGAACGCTTCGCCGATCTACAGGCGAAGGAGCAGTTCATCCTCACCGTCTGCTCCAACGGCTATGGCAAGCTGTCATCGGCCTACGACTATCGCCGCACCGGACGTGGTGGTCAGGGCATCACGAACATCGACAATATCGGCCGCAACGGTCCGGTTGTCGCCAGCTTCCCCGCGCGCCACGGCGATCATCTGATGCTCGTCACCGATCAGGCAAAGCTGATCCGCATGGGCCTCGACACCCTGCGCGTCATCGGCCGCAACTCGGCCGGCGTGCGCCTCTTCAACGTGTCGGATGACGAACATGTCGTCAGCGCCGCGAAGATCGAGGAAAGCGACGAGGAAACCGAAGTCAGCACCCCCGCAGGCCTCGAAACCTCACCCGAAGTCAGCCCCGAATCCGACCCGGACCTCACCGAAGAGTGACCGACCTCTTCGCCTACAAGATCCTGACCAAGGATCAGTATGACCAGCTAAAGACCGACGGCGTGTTCAAAGGCGCGCCCGTCGATCTCGCCGACGGCTACATCCACATGTCCACCCGCGAACAGGCCGCCGAAACAGCGGCAAAGCACTTCGCGGGCCAGGACAATCTGGTAATGCTAATGATCGACCTCGCCCCCTTCGGCGACGCGCTCAAATGGGATGAGTCACGCGGCGGCGCGCTGTTCCCGCATCTTTATGGCAACCTGCCGCTCAGCGCAGTCGCCGGGAAGGTGGTGCTGCGGTTGGATGAGCACGGGAAGCACCTTTTCCCGGCGGGGTTCTAACCTCCGTTCGTTTCGAGCAAAGTCGAGAAACGATCAGCGAAGCGCATCACCTCTCCCCTCCCGTCATTCCAGCGAAGGCGGGAAGCCATCTCCCGACATGTCGCCGAGACCCTGCTTGTGGGAGATAGATTCCCGCCTTCGCGGGAATGACGAAGTGTGGGTGGATAACGGAATAGCGGCTTTGAACCGCAACACATAGCTAAGCAGACACCGACTTATAAATCAGGGCTGAACTTCTTGAACGAGTTTGGCCTCAAAAAGAGCCTCCAAAAACTCCTGCACAGCGAAGGCCCCATCGCCGGGAGTAAAGCGGATACTCAGTATGTCTTGCGTTGATTCGGAAAGGAACTCCCCGACCCAGCCGTTTGATTTGGCCACCTCAAGGGCCAATGGAGCTTGCGCTGGCGCGCAGCGAAACATGACTGGCCGCGCATCTATGTTGTCGATTGCAGCGAGCGCCCTATTTAATCGCCTTTTCCTAGCGGATCCAAATATCGTTCCCACAGTGAGAGTACCAAGGATCGCAACGATCGATATAAACAAAAACTGATCTGCTCCAAAAAAATGTGAGCTAGCGAGCGCAAGAGTGACCCAAAACAATGCTCCGCCGAAGGATACCATCATTCGGCTAATCATTCCCGTCACCCCCTCGCGTCAACCGGCATCGTAATCTTCCCCGACATCATCAACAGTTTGCTGTGATGCACAACAGTAAGGTGCTCCTGCTAGCGTCCGATTTTAGGTTTAACCCTATGCTGATTAATAGCGTCAGGTGGTCGCTAGCGGCACTTGCTCCTCTCCATCTTCACCACCCTCCCACTCTTCACCCAATAATCAAACCTGCCCCACCTGATCCGCCGCGAGCAAGCCGCCGCCAACTGCATGCCCCAATGCACCCAGCACACCGCAAACGGCGCCAGCACATCCCACCAAAGCGACCGCCGTGCCGTCCGAGCCTGCTCCGGGTCCACCACCCCCGCGATGATCCGTCGCCGCACCAGTGCTCGTCCCACCGCCGCTGCATAACCCACCGCCAGAGCGCTCCATCCGCCCCAACCCAACACCCACAACCAGCCCAAAGCCTGTACGCCCACGACGGCGGCAGCAATCCCCCACATCCCCGAACTATTCGTCCAGATATGCCGATACTGCCGCACCCCAAACGCAATCGCACCCCGCACCTCCATCGGCGAAGCCACCAGCAAATCCCGCACCGGCCGCAACCGCAGCTTCGCGCGCCACCCGGCCAGCCCGATCGCCATGTCATCCGACAACCGCCCCGCCAGCGCCGCATCCAGATCGAGCCGCTCCGCCACCTCCCGCGTCAGGGCCATAGCTCCACCCCAGGGCATGGTCGCGCCAGCAGCCCGAGGCAAAGTCGCCAACTGCATCTCCACCGCCCCCACCAGTGCCGCCACCGCACTCCGCCCGGGCAACAGCAGCCGATAGCCAGTCACAATATCCGCCTTCCCCCGCACCAGAGGAAAGAGCAACCGCCCCACCAACCGCACAGGCGGCTCAATATCCGCGTCCACGAACACCAGATAGCGATCATCCGGCCGCAAAGCCCGCAAAGCCGCCCGCAATTTATGAACCTTCTGCCCCTCGTCCACCGCGACACCCGCGCGGACGATCTGCACCCAATCCCCCTCGCGCGCCGCCAAAGCCTCCGCCGCCGCGCACCCGCCACTCGAAGCAATCAGCAACCGAAACCGCGCCGCCTGCGCCTTCAACCGGGCGATCAGTTCCGCCCCGCCATCCCAATCATCCCGCACCGACAACAGCACGACCACGCCATCAGGCGCCTCCTCCTGACGATCGACCGGCAGATGCCGCCAATAGTTCAGCACCCCCAGCAGCGTCAGCCCCTGCAACAGCACCCACGCCCAAAAGGCCCAACCCATCGTAAATCCAAGCCCTTTACCCTCTCGACTGCTGCTGTATGACGCTTGGCAAGATGCTCTCCAACCCTTTTCTCTTCACCCTTCTGCGCCTGCTCCCCGCATCCGCCGCCTCATGGCTGGGCGGCTGGTTGTCGGCGAACGTTGCACGCAGAACCATGAAGCTGCGGGACCAGCGCGCCCGCGCCAACCTCGCCATCTTGCGCCCGGACCTGGACGAAACTACCCGCGAGGCCATGCTCACCCGCCGCTGGTTCAATCTCGGTCGCACGATGGCCGAACTCGCCAATATCGACCGGCTCGTGAACAACCGCCATGTCAGCATCACAAACGAACCGGCCTATCGGGAAGCGCTGGCCTCGCCCCGCCCCATGATCTTTCTGACCACCCATATCGGCAACTGGGATTTGCTCGCCGCCCATTTGAAAGCGTCAACGGATCGTCCCGGCCTCGGCGTCTACGATCCTCCTTCCGACCCTGCTCAGGCCAAGATGCTGAAGCGGGCACGGGAAAGCTATATGGGGGAAGCCATCACCGGCAGCGGCGCCGCCCGATCGATCCTGCGTCACCTTGCGGAAAAGGACAGGGCGATGCTCTACATCTTGGTGGACGAACGGCGAGATCGACAGGTCTGGTTCCCGCGCTTCGGCAGAGATGTGGAACCGTCGGGAAATCTTTCCATCGCCCTACGCCTCGCCCGGCGCAGCAACGCCCGATTCCTGCCTTTCACCTTGGCAAGAACCCAGGGCGCTCATTTCCGTCTCGATTGGCACCCGCCGCTTGATCCTCTGATCATGGACGAAACCGATCTGCTGGATCAGGTCGACGCCTTCCTGGGCAAAGCCTGCGTCGACCATGCGGACCAATGGCTCGCCCTGCATGACATGGATTTGACGACGCCTTGAGTAGCACGGAGCATATGGTTCTCGGTGACCTCACCCGCTAAAGCCCCCAAATGTCCCGACTCGCCATCAAGATTTGCGGCCTTTCCACCCCCGACACAGTCGGCGCTGCTATCCGCGCTGGCGCGACCCACCTCGGCTTCGTCCATTTCGCAAAAAGCCCACGCCATGTCGAAGCGGGCCAGCTGCGCGCTCTCGCCGCAACAGTCCCCGCCAATATCGAGCGCGTCGCCGTCCTCGTCGACCCAACCGACGAAACCCTCGCCGAACTCACGGCAACAAACGCCCTCACCGCCCTGCAACTCCACGGCAAGGAAAGCCCGGAGCGCACCGCCGCCATCGCTAAGCGCTTCAAGCTCCCTGTCTGGAAAGCCATTTCCGTCAAAACCCGCGCCGACATCGACGCTGCAAAAGCCTATACCGGCGCGGCCGACCTCCTGCTCTTCGATGCCAAGACACCGGACGGCGCGGCGCTGCCCGGCGGCATGGGCCTACGCTTCGACTGGACCCTGCTGCGCGGCGTCCCCATATCCATGCCCTGGGGCCTTTCTGGAGGTCTTGGCATCGACAATGTCGCCGAAGCGATCCGCATCACCGGCGCACCGATGATTGACGTTTCTTCCGGCGTGGAAAGCGCGCCGGGCATCAAGAGTGTGGACAAGATCATGGCCTTCTGCAAAGCGGCACAGCAATCATGACCATCAATAACTCCCTCCGCTCGCAACCCGATGCTTCGGGCCATTTCGGCTCCTTCGGCGGCCGCTATGTCGCGGAAACGCTGATGCCGCTCATCCTTGAGTTGGAGAAGGTCTATAAGGAAGCGAGGCAGGACCCCGCTTTCGAGGAAGAGTTTGAGGAACTGCTGCGCAACTATGTCGGCCGTCCCAACCCGCTTTACTATGCCAGCCGTCTGACCGAAGCGCTCCGCGCCGATGCGCCCGAGGGTAAAGGCGCGAAAATCTATCTGAAGCGCGAAGAACTCAACCACACCGGCGCGCACAAGATCAACAATTGCATCGGCCAGGCGCTGCTCGCCCGCCGCATGGGCAAGAAAAAGGTCATCGCCGAAACCGGCGCGGGCCAGCATGGCGTCGCCACCGCTACCGTCGCCGCCCTGTTCGGCATGGAATGCAAGATCTTCATGGGCGCCAAGGACGTGGAGCGGCAGAAGCCCAACGTCTTCCGCATGAAGCTATTGGGCGCGGAAGTCATCCCCGTCGTTTCCGGCTCGCAGACGCTCAAGGACGCGATGAACGATGCCCTGCGCCACTGGGTCTCGAACGTCCACGACACCTTCTATATCATCGGCACGGCGGCAGGCCCGCATCCCTATCCGGAACTGGTCCGCGACTTCCAGTCGGTGATCGGCCGCGAAGCGCGCGAGCAGATTCTCGAGATCGAAGGCCGCCTGCCTGACATGCTGATCGCTCCGGTCGGTGGCGGCTCGAACGCGATCGGCCTTTTCCATCCCTTCCTTGACGATGTTGAGGTCAAGATGATCGGCGTGGAAGCCGCAGGCGAGGGCCTCACCGGCAAACATGCCGCCTCCCTCGCAGGCGGCGCGTCCGGAATCCTGCACGGCAACCGCACCTATCTGCTTCAGGACGAAGACGGCCAGATCACCGAAGCGCACAGCATTTCGGCCGGCCTCGACTATCCCGGCATCGGCCCTGAACATAGCTGGCTGCACGAGATCGGCCGCGTCCAGTACATGCCGATCACCGATGACGAAGCGCTCGCCAGCTTCCAGAAGCTCGCTGCTCTCGAAGGCATCATTCCGGCCCTGGAGTCCGCCCACGCCATCGCCAGCGCGGAAAAGATCGCGCCGACCATGGACGCGGACCAGATCATCATCGTCAACCTCTCGGGCCGAGGCGACAAGGACATCTTCACCGTCGCCGACGCGCTGGGAGTGGAGATGTGAGCAGCCTCTCCCAACGAGCCATCTCCTCCTCCGTTCGCCCTGAGCTTGTCGAAGCCTGTCCTGAGCGCCTGCTGCAAGCAGGCAGTCGAAGGGGGCTCCACTTTTCTTCAAAGAAGGATTGGGCTTCGACATTCGAACGAGACAAGTGGCTCGTTCGGACAACCCGAACGGGTATTTTTGGAAATGACTGACCGCCTCGCCACCCGCTTCGCCACCTGCAAGGAAGCAGGCCGCGCCGCCCTCATCACCTTCGTGACCGCAGGCGACCCGACCGTTGCCGCCACCCCGGCAATCCTTGACGCGCTCGTCGCGGGCGGCGCGGACATCATCGAACTCGGCATGCCCTTCACCGATCCGATGGCAGACGGCCCCGCGATCGAACTCGCAAACCTGCGCAGCCTCGGGTCAGGCACGAAGACGAAGGATATCTTCCACCTCGCCACCACCTTCCGCGCCCGCCACCCGCATATACCGCTGATCCTCATGGGCTATGCCAATCCCATGCTGATCCGCGGCTCCGAATGGTTCGCAGATCAGTGTCGCGAAGCAGGCGTGGATGGCGTGATCTGTGTCGATGTCCCGCCTGAAGAGGACGCGGAGATCGGCCCGGCCCTACGCGCGGCAGGCGTTCACCTGATCCGCCTTGCAACGCCGACCACCGACGCTGCTCGCCTGCCCGTCGTGCTCGATGGCGCTAGCGGCTTCCTCTACCATGTCGCCGTCGCAGGCGTGACCGGCAAGCAGCAGGCGGCCCAAACAGCCGTAGAGCAGGCCGTCGAGAAGCTGAAGGCCGCAACTGATCTGCCCATCGCAGTCGGTTTCGGCGTGCGCTCCGCCGAACAGGCAGCCGCCATCGGCCGCGTTTCTGACGGCGTCGTTGTCGGATCAGCCATTGTCGATATCGTCGGATCGCATGGCGATGCCGCCGCGCCCTTCGTTCAGGAGTTCGTCGCCACATTGAGCGGCGCTCTCAAAGCCAACAGCCCCCATTTCCGGGAGACCGCCGCATGAGCTGGATCAACCGCGTCCGCAAGGCCGTTCCCTTCCTCGCAAAGAAGGAAACCACCGCCGAGACGCTGTGGCACAAATGTCCGTCCTGCACCGAGATGATCTTCATCAAGGAGTGGGAGGATAATCTCTCCGTCTGCCCGCGCTGCGACCATCACGGCCGCATCGGCCCGTCCGAGCGGTTCGAGCAAATCCTCGACGCAGGCTTCATCCTGCTCCCCACCCCACCGGTGCAGGAAGACCCGCTCAAATTCCGCGATTCCAAGCGCTATCCTGATCGCATCAAGGCTGCCCGCGCGCAGACCGGCGACCAGGACGCGCTCATCAACGCGCGCGGCGCGATCGACGATGTGCCGCTCGTCATGGGCGTTCAGAATTTCGCCTTCATGGGCGGCTCCATGGGCATGGGCGTCGGCGCGGCCTTCATCCAAGGGGTCAATGAAGCCATCGGCCACAAATGCCCCTATGTCATCTTCACGGCGGCAGGCGGCGCCCGCATGCAGGAGGGTATCTTGTCCCTCATGCAGATGCCGCGCTCCACGGTCGCGATCCAGAAGCTGCACGCGGCGGGCCTGCCCTATATCGTCGTCCTCACTGATCCGACGACCGGCGGCGTCACGGCGAGCTACGCCATGCTGGGCGACGTCCAGATTGCGGAGCCCAATGCACTGATCGGCTTCGCGGGCCAGCGCGTCATCGAAAGCACGATCCGCGAAAAGCTGCCGGACGGCTTCCAGCGCGCCGAATATCTGCTGGAACATGGCATGCTCGACATGGTCGTCCACCGCAGCGAATTACGCGACACGCTGGCCCGAGTGATCGGCTATCTAGCCCCTCGCGCAGCCGCCTGACGCGATCGCGCGAGGAACATAGGGCCATGCCCGACCACGCCATTTCGGACGACCCGGCGGTCCAATCGCAGTTGGACCGCCTCGCCACGCTGTCGCCCGGCGCGGACATATTGGGTCTCGAACGCATCACCAGCCTGCTTGACCGGCTCAGCAATCCGCACCGCGCGCTGCCTCCCGTTTTCCATGTCGCAGGCACCAATGGTAAAGGATCGACCTGTGCCTTCTTGCGCGCCGCCCTCGAAGCCGACGGCCGCAGCGTCCACGTCTTCACCTCGCCTCATCTCGTCCGCTTCAACGAACGCATCCGCATCAACGGCCAGTTGATCAGCGACGAAGCGCTCGCCCTCTATCTCTCCCGCGTGCTGGACGTGGCCGAAGGCATCGGGGCCAGCTTCTTCGAAGTCACCACCGCCGCCGCCTTCCTCGCCTTCGCCGAGCATCCTGCAGACGCCTGCATCCTCGAAGTAGGACTAGGCGGCCGTCTCGACGCTACCAACGTCATCGAAAACCCCGCCGTCTGCGGCGTCGCCCAACTCGGGATCGACCATCAAGCCTTCCTCGGCAACACGCTGCGCGCCATAGCGGCGGAGAAGGCGGGCATCGCCAAACCCGGCGCCGCCCTGGTAACCCAGCGCTATCCCGAATCACTCGCTCCCGCGATGCGCGAAGCCGCAGCCCGCGCCCGCACCGACTGGCTCCCCATGGGCCAAAGCTGGGACGCCGCCAGCTACCGCGACCGCCTCCATTATCGCGACGAACAAGGCCGCATCGAAACCCCGCTCCCCCGCCTGCCCGGCGCGCATCAGGTGCAGAATGCCGCCCTCGCCTTCGCCATGCTGCGCCATCAAACCGCCCTGCCCGTCAGCGAAGCCGCGCTCAAAGCTGCCCCCCTCTGGGCGCACTGGCCCGCCCGGCTCCAACACCTGGACCACGGCCCCCTGCTCGCCCCCCTCCCCCCCGAAAGCGAAGCCTGGCTCGACGGCGGCCACAACGCCGGAGCCGGAGAAGCCATCAGCGCCTTCTTCACCGCCGACAAGCTCGCCGGACGCAAACTGCACCTCATCATCGGCATGCTCGCCAACAAGGAAGTGGACGCCTATCTCGCCCCCTTCGCCGGGCGCATAGCCCACATCCACGCGCTGCCCGTCCCCGGCCACGAGCATCATCCCGCCAGCCGCTTCGCCACCATCGCGGAGCGCTGGGGCATCGACTGCACAGCACATGCAAATCCCACGGACGCCATCAACGCGGTCGCGGCGTCATGCAAAACCGAAGCCCCACTCCTGCTCATCGCGGGGTCGCTCTACCTCGCAGGCGAAATTTTGCGCCTGAACGAGCAATATCCTGACTGAATCTACTTGCGATTGACTCGCAATAGCGTACCTTGCTCTCCGTAACGCAACGGATAAAAAGGTGCTCGCATATGCCCCATGGAGAGATCACCCCCCTCGACCTGCCCGGCGCAATGCCTCCCGGCTACGGCAACCGCCTGTTCCTCTATGCGATGCGCCGCATGGCCAGCGCCGGGGTCGATGACGCCCACGCAGCCAACGCCATGCTCGGCGCGTTCGGCCGCAGCTACCGCCGCCCCCTCGTCCTGATGCGCGCGATGATGCTGGAACTTGCCCGCTGCGCCACCCGCCGGATACTCGTCGCGCCTTGCTGCTGCGCCCGCATGACCGCCGACGAAGCGTCCCTCATGCACTCAATCAGCACAGCGCTACAGGACCCACCTGCATCCTATGAGCAACTCGCCTCGCTGCTCGGCACGGACGATGTCCTCGGCGCCCTGACCTGCCTGCAAGCCGTCTCTCAGGCCCATAGCGACCTAGGCCGCCCGCTGGACCTTTACGCCGGAGCCTGACCACCTTCATCCGTAGCGGCGCTGCCAACACTCGCATCCACGAGTCCGCTGCGCATCATCAGCCAGAACAGGATGATGCCCGGCAGCGCCAACACGGTCGTCAGCAGATAGAAATCGACATAGCCGAACCGCTCGATCAACGCGCCCGCCGACGTCCCCGTCAGGAACCGTCCGACAATGCTCGCCGCCGCCGAAATCATCGCATATTGCGCAGCGGTAAAGCGCAGATCGCACAGCGCGGAGAAATAGGCGACCACCGCGACGCCACCGATCCCGCTAGCGAAATTCTCGAACCCGATGGCCCCCGCCATGCCGAGGTTGCTTTTCCCCGCCGCGGCCAACATCGCGAAACTGAAGTTCGATACCGCCATCAGCACCAGGCTGATCAGCACCGACCGCTTCAATCCCAACCGCGCATACAGCACCCCGCCCACGAAAATCCCGGCCAGCAAAGCCCAGAAGCCCACGCCCACATCGTAGATCGCGATCTCCTCATTGCTGTACCCCAGATCGTTGAACAGCAGCCGGAACGTCAGGTTGGCCAGCGTATCGCCAATCTTGTGGACGATGATGAACAGCAGGACGAGCAGCGCGCCCTTGCGCTTGAAGAAATCAACGAACGGCCCAATGATCGCCTGCACCAATTCCCCGCCCGTCTTTCGGGAAGCAATCTCCCGATGCCGTTCAGGCTCGCCAACGATCAACGCCGCCAGCATCGCAGGCAGCGCGAAGAGCGAACAGACCAGATAGGCCAGCGTCCAGTCCCAATATTGCGCCACCACCAGCGCCAGAGCGCCCGCCGCCGCCGCGCCGATCCGCCATCCATATTGCGACATGCCCGCGCCAACGCCCAATTGCTCGGGACGCAATATCTCGATCCGATAGCCATCGATGATGATGTCGAACGTCGCCCCCGCAATCCCCAACAGGATCGCCGCCCGCACCGTCCCCATCAGGTCGTTCGCCGGATCGACAACCGCCAGATTGACCACCGCCGCCATCACCAGCAGCCCCGCCACCAGCATCCACGACACCCGCTGACCCAACCGATGCAGCAGGGGCAGCTTCACTCCCTCGATCACCCAGGCCCACAGCCATTTGAGATTATAGGCGAGCAACACCAGGCTGAACGCCGTGACGCTCTTCTTGTCGATCCCATCCTGCGCCAGCCGCGACGCCAGGTTCGCGCCGATCATGGCAAAAGGAAAGCCCGATGAAATCCCCAGGAACAGCGCAGCCAGCGGTGCCTTCTCCACATAGGGCTTCACCGCATCCAGCCAGCCTCGGGTGCCCACGGCAATGTCAGTCATGAAAAAGGTGCGCCCCCAAAATGCTTATCGCGCCACCATATGGCCAATCATCGGAGAAACAAGCAGAACTCGCCCCGGACATATGACCGCGCAGACTCCAAAATTTCCCCAACCTAGCGGGCCGACCCCTCAACCAGACGACGCATCTTGCGTGCCGCCATCTGCGGCGTGGTTAGGATCGGCTCCTTTCGGCGAGCCCTCACCATCGGTGCCGCGCGGGCCATCGAAAACTGACCGATGATGATCACATCGACTGCCGGAAGTGTCTCTGCTGCCGCTGCGCTCAAAGCATCATGACGATCGCCATCGCCCGCTTGCAATGCCTCGAGCGCGCCGCTGGCCACGGCGGGCAAGATGGTCGGGCGCTCCTGCCCGATTGCGTCGGCCATGGCATGAATTTCGCCCTCCAGCGGAGCGACGGAGCCCTGGAAAGTAAGGAGCAGCCCGATGCGCCCACCTGCGTCCTTGCCTCGGCAAAGGGCCAGAGCCTCATCAAATGCGCCCTCGTTCGGCGTGATCACCGGGATAGCCAGGTCAGCCTTGACCCGTTCGATCGCCGGGCAAAAAGCGGAGCACGTGAACAGGATGCCTTGCGTAGACGTCGCGCCATCGCTGCTCGCGGCCGCGTAGCGACCCAGTGTCAGAAAACGCTCGTAGATCGCGGGCGTGATCTCGCCCAAGGCGGCATAGTCTCCCGCAAGCGAGTCATCGATCAGATTGTGCGAAACGGCTTGCGGCCACTCCTCCCGCATCGCAGCCATTGCAGGGCCGGGTGACTGGGCGAGCGCGCTGATCAGCATGATGCGCGGCGACGAGGGCATGGCGTTCTCCGCTATTGTGTTGTCATTCGGCCATGACACTGCCATCGCCCATCCGCAAGCTACACGGAGAAAGGCGATGCTGAAGCTGGACGGTAAAGTCGCTATTGTCACCGGCTGCGGCTCGTTCGCGCCGGGCTGGGGCAACGGCAAGGCCATAGCCGTGCTGCTCGCCCGCCAGGGTGCCACGGTCCTGGGCGTTGACCTCGACATGGACGCGGCCGAAGCGACGCGTGAGATCGCCAAAAGTGAAGGTCATCCGATCGATGTGGCGGCATGCGATGTCACCAGCGGTGAGCAGGTGCAGGCGTTGATCGGGGACTGTGTCGCGCGTTATGGTCGGCTCGACATCCTCATCAACAATGTCGGCCGTTCCGAGCCCGGCAATCCGGAGACGATGGACGAGGACATGTGGCGCCGTCAGCTCGATCTAAATCTGACCAGTGCGTTCCTCACCTGCAAAGCAGCGTTGCCAATCATGGTTGATCAGGGCGCAGGCGCGATCGTCAACATCTCATCCATCGCGGGGCAGCGCTGGGTTGGCAAGGACCAGGTCGCCTATGCTACGGCAAAGGCGGGACTTGTTCAGTTCACCAAGGTGACGGCAGTGTCCTATGCGGCGAAGGGTGTGCGGCTCAATTGCGTCGTTCCGGGCCTGATGATGACGCCCCTCGTTCACAGGCTGGCGGAAAAATACAACGCCGGCGACTTCGAAGGCATGGTCGCCCGCCGTAACGCGCAAGTACCGATGGCGCGCATGGGCGACGCTTGGGATGTGGCCCATGCCACCCTGTTCCTCGCTTCGGAGGAGGCTCGCTACATCACTGGCACCGAGTTGGTGGTCGATGGAGGAATCACCGCCTTCACCGGTTCGTGAACCTGCTGCGCTCGTGCGCGGCACCCCCTGCCTTTCAGATCTTGCTTCCGGCCATGGGGCGCGCAGCAACATAGCCAAACGAGAGGTTGGACTGAGCTGCGGCAATAGCGCTTCTGCCACTCCGTAAGCAAAAATCAGCGGGAAAAGTAGCGGCGCTCTACGCTATTCGGCGTGAGTTTACAGCGCCCCAACCACACCACCTCACCCCACCCGATCAAACAAATGCAACCCACGCGGCACCCGCGGCAGATCCCCACCACGCAGCACCGCCTCAATCACCCCGATCGAAGCCAGCAGATCACGCGGCAAATAAGGTTTCGCCAGACACCCTACCGCCATCTCATGCGCATCAATCGGACAGGCGCCGCTGACGAACAGCACCGCCAGCCCCTTCGCATAGGCATGACGCGCCACATCAATGCCCGTCTTGTCACCATGCAAGGTGATATCGGCGATCACCAGATCGACCTCATCCTGCTCAATGACGCTGATCGCATGGTCATAATCCTCGACCGTTGCGGCCACGCGGTAGCCAGCCTGTTCCAGCACATGCTCGTTGTCAAAGGCGACCAAAGGCTCATCTTCCACCACCAGCACGCTGATGATGGCCTGTGCCTGCTGCCGTGGCTTCGAGTCCCCTTTGACTAGCCCGAAAAACATTTGCCGATCCGCCCCATATGCGCCATGCACCCGATCAAACGCGCGACCCCTTAAGGGAGTTGCGGCCGTTCCTGCGCACTCGGCGACAGGACGGCACTATTCGTCATTTTCCCGGCATCTCCGATATGGGAATGCCGCCGCTTCGTTAAAAGGAACCGAGCGTGGAGCCGCCGAAAAAATCAGCACCGCCGCGCAGAACAGGGCCGGGCGGTCCCCGGCGTCCCACGGACGGCAAGCCCGCCGGTTCGTCGCGCCCTGCTCGTCCGCCTTTCAAGAAAAGAAACGCTGCTCCAGCCAAGCCCGCAAATCCCCATCCGGCGCGCATGGCCGCTGCCGCCAGCGGCACGAACGAACCGCAACGCATCGCCAAACTGCTTGCCCGCGCCGGAGTAGCCTCGCGCCGGGAAGTGGAACGGATGATCGAGGAAGGCCGGGTCACTCTCGATGGCCAACTGATTTCGACCCCGGCGACCCTGCTGACCTCGCTCAATGGCGTGGCGGTGGATGGCAACCCGGTGGCGCAACCCGCTCCCGCCCGTCTCTTCCTGTTTCACAAACCTTCAGGCTATTTGACGACTGAGCGCGATCCGCGCGGCCGTCCCGCCATCTACGACCGCTTGCCCGCCGATCTGCCCCGCCTCATGCCCATCGGTCGTCTGGACATGACCACGGAGGGGCTTCTGCTCCTCACGACCGATGGCGAATTCAAACGGCAGATGGAATTGCCCGCGACCGGCGTGCCGCGCACCTATCGCGCCCGCGCCTTTGGCGAAATCAGCCAGGCCCAGCTTGAAGACCTGTTTATGGGCATAGAGATTGACGGCATTCGCTATGGCCAGATCGAGGCCAATTTGGAACGCCGCACCGGTCGTAACCAGTGGATCGAAATGACCCTGACGGAGGGCAAGAACCGCGAAGTGCGGCGCGTTCTGGAGCATCTGGGCCTACAGGTGAGCCGCCTCATCCGCACCAGCTATGGCCCCTTCCATCTCGGCGAACTCGCGTCGGGCGCGGTGGAGGAAGTGCGCCAGCACGACCTTATCGTCTTCCGCAAGAGCTTGAAGACGCCCAAATCCTGAAGCTAAACCCGTTCGCCCTGCGCTTGTCTTAGGGCTTTCCTTCTGCACGGACGCCAATCATGAGAATCATCGCAGGCCAATGGCGCGGCCGCCCGCTGGCAGCTCCCAAGGGCGACGCCACTCGTCCCACGGCCGACCGTACGCGCGAAACGCTCTTTTCCATGCTCGTGAGCCGTATCGGATCATTTGAAGGGCTGGCCGTCGGCGATTTCTTCGCAGGATCGGGCGCCTTGGGCTTTGAAGCCCTGTCCCGTGGCGCGGCTAGCTGCCTCTTCGTCGAACAGGATCAGGCGGCTCTGAATGTGATCCGCGCCAATGGCGACAAGCTCGGCATCCGGCCCGACATTCGGCAGAGTAGCGTGCTCTCACTGGGGCCAACGCCGAAACCGCTGGACCTCATTTTCATGGACCCGCCTTACAATAGCGGTGCAGGCGTCGTAGCTCTCGACAAGTTGAGCCGTCTGGGCTGGACCGGCCCCGCGACCTGGATCAGCATCGAAACCGATCGCCGCGAAGATGTGGAGGTCAAGGGTTTTGTCGTGGACGCAACCCGAGACGTGGGCAAGGCGCGCATTACTCTGTTAAGAGCGATTCCCTCTCCCCTTTAGGGGTCGATGAGAGGCGCGTGACTCTCAACGAGGCTAGGGAGAGGGGAACCCCCCAAGCTCCCCACCCATCAATCAAGCCGCTTCAGCATCCTCATAAGCCTGCGCTTCCTTGCCAATCAGTATCTCGGCCAAGAACCAATAGGCCTTGCCCCACGCTTCCAACACAGCGTCCGTGGCAACTTCCGCGCCCAGAACATCGCGGATCGCGGGCAGCAGCGCTTCGGCAACCTTGGGATAATGTTCAGCCTTCACTCCGGTTTCGATGTGCCGCTGCACCATGCGCTCGACCGCGCCAGTCAAAGCCTGCAACTTATCGATATTCTCGGCATAGCCCAGGATCGCCGCAGCCAGACGCTTGGGCTGTTCGCCGCTGTCCTGCGCCGCCTGATCGAACATGTCCTTGATCGACGCATCCTGGAACAGGCGCGCATACATGGCGGTCGTGATCTCCACCCCATGGCTCCGCAGCGCGGGAGCGGTTGCCTTGACGATGGCGATGGTTTCAGCGCTGAGCTGGCTCATATATGCACCCCTTTGAAATAAAGACTCGGTAAAGACGCCTTTACGGTACATCTTTAAACATGTAAACCAGCTACATGTTTGATCTGCAAACCCCGTTCAATTAACGCATTCCCTCATGCAATTGACCCGCCACACCGACTACGCCCTGCGCGTCCTCATCCATCTGGCCGTCACGCCAACAGGTCGCGCAACCATCCCTGAGGTCGCCGACGCCTACGCTCTTTCGCGCAATCATTTGATGAAAGTCGTCCACCACCTCGGCCAAGGCGGGTTCATCCTAACCCAGCGCGGCAGAGGCGGCGGCTTCACCCTGGCCCGGGCTCCTGAAGCAATCAGGCTGGGCGATGTCGTCCGTCACACCGAACCGGACATGAACCTGGCAGACTGCGCAAGCTGCGGCCTCCGCGCCGCTTGTGGCCTATCGAGCATTTTGAGGGCCGCAACTACAGCTTTTCTGGCAGTGCTCGACCAGCAAAGCCTGGCGGACGCCGCCAAAGACAGAACCGGGCTGGCGGCGCTTATTGCCGCCCTGCCCGCTTCTGTCTCTCCGGTCAGCGATGCCTGCGCGCCATCTTCTTCGAACGCGGCGCCTCGCCTGGATTGATGCAGCTATCCTGTACCGTGCGACTGCATAGCGGATAGTCCTTACCGCCTGCAGGCGGAGGGGTCATGTTGCCGCCAACGGTGACCGGATTAGCCGAACTGCCCACAGGCGCGGCAGGGTCCTTGGGCATGCCCGGCGTTGCGGGCATCATGCCAGTGTCAGCTGGAACCTCTCCAGTCGGCTGACCAGCATTGGGATCTGCCGCTGTTGCAGGGCTCGCAGGCGTAGCCGGATCTGTAGGCATGCTATCAGTGGCTGGGGGTTGGGCCGTATTGTCCGGCACACCCTGAGCGATCGCAATGCCAGTAGCGCCGGTGGTAAAGGCCAGCATGGCGGCACTCGCAAGCATGATCGATTTCATGGGTAATCCTTTCCTGTTCATCACCCCGTTCTGCCTCTTGGCGGGTAGAGAACCAGATCGGTGACGCACGCGTTCCGATATCGGCGACGAACTGTGGCTCTGCTGCTACCAGGCGAATGTTCCCTCGTTGGAACCGCTTGGCCTTGACCTAACGACACCACGAGAGGCCGAGGGGATATCGAAGGTGAACACTGTGGCCTTCCCCCTTGCATGATTCCTCTTTTGTTCTCATAGATTGCCATCAATCGCACGCGGCCAAGCCCTTGCTCCCTCTATCCATGCTCCCTAGTTGTTGACCATGACCCTTCCCGCTCCCTCGCCTGATGATCCGCCCTATCTTCAGGGCCTCAATGAGCCCCAACGGGAGGCCGTCCTCACTGCCGAGGGTCCGGTTCTTGTTCTGGCGGGTGCCGGAACGGGCAAGACGGCTGCGCTGACCGCACGACTGGCGCACCTCATAGCTACGCGCCGCGCCTATCCGTCGGAAATCCTGGCGGTCACCTTCACCAACAAGGCCGCGCGCGAAATGCGCGAGCGTGTCGGACGCATGATCGGTCCGGCGGTGGAAGGCATGCCGTGGCTCGGAACATTTCATGCCATCGCTGCCAAAATGCTTCGCAGACATGCCGAATTGGTCGGCCTGCAATCCAACTTCACCATTCTTGATACAGACGATCAGCTTCGGCTGATGAAGCAGCTGATCCAGGCTGAAGGGATTGATGAAAAGCGCTGGCCAGCGCGGCAGTTGGGTGGCTTGATCGATCAGTGGAAAAATAAGGGGCTGACGCCTGACGAAATCAGCGCCGGAGATAGCGAATCTTACGCAAATGGGCGCGGACAGAAATTATATGCTGCCTATCAGGCCCGCCTTCGCGATGTAAATGCCTGCGACTTCGGCGACTTGCTGCTCCATGTGCTCACCATATTGAAGCGCCACCGGGATGTGCTCGAAAGCTATCAGCAGCGGTTCCGCTATATCATGGTAGACGAGTATCAGGACACCAACAGCAGCCAGTATCTCTGGCTCCGTCTGCTCGCTCAGCAGCGCAAGAATATCTGCTGCGTGGGTGATGACGACCAATCCATCTATTCGTGGCGGGGCGCGGAAGTCGCTAACATCCTGCGATTTGAAAAGGACTTCCCGGGCGCCAAGATTGTCCGCTTGGAGCAGAATTACCGATCCACACCTCATATTCTGGGCGCCGCTTCCGGTGTGATCGCCGAAAACGGCAACAGGCTAGGCAAGACGCTGTGGACCGACATCGACATCGGGGAGAAAGTCCGCGTCATCGGCGTTTGGGACGGGCCAGAAGAGGCTCGCCGCGTCGGCGACGAAATCGAGGCGATCGAGCGCTCCGGACGATCATTGGAAGATGTGGCCATCCTCGTCCGGGCACAGCACCAGACCCGCGAATTTGAAGATCGATTCATTCAGATCGGCCTTGCATATAGGATTGTGGGCGGCTTCCGGTTTTACGAGCGGGCTGAGATCCGCGACGCGCTTGCCTATCTTCGCCTCGTCAACCAACCGGCCGACGATCTGGCGTTTGAAAGGATCGTCAATGTTCCCAAGCGTGGCTTAGGTGACAAAGCCGTGGAGAAACTTCACCGCCTTGCTCGGGCCGAGGCTATACCCTTAGCGCTCGCTGCTGCACGAATTCTCGATACCGACGAAATGACTCCGCAAGCGCGCCGCAGCCTTGGCGCCTTTATCGGTGATTTGGCCCGCTGGCGCGACCGCGCGACCCAGCTTCCCCATGCCGAACTCGCGCGCCAGATACTGGATGAAAGCGGCTACACGGCGATGCTTCAGGCGGAGCGCACAGCCGAAAGCGCAGGCCGCCTCGAAAACCTCAATGAACTTACCCGCGCCATGGAGGAATATGAAACGCTGGGCGCGTTCCTCGAACATGTGTCGCTAGTCATGGACAATGACGCGCAAGCCGAGGAACGGAAGGTCACGATCATGACCATCCATGCGGCAAAAGGGCTCGAATTCGACACCGTCTTCCTGGCGGGCTGGGAAGAAGGTATTTTTCCTTCTCAACGAGCGTTGGACGAAGGCGGTCTCAACAGTCTGGAGGAGGAACGTCGGCTCGCCTATGTGGCGATTACTCGCGCTAGGAAGCTGTGCGTCATCCTTCATGCCGCGAACCGGAGAATATATGGCCAGTGGACCAGTTCTATCCCGTCACGGTTCGTAGGAGAGCTACCTCCTGAACATGTCGAGGAGGAAAGCAGCATGGCGGGCGGTGCATCCCTTTGGCGTGCCAACTGGTCTGAGCGCGCCGATCCCTTCTCCAACGTACAACGAGGTAGCGGGCGTGGCCCAGGCTGGCAGCGGGCGCAACAAAGTGGCCAGTTCTCCCGTGACCCCGTGCGGATCGTGGAAGCTCGCGCGTCGGCGGTATCCCTCGGCAACAAGGGTCGAGATGATATGCACTTGGGGCTGCGCGTATTTCACCAGAAATTTGGTTACGGCACGATTGCGGAGATCGAGGGCAACAAACTCGAGATCGATTTTGAAACGGCTGGCCGTAAGCGCGTGATGGATAGCTTCGTGCAGCCAGCTTGAACTTGACCAAGTCAGTTTCCGTGCCGCTCATACGCGTCAACTATCCGCTTGGTCGGCGTTTTTAAAATATCTCGTCGGTTTGCTGGAGTAGCTTCACTACCCCTGCGCCCTCCGCCTCCACCACCTGCCGAAGCACGACGGACGAGGGCGAGATAGCATGATCGTTAGAGCGGAGGAAACGCTCGCAGGATTGGAGCAAACGTCGTCGATCTTCTGTCCTTGGCAATGATGTGGGTCTCCTCCCCCATCACTTCCTCGCTGCCTAACGGAGATTGGCATATTGGATGTGGTGTACGTCGATGCCGAGGAGTTATGCCAGCTGGCATGGCACCGGAGAAGCAATTTGCTGATGACTAGCGACAGTCTATCGCGACAAGGAAGATTGGTGGAGCCTAGCGGGATCGAACCGCTGACCTCCTGCATGCCATGCAGGCGCTCTCCCAGCTGAGCTAAGGCCCCATCGTTGCGCGGCATAATACCGCATCCCAATGGATTGGGCCATGTCCGGCTTGGAGCCGTCGGCCGATATAGGATGCCAAGCACCCGCTTGATAGCTTCCGGGCTATACAGGTAAGGCTTGGACCGTCCGGAAAACTGGTGGAGCCTAGCGGGATCGAACCGCTGACCTCCTGCATGCCATGCAGGCGCTCTCCCAGCTGAGCTAAGGCCCCGTTACCAGTGTCAGCGCCGCTTGGGTCCGGCGCTTCGGAGGTCGCTGCCATTAGGAGGCAGCAACTTCCTTGGCAAGCACAAAATTACTTAATTGTCGTCGTCGCCGTCGTCGGCGGCGGCATCCACGCCGAGGTCGTCGTCACCGCCCAGGTCAACGTCATTGTCCGGCGAATCGCCATCATCATCGACATCCAGATCAAGATCCAGATCGTCATCTGCCGTCTCCAGCTCCCCGTCGGCGGTTTCGATAACCTTCTTCGGCGCTTCCTCGTACGGCAGCGGCTGCTTCGACTTCAGGACCGGTTCGGGTTCCCAAGCGGTGTTGCAGTTGATGCAGGAGACCGGGTCATCCTTGCCCAGGTCATAGAAGCGCGTGGCGCATTTCGGGCAGGTACGCTTCGTGCCCCATTCAGCCTTGACCATGTCCGGCCTTGTCCTTCTTACGAGTGCTTCAACGAATATCACGCGGCGCGACCATGTCGCCCGCGAAGCGACGGGCGCCTTGCCATAGCGGAACCGCGCTGTCAAAAGCCGGGCGCAATTTTTCAGTTTCCTGACAAACGGATTGACCCGTGACCACTTCTTCCGATCAGCCTCTTCCCATGACCTTCTCCAGTGCTCCTCCCCTTGCGGGCAGTGTAAGGGTGCCGGGTGACAAAAGCATTTCGCATCGTTCACTCATGCTCTCCGCACTGGCCGTTGGGGAAAGCCGCGTCGAAGGCCTGTTGGAGGGAGAGGATGTGCTGGCCACTGCCGCAGCAATGCGTGCGATGGGCGCGCATATCCAACGAGACGATGATGGCATCTGGCACATTCGGGGCGTGGGCGTGGGCGGATTGCTGCAACCCCAAACAGCTTTGGACATGGGCAACAGTGGCACGTCGACCCGCCTCCTCATGGGCCTGGTCGCAAGTCATGGCATCACTGCGACTTTCATCGGAGATGCATCGCTGAGCAAGCGCCCGATGCAGCGCGTCACCGAGCCGCTGTCCCATATGGGCGCCAGCTTCACCACCAGCCCCGGACACCGGCTGCCGCTCACCATGCGGGGCGCCTGCCCGGCTGTGGCGCTTGATTATCGCCTTCCCGTCGCATCAGCGCAGGTAAAGTCCGCGATCTTGCTGGCGGGTCTGAATACCCCCGGGGTCACGCGCGTCGTCGAGCCGGTTCCGACTCGCGATCACAGCGAGCGGATGCTCAAGGGCTTTGGTGCTGACCTGGACGTAGAAATCGATGCTGATGGAACACGGATCATCACATTAAAAGGCGAGGCCGAACTTCGTCCCCAAGCCATCACCGTCCCCGGCGACCCCTCGTCGGCAGCCTTCCCCATGGTCGCCGCGCTGTTTGTCCCCGGCTCGAAGATTACCATCGAAAATGTCGGCCTGAATGCCACCCGGGCAGGATTGATCGATCTGCTGCGCGAGATGGGGGGCGACATCGTCATCGAGAACCCGCGCGAAGTCGGCGGGGAGCCAGTGGGAGACATCGTCGTCACTGCATCCCACCTGACGGGCGTCGAACCAGACCCCGCCCGCGCGCCCTCCATGATCGATGAATATCCGGTCGCCTTCATCGCGGCCGCCCTTGCCGAAGGCCGTAGCACCTTCCGAGGTCTTGAAGAATTGCGGGTGAAGGAATCTGATCGCATCGCCACTATGGCGGCGGGCCTTCGCGCCATCGGCGTGGGAGTGGAGGAACTGGAAGACGGCATCGTCATTGAGGGAAGCGGAGGTACGCTCCTGCCCGGCGGCGGCCCCATCGCGACCAAGCTGGATCATCGTATCGCCATGAGTTTTGCGGTGGCCGGTCTTGTGTCCAAAAGCGGTGTCACCGTCGATGACATGCGCCCGGTCGCGACCAGCTTCCCCGGCTTTACCGCGCTCTTGCAAACACTCGGCGCGATGGCGTGAATTTCGATTTCCCCAACGTGGTTGGCCTTGTTGGTAGCGGCCTCATGGTTATTGCTTACGCCTACAGCAATATGGCGAAAGTGCTGAACTTCACGCTCTTCAACTTTCTCAACCTGATCGGTTCGTTGCTGCTGATCTACTCACTGACGGTTCATTTCAATGTCGCATCGATGGCGCTGGAGGTCGTCTGGGCCTTTATAGCCGTCATTGGCCTCGCCAAGACGTTGCGGAAAGGCAAAGCAGAATGATCATCGCCGTCGACGGTCCCGCAGCATCGGGCAAAGGTACGATTGCGAAGGCGCTCGGACGCCATTACGGCTTGCCTGTGCTGGACACCGGTCTGTTCTATCGTGCGGTTGGGCTTGCTGTGCTAAAAGCCGGAGGCGATCCGGACCACGAAGCCGATGCGGTTTCCGCTTGCGATTTTGACGATGCAATCCTGTGCGACCCTGCGCTGCGGAGCGAAGCCGTCGGCTCACTCGCTTCCCGCGTTTCCGTCCACCCGAGCGTTCGCCAGGCGCTCGTCCAGCGACAGCGCGATTTTGCGACCCGACCGGGTGGCGCAATACTGGACGGCCGCGATATCGGGACGGTGATCGCACCGGACGCGGATGCAAAGGTCTTTGTCACGGCGAGCGTTCACGTGCGCGCCGAGCGACGCTATGATGACGCGCTTTCCCATGGTGGACACCCGGACATGGATAGCTTGATCGCGGATATTCAGGCACGCGACACTCGCGACATGAGCCGGGATCATGCGCCGCTGCGAATGGCTGATGGCGCAGACTTGCTCGACACCAGCAATTTGACTATAGACGCCGCCGTCCAGCAGGCGATTGCTCTGGTGGACGCCCAGTTGGAACGTCGGCAACAGGCCTGACGCGATGACGGCGCTTGGGATTCCCCGGCGCCCTTTTCGCTTATCCAAAGAGCGTCTCACCCGACATGGCCGAACGGATGTTCGCGCGGCAATCCGGCCGTGCGGACGGTTTGGCCTGAAAGACCACCGGATACAACCGGTAGGCCAGCAATGACGAGTGAAGGAACTACCATGGCCTCTACGGCATTCCCCTCGCGCGACGATTTCGCCGCGCTTCTCAATGATTCTCTCGGTGGCGAGGACGGCGGCTTCGAAGGCCGCGTCGTAAAGGGCACCGTTACCGGCATCGAAAACGACATGGCGCTGATCGACGTCGGCCTGAAGTCGGAAGGCCGCGTGCCGCTGCGCGAATTCGCTGCGCCGGGCCAGAAGGCTGATCTTAAGGTCGGTGACGAAGTCGAAGTCTATGTCGATCGCGTCGAAAACGCCCATGGCGAAGCCATGCTGTCACGCGACCGCGCTCGCCGCGAAGCCGCCTGGGACAAGCTGGAATCCGAATTCACCGAAAATGCCCGCGTCGAAGGCGTCATCTTCGGCCGCGTCAAGGGCGGCTTTACCGTCGACCTCGACGGCGCCGTGGCGTTCCTCCCCGGTTCGCAGGTCGACATTCGCCCCGTGCGCGATGTAACCCCGCTGATGGACATTCCGCAGCCTTTCCAGATCCTGAAGATGGATCGCCGCCGCGGCAACATCGTCGTGTCACGCCGTGCCATCCTGGAAGAAACCCGCGCCGAACAGCGCAGTGGCCTTATCCAGACGCTGGCCGAAGGTCAGATCATCGAAGGCGTCGTCAAGAACATCACCGATTATGGTGCGTTCGTTGACCTGGGCGGCATCGATGGCCTGCTGCACGTCACCGACCTCAGCTACAAGCGCATCAACCACCCGAACGAGATGATCAACATCGGCGATACCGTCCGCGTTCAGATCATCCGCATCAATCGCGACACCCAGCGCATCAGCCTCGGCATGAAGCAGTTGGAAAGCGATCCGTGGGAAGGCGCCGCTGCCAAGTATCCGATCGGCGCCAAGCTTTCGGGCCGCGTCACGAACATCACCGAATATGGTGCATTTGTCGAGCTGGAGCCGGGCATCGAAGGTCTGGTTCACGTTTCGGAAATGTCGTGGACCAAGAAGAACGTTCACCCCGGCAAGATCGTTTCGACCAGCCAGGAAGTCGAAGTTCTGGTTCTGGAAGTCGATCCCGAAAAGCGTCGTATCTCGCTCGGCCTCAAGCAGGCCCAGAACAACCCCTGGGACAGCTTTGCCGAACGTCACCCGATCGGTTCGACCGTCGAAGGCGAAGTCAAGAATGCAACCGAATTCGGCCTGTTCATCGGCCTGGACGGCGACGTCGACGGCATGGTTCACATGTCGGACATCGCATGGGGCATTTCGGGCGAAGACGCGCTGGCTCTGCACCGCAAGGGTGAGTCGGTTCAGGCCGTCGTTCTCGACATCGACGTCGAGAAGGAGCGCATCAGCCTTGGCATGAAGCAGCTTGAGCGTGGCGGCCCGGCCGCTGGCGGCACCACCGCCGCTGCAGCGGGCCTGAACAAGAACCAGACGATCACCGTCACGGTTCTGGAAGTTCGCGACGGCGGTCTGGAAGTCCAGGCTGGCGACGACGGCGCAACCGGCTTCATCAAGCGCAGCGACCTCGGCCGCGACCGCGACGAACAGCGTTCGGAGCGCTTCCAGATCGGTCAGAAGTTCGACGCGCTGGTTACCGGCTTCGATCGGGCCAAGAAGCCGACCTTCTCGATCAAGGCTCTGCAGATTGCAGAAGAGAAGCAGGCAGTCGCTCAATATGGTTCGTCCGACAGCGGTGCATCGCTCGGCGACATCTTGGGCGAAGCGCTGAAGGCCAAGAACGAAGGCTAATCCCTTCGGATATAACTAAAGTAATAGGCCCGTCGGAACTTCTTCCGGCGGGCTTTTTATATCCCAAAATGAGAAAACAACTACCGACATTGGATAATTGTCATGTGGGTAGGGACTCACTATGACTAAACTGGGAACCAGAAGGGGGAGCTGGAGGACCAATGATACGCTCGGAATTAATTCAGACTCTGGCAGAGGAAAATCCAGACCTTGGCCTTCAAGAGGTCGAGAGGATTGTAGACCTCTTCTTCAAGGAGATTGTTGACCGCCTGTCGGGTGGCGGCCGGGTAGAATTGCGCGGTTTCGGCGCCTTTACCACTCGTGCGCGAGACGCGCGGACGGGGCGCAATCCGCGTACGGGGGAACAGGTCCCTGTCTCGGCCAAGCGGGTGCCCTACTTCAAGCCGGGCAAGGAAATGCGCGAACGGCTGAACAGCAAGACTCAGTGAACTCCAGCACATCTTGACCTACGCGTTCGGAAAGGTCAGTGGGAGCGCCACGCGGACGTGGCGAAATCGGTAGACGCAGCGGACTTAAAATCCGCCTCCCCCTGGGAATGCGGGTTCAAGTCCCGCCGTCCGCACCAAGGGTATCACGCATCGCACGTGAAGTTGCCGCAAGGCTGGATATTTTGCCGCGCTTACCGCAATGATGGCGCATGGCCGGTGCAATCAATCCACAAAGTTTCAGCGATTCCCTCGTCATCTTGGGGGCCGCCGGGCTGGTTATCCCCGCCTTTGCACGCTTGAGGATCAGTCCCGTCATTGGCTTCATCTTGGTCGGGCTAGCTGTCGGCCCATCCGGCCTTGGCGCGCTGGTCGCCGAATATCCGTGGCTTTATCATGTCACCATCTCAAACAGAGGAGCGATTGAACCATTCGCTGAGCTTGGTGTCATATTACTTCTCTTCTCGATCGGGCTTGAGCTCAGCTTTCGCCGCCTCTGGACAATGCGCGCCCAAGTGTTCGGGGTCGGTGCCGCCGAACTAATCGGGGGAGCGTCGCTGATTGCTTTGGGCCTCTACTTTCTGGGACAGCCGACCGCAGGGGCTGTCGGATTGGGTCTTGCCCTAGCCCTTTCCTCGACGGCCGTGGTGCTCCCTATGGTGGGCACCCAAAGCGCCGTGGGCCGGGCCGCCTTCGCGATGCTATTGTTCGAGGATCTGGCGCTGGTCCCAATAATATTCATGCTCGGCGCGCTCGCGCCGTCAATAGCCTCCAGTCCTGACGGTGCCTGGAGCGAACTGGCCGATACGTTGCTAAAAGGCGGCATCACGATCGCGGTGATGCTCGTTCTTGGCCGCATTTTTCTGTCACATATCTTCAGCCAGGCCGCGCGGACCAAAAGTCCTGAAGTTTTTCTTGCAGCCAGTCTGCTGGTGGTCATCGTTTCGAGCATCGCGACTTCGCTCGCAGGCCTTTCGCCAATCGTCGGCGCACTGCTGGCAGGCCTACTCATCGCAGAGACCGAATATCATGGTGAGGTCGAAGTGATGACAGCCCCTTTCAAGGGGCTGGCGCTTGGCGTGTTCCTCATCACTGTGGGCATGAGCCTGGACGTCCGGGTGATCCTGGCGAACTGGCCGAGCCTTGTTCTTGCGGTCGTTGGAGTCGTCCTGGTCAAAACATTGGTCACCGCCGCGCTCCTCTATTTTTCGGGCGCGCGAAAGGGCGTGGCTCTGGAAGTTGGCGTGCTGATGGCCAGTCCTTCTGAAACGACCCTCATCGTGCTTTCGACAGCAGCAGCAGCCAAGCTCATTCTCCCGTCCACCGCAGCCTTTTGGCAGATCGTCACGGCCATCGGCCTGACGATCACGCCACTTCTCGCGCGTATCGGTCACGACATTGCGCGCAGGCTGGAAATGGCGCTTGGCGAGGAAGCGCCAGACCTACAGCAGGAAAGTACCGAGGCGGCCGCTGTCGTAATCGGGTTCGGGCGCGTCGGGCGAATGGTGTGCGATCTGCTTCGCCTCCACAACCAGCGTTTCACCGTTGTTGAATCCGACCCGGACGTAGTGGCGGAGGGGCGTCGTGGCGGCTACCCAATCCTCTTCGGGGACGTCGCGCGCGTCGAAATGCTCGACAAGCTCCGTTTGGGCCATGCGCGAGCGTTGATCCTTACCATGGACGATCCCGTGCTTTCGGTGCGTGTCACGAAACGGGTGCGTGGATGGGTGCCGGATTTGCCGATCATCGCCCGTGCGCGCGATACTGATCATGCGGCACAGCTCTACCGGGTGGGCGCAAGCGATGCGGTTCCCGAGACGCTCGAGAGCTCGCTACAACTCGCAGAAACCGCGCTCATCGATCTGGGCGTGGCGATGGGGCCGGTTATTGCCTCGATCCATCAAACGCGTGAGGACTTGCGCATGGGCATTAAAGATGCGGCGCAAATGGATACCGCTCCAAAACTGAGGCGACTCCGCCCTGACGAGGTCGCTTAAGGTCCAATAGCTACAGCATTGTCAGGCCCCGTACCCGACATGCCGCTCCCATCCCAGTTCGGTTCCTTGTCCATCCGTTCCAATACTGTGCTTGCGGTCTCAGCAAGGTTGCCGCCATGGGGGTTATAGGCCACGGGTAGTAAATTGCGTCGCGCCTCTTTGCGGTCACCGATACGCAATTGCTGCATCGCCAGGGTCATGCGCAGGCCGAGATCAAAGGGCGCCAGTTCCGACGCGCGCTCCAGTCCTTGAAGCGCGAGCGAAGATGGCGTTTTCCCCTGCCGGGCGAAGCTGTCATAATAATAGAAGAGCGGCAGCGGATGGTCATTTTCTATGCGATTGAGTGCAATGAAAGTGGCGCGCGCTTGCTTATAGCCCTCGTCCTGATCCGGGGCATCTGGCGCCATGCGATAAAGGGACAGCCCCTTCTGGACATAGGCGTTGACCTGCTTCGGGTCGTTAGCCAGGGCAGCATCTGCTGCGGCGATCGCTTCCTTATCGTTCCCAGCGTCGTGTTCGGCCTCCGCCAACGCGGATAGGACCGCTGGATCTTTCGGGAAGCGCGAAGCTATGGCGCGCGCGTCCGCCAGAACGGCCTTGGCCCCTTCATCGTCGACGCCGCGCCTGGAACGAATGATGACCGGCATCATTGCGTTTGCTCCCGCACTTACTCCTTGCACGACAACGGGGCCGGTTTTGATCATGCTGGCTGGCAGCTTAAGCATGGTCATGCGGGATTTGAGGAGATAGCGGTCTAACTCGTGTTCGAGCTGGCCGAAATCTCCAAACGCTTCGATTGCAGCAGACCGTGGTTCCTTACCCTGGGACATAAGGGTGAGGTAGCGTGAAAGCTGGCCTTTCCTCTCTGGGCTGAAAGTCAGGTAATGATAAAGCAGCCAGCTCTTGCCATAGAACGCATCATACCCCTTGCCTCGGCGCTTTTCATAGGCGGCGGGATCCAGCAGATCGTTCGCGGTCACGTCGATCGCCATATAAAGCTCATAGGCGCGATGCTGCGCGGGCCGCCCGAGTTCGACCCCGCCATCATTGGGAAAAGCGGCTGACGAAAAGAACTCCGCCGCACCTTCCGACATCCAGCGCGGCATCGGGAAGTTGCTCGATCCGATAAGAAAATAATGTGCATATTCATGGAGCAGCGTGATCATCGACGTGTCGATTTGACCGCGCGTCGCTCTGACCCGGGGAACGATCGCGACCGATCCTCCAGCACGGGGTATGTAAAATCCGCCTATATATTGCGAATTGGCCCCATAAAGCTTTCGGACCTGGGCTTCACTGCTCACCACATAGATAGTGAGGCGATTGGAGGGGCTAGGACGGAGGTTCGGCGTTCCCGTGACCGCCGCCATGGCCGCATGGTAGCTTTCAAGCTGCTGTGAGAAGAGACGAGCGTCCGTTGCCCGAGCTTCGGCATAAACAACGAAATGGTCGCTCGAAGCTTCCAGCCATTCAGCACGCGCCGTTGCCGGTGCCAGCAGTAAACAGATAGCAACAAGAAACCGCATGATCCCCCCGATCATTGTCTCTCATCAGATTAGCGGTGATGACCGCAGAAACAAGGTGGCGAAAGCGCAGCTTAAGCATCGCCTCCTTGTCGGCGGTCTCCGAAACCTGGAATTTTTATGCCGGGACGCTGGCCAGGGCCGCCTTGACCGCGTCAATCGCGGCCCCCGCCTTTTCTGCTTCCGGTCCACCGCCCTGAGCCATGTCCGGACGGCCGCCGCCGCCCTTCCCGCCTAGCGCTTCCACGCCCGCACGGACAAGATCGACGGCGCTGATCGTGCCGGTAAGATCATCCGTCACGCCAACCGCGATGCTGACGCGGCCGTCCACCACGGCGAGCACGGCGGACACCCCACTGCCCAGCGCGGCCTTGTTCTGGTCAACGATCCCGCGCAGTTCCTTGGGATCAAGCCCTTCGATCACCTGGCCGATGAAGTCGATCTGGCCGACCTTTTCAGGCCCCGCCACCTGAGCGCTGCTGCCCCCGCCGAGGGCCAGAGCCTTCTTCGCTTCGGCCAATTCACGTTCGAGCTTACGGCTCTGTTCCACCAGAGCGGCGATGCGCGCGGGCACTTCCTCTGGAGTCGTCTTGAGCGCAGCGGCAGACTGACGCAACCGATCTTCGCGGTCGGTCAACCACAGGCGGGCCGCTTCTCCAGTCAGTGCCTCAATGCGGCGGACTCCCGAAGATACCGCGCTTTCCGAAATGATCTTGAAAATCGCAATGTCACCCGTCGCGCGGACGTGGGTGCCACCACACAACTCAACCGAATAGCTGTTCGCGTCACCCTTACCCATGGAAAGAACGCGGACCTCGTCGCCATATTTTTCGCCGAACAGAGCCATAGCGCCCGCCGCGATAGCGTCATCGGGCGTCATGAGGCGCGTCGTGACGCTCTCATTGTGGCGGACCTGTTCGTTCACCAGGCTTTCAATCGAGGCGATCTGACCGTGGGTCAGCGCTTCGGGATGCGAGAAGTCGAAGCGGAGACGATCGGGCGCCACGAGGCTCCCCTTCTGCGTCACATGAGCGCCCAGAGTGTTCCGGAGCGCGGCATGGAGCAGGTGGGTAGCGCTATGATTCGCCCGGATGCGATCGCGGCGGTCGGTGTCGACGGTGAGATGCACCGTATCGCCAACCTTGATGCTGCCCGTCCCAATTTTCGCCCGATGCGCGTGCAGTCGACCAAGTGGCTTTGCGGTATCTTCTACATCAGCCACCAGACCGGACAGCGACGTAATCGTGCCAGCGTCGCCCATCTGGCCGCCGCTTTCGCCGTAGAATGGCGTCTGATTTGTGACGATCGTAACCGTATCACCGGCCGATGCGCTGTCGAAGTTCACACCGTCCTTGACGATCGCCAGCACCTCGCCCTCGCCCTCGGTCGAGCTGTAGCCGATGAACTCGGTATTGCCCGTTTTCTCGGCAATATCGAACCAGATTTCGTCAGACGCCTTTTCACCCGAGCCCTTCCACGCAGCGCGGGCGGCGGCCTTCTGCTCGGCCATCGCGGCGTCGAAGCCTTCACGATCAACGCCCAGGCCGCGTGAACGCAGCGCGTCTTCGGTCAGGTCATAGGGAAAGCCAAAGGTGTCGTAGAGCTTGAACGCGGTTTCGCCCGGCAACGTGCCGCCTTCGGAAAGATCGACCGTCGCTTCGTCGAGCAGCTTGAGACCCTTTTCCAACGTCTGGCGGAAGCGGGTTTCCTCACGCAGCAGCGTTTCCTCGATCAGCGGTTGGGCGCGGACCAGTTCCTGATACGCACCTCCCATTTCGGAGACAAGGCTAGGCACCAGACGGTGCATCAACGGTTCCTTCGCGCCGATGATGTGGGCATGGCGCATGGCGCGGCGCATGATGCGACGAAGGACATAGCCGCGGCCTTCGTTCGCGGGCAGCACGCCGTCCGCGATCAGGAAACTGGTGGAGCGAAGATGGTCCGCGATGACGCGGTGGCTGGCCTGATGCTCGCCATCGATGGCGGTCTTGGTCAGCGCGCCCGATTCCTCGATCAGCGCCTTGAACGTGTCGGTATCGTAATTGTTATGGACGCCTTGCAGCACAGCGGCGATGCGCTCCAGACCCATGCCGGTGTCTATGCTGGGCTTGGGCAATTCGCCGACGATCTCGTTCGCTTCCTGCTCATATTGCATGAAGACGAGGTTCCAAATCTCGACGAAGCGGTCGCCATCCTCTTCCGGCGATCCCGGAGGGCCGCCCCATATATGATCGCCATGGTCGTAGAAGATTTCCGAACAGGGACCGCAGGGACCACTGTCGCCCATGGCCCAGAAATTATCCTTGGTCGGAATGCGGATGATCTTATGCTCAGGAAGCCCGGCGATCTTCTTCCACAGGTCGAAGGCTTCGTCGTCGGTATGATAGACAGTCGCGGTCAGCTTTTCCGCCGGGATGCCCCATTCTTTGGTCAACAGGGTCCAGGCGTGAGTGATCGCCTGTTCCTTGAAATAATCGCCGAAGCTGAAATTGCCCAGCATTTCAAAGAAGGTATGGTGGCGCGCGGTATAGCCGACATTGTCGAGATCGTTGTGCTTACCGCCTGCACGAACTGACTTCTGGCTGCTGGTCGCGGTTTTGTAGGGCCGTGTTTCCAGGCCCGTAAAGACATTCTTGAACGGCACCATGCCCGCGTTGACGAACATCAGCGTGGGGTCGTTATGCGGCACCAGAGGCGCTGAAGGAACGATGGTGTGGCCGTTCGCCCCGAAATAGTCGAGGAAGGAGCGGCGAATGTCGTTGGTCGATGTCATGCGCGCGATTTAGTGGGAAGCGCCCCGGCGCACAAGCGGGGCTTTTCATCGCAGCGGTCAAGTGGGGTCTCTTATCCGACAAGACACGCAAATCGGCCATTTACGGGCCTGTCGGCATTGCCCCTATTCCAAATCAATAATAAGGCCGCGTCATGGACGACAACACCCGCCGCGCAGCCCTGGATTATCATCGCTTTCCCCAGCCGGGGAAGCTACGGATAGAACCTACCAAGCGCATGGTGAACCAGCGCGACTTGGCGCTGGCCTATTCGCCCGGCGTGGCCGCCCCCTGCCTGGAAATCGCCGAAGATCCCGACAAAGCGATGGACTATACGGCGCGCGGCAATCTGGTCGCGGTGATCTCCAACGGCACGGCCGTGCTGGGGCTGGGTGCCATCGGTGCGCTTGCCTCCAAGCCGGTGATGGAGGGCAAGGCTGTCCTTTTCAAGAAATTCGCCGACATCGATGTGTTCGATATCGAGGTGGACACGACCGACCCCGAAAAGTTCATCGAGGCCGTGGCGCTGCTGGAGCCGACATTCGGCGGCATTAATCTGGAAGATATCAAGGCGCCGGAATGTTTCGCCATCGAGGCGGAACTCAAGAAGCGGATGAAGATTCCGGTCTTCCACGACGACCAGCATGGGACGGCGATCGTCGTGGCGGCCGCCGTGCGAAACGCGCTGGTCTTGCAGGGCAAGACGCTCGCCGAAGCACGGCTTGTGACTTCTGGTGCAGGGGCTGCCGCGTTGGCCTGCGTCGATCTGCTGGTGTCGATGGGCCTTCGGCAAGAGCATGTGACGCTGACGGACAAGGATGGCGTCATCCATTCCGGTCGTGAGGGCATGTTGCCGAACATGGCCCGTTACGCGCGCGAGACCAATGCGCGGACTTTGCCCGAAGTGCTGCCGGGGGCTAATATTTTCCTGGGCCTGTCGGCGCCGGGGGTGTTGAAGCCTGAATGGCTGCCCCTGCTCGCGCCGAATCCGCTAATCTTCGCGCTGGCCAATCCGGAGCCGGAGATCCGGCCCGAGGTCGCGCGCGAGGCAAGGCCCGACGCGATCGTTGCAACCGGGCGCTCCGACTATCCCAATCAGGTCAATAACGTCCTGTGCTTCCCCTATATGTTCCGGGGGGCGCTGGATGCCCGCGCGACCGAGATTAACGAGGCCATGAAGGCCGCAGCGGCGGAAGCGATCGCCGCGCTCGCCCGGTTGCCAGCGCATGACAGCGTTGCGCAGGCCTATGGTGGGCGGCGGCTGGCGTTCGGGCCGGACTATATCATTCCGACGCCCTTCGATCCCCGGCTGATCGCAGAGATTGCGCCTGCGGTGGCCAAAGCTGCGATGGACAGCGGCGTGGCGAAGCGATCACTGGATATCGAAGCCTATCGCCGGTCACTGGCCCAACAGAACACGCGATCAGCGCAGTTGATGCTGCCGGTGTTTGAGGCCGCGCGGGGCACCTGCCGCCGCATCGCCTATGGCGAAGGCGAGGATGAGCGCGTGCTGCGCGCGATTCAGGACGGTCTGGACGAGGGGATCGTTCGTCCCGTCATCGTCGCGCGGCGGCGGATATTGAAGGATAAGCTGCCCAGCCTTGGCCTACGGTTCGAGCTGGATCGCGATGTGGAAGTGGTCGATCCCGAAACCGATCATGAACTGCTCGGGCAGTTGGTGGATGCGTATCGCGCCATCGCAGCGCGCAAAGGCGTCCCTACAGCCGAGTTGTTGCGTCACGTATATCGGCGCCCGACGGTCACGGCGGCGATGCTGCTGCGCACCGGGCGCGTCGATGCGGCGCTGGTCGGCGGCAACAGCGAATATTGGGGTCAGGTGGAACATGTCCTGCGGATCATTGAGCGTCGGTCGGGACATAGTCGCGTCTATGCGCTGTCGGGGCTGATCCTGGACGCCGGTGCGCTGTTCATCACCGATACGCATATGGTCCCCGATCCGACACCCGAGCAGGTGGCTGAGATGGCTATAGCGGGCGCTACCGAGCTTCGGCACTTCGGCCTTGCGCCGCGCGTGGCGCTTCTTTCGCATTCGAACTTTGGAGCTTCGCACAGCCCCAGCGCGCGGAAGATGCGGACGGCGTTGCAACTGGTGCAGGCACAGGCGCCGGATCTGCTCGTCGATGGTGAAATGCATGCGGATGTGGCACTGAGCCAATCGCTGCGGGAACGGTTGGTGCCAGATACTCGCTTTGAGGGACCTGCCAATCTGCTGGTGATGCCGAACCTCGATTCGGCGAATATCACCCTCACCGCGCTATCCGCCTCGTCCAGCTCGCCGACCGTGGGGCCGATGCTGATGGGGTTGGCGCAACCCATTCATGTGTTGACGCCAGGTGTCACCGCTCGTGGCGTCCTGAACCTGACCGCAATCGCGGCGGCCGAGGTGGATCGGGAAGGCTGAGCTTAACCTTTTGCATGCAATAGAACGGGCATGGCGCGACTGATCCGGAATGTAGCGAAAGCAGCGGGACCGAAGCTGATCATAGGCGGCGTGCTTGGCGCTGCCGGTTTGCTGGTGAACATTTATATGGATCACGGGCGCGACCTTGAGGCATCGCCGCATAAGGCCGCCTCACCTGAAAGCGCCCCTGCCAAGGCACCGATCGAGCGAAGCCGGTCACAGCCGCTGCCCGTCGGTCCCCATGCGCTGGTGGTCAAAAGCGTGTTGCCGATCAAGGGGCCGTTCCGCCATGGCGACTATGTCTGGGATGACAGCCGGGCGCCTGCGACGGGACCGGTCATCATCACGGTGGACCTGAAAGCTCAGACGCTGTCAGCTTTTCGCGCTGGCCATGAAATCGGCGCGGCGGTGATCCTTTATGGCGCCGATGATAAGCCCAGCCCCCTGGGCGCCTTCCCCATTACGCAGAAGGACGCGGACCATGTGTCCAGCCTTTATGATGCGCCGATGCCCTACATGCTGCGACTGACGAATGATGGCGTGGCGATCCATGGCAGCGACGTCAAATGGGGCAGCGCCACCCACGGTTGCATCGGCGTACCGACCGCCTTCGCGCGCAAACTGTTTTACGCAGTGAAGGTGGGGGACCTCGTGATCATCACGCAGGGTAAGATGCTGGACACCAGTCAGGTTCGAGACGCGGGCTGAACCGCATCAATCCTGTTCACAAAGCGGATTGCCATTGCGCCCGGTGGCGCGCAGCGCAGCGCTGGCGTCGCTCGATGCGCGGGGGAAGCTGACGCCTTCGAGTGAGCCCCGTCCTTCGCAAAGATCAGCGCACTTCAGGTCGAGAACACCGGGGAAGGCGATCTGATCGCCATCATATTGGGCGACGATGATGCAGCCCTTGGCCCGATCGAAGCTAAGTATCAGCTTGTCTCCGGCTCGCTTTGCGGAACCCCGCCCTCGACAGCGTTGATCCTCGCCGAAAATGGCTTCGGCTCCGAAGCGAAAATCGCCGGATCGACCGGGGATGATGCACAGGCTGTCACTGCCCGCCTCATGACGCCGCTGGAAAAGTCCGACGGGAGACGATCTAGAGGTGTCCGCGATGACGCCGCTTTCGATGGCTGCGCGTTCGAGCCCGGACGTCGAGGCGGTATTGCCTGCCGAACTCGCGGAGCCCCCGCCGTCCCCCTGGCACCCGACCAGTAGCGGCAGAATGACGAGGCTATTCCACCGTATCGACAGCAGTCAGTCCTTCCGGGCCTAGGTGGCGAAAGAAGCAGGATCGCGCGCCTGTGTGGCATGTTGGACCTGCCGGAACCGCCTTCACCCAAACCGCGTCCTGATCGCAATCGATCCGGATGTCGCGTACTTCCAGCATGTGGCCCGACGTCTCGCCCTTTTTCCAGAGCGACTGGCGGCTGCGCGACCAGAAATGCGCCAATCCGGTTTCCAAGGTCAGGGCAAGCGCTTCCGCATTCATATGGGCGACCATCAGCACATCGCCGTTCCCAGCGTCGGTCACGACTGCTGTGATCAGTCCGTCACGATCATATTTTGGATTGAGGGTCAGGCCCTTGTCACGCGCATCGTCCATAGTCGGGCTATAGTCCGGTGGAGGGCTCATGCGAAGCCCATCGCGTCAGAAAAAGGAGGAAAATGGGGCGATCGAGGGGATCCGAACCCCCGACCTCTGGTACCACAAACCAGCGCTCTAACCAACTGAGCTACGATCGCCACAGGGCCGTTCGGCCCAAGAGAGATGCGGCACATATGCGGCGATTGGATAGTCGTCAAGCTGGCAAATGCGTACGCACGATGGAAAAAGAAACGGGGCGCCGACCGATTGGTCCGCGCCCCTCTTCCCTCTGTTCAGTACATGATCGCAACGAGGCTTTCTCACCTTCGGCGACGCTACTCTCCTAAACCAATCAGGCCGCGATGCCCAACATCTTGGTTCTGGATCAGGCGCCCTGCAAGGCGCCATCCTGCTTGTTAGTTGACCGAGTCCTTCAGACCCTTGCCCGCCTTGAACTTGGGCTGGGCCGACGCCTTGATGGTCATCGTTTCGCCAGTACGCGGATTGCGGCCGGTGGACGCCTTGCGCTGCGAAACGGAAAAGGTGCCGAAGCCCACGAGCCGGACTTCGTCGCCCTTCTTAAGTGCAGACGAAATGGAATCGAATACGCCTTCAACCGCCTTGCTGGCGTCGCTTTTGCTAAGACCGCTGCTTTCGGCAACAGCACTGATCAAATCCTGCTTGTTCATACCTTGGGAACCCCCTTCTAACTGTGTGAATAGCTAAGGAATCGCGGCGTCGGCGGCGCAATAAGGCCCAGCTTTGATCGGCTGTCAAAGGGAAAGCGACAAAGCCACCACCTCCAATGAGATTTTCAACCATAGGCCTAAATCTCACTGAAAGTGGCGGCTAATTACCGTTGTGCTTGCAATCAGTGGCGAAGCGTCGCGTCGCCATCCCGCCCCGCAGCCGGACTTGGCTGTGCGGCTAGGTCATCTTCTTCTGTCCAGGCTATCGCTTCAGGCACCGAAATCAACGCGCGGGCAAGCACCTCATCCACATGGGAAACGGGAACGATTTCCAGCCCTTCCCTAATATTTGCCGGAATTTCCGCCAGATCCTTTTCATTCTCCGCCGGGATCAGCACCGTCTTGATACCGCCCCGCAACGCTGCGAGGAGCTTTTCCTTGAGGCCGCCGATCGGAAGTACACGGCCACGCAGCGTCACCTCGCCCGTCATAGCCACATCCTTGTGAACAGGGATGCCGGTGAGCGTCGAAACGATGCTGGTCACCATGCCGATGCCTGCGGATGGTCCATCCTTTGGCACCGCACCTTCGGGAAGGTGGATGTGGATGTCCTTGCGGGTGAAGAGGCTGGGCTTGATACCATAACCCGGTGAGCGCGCCTTCACATAGGAAAAGGCCGCCTGCACGGATTCGGTCATCACTTCGCCAAGCTTGCCGGTCGTCCGGATCGCGCCCTTGCCCGGTACGGTGACAGCTTCGATGGTCAGCAGCTCGCCACCCACTTCGGTCCAGGCGAGACCAGTCACGGCACCGATCTGGTTCTCTTCCTCACCGACGCCGTGGCGGAATTTCCGCACCCCGGCATATTCGGCAAGATTTTCCGGCGTGATCGTAACCTTCTCGAAAACGCCTTCCAAAATCTTGCGGAGCGCCTTGCGGGCAATCCGTGCCACTTCACGTTCAAGCGTGCGGACGCCCGCCTCTCGCGTATAGTAGCGGATAAGATCGCGGATCGCAGCTTCGGTGACTTCCACCTCGCCTTCCTTGAGGCCGTGAGCGTCGATCTGCTTCTGCAGCAAGTGGCGCTGCGCAATCTCGACCTTCTCATCCTCGGTATAGCCTTCGAGCCGGATGATCTCCATGCGGTCCAGCAATGGCTGCGGCAGGTTCAGCGAGTTGGCGGTCGTGACGAACATCACGTCCGACAGATCGACATCGATCTCCAGATAATGGTCCTGGAACTTGCTGTTCTGCTCCGGATCCAGAACCTCCAGCAGCGCCGAAGCCGGATCGCCCCGGAAATCCTGGCCCAGCTTGTCGATCTCATCCAGCAGGAAGAGCGGATTCATCGTGCCCGCCTTCTTGAGGTTGGTCACGATCTTGCCCGGCAGAGACCCGATATAGGTGCGGCGATGGCCACGGATTTCGGCTTCGTCGCGCACGCCGCCAAGCGACTGGCGCACGAACTCGCGGCCCGTAGCCTTGGCAATCGATCGGCCGAGCGAGGTCTTGCCGACGCCCGGAGGGCCGACGAGGCAAAGGATCGGCCCCTTGAGCTTGTTGGTCCGGGCCTGCACCGCGAGATATTCGATGATCCGGTCCTTGACCTTCTCCAGCGCGAAATGATCCTCGTCCAGGATCGCTTGCGCACGCTTCAGGTCGGTCTTGACCTTGCCCTTCTTGCCCCATGGCAGGCCCAGGAGCACGTCGAGATAATTACGCACGACCGTGGCTTCGGCGGACATGGGCTGCATGCCCTTGAGCTTCTTGAACTCCGCCGTCGCCTTTGCTCGCGCTTCCTTGCTGAGCTTTGTCTTGGCGATCTTCTCGGCCAGTTCGGCGAGTTCATCGCCCTCTTCGCCTTCGCCATTACCCAGCTCGCGCTGGATCGCCTTGAGCTGCTCGTTCAGATAATATTCGCGCTGGGTCTTTTCCATCTGTCGCTTCACGCGGCCGCGAATCTTCTTTTCGACCTGAAGAACGCCAAGCTCGCCTTCCATGAAGGCGAAGACCATTTCCAGACGCTTTACGGGATCAGCCTCGACCAGCAGCGACTGCTTGTCGGCCACCTTCACGTTGATATTGGCAGCCACGGCATCGGCGAGACGGCCTGCATCCTCGATCTCACGCAGCTGAACCGGCGTTTCGGCAGGCAGCTTCTTGTTCAGCTTTGCGTAGTTTTCGAATTGCTCAGCAACGGAGCGCATCAGCGCCTCGGCTTCAGGCCCTTCGGCTGCGACCTCGTCGACCGGATCGACTTCGGCGATCAGATGGTTGTCGGCCGAGCTGATCGACTGCAATTGCGCGCGATGCTTTCCTTCGACCAACACGCGGACGGTGCCGTCCGGCAGCTTCAGCAGCTGCAACACAATCGCGACGACCCCGGTGTCGTACAGCGAGTCACGGTTCGGATCATCCTCCGCAGGGTCAAGCTGCGACACGAGGAAGATTTCCTTATTTCCTTCCATCGCCGACTCAAGGGCAGAGACGCTCTTGTCGCGACCGACGAAGAGCGGGACGATCATCTGCGGGAAAACCACGATGTCGCGCAACGGAAGGAGGGGATATTGCGTAGTCATTCAATCTCCGGCGGGCCGCACGATTATTTGCTCTGCCATGCGGTTCCATGGCTTTATGGGGACAATCAGGGCCTCATTCAATTGGTGACGTCCTTTTGAACGGACTGTTATCCGAGTGCCGATCAGAAAGGCAGCTTGAACCCCGGCGGAAGCGGGAGGCCGCTCGTCATCTTCGACATTTCCGCAGAACTTACCTCGTCCGCTTTTTTGCGAGCGTCGTTGAAAGCTGCCGCCACGAGATCTTCCAGCATCTGCTTTTCGCTAGGCGCGAGCAGGCTGTCGTCGATCGACACGCCCACGATCCGGCCCTTGGCCGAAGCGCGGACCTTTACCAGACCGCCCCCTGCTGCTCCCTCAACCTCGATCTTGTCGAGATTGTCCTGTGCGCGTTGCAGCTCTTCCTGCACGCGGCTGGCCATGCCCAATATTTCGTTCAGATCCTTCATCGCTCTGCGCTCCATGCTTCGGTCCGATCAAGATCGGCTTCGGGGAAAGCCGCAAGCACGGCCTTCACCACGGGGGTATCGAATATTTCGGCGCGCTCTTGCGCCTGACTTGCCTGTTGCTGCTCCAGCAATGACGGAACGGCACTGCCTTCACTGCGCCTGATCTGCCACGGCGAACCCGTCGCCCTCTGCAATTCCATCGAGAGCGTACGGCAGAAATCACCGTCGGCCCACTCCTGCGTTAGTTGTAACTCCAATTCAGGTGGATCGAACCGGACGATGCGCACGCAATCATGAAGGAAGTCAGCGAGCCGGCCCTTCTTTTGTTCCCAAAGCAGATCGACGAGGGCCTTAGAATCCTGGGGCAGCGATGCGGTAGGAGCCGAGGCGGATGAGGCCGAAACCGAAGGCGTTTGCGCAGCCGGAACAGAGCCTTCGCGCAGGAGGCGCGCGATTTCGCCGGGGTCGGGCATGGTCGCGGCGTGCATGACGCGCAGCAGCGCCATCTCGCAGGATTCGATCGGGAATGTGGCGCCTGCAACCTCGTCATGGCCCTTTAGGAGCAACTGCCAGAGCCGATGAAGCGGCGCGAAGCCGATTTGCGAGGCCCAGGTTGAGAGCGCCTCCCGTTCCTCCGCGGACTGGCCGGGATTGGCGATGTCCCTCCCTGCCTTCGCCAGCGTCACAGCATGCACCAGTTCGAGCAGGCCCCGAACCAGCGACAGGGGCTCGACGCCGAGCGCATATTGCTCGCGCACCGCAACCAGCAGCGCGGCGGTATCGCCCTCCAGCAGCAGGCCAAGCAGGCGGCGAACGGCGCCACGATCCGACAGGCCAAGCATATCGCGGACCTGAGCGGCGGTGACGAGCGGGGCGCCCTCCCCCATTTCCGCATGGGCGATTGCCTGGTCGAGAATGGAAAGGCCGTCCCGGGCAGAACCTTCGGCCGCCTGAGCGATCAGCGCGAGAGCATCGTCTTCGGCGGCAACCTGTTCCGTCTCGACCACATGGGCAAAGTGGGCCGCGAGCAGTTCAGCGGGAATGCGGCGCAGGTCGAAACGCTGGCAACGGGAAAGGACGGTGACGGGGACCTTGTTCACTTCGGTCGTGGCGAACAGGAATTTCACATGCGCGGGCGGCTCTTCGAGCGTCTTGAGAAGCGCGTTGAACGCGTTCTTCGAGAGCATATGGACTTCGTCGATGATGTAGATCTTGTAGCGCGCGGAGACTGCGGCATAACGCACCGCCTCAATAATCTCGCGCACGTCATCGACGCCGGTGTGGCTGGCAGCGTCCATTTCCACCACATCGATATGGCGGCCCTCGGCGATTGCCTGGCAGGGTTCGCAGACGCCGCAGGGATCGATCGTGGGGCCGCCCTGCCCGTCCGGCCCTACGCAGTTCAATGCCTTGGCGATCAGGCGCGCGGTCGATGTTTTCCCGACGCCCCGCACCCCTGTCATCAGGAATGCGTGGGCCAACCTGCCCCTACGGATGGCGTTACCCAGCGTCTGGACCATGGCATCCTGCCCGATCAGTTCGCGAAAGCTACGCGGCCGGTATTTGCGCGCAAGCACGCGATAGGGCTGAGATGAATCGGACATGGTAACAATCTAGCGGCTTGAGGAGCGGCTGTCGAAGCCGGAAAGCCGAATAAAGGTGGGAGCCGGAACGACCCGCGGCGAAATCGTTGTGGCTGCTTCCGTCAGGACCTGACCAGGTTGGCGACGACCACGTCCGCCCGACTCCCGGCGCGGCATATGGCGAAAGGCTGCGGCGATGGCAAGGGCCGGGTTACTCAAGCCCGGTTCGCTGCGCCTTTGCGACGAAATCAAGTGCGGCGCGGGCCGCTTCGGCGATGGCTGCCTCGGCCGCCTTGACATCGGTGGTCGGCCGATCGAGATAGACGGCCAGCACATATTCCTCACCCGATGGCGCCTTCACCAACGCCACATCATTATAGGCCGTGCCGCAGCTTCCAGTCTTGCTGCCTGAGGCCCACCCTTTTGGCAGGCCAGCCTTGATGCGTTTATCGCCGGTAGTGCTGCCGTTGAGCCAGGTTCGGAGACGCTCGGCGCTTTCGCTCTTCATGTCGCGGAAAATCAAGCGAGCCATAAGGTTTGCCATGGCGGCCGGACTGGTGGTGTCACGGGGATCACCTTCGACATTTTCGTTCAGCGCCGGTTCGGTCCTGTCGAACCTCGTCACCGTATCGCCATGTGCGCGGGCGAAGGCCGTCAATCCTTCCGTGCCGCCAATCATCGGCAGCAGCAGGTTTGCGGCACTATTGTCGCTAACCTCCACCGCCGCCTCGGCCAGTTCCGCCATGGACAGGCGACCGCGTTTGCGGTTTGCCTTCACCACCGGCGCATAGTCGAGAATGTCCTCGTCAGTGAACGCCACCTGTCCTTCCAACCCGAACCGCCCTGCGTCGGCGCCCATCAACACCGCCGCTGCGAGAGGCGCCTTGAAGGTCGAGCACATGGCGAAGCGTTCGTCCCGGTTGAAGCCGAGGAGCAGTCCGCCCTTGTTGTCGACCAGTGCGACCCCGAGGCGGCCACCGGTCTCCTTTTCGATCTCGCGCGGGTTGCGAACGGACTTCATCGCCGATTCGCTAACCATGTAACGCGGCGCAGGCGGCAAGAGGGATTGGCGTGCGCCATCCTCTTGCGCCATGAGTGGGCCAGAGAGCGACAACATCATCCCCGCCGCGACACCGATGCAAAGGCGCATGAACTACATGCCCTGCATATTGTAGGATTCGCCGGGGATGCGGACGGTGAGACCGTCGAGCTTCTCTTCCAATATGATCTGGCAGGACAGGCGGCTGGTCCGGGTGGCTGCTGCGGCGAGGTCCAGCATGTCCTCCTCCGTCTCGCTGGCGGGCGGCAGTTTGGAAAAATCTTCTGCTTCAACAATCACATGGCAGGTGGAACAGGCCATCTGTCCCTCGCACGTTCCCTCCAGCGGCTGGCCTGCCGCCTGAGCTACCTCCAGAAGCACCGAGCCTGCGGCGGCATCGACCTCCTGACGATTTTCGCCATCCGCGCTGACGAACGTGACCCTGATCATGATTGCGACTCCCTTGGCTACGGCGCCGCTTGTACCGCTGCCGCGTCGTTCATTATCTTTGCGGCGCTCTCCAATTCGGCCAGCGTCGTGTAGCGGCCAAAGCCGATCCGCACCGATCCGCGCGCCTCTCGCTCCGACAATCCGATGGCGCGCAACACATGGCTTGGCCGCCCAGAGCCGCTCGCGCAAGCACTTCCCAGCGAAAATGCGACTTCACGGCATTCCGACAACAGCCGGGCGCCATCGATCCCGTCGCGGCGAAGATTGAGATTGCCGTGGTAGCGCGCGTCCACGCCGCCGTTGAGGGTCCATGTGTCAAACAGTTCGCGCGCCTGTTGCCATAGCGCCTCTACATGGGCGTGCTCCTGCTCCGCCCTCTCCCGCATGAGCCGGGCTGCGACGCCGAAACCGGCGCACAAGGCAGGCGATAGCGTGCCTGATCGCAGGCCCGCCTCTTGCCCGCCGCCGTACATGACGGGCTCCAACTTCACCTCGTCCCGTATCCAGAGGGCGCCCACGCCCTTTGGCCCATAGATCTTGTGGGCGCTTATGGCGATCATGTCACAGCTGTCGGGGATCGGGACGCGGCCATAGCCTTGCACCGCATCACAGAGGAACAGCGCCCCTGCGCGGTGAGCAAAATCTGCGAGTTTGTCGATCGGCTGAATGACGCCGATTTCATTGTTCACCAGCATGGCAGCGACGAGCCCCACGCCGGGTTTGATCGCGGCTTCCGCTGCGTCCAGATCGACAAGGCCGTCGGTGCCGACTGGCAGGATCGTGACACGTCGCCCCCTGGTTCCGAGCGCGGACACCGTATCAAGAACGGCCGCATGTTCGGTCGCCAGCGTCACGATGTCACCATCGGGAGCGCCGAGAATCGCTAGATTCAGCGCTTCGGTCGCGCCCGAAGTGAAGATCAGCCGCCCTCCTTGTGGCAAGAGCCTGATGACTTCTTCGCGCGCCAGCTCGACTTGCGCCGCAGCGGCTCTCCCCAAACGATGAGCGCTGTGGGGGTTGGCGAACTGGTCACGCAGAAGTGGGACCATGACGTCAAAGGCCTCGGGCGCGAGCGGCGTCGTGGCCTGATAGTCCAGATAGATGGTCATGGCCGCCTGCTCGCCATCCTTGTCCATTGATCCAGGAAGCGATCAATGTCGGCGTCGCTGGTCGAAGGGCCGAAGCTGACCCGTATGACTTCCCCCGCCGCAACCTCGTCCCAGCCCATGGCGTGCAAGACATGGCTGGTCTTGAGCGAACCGGATGAGCATGCGCTGCCCGCCGAGACGGATATCCCGGCGAGGTCGAACTGTATCAGTTGTGCGCGGGCCGAAACGCCCGGCATGCGGTAGCTAGCGATCGCCGGACTTCGCAGCGCCGCACGCGCGACGATTTCACCGCCCCTTTCCTCGATGGCTTGGTCCAGTCGCTCCCGCAGTCGCGCAACTTCCGGCAACCAGTCCGGGCGATCTTCCAGAGCAGCCGCCATGGCAAGAACGCCGGGGAGGTTTTCAGTACCGGGCCGGTAGCCCTGCTCCTGACCACCGCTGGGTTGCAGTAGCCCCAAATCCCGGATGAGAAGCGCGCCTACACCGGGCGGCCCTCCGAATTTATGGGCGCTGATTGCGATAATGTCCGCGTCAGGCAGGGGGAGCTTGCCCGCGCTTTGGGCGCAGTCGGCAAAGAGGATCGATCCTTGACGATCCAATGTTTCGAGCGGCTGGATGACGCCGGTTTCATTATTCACATGCTGGATGGCGACGAGCGTACCGAGGCCGAGCGCCGTTGAAGCGAGCGAAACAGTGCCTTCTTCCGTGACTTTCAGCCGTTCGGCCTCGGGCGTCACGCGTAGAACCGAATCATGTTCTACCGGAGATGTGAAAATATGGGCGGCCTTCGCTCGCGTCAGGCCGATGACGATCGCCTCGCTCGCGCCTGATGTGAACAGGACATGCCCCTTCCATCCCAAGGCAGTGGCGATACGCGATCGGGCATCCTCCAGCGCAGCACGGGCCGCCCGTCCCTCAGCATGCGGGCTGGATGGGTTTGCCCACAGGTCCATTGCCTCCCGCATGGCAGCTTTCGCCTGCGGCAGCATGGGGGTTGTCGCGGCGTGGTCCAGATAAAGGCGATCAAGGGCCACGAGGCGATGTTACTCATTGATTGCGGAAATGGCGGCGCCTTCTATATAGGCGGTCTGCCGCGCAACGCCAGCATTGGCTTTCGCGCGCCCGCATTCAACCGCCGGCCTCCTTTCTCCGGGTGGCGGCCAGAACCATAACAGGTGCCATGCCCGACGTTATTTTCCCCGGACCCGAAGGCCGCCTCGAAGGCCGTTTCAGCCCTCCGCCTCGCCCCCGCGCGCCAGTCGCGATGATCCTGCATCCCCATCCGCAAGGCGGCGGCACGATGAACGACCGCATCACGCAGGCGCTCTACAAGACCTTTGTGAAGCGCGGCTTTGCCGTGTTGCGTTTCAACTTCCGGGGCGTGGGCCGCAGCCAGGGCACTTTCGACAATGGCATCGGCGAGCTAAGCGATGCCGCCGCGGCGTTGGACTGGGTACAGAGCTTCCACCCCGAGGCGCAGACCACCTGGATCGCAGGCTTCTCGTTCGGCGCATGGATCGGCATGCAGCTGCTGATGCGCCGTCCGGAAATACGCGGCTTCATCTCGGTCGCGCCGCCCGCAAACATGTATGACTTCTCCTTCCTCGCTCCCTGCCCTGCTTCCGGCATCATTGTGCAGGGAACAGCGGATGAGGTCGTGACGGCCAACGCGGTGCAGAAGCTGGTCGACAAGCTGCGCACCCAGAAGGGCATCACCATCCATCATGACGAAATCCGTGGCGCGAACCACTTTTTCGAACATGAGCTGGATCAGCTGATGAAGTCGGTCGACAATTATCTCGACATGCGCCTGTCGCCTGACTCGCCGATCCGCTGAGTTGCTGAAGAGGGGCCGCTCGCAACGCGGCCCTTCTTTGTTTCCGGCCAAATCAACCATCAAGAAAATATATCTTGGCCTGCGCGGTCGCCGCGACTAGCGGCAGCGGGCCATGAGTGACGAGAAGAACAACGACGTTCGCCTGATATGGAGCCGCTATTACAGCGCCTTCATACCTGCGCCGCCCGGGCCAGGTTTCTTCGACCGGCTGAAAGCGGCGAGCGGCGCCATCGGCGGCATCGCGATCACGGGATTGCTTTGCGGCCTGATGCTGGGGAACGGCATAGCACATCCGTTGCTGGTCGCCCCGATGGGCGCTTCGGCGGTACTGTTGTTCGCTGTGCCTGCAAGCCCGCTTGCGCAGCCATGGTCCGTCTTTGGCGGCAATGTCGTATCGGCGCTGGTCGGGATTACCGTCGCGCGACTAATCCCTGATCCTACGATAGCTGCTGCTCTGGCGGTAGGTTGCGCCATTGGGGGCATGTCCCTGCTGCGCTGCCTCCATCCACCGGGCGGCGCGGTTGCACTTTCGGCCGTGCTGGGCGCTGCCAACGGTGCGCCGAGCTATATGTTCGCTTTTATCCCGGTGGGGCTGAACACTGCGCTGCTGGTGGCGGTGGCAATCATCTTTCACCGGATCGCGGGGCACAGCTATCCTCATGTCGCGCCCAAATCTCCGAGCGCACATGGGACGAACGATCCGGCGCCCTTGCTGCGAACGCCGCCGTCCGAACAGGATGTCGAGGAAGCGTTGCAGGCCTATGGCGATGTCCTGGACGTTAACGCCGCCGATTTGCAGGTCGTGCTGCATGATGCGGAGGTACGCGCGGCCGAACGCAGCCATGCCACGCTGACGTGCGGCGAGATCATGTCGCGCGACATCCTGTCCATTCGTGAAAGCCAGTCCGTGGCCGAAGCGGCCGAACTGCTGCATGCCCGGCGTCTATTGTCGCTGCCGGTGCTGGATGACGCTGGGCGCGTTCAAGGTCTGGTCGGTCCGCTCGACCTTTCGCGGGCAGGTGAGACGGCCCGCGACATTGCGTCGGAACCGCTGCTCGTGTCGGAACATACGCCAGTCTCGCAGTTGCTAAGGCCGCTGACGAGCGGACTGACGCACGAAGCCATCGTCGTGGATGGCGCGGGACAGCTGCGTGGAATGGTGACGCAAACCGATCTTCTGGCGGCGATGGCGCTGCGCGCCTAGGATCAGTCGCGGTGGCGTTCCAGCATCGGTACATCGGGGCCGGGGATAGCGGAAATCGCTACATTGGCGAACATGACCAGTCCGGCTATGATCATCAGGACGCCACGCTTGCGATCGCCCTTTTTCACGATCGCGTAGATGCCGCCGCCCGTGAGAAACAGTCCCGCGAGCATGAGAATGGATAATATTGTCGATGCCATGAAGCAGGCCATAAGCGGCCAGCTGGACTGTGGCAATTGGCTGCCTCTGCCCCTAAGAGGCGCGGGATACGAATCACCCTTTGTGTGACAGGACAATTTCGCCGTGAAAATCGCCCTAGCTTCCGATCATGCCGCCGTTGATCTGAAAGCCGAGCTCGCCGATTGGCTGCGTGATGAAGGTCATGAGGTTAATGACCTCGGCCCAGCGACAGCCGACCGCGTCGATTACCCCGATTTTGGCTATAAGCTCGCCAGCGCCGTCGCATCCGGCGCGGCAGAGCGCGGTATAGCGCTGTGTGGCTCTGGCATCGGTATTTCCATCGCGGTAAACCGGAATCCGGCGTGCCGCTGTGCGCTGGTGTCGGAACCATTGTCGGCGGCACTATCCCGCGAACATAATGACGCAAATGTCCTTGCCTTAGGCGCGCGCCTGACCGGGGTAGACATGGCCAAGGCCTGCGTCACCGCCTTTCTTTCCACCGAATTCGGCGGTGGCCGCCATTATGGCCGTGTCGAAAAACTCTCTCAGCCCGCGCTTTAAGGAGCCAGCCCTATGAGCACCGCCACCCTCGCCCAGCCCGACCTTTCCGATATCCGCGCGGAAGGCTATTTCACGCGCAGCCTGGCCGATGCCGATCCGGCAGTCTTCGCCGGCGTCACCAAGGAACTGAAGCGCGAGCAGAACCAGATCGAGCTGATCGCATCGGAGAATATCGTCTCGAAAGCGGTGCTGGAGGCTCAAGGCAGCGTCTTCACCAACAAATATGCCGAGGGCTATCCGGGCAAGCGTTACTATCAGGGTTGCGCGCCTTCGGATGAGGTCGAGCAGCTGGCGATCGACCGGGCGAAGCAGATCTTCAACTGCGGTTTCGTCAATGTGCAGCCCCATTCGGGCGCGCAGGCGAATGGCGCGGTGATGCTGGCGCTGACCAAGCCGGGCGATACCATCATGGGCCTGTCGCTCGACGCTGGCGGCCACCTGACGCATGGTGCAAAGCCCGCGCTTTCGGGCAAATGGTATAACGCCGTGCAGTACGGCGTGCGCGAGGATACGCACGTCATCGACTATGACGCTCTGGAAGCGCAGGCGATCGAAGCGAAGCCGACGCTCATCATCGCGGGCGGATCGGCTTATCCCCGTCACCTCGATTTCGCTCGGTTCCGTGCGATCGCGGACAAGGTGGGCGCGTTGCTGATGGTCGATATGGCGCACTTTGCAGGCCTCGTTGCCGGTGGCGCGCACCCGACGCCTTTCGGTTTCGCCGATGTCGTGACCACCACCACCCACAAGACCCTTCGCGGGCCACGGGGCGGCATGATCCTGACCAATGACGAAGCCATTGCGAAGAAGATCAATTCGGCAGTGTTCCCCGGCCTTCAGGGCGGCCCGCTGATGCATGTCATCGCCGCCAAGGCGGTCGCTTTCGGCGAAGCACTGCGGCCTGAGTTCAAGACCTATGCACAGGCGATCGTCACCAATGCCAAAGCGCTGGCCGGCAAGCTGGAACAGCGCGGCCTTGCCGTCGTTTCGGGCGGTACGGACACGCATCTGGCGCTGATCGACCTGCGTCCCTACGGCATCTCCGGCAAGGATGCCGACGAGGCGCTGGAGCGCAGCTTCATCACCTGCAACAAGAATGGCGTCCCGGGTGACCCCTTGCCCCCGACCAAGACCAGCGGCATCCGCGTGGGCTCGCCCGCCGGTACGACACGCGGCTTTGGTGTGGCTGAGTTCGAGGCGATTGGCGACATGATCGCCGATGTCCTGGAAGGTCTGCGGGATCATGGCGAGCATGGCGACGCGGCGGTCGAAGCCAATGTCCGGGAACGCGTTTCGGCACTCTGCGCCCGCTTCCCGATCTACGAAGGCTGATAGCTTCGTTCTGTCAGGGGTGGTCGAGGCGCGGCGGCTGTGCCATCTCGTGTCTCGACTCATCCGAACGAACGGAGCTTATTACTGAATGCGTTGCCCCTTCTGTGCTCACGACGACAGTCAGGTAAAAGACAGCCGCCCCACCGAAGATGGCGCCGCCATTCGCCGCAGACGGCAGTGCGAAGCCTGTGGCGCGCGCTTCACCACGTTCGAGCGCATCCAGCTGCGCGACATCTGGGTGGTGAAGAGCGAGGGACGTAAGGAAGCGTTCGACCGCGACAAGCTGGCGCGCTCCATCGACATCGCTTGTCGCAAGCGACAAATCGATCCGAGCAGGCTGGAAAAACTGATCTCCGGCATCCAACGGCAACTGGAAACCAGCGGTGACGGCGAAGTGCCTGCGCGCGCGATCGGCGAGATGGTGATGGAAGGCCTCAAACGGCTCGACAGTGTTGCCTATATTCGCTTCGCCAGCGTGTATAAGGACTTCACCGATGCTCAGGACTTCGAGGATTTCGCGGGCTCGGTGAAAGAGGTTGGGAGTGAGTGAGGGCGGCTACCCCAGCCGCCCATTCGTCACTTCGCAAAAACCTTCGATAACGAGCTGCAATAAGCTCGGCCACTTTTCAGAGCAAACGGGATAATGTCAGAGCCTTCAGCCCCCCGCCCCGTCATCGTCCTCGTGCGCCCGCAACTCGGCGAGAATATTGGTAAGGCCGCGCGGGCCATGCTGAACTTCGGGCTTACCGAGATGCGACTGGTCAGCCCGCGCGATGGGTGGCCCAATCCTGATGCTGGCCCGTCGGCGGCGGGAGCCGATGTCGTGCTCGACAAGGCTGAGGTTTTTGAAAGCCTTGCCGATGCCGTCGCGGATTGCTCGCACGTTTATGCGACGACGGTGCGCAAGCGAGGCGTGACCAAGCCAGTCGTGACGCCGGAAGGAGCTGCTCGAGAAATTCACGAGGCTACGGGAAGGGCGGCCTATGTTTTCGGGCCGGAGCGATCAGGGCTTGAAACGGAAGATGTGGCGCTCGCGCGCAAGATCCTCACGGTGCCGATTAATCCTGAGTTCGGATCATTGAACCTGGCGCAGGCGGTCATACTGTGCGCCTATGAATGGTCGAAACAGGCCCAGTTGGAACAGCCGACGGTCGTCGACCTTGGCGAACCGGCGCCACAAGTGGAACTGGAAGGGATGATAAACCAGTTCGAAACTTTGCTGGAAGGTGCGGGCTATTTCTTCCCGCCCGATCGGGCACCCGCGACCAAGCGGACGTTGCGGAACCTGCTGACGAAGCCCGGCTGGAACCATCTGGAAGTGCGGACGCTGCGCGGCGTACTTTCCGCCTTGAGCAATCCGCGTTCACGCTAAGCCTTGAGGCGATCGAATTCCTTCATTTCATAGGCGATCGAAGCTTCAACCAACTGGTCCCACAAAGCAGCTATAATGTCAGCGGGAACGCCTAGACGATCAGCTTCAGCGCGAACATTGTCGATCACCTCCGCCTTACGCGCTTCGTCGCGTACGGCGCTTCTTTCCGGCTTGATGCGGGCGGCCGCGCGCATGTGGGCGAAGCGTCGAGCGAGCAGCGCAACGAGCTGACGGTCGATTTCATCCACGCCGGTCCGGACTTGCGCCATGCTGGTGTAGTTTTCGGGGTCCATGGCGACGCTGACTAGGCGCGCCGAGGGCAGCTGTCGAGGGTTGACATGCCACTTTGCCTTCTTCATAGGCGCGCCTTCGTGATTGGCCCCGCACCCCGGTGAAGCGGCGGCCCTGCCCCTTGTATGGCAAGCAGGCGAGGACCGGGAATAACTTTCACGCTCCCCGAAAAGTGGGAACCGGTTTTCGGATCAGGAGGGTGAACAAACGTTGTTAGCGATTGTAAGGAATTATCATGTCGAAGCGTTCCAGCGCGAAGTACAAACTCGACCGCCGCATGGGCGAGAACATCTGGGGTCGCCCGAAGAGCCCGGTCAACAAGCGTGAATATGGTCCCGGCCAGCACGGTCAGCGCCGCAAGGGCAAGATGTCCGACTATGGCATCCAGCTGAAGGCGAAGCAGAAGCTGAAGGGCTATTACGGCGACATCACCGAAAAGCAGTTCAAGAAAAACTACACCGAAGCCGCTCGCATGAAGGGTGACACCGGCCAGAACCTGATCGGTCTGCTGGAGCGCCGCTTGGACGCAGTAGTTTATCGCGCCAAGTTCACGCCCACCATCTGGTCGGCGCGTCAGCTGGTTTCGCACGGTCACGTCTATGTGAACGGCGTGAAGTGCAACATCGCAAGCCGTCTGGTTAAGCCGGGCGACGAAATCACCCTGGGCAAGAAGGCGCAGGAAATGGCGCTGGTTCTGGAAGCACAGAGCCTGCCCGAGCGCGACATCCCTGACTATGTGTCGCCCGATGGCGCGGCCAAGGTCACCTATGTCCGCGTCCCGTCGCTGGACGAAGTGCCCTACCCGGTGAAGATGGAACCCAATCTGGTCGTCGAATTCTATTCGCGCTGATCAGCCAGGGTCACAATGTACGGAAAGGCGGTCCTTCGGGGCCGCCTTTTTTGTTTGTTCAACAAGCCTTGTACCGTGTGAGGGCTACTGGCAGAAATGCTGCGCCCTTCCCTTTTCAAGGCTGTTGCGATGCGTTCGTTTATTTCAATTTCGCTGATGGCCTTAGTTGCTGGCAGTGCCGCGGCGGCTGGGCCGTCGGACGTAAGTCCGTCGATCGAAACCATGAAAGAGGTGGTGAAAGAAATTTCATCGGACTCCTATGAAGGGCGGGCGCCGGGGACTGCGGGTGAGGAGAAGACGCTTTCCTATTTGGTGCGGCGGTTCGAGGCGATCGGGCTGAAGCCGGGCAACAAGGGCAGCTGGTTCCAGGATGTCCCGCTGGTGGAGATCGCGGCGAAGAATGTTTCGCCGCTGCGTTTCACTGGCGGCAAGGGGCCGGTTTCGGCCGATTATGGATCGCAGATGGTGATCGCCACCTACCGCACGGCTGCGCCGCATATCGAGGTCAAGGATAGCCCGGTCGTATTCGTCGGCTATGGCATCAAAGCGCCTGAAAAGAAGTGGAACGACTATGCCGGGGTGAACGTCCGAGGCAGGACGGTCATCATTCTGGTCAACGATCCGGATTATCAGAGCCCAACCGTGAGCGGGCCGTTCAAGGGCCGCGCCATGACCTATTATGGCCGTTGGACCTACAAATTCGAAGAGGCCGCGCGGCAGGGCGCGGCGGCCGCGATCATCGTTCATGACACTATGCCCGCCGCCTACGGCTGGAACGTCGTTCAATCGAGTTGGACAGGGGCACAGCATGTCGCGGACAGCGCGGACGGCAATGCAAAACAATCGGCGGCTATCGGCTGGATGCAGAAGGACAAGGCTGCCGCGCTGATGGCGAGCGCAGGCCTTAATCTGAATACATTGAGCGCGGCGGCGAAGAAGCGCGGGTTCAAGGCAGTGCCGTTGAAGGGCATCAAGGCGAGCGTCTCCTTTGACAATGCCATTCGCAAGCACATGTCCAAGAATCTCGTGGCTCTGCTGCCGGGCAAGACGCGACCTGATGAATATGTGCTCTATGCGGCGCATTGGGACCATCTGGGTCGCTGCGAGGCCGCGCCCGATGGCGACGACATCTGCAACGGCGCCATCGACAATGCGACCGGGACGGCAGCGCTGGTCGCGCTGGCGGAGGCGAATGTGAAAGCTGGGCCGAGCGCGCGTAGTCAGGTGTTCCTGGCGGTGACAGCCGAGGAGTCCGGGCTTCTGGGATCAGCCTATTACGGGAACCACCCCGTCTTTCCGCTGAAGCAGACAGTGGGCGGCGTCAACATGGACGCACTCAGCATGGCAGGGCTGGCGAAAAACGTCGTAGTGATCGGCAAGGGCAAATCGCAGTTGGACGCCTATCTGGATCGTGCCCTGGCCGCGCAGAAGCGTGTAGCCAGCCTGGAGCCCACACCGGAAAAAGGATTCTACTACCGATCCGACCATTTCAGTTTCGCCAAACATGGCGTGCCGATGCTCTATTTCGAAGGCGGGCAAGACCTGGCGAGGGGCGGAATTGAAGCGGGCGCCGCAGCGGCCAAGGATTATGAGGAACATCGTTACCACAGTCCAAAGGACGAATATGATCCAAAATGGGACTGGAGCGGCGTGAAGGCTGACCTCAAACTTTACTACGAGGTCGGCAGGGCACTGGCGAACACCACCGAGTGGCCGAACTGGATGGCAGGGGACGAATTCCGCGCGATCCGGGACAAAAGTCGAGTCAGCAATCAGCATCATTAAGCGCGACCGACACGCTATTTTTCACCCGATCCGATGCAGAACATCCAGCTGCGCGCTGCCCAATTATCCAACAAGGCCAGCCGGTTAATTATTTCCCTTACGGAAACTTGATCCCTATGACCACAATGTCCGAAGAATCGGACACGTAACGATAAAAAAATGGGGATGGGTCGTGGAAGTCAACAAGTCAGTCACAATCTTGCATGTCGGCAAGTTGGTGACGGCGCACAAGGAATGCCTGTGCGTCGTCCATTCGCTGTCACCGCGTGAAGCACTCGTGCGCACGAGCCTGCCGATGACGGCGGGCGAAAGCGTCACGCTGGGGCTGCGAAACGGTTTTTCCGTTTCGGCTGTCGTCGGCATGAACATGGGCGATCATGTGTCTTTGCTGTTCGAAGAGCATATCGCCATTTCGACCATCATCGCGGAACAGAGGCAGGGTCGCAGCGAACGGGAAGCCGTTCGGCTGAACATCGTCATGCCTATTACCGTATCCGCTATCACCGGCACGCATTCCTGTATGATGCAGGACATTTCGCTGTTCGGGATCAAGGTCCTCGACGAGGCAGGGCTTCGGGAAAACATGAAGGTGCAGGTCATCGTGGAAGGGCTGGGCAAGCGGGATGCCATGGTCCGTTGGCGTCAGGATACATATGCGGGATTGAGTTTCGAGGTAGCCCTTGGATTCAAGTTGCTCGACCAGTGGGCGGCGCAGATAATGGGCTGACGCTGTTGAATTTGGCGCTGTCACACCGACCGCAATCCTGTAGAGCGCAGGGGACAACGTCATCTCAGCAGGAGAAAGCCGATGACATTCCGTATGCCTGCCGAATGGGCGCCGCATGAATGGACCTGGATCGGCTTTCCCACTTATCCGGAGGAATGGCCGGACGCGTTCGCAGATGCGCGGGTGCAGATAGCTGCCTTTGCCAGGGCGCTTCATGCCGATGGCAGGGGTGAAGAGGTGCGGCTGGTCTGCGCCAATGAGGGCGACGCGGCAGTGGCGCGATCGCTGGCTGGACCGGATGTGACGATCGTCGTCCAAAAGCTGGGCGACGTATGGCTGCGGGACACGGCGCCGATCGCGGTGATGCGCGGGGACGAGCGGGCTCTGGTCGATTTCGGCTTCAATGGCTGGGGCGGCAAATATCAGATGCCGGGCGATGAAGATATCGGTGCGCGTCTGGCCGCGACCACCGGGTTGGCGACATCCTCGCAGCATTGGATATTCGAAGGCGGCGCCGTCGACACGGATGGCACTGGCCTGTTCGTGACGACCGAGCAATGTCTGCTCAATCCCAATCGCAACCCTGACCTGGATCGCGGCAAGATCGAAACGCTGCTGGCGGGATCGCTGGGGCTGTCCGACATGCTGTGGCTGGGCGACGGGTTGCTGAACGATCATACGGACGGCCACGTGGATAATCTGGCTCGCTTCGTTGCTCCGGGGGTGCTGGCGCTGCCCGAAGCAAGCACGGATGATGATCCCAACGCCGCCATCTATGCCGATGCCCGCGCCCGCGCCAAGGCGTTTGGGGTCGAGGTGGCGTCCATCCCCTCCCCCGGCCGCGTGCTGGTGGATGGCGAAGTGATCCCGGCCAGTTACATGAATTTCTACATCGGCAACGCTGCCGTCATCGTGCCCGTCTACGGCCAGCCCAATGATCAGGCGGCGCTGGACGCGATAAAGCCATTCTTCCCCGGTCGGGAGATCATCGGGCTCCGCAGCGACGCCATCCTGTCGGGCGGCGGCAGTTTCCATTGTTGCAGCCAGCAGATGCCGTCGGCATGATGAGCGGGATGCTGGCGATACGCGCGCTACTGTCGGGCGTCATCATCGCCATCGTTTCTGTCGTATCCCGGCGCTATCCGGCGCTGGGCGCGTTGATCGCGTCCCTGCCCCTGATTTCGGTGATGGGGATGATATGGCTGTGGAATGACAGGCCCGATGCCGAGAATATGGCGCGGCATGCAGAGGCGACCTTTTACTATGTCCTGCCGTCCGTGCCCATGTTCCTGCTGATCCCCGCGCTGCTGCGGCGGGGCATTTCCTTTCCCCCAGCATTGATCGCCGGTTGCGCAATGACGATCCTTCTCTATCTCGCAACCGTCGCCATCACCGCCCGATTGGGCATTCGCCTCTAGGACCACCGAGGATATGACCAAAGTCACCGTTGCCGCCCTTCAGCTCGCCTTTTCAGAGGATCTGGATGACAATGTCGCCATGGTGTCGGACCATGTGGTGAAGGCAGCGGCACGGGGCGCGAAGATCGTCCTGCCGCCCGAGCTGTTCGAAGGGCATTATTTCTGCAAGGTCGAGGATGAGGCCCTGTTCGCCAATGCCAAGCCGATCGGCGAACATCTCGCCGTGGCCGAGATGCGCAAGGTGGCAAAGGCGGAGCGCGTCTATATCCCCACCAGTTTTTTCGAACGCGACGGCCAGCATCATTATAATTCTCTCGCGATGATCGACGATGAAGGCGAGATCATGGGCGTTTATCGCAAGAGCCACATTCCGGACGGGCCGGGTTATGAGGAAAAATATTATTTCCGTCCCGGCAATAGCGGATTCAAGGTGTGGGAGACGCGCTACGGCACGATCGGCGTCGGCATTTGCTGGGACCAATGGTATCCGGAGGCGGCGCGGGTCATGGCGCTGATGGGGGCCGAGCTGCTCTTCTACCCTACCGCGATCGGATCTGAACCCTATGATGCGGATCTGGACACGAGCCGCATGTGGCGCCGGGCGATGATCGGCCATGCCGTCAGCAATTGTATGCCGGTCATCGCGGCGAACCGGATTGGCGACGAGGAAGGCCAGAAATTCTACGGCCACAGCTTCATCAGCGATGAGTGGGGCGATTTCGCGGCGGAAGCCGACGCAAAGGACAGTGGCGCGCTGGTCGCCACGATCGATCTGGCTCAGGCGCGCAAGCATCGGGCAGGCATGGGGTTCTTCCGCGACCGGCGGCCAGAGCTCTATTCGCGGATCGCACAAGACATCTGATTGGGAGAATGACGCCATGACGGTAGCACGCCATTATGTGATGCACGCCCGAGAGGGATCGGACGCCGCGCTGGAAAGCGCCCTTCGCGCGCTTGCCGCCGCCGTCCGCCCGCTTCCGGGTTGCGAGGGTGTCGAGATGCTGCGCGACCAGGGGAATGAACGCCGCTTCATTTTTATCGAGCGCTGGGCTGATGTCGATGCGCACAAGGCGGCGGGGCCGATGCTGGACAAGGGGCTGTTCGGGCCAATGATGGACGCGATGGATGGGCCGCCGGAAGGTGCTTATCTCGACTATCTGATAAGCTGAGCAGCCCGCGTCAGAGCAGCGTCACCGCCCTTTCGAAAACGGCCGCAAACATCTCATTCGTCAGGCGGCCAGTCATTATGTTTCTTTGGGAACAGTGATAGCTGTCGATGACGATCTTGCCGCTGGGCATGCGATGTTCCGCCATATGGGCGAAGCGGGCCTTTGGGAGCTTGCCGCCTAACACCTTCACGACAGATTGATGCGCGATTTCGCCAAGCGCGATGAATATCCGTGCGTTGGGCAGTGCTTCCACGGCGGACTTCAGGAATATGCGGCAATTATGCGCTTCCTGCGGTACGGGCTTATTCTGCGGCGGGAGGCATTTCACGGCATTGAGGATGATGGCGTCGTTCAGGACGAGCTGATCATCGGGCCGAGCCTCATAGGTGCCCTGGGCTAGGCCGACATTCAGCAGCGTCGCGAAGAGAAGATTGCCAGCGAAATCTCCAGTGAACGCCCGGCCGGTGCGATTGGCCCCCTGCTTGCCGGGAGCCAGGCCGACGATGACGATGCGGCCGAGCGGATCGCCGAAGGCAGGCACGGGAGCGTTCCACCAGTCTGGATGCTGGGTCCGGCATTCCTCGCGCAAAGCGACGAGGCGCGGGCAGAGCGGACAATCGAGCGGAGCTTCCGCATGAGCTATGGGGCTTTGCAGCGTCATGCGTAGCGGTTAGGCGCAGTGCGATGGTCAAGACAAGCACTCTTCATCTTTACGCGCTTGCACTAGGGTCGAACCGACCGCTGTCGGGGAAGCGGACGCCCAAGATGCTGGTGCAGGAAGCTGCGGCCCGCTTGCGGCGTGTTGGCCGGGTACTTGCGATGGCGCCGACATTGACGTCATCGCCGATCGGGCCTTCGTTGCGGGAATATGCGAACAGCGCTTTGTTGATCGAGAGCGACCTGCCACCGAAAGCAATGTTAAGCGCGCTCAAGATGATTGAGGCGGGCCTCGGCAGGCGCCGCCATCGCCGCTGGGGAGCGCGCAGCATCGATATCGATATCATCCTGTGGTCCGGCGGGCGCTGGGAGAGCAGGACGCTGGACATTCCGCACCCCGCATTTCGGGCGCGCGATTTCGTGCTGTCACCGCTTTGCGCGATCGCACCGGCTTGGCGAGACCCGGTTTCCGGCCTGTCCATCCGGCAGCTGCGGGCGAGGTTGCGAAAAGCACAAGTTTTGCTGCGCCCTAGAGGTTGACCAGTCGCATAACGGCCTCTAGTGCGTGCGGACCTCGCACGAGAGGGCCCTTAGCTCAGTCGGTAGAGCAACTGACTTTTAATCAGTAGGTCGCTGGTTCGAATCCAGCAGGGCTCACCATATTTTCAATGGCTTAGGCATGAACGCGAGTTTATGCTTAATGGTCGGGGTATCAATGGGGCATCAGATTGCCGAAGCCCATTTTACGCGAATATCTGTCGCTCGGTTGAGAAGCCTCCGGCAACTTTGCGCTTCGTTACGGCCATCCCCTTCTAACATCAAAGACGCTAAAGTCGGCCAGCCACTTGCCGCCACTCTCGAAAGCAGAGGTCGGAATCCTATCGGATACGCCAGATTTGTTGTCAGACGTCATTTCGAACAGAACGCATATGCCAGACAGGGTGTCAAACCGCCCACGAGATGGCTAAATGATGCGCTCAGGGGCCGTCCATCACCGCCGCCAGAGCTTGGTTTAAGGTTAACTTTTCTACTGCAATGCTCACGGATTGCGAGCCTTTGAGGCTCAGCCCTCCGGAATCTTCGGGAAACAAGACCATTGCACGAGTCGCCTCTGTTTCTCCACAGCCACGGTCAAATGCTGCACGAACTTCCTTTCGGCGCCCAAGCGTAATTTCGATTGCCCATACCTCTCGCGGCTGGCTCCAGTTTAAGATGAGATCGATCTCACCCTTTGGCTCGTCTTCCACCCGCCAGTATTTCCCAATCGTCCGGCTGCCTCCTGCACGCAAGAGAGTCGATACGGCGAATCCCTCCCAACTCGAATCTCGGATGAGCTGGCGGTCCTGCCTCTCCCGCTCTGTCTGTCGGCCGGACCAATCTACAAGCAATGGTTCGTTCAGACCGACAAGCTGGTGTAAGATGCCAGGGTCGGTCCAGTATAATAGATAGCTGCTGACTTTCAGTGAAGCATCAGCATCCCATAAGGGTAACCGAAAGAGTAAATCGCATCGGATTCCTATTTGGATGAGGCGGTTGAAGATCTCGCGATTCAGTCCGCTCCTTTTCTGGATTCCGTCTTCGTCCATTCCGTTTTGCGTGGCTAGCCACCGCCAAAATTCGAATCCTTGGCTTGGTGATATTAGGCCCCGGCCAAGAGGCGGAAGGTTAGTTTTGAGAAACTCATCACGCCACTGACCGCTACGTTGAGGTGTTTCAGCGAAGAGACTTGGCTCAAGCCTCCCACGATGCCACATTCGGTTGAGTGGAACGGCTGGAGGCTGCGCTATAGCCGATGTGGTGTTTAAGCGGCTAGGGCTGACATATGTCTCCACGCTCGCAACAAGACCGGGAAGTTCATGCGCCTCAACGATGTCGACCGGTGGATCGGTTAGCATGGATTAGGGCGGGTTAAATCCAATACCACGACTGTGACCCTGCCTGCTTGGGCTTCCTTGCTCGTCGCCGTCAGAGCCGCCTGCAACTCCTCGGGGGACCGGGGTGTCTGGACGCCCTCTGGCGGCTTGGTGAGTGACACATCAGGACCAAACCATAGGACGAGATAGATTCCATGGTCGGCTCTCCAGTCGTTGCAATAGAGGTGGCCCAGCTGCTTGTCGGCTGCCGTCCAAAGGTCGGCGTGCCATTGTCCTTTTACCTCAATTGGGAGGATAATATCCGCCACCGCACGAGCGATAATGTCAACCCGCTTGTCGTCCGCCAGATGCGTTTCAGGCTCATATACGAGGTCCGGCTCGACGGCGCGCAGCATCTTGCTTAGCTCATCTCGACAATGCTCTTCCCCCTTGTGGCGACCATCATCGCGAAAGAAGCCGCGATACCAGTCAATGTCGCTGCCGCGTAGCCAAGCTTGGACAGTCTCCAACCCGTCAACTAGGACTGCCCGGAGATCGGCAGAGTCGATAGGAGGACCGGCGTCCAAGATTGTCCTCAGGTCAACGAGGGAAGGGCAATCGTAGGTCTGTTCCGCTAGCTTCTGTTGTTGTTCCGCCGCTACCACACGAATGTAGTCCGTGTAGCCGTCCTTCTCCGCATCGGAGAGTACAGCAACTGCGGCTACCGCCTCTGACGATGTGTCTTCACCGAGCCGAGAAATCTGGCCTTTGAGATAGTCAGAAGCATCCCAATAATTTTCATCACCGGAACTTGTGCCGCTTGGCCTCTCTCTATTTGGCCACCCCCCTCTAAACCGAGATATAATCCATGTTCGCTGTGAGGGAAGGAGCGCGGCTGAGGCATGATCGCCGCTCCGGCGATCACCAGCCCTAGATCGCAGGTGCCAAAGTAGCTCTGTCTCAACTGCATCACCGATACGCGCGCGCGCGGCATCAAAATCAACGATGACCTGCACCGCGTCCCAGTTTCTTCGACGCTCATCGTCGAGATCCAGCTCCAACCTTTTGGATACGATATCTCGAAGTTCTTCGTAGCGCCCAGAGATGAGCAGTCGGTCGATCATTTCGGCCTCTGGTACAGCCGGTAGATCGGGACATTCCTGAAGCCATTCAGCCGCCAGCTTCGTCACGATCCCTGTCTGATCATGCATGCGCATCAGCTGATAGAGCCGATCAACATGCTCCTTCCGCCGTTTCAGCTGAGGTGTAATGTAGATGCGGATCGCTCTTTCCCAAGCTCCACGACCCTTGATTTCTTCCTCGAGGCAACCCTCCATTTCTGGAATGCCCGCATGATCGTCCATCCGCGTGTGCCAAAGGGTGAAGAGGCCAGCCATTAGTCGCTCCTCACTAAGGGCGGCAAACGGCTCCGCATACGTCCTGATTCGTTCAGCTAGAGCGGCGATAATGATGTCGCTTGCATACCAGCGTGTCCCTTTGGCGAAGCCCACGGCAATCTTCGGTGCAGTCACCGTGTGGGGCTTGCGCGTGAGAAACCGCTCGAAACCTTCATGGGCGGCAGCGGCAACCTCCTCGCCTAGCCATTGAGCGATCCGTTCATGCGGTTGCAGTTCGTCCCCAACGTCCCGAAACATTTTCAAGTAGGCTTGGGCAGGAGCATGGACAAAGCCGAATTGCCCTTCACGCACTTTCTCAACATTCCGAAGATAATCACGACGGTGCTCCTCAAACTTTGCAGCCTGTTTACGTCTCCTCTGCTCTTGCCGCCGATCCTGTTTGATTTTCCACTCGGGCGTCTTAGGTACCGCAAGGCGATCAAGCCACTTCACCATCTGTGGATTATGTGACACGAACGGCAGCGCGGCCTTTCGGGCAGTTTTCCCTTTATCGCCATCGTGGTGAACGAGCTGTAGGACTTCTCGCCAAACTTCAATGCTGCGATCATTCGGATCGAGTCTCTCAAGTAAGGCCACGACGTCCTCGTCGTTGGGCATCAAACCAGCCGATCTCCGCGTCAGCCTCATCGCCTTACGCCATACAGTTCCCTCGCTCTCGTCAAATATAACATGTCGCTGGATCGCACGACGAACTTCGTCGTTTTCGGCAAACCATACTCCGAGCGTCTTTTCGTTATCGCGTCGGTAAGAATGTTGCTCCTCGTACGGCTTTAGCCAGTTCCACACGCGAATTGGATCAAGGGGACCGGCCTCGAGACGACGCAGAATGAGCGAATAGGCAAGGTCGATTAACTGGTTTTCATCGATCCCAGCGTTCTTAGGAAGGAGCTCTGCGGTGTATTCGGTGAGCTTGTCGAGCAGCCCTTCTAGGCGTTCATCCGGAACGCGTTTCTCAAACCTCCAGAAGCTCAATAGCGTGCTGGACGCAGGTTCTCGCGGAACTGCGGAAAAGAGCAGACCATCGTGGGCGAGAAGCGCCTCTACGACCTGTTGGTCTGAAAAGGTCTCGACACCAACCAACTCGATTAATTCAAACGCCAGCCGCCCAGAATTGCGGCTACTATGTTCGAGGATGCCTCTCAAAGTGGCATCCCAATCCTCACCGACAAGATGAGAAGCCGCTGAAGCGGCTCGACGCCGGATGTAGAAATCCTCGTGTGGGTCCAACAGGAGAGTTCGCAAGGTTGCTCGAAATCGCTCTGCCGCAGATGCATTGTTGAGCTGGTCTGCGATTAGCACACGAAGGTGATATGGCGCTGCGCGATCACTCAAAAGCCGCTCGGCTCGATTCTGGAGCGACGGGGCAACGAGAGCTTGAGCTCGGACGTCATTCCACCCCTTGAACCAAGGGTTCCTCTCGGCAAGTCGCTCAAGCGCGTCAAACAACTCCTTTGCTTGTTTGTCGTTGAGTTCATCCGCATCGCCGTATTCGATGACACCCATCGGATCGGTGGCGATCACTTCGATTGCAAGATTAGGATCTCTGGCAAGCCAAGCATGCAAACCACGAAGGTTTGCTGGGACGAGGCCACGAGATCGGAATAGTTCCAGCAGCCGTTTGCGCTTGCTGCGGGTGTTTGCTCTCTTCGAGAGCCAAGCCGCGCCGAGAAACTCACCTACCCGCCTGTGCCAGTACGTTAGATCTCCATCCCCTGCACCCGCAAAAAGCCTTGTGCGTATGGCCACTTCCAAGTGCTCGTCGCAGAGGCTGCCAAGATCGACGAGTGTGACCTCATCCTCAATGATGTTCGCGGATGCCTTGCGCGAAATGCGTGACTTTCCGGCCAGTATCAGGCCAGCAAAGGCGGCACCTGCCGCATCCCGCGCCTCAGGGCCGGGAAGCTCGCCCGCACCTTCACGATGTTCCTTTCTAAGTGCTTCAACCGCGAAATCGAAAAGTGCACCGCTGCTCTCGGGAAGCTTTTGCCCCTCTGGAAGGCGACCAACCAGCTCGATCGTTTGCGGGTTTCCCAGAATCTCAAGGCCAAAGGCCTCGAAATGATCCATGAGCGTTTTCGCTCGCTCGAAGCCGACCTTTCCAGCGAGAATTTCAATCTGCTGCTCCCGAGTAAACGGCTCTAGATGCACCTCAAGCGGGGCTTCGTCATATTGCTCACGGATCGCCGCGACAGAAGTCGCTGATCGCCAGTCGGCAACGCGACACGAGAGGATGAAACGAGGATATCCGAGCTGACCCAACTGCTGGAGAACCAAGTCAACCGCATCTCCTGTTCCACGAGCGGGGACTTCATCAAGAGCATCAATGATGATGGGCGAACCGTTGGCAACGAGGGAGCGAGGATCAGGGCGATTGATGAACTGACGGGCAGTGACTCGGTTTACGCCAGCTTCAATCGAGAGCTTCTTAAGCAGTTCGCTCTTTCCCATTCCCGGTTCGCCCAGCACAACCAGAGATTCGGGGCGACGGAGTAGCTCTCCTTCACCGATTGCCTTGTGCCCCTGAAGGTCTTCAAACCAAAGTGTGCGGTCAACATATGTCACATACCTGTTCTTGCATGTCCTCCGCGCATTAAACAATCGTCTTCCAAGATTGACGGCGCCAAAGGAACGCAAACTTCTTTGGGTCGCACGCTCAGCTCGTACCTCGTCCGACAGATCAAAACCCGATCGAATGCCTTCAACGGCAACTCATTGGTTTATGGTCTCGGGCGCCCTTCATCCCAATCAGATATCAAACGCCGCCATATTCCATTTCCAGCGCATAGCCGCGCAGCGTTCCGGGTCACATACCGCCGATGTAGGCTCCCTTCTCTGCTTCCGCATCAGTCAGGTTCAGCTTATCGCGTGCCTGCCGGTAACGAACTTCATAGAGGTTCATTCTTGCCCGTAGCACAGCGACGTCCCGCCCCGCTTTGCTGAGTATGTCGATTGCAACGCCGATATTCGCCTTCGCCATGAAATAAAGACCAATATCAAAAGCTTCGTAGCCGACACCGGCGCTCTGACGGTTGGCCGATTGGCGTGCATCTACACAGGCAGCAAATCCGTCTGCGCTGGTCGGCATGGTGTATAGCGTACCGCACCGATCTGCAGCGTCAGCACCGCGTTTGATTTCTGAGCCAACCGTTGGCGTCGAAGGCTGGACGGGAGCGTTCAACCCCGTGGGCGGGGCGGCCATTGCAGTCAGGGAAAATGCGCCCAAACTGGTGACCGCCGCTATCAATATCGCAAGCCTCTGCATCACTTCATCTCGATCTGATTTTGGTTCACGGTTTGGAGCAGCCTACCGTTCGCATCGAATATCAAAGATACTGCGCGCGCGTTGGCTCCAAACATCGATCCCGTCGAATGGACCCATCCAAGCTGGACTCTGCCGTCCGGAAATTGGGAAATCGAGTTGGGTTTGCCTAACCGGGCGGTCACATCTTCCTTGGACATCCCCGGTTGAAGCTGTGCGACTGCGTTCGGATCGTAGTTCGTGCCCATCGATACGCAGCCGGTCAACATCAGCGCTAGGCTGACAAATGCATAATTCTTCATGTTCATCCCCCGGAAGCCGATCGCGGTACGCCCCCGCTTCGACTTCACACCTGATCCTTGGTGATCGGGGAGTTAGTAAACCGAACGCATCCGGTCCCTACGACCTTTAGGCTGGGAAGCCCTGGACATGCGCCGCAGGCTCCCCGACCATAAGGGTCAAGGATGTGCGGGCTGCGTCGGGCAGCACCAACCGATGCGTTAGGGGTTACTACGCCCCAGAACCGTGCGTGGCGGTTCCATCACCTGTATGAGATAGCGGGCGATCAAACTCAACAGAAACCCTGTCCAACCTGTCTTTCCCGTAGAATTTCGCAGAAAAGCTTGATCTTGAGAGACATAGACCGGGATTTGACGGGCCTGAGATAGGCAAAAAAACAGTGTAAATTCGCTCCGATTAAGGAGACGACGATGGGCGGCATTGGCTCTGGCGCACGGCGTTCAACGCATATAGGTGACATCGAGGATGCCTTGGCCCTCGATATTCGTATTTTGCGGCGGCTAGGCGTCGCTCGACCGGGTGAGTGCGTCATCGATACGATATGCTGGTCAACCGGCGATCCTGAGCGACCTACGGCGCGTTTGCGTATCGATTTGAGCGACGGGGCGTATTGCACGATGGCGATAACAGCCGACATGCTCGATGACGCCATCACGCAGCGCATCATGATCGACGCGGTGCCGTCAGGCTTTGATGGCATTCGACATTATTTCCTGTGCCCTGTCATGGGGCATCGCTGCGAGGTGCTATATTACGCCGATGGTCAATTCGCATCACGGCAAGCGCACCGCCTCTCATATGCTTCGCAGAATATGACCCACCTGACCCGCGTTCGTCGCCGTGTCATATCGCTGCGTCGGAAATTGATAGGCGGTAAAGACCGGACGCGCCCGAAAGCCCGCAAGCGTGCTGCAATGATCGACAGACTGGAAGATGCGCAATCACTGGCTCGCGATCTCTGGCAGGACCGGCTGCGAAAGCGGATCGATCGGTCTGGTTCCCAACGGATACCCGGTGAGGGGCGTTGACCCATCCGAGATCGCGCAATGGCGAAATCCATGCCGACCACTCAGCCTCATTTTAAATCAGCGGGTCCTCCCCGAATTGCACGATACCGTGCACCAGCATCCATGCGGAAATCAGCGGGTCTCACGCGGGATTTTTCCTGACGTCGAAACACCCATGATCTTATTGGGAAGATGGTCAACGAAAGGAGACCATCATGCACGACAACGAACCGCTCGACCGATCACACCTGTTATCCCATGCGCAGGCCCTATTTCCCGGCGCAATGATCGAAGTGATCCACACGCCCGGCGAGATTATCCATATCGATGTGGACGGGCACCGCTATACGTTCGAGATCGGCAGCGATGACGACGAATATCTCTTCACCGACGGAAAAACATCATTCTCGATCCCGCTCATGAAATCGACTGGGATTTCTAGGATTTCTCCTGACACGCCTTCCGGACCCGTCTTAATAGAAATGTCGGTCCCAAACAAAGGAGATGACCGACATGACGACGACCGCACCCGCAAAGCCGACCACCGCGCCGAACGCAGCGACAAAGAGCGATACCGTCGCCAAGCCTGCATCAGCTAACCCCCAAGCGGAAATGGTCACGCTCGACCAACTTGCCCGCGAAATGCAGGTACCGCCTCGCGATGCCCGGATGCTGCTCCGCCTGGCTGCCAAGCAAACGAAGCAGTATCCGAGCCTCGGCAAGGAGCATGTCGCTAGGCAGCCATGGTCATGGACGCCGGGTTCGAAGGCGCTGGAAGAGGCGCGCAAGGCGCTGACAACCGCCCATCCAGACTGACAACCAAACCGGACGTCCCTTGCCCTAGACTGGCCGACCGATCCATGGGTGCATTCCGGCCAGTTTCTAATGTGCGCACCACCCGCTCGAAAGAGCGCCAACGTCGTATATATGCACATTTGGCGCCCTTTCAGTCCGGCAGCTCCCATTTAGCACCCGGCCCCTTGCCGCTTACGACGCCCAACTTCTTCTTGGCGCGGTCCAGCGTGCGCTCCTGCACCCCCTTCTTTTTCATAGCGGCAATAACTTCCCGCGCCTTGGCGGGGCCGGGGGCAAGATAGTCCTCAAGCGCGCGGATCGCCCGGTCGAGCACCGAATCCTGCACCGATGATTGCGTCACCAGTTCGTTGGCCGACATCTCGACCGGCCCGTGCCATACGACCCGCGCCGCGCCACCCTTGGGAGGCGTACAAATCTCGAACGCCTCTGATCCCGCCTCTTTCGCATAGCTGCTCTTGTAATGCGCTAGCACACGCCAGTCGGCCCGTGTTGGGTGAGGTGTGACGATCATACCTGAGCGAACAGCTCCGCCGAAGGCCATTGATCCCTGCCCCATGTGCATCGCATTGTCGGACGCCTGCTTGCGCAAATGCCGCGCGATCAGGATGGAGATGTCGAATTCCTTCGCCAACCGGTGCAGAGGACGCATGAAGGCGTTGGCTTCGTTGGGCCGGTACATATCGACACCGCCGCCCATAAAGTTTGTGAGCGGGTCGATGACGACTAATGTCGGATCGTGGCTGCGGACTTCCCGGCGCAGTATATCGACGCCTTCCTCGTCCAGAGTGAAGGCACTATCGATTACCCTGATCTTATCGATATCCGCACCAATCGCTTCGAGTCTCGGCCGCAGCACGCGGCTGGGATCGTCCTCGTCATTCAGCAATAGGACCCGGCCTTTACGGGCAACCGGCATTTCGCCGAACTTGCCTGTTCTCGTAACCCCAGCCGTCATGCCAAGGCTGAGAAACGACTTGCCCATGCCGGGATTGCCATCAAGGATCGATGTGACGCCGATCGGCAAGAGAGGCTCGATCAGATATTCGACCGGTAGCGTTTCAAAATCCGCGAGGTCCTTGAAATGCTCTTCCTTCGCGATCTGCCGGACCTCTGACCAAGCCCTTTCGACCGCCTCGGCAAATTCCTCATCCGTGAGGGGCGGTGCGTTTGCGGCGTTGTCAAAAGATCTGGCCATCTTTTTGGCCTGGGACTTCGACATGCCCCTCAAGCCCCATTCCACGATGGCGGATTGCAACTCCCTTCCACGGTCCTTGCCGGTCAGCCGAAGGCGTATCTTTTTCGGATCGGCACTCATTGACCCGCCTCCAGTCGCGCCCGGATGCGAAGTATCTGGTCCTCGGCTTTGACTAGGTCGGTACCCCATTTGGAGTTGAAGTAGGGATTCATCAGCAACACGGCGGCAATTTCGGAATCCTCTGCGCCCGCCTCGATCATGCCGACGACGATGAGGTAGACCGCGCCCGACCGATCGGGCCTCATAACGCGCGTGGCGGTCATCAACGCGCCTGCCCGAAGCCCCATTTTGCGCCGATAACGCCGCATGATTTTGTAGGGATCAACGCCGGTGATTTCGACATTTTCTTCGCCTTTTGTAGGCGTTCCGGTCGGGATCGAAAGAATCGACCTAGGCAGCTTCTGGGGACGAGGATCATAGACCTGTAGGGTAACTATGGGTTTCCGATATTGCGGCTTGTGGTTGATAGTACCCGGAAGGCGCAGCATCTTGGTAACCGACCAGCCCCCCTTGTCGCCGCCATCCTTTGCCCAGATGTTGCGCGATACTTGCTCGGCAATGTCGCCCGGCGAAACGTCGCGCCATAACCAAATCCCCTGAAAGCGGTCCGGCGATGTCTCCCAAAGGATATTGGGCTGAGGATCATAGACGTCGGGATCGGCATCATCGATATCACACCAGGCACAACGGCTAGGCAATGCGAGCGCTGTGCGCCTGTATGGTTCGGCAAAGGCGTTAGGGCAAAAATAGATGTCGTAACGATCAGCAGGATGTGCAGCGATGATCGCGGCGATTTTCGCGCCCCTGTTACCTCTGATCGCGTGATCTTTCCAACGATCACCGCGACGGGTACCAATGAAGGTATATGCGCGGGGGTCATAATCCCACAGATCAGCAAGGAACCGGCTTGCCGCCTCGGTGGCAGTGGGACTTGCTTTTCCGGTCGTTAGCGGCCGGTAGCGCCACGGCATCACCGCTGCGCATCCACAGCGAGGCGGGCGAGATGGTCTTCGACTTCGCGCAGATTCCAGAATATTTTTTGCCCAATGCGGAAGCGTCGGGGGAACAGCCCCTTTTTCTCCCAAATGAGAAGTGTGGATCGCGCCACACGAATGCCGCAGCGTCGTAGCCCGTCGGTGTCGATAACAAGTGGATTTTGCATATTTCGGCTCCTCACATTCGAAGGAGCCGAAACAGTTATGCGGGATTCGGCGGTAGGTCGTGGGACGGATTGAAATCACTAACTCTCGGTTCTGTTTTGTTCTCGTTCAAAAAACCCACGACCTCAGCGGTGATATCGTCAAACGTCGTCGGGTCGGGGTAGAGACCTTTTTCCGCACACCAGTCGATCAAAAGCCGGGTTAATTCCGCCTTGGTCGGAACCGCCTCTTGGCTCAAGGCCATCTTCCACGCCGCATGGATGACATCCTTAGCGTGGTAGCGACCCGGATTTCGCTGACCGGCGATCTTTGGGAGATGGGCCAGCAATTGCCGAGGCTTGATGTAAATGGGCTCCCACGCATCTGTGAAAACGAAGAAGCGGCTGGTCCTGATGCAAATATTGAACGAAGCCGCCTCATACCACTTGGCAGGAATGTCGATCACCGGACGTCCAGACCCATCGGGGGGAGGATCTTGGTACGCAGTAATATCTCCATCAACGATATAAGATTTCAGCAAATACTGAACGGCTTCGGCCCTATCATGAGCTTCAGGATCAATCTCACGAGCACGACCCAGTGCATCCGGATCAGTATCGCTCCATGCCTTGTAGAAACGCGGACCAACAATATTCGCAGCCTCACGCAGCGATATGTATCGGCGGGTTTCAGTCGAACTCACTTAAAAAGCTCCCCCATTTCTCCAGCGCCGCGCGCTTCTCATCGGTGTAACCATAGCGATTATAGACCAGCGCGACACCGCCGATTGTGCCGCTGACATGGTTCAACACCTTCTCGACGACATGCGGTGCAACGCCCGCCCTCGCCATGCCGGATGCCGCCGTGCGACGAAGATCATGCAGTCGCCAGCCGGATGTCTCCGACGCTTGGGATATTCGCCGCAGCATCTTCGAAAACCCGCTCACGGGTGTGCGGCGATTGGTACTGAACACGAAATCGCAGGCGTCGAGCATCGGCACCGTGTCGAGAACGCGGATGGCAAATGGAGACAGCGGCACGGTGTTCGCCCTGCCGTTCTTCGAAAATTCTGCCGGTATTTCCCAAATTCCCGTCACCCGATCGATGTGGCTCCAGCGCATTTCCGCGAGTTCCCCGCGTCGTTGTGCGGTGGCAAGCAGCAGCAGAACGAATGGCCCGAAAGGGAACGGCTCCGCCTTCGCCGACCTGACGACGCGCGCAACCTCATCATCCGACAAAACCCTGTCACGAGCACGCTCCCGGGTGGGTGCGCTGATGCCGAGAATCGGATTGGCATCGATCAAACCTCGCTGGGCACACCAACTGAGGAACTTGCGCGTATGGGCTTGGATGCGGTTCGCCTGATAGAGCGCGCCACGTTCACTGGCGGCATCAACGATGCCCAATATGTCCGCCTTGGTGATCAATCGGATATCACGCCCGCCGAGGACGCTGACCAGTTCGCGAGTCAAGATGCGTTCAGCCTCACGCCAGCTTTTATTGCGAGGCTGGGCGTAGCTGCGGATGAAAGTCACAACTGCCTCTTCAACGCTAGTGATCAACCGCTGGCGCTGCTGTGTCGGATCAATGCCATCTTCGAGCAGCCGTTGAATATCCATCGCCTTTTCGCGGGCTTTCGCCAACGGCGTTGCAGGAAACGTCCCAAGTACCTGGCGTCGCTGTTCAATTCCCCAACGATAGTTGTAGACGAAGGTCTTTTTTCCTCGCGTCGTAATCCTAACTCCGAAACCGGGAAAGCTCGTGTCACGGATATCGACCCGCTTTGCCCCGGCTTTTGCAGTTTCCAGAAACTTGTTTGACAATACTCTACGCACTGTTGCCAACCTTTCGATGGCAACCTAATAATCATCAATTTTCTCATTCCTCAAAGAAATAATCCACCCCATACCGCATAATTCAGAAAAATTCCTGTCCATCTAGAATGCTACATGAATAATGTACAATATCACCGGGGGGTTCTTTAGATCGGAATGATGGATCTGTGCGACGACCATCTTGAAAGATACTTTTTCTTGGTTTCAAAGAAGCACGTAATTTCGTGAATCAAGCAATGATCGCTTGATCTCCTTTTTTAATTTTTACACATAGATCATATCTCTGAATTCTTGGATGCGTTACAATAAAGATGGATACGGCACAAATAATGATCGACCCGAAAATTCGTTTCCTGATGAGTGTGCCCGACGGCAAACCGGAAGATGCAACCCCATTTCAAGGATTCGCATTCAGCCTTTGCGAAAACAGCGGACTCCTACGCTTCATCCAGGATATGCCCACGGACATCTTCGAGCTGACGCCTGATGTATTGCCGTATCGGATCGCTAGGCGAATCGTGGGCCAAGCTCCCGTAAATTGGTACGGGCAGTCTCCTCGCGCTTTGCGCTCACATCCTTTGCCGCTCCAAGCCGCGTTCACAGTAATCGTTCTCGATAGGAACGAAAAGGTCGTTGACTATAAAGATTGGTTAGCAAGTTGCCCTGGGCCTGTAACTCTCGTAGCGGACGATCCCGCCGCAACTATCAAATATTCCGAGTTATCCTTCGAATCTTTACGCAAACGCTTCCTCGTAGTTTGCGATGAACTTCGCCAATTGGGAATCGTCACAGGCATTGATGAGGCGGAAGCCGCAATCTCCTCATGGGTCGAACCAGCGGCGCGAAAACTCCCCTTTGAGATTGGCGGCCATGGGACCATTTTTCCGAATGCAGCAGCTCTCAGGCCATGCGGCTTCAAAGAAATTGGAGCAGAACGGTTCAAACGACATGCTGAAGGAGAACCGGCACATATCGAACAGATTGTACTTACAACAAACGCGATTTTTGATGAGCGGGATGCCACCCCCTCAAGCGTAGCAAATTTGATTTACCCGCGCACGCCAGATCTCAATCTATATTGCCCTGCAACTTACGATCTAAAATCAGGCTTTTCCTTGCCCTCAAAGCTCGATCGAAATCTACGCCGAAACTATCAAGCGACGCTCCGTATTTTGGAGAAGCAATCAAGTTATAGTTTTGAAATATCATCCGAAGCGCAAAAGAATGCTCTCCTTGGCATTTCTGATGATGCCTTGAGGAATGGCGAGACCCCTACCCCAAATCCCATAATGGGAATAAGGCAGAGGGAAGTATGGCTAGGAACAGAGGCGGTTGGGTGCCTCGCAGCCTCGGAAATTGGAGCTGTTGTCAGGCTACCCAACAGGATGAACCGTACGCGCGGTGTCGTGCGTCAATTCGCTCAGCATTATCGTTCAACCCGGCCAGAGAAGCTAAAGCGAAGTGAGTTATTCCGCGGCGTTCAGCGCGCTATTGCCGGCGGGTTTCCAAATGAATTTATGCCGCTCGTTGAACGTTCCAGAGACGGCGTTCGGGTCATCGCCGATGCTCATGTTGAATGGCTGGACATACGGGGCATTCCACTGGGGTTACGGTACAATGTTTCCCGCATTCCCGTCACCCCTGGCAACGCCTTTATCGACACGCTTTCCAGCCCAGTCCCGATCCAAGCAACACCCGAGGATTTCCGGGACATCCTGATCGTGAGCGGCTTGCCCGAAGGGGATGTTATCGCTGAGCCATTCCGCATCGCGTTTGAAGCCTTCGGGAAGAAGTGGCGAGATAGCATCCGGATCAAATGGGTCCGCGTTACCTCTCGCCAAGAATTAATCGACGCCATCAATGGCTTCGAAGGCATGATGATGCTGTTTGATGGACACGGGTCGCATAACCCCGATGAACCTGGGGTACTTTGGCTCGGTGACACTTCTATCGACGTGTGGAGCCTTCGAGGTGAGCTGTATCGCATACCGCCAATTGTAATCCTGAGCGCATGCGATACCCATGCCGCAGATCGCAACCACGCGACAGTCGCCAATGGTTTCCTTGCTCTGGGATGCCGCTCTGTTCTGGGATCTGTATTTCCACTCCATGCATCACACGCTGCGATTTTTGCGTCCCGTCTGCTATATCGCGTGTCGACCTACATCCCTGCAGCAATCGGCCTATACGAACGGTCGTTAACATGGCTCGAGGTAGTTTCCGGCATGCTCCGTCGCCAAGCTACAACCGACATTCTCCGACATTTAGAGGCTGTGGGCCTACTTAGCCAATCACTTGATCTGCATCACGAGATGCATGGAATAGTGGATTTGAATTTTGATGATCCGTTCCATCACCTTCGCCTCGCCCTAATCGAGAAAGGCATCCCAGAGGATCGACTTGATCGTGAAATCCATGTCGCGATCGCTTCATCCAGTACCATAAGCTATTTGCATCTTGGGCGGCCGGAAACGATTTATATCAACACAGCGGAAACCCTCGCAAAGATCACCGAAATGGCGGATTCCTCCCCTCCCGATGTGCCATAAGAATTTAGGGCCGCAATTAGGGAGGCGACCAAGGCTGCACCCCGTGCCCAAGAGGACATTTTTGGGGCATTGGAGGCATGCAATTGGATCAAACACGCTGATATTGATTGCTACGCATTACTACACTGAAGATGTGCATTTTCAATGCGATACACTACCGGATGGAACACAATAATACATATAAATCAGATAGTTATTGACACTTTTAATCAGTAGGTCGCTGGTTCGAATCCAGCAGGGCTCACCATATTTCGCCATCGTCGGTTTGACATGGCGAGCCGCGCTTTCTCCTTAGACGCCCGTGATCCGGATACCCGAACCCGGGACCTTATATTTGCGATTCAGCGCGATGAGGACGGAGGTCAGCCCTTCCGCCACGACGGAGTTGCAGAGCGGTCCGGCGTTCCAGGCGCGTAGGCCGATTTCCTGCGCCAGTGCCACTACCTGATCAGCGGCGTCGGGGTCGTCAGCGCAAACCAGAACGTCGCATTCCACATCTTCGTCCAGCTTGGTGAGATGATGGGCGCTGATATTCTGGAAGGCGGACACGACGCGAACGCCCTCGCCCAGCATCTTCTGCACAGCCTCCACCGCCGATCCTCCATTGGGAAGCTGTACGCGGCTTACCTTGGGCGGCATCAGGGGTACGGTGACGTCGATGAGGATCTTGCCTGCCAAGGCCGTTGCGACCTCTTGCACGGTGGACTGCTGCGCGGCGTAGGGGACGGCTAGAACGACGATCTCACCCTGCGCGGCGGCCTCTGCATTGGGGGCGCCGGTGACCCGGTTGTCGCCAAGCACCTCGTTCATCTGCGCCGCGGCTTCCATTGCTCGTTCGGCCGTGCGACTGCCGATGATGACCCTGTGCCCCTTGTGCGCCCAGCGCAGCGCGAGCCCGCCGCCTTCCTTGCCGGTTCCGCCCAGCACGGCGATCGTCGCCAGTTGTTCATTTTGCATCAGACATACTCTCCAATATTCGCGGCGCGGTTTTGGGCGCCATTTGATCTTTTTGTCGTCCCGTCCTTGGGCAAGCCTCGCAATTTCACGGTCCAGTAGCGTGGGGAAGGTTTGGCTGAAAGTCGTTGTCTCTGCCCCGTAAACCGGAAGCAGAAGTCTAAGCTGCTATCGCCTTTGCGCTATGGGGAACAGGGATCGCATCCACGCCGCGTTCAGCGATGTCCTTAAGAAGCGTCTCTACATCCTTGCGAGCGTTGCCTTTCAGCGCGCCCGAGAGGCAGCCGAGATAGCTGCTGACGAGCCGGACGACGACTTCATCGTCGGCGATGCGGCCCTGCGCCCATTCGTTGATCGTCGCGAATTCGAACCGCACCAGATCATCAACAAGCTTATCGACATCGACCCATGGCTGAAGCTGCTTCTTCGCTTCAAGCGCTGCGATCCAGCTGCGATTATGATGGACGGCGGGCGCGTGGATGGCGGTCCAGATATCGTGGTCGACATCGGAGCTGAAATAGAGGGACATGACCGCCTTAACGTAATTCCGCAGTTTTGCGTTGCGTTGAAGGACCGAAATCATGCGTTCGATATTCTGCTCCATCGTGCCAGGGGCGCTGACATAGGAGAGATTGCTCACATATTCGTCGAAATATTCCTGGATCGCCGCCGCGATCATCCGTTCTCGGGTCTGGAACGCATTGTAGAGCGTTCGCTTGGCAACGCCCGCGCGGTGCCCAATCTCGTTCATGCTGAAGGCGGCGATGCCCTGTTCAGCGATTACTTTTCGCGTTTCTTGCAGAATGCGCTTGCGCCGTTCGATGATGGCGGGGCTGGAATAGGTTTGCGGACGATCACCTACATCCTTCAGCATCGGCTTACCCTTGACGGTCAATCTCGTGCCTCATTCTGTGCATTTCATCCCCCGCTGCCTAGCATAGCGGGAATGCATGAAGGCGCAAATTTCGGTTTGAGTGGATGCGAGATGAAGCGGATCTCATCTGCTCAGGCCTTGCGGGTCGCAATCGCTGCCCGTACGCCATCGCGCAGTTCCCGGCGGATCGGATAGTTGTTCGACGGCAGATGCTGCGTCATCAGCAACCCGATGATTTTTTCCATGGGGTCGATGAAGAAGAAGGTGGAGAATAGGCCTCCCCAAAAATATTCTCGGGTCGCAAGGTCGGTGGCCAAGCCCAGCCCGAAACCTACCCCCGCATAATCCGCCTCGCTGAACAAGGACAAGGAATGGCGGGCAAGATCGCCCCCGCCTGGAAGGTGATTAGCGTGCATGGCGGCTACGGTCTGCGGTTTGAGCAAGCGCGTGCCGTCCAGTTCACCGCCCCGCAACAACATCCGGGCAAAGCGATGATAGTCATTCGCGGTCGATATGAGACCGCCTCCGCCGGAGCGCAGCTTTAAATTTCGCCGCCAACCGCTGCGGGCGCCACGATCGTAGAGCGACAGGTCGCCATCGGCGCGCAGCTGCCACGCGTCCGTCATCCGTTCCACCTTTTCGCGAGGCAGCTCGAAGGACGTGTCGGTCATCCCGAGTGGACGGAAGATGCGATGTGTGAAGAAGCTGTCCAGATCAAGGCCGCTCAGCCGTTCGACCACCACGCCCAGAACGTCGGTCGCGACCGAGTAATTCCAGCGCTCACCGGGAGAAAATTCCAGAGGTAGCTGGGACAATGCCGCTATGAAGTCGTCGGAAGTGCGCTTCTGCTGAAACTCGTCGAGCCCCAGTCTACGATATTCGGCGTCGATCATCGTCTGCCCCTGGAGGCCGTAGGTCAGCCCAGACGTATGGCGGAGCAGGTCGATCATTCGCATCGGTTGTTTTAAGGGCGTCCGATCCAGTCCCACGGAGAGATTTGCAAATTCCGGCAGGACATCCGTCACGGGATCGTCCAGCCCGACCAGCCCCTGTTCGACCAGCATCATGAAAGCGACCGATGTGACCGGCTTCGTCATCGACGCGATCCGGAACAGCGAGTCTTTCTCAAGCAGTTCCTGGCTGGCGCGTGCGACGCCACTGACATGCGACAGCAGAACGCGCTCGTCGCGCGAGACAAGCAGACGCAAATGAGGCAGCTTGCCGGTCGCTACATATTTTTCGTGCAGCGATGTGGCGAGCAGATCCAACTTCTCCGGATTCATGCCTGTCGCCGTCGCTGCCCTTACGTCAGCCTGCGTGGTCGCCTGCATCCTGCCTCCGGTCACTCACCCGATTTGCGCTAGAGCAGTGGCGCTTTGAGAACAATCCCGGCGGTGGCTATTCGCTTGTCCATTGCCAAAGACCTGTGGAGCCATCTATTTCGGGCGGCCTCACCTGCACTGGACCCACAACGGCATGGCCAGCGGCCTATCTGCGATATTTCTGGCGAACCGGGGCGCGCTGCTGCGCTTCCTGCGCGCGCGTGGCGCGGGGGACGATGCAGAGGATCTGATGCAGGACATGTGGATGAAGCTGGAAGCGAGGGATGTTGGTCCAGTCGCTGACCCCCTGCCCTATCTGTATCGCGCGGCCAACAATCTGATGCTGGACCGTTATCGTTCCAGCACGCGCCGGGGAAAGCGGGAGCAGGATTGGGCGGAGAGCGCTGGCGGCCTCATGGCCGATCCGGGCGAGGACATGGCCGTTGATGAACGGTTGATCCTGGCCGAGATCGTGGAGAATGCGCAGGAGGTGCTGCGCGAGCTAGGGCCACGCGTTGAACTGGTGTTTCGTCGATTTCGGATCGAAGGCGTCGGACAGCGGGGGATCGCCGAGGAACTGGGGGTCAGCCTGACGACTGTGGAGAAGGACTTGCAGAAGGCCTATCGCGCGCTGACCGTCCTCAAGCAGAGGCTGGATACGGAATGATCGGCGTGGCGGCGTCTCGCCCGGTAAGGGGCAATATATGACCGGGGCGAATGCCATGCTTCACGAGGAGGCGCTCGGATGGGTTATCCGAACGCGCGATCCCGATTTTGTCGAATGGGACGCCTTCACCGTCTGGCTGGAGGCTGATCCGGCGCATGCAGCAGCCTATGATGCCGTGGTAGCGGTTGATGCCAGACTCGATGTCATCATGGCGACCCCCGAAGCCACGCGTGCCGCCGCTAATGATCCGGGGACGCCCAGATCGCACCCCGGACGCTGGATTGCAGCAGGTGCGATAGCCGCTGCAATCGTGGCGGCCGTCTCCATCGGCAACTGGACGAGGAGCGACATCTATACCGTAACCACCCGTCCGGGTGAGGTGCGCAACATCGTCCTGGACGACGGCACGCGCATAGACCTGAACGGTGGTTCGACGTTGCGCCTCGATCATGAGAATGATCGCTTCGCCGCGCTCGATGGCGGCGAGGCCGCCTTTACCGTCCATCATGACAGCAGTGATCCGTTCCGGGTAACCGTGGGCAAAGCCGTGTTCGAGGATGCGGGCACCATCTTCAACATCGTCCATAGCGGCAATGCGACACGGATCGGCGTTGCGGAGGGCAAGGTGATCTTCGATCCGCAAAGGCAGGCGATCGCCCTGCCCGCAGGCCGAGGGTTGTCCAGCGACGCAACCGGCGTCCGCCTTATGACCATCGCGCCCGATAGCGTGGCAAGCTGGCGCGAAGGGCGGCTGAGTTACGATAATATGCCGGTGGCGCAGATCAGCGCGGACATCGCACGATCGCTGGGAGTGAAGCTGGATACGACGCCTGCGGCAGGCGGCACGCGGTTTACGGGCACGATCCGGCTGGACCGGAACTTGCCGCGCTTTTTCGCAGCCGCCGCTCCGCTCATGGGTCTTTCGGCCGTGCGACAAGGTGACGGATGGCTGCTGAAGGAAGAGGATGGCTCGCTCCGCTGACGTCCTTATCGTCACTGCCTTAGCCGTTGCAGCCACATCCCCGGCGAACGCTGCGGACAGGCAGATGATCAGCATCGCCCCGTCCCGGCTGGGCGAAGCTGTCGTCGTGCTTGGCCGTCAGACGGGCGCCTCTATCGGCATGTCGGACCAGTCGCTCGCAGGGCTTGCCACGCCCGCGATCGAAGGCCGTTTGTCGGTTGAGACGGCCCTGCGCCGACTCCTGCGCGGGACCAATGCTCGTGCCGAGCGGATAAACGCCAGCACATGGCGCATCGTCCGCGCGCCTGTGACGCCTGCGCCGGCCGTTGCCGCCCGCGCCAGGTCAGCAATTCCCGAGCCGCCGCCGTCCGCCGAGATCGTCGTCACAGCCTCCAAGCGCGACGTCCCGTTGCCCCGCTATCCCGGCGTCGTGGAAGCCCTGGACTATGCCCCGCTCACCAGCGCGGAAGCGGCGGCTGGCACCGCAACTCTGCTGAGCCGGGTCGCCAGCCTGAGTTCCACCCATGCGGGTCCGGGCCGTAACAAGCTGTTCCTGCGCGCGATCGCCGATTCTGCCATCGCTGGTCCGACGCAGGCGACCACAGGGCAATATCTTGGCGACATGCGCCTCAACTATGCGGCGCCTGATCCTGACCTGCGCCTCTATGACATGCAGGGCGTCGAAGTATTGGAAGGGCCGCAGGGCACGCTGTACGGTGCGGGGTCGCTGGGCGGGATAATCCGTCTGGTGCCCAATCCGCCGAATCTGGCACGGATCGGCGGGCAGCTGTCCACCGGACTAAGCTTCACTCAGCATGGCGATCCGGGAGGTGATGTTTCCGCGACGTTGAACGTCCCGATCGTCCCGGAACGGCTGGCGCTGCGCGTTGTCGGCTACGGCGTCCGGGAGGGCGGCTATATCGATGACCTCCAGCGCCGACGCAATGACGTCAACCGAACGGATATATATGGTGGCCGCGCCGCCCTGCGCTTTGCGCCCAATGAGGATTGGGTGATCGACCTCACGGGGCTCTACCAGCGGATCAACGGGGATGATGCGCAATATGCCGATCGGACGGCGGGTCCCCTCGACCGGAGGTCCAGTTTGGCGCAACCCTCGTCCTCTGACTATGCGCTGGGCAATGTGCGTATCGAGAGGCAATGGGATGATCTGCGCTTCGTGTCGTCGACCGGCTATGTCCGTAACAGTCTGACCGAAAGCTATGACGCGACGCAGCCCTCCACGCCGCCTGCGCTGTTCACCCAGCATAATCGGGTTTCCATCTTTTCGACGGAAAACCGCCTGACGCGGGACAGGGAAAATGGCCTCGGCTGGGTCGTCGGCCTCTCCTATCTGGAAAGCGTATCGCGATTGAGCCGGTCGCTGGCTTCCTTCGGCCCTGGCTTCGTGGAGGATGAGATCATTCCGGGCGTCCCGCTATACGGCAGCGGCACTCCGGCAGTCGCCACCGGAGTTCGCAATCGCATCCGGGAAGCGACGATATTTGGCGAGACGTCCTTTGAACCCGTGGCAGGGCTGGTCGCCACCTTGGGCGGTCGGTTGACGAACAGCAGCCTGTCAGGCGAGGCAGTCGATCCGGTCGCTCTGCTGGCCAGTGCCGATATCGCGCGAGCAGAAGCAGAGGCGAAGCGGCATGAGACGATCTTCCTGCCGTCCCTTTCCCTGCTGAGCGATGCGATTCCGGGCCTGACCCTCTACGCCCGTTATCAGCAAGGGTTTCGGCCGGGCGGGCTGGCGGTGGATGACCAGCATGTGAGGCGGTTCAGCAACGACCGGGCATCGACGCTGGAGTTCGGATTTCGCAAGGGCGTTTCCGGCGGCGAACTGGTCGCGATCAGCGGGAATTTCGCCTATACGGACTGGCGCGATATTCAGGCGGATGTGATCGACAGGATCGGCCTGCCAGCCACGGCCAATATTGGTGACGGGCGCATATTTACCGTCGAAGGCCGCATCATTGTACGGCCGCTCCCGACGCTGAGCATCGATGGCAGTTTTATTTATAACGACAGTCGGCTCAAAAGGGCCACGCCCTATGTGCAGGCGCTGGTGGCCGCAGACAAGTCGATGACTTTGCCCAATGTCGCCAACCTCGGCGCCCGGATCGCGATTGATTATCGAGCCCGGTTGAGCGGCGATATGACCCTGCACCTGAACGGGTCCGCCAGATATGTCGGCAAGTCGCGGCTGGGCGTTGGTCCTATCCTTGGGCGCGACCAAGGTGATTATGTCGATACGGCAATCAGCGCGAGCGTTTCGCGTGGGCCGCTGCAACTGTCGCTATCGCTCAGCAATCTGCTGGACAGCCACGGCAACCGCTTTTCGCTGGGCACGCCGTTTAATCTGCGCGGCGACTATGTGACGCCGATGCGCCCACGGACGATAAGGGTTGGAATGGACATCGCTTTTTGACGCGAGCGGTTACGGGAAAGTTCCTGTGGTGCCGTCATGCCAGTGAACGCTGGCGGGCGCGCCCCCTCCTTGCTCGCCAGACCAGCCATGAGGCCGTCTTGCCCCCCGGGACAGCCTTATGGACGGGACGCCGCTTGCTCCTCAGGCGGCGTCCCATTCATTCACGGGTGGACGGCGAAATCGAAAATCCGTGCCGAGCCCGTGCCGTTGCCCCACATGCCGGGGCCAGCGCCCGCGCTCACCGAATAGAGGAAGCCATATTCGCCCGCGGGCAGGTCCGATGAGGGCGTCACCTTGAACACTCCGGGCGTCACCTGTTCATAGTCGAAGGGGATGCGGTCCTTGTCCATCACCCCTGCCTTGGCCCCTGCCAGATTCATGCTGCCCACGCGTGTTTCGCGACGATCCTTCTTCACCTCGAACCGGATGAGGCTGAATTCATTGGGGGAGGTGATGGCGCTTGCCGGACCCGACAGCCACAATGAGCCGCCGCCTGACTGGGAAAGGCCGCGCGTCGCCTCATCGAAGTAGAAATAGAATGTCGGGCGCGATCGACCGGTGCGGACCCGCGCGGTGATGTTCGGGATCACCGCCTTGATGCTGAGCGAAGCGATGCCGCCGGTAAAGGCATAGCCCAATATGCCGCCGGTCTTGCTCTGGTTCGACGTCGTGGGATCGATCCGCGCCATGCGCGCGTCGGTTGCCAGGTAGACGCCGGATGGATGCGGGACCAGCGGATCAGGCGAGTCGGCGGAGAAAACGGCCTTGGACGAAACCGCGCCTTCAGCGCCGGATTGGATCATGGCGGCAATTACCGGACCGGGCACGCCGCGCTTTTTCAGGGCAATCAGATCGTCAGTCGATAGGGCGTAATGACCGGCGGACGCCTTGATCTTGGCGATCACGGCGTCATCGCCCAACCCCGCCTGAACGAGCGACACGACCATGTCGTTGGTCAGCGTTTCGGCCTGCACGCTCAGCGGCGCGCAGGCCGCCAACAGTGCAAGTCCCGCGATCAGCCCGCGTAGCTTCATGTTTTACCCCCTGTGGACGGAAGCGCCCCCGCATCCGCTTTCCATTCAGGGGTTTAGACAGTGGGCTTCGATTTAGGCAAGCGCCTTGCGGACGAGGTCATTGACGACCTGGGGATTGGCCTTGCCCTGCATGGCTTTCATCGTCTGGCCAACGAAGAAGCCGAACAAGGCTTCCTTGCCCGCCTTATATTGTTCAACCTTGTCGCCATTGTCGGCAAGGACCTTGGCCACGGCAGCTTCGATCGCGCCGGTGTCGCTGGTCTGCTTCAGGCCCTTTTCCTCAACGATCTTCGGCGCGCGATCGCCGGTTTCGAGCATGATCTCGAACACCTGCTTGGCGATGGTGCCGCTGATCGTGCCATCGGCGACGAGCGCGAGCAGTTCCGCGCCCTCTTCGGGGCCGACCGGACTGTCCTCAAGGCTCTTCCCGAGGCGGTTGAGAGCGCCGTACAGTTCGGACAGCAGCCAGTTGGCCGAAGCCTTGGCAACCTCGCCCTCGCTCTTCTTCTGGATACGCGCGGCTTCGGCCAGCAAGGCTTCGAACCAGCGCGCCGTGTCGGCGTCAGCGGTCAGCGTGGCGGCATTGTAAGCCGAAAGACCCAGTTGCTCCTCATAGCGGCTGCGTTTTGCATCCGGCAGTTCGGGCAAGGACTGGCGGCATTCCTCCAGGAAGGCGTCTTCCAGTTCCAGCGGTAGAAGGTCCGGGTCCGGGAAGTAGCGATAGTCATGCGCATCTTCCTTGGACCGCATGGACCGCGTTTCATTCTTGTCCGGATCGTAGAGGCGCGTTTCCTGAACGACCTTGCCGCCCGCTTCCAGCACATCGACCTGACGGCTGGCCTCATATTCCACCACCGCCATGACGAAGCGGACGGAGTTGACGTTCTTCGTTTCGGTTCGCGTGCCGAACTCATGGCCGGGCTTGCGCACCGACACGTTGACGTCGGCGCGCATCGAACCCTGATCCATATTGCCATCGCACGAGCCAACATAACGAAGGATCGTGCGGAGCTTCGACAGATAGGCGCCAGCCTCGGCCGGTGAGCGCATGTCGGGCTTCGACACGATCTCCATCAGCGCGACGCCCGAGCGGTTGAGGTCGACATAGGAGCGCGTCGGGTGCTGGTCGTGCATCAGCTTACCCGCATCCTGTTCGACATGGATGCGTTCGATGCCGATCCGCTTGGTCGCGGCGTCGGGGTTCTTCTCATCGAGATTGATCTCGATCTCGCCTTCGCCGACCAGCGGGTGGTAAAGCTGGCTTATCTGATAGCCCTGCGGCAAGTCGGCGTAGAAGTAGTTCTTGCGATCGAAGCGCGACCATTTGTTGATCTTTGCATTGATCGCCATGCCGGTGCGCACCGCCTGACGGATGCACTCGCGATTGGGCACGGGCAGCATGCCCGGCATCGCCGCGTCAACCAGCGACACCTGCGTGTTGGGTTCCGCGCCGAATGCCGTCGCCGCGCCGGAAAAGAGCTTCGCCTGGCTCGTCACCTGCGCATGGACTTCGAGGCCGATCACGACCTCCCACTCGCCGGTTGCGCCCTGAATGCGGTATGCTGTCTCGGTCATCTTCTACACCGTCATCCCAGCGGAAGCTGGGATCTTTCTCGTATGTTGTTCAACCTCGCCTGAGATGCCAGCCCGCGCTGGCATGACGGGACTGATTACCACCACTTTTCCGGCCGAGCCGTGAAGCCTGCGCGTTCCTCGATCGCCAGGCCCGCGTTCAGCACGGTCTGCTCGTCCAGTGCCTTGCCGATGATCTGGAGCCCCAGCGGCAAGCCCTGCGCATCCAACCCACCCGGCACCGCCATCGCGGGCAAGCCAGCGAGCGAGGCAGGCACGGTGAAGACGTCGTTCAGATACATGGCGAGCGGATCGGCCTGCTTCTCGCCCAGCGCGAAGGAGGCGCTAGGCGCGGTCGGCGTCAGCAACAGATCGCACTTCTCGAAAGCCTGATCGAAGTCGCGCGCGATCAGCGCCCGCACCTTCTGCGCCTGCGTATAATAGGCGTCGTAGAAGCCCGCAGACAGCACATAGGTGCCGATCATGATGCGGCGCTTGACCTCCGACCCGAACCCCAAGGCGCGGGTGGCGGCATACATGTCCTGGAGGCCCGCCCCATCGGGAAGGTCGCGTTGGCCGTAGCGTACGCCGTCATAGCGGGCGAGGTTTGAGGAAGCCTCGGCAGGTGCGATGATATAATAGGTTGGCAGCGCATATTTGGTGTGGGGAAGCGATACCTCCGCGACCTCGGCGCCTGCGTCCTTCAACCAATCGATGCCGCGATCCCACATGGCGGAGATTTCCGCATTCAAGCCATCGGGGCGATATTCCTTGGGGATGCCGACCTTCTTGCCCTTGAGACTGCTCGTCAGGTTGGCTTCCCACTGCGGCACGGCCAGATCGAGCGAGGTCGAATCCTTGGGATCGAAGCCCGCCATCGTTTCCAGCAGGATCGCATTGTCGCGCACCGTCCGCGCCATCGGCCCGGCCTGATCCAGTGAGGAGGCAAAGGCCACGATGCCCCAGCGCGAACAGCGGCCATAGGTCGGCTTGATACCACTGATGCCGGTGAAGGCGGCAGGCTGACGGATCGACCCGCCCGTGTCGGTGCCGGTCGCCGCCGGGCACAGCCGGGCGGAGATCGCCGCCGAGGAGCCGCCTGACGATCCACCTGGCGCCAGCGCGGCATTGTCGCCGCCGCCCCGCCGCCAGGGCGAGATCACATTGCCGAAATAGCTGGTCTCGTTGGATGAGCCCATGGCGAACTGGTCAAGGTTGAGCTTGCCCAACATCCCCGCGCCCGCGTCCCACAGCTTCTTGGAGACGGTGGATTCATAGGTTGGCTTGAACCCTTCCAGCATGTGGCTGGCGGCGGTCGTCTGCACGCCTTCGGTGCAGAACAGGTCCTTCATGCCGATCGGCACGCCCGACAGCGGCTTGAGCGCTTCGCCCGCGGCCTTTGCCTTGTCAGCGACATCGGCGGATGCCAGCGCCTTTTCCGGCGTTTCCACGATGAAGGCGTTCAGCGCCTTGGCAGCCGCGACATTGGCGTTGAACGCCTCTGCCACTTCCCGCGCTGAAAAATTGCCAGCGCGGAAGCCATCGCGGATTTCCGCGACCGTCAGGTCAGTCAGATTGCTCATCATTCGATCACCTTAGGCACGGCGAAGAAGCCATGTTCAGCCTGCGGCGCATTGGCCAGCACCTTGTCGCGGACATTGCCGTCGGTGACAGCGTCTTCGCGCAGGCGCAGCTTGTTGGGGATGACGGCGGTCATCGGCTCTACGCCGGTCACATCCACCTCGCCCAACTGCTCCACCCAGCCAAGGATGTTGTTGAGTTCAGGCACCATTGCTTCGGCTTCGGCTTCGGTCACCGAAATGCGCGAAAGGCTGGCGATCTTCTTTACGGTCTGAAGGTCTATCGACATGGGCCGCCGCTACCACCCGCTCACGTCCGCTTCAAGTCCGCACTTGCGCATGAGGGGTGCCTGCGCCAGACAGGCGCCGTTCGACGCAGGCCATGGGGGTCCTGGCGATCGGCGGAGAGCAAAGCATTGGCCCGCAAGTTCCTCTATGTCGTCGCCAGCCTTATCGTGCTGGTCCTTGCGGCATTGCTGGTTTACCGCATCTGGGGGATGCAGCTGATCCGCGCGGTCATGGTGCCGCGAGAAGCCTTTACCCCGATCGCTCCGCTTCCGGCCAATGCCTATGATGATCCCAAGATGTGGATCGCTAGGCCAGACATCGCGCAAGGCAATCCGGCTTTGTGGAAACCCACCGGACAGAAGGATGAAGCGGTCACCCAGAAGGCGGCTGTGTTCTTCATCCATCCGACTTCCTACATCACCGCTTTCGGCGGCGCGCATTGGAACATGCGACTGGACGACAAGGATGCGCTGACAACTGCGCGGCGTTTCGTGCAGGGACAGGCGAGCGCCTTCAACGCGATCGGCGATGTCTGGGTGCCCCGCTATCGGCAGGCCAATTATGGCGCATTCCTAACCGACAAGCCTGCTGGCGAACAGGCTCTGGCGGCCGCCTACCGCGATGTGCGCCAGGCCTTTGCGGCGTTTCTCAAAGCCAATCCCAAGGGTCCGCTGATCCTTGCAGGGCACAGCCAAGGGTCGCGCCACCTGCTCCAGTTGCTGCGCGATCAGGTTGCGGGGACGCCTGTCGCTTCCCGCATCGTGGCCGTTTATGCCGTTGGCTGGCCGGTATCCGTGGAGGCGGATTTGCCCGCCCTCGGCCTGCCCGCCTGCGCCCGGCGCGATCAGGCGCGGTGCATTGTCAGCTGGCAAAGCTATGCCGAGCCTGCTGATCCGGCTCCGATTGTGGAAAGTTTCGAGCGCTTGCGCGGTTTTACGGGCCGCCCTCGCAAGGGCACGCATATGCTCTGCACCAATCCCATCACCGGCACCCTCAACGGGGCTGCTCCGGCAAGCGCCAATCTCGGTACGATCGATGGCCGGGATGAAGGCAAAGCGCCGCGGCTGCTGAAAGGCGTAGTTCCAGCCCGTTGTGATAGCAGCGGCATATTGATGATCGGGGAGCCGGTGGACATGGGGCCGTTCACGCTGCCGGGCAATAACTATCACGTCTATGACTATGGACTGTTCTGGGGTGACGTTCGGGAAGATGCGCGCCAGCGGGTGGCGAGTTTCCTAAAGAAATGAGCACGCTGCTCACCACCGACCGCGCGGCCTTCCGCGAGGCGCTGCCGTACGGCGGCCGCCTGCTCGGCATGGATGTTGGCACGAAAACGATCGGGCTTGCCTTGTGCGACGCGGGTTGGTCCATCGCGAGTCCGGCGCACACGGTGGCACGTGGGAAGTTCAGCAAGGACAAGGTCGCGCTCGCCGCTTTCATGGAGCAGCAGCAGGTGAAGGGCGTCGTCATCGGCCTCCCACTCAATCTCGATGGCAGCGAGAGTCCACGCAGCCAGGCGAGCCGTGCCTTCGGCCGCAACATTGCGGATCTTGGCCTGCCGATCCTGTTGTGGGACGAACGCTGGTCGACGCAGGCGGTTACGCGCACCTTGCTGGAAGCAGATGCGAGCCGTGCGCGGCGGGGCGAGTTGGTCGACAAGCTGGCGGCGAGTTACATCCTGCAAGGGGCGATCGACGGGTTGATGGCTGGGTTTTGATCACCGTTCGGGTAGCGAACTATTCCTCGAAAGCCGAGATGATGGGACAAGGCCCCTCATCGGATGCGTGACATGCACTGGCGAGCCGCCTTAGCGAATCGCGCGCCGCCTGGAGTTCGGCGATCTTCACGTCCAGTGCAGCTAATTGCCCGGCCGCCAGTTCCCTGGCACGCGCCCTGTCTTGTCCGGCATCCAGTCGCAACAGCTCGCCAACCTGGTCCAGCGTGAACCCCGCCGCCTGCGCCGAGCGTATGAACTTCAAACGTCGCACATCCTGATCATCATAACGACGGACGCCCCGCGTCAGTCCGCTGCCGCCCCGATCCGGCGTCTCCAGTAATCCGCGCCGCTGATAGAAGCGCACGGTCTCCACGCCCACGCCACCAGCGCGCGCCAAACCAGAAATTGTCATCGCCATGCTTGACTCCGGACCATGGTACGGAACCCATATGGGGCGCAGAATGATAGTGTCCAAGAGAAAGCGATGAGATGACAAGCGCAACAGCAACGACCGCCTTGCCGCGAACGGCTGTCCTCTATCGGATGGTGATGCCCGGCCATGTTTGCCCCTATGGCCTCAAGGCGCGCTGGTTATTGCGGCACAAGGGTTATGATGTGGAGGATCACCGGCTCACGAGCCGTGAGGAAACAGAGGCGTTCAAACAGGCGCATGACGTCAAGAAGACGCCGCAAATCTTCATCGATGGCGAACGAGTCGGCGGCCATGACGATCTGCGCCGGTTCTTCGGCCTGACAGTCGCTGATCCGTCAGCCACCAGCTATGTCCCGGTCCTCGCTGTCTTTGGGGTCGGCGCGCTGTTGGCGCTCGCGATCAGTTGGCTGACCGCGATGCCGCTGATCAGTGTCATGACCGTCGAAAGTTTCATTGCTGTCACGATGATGCTGCTCGCGATGCTGAAGCTGCAGGATGTGGACCGGTTCGCCACCATGTTCCTGAACTACGACCTGCTTGCCCGCCAATATGTGCCTTATGGGAAGGCTTATCCGTTTCTGGAGCTTGGCGCAGGCGTGCTGATGTTGACCGGCATTCTGCCTTGGCTTTCCATCCCCGTCGCGCTGTTCATTGGCGGCATCGGCGCGGTATCAGTGTTCAAGGCTGTCTATATGGACAAGCGGGAACTGAAATGCGCCTGCGTCGGCGGCGGCAGCAACGTACCGTTGGGGTTCGTCTCCCTGACGGAAAACGTCATGATGGTTGCGATGGCGCTGTGGATGCTTGTTCATATCTGACCTCAGATGCCATTCCGATCGCTGTCTGAGAGCGACTACGCCTGGACCCATTCTGCCGAAGAGATGCCCTGCGCATACAGAAGTACCGAGAGGTCGCCATGGACGATCTCCGCAGCGGCTGCTTCCCGCGTTTTGGGCTTGGCATGATAGGCAACGCCAAGCCCCGCGCCCTGGATCATAGGTATGTCGTTGGCGCCGTCACCCACCGCGAGCGTCAATGCCCGATCAATGCCTGCTTCGATCGCAGCTTCCAGTTCCGCACGCTTGCGCGAGGCATCGACGATCGGCAGCGTTACCGTGCCAACCAGCGCTCCATCAGCAATCTCCAGAACATTCGCCACCGCACGATCAAACCCGATTTCCTCGGCCACGGGTCCGGTGAAGCGGGTGAAGCCGCCGGATACAAGGAGGGTTTCAGCCCCCCTCGCCTTCATTGTACGGACAAGTGCTCCCGCGCCCGGCATGATCCTTACGCGCTCTGTCCGGCATCGGTCGATCGCTTCATCGGCGAGACCCTTGAGCAAGGCGACGCGCTCATGCAGCGCGCCCGCAAAATCCAGTTCGCCGCGCATCGCCCGCTCGGTGATATCGGCGATCTGCGGCTTGATGCCCGCATAATCGGCGAGTTCGTCGATGCACTCGACCGTGATCATCGTGGAGTCCATGTCCGCGATCAGCAGCTTCTTCTCGCGCCCCTCGGCAAGCTGAACGATGACATCGATCCTGTCGCCGATCCCGGTTAGCGCCGCGCGGGCCAACACAGCATCACCGCCGAAGAAAATATCGGCAGCCTTGCCCTCATCCAGCCACTTGCTATCCACCGGCGCGCAGCCCGCCGTCGCCAGCCGAGCCACGGCATCTTCAATATCCCGCTGACTCAAGGCCGCACTTGCCACTAAGGTTGCGACGAACATGGACACTCCTGAAACATCTATGGGCGAATCCCGCCCCCGCGTCGCGCTTATTGCCGGGCCTACCGCCAGCGGCAAGAGCGCGCTGGCACTCCGGCTGGCCCAAGCGACCAACGGCATCGTCATCAATGCCGACGCCAGCCAGGTATATGCCGATCTCCAGATCCTTTCCGCGCGCCCAAGTCAGGCGGAAATGGGTGACATCCCGCATCGCCTTTTCGGCCATATCGACGGGGCGGAGGCCTGTACGGCTGCGCGGTGGGCGGCAGAAGCGCGAGAGGAGATCGGCAAGGCGCATGCGGAAGGACGCCTGCCCATCCTGGTCGGTGGCACGGGGCTTTACCTGCGCACATTGCTTGATGGTATCGCTCCGGTGCCGGACATCGATCCCACCATTCGTTCCGCTGTCCGCGCCATGCCCGTTGCGGACGCCTATGCCGCATTGTCAATCGAGGACCCGGCAGCTGCCGCGCGGCTGGCGCCTACCGATAGCACAAGGGTAGCCCGTGCATTGGAGGTGGTGCGCTCGACAAGCCAGCCGCTCGCCTATTGGCAGCAACGAAAGGTCGGAGGCATCGGCGAACAGATCCGCCTTTCACCACTCATTCTGCTGCCCCCGCGCGATTGGTTGATCGCACGTTGCGACCAACGCTTCGAGCAGATGGTTGAGGGTGGCGCCGTCGCCGAAGTAGAGGCCCTGCTCGCACGCAACCTCTCGCCCGATCTTCCTGTCATGCGCGCTATCGGTGTGCCTGAAATTGCGAGCTGGCTTGCCGGTGATATTGACCGCAGCACCATGCTGGAGCGCGGCCGGATTGCGACCCGGCAATATGCCAAACGCCAATATACCTGGTTTTCGCGCCAGCCCCCGGCCAGTTGGACTAGGGAAACACGCTCTGTTGATGACAATTTTTCGTCTGAAATCGTAATTAAATTACGTAAATAGCTATTGACTAGCCATTTTATGTCTAATAGAGGCACCCACCTTGCCTTCGCGCCTTATCTGGAGCAGAGGGCGCAACCTGCATCCAGTGGAAGGATTTCATCGTGGCCGAAAAGAGCGGCGCGGACATTTTGGTTGAGTGCCTGATCGACCTGGGGGTCGAGGTCGTGTTCGGTTATCCGGGCGGCGCGGTGCTACCCATTTATGACGCACTTTTCGATCATCCGAAGATCCGCCACGTCCTTGTCCGCCACGAACAGGGCGCGACCCATATGGCGGAGGGCTATGCACGTTCGACCGGTAAGCCCGGCGTCGTTCTCGTCACCTCCGGCCCCGGCGCGACCAATGCGGTCACCGGCATCACCGATGCGCTGATGGATTCCATCCCGATGGTCGTCATCACCGGGCAGGTCGGCACGCCGCTGATAGGCACTGACGCCTTCCAGGAAGCTGACACGGTCGGCATCACGCGCCATTGTTCAAAGCATAATTATCTGGTGAAGAAGCCCGCCAAGCTGGCGAGCGTCATCCACGAAGCCTTTCATATCGCCACCACGGGCCGCCCCGGCCCGGTTGTCGTCGATATTCCCAAGGACGTGCAGGTCGCCACCGCGCCCTATTCCCGTCCGCTTGGCTTTGAGCATGCCAGTTACAAGCCGCAAACCAAGGCGGATGCGTCTGCAATCGCTCAGGCCGTCGAAATGCTGGCCAAGGCAGAACGGCCGGTCTTCTACACTGGCGGCGGGGTCATCAATTCGGGTCCCAAGGCATCGATCCTGCTGCGTGAGCTGGCGGAGCTGACTGGTGCACCTGTTACCTCGACCTTGATGGGTCTCGGCGCCTTCCCCGCTTCCTCGCCGCAATGGCTGGGCATGCTGGGCATGCACGGCACTTATGAAGCCAATTGGGCGATGAACAAGGCGGACCTGATCGTCTGCATCGGTGCGCGATTTGACGATCGCGTCACCGGCCGTCTCGATGCCTTTTCGCCGAACAGCAAGAAGATCCACATCGACATCGACCGCAGCTCGATCAACAAGACGGTCGAGATCGATCTTCCGGTTATTGCTGACGTCGGCAACGCGCTGACGGACATGATCGCTGCGTGGAAAACCCATGGTCACAAGGCTGTGGACCTCAGCGAGTGGTGGGCCAGGATCGAAGGCTGGCGCGCGCGCAACAGCCTGGCCTATCCGGAGAGCCGCGAAGAGATCATGCCGCAGGAGGCGATCGCGGAGCTCTACCGGGCTTCCAAGTCGGCCGATGACGTCATCATCACCACCGAAGTCGGCCAGCACCAGATGTGGGCTGCGCAGCATTTCGGTTTTGAAGAACCGAACAAGTGGCTGACCTCAGGCGGTCTCGGCACCATGGGCTATGGCTTCCCTGCCGCGATCGGCGCGCAGGTCGGCAATCCCGACAGCCTGGTCGTCTGCGTCGCGGGTGATGCCTCGATCCAGATGAACATTCAGGAGATGGGAACCGCGAGCCAATATCGGCTGCCCGTCAAGGTGCTGATCCTCAATAACGAATATATGGGCATGGTTCGCCAGTGGCAGGAACTGACCTATGAAAGCCGTTATTCCAACAGCTATTCGGACAGCCTGCCGGACTTCGTGAAGCTGGCCGAAGCTTATGGTTGGACCGGCATCCGCATCGAAGAGCCGCAGGAGCTGGCGGCAGGCATTCGTCAGATGATCGACACACCCGGCCCTGTCATCGTGGACTGCCGCGTGGCGAAGCTTTCCAACTGCTTCCCGATGATCCCGTCGGGCGCGGCGCATACCGACATGCTGCTCGACCCCAGCCAGGTCGCTGGTATCATGTCGGACGAGGCAAAGGCTTTGGTGTGAGGGTTATGGCGTGACTGGGCATCTGAAGCTCCGCATCCATGTGAGCGAACCCTTTGACTTCGAACGGATAAGCGGCACGGCCGAGCTGAAAGGCTGGACCGTGGATCATAGCGATCCGGAGAATGAAGATTGGGAAGTTCACCTGGATGAGGGCTTCGATTTTCACGAACGCCGGATAGGCCGCCTGCTGATCAGCCCGCGCTATGTGGGCGAACATCTGAGCCGCATGTTCGATGCGATTGCCGGATTTCCGGTTCGCATGGCTCATCGCGACGATGGCAGCTGGCACTACGCCTTTACGGGCATGATTTCCGAGCGCCATGAGCGCGAAAAAGAACCGGACAACGGGACAAGCATCTGATGCACATTCAGGAAGAATATAGCGAGCGGCACGTCCTGTCGCTGACGGTCACCAACGAGGCGGGTATCCTTGCTCGCATCGCGGGGCTTTTCACCGCGCGCGGATATAATATCGACAGCTTGACGGTGGCGGACATCACGCATGATCATGCGATCAGCCGCATCACCATCGTCACCAATGGCCCACCCAAGGTGATCGACCAGATTATCGCCCAGCTGGATCGGTTGGTGCCGGTGCACAAGGTGACGGACCTGACCGCCAACGGCCCCTTCGTCGAGCGTGAACTGGCGCTGGTGAAGGTCACCGGCACCGGCGAAGACCGGATCGAGGCGCTGCGCCTTGCCGACGTGTTCCGAGCCAAGGTGGTGGACACGACGATCGAAAGCTTCATCTTCGAGATCACCGGCACGACTGACAAGATCGACAATTTCGTCGGCCTCATGCGCCAGATCGGCCTGGTCGAAGTCGGCCGCACCGGCGTCGTCGGCCTGATCCGCGGCAAGGAGCCGAACTGAACTGAATATCCTCTCTCCTTCAGGGGAGAGGAAGCGAGACTTGGCGGCTTTGCCGCCTAGTCGCAGCTGGAGAGGGGGCAGCGCCCTCACTGTGGCGAAAAGCCCCTCTCCAACTTCATCTAGGCCCGGCTTCGCCGAGCCGAGATTTCGTATCCTCTCCCCGTGCCGGGGCGAGGACAATGGCACGGTTGAGGGAATTGGAAACATGAAGGTTTATTACGATCGCGACGCCGACATCGGCCTCATCAAGGGCAAGAAGGTTGCCATCCTCGGCTACGGCTCGCAGGGTCACGCTCACGCTCAGAACCTGCGCGACAGCGGCGTTGCCGAAGTCGCCATTGCGCTGCGCCCCGGCTCGGCGAGCGCCAAGAAGGCAGAAGGCGCAGGCTTTAAGGTCCTGCCGAACGCGGAAGCCGCCGCATGGGCCGACGTCCTCATGATCCTCGCCCCCGACGAGCATCAGGCCGCCATCTATGCCGACGACATTCACTCGAACCTGAAGCCCGGCGCGGCGCTTGCCTTCGCGCACGGCCTCAATGTGCATTTCGGCCTGATCGAACCGCGCAAGGACGTGGACGTGATCATGATCGCGCCCAAGGGTCCCGGCCACACCGTCCGCAGCGAATATCAGCGCGGCGGCGGCGTGCCCTGCCTGATCGCCATCGCGCAGGACGCGACCGGCAACGCCCATGACATCGCCCTGTCCTACGCCAGCGGCGTCGGCGGCGGCCGTTCGGGCATCATCGAAACCAACTTCCGCGAGGAATGCGAAACCGACCTGTTCGGCGAGCAGGCCGTGCTGTGCGGCGGCGCGACCGCGCTGGTCCAGGCGGGTTTCGAAACGCTGGTCGAAGCTGGTTACGCCCCGGAAATGGCCTATTTCGAATGCCTCCACGAACTGAAGCTGATCGTCGACCTGATGTATGAAGGCGGCATCGCCAACATGCGCTATTCGATCTCGAACACCGCCGAATATGGCGATATCAAGACCGGCCCGCGCATCATCACCGAAGAAACGAAGAAGGAAATGAAGCGCGTCCTGGCCGACATTCAGTCGGGCCGCTTCGTCAAGGACTTCGTGCTCGACAATCGCGCCGGTCAGCCCGAACTCAAGGCCAGCCGCCTCGCTGCCCAGCGCCACCCGATCGAGGAAACCGGCGCCAAGCTGCGCGCGATGATGCCCTGGATCGGCGCAAACAAGCTGGTGGACAAGGAAAAGAACTAAGGTTCCAGCTTCGGCACCCCAGCGCAAGCTGGGGTCTCGGGCCTCGTTGCGCACCTTCTGCTGAGATCCCAGCTTGCGCTGGGATGACGGAACAGGCGCGCAGCCCGGAATTTCAATCCGGTAACTCTCCGTTTCCGGTTACGCCTCTGGAACAATCAAGGGACGCCGCTATGGTAGCGCGTCCCTTGACTGCTTCTGGAGAACCCATCCATGCGTAAATTCCTGATTTCCGCTGCGGCCCTTGCGGCCCTGACCGGCGGCGCCGTCATCGCCCAGCAGATGCCCGCCGCGCCCGGCGCAAAGGACCCGGCCCGCGTAACCGGCGGCACTTATCAGGTTGATCCGGGTCACACCCAGGTGGCCTTCGCCTATGACCATATGGGATTCTCCAACAATTTCGGCATCGTCTCTGGCCCGGTCGGCACATTGACGCTGGACCCCAAAAATGTGGCCGCTGCAAAGGTCTCCATCGAAGTCCCCATCGCCAATGTCCGCACCGGCATCACCGCGCTGGACGAACATCTGATGAAGGCAGACTTTTTCGATGCCGCCAAATTTCCAAAGGCGACATTTGTCTCCACGAGCGTGAAGCCCGATGGCGCGACCAGCGCAGAAATCACCGGAAATCTTACGATCAAGGGTGTCACCAAGCCGGTGACGCTCGATGCTGACTTCTACGGCGCGGGCAAGGCTCCGGCCATGGCAGGCGGCAAGGAAAATATAGGGTTTGTCGCGACCACAACGGTCAAGCGGAGCGACTTCAATATGGGTTACGGCGTCCCGATGGTCGGCGATAATGTGGAACTGAAGATCGTCGCCGCTTTTCAGAAGTAAGCTGTCAGGTCCGGGTGATGAGCCGTCATCACCCGGACCGTTCCCGGAATAAATCCTATCCGACTTGGGACCGGCGTAGCCGCCCCGCGTGACTATGGGCTTTAGCCGGTCGGCATTGTTCCCGGCCGTATATATGGGAACATATGCGCGATATAATCCGCCTTGCCCAACTCCACCCCCTGGTTGCGCAAGATCGCATAGGCGGTCATGACGTGGAAGTAGAATTGGGGCAACGTCCAGTCGCGAGCATATTGCTCGGCCGTGAAGTCGAAAATGATGCCCATCGGCAATGCATGCTCGATCGGGCTTTGCGGGTCGGTATCAAGCGCATCGGGAGCGAGATCGTCCAACAGGGCGAGCGTTTCTTCAATTCTGGCCTTTGCGCTAGCAATCGAGCCGGGATTTTCCTCCGCGTTCCGGCCCTCGTCCAGAAGAGCCTGAATCGATATGGGAAACTCCTCTCCCTTTAGCCGAAACACGCCTTCCCAAGCCTGCACACAAGCGAACCGGATCTGGGTGGACAGCGGAAACATATCGGGAGCAAGTCGCGCGGACAGAAGCGCGTTGGCCGCATCGCCCCCCATTTGCCCTTCAGCCTTGTCGAGCCAGCCAGAGAGAGCTTTCAGCATCTGGCTGTAGGTCGGTATAAGCAGGTTGGTCAGGGACATGAGGGCCTCGCGATGGGATGGATCATTGGGATGGCGAGGTAAATGAACCTTCTTCCAAACGCCTTCCACAACAAAAGCTGGACGCGGAGCCACGAAAACGGTTAAGGCAGGTACATCATGCAGCGCGCGCTTCTTCCCCTGCTACGACTTACACGCCCTTAGGCGTGGCTTTTCTGCTGCTCTTCGCTTGAATGACGCAGCAATCCGCCTAAGGGCATATCCAAGCAGATAGTCGTTCCACCGGGCAGGCCGCGCCTTTGTTTCAAATAGGGGCCGCCCGTTTGCAAAGAAGTAGCTTCCCATGATGCTGACCGACCCTTCGCAGAAATACCGTCCCTTCCCGCAAGTGGACCTGCCCAACCGCCAATGGCCGAGCGCCGTCATCACCTCGCCGCCGCGCTGGCTCTCGACCGACATGCGCGACGGCAATCAGTCGCTGATCGACCCGATGAACGCGGAAAAGAAGCGCCGCTTCTTCGACTTGCTGGTCCGGGTCGGCGTCAAGGAGATCGAGGTCGGCTTTCCCTCGGCGGGCGCGACCGAGTTCGACTTCATCTCCGGCCTGGTCCGTGACGGCGCGATCCCCGATGACGTGTTCCCGCAGGTGCTGACGCAGGCCCGCGATGACCTGATCGCCACGACCTTCGAATCCCTGCGCGGTGCGAAGCAGGCCATCGTCCATGTCTATAACGCCGTGTCACCCGCCTGGCGTAACATCGTGTTCCAGATGGACCGGCCGCAGATTAAGGATATCGCGATCAACGCGGCCAAGCTGCTGCGCGACAATGCAGCGAAGCAGCCGAACACCGACTGGCATTTCGAATATTCGCCGGAAACCTTCTCCACCGCCGAACTGGATTTCAGCCTGGAATGCTGTGAAGCCGTGATGGAAATTCTCCAGCCCACGGCGGAACGCCCGCTGATCCTGAACCTGCCCGCCACGGTCGAGGCCGCGACGCCCAACATCTATGCCGACCAGATCGAATGGATGTGCCGCAACATTTCACGCCGCGACAGCGTCGTCATTTCGCTGCACACCCATAATGACCGCGGCACCGGCGTCGCTGCGGCCGAACTGGGCCTGATGGCGGGCGCGGATCGTGTCGAAGGCTGTCTGTTCGGCAATGGCGAGCGGACCGGCAACTGCGACCTCGTGACCGTCGCGCTCAACATGTACACGCAGGGCGTCAATCCGGGGCTGGATTTCTCCGACATCGACGAAGTCATCCAGACCGTCGAATATTGCAATCAGCTGCCCGTCCACCCGCGTCATCCCTATGCGGGCGAGTTGGTGTTCACCGCCTTTTCCGGATCGCATCAGGACGCGATCAAAAAGGGTTTCGCCGTTCAGGAAACCCGCAACGACCAGATTTGGGACGTGCCCTATCTGCCGATCGATCCCAAGGATCTGGGCCGCGACTATGAAGCCGTGATCCGCGTCAACTCGCAGTCCGGCAAGGGTGGCGTCGCCTGGGTGCTCCAGCAGGACAAGGGGCTGAAGCTGCCCAAGCGGATGCAGGCCGACTTCTCCAAGGTTGTGCAGGCGCTGGCCGACCAGTCGAGCCGCGAACTGAACGCCGCCGACATCTGGACCGCCTTCGAGGATCATTACCGCCTCTCCGGCGACCAGCCCTACACGCTGATCGACTATAATGAGACCGGCCATGCGGGCGACCGCATCTTCACCGGCAAGATCGCGCACAAGGGCGGCGAACGCTCCATTTCCGGGCGCGGCAACGGCCTCATCTCCTCGGTACTGGCCGCGCTGCGCGATGACCTCGGCGTCGATCTGGAGGTCGCCGACTATAGCGAACATGCGATCGGGGCTGGGACGGACGTCGCCGCTGCTGCCTATGTCGAATGCCGCACGCCCGACGGCCGCACGGTCTTCGGCATCGGCACCGATACGGACATCGCGACTGCCTCGGTTCAGGCCGTGCTGTCCGCCGCGAACAGTGTTGCAGCGGGCTGATCGATAGAATGCAGGCAGCGGCTCGCCGCCGCGAGCGCTGCCTGCGACAGGTTTAAGATTTATGCTCGGCGGCGCTCAAATCGACCTCCGCGTGACAAACGGCTTCCACGTTGATGCCATCCGGGTCCAGGATGAAGGCAGCATAGTAGTTTAGCCCGTAATGCGGCCTGAGGCCCGGCGCGCCATGGTCCCGCCCACCGGCACGCAGGCCCGCTGCGTGAAAGGCATGAACCTGCGCGCGGTTTTCAACGCGAAAGGCGACATGGATGCCCTCACGCACCCTTTCATTGTCGCCGATCCAGAAGAAGGCGTCGTCGTCCCGGCCATAGCCGTGCGTCTCACCGCCGCGCTCATTATCCGCCGCCGGGATGGTCACCAAACGCCGCAGCCCAATCGCGCCAAGCAGTTCGTCGTAAAAGTCGCGCGACCGTCCCGCGTCACTCACGGCGATGCCGATATGGTCGATCATTTTGCGCTCTCCTTTTGCCGCCAATTGACCTAAACGCCAGCCACCAACGCATGGACGGACAAATGGACGAAGTCAGAGATTACCAGGTGCATATTATCGGCGGCGGACTCGCCGGGTCGGAAGCGGCTTGGCAACTGGCGCAGGCTGGTGTGAAGGTGCGCCTGTCGGAAATGCGGGGTGGTGGCGACATGACCCCGGCGCACCAGACTGACGGCCTTGCCGAACTCGTCTGCTCCAACAGTTTCCGGTCGGACGATGCGGACAAAAACGCCGTTGGCCTGCTGCATCAGGAAATGCGGCGGCTGGACTCACTCATCATGGCGCAGGCCGAACCCGCAAAGGTCCCCGCCGGATCGGCTCTGGCCGTCGACCGGAATGTGTTTTCCGATGGCGTCACCCGCGCCCTGTCCGATCATCCCAATGTCGAGATCGTGCGGGAGCGCATCGATCAGTTGCCGCGCGGAGGGATGACCATCGTCGCCACCGGGCCGCTGACCGCACCAGCGCTCGCGGAGAGCATCGGTGTCGCGGCGGGCATGGATCACCTCGCCTTTTTCGACGCCATCGCGCCCGTCGTGCATTTCGACAGCATCGACATGGACAAATGCTGGATGGCCAATCGCTGGGACAAAATCGGCCCCGGCGGTGGCGAGGGCAAGGATTATATCAACTGCCCGATGACGAAGGACGAATATCAGGCATTTGTGCAGGGACTGATCGACGGCGAGAAGACCGAATTCAAAGAGTGGGAAACGAACACGCCTTATTTCGAAGGCTGCATGCCGATCGAGGTGATGGCGTCCCGAGGCCCCGAAACGTTGCGGCACGGCCCGATGAAGCCAATGGGGCTAGACGATCCGCGCACCGGCCGCTGGCCCTATGCCGTCGTCCAACTGAGGCAGGACAATGCGTCGGGCACGCTGTGGAACATGGTTGGGTTCCAGACAAAGCTCAAGCATGGTGCGCAGGTTGACCTGTTCCGCACCATTCCCGGCCTAGAGAAGGCCGAGTTTGCGCGACTGGGCGGGCTACACCGCAACACCTTCATCCAGAGCCCCAAACTGCTGGACGCAACCCTGCGCCTGAAAAACGCGCCGCACATCCGCTTCGCTGGTCAGATGACCGGGTGCGAAGGATATGTGGAAAGTGCGGCCATAGGCCTGCTGGCCGGGCGTTTCGCCGTTGCCGAACTGCTTGGCCAGCACATGCCCCCGCCGCCTGGGGATACGGCCCTTGGGGCATTGCTGGGTCACGTCACGGGCAATATCGCGACGGCGGACTATCAGCCGATGAACGTGAATTTCGGGCTTTTCCCGACCCTGGACGATGTGAAGAAGAAACAGCGCAAGGAGGCTTATACTGCTCGCGCCCGCGCTTCCTTGGCGCAGTGGTTTAGTCAGTTTGAAATGAACTGAGCGCCCTCTTGTTCAGCAACGGCATTTCGGTTTCGCCGTTCGCTTGGGCGCGGTCGTTGCAAATTCAGCAGGGGTCAGCTTCCCGTCCGCATTAGCGTCAGCGCTGGCAAACCGATCCGATGTGGCGACTGCCCATTCCTCGAAGGAAAGGAGGTTGTCCTTGTCCTTGTCGAGCGCCTTGAACGCTTTGACCCGGCTGCCCAGCATCTCGATCCGGGTGATAAAGCCGTCACGGTTCCGATCATAGCGGCCGAAGCGCTTTTGCTCGCGGCTTTGCGGACTAGCCTCTCCGGGTGAGGGAGGTGCCTTGCCAACGGCGTCGGGATTTCCCTCTGGCAATGCGTCTATCGCAGGCGGCGGCGGTGGAGCGATTATGGCCTCCGGCGCAGCGCTGCTGGCCGCGCGCCCTTGCCACCAGAAAAGCCCTGCCGCCACAAGAAGCAGCGCAGCCCCGGCGCCAGCCATGATACGTCCCACGAAATTCCCCCTCAACGCGCACTAAACGCGACGCGCAATAGCCGAAGATATAGGCCGGGAGTCAACCGGTTAGGAGCGGCCTTACCCCGCCTGATGTCCCCTTGCGCCAAGCCATAGGCAATCCGCATTGGCCGCCATGATGCAGGCCAGACCGGATCGCATGAAAAAAGCTTGTGCCGGGCAAGATCGATCGCCTTGGCGGCGAGATTAGGGCTGCTGACATGGCCTGAAAAATCCCAAAGCGCCCATGCGGCCCCTGCCTTGATCAGCCAATCCGGGACTTCTGCTTCACCCGTGAGCGATTGGAACAGCCCTCCCCCTCTTCCGATCGCATAAGCATCCAGATCATCGTCGGCGATGAGCGCTTCCCAGCCATCAAGCCATGCTGTCAGGCCCATCGGTGGAGCTTCGCCAGCCGCGCGTAACGCATCGACGAGCGGATCACCCCTGCCCTTCATGCCCACTGGATCGGTCAACGCTTCCTGCCACCATGCAAGCCGCAACTGACCGATCATCGCTTCTGTCGTGGTAGCCACGACACGACCAAGACGTGCGTCCAAAGCCCATAGCAAGCGGTGGCGCGGGTTGTCGCGCCCCGCATAGGAGCTAAGTAACGTCGCTAATATCGAGGGCCGATCTTCCGCCTGGTCATTCATGAAGCATATACCGGCCGCTAGAGTTTATCGGCATTTTAATCAGTTCTCGGATATTGAAACTTCATCATTTCAAGCAGCACGTAACCCGGTTGGGTGGGCCGATGAGCACGGGTGGGAGATAATATGAGGGACAGGATCAAGCGAGCGCTGTTCATTTTAATGCGGCTTTATCACAACCAGGCAGGTAACGCGCTGCCGATTGTGGCTGCTGCAACGATACCGTTTGCAGCGATCACCGGCGTGCTGCTGATCTCAGCCGGGAGCATCTAGGCAATCATGTGCGACTGACTATCGGCCTAATCAATATTCGTAAGGGATCGATTTTCTGGAGAAAGGAGAGGAGCGGCTCGACGCCGCTCCTCTCGCCCTTCATCGATAACATACCTTCTTAACCGCAGCGACCACCCGAGCCGCGTCGATGAGCGCGGCCTTTTCAAGGTTCGCCGCGTAGGGCAGCGGCACGTCTTCGTTCGTCACGCGTAGTACCGGGGCGTCCAGGTCGTCGAAGCCCTGTTCCATCACGACCGCCGCAATTTCGGAGGCGATGGAGCAGACAGGCCAGCCTTCCTCGACCACGACGATGCGGTTGGTCTTTTTCAGGCTTTCCAGCACCGTTGCCGTATCGAGCGGACGTAGGGTGCGCAGGTCGATGACTTCGGCATCGACACCTTCTGCCGCCAGTTGTTCGGCAGCTTCCAGCGCGACGCCCACGCCGATCGAGTAGCTGACCAACGTCACGTCCTTGCCAGCGCGCATGATGCGGGCCTTGCCGATCGGCAGAACATAATCGTCGACCTTGGGCACATCGAAGCTGCGGCCGTAGACAAGCTCATTTTCAAGGAAGACTACCGGATCTTCTGACCGGATCGCTGCTTTCAACAAGCCCTTGGCGTCGGCAGCGTCATAGGGAGCGATGACGATCAGCCCAGGGACAGCCGCATACCAGGGACCATAATTCTGGCTATGCTGGGCGCCTACACGGCTCGCGGCGCCATTGGGGCCACGGAACACGATCGGACAGCGCATCTGGCCGCCCGACATATAATTGGTCTTGGCCGCCGAGTTGATGATGTGGTCGATCGCCTGCATGGCGAAGTTGAACGTCATGAACTCGACCACGGGACGCAGACCGCCCATCGCTGCGCCAGCACCAATGCCTGCAAAACCATATTCGGTGATCGGGGTATCGATAACCCGTCGGTCGCCAAATTCTTCGAGAAGGCCCTGCGTGACCTTATAGGCGCCCTGATATTCGGCGACTTCTTCGCCCATCACGAAAACGCGCTCATCGGCACGCATTTCTTCGGCCATGGCGTCGCGGAGTGCTTCGCGGACGGTCGTCTTCACATATTCGGTGCCTTCGGGAAGAGCGGGGTCAGCAACACTGGCCTTCGCTTCCGACGCGAGTTTGGCTGTACCGCTCTCCGCCTTCTTGGGTGCTTCGGGAGCAGCTTCGGACTTTGCCGGGGGCGCACTCGCATCAGCCTTGGGAGCAGCGATTTCACCGCCCTCGCCCGCCATCGTGGCGATGACAGTGCCCACCTTCACCCCTTCGGTGCCTTCAGGAATGACGATCGCGCCGATCTTTCCTTCATCGACCGCTTCAAATTCCATGGTCGCCTTGTCCGTTTCGATTTCGGCAAGAATGTCGCCAGAACGGACTTCGTCGCCTTCCTTCACAAGCCACTTGGCCAGCGTGCCTTCCTCCATCGTGGGAGAGAGCGCCGGCATCTTGATTTCGATACCCATTAATATTGCTCCACCAGCACGTCGGTATAGAGTTCGGACATGTCCGGTTCGGGCGAGGTTTCGGCGAAGTCCGCCGCATCGCTCACGACCTTGCGAATGTCCTGATCGATCTTCTTGAGTTCGTCTTCACTCACACCGGCGTCGGTCAGATATTTCTTTGCGCCCTCGATCGGGTCAGATTTGTCCCGCATCGCCTGCACTTCCTCGCGCGAGCGATATTTGGCGGGGTCGGACATGGAGTGGCCGCGATAGCGATAGGTCTTCATTTCCAGCAGGATCGGGCCGTTACCCCCCTGCACCCATTTGAGAGCTTCTTCCGTGGCACCGCGCACAGCGAGCACATCCATACCGTTGACCTGGATGCCGGGAATGCGGAAGCTTTCGCCGCGACGATAAAGCTGATCTTCCGCCGAGGAGCGATTGACGCTCGTGCCCATGGCGTACTGGTTATTCTCAATCACGAAGATGATCGGCAGCTTCCACAGCTCGGCCATGTTGAAGCTCTCGTAGACCTGCCCCTGGTTGGCAGCCCCGTCGCCGAAATAGGCGACGCAAACACCGCCGTCACCATTATATTTATGCGCGAAACCCAGGCCCGCACCCAGCGATACCTGAGCGCCTACGATGCCATGTCCGCCGAAAAATTTATGCTCGACGCTGAACATGTGCATCGAACCGCCCTTCCCACGCGAAATGCCAGCTTCACGGCCCGTCAGTTCAGCCATGATGACATTGGGATCAATCCCGTAGGCGAGCATGTGGCCGTGGTCGCGATAGCCGGTGATAACGCTGTCTTTGCCAGGCTTGAGCGCGGATTGGATGCCGACGGCTACAGCTTCCTGGCCTATGTAAAGGTGACAAAAGCCGCCGATCAGGCCGAGGCCGTAAAGCTGGCCCGCCTTTTCCTCGAAGCGGCGGATGAGGACCATCTGCCGATAGAATTCCAGCAACTCTTCCTTCGTGGCCTTGTAATCCGAAGGAGTTTCGGGGCGAGGCCGGTTGTGATCCGCGCTGGCAGGGCTTTGTGCCTTTGCCTTTGCACGCGAAGGACGCGGCGTCGTTGGTTTCGCCAAGGCTCTTATCCTTTTGCCTGGTGATGGATGGAAGGAAGCCCGATATAGCGGCAGACCAGCCCGGATTGCAACGCCACAGCCCGCCTAATAACGCCATGCGACGTTGTGGCTCAGTTGAGCGGCACGATTACTTCGTCGTGGTGGATCACACCGAGTTGCCGACGGATCAATTCGTCGCTCAAATCGGGATCGACGCGGCGCGGGTTGAGCAGGTCTACGCGGTTGCGAAGCTCATTCCGTTGCGCTTCAACCGACTTAAGCTCGGCCTGCGAACGGTGTAGCTGGCGAGTATAATCCCCCCACGCAAGAACCCCGTTCGAACCAAGCACGACATATCCGGCAAAGAACAGCAACAGCAGAACCGCAATAGCAGGCCCGAACGCCGAAAATAACAACATGCGGAGCTTCGCGATGTGCGCCATGGAACAGTTGAATCACAGGCCGGAGCCGGCCGCAAGCAAAAACTGGTTAACTTGCGGCCGGTTGTTGAAATGAATTTAGCGGAAGATGGAACGGCCGGCGTAGACTGCGACGTCACCCAGTTCCTCTTCGATGCGGATCAACTGATTATATTTGGCAAGCCGATCCGACCGCGCCAGCGATCCTGTCTTGATCTGACCGCAATTGGTAGCCACCGCGAGGTCAGCGATAGTTGCGTCCTCGGTTTCGCCGGAGCGGTGCGACATGACAGCAGTGTAGCGCGCGCGGTGAGCCATATCGACTGCCGCCAGCGTCTCGGTCAACGAACCGATCTGGTTCACCTTCACCAGCAGCGAGTTGGCAAGACCCTTGCCAATCCCCATCTCCAGACGCTTGGGATTGGTAACGAACAAATCGTCGCCAACCAGTTGCACCTTGCCGCCGATCTTGTCGGTCAGCGCCTTCCAGCCTTCGAAATCATCCTCGCTCATGCCGTCTTCGATCGACTTAATCGGATAGTCGGCACAGAGCGCAGCCAGATAATCGGCCATTTCGACCGGGTTCAGCGACAAACCCTCGCCGGAGATTTCATATTTGCCGTTCTTGAAGAACTCCGTTGCGGCGCAGTCCAGCGCCAACACCACGTCATCGCCGGGCTTGTACCCTGCCTTTTCCACGGACAGCATGATGAAGTCGAGCGCGTCACGCGTGGAGGCGATGTTGGGTGCAAAGCCGCCTTCGTCACCGACCGAAGTGGCGAGCCCCTTGTCATGAAGCCCCTTCTTGAGCGTGTAGAAGATCTCCGCACCAATGCGAACCGCATCGGCGATGCTTTCCGCGCCGACGGGCATGATCATGAATTCCTGGAAGTCGATCGGATTATCGGCATGTTCGCCGCCGTTGATGATGTTCATCATCGGCACCGGGAGGACATGAGCCGAGACGCCGCCGACATAACGATAGAGCGGCAGACCCCGAGCATCGGCAGCGGCCTTCGCTGTGGCCAAGCTGACACCCAGAATGGCGTTCGCGCCCAGACGCCCCTTATTTTCCGTACCGTCGAGCGCGATCATCGTCGCATCGACCTCTGCCTGGTCTTCCGCATCAAGGCCGATCAGTTGTTCGGCAATCTCATCATTGACGGCCGCCACCGCTGCCAGCACGCCCTTGCCGAGATATTTGCTCTTGTCGCCGTCCCGCTTTTCGACCGCCTCATAGGCGCCCGTCGAAGCGCCGGAGGGAACCGCCGCGCGACCAAAGCTGCCATCTTCCAGCATGACATCGACTTCGACAGTGGGATTGCCCCGGCTATCGAGGATCTGACGAGCGTGGATATCGAGAATGGCGGTCATGGTCGCTCCCTGAATGCTGCAATGCGCCTTGAAATCGCGCCCCGCTTAGACAGCGCCTTCAGGATTAGCAATGCAGGGCTTGCATGGACTCGAAAAATGCCGATGCTCAAATTAGTAACGGCAACGGAACTGTGGCCCGCCGCGAGCATTGAGGACGGATATCCATTCGCCCGCATCGCGACCCCACAAAATCTGAGGAGACATAGGACGATGGCCGACACCCCGGAAACCCCGCCCGTCAAGCGCGCCAAGAAGGCTACACCGGCGAATCCCACCAAGGGAAAGCCCATTGAGACCCGTGAAGCGACACCCACCGCGCCCGCTCCGGTCAAGACGGCGGCGACGCGGCCCGCACCGACCGCTAAACCAGGCAACGGTGCTGCTTCGCATGGCTGGGCAGCACAGATCGCACCGTTGAAGGCACAGGCGGAAAAGGCCGCCCGGACGGCAGCTGATAAGTTCAACACCGTCGATTGGAAGACGCATATTGACCCGTTGAAAGATCAGGCAACCAAGACCGCCATGTCCGCAGCGGTCGTTGCCAAGGACAAGACTGGCACCGCGATGCAGAGCCTTGCCAAGCTGATCACGGACACGGCCGGAACTGTCGATGCGAAGCTGGGTCCGCAATATGGAGACTATGCACGGCAGGCGGCCGAAGCGGTAGCCGGAGCCGCCGACACGTTGGACAGCAAGGACGTCGATCAACTGATGACCGAAGCGCGCGATTTCGTGCGCAAAAGCCCAGCTGTGGCAATCGGCGCGGCAGCGGTGGTCGGCTTCGTCCTGATGCGGTTGGCCAAGGGTTCAGACGACAAGGCTTGAACCCGACGTACCATCAATCACGCAAAAGCCCCGAAGCTGGGGCGGAGGGGTTTTTGACCGACGAACCTAGTCTGATCGCAGAGCCCCCCGAAGCCGGGCATGAGCAGGAGGACGGCGTTCGCGCGACGTTCGCCAAGCTGTACACGGACGGTCGAGCCTATGCCGATGCGGAGATAGAGCGGCAGAAGCTGCGCGTCGGCATAGCTGGTGCTGGTGTTCGAGATGCTGCGATTTTCGCAATTGTTGGCGTCATGCTCAGCTTCGCGGGCCTGATCGCATTTCTGGTGGGGCTCGTAATGGCGCTTAGCCCCCATCTGGGAGCAGGCTGGTCGGCGCTGGCGGTGTTTGGCGCAGCGTTGCTCATCGCTGCCATATTGCTGTTACTCGCAAAGGCCAGGATCTCGCGCATGCGGAGGGCCATCAAGGCATGAATGGAACCGAAAAATATCGGCAGGCCGCGATTGATGCCGAGCAACGGAAGGCTCGGTTTCTGTCCAGTCTGTCGGCAGCGAAGGATCGCATAGCGCCGGGACGGCTGAAGCATGACCTCAAAGAGAAGGCGGCAAGAGGGATCACCAATGGTCGCACCTATGTATCGACCAAGGTTCAAGAGCAGCCGATTGCCGTTGGAGCGACAGGGGCGGCTTTGCTGATCTATCTTTTCCGCAATCCGATTTCGGCACTTTTCAAACGGACATACGTTCGGATTACTAACCGTAACCCGGAAAGAGCGGAGACTGACTATGGCTGATATTCATGCCCAGATCACTCGCGTGCGCGACGCAGCGAACGACATTGCCGGAACTGCCACAGGCAAATTCCGGGATTCTACAGAGAAGGCTCGGGAAAATGCCGCTGAGCTGATCCAGACCGGCCGCGAACGCGCGGGTGGCGCCTATAGCGATATGCGCGATCGCACTCAGCGGGTTGCGGCTCGAGCCAATGAGATCGTTCAGGAGCACCCTGTCGCCGCCGTCGCTGGCGCAGTGGCTGCTGGAGCCGTCGTAGCCTGGCTGTTCCCCAAGAGCCGCCGGGCGATGAAGGCTCTTCCCGCTATTGCCATGACTGCGGGGAGCCGCGTCGTGGAAGCGGCCATGGCAGCTAGCGCGGCCGCCGCCCAAGGCGCGGAGAATATCAAGGCCGGTGCAACTGACGTCCTGCACAATGCGCAAGATAGCGCCGCCAAGACCGCCGCTTCCGCTCGCGATGCTGCCGCTTCTGCAGATATCACGGGAACTGCCTCGCGCATGGCTGATGACCTTGTGTCACTCGTCGCCAGCAAAATCGACACTGTCAGCGAGGCGCTCAAAGCCCGATTACCGAAACGCTGACCGCCGAAACGTTCGAAAGCGGTAGCTTTCGTGACGAAGCCTTGGACAGGAGTGGAGCCGTTGCTAAGGTGACCACTCCTTCCAAGGGAGACAGATTATATTATGAGCAAACTCCACCTCGTTATGGGCGGACGCGTTACGGACCCGCAGACGCTTGAATTTGAAGATTTGAACTCAATTGATGTGGTCGGCGTCTTTCCTGACTATGCATCTGCTGAGAATGCATGGCGAGGTGCGGCACAGCGAACCGTTGATGACGCCGAAATGCGTTATGTGATCGTGCACCTGCATCGCCTGCTGGAACCGGATTTGCCGCCAGCCTGAACCATCACACGATTGGCCGTGGTCCTTTGCGAAATCGCCAGAGCAGCAAGGGACGGGTCAGCACCAAGCCTACAAGGAAGCCTCCGATGTGAGCGGCTATGGCGATTTGACCAAGATCGCCAAAGCCGCCACGCGACGATGCGATGCCGATCATAAGTTGAAGGATGATCCAGCCAGCGGCCAGCCAGATCACGCGCAGAAAGTTGGCGGAAAACGGGCCGATCCGCCGTACCGTACGCTGGCCGTAGAGTAGAGCATAGGTCGCGAGAACGGCCGATATGGCGCCGCTTGCGCCAACCATGGGGCTAGGCGAAGCGGGTCCTGCCGCCCATTGCAATAAAGCCGCGCCATAGGCACCGGCGATATAGAGGATCAGGACCGCACGCATTTGCAGCACCTGCTCGACCTGCCGCCCGCAAAAGACCAGCATCAACAGGTTAAAACCAATGTGCAGCCAACCCGCATGGATCAGCGTGCAACTGAGGGGCGTCAGCCACACAGGTACAGCAACTACGCCTGCAAAAAGCTGAGGATCGTCAATCCTGGCCGGAATAAAGCCACCGAGGATGGCGGCGGTGTCCACCTGGCCAGTCAGAGACAATATTAGGAAGGCGGCGAAAGTGATCACCGCGATCCCATTTGTCATTCGGCCCGATGGCAGTTTCACCGGCTTAGATGAATTCGATCTTGTCGATCAGGTAGAATTTGTCGCCTGCCGGAACCGACACCTCAATTTCTTCCCCGACCTGACGGCTGATAAGGGCGCGTCCCAGCGGGCTGTTGTAGCTGATCATGCCAAGCTTCGCGTCGGCTTCCGCCTGCCCCACAATCTGGTAGCGAACCGGCTTTTCATCCTCATCCAGCAAGGTAACGGTCGCGCCAAACACGACCTTGTCACCCGACAGTGATTTGGGATCGATGATCTGGGCGCGCGACAGCTTGTCCTCGAGATCGGCGATGGTGGCTTCAACCTGCCCCTGCCGTTCCTTAGCCGCGTGATATTCCGCATTTTCGGACAAGTCACCGTGGGCACGAGCTTCCTCGATGGCGTCCACGATCAAAGGCCGTTCGGCCTTCAATTCGCGGAGCTGCGTATTGAGCTTGTCATAGCCCATTTGCAGCATCGGCATCTTTTCGACGGTCGCCATTATTGCAAATCCTTCGTCAAAACTTCCCTTTGGCGGCTCCAACTCGGAGCCACCCGCAGCGTGCTTCCTTGTGCAGGGGATCAGGCTTGCGACACGGGATAATAGGACTGGAGCGACCGCACTTCAAGGGCATGGCCTCGAAGAGCCTCGATCGCATCGGCCGCAGCGACTGATGCTGCCGCCGTGGTGAAGCTGGCCACCTTGGCACGCAGCGCGCTGGTGCGGATCGCCTTGCTGTCCTTCAGCGACTGCCAGCCTTCGGTGGTGTTGAATATCAGGTCGATGTCGCCATCGGTGATCTTGTCCACGATGTGCGGACGGCCTTCCGCCACCTTGTTCACTGGCTGGACCGCGATGCCCTGCTCTTCCAGATAGCGCGCAGTTCCGCCAGTGGCGACGATGGTGAAGCCCAGCCCTGCCAGCTTCTGCACCGCAGGCAGCACTACCGGCTTGTCGCTGTCCTTGACGGACACGAAGGCCGTGCCGCTCTTTGGCAGGACGGTGCCAGCGCCAAGCTGAGCCTTGGCGAAGGCTGTGGCGAAATCGCTGTCGATGCCCATGACTTCGCCGGTGCTTTTCATTTCGGGCGAGAGGACGGGATCGACGCCAGGGAAGCGGGCGAAGGGGAAGACGGCTTCCTTAACTGCAATATGAGTTATAGAATTGCGGTCGATTTTGGGGAGGTCGCGAAGCATCTCTCCGGCCATGACCCGGCTGGCGATTTTGGCGATGGGGGTGCCGATTGCCTTGGCTACGAAGGGGACGGTGCGGCTGGCGCGGGGGTTTACCTCGATTAGGTAAACAATGTTGTCCTTTACCGCGAACTGGATGTTCATGAGGCCGCGGACCGACAAGGCGCGGGCGAGAACGTCCGTTTGACGCTCGATTTCCGCGATAACGTCGCTGGAAAGGCTGTAGGGCGGTAGCGAGCAGGCGCTGTCGCCGGAGTGGACGCCCGCTTCTTCGATATGTTGGAGCACGCCGGCCACGACCACGTCTTCGCCGTCGCAGAGCGCGTCCACGTCCACCTCGGTCGCGTCGCGCAGATACTGGTCAATCAGCACCGGGGAGTCGCCGGACACCTGAACGGCTGTGGCGATATATTCCTCAAGCTGTGCCTGGCCATCGACGATCTCCATGGCGCGGCCGCCAAGGACGTAGGACGGGCGCATGAGGACCGGGTAGCCGATGCGGTTGGCCACGGCGATGGCTTCCTCACGGCTGCGGGCGATGCCGTTGGCGGGCTGCTTAAGCTTCAGCTTGTCGATGAGGGCGGCGAAACGCTCGCGGTCTTCGGCTAGGTCGATCGCGTCGGGCGATGTGCCGAGGATGGGTACGCCCGCATCTTCCAGCGCCTGCGCCAGCTTGAGCGGGGTCTGGCCGCCGAACTGGACGATGACGCCTGCGAGGGTGCCGTTCGACATTTCGACGCTCAGGATTTCGAGGACGTCCTCGGCGGTCAGCGGCTCGAAATAGAGGCGGTCGGACGTGTCATAATCGGTCGAAACCGTTTCCGGGTTGCAGTTGATCATGATCGTCTCATAGCCCGCGTCCGACAGCGCGAAGCAGGCGTGGACGCAGCAATAGTCGAACTCAATCCCCTGCCCGATCCGGTTGGGTCCGCCGCCAAGGATGACAACCTTTTTGCGGTCGCTGGGCTGCGCCTCATTCTCCGCCTCCCCGAACAGCGGGGCTTCGTAGGTCGAATACATGTAGGGCGTCTTCGCTTCGAACTCTGCGGCGCAGGTGTCGATGCGCTTGAAGACCGGACGCACGCCTAGCTTGTGACGCAGGCTGCGCACTTCGCCTTCAGTGACGCCGCCGGTCATAGCCTTGACCGCTTCGTGGATCAGGCCCGAACCGCGTGCGATGCCGCGTTCCATGCCGCGCAGATTGGCCGACTTGAGCGCCAGATGGGCAAGGCGCTGGTCGGAGAAGCCCATGGACTTCAGGCGGCGCATGCCGTCCGCGTCCTGCGGCAGGCCGTTTGCCAGCACTTCGGCTTCCGCGTCGATGATTTCCTTGATCCGCTCCAGGAACCATGGGTCGAACTTGGCGATGTTGTGGATTTCGGCGACGGTCAGCCCTTCGCGCAGGGCTTGCGCGGCGACGAGCAGACGGTCAGGCGTCGGTGAGGCAAGCGCGGCGACGATGTCATCCTTGGGCGCGCCCACCAGATGCGCGACCTCGTCGAAGCCGCAGAGGCCCGTTTCGAGCCCGCGCAGAGCCTTCTGCATCGATTCATGGATGTTGCGACCGATCGCCATCACTTCGCCCACCGACTTCATCGCGGTGCCGAGCAGTGGCTCGCTGCCCTTGAACTTTTCAAAGGCGAAGCGCGGGATTTTGGTCACGACATAGTCGATGGTTGGCTCGAACGAGGCCGGGGTCGCGCCGGTGATGTCGTTCTCGATCTCGTCCAGCGTGTAGCCGACGGCGAGCTTCGCCGCGACCTTCGCGATCGGGAAGCCGGTCGCCTTCGACGCCAGCGCCGAGGAACGGGAAACGCGCGGGTTCATTTCGATCACGATCAGGCGGCCATCCTTCGGATTGACCGCGAACTGCACGTTCGAACCGCCTGTTTCCACGCCGATTTCACGCAGCACCGCGATGCTCGCGTTGCGCATGATCTGATATTCCTTGTCGGTCAGCGTCAGTGCTGGCGCGACGGTGATGGAGTCGCCGGTATGGACGCCCATCGGATCGACATTTTCGATCGAGCAGATGATGATGGCATTGTCGTTGCGGTCGCGGACGACCTCCATCTCATATTCTTTCCAGCCGAGGAGCGATTCCTCGATCAGGACTTCGGTGGTGGGTGACGCATCCAGCCCGCCGCGAACGATGTTCATGAACTCGTCGCGATTATAGGCGATGCCGCCGCCGGTGCCGCCCATGGTGAAGCTGGGGCGGATGATCGCGGGCAGGCCGGTGAACTCCAGCGCTTCCATCGCCTCTTCCATGGTGTGGGCGATGCGCGAGCGGGCCGATTCCAGCCCGATCTTGTCCATGGCGTCGCGGAACTTGATCCGGTCCTCCGCCTTGTCGATGGCTTCGGCGTCCGCGCCGATCATCTGGACGCCGAACTTTTCCAGCGTGCCGTCGTTGAACAGCGCCAGCGCGGTGTTGAGCGCGGTCTGGCCGCCCATGGTCGGGAGGACCGCGTCGGGGCGTTCCTTTTCGATGATCTTCGCCACGATTTCGGGCGTGATCGGCTCGACATAAGTCGCGTCGGCAAATTCCGGGTCGGTCATGATGGTGGCCGGGTTGGAATTCACCAGGATGATGCGATAGCCCTCTTCCTTGAGCGCCTTCACCGCCTGCGTGCCCGAATAGTCGAACTCGCAAGCCTGGCCGATGATGATCGGGCCAGCGCCGATGATGAGGATGGAGGAGATGTCGGTGCGTTTGGGCATTAGTGAGCAACCGTTTGAAAGAGGGCAATGATCGAGACGAAAAGGGATGTGATGCCTGCCAAGCTATTGGCACGGTTTATCAACTCCCAGATAATATCGGCTGGCGGTTCCGGAGCATCAGCAAGCGCCTTAGCCGCCACGATGTAAGCGCGAGCCATAGCCTTTTCGCTATTACCTGCGCCTAAAGTATCTAGCTCCAACTCAGCTTTTGTCAGAAGATTGGAAAGCTCAGCCTTTTTGTGTTCGTCCAGAGCGAACTGAGCAAGCAGACCTGTCCATTGGGTGCTGTCAACGGATGGTGCTCTCGCTTCTTCTTCGGTACCGATCAGAGCCTCTCGGATTTCATCAAGGTCCGAGAAATTCTCCTCCACTTTTTTCGCACCGAGGGCTGAAATGCGGAAGCTCCATCCTTCGTAGCCGCCCAACACCTTTGAAACTTCCCGAAAATAGGAACCTTCCCAATCGTCGGTGATCCGATCAATCCAATTGGACCGAGGGGTAAGGCCGTATTTTTTGATCAGCTTGCCAGCGTCATGATACGAGCCCCCAGCCGTCTCGGTTTCTAAATATAGGGCCGCGAGAAAACGCTCTGCGAAATCGTCGTAGTCCATCAATGCACGCCCCCCGTCCGGGCTTCGCAACCCCAGCCGTCATATTCGACGCCGCAGAGGATCTCGATCTGGAGGCACTTCTTGGTCAGCGCCCGGATCGACTGCTCATCGACCGGCTGCACGCATTCGAGGAACAGGAACAGGTCGCCATCCTCATCCTCTTCTCGGTCCAGTTCGACGAAGCCGAACTGGCTGGCGATGGTCAGGACGCGCTCGAAATCCTTTTCGCTGCCCTTGAAGCTGACATCGACCGGACGCGCCAAACGCGCCACATCGCCATTGGCTGCGAGGTTGGCGAGGACTTCCTTGTCCGCCTCCCACTCCTGCGCAAGGCGGGCTTCGTCAACGGGGGGCAGGTTGAGGCTCACTTAAGCCCCTCTACGAAGCGCTGAAACAGGTAGAAGCTGTCCTGCGGGCCGGGCGAGGCTTCGGGGTGGTACTGGACCGAGAAGGCCTTCTTATCGGTCAGTTCGATGCCGCAATTGCTGCCGTCGAAGAGCGAGACATGGGTCGGCTTCACATTGGCGGGCAGTGTCTCGCTGTCCACCGCGAAGCCGTGGTTCATCGAGGTGATCTCTACCAGACCGTCCGACAGGCGCTTGACCGGGTGGTTGGCGCCGCGGTGGCCCTGGTGCATCTTGACGGTCTTGGCGCCGGCAGCGAGCGCCAGCATCTGGTGGCCGAGGCAGATGCCGAAGACGGGCTTGTCGGCTTCCAGCACTTGGCGGATCACGGGGACGGCATATTCGCCGGTCGCGGCGGGATCGCCGGGGCCGTTGGAGAGGAAGACGCCGTCGGGCTTCTGTTCCATCACCTGTTCGAAGGTGGCGGTGGCTGGCAGAACGGTGACGCGGGCGCCTGCCTTCACAAGGTTGCGGAAGATGTTGTTCTTTGCGCCATAGTCGATGGCGACGACATGGGGGCGTTCCTGCCCCGCTTCATCCTTGCCGTAGCCGTGGCCGAGCTTCCACACGCCGTCTTTCCAGAGGCGGCTTTCTTTCCCTGTGACTTCGATAGCGAGGTCCATGCCTTCGAGGCCGGGCCAGTTGGCGGCCTTTTTCGCTAGGGCGGCGAGGTCGAAATTGCCTTCCGGATCGTGGGCGATGACGACGTTGGGCGCGCCCTTCAGGCGGATCATGCGGGTCAGCGCGCGGGTGTCTACGCCGGAGAGGCCAATGCGGCCATTTTCCTTCATCCACTGGTCGAAGGGTTCGACGTTGCGGAAGTTGCTGGGCTCCGTCACGTCCTGCCGCACAACGCAGCCGAGGGCGAAGGGGTTGTCCGCTTCGACGTCATCCAGGTTCGTGCCAACATTGCCGATGTGCGGGAAGGTGAAGGTGACGATCTGCCCGGCATAGCTGGGGTCGGTCATCACTTCCTGATAGCCGGTCATGGCGGTGTTGAAGCAGAGTTCGCCTACCGCTTCACCGACGGCGCCAAAGCCGCGCCCGAAAACCGCGGATCCATCAGCGAAAACCAATACCCCTGTCGCTCCTTTGGGCACGGTGAGGGTCTTGGCATCAGCCATGGTCTTAGCGTCCTTTATGCTTTTTGCGGGAACCCGTCTGCAGCGGGTTAAACGGCCGGTCACCTATGCTTGTGAGGCCCCGCGGTCAACCACTGTAAAAAATCTCTTTTGGCGTTATATCTGGTCTTTTCCGGCAGAACAGGATTCGTATCGCCATGATTCGCGAGCAGGTTAAGAGCGCCCAGGTCGAAGCCATGAAGGCGGGGGACAAGGAACGCCTGGCCGCCGTGCGTTTGATCATGGCGAAGCTGAAGGATCGGGACATCGAATTGCGCACGGCTTCGAATGTGCCGGATGACGACACGGTCGTTGTCGAGGTGCTGCAGAAGATGGTGAAGCAGCGGCGCGAATCGATCGAGATGTTTCGCAATGGCGGGCGTGACGAGCTGGCAGCGAAGGAAGAGGCCGAGCTGGGCGTGATCGAGAGCTTTTTGCCGCAGCAGATGAGCGAGGATGAGACGCGCGCTGCGATCGAGGGGATCAAGGCGGAAGTTGGCGCGGCCAGCGTCAAGGATATGGGGAAGGTCATGGCCGTGCTGAAGGAACGGCATGGGTCGGTGATTGATATGAGCAAGGCCAGTGGGCTGGTTAAGGCGGCGCTTAGCTGACATGATATAGCCCCTCCCTTCGAAGGGAGGGGTTGGGGTGGGTGATGGCGCTACGCATCAATGCAAGGCTAGGCCGATATGCGCGCGACATGCGGCGAGAACCTACCGACTATGAGCGGCGGCTGTGGGGCGCGCTGAGGGCGTCGCAGTTGGCCGGGTTCAAATTCCGGCGGCAGGCAGTCATCGAGCCATATATTTGCGATTTTCTTTGTCCCTCGATCGGTTTGATCATTGAGGTAGATGATGATCTGCACGATGCACGGAAGGACCGGGATCGGGACTTCGATCTCGCTCATCAAGGATATGTCGTGCTGCGTTTTTCCAACTGGGAGGTTCGGGACAATCTTGAAGGCGTATTGAGCGTCATTCTTGATCGGGCGCGTGCGTTGCCGGAGAGGCAGAAGATCACCCACCCCAACCCCTCCCTTGGAAGGGAGGGGCTTTTAGACACATGAGCCTCTCGCCCGCCTTTCTTGACGAACTGCGCATGCGGACTTCGCTGTCGACGCTGATCGGGCGGACCGTGAAGGTGCAGAAGGCAGGGCGCGAGTATAAGGCGTGCTGCCCTTTTCATAATGAGAAGACGCCCAGCTTCACCATCAACGACGAGAAGGGCTTCTACCACTGCTTTGGTTGTGGGGCGCATGGGGACGCGATCCGGTGGATGACGGACCAGCGCGGCCTGCCCTTCATGGAGGCGGTGAAGGAACTGGCGGCGACGGCGGGCATGGACGTGCCCGCGCCCGATCCGCGTGCGGCGAAGCGGGCGGAGCAGGCGAAGGGTCTGCATGACGTCATGGCGGCGGCTCAGGCTTTGTTCGAGGCGCAGCTTGGCGGGATCGAGGGTGCGGAGGCGCGGGATTATCTTGTCCGGCGTGGGATCAGTGAGGCTACGCGGCGGGCTTTTGGTTTTGGCTATTCGGCGGATTCCAAGGGCAAGCTGAAAGGCGCGCTGGCGGAATTTGGTGATCCGATGCTGATCGAGGCTGGTTTGCTGATCGATCCGGATGGCGCCGAGCCGGACGGCGGAAAAAGTAAGAAACGCGAGAGCTATGATCGCTTCCGGGGGCGGCTAATGCTGCCGATCCGGGATATTCGCGGGCGGGTGATCGCTTTTGGTGGGCGGATTCTTGGCACTGGCGAGCCTAAATATCTGAACTCGCCGGACACGCCGCTCTTCGACAAGGGGCGGACGCTTTACAATATCGATCGCGCCTCCCCTGCCAGCCGCCAGAGCGGGCGGGTGATCGTGGTCGAAGGCTATATGGACGTGATCGCGCTGGCGCAGGCGGGCTTTGGCGAGGCGGTGGCGCCGCTGGGGACCGCGTTGACGGAGCATCAGATCGAGCGGCTGTGGAAGATGGTGGATGTGCCGGTGCTGTGCTTCGATGGCGACGCGGCGGGGCAGAAGGCGGCGATACGGGCGGCTGTGCGGGCGCTGCCGCTGCTGCGGCCGGGGATGAGTTTGGCCTTTGCGACGCTGCCTGCGGGGCAGGATCCGGACGATCTGATCCGGGCGGAGGGGCCGGGAGCGATGGAGCGGGTGCTGGATGCAGCCGAACCGCTGGTGGAGCGGTTGTGGGCTTATGAGCAGAAGGCAGCGCCATTGGATACGCCCGAGCAGCGGGCGGCGCTGAAGCAGCGGCTGCGCACAATCACGGACGCGATCGCGCATCCCGATGTGCGGGCGCATTATGTGCAGATTTTCCGTGAGCGTTATAATGCGCTGTTTTTTGCGCGGCAGACGCAGGCGAACGCGCCCCGGCATCAGCGTGGGACGGGCACCCGGCAAGGGTGGCAGCGCGATCGGCGCGGAAACTGGAAGCCCCCCCTGCCCCCCGTCGGGAACGAGGCGCGGGCGATCGGCGTCAGCGGCATGGAGCAGCGGCTGCTGCGCGCGGTTCTGGCGAGTTTGTTGCGGCATCCCGAGCAGATAATGATGCATCGGGAGATGCTTTCTGCGCTGCATATCGGCGATTCGGCGCTGGGCGAACTGATGCGGACGATGATTGCCGCATCGTTCCGACAAGAAACAGTTGAAACAGAGGGCCTCCTTACCATATTGGGCCAAGGTGAAGTGTATAATATGGCGAAGGGGATGCTCCGGGCCGACACGTTCACATTCACCCCCAGCAGGATGAAGACCGATCCCGGTCGCGTTCAGCGCGATCTGGAGGAGGCTATCCGGGTGATGGCGCAGGGACCGGAGTTGGAGACGGCGCTGGCGGAGGCGACGAGGCGGGCAAGGGAAGACCTTAACGAGGAAACCTTTGCCGAGCAGCAGCGGATCCAGCGGTTGAAAATGGATCATGACCAGCGCCTGGCGGAACTGGCGCAGTCCGAAGATATTGTTTGATAGATCGTCCCCCGGCGGGATGATGGAGCTAAGGCGAATAAATGGCGAGCAAGGCGACAGGCAAGGGTGCGGGCGAGGATGTGGATAGCGGCGATGCACCGCTGCTCGATCTGAATGAGGCTTCGGTCAAGAAGCTGATCGCGCGCGCCAAGAAGCGCGGCTACATCACCTATGACGAGTTGAACGACGCCCTGCCGCAGGACCAGATGTCCTCCGAGCAGATCGAAGATATCATGGCCGCGCTTAACGAAATGGGCGTGAACATCGTCGAGAATGAGGAAGCCAGCGAGGACGGCGACGAGCAGCGCGAACGGGAAGATGCCGAGGACGCCGAAGATGATTCGGGCGATGAAGAAGGCGCGCCCAAGCTCGTCACCGAAAAGAAGAAGGAAACGGTCGACCGCACCGATGACCCGGTGCGCATGTATCTGCGCGAAATGGGCGCGGTGGAACTGCTCAGCCGCGAGGGCGAAATCGCCATCGCCAAGCGCATTGAGGCCGGCCGCGACACGATGATCCTGGGGCTGTGCGAAAGCCCGACGACCTTCAACGCGATCATCGAATGGTCTACCGCCCTCAACAATGGCGAGATGCAGCTGCGCGAGATCCTGGACCTCGACGCGATGCTTTCCAAGGACCCGGCGCCCGAGAATCTGGAGGAAGGCGCCGAGGACGATGACGGCGAGATCAGCGAGAAAACCGCTGGCCCCAGCTTCAAGGAAGAGGAGGAGCCCGAGGAAGAGGCAGCCGATTCCGACGAGGATGAGGACGGCCTGACCGAACGCCGTGCCCGGCGCGTGGAAGAGGAAGAAGAGGAAGACAACACCCTCTCCCTCGCCCAGATGGAAGAAACGCTCAAGCCAATGGCGCTTGAGAAATTCGCGACCATTACGGAGATTTTCCGCGCCTTCTCGCGTGCGCAGGAATCGCGCATGGCCGCGATGGCCAATGGCGAAACGCTGAGCCAGAAGGCCGAGGACGATTATCAGGAGCTGCGCGAGCGGCTGACTGCCGAAGTCGAGAGCGTCCAGTTCCACCAGCAGAAGATCGAATATCTGGTCGATCAGCTCTATGCCTATAACCGTCGCCTGACCGCGCTGGGCGGGCAGATGCTGCGTTTGGCGGAACGGCATAAGGTCAGCCGCAAGGACTTCCTCGACCGCTATGTGAACCATGAACTGGACGACGCCTGGCTGGACAAGGTTCAGGGCCTCGACAAGAAATGGGCGGCTTTTGCGGCAGCCGAAGCACGCGCCGTCGAGCGCATCCGTACCGAGGTCAGTGAAATCGCGCAGGCGACCGGCATGTCGCTGGGTGAGTTCCGCCGTATCGTCAACATGGTGCAGAAGGGCGAACGCGAAGCGCGGATCGCGAAGAAGGAAATGGTCGAGGCGAACCTCCGCCTCGTCATCTCCATCGCTAAAAAATATACGAACCGTGGCCTGCAATTCCTTGATCTTATTCAGGAAGGCAATATCGGCCTCATGAAGGCCGTCGATAAGTTCGAATATCGCCGCGGCTACAAGTTCAGCACCTATGCGACTTGGTGGATCAGGCAGGCGATCACCCGGTCGATCGCGGATCAGGCGCGGACCATCCGTATTCCGGTCCACATGATTGAGACGATCAACAAGCTGGTGCGGACGTCCCGCCAATTCCTGCATGAGCAGGGCCGCGAACCGACGCCGGAGGAAATGGCCGAGCGCCTTTCCATGCCGCTGGAGAAGGTGCGCAAGGTGATGAAGATCGCCAAGGAGCCGATCAGCCTCGAAACGCCGATCGGCGACGAGGAGGATTCGCATCTGGGCGATTTCATCGAGGACAAAAATGCGGTCATCCCGGTGGATGCGGCAATTCAGGCGAATCTGAAAGAAACGGTCACCCGCGTTCTCGCTTCGCTGACGCCGCGTGAGGAACGCGTGCTGCGCATGCGTTTCGGCATCGGCATGAACACCGATCACACGCTGGAGGAAGTGGGCCAGCAGTTCAGCGTGACCCGCGAACGTATTCGCCAGATCGAGGCGAAGGCGCTCCGTAAGCTGAAGCATCCGAGCCGCAGCCGGAAAATGCGGAGCTTCCTCGACCAATAGGGTCTGAGACACGGTGATTGATCCGAAAGGGCGGCTTCAGGGCCGCCCTTTTTTTCGTCTCATAAACCGCTCTTTTACCTCAACTTCCTATGGTCGTGGCAACAGACACACTGGCGCGGCGGCCGCAGGGGTTATCATGAACGAAGCAGCTACACGCTTGGCGACAGGCGACATATCTCAGGTGATCGAGGCGCTGGTGGCGGCTGATGGAACGGCCGCTCATGCTCATGCAAGCAGCGCAAGGACCATCATGAGCCGTGATGCTGTCCTGACATTGCCGGACCTCGCCGATGCCGCGCATTATCTTTGCCTGCTGCACGGGCGTCATCCCGGCGTCATCGATCACGCGGCGAACCGATCGGCAGACAGCGCGGCTCGGGGCTGGCTAGTCCAGGCGGGGCAGGCGTTTGCGCGGGAGCGGGCCTATCTGACTCAAGTTGCGGTGGCGCTAGGCCCGATACCCAGCACGGCGGGGCAGAGCGACTGTGAGACGATCGTCAGCCAGCAACGTCATGCGCTGGATATGCTGGCTCAATCGGACAGGCGCGGATGCGCCATGGGGGCAGCCATGGCGCTGGTGCTGGATTGGCAAGCTGTACGCGACGTGCTCGACATGGCGGCGATTCGCGTGGGGCTTGAACCCTCTCCATCCGATCTTCCCGACCGGGCGCAGACCTTTGCCGTAGCGCGAGCGATCGGCAGCGACGGAGCGGCCGATCGGGCCATACAATTTGGCGCGCGGCAACTGCTCAGCCAGCAGCGTGGCCTTTGGGACCTGCTGAAAGCGCGTGCCGAGGTTCGGCGGCAGAGGCCGTAGGAATAACCGATTGCGGCGCTGGACCGCTTTCCCTACTCGGGTGGCAGTAGAGGAAAGCGAAGATTCATGCGGTTTGAAGGTACGGAAGATTATGTCGCCACCGACGACCTGAAGGTCGCGGTCAACGCTGCGGTGCTGCTGCGCCGCCCGCTGCTAGTGAAGGGTGAGCCGGGGACCGGTAAGACCGTGCTGGCGCAGGAAATCGCCAAGGCGCTGGATGCGCCACTGATCGAATGGAACGTCAAATCGACGACCAAGGCGCATCAGGGCCTGTATGAATATGATGCGGTGGCACGGCTGCGCGATGGCCAGCTGGGCGACCCGCGCGTTCATGACATCAGCAACTATATCCGCAAGGGGAAGCTGTGGGAGGCTTTCACTTCCCCTACCCTGCCCGTGCTGCTGATCGACGAGATCGACAAGGCTGACATCGAGTTTCCCAACGACCTGTTGCAGGAACTCGATCGCATGGCATTCCACGTTTACGAAACGGGCGAGACGGTCGCGGCGCAGGAACGGCCGGTGGTGGTCATCACATCCAACAATGAGAAGGAACTGCCTGACGCTTTCCTGCGGCGCTGCTTCTTCCACTATATCAAATTCCCCGACCGGGAGACGATGCAGGCCATTGTCGATGTCCATTTTCCCGGCATTCAGAAGATCCTGGTGAGCCGGGCGCTCGACCTCTTCTACGAGATACGCGATGTGCCGGGGCTGAAGAAGAAGCCGTCGACCAGCGAGTTGCTCGACTGGTTGAAGTTGCTGCTCAACGAGGACATGCCGCTGGAGATTTTGCAGGATCGCGATCCGACCAAGGCCATTCCGCCGCTTCATGGCGCCCTGCTGAAGAATGAGCAGGATATCATGATGTTCGAACGTCTGGCATTCATGGCGCGACGGCAGGGGCGGTAAAGGCTGGGATTGCCCTGCCCGGCGCAATGACGGAGGCGCGCATGGCGCATGAAGCGGGATGTCTGTGCGGAGCGGTGCGCATCAAGATCGATGCGGAACCTATGGCGGCGCGCATGTGCTGGTGCAGGCTGTGCCAATATCTGGGCGGGGGATCAGGCACGGTCAATGTCTGCTTTCCGACGGAGAAGGTGCAAAGCGAGGGCGAGGTTCGTTGGCATGAGAGAATCGCCGACAGCGGCAACAGGATGCGCCGTGGCTTTTGCCCCGAATGCGGAACACCCCTGTTCAGCATTGCCGAGTCGCCGCCGCACCTGACTTTCATCAGGGCTGGCGCGCTGGATGATCCGGGCCTGTTGGCACCGCAGGCGGTGATCTGGACGGAGGCAGCCCCGCATTGGGCGCATCTGGACCCGGAACTGCCGCATTATCCGGCGCAGATTCCGCCCGTCGCGTAAAAGGCCGCTTGCCTTAGCCTTGCGGTTTCGCTCAACCTTCCCCGATAAATTTCAGAGCCGCGACAAGACGGCGTGAAATGGGAAGGATGCCTATGCCAAAACTCTCCTTGTCGCTGTTGTCGATCCTCTTGGCTTTGCCGGTGCCCGCATTGGCGCAGGGTGCCGATGTGCAGGAAGCGTGGGTAGCGAGCGATGGGAGCCTTCGCGCGCGCGCTTCGGGGATCAGCCTACCCCAAACGATCGCTGGGCTTTCCCTGTCCAAGAGTGGAGAGGTCACGAATGGCGGCAAGGGCATCGACAATTATGCCCAATATCTGTCGGAGGATGGGGCGGTGCAGGCGACTTTGTACGTCTATCTGCCGAGCTACGCGGACGCGTCGATCGCCGCTTACATGACCGACCGCGCGGTGACGGATCGTTTTGGACCGAAGACACGCCGCACTGCTTATGAAGGCGTTCCGTTGCAGGGCAAAGGTGGCCGCGCGATCCGTGCGGTTTATGATGATGCGGCCGACGGGGCGCTGACCACGGCAGCAGCTTTTGCGCAGGCCGGACGCTGGCTCGTGAAGCTGCGCGTCACAGGTCCGAGTGAACGGCGCAAGGAGGTATTGGCAGGGCTGGACGGCATGCTCGGCAGCTTGCATTTCGACGATGCGGCTGCGGTACGGCCAGTCTCTCCGGCGCGGTTCGCGGACTGCCCGGCGGGTGATGACAGGGACGCGCAACTTACCGCTTCCCTTCCTGCCGCAGCGGCTGATGTCCGCGCCGTTCGCGAGGTGGCCGGGTCCTTCTGCATCCGGGGACAGGTGCAGACTAGCGAAGGCAGCTATGATGTTCTGGCGCAGCAGGGTGCGTCTGGCGGATCGGTCATCGTGCCGATCGACGATGCGGGCACGGTGCTTGCCTTCGATCCAGCGGCTGACGGCAAGGGCTATCAGCTATCGATACATTCGGTCGGCGAGACGAAGCTCTATGGCGTTTATGACCGCGTGCCGAGTTCTCGGCAGATCGCCAAAATCATTGATGGCAAGGACCCTCAGACGGCCCAGGCGCGGACGACTGCTGCCTATGCTGCCAATGGGGAGGTCATAGTGCGCGAGGGTGCAGCGAACTGACGGGATCAGATGAGGTAGCCGACCTCATACAGGCCCCAGCGGCGGCCTTCGAAGATTAGCGGAACGAACACGCTGCGAAGCGCGCGATAGCGGCCTTCGCCAAGGTCCTGACGATAGGTGAAAAGGAAAAAGTCTCCCTCACCATCGAGCGCGCGGCGGGTCTGGCTGTCCATGAAAATCTGCCGGTTACGGGCATATTCCATGTTCCATTCCGGCATGCCCGGCCGCTGAGGCTGGCTTCGCGACGTGATGTGCGTCGGCAGATAGCCGTTCATGTCGATCAGGCAGCAGCCGACGATGGCATTATCCTGCCCGGTCTGGCGATCCAGAATCGGGCGGAGGACGCGGTCGGCAAAGACCATGAAGCCATTTTCATATTGCGGCGGGTGGGAGCCTTGGATCGGGCGGTAATTGCTGTCGAATAGCGCCGATGGCGTCAGTTCACCCTCTGCCAGGGCGTCATTGATCAGGCGCGACACTTCTGCCGCGCCATCTTCGGCATAGGCAATGTAGCGACTGTTGCGCGTCTGATGCCCGCCATGAGCGGCGGTGTTGAGCATGTCGTTTGCCATGCCCTCAAGCTGCTCGAGCTGAGCCTTGGCCATTTCGACGCGCTGGGTGCTTTCGGCAGCGGAGTCGCTGAAGTTCGTGAGGCCCGCACGTAACGCGCCTACGTCGGCGTCGGCTTCATCGGTGCAGGTGACGATGGCGTGGGAACGCTCGCCAAATTGGGTCACGAGCGAGGCGATTTCCGCCATGGTGACGCTCAACGTGTCGATATGGGCGCTGACGTCGCGGCCGCGTCCGATATTGGCTTCCACGCCGCTGATCAGATGGCGCGCGTCGCGGTCGAGCTGGCCGAGCTTGTCACCGACCGATGCCGCGGACTCGCCCGCTTGCCCGGCGAGGCGGCGGATTTCGTCGGCCACGACAGCAAAGCCCTGCGTCGCCTCCCCACCGCGCGCCGCTTCGATCGCGGCGTTGACGCCCAGCAGCCGCGTTTGGCGTGCGATCGCGCCGAGTTGATCGGATATGCCGCCGACGGCTTCGATGACCCCGAGAAACTGACGAAGCCTTCCCTCCAGCCCCGTGACATGGTCGACCAGCCCTGCAACCTGGGCGAGGGACTGGGTAATCGCTTCATGCCCTTCGGCAATGATGCGGGCAGCGCGCCGGGACGTGAGGCTGAGTTCCTGAGCCGCCACCACGCTTTCATTCTGGCTGACGGCCAGCGCCTCCATATTGGTTTGCAACTGTGAGAGGCGGAGCGAGTCGGATTGGATGCGCCGAGTAAGTTCCCCGAGGAAACCCGCCGTCTCGCTGCATTGCAGCGCAACGTCGCCGGAACGCTCACCCAGATCCGTCAATAAATGCTCATTTTCCAAGGAGTGCCACCCCAAACCGCCCGCCTGTGAATAGTGCCTTTTTAACGATGCGATGCAACACTTAACATTTGATCAACCATGTGCGGCCCCTTGCATCCATGGCGGGGCTGTCAGACAAGGCCGTCATTATGATGCTGAACTTTCTCGACGCGCTTAGGGCTGCTGGCATTCCCGCTGGCATCAAGGAGCATCTGCTTCTGCTGGAGGCGCTGGACCGTGACGTGATCGGTCAACGGCCCGAGGAATTCTATTATCTCGCGCGGGCGACCTATGTGAAGGATGAAGGGCTGATCGATCGGTTCGATCAGGTCTTCGCGAAAGTCTTCAAAGGCGTGCTGGATGCGAGTGGCGTTGAGGCCGAAATTCCCGAGGAGTGGCTGCGCCTCGTCGCGGAGAAATATCTGAGCGCTGAGGAGATGGAGAAGATCAAGTCTCTCGGCAGCTGGGACGAGATCATGGAGACGCTGAAGAAGCGTCTGGAGGAGCAGAAGGGGCGCCATCAAGGCGGGAACAAGTGGATCGGCACAGGCGGGACTTCGCCCTTTGGCAATGGCGGTTATAATCCCGAAGGCGTGCGGATCGGCGGCGAGAGCAGGCACAAACGCGCGATCAAGGTCTGGGAAAAACGCGAGTTCCAGAACCTCGACAGCAGCAAGGAACTGGGCACGCGCAACATCAAGGTCGCGTTGCGGCGGCTGCGGCGCTTTGCGCGCGAGGGGGCAGCGGATGAGCTGGACCTGGAAGGGACTATCCGGGGCACAGCTCGGCAAGGTTGGCTCGACATACGGATGCGGCCCGAGCGGCACAATGCGGTCAAGCTGCTGCTATTCCTGGACGTTGGCGGATCAATGGACCCGTTCATCCGGCTTTGCGAGGAACTGTTTTCCGCCGCGACGACCGAGTTCAAGAACATGGAGTTCTTCTATTTCCACAACTGCCTTTATGAAGGCGTGTGGAAGGACAATCGGCGCCGCTTTTCAGAGCGTATTCCGACTTGGGATATCCTGCATAAATATGGGCATGACTATAAGGTCATCTTCGTTGGCGATGCGGCGATGAGCCCTTATGAGATCAGCTATCCCGGCGGTTCCGTCGAACATATGAACGAGGAACCCGGCGCGGTGTGGATGAGCCGGTTGCTGCATACCTATCCGGCTGCCGTGTGGCTGAACCCCACGCCGCGCGACCATTGGGACTATAGCCAATCGACGCGGATGATCCGGGAGATCATGAGCCAGCGCATGTATCCGCTGACGCTTGAGGGCATCGATGACGGGATGCGGGAACTGACGCGTAAACGGTAAGCTGCGTCAGGCAGGATCGAATAGAACGCCGCCCGTCATTGGGACGGGAACGCCGGTGGTGCCGGGAAAGCTGATCGGCAAGGATTTGAGGTGGCGCACCGCCATATAGGCGAAGCCCTGCGCCTCAAGGGCGTCGCCGTCCCAGCCGAGATCATCGACCGGGCGTACCTCTGCGCTGGTGAAAGCAGCCAGCATCCCCATCAGGGTCGCGTTGTGGCGGCCGCCTCCGCCGACATAGATGGCGGAAGGCCGGGATGGGAGATGGTCAAGCGCGCGCGCAACCGCCCTGGCGGTGAACGCGGTCAACGTCGCTGCGCCATCCTCAAGCGACAAGCCATGCATCGCATCGAGGGTGAAGGCTTCACGGTCGATGCTCTTGGGAGGCAGCGTATCGAACCAGGGGTCTGCCATCAAACTGTCGAGCCGCGCTTCATCGATTTGGCCCCGAGCAGCAGTGGCGCCATTTTCGTCGAAGGGTCGATCGCTATGCGCCTGCATCCAATTGTCGATCAGACCGCTCGCCATGCCGGTGTCGAAGGCGAGAAGTTCGCCATCATTTCCGATGGCGGTGATGTTGGCCACACCGCCCAGATTCAATATGGCGGTCGGCTTACGCAAATCGTTCGCCAAGGCCCGGTGATAGATAGGCATTAGCGGCGCCCCCTGCCCCCCTGCGGCAACATCGGCGCTGCGCAGGTCGCCGACCACGGGAATTCCGAACGCCCCCGCCAATGCGACACCATCGCCGATCTGCCAGGTCCAGCGCCATTCCGGCCGATGCGCGACCGTGTGACCGTGGAAACCGATAACGGCGATATCCTGCGCTATATGCCCGCTGCGCGCGAGGAGATCGGTGACGGCCTCGACATGAAGCTCGGTAAGTTCGGCTTCTACGGATTGAATGAGAGGCTCGAAGCCCGGCTTGTCCATCGCCATGGCGCGCTGGCACGCTTCGGCTAGGCGAATGCGAAAGCCCTCCCGATAGGGCATGGCATGGAAGGTGACGGGATTGCTGAAGCCCTCTCCGTCGGTTTCGATGAGCGCGGCGTCGATGCCGTCGCGCGAAGTGCCCGACATGAGGCCGATCGCCAGCATGGGTTGGCTGTGTGTCACCGCTTCGATCCTTTTGCTCTCCTCTATTCTGTGTAGCGGAATGGATCGAGACACAAGTTCAGGATGACGGGGAGTGACGTTGTTGTGTCGTGATGCTAGAGGGCGCCGCATTATGACCAGCTACTCGTCCGATCTGCTCCGCCTCCTAGAGGCACGTGGCTACATCCATCAACTGACCGATGCGGAGGGGCTCGACGGCCTTGCCGCCAAGCAGATCGTGCCGGGCTATATCGGCTTTGATCCGACGGCACCGTCCCTGCATGTCGGGCACCTCGTTTCGATCATGATGCTGCGGCAGTTGCAGAAGGCGGGGCATAGGCCGATCGTCCTGATGGGCGGCGGCACGGGGAAGATCGGCGATCCAAGCTTCAAGGACGAGGCGCGCAAGCTGCTCACCACCGAGACGATCGCGGAGAATGTCGCCAGCATCAAGCGCGTGTTCGAACGGTTCCTGACCTTCGGCGACGGGCCGACCGACGCGATCATGCTCGACAATGCCGAATGGCTCGACCAGCTGGAATATATCCCCTTCCTGCGGGAAATCGGTCAGCATTTCTCCATCAACCGCATGCTGAGCTTTGATTCGGTGAAGCTGCGGCTGGATCGTGAGCAGTCGCTGTCCTTCCTTGAATTCAACTATATGATCCTTCAGGCCTATGACTTTCTGGAGCTGTCGCGGCGGTCGGACTGCCGGTTGCAGATGGGCGGATCGGACCAATGGGGGAATATCGTCAACGGCGTCGAACTCGCGCGCCGGGTGGACGGGACGCAGGTATTCGGGCTGACGACGCCGCTGCTCACCAATGCCGATGGCACGAAGATGGGCAAGACCGTGGGTGGTGCGGTCTGGCTGAACGAAGACCAGCTTTCCACCTATGATTATTGGCAGTTCTGGCGGAACACGGCGGATGCGGACGTCGCCAACCGGCTGCGGCTGTTCACCGACCTGCCGATGGACGAGGTTGCACGGTTGGCCGCGCTTCAGGGCGCTGAGATCAATGAGGCGAAGAAGGTTCTGGCCAATGAGGCGACGGCGCTGTGCCGGGGAACCGATGCCGCGCTTGCTGCCGCAGAAACGTCGCGCAAGACCTTTGAAGAGGGCGCTTCGGACGCCAATCTGCCGACGATCAGTGTGGGGGCCGAAGGGCTGACCATTGTTCAGGGCACTTCAGCGCTTGGCTTTGCCGCTTCCAACAAAGAGGTTCGGCGCAAGCTGGCCGAAGGCGCCATTCGCGTGAACGGCGAGGTCGTGAGCGACCCCATGCTGGCGCTGAAGCCCGGAGACAAGGTGAGCTTCGGCGCTAAGAAACATGGCTTGGTAACTGCTTGAAACTTTAGAGAGTTAAAGGCGGATTAAGTAAAGCTGGTAAGGAAGGCGCCACCTTCCTCACCTTAAGCTCCAGTCATGTCTTCGGTGCTCGCAAGCCTCGCCCAGGTCGCCCGTTCACGGGACCCTTCCATCAATCAGCGCCGCACGCCCCGCGTGCTGGTGGATATGGTCAGCCATATCTCTGCCCGAGGCCGAACCCATGGCGTCCGGGTCATCAACATCTCTGAACTCGGCTTAATGTGCCGCACCGATGCGGAGATCACGATTGGGGAACGGGTCGCCATATGGCTGCCCGTCGTCAAGGACGTTCAGGCCGACGTTCGATGGTCAGAGGATGGCCGGGTCGGGGTGGAGTTTTGCCAGCCCATTGATCCGCAAGTCTATGAGGCCATGCTGTCGCTTATCCCGCCACGGCAGACCGCCTGGTAAGGAGCTGCTCAAAGCTCTGATCGGCTTCGATCCGTTGACGTGGCCGGACTAGCGCCTCCGGCATTTCGGTGCGCAGGAAGTACATCATTGCCTCGCGTACTTCGCAGCGCAGGTCCAAGGCGATACCGGCGTTGCGCGCGCTGAGCAGGCCGCGCGAATTAGCCGCTTCGGAGCAATCCCACCGCAGCATCTCGTTCGAACAGGTAAAGGCAGGTTCTGGCGGCTTGGCCGCGCGCTTCGTCTAGCCCTCCATCGCGATCAATCAGGAGGTGCGCGTCGTCGCGGGCGCTGTCGAGCAGGGCGGACAGATGTTCAGGGGTGGCGATCTTCAACTGCGCCTCGCCTGATTGCCGCGTGCCGAGGATTTCGCCCGCGCCACGGAGACGGAGGTCTTCTTCGGCGATGCGGAATCCGTCATTGGTTTCGCGCATGAGCGCTAGCCGAGCACGGCTGGTTTCGCTCAAGGCTCCGCCTCGCAGCAGGATGCAGACGCTGTGGTTCTGGCCGCGCCCTACCCGGCCGCGCAGCTGGTGGAGTTGGGCGAGGCCGAAGCGGTCGGCGCCTTCGATGATGATCAGGTTGGAGTTGGGGACATCGACGCCGACCTCGATGACAGTGGTGGCGACGAGGATTTTTGTGCGGGCGGTGGAAAAAGCCTCCATCGCGGCGTCCTTTTCCGGGCCTTTCATGCGGCCGTGGACAAGGCCGACGAGATCGCCAAAGCGCATTTTCAGCATTTCGGCGCGGGCTTCGGCGGCGGCCTGATCGCTGGTTTCGCTTTCCTCGACCAAGGGGCAGACCCAATAGGCTTGGCCGCCGGTTTCGATGTGGCGGGCGAGCGCTTCGACCACTTCATCGAGACGGTTGGCGGACATGACCACGGTCTGGATCGGCTGGCGGCCAGGCGGCATTTCGTCCAGGCGGGAGACGTCCATCTCGCCATAATAGGTGAGCGTCAGCGTCCGGGGGATCGGGGTGGCGGTCATCACCAGCAGGTGCGGCGTGCGCTCGGCCTTGGCGGCAAGCATCATGCGCTGGGCGACGCCGAAGCGGTGCTGCTCATCGATCACCGCAAGGGCGAGGTTTTTGTAACGGACGGCTTCCTGAAAGATGGCGTGGGTGCCGACAAGGATATCGATGCTGCCGTCTGCAAGGCCCATCAGGGTGGATTCGCGCACCCTGCCCTTTTCGCGGCCGGTGAGGATGGCGATAGTTACGGGCAAACCCGACGCCATCTTGCGCAGCGTTTCATAATGTTGGCGAGCGAGGATTTCCGTCGGGGCAAGGAGTGCGCCCTGAGCGCCTGCCTCAACCGTGTTGAGGAGGGCTATGAGCGCGACGAGGGTTTTGCCCGAGCCGACGTCGCCTTGCAGGAGGCGGAGCATGGGGACGGGCTGCGCCATGTCGCCTTCAATCTCTCCGAAGGCGCGGCGTTGCGCGCCGGTCGGGGCGAAGGGGAGTTCGAGCATGGCGCGCAGACGGCCATCTCCCTCGATGGGGATGCCCCGGCGCTTGCGGGAGGATTGGCGGACCAGCATGAGCGCGAGTTGGCCTGCGAAAATTTCATCATAGGCGAGGCGCTCGCGGGCCTTGGCATCGCTGGGGTCGGCGTGGATGCGGGTGAGCGCCTCGTGCCATGTCGGCCAGCCCTTTTGGGCGAGCAGGCTGGGTTCGATCCATTCGGGGAGATCTGGGGCGCGGCTCAGTGATTGCCCTACGAGGTCGCGCAGGCGGTTATTGGTGAGGCCTTCGGAAAGGCCGTAGACTGGCTCTCGCGCCGGGATGGTGGCGGCTTCCTCCGGCGGCAGGACATAGTCGGGATGGACGATCTGGAGGTTCTCGCCATAGGCCTCCAGCTTGCCGGAGATGAATTTGGGTTCGTTCAAGGGCAGCAGCTTGCGGGGCCAGGCGCTGTTGCGGCCGAAATAGACCAGCGCGACCGTATTGCCGTGCCTGTCCTGCGCTATGACGCGGAAAGGCGCGCGGGCGCTGCCGAACGCGCGGTAGTCGGTAGGCGTGAGTTCTATGCCGATGACCCGGCCTGAGTCGGAGAGCATCAGCTCGTCCACCATGCGGCGATCGACAAAGCTGACCGGCAGGTGGAGTAGGACATCGACGGCGCGGGCAAGGCCAAGGCGCTCCAGCGGCTTGGCAAGCGCGGGACCGACGCCCTTCAGGGCTTCGATTTCGGTGAAGAGTGGGTTGAGGATATCGGGTCGCATGGCTATCTGACGCCATCTAGCCCAGCCGGGACGATGCGCAAACATCTGATCGGTGTATTCGGCATGCCCGCGCAAGGAACAAATTGTGAACGAAGATCCCCGCATCCGCCGCCTGCAATTCCGTGCCTGGCATCGCGGCATCAAGGAAGCGGACTTGGCGGTGGGTGGATTTTTCGATCGCTACCATGCCGAGTGGGGCGCGGAGGAGATCGACTGGTTCGAGCGGTTTATCGAGGAACAGGATGCCGACATCATGGCTTGGGCTTTGGGGACGTTGCCGTTGCCCGAGCAATGGCGCGGACCAATGTGGGACAAGTTTGTGAAGATGGATTTTGTGGAGATTGGGAGGAAGTGACTTCTTCTCCCCTCCCGCAAGCGGGAGGGGCAGTGAGACTTGCCGGGCCACAGGTTCGGCTAGTCGCAGCGGGGTGGGCCTGCGCCGCCTCTGCTGGATTGCCCACCCCTAGCCCCTCCCGCTTGCGGGAGGGGGACTGAGATGTAGATGACCGACCTTCTGAAAATCCTCAAAGCCTCCTCCCCCATCACCCTTTCCGGGGTTCCGGCGGGATTCCAGCCATGGTTGCTCGCGGACATCGCTCGGGCAGCGCCTTCGCGCGCCTTGTTCGTCGCGCCGGATGAGCAACTCATGCGAGCGGTGGCAGATACGGCGCATTATTTTGCGCCGGAGATCGAGATTGTCGAAATCCCGGCTTGGGACTGCCTTCCCTATGACCGGGCCAGTCCTTCGCTGCGGACGGCTTCGGCGCGTCTGGCGGGGCTTTATGCGTTGCAGGGGAACCCCAAGGGGCCGCAGCTTGTCCTGACAACGCTCAATGCGTTGACGCAGCGGACGCTGACGCCTTTCCGCGTGCGGCAGTTGGTGGCGAAGCTCGCGCCCAAGGAGCGGATAGCGATTTCGCGGCTCGCAGAGATGTTGCAGGCCAATGGCTACGTCCGCACCGATACTGTGCATGACCGGGGCGAGTTCGCCATTCGCGGGGGCATAGTCGATCTGTTTCCCGGTGGTGAGGAACAGCCCCTGCGGCTCGATTTCTTTGGCGACGAGATCGAGACTGTGCGGCGCTTCGACCCGGCGGACCAGCGGACCAGCGGGAGTGTGGAGGGCTTCACCCTTCTTCCCGCTTCCGAAGCTTTGCTGGATGAAGAGACGATCAAGCGGTTTCGCGGGCGCTATCGCGAGACGTTCGGGGCGACGGCGACCGGCGATCCGCTCTATCAGGCGGTGAGCGACGGGCGGCGCTTGGCAGGGATGGAGCATTGGCTGCCGCTGTTCGAGGAACGGCTGGTGCCGATGACCGAGCATCTGGGCGACGATACACTGGTCGTGCTGGATCATGGCGTGGCGGGCGCGGCGGAGGCTCGGTTCGAGGCGATCCGGGACTATCACGCCAATCGGGTGCAGGCGAAGTCGTCCGATCCGGGGGCTTATCGGCCGCTGGAGCCGAAGGCGCTGTATCTGGAGCAGCAAGAATGGGACGGCATCGTGCGCGAATGGCCGATGCATGCGACCACGCCGTTTCATGAACCGGAAAGCGCCTCCGTCATCGATTTCGCCGTCGATGGGCCTCGCGATTTCGCGCCGGAGCGGGCGCAGAACGCCAATGTCTATGAGGCGGTGGGGAAGCATATCGATTCCCTCCAGCGGGCGAAGAAGAAAGTCGTCATCGCCAGCTACTCCGGGGGCGCGCGGGAGCGGCTTTCGGGGCTGCTGGTCGATCATGGGCTGAAACGGGTCGCGGCGGCGGATAGCTGGCAAGAGGCGCTGGGGATCGCTGCGGGGGGCAGCACGGTGCTGACCGTCCTGCCGCTGGACCATGGCTTTGCCGCGCCCGATGTGGCCGTGCTGACCGAGCAGGACATGCTGGGCGACCGGCTGGTGCGGCGGGCCAAGCGGAAGAAGAATGCCGACGCCTTTTTGCAGGAATTGGCGACGCTCTCGCCCGGCGATCTGGTGGTGCATATGGACCATGGGATCGGGCGCTATGAGGGGCTGACGCAGATACCGGTGGCCAAGGCCGCGCATGACTGCGTGGCGCTGGAATATGCGGGCGGCGACAAGCTGTATGTGCCGGTGGAGAATCTGGAGGTTCTCTCCCGCTATGGCTCCGACAGCGAGGGGGTGAGCCTCGACAGGCTGGGCGGCGAGGCGTGGCAGCGGCGCAAAGCGAAGATGAAGGAGCGCATCCGCGAGATTGCGGGTGAGTTACTCAAGACGGCGGCCGAGCGCGCGCTCCGGGCGGCGACGGTGGCGGAGCCGGATAGCGCGGGCTATCCGGCCTTTGTCGATCGCTTCCCCTATCAGGAGACCGAAGATCAGGACCGCGCCATCATGGACGTGGTCGAGGATCTGGGCGCGGGGCGGCCGATGGACCGGCTGGTGTGCGGCGATGTGGGCTTCGGCAAAACCGAGGTGGCTTTGCGCGCCGCTTTCGTGGCGGCGATGGCGGGGATGCAGGTTGTGGTGATCTGCCCGACCACCCTGCTCGCCCGGCAGCATCATATGAATTTCGAGGAGCGGTTCAGAGGCTTTCCAGTCAATATCGGGCGGCTGTCGCGGCTGGTGCCGGACAAGGAAGCGAAGGCGGTCAAGGCCGGGCTGGCCGATGGGACGATCGATATTGTCGTCGGCACCCATGCGCTGTTGGCGAAGGGGCTGGAGTTCAAACGGCTGGGTCTCGTCATCGTGGACGAGGAACAGCGGTTTGGCGTCACGCACAAGGAGCGGTTGAAGAGCCTGAAGACCGATGTTCATGTGCTGACGCTGACGGCAACGCCGATCCCCCGGACATTGCAAATGGCGATGTCGGGCTTGCGGGAACTGTCCGTGATCCAGACACCGCCGGTCGATCGTCTGGCGGTGCGGACGTACATCATGCCCTGGGACGGGGTTGTCATCCGCGAGGCCTTGCTGCGCGAACATTATCGCGGGGGGCAGAGCTTCTTCGTCGTGCCGCGCATTGCCGATCTGACCGAGGTGGAGGAGTTCCTGCGTACAGAAGTGCCGGAGGTGAAGCCAATCGTCGCCCATGGTCAGATGAGCGCTACTGAGGTTGAGGAGCGCATGTCGGCCTTCTACGACAAACGTTATGACGTGCTGCTGTCGACGACGATCGTTGAGAGTGGCCTTGATATTCCCTCGGCCAATACGCTCATCATCCATCGCGCGGATCGGTTTGGGCTGGCGCAGCTGTACCAGCTTCGCGGGCGCGTGGGGCGGTCGAAGGCGCGGGCCTATGCCTATTTCACCACGCCTGCGAACAAGGTGATTACCGAAACGGCGGAAAAGCGGCTGAAGGTGCTGTCCGACCTCGATACGCTGGGCGCCGGGTTCCAGCTGGCGAGCCACGACCTCGACATTCGCGGCGCGGGCAATCTGGTGGGTGACGAGCAATCGGGCCATATCAAGGAAGTCGGGTTCGAACTCTACCAGTCGATGCTAGAGGACGCGATCCTTGAGGCCAAGGCAGGCGGCGCCGGGATTGAGAAGCGGGACAGCTTCTCGCCGCAGATCAGCGTCGATGCGCCGATCCTCATACCGGAGGATTATGTGCCCGATCTTGACCTGCGCATGGGACTGTATCGCCGCCTGAACGAGGTGGAGGATCGGCAGGGGCTGGAGGCTTTTGCGGCGGAGTTGATCGACCGCTTCGGCAAGCTGCCGACGCCGACGCAGAATCTGTTCAAGATCATCGAGATCAAGCAGAATTGCGTGACGGCCAATATCTCGAAGATCGATGTGGGGCCAAAGGGCGCGCTCGTCAGCTTCTTCGAAGATCGCTTCCCCAAGCCGGAGGGACTGGTTGCCTATATCCAGCGGCTTAATGGCGTGGCGCGGTTGCGGCCGGATAGCAAGGTCGTGGTCAATCGCGCCTGGGCAGACCCGGCGGCGCGGCTGAACGGAGCGCTGCAATTGTCAAAGGGGTTGGCGAAGTCGGCTAGCTGACAGTGGATGGCCGTGAGATTGCGCCTCTCGCCAGCACCGCTTTGTCGTGCGTCAGCAAAGTAACAGCAACATCAGCCATCTAAATGCTCCGTCGATGACTGGACAGCAAAGTCCGGCATCGAGAAGGAGATTGACATGATTTTGACCTTCGTAGCGATGGCAGCGGTTGCCGCCACGCACAGCGTGCAGATCGACCATGGCGGAACGCCGGTGCAAGCCACCTACTCGGCTCGCGTCGAGTTTGCCACCAGGACGGTTGGCGCGAGAACACCCAACCGCATCGATATGCAGCGGTGCCAGTGGACCGCGACAGTCATCGTGGACCGCGCACTCAATCATGGTCCGGCGCTGGCCCGCACGGTTTCCCATGACAAGCGTTTTTCCGGCAGCGAGCATGGGGCATGTACCCCCGGCCGCCAATCGGGTGAACGCAATATGGCGCAGCATGAAGCGGCGGTCCGCGAACATCTGGTAGCGGTGGCCGAGAGGGATCGCGCGCCTTTGGTGGCCGAGCTGGATGCGGTGCGCAATCTTGCCTCAAACTAACGCACGCTTGACGGTGGCGGCGGCAATGATGCTGGCCGCCACCTCTTCCCCCGCCTTCGCGCAATATGCTGACCGGTTTTCGGCGACCGCCGAGGTGGCAAGCGATGAACGCAGGCGGGGGTTGAGCTGGAGCGATGGCGACCCGGTCGTGCGGGGAACAATCGTCATACAGGCGACGGAGGGATTGAGCTTCGATGCCGCCGCGACATCCTTATGGAACAGCAGCCGTCACCGTGGAGCCGATCCCGTGGTGGACCTTGGCACATCCTATGCCCGGCAAATGGGCGCATGGCGGCTTTCTGCGAGAGGGGTATATCACCTGTTTCCGGGTGCGTCGGGACAGGGATATGGCGAGGTTGGAGCCGGTGCAGGATTCCTGATCGGCCCGGCAAATATCGACGTCAACGCCAGCTATGCACCACGACAAAGCTCGATTGGCGGAGATAATCTTTACCTCTCGGCTTCGGCATCGGCGGGTATCCCCGGCACGCCGTTCACCGTCTCGGCGCATGTCGGTCGTTCGAGCGGCCGGACCCGCAATATGGAAGATGCAGCCCGCCTGCGGCCTGATGGCACATATTGGGACCACGGGATCAGCATCGATTATCTGAAGCGGCAATGGTTTGCGGGCGTGCGTTATGCAAATAGCAGCATCGATGGCGAAGCGCGTCACTCAGGAGCAACCCTGATCGGCCGGGCCGGAATCGCCTTTTAGGCTGCCTCAGCCCTTCAGCGCCATCGCGGTCAGTTCAGCGGAGGATATCCCGGCCGACCGCAGAAAGCCCTGATAATAGTCGCAACCTTCGCGCGCCAGCAAATCGAGTTGCTGCTGCGTTTCCACACCCTCGGCAATGACGCTCATGCCGAGGGACTTGGCCATGTGGATGACGCCCCGCACCACGATCCGGTCACGCGCAGTGCCCGCAATGTCCTGGGCCAGGCCGCTGTCGATCTTGAGATAGTCGAGGGGGAGGCTTTTCAGATAGGCAAGGCTGGAATAGCCGGTGCCGAAATCATCGACCGCTACCGCCAGACCCTCCGCGCGAAGAGCGGTGAGGAGCGCGGTGGCCGCAGCGATATTTTCGATGAGGCCGCTTTCGGTGATCTCAACCGTCAGGCGCGAACGGGGAAAGCCGCTTTCGTCAACGAGGTTGAGGAACTGCGACATGAAGCCCGGCTGCGCGATATCGGCGGCGGTCACGTTGATCGACAGACGAAGATGCGAGAGCGTCCGGGGCCAAGCCGCCGCCTGACGCAGCGCTTCGGCCTGGATGTGGGCCGAAAGTGGAAGCATATAATCGGATCGTTCGGCGGTCGCGAAAAGCATGCCCGCGCCGAGGGGGCCATATTGAGGGTGGTTCCAGCGGGCGAGCGCCTCCACCCCCGTCATGTGATCGCCCCCTACCGGATATTGCGGCTGGAAGACGATGCCGATTTCTCCCCGGTGCAGCGCAAGGCGCAGGTCGGTTTCCAATTGGTCGGCATCGACCTGTCGACTGCGTTTTTCGGCCGAGAAGATGCGAATGCCTTCTCCACCCCCTGCCCGTGCGTCCGCCAGAGCGGTTCCCGCCCGCCGTAGCAGCCGGGTAGCATCATCGTCTGCTCGCGATTGGGCGATGCCGCAGCGGGCCGTCAGGCGGATTAGGTGATCGCCTGCGCTAAAGGGCCGGACGATGACGCCAATTAGTTGGCGCGCCAGGAAGGTTGCGCGGTCGCTCGCGGCTGCCTCGCCCGTGAGGCCGACGAGAAATTCCGTCCCGGCGATGCGGGCCACGATCGCGCCGGGCGCGGCGTCTGCCGCCATCCGCTCGATCCTCCTCGCAATCCGGCCGAGCAGGGCGTCGCCGACCACCTGACCATAGGCGGCGTTCATGCGGTCGAACTGGCTGATCGAGAGCAGGAGGATCGTGGTGGCAAGACCGGAACGCTTTTCCAACCACTCAAGCGCCGCCTGCCGCGAGCTAAGGCCGGTCAGGTCGTCCCGGCCGGTCGCATCGTCCCCATGCATATCAGACAACCACTCAACATCGGCAGCCACGACGCCGTCGATCAGGCGGAGATGATGAACGAGCCGATCGCCCGGTCGCCCCGGCGCGGCATGGGCAAAGGATTCTGGCCGACCCGATCGCATCATGCCGCGCAGGCCCGCAATAACCGACCGCCGTTCCGCACGAGGCAGGCAGCGAGCAAACTGCGCAGGGCTGATCGTCTGGCGATCCAGGTTGAGGTGCCGGGCGAGATTGTCGCTGAGACGCAGGGATCGCCCTCCCCGCTCCAATTCCCAGAATAGCGCGTCGCCACGGCGTATGCGCTGGGCACGCTGGCTAGGCACCGTGCCGCCGCCGAGACGGTCCACGAGACGCTGGGCCGAAGCGAGCGTCGCCCGCAACTGATCGGTTGAAAATGGAGCGGCGAGAAAATGGGTCGCACCCACTTCCAGCAGTCCCGTGACAGACCCCAGCGCCTGCGCGTCGATCAGGGCGATGAGCGCTCCACCGCCCGCCTCTACGGCCGGGGAAAAGGCATCGATGAGGCCGCTGGCTCCGTCCGCCGCATCGCGCATGTCGACAAGGGCGATCTGCGCGTCGCTATGCAGGAACCGTTGCGGCGCATCCTTCGTGCGCCGGGCCGCGATGGCACGCCAGCCAGCCAGACCAGCCGCACGCGACAAGCCATCCCTGTCACCGGGCGACAGAATGAAAAGGCTGCGCTGTCCATGCAGTGCGGATTCACCGCTCACATCAAAACTCCCGGGGTACAGCGCATGGCGGGCATATAGCAGACAGGCGTTAGCGACCCGTTCACGCTCCTGCAACCGGCAGTGCTTGCACCGGACTTTGCCATGGCCTAGCTAGTCGAGCATGAACAAGCCCGATCTTGGGCGCACGGCCATGACCGATGCGTTGGGCCGCCGGATCAGCTATTTGCGGATTTCGGTCACGGATAGATGCGACCTGCGTTGCCGCTATTGCATGGCGGAGCGCATGACCTTCCTGCCCAAGGATCAGGTGCTGACGCTGGAGGAGATCGCGCTGCTCGCCGACCTCTTCATCGCTCGCGGCGTACGCAAAATCCGGCTAACCGGTGGCGAACCGCTGGTCAGACGGGACATTATCGATCTCGTGCGGCGCGTTGGACGCCATTTGGGCGACGGGCTGGACGAACTGACGTTGACCAGCAACGGCACGCGGCTGGCCCAGCATGCGGAGGCGCTTTTCGACGCGGGCGTGCGGCGGATCAATGTCAGCCTCGACAGCCGCGATCCCCAGCGGTTCGCCCATGTCACGCGCAATGGGGACATCCGGCCGGTTCTTGAGGGGCTGGCGGCGGCGAAGGCGGCGGGTCTCGCGATCAAGATCAACATGGTGGCGCTGAAGGGCGTCAATGATGATGAAATCCTGCCCATGCTCCAATGGTGCGATCAGCAGAGTTTTGACCTGACATTGATCGAGACGATGCCGCTGGGCGAGACTGGCGAGGATCGCACTGATCATTATCTGCCGCTGACGGAAGTAGTGGAACAACTGCCGCAGCAGCATGAACTGCGACCGATCGCGCATCGCACGGGCGGGCCTTCACGCTATCATGCGGTTGACGGAATGCGTGTGAAATTGGGGCTTATCACGCCCCTGACCAACAATTTCTGTGCAGATTGCAACCGTATGCGCATGACCTGCGAAGGGAAGATATTCATGTGCCTGGGACATGAGGATCATGTCGACCTCAAGACTGCCTTCCGTGAAGGTGGCATCGGGGCGGTCGAACCGCTGATCGATCGTGCGCTGCGTTTGAAGCCAGCCAAGCATGATTTTCGCATCGGCGGCGATGCGCCGACCGCAGCGGTTAGCCGCCACATGAGTGTAACGGGCGGATGACCGAGGAACCGCGGCGCGCCCTGCTCGCGTCCCCCACCCAAGCTGCGAAGGCCGCCGAGGAACGGCTTCGCGCCGCCTATGACTTCGTCCCTTTCGAGCAGGCGAACATGATCATCGCGCTGGGTGGCGACGGATTCATGCTGCAAACGCTGCATTCCATGCTGGAGAGCCGCCGGATCATGCCTGTGTTCGGAATGAACCTTGGCACGGTCGGCTTCCTGATGAACGAATGGCGGCTGGAACGGCTGGAACAGCGGATCGAGGCGGCCAAGCTTTTCAAGGTCAATCCGTTGCGCATGACGGTCGATACCGTCGATGGCGAACGCTTTTCGATTCCCGCCATCAATGAAGTGTCGCTGCTGCGTGAGACGCGCCAGACGGCGAAGCTGGAAGTCCATGTAAATGGCCGAACAGCGCTCACTGAACTGGTATGCGACGGCGTGCTGGTCGCAACGCCTGCTGGCTCTACGGCCTATAATCTGTCCGCGCATGGTCCTATCCTGCCGCTGGGTTCGGGCCTGGTCGCGTTGACGCCGATCAGCCCCTTTCGTCCCCGCCGCTGGCGTGGGGCGATCCTGCCTGAAAGCACGGCGATCCGTTTCACCGTGCTTGATCCGGTGAAGCGCCCCGTTAGCGCGGTCGCGGATCAGCGCGAAGTCCGTGACGTCGCCGAGGTCGAGGTGCAGATCGATCGAGGGACGCCTCTCACCCTCCTTTTCGACCCCGAACATACGTTGGATGACCGGATCGCAGCGGAACAATTCATCGCCTGAAAAAATTCGCAATTCTGTCCTTGCCATCCGAAGAATCTCGCTGCTATAGGCGCGGCCTGCCCAGCGAGAGCCGGGCTGCTCCCCGATAGCTCAGCGGTAGAGCATTCGACTGTTAATCGAATGGCCGTAGGTTCGAATCCTACTCGGGGAGCCACTTTCGCCCACTTGGGCGGCTCTAGAAATTTGCGGAAAATAGCGGAATTCGTCCGAGCGGGCGGACAAAGCGCGCGCATATTCGCTTGCCGGAATATCGCTACGTCGCTTCTTATGTTGAGACTGTAGAGATGAATTGCTCGCCACCGAAGCGACGCCCTTCAGCGTCTCGAAAGAGCGTAAACACGACAAACCCCATCCCCATGAGGGGATGAGGTCATCGATCTGAAAGACGTTAAGTCAGCGCGAAGCGAACTGGCGCGGCTTGGATGCCAGCGCCCACCGCTGCGGCGCCGCGCCGGGGGCTTTTTCCCGAACGAAGCATTGGCCACGGCGAGCGCGGATTGCGTGGCATAGCGCCGCCGCTTCCACACGATCGTCAAAGCCGCTGACCGCAAGGCGGGCATAGCTGACGCCGTTCACGGTAATCTGGCTGGTGAGGACCGGCAACGCGGCTATCGCGCTGTTCCGGCGGGCGATGTCGTACCATTTCTCCTTGGCGATCGCAGCGTTTGAATAGGCGCCAAGTTGAACGACCCACGGGCTGTTCCCATTGCCATCGAAACGAAGTGCTGGGCGAGCCGCGAGCGGAGCGCGAGCGACTGCCTGCTGGCGGAGCCCTGCGGCCTTTGCCGGAGCATGGGATATTTTCATGGGCATCGCCGGAGCGACATAAGGCGTGAAGGCGACCGCCTGCTGAACTGGTTCCTGCTGCGTCGCTTCGGGGGCCACCTCCTCGGCAACGGAAGCGGTCGGCGTTTCGGCCGCACTTGCCTCTGCCATCTGGACCGGCGCGGCTTCGGTGGCGAGGGCGAGCGCGACGGGCTGACCCGCGTCGCTGCCATCAACGGCTATGCCCATCAGACCGGCAATGCGCTGCTGCGCGAAATCGGGAGCAGCGGTCTGCGCCCACTGAGCGATGCGCTGATTGGCGGCGAGCGGTTCGAGGTCGAGGCCCGCCATCACGCGCGCATCCTTCCACCGTCCCGCCAGCGCATAGGCATAGGCGAGATTTTGGCGCGTGCGCGCGGTGGCCGAGGGATCGTGAATGGCTTCGGACAGGATGCGAACACCCTCTGCCGCGTCGCCAGCCATTGCCATGGCGAGTCCATAGTCGCTCGCGGGAACGACGTCTGAATTGGTCGCGAGCAACTCGCGCGCAGCATCATTCTTCCCAAGCGCTACCTTCACCAGGGCGAGGCTGACGATCGTGCGGGAATCGCGATTGCCAAGGGTCATTGCGTCGGTGAGCGCGGTTTCGGCGGAAATGAGACGGCCACTCGCGATATAGGCGCGGCCCAGCAACTGCCGATAATTTGCGTCTTGTGGAGCAGCTTTGACCGCCGCCTCTGCCGCCGCGACTGCGCGAACGCCATCCCGGCTGATCAACGCCTTGTCGATGGCTGCCGTCGCACGGCTGGGATCCTCCTTGGCCGCTGCGATCGCAGACGGACGGAATGCCGCGCCGGTGCAGCCGACCATCGTGGTTCCAACGATCAGCGACGAAAGTGCCGCCTTGGAAAGAGCGCTGCGCTTCATGGCTTGATCCTTCTTACTCTGCTTCGTCGCGCGGCAGTTGCTGCGCGAGCCGGTCGATTTCCGGCAGGCTGGCGAGGAAAATATCGAGTGCTTCGGTCACCATCTGTTGGGCAGAACGGCCCGCGACGGCGCTCGCAAGGCGAAGCTTCAGATGCCGATCCGCGTCCAGCCGCAGCGTGAAGGCGGCCTTGCGGCCTTTGGTTCCGGTGCGGATGGCGGGAGCGATCGTCTTGACCGCTTCTTCCATGCGCTCGGCCAATTCCTCTCGCTCGACAACGACGGAAGGGATGGGCGCGGCTACCGGCGGCAGCGTCATCGGGGTAAGACCGACAACGGCGCGAGGTTCGGCAGGGACCGGTTCAGGCTCGGTCACATCGAAGCCCATGTCGTTCCAGCCCAGATCATCCTGGAGCAGCGCTGCCGTTGCCTGATGGCCGAAGCCCATGATGGGGCGGCGCATGGCGGGCTGGGCAGCGCCCTTGCGGGCGAGAAGTCCGGAGGTCAGCGAAGCGAGTGGCTTGGGTTCGGCCATGATGTCTTCCCTCCCTTTACTGACCTACGACGCGGCGGCCGAAGCCACCCGTCGCTGGACGAACCGCACCGCTGGTCCCCGCCGTGCCGTTGGGCACCGAGAAGACCGTGCGACGGAAATTCTTTTCCAGGCGGTCGGAGACATAGGTCCACAATTGCGTGACCTCGCCCGCCGAACGGCCGTTGGGATCAACCTCCATCACCGTGCGGCCGTCGATCATCGATGCGGCGAAATCGGTGCGATGATGCAGTGTTACCGGCGCAACTGTGCCATGCTGGGAAAGTGCTACCGCAGCTTCCGATGTGATCCGCGCCTTCGGCGTAGCGGCGTTGACCACGAAGATCAGCGGCTTGCCTGCCCGTTCGCACAGGTCCACCGTCGCACCAACAGCGCGCAGGTCATGAGGGCTGGGACGGGTCGGCACCACGATCAGTTCGGCGACGGAGATGACGCTTTGAATGGCCATGGTGATCGCCGGGGGCGTATCGATCACGGCAAGTTTGAAGCCCTGCTGACGCAGAATTTCAAGATCGGCTGCAAGACGCGCGACCGTCGTCTGGGCGAAGGCGGGAAATTCGGCCTCACGTTCATTCCACCAGTCGGCAAGAGACCCCTGGGGATCGATGTCGATCAGGACGACCGGGCCAGCGCCTGCCCTTTGCGCCTGAACGGCCAAGTGACCAGACAAGGTGGTCTTCCCCGATCCGCCTTTTTGCGATGCCAATGCGAGTATGCGCACGCGCGTTTCCCCCAGAAAATCCAATTGCCTATTGGACTGCCACGGCGGCACCTAAAAATTGGTTAACTTCGGCGCATCCTTCAAAAGGAAGCATGGTATGAAGAATGCGCATCCTAATGCTAAGCGAGCGTTAACCTTGTTCGCTCATAGGCTGGGGCTACGCTGTTCTTTCAGGAGCACATGCACATGAAGTACATCTGGGGCATCCTGGCCGCCGCAACGATGCTGAGTCTGGCGCCACCTGCCCTTGCCGATGTAAAAGCCGGGGTCGATGCCTGGCAGCAGGGTGATTATGAAAAAGCCGTCAGCGTCTGGCGGCCGCTTGCGCAGGCAGGCGATCCTGATGCGCAATTCAACATGGGCCAGGCGAACAAGCTTGGACGTGGTGTCAAAGCCGACATGGCCGTCGCGCTCGATTGGTATCGGAAGGCCGCCGCGCAGGGGCACGTTCGGGCCGAGGACAATCTCGGCCTGCTGATGTTTCAGCAAGGGGAGCGTGCGAGCGCCCTTCCCTATCTGCAGCGCTCCGCGGCGCGGGGCGAACCGCGCGCCCAATATATCGTCGGCACGGCCCTTTTTAACGGAGATCTGACGACCAAGAACTGGCCCCGCGCCTATGCCCTGATGAGCCGGGCGGCGGCGGCGGGCCTGGCGCAGGCAACGGCCAGCCTGAAGCAGATGGATAAATATATCCCTGATGATCAACGTCAGCAGGGGCTCGCGCTGGCGCGGGAGATGGGCCAGAACGAGGTAGCGGCGCTGGCGGAAGCCAATGGCCGCCTGTCCGCCATGCCCATTCTGCGCGAAGAAGCGCCGTCGATGGCGAGCGCCGATCTGCGACCTGTGCGCACTCCGGAAAAGCCTACGCCCGTCAAGCCATTGCCGAAGCCGAAATCTGATGCGCCCAAGGCCGCCGTGGCCGCCGCCCAAACGCCGAAGCCAGTCGTTGAAAAGGCTAAGGCCAGCAAGACGCCAGAGCCCAAGGTAGCTGCCAACGGACCCTGGCGCGTACAGCTGGGAGCGTTTAGCGAAGAAGCCCGCGCGCGCGCGCTTTGGACCAGTCTGCGCGGCAAAGTGGCTGGCCTGTCGGCCTATCAGCTTTTTTTGGTGAAAGGCGGAGCAATGACCAGGTTGCAGGCTGGGCCGTTGGCGAACAACGCGGAAGCGTCTCGGCTATGCAGTGCCATCAAGGCAGCTGGTGCCGATTGCATGCCCCGGAAAATGTGACAGGGAACAACACTGCCTCTTGGAAGTCGCGGATCGGCGCGCGATAAAGCCATATTCGATATGGAGCGCGCCATGGCCGTCGATAGCGATCAGGGAAATGTAGAAGCGCTGGTCAGGGCCACGCTGGGCGATAGTGCTGCGGAGCAAGTGCTTGCGGCGCTTACGATCGTACCGCCTTTGCTGGCGGAAACCGGCCCTGATGTCTCTCGGGCAGCGCTTGCCATGGCCTTGAACGTCATTCTGTTTCACGGCCTGCTGCAACGGGTTCCGAGCGGCGCTGCTTATGTGGCGGACAGGTTGGCCAGCGGTGGCAAAGTGGTGTTCGATCATGGAGCACTAAGAACGATCCGCCTGCCCCAAGGCCCCACGGGAGCTTTGCCCGCCGGGGAAGACGCTTTCACGCGTATCCTAAAGCCATTGGGCTATACGCTGGCTGGGGTTTATCCTCTGGACCGGCTGAAAATGACCGGCCGCGCCTATGCGCATGCCGACGCTCCCCAAGACATTCCTCAATTCTTCGTTTCGGAACTGCATGTGGATCGTTTTGATGCCGAGTTTGCTACAGTCGCGACGCGCGTTTTTGGCACGTCGCTCGATCCGATCGATCCGGAAACGCGGGCAGTATTGCGCGCCTATGAATCTGGACAGCTTGTCCCATTCGAGCATGCGCGGACGACCTTGACGGTCCTGGTGTCTGCCTTCGATCGGCAGCATGATCCTGCCACGTTGGAAGACTATGAACTGTTGCTATCGCGGTCGCCTGAAGCCGCGTGGATCGCGACGGAGGGCAACGCCTTCAACCATGCCACCGACCGGGTGGCGGATGTCGCGGCCTTGGCCCAGCGGCTGAAAGCTGACGGATGGCCGATCAAGGATGAGGTCGAAATCTCCCGCAATGGCCGCGTGAAGCAGACCGCCCTTCGCGCAGACCCAATCGAACGGCTATTTGCCGGAAACAAGGTGAGGCAAGTACCCGGTTCTTTCTACGAATTCATCAGCCGGGATGTCGATCCCGCAAACGGGTTGCTGGACCTGTCATTCGACGCGGGGAATGCCACCGGAATTTTCGCGATGACGAGCGCCAATGGTTGAAGTCCTTTAACGGCTTGATCATGGGGGCGGCATAAGGCAACGGCTTTCCCGATCATTCGCGGAGGCTCCCTTTGAAAAATCCGGTTGTCCCATCATGGGTGCTGACGCTTGTCTGCTCCGACCGTGTGGGAATCGTTGCAGCGGTTAGCCAGTTCCTGGCGGAACGCGGATGCTTCATCACGGACAGCCAGCAATATGCCGACAGGGAAGCGGGGCGCTTCTTCATGCGGGTGGCTTTTGAGGCAACCGATGGCCGGATCACGGATACCGAGCAACTGCAAGGCGAGTTCGATGCCGTAGGCGCGCGCTTCGGCATGGACTGGCGTATCACCGCCGCACAGGAAAAGCCGCGGATGCTGCTCGCCGTTTCCAAGGGCTCGCACTGTCTGGCCGACCTCCTGCACCGTTGGCAGACAGGGACGTTGGCCATCGACATCATGGGGGTCGTGTCGAACCATCCCGACATGCGCCGGATTACCGAATGGCATGGCATCCCCTATCATGAGCTTCCGGCGAACGGAGATAAGGCAACGCAGGAAGCCGCTTTGCTGGACGTCTTCAGCCGATCACGATCGGATTATCTGATCCTCGCACGCTACATGCAGGTATTGTCCGAAAAGCTTGTGGAACAGATCGAAGGACGTTGCGTCAATATCCATCACAGCTTCCTGCCGGGATTCAAGGGTGCGCGGCCCTACCACCGGGCGCATGAGCGCGGCGTCAAACTGATCGGCGCGACGGCGCATTTCGTGACCGCCGACCTCGATGAAGGGCCGATCATCGAACAAGCCGTGGAGCGCGTCGACCATCGTGCCACGGCCGAAGACATGATCCGCATCGGCCGCGACATCGAGGCGCAGGTTCTGGCGCGAGCGGTCGGCTGGATCGCTGACCGCCGGGTGCTCCTGAATGGTCGAAAGACCGTCGTTTTCCGCTGATCAGATGCCGAGTTTGGCCCAAAAGTCTTCGGGCGCAATCACGGCATCAGCCGTAGCTCTGGGCTTCCGCGACCAGGATGAGTGTGGAATGTAGATGTCGCGCCCTGTGTCGCCAGGGCGTTTGCGGCGTGCAAGAATGGGTCGAGGGCTCATCGTCTTCTCCTTATGCGGAGGAACACGAAACCTTGCGTGGTCGCATGGGGGCCGTGCGCTTTAGCCGTTGTTGACGCGGAGCAAGCTGTCATCCTTCAAAAGCCGCGGAGCCTTAAGCTCGACGCCTTTCTACAATGCCGCTTTTGAAAGGAAACATAGCTTTGCTTTAACGGCAGTCACTTACGCTTGCCGCTGTTGCCGAGGTTCGATCAAAATAGAATGTCGTAAATAAACCAGCCCACAATGAGGAAGCTGGTGACGACACATATCCGATCGCCATAGATATCAATTCGCGACATCGTCGACATCCTTCCGCACGCGGCGATCTATGTCGCCTGCGTGGACAGGATAACGCATCAAACCAGGAAAGGGAACAAAAAGTGCGGCGCCGGTCAGGCCGTCACTAAGCCGCGATGACGCAGGAAGGACTGGGTCGCCTCAACGGGACCCCGATAGGCCTCCTGAAACTCAGCGCTCCAATATTTAAGGTCGTCAAGATCTATACGTGCACCCGAAATCGCACAAAGGACGAACTGGCCCGGGCGCATTATGTCGAAATGTGGCGTGTGATATTCCAGCACCGCCAACCCCTGAATTTCAGCCATCAGTCGCCCGTCAAAATACGGTCTACGAGCTGCTTCACCGTCGGCACGAAACCGTTGGAATAGAAAGGATCCTGCTTGAACTTGTAAGCGCCATGTCCGGCGAACAGAAGGTTCTTGTCTAGGTCCCCGCCATGCACCGCCTCTTGCAAGGATTTCTGGATACAGAAGCTCCTTGGATCGGCAAGACGGCCGGTGGAGTTGGTCTCACTGTCCATCCAGCTTGAGAATGCGCACTGGCTGAGACAGCCCATGCAGTCGGTCTGATCCTTGCGGATCTCCGCCCGTTCCTCTTCGGTGACGAATACCAGCGTGTTGTCCGGCGTCTTGAGAGCGGAGGTGAGGCCCTGCCCCACCCATTCGCGCGCGCGCAACAGGTCGCCGCGCGTTACCCAGAAATTCTTGCCCTTCACGCCTGCATCAAGCTGATGCGTGTGATCGCCCGCCTGCTCCGTGCTAAACGGGATCTGGCGTTCCGACCGGGCTTCAAGCTGGCGCAGGAAGGGGTTACGGATCGCCGAGCTGTAGAAGCCGGTCGGCGAGAAGCGATGAAGCAGTACGTCGCCCGGTTCCAGCTGGGTCAGGCGTTCCTTCCAAAGCTGGGGGATAGGGCTTTCCTGCGTCAGCAGCGGGCGTGTGCCGAACTGGAACGCGATGGTGCCCAGTTCCGGATTGTCGATCCAGTCGTTCCAATCCTTAAGGTGCCAAACCCCGCCTGCCATGACGATTGGCACTTCGTCGGATATGCCGCCTTCGCGCATGGTTTCCCGAAGCGCCTTGACGCGCGGATAGGGATCCTGAGGCTCCCGCGGATCCTCGGCATTGGAAAGGCCGTTATGACCGCCCGCCAGCCACGGGTCCTCATACACCACGGCCGCCAGCCATTCAGACGCCTTTGAGTAAGCCCGCTTCCACAAGGCGCGAAAGGCACGGCCCGAACTGACGATAGGGAGGTAGCTCACGCCATAAGAGGCCGCGATTTCGCTGAGCTTGTAGGGCATGCCCGCGCCGCAAGTGACGCCCGCCACCATGCCCCTGGTCTTTTCCAGAACGCCGTGCAGCACGCGCTGCGCACCGCCCATTTCCCAGAGGACGTTGATGTTGATCGCGCCTTTACCGCCAGCGATTTCGAAAGCGCGCTTCACCTGCTCCACCGCACCATCGACGGCATAGGCGATCAATTCTTCGTGACGATCGCGGCGAGTACGACCGTGGTAGATCTGGGGAATGACATTGCCCATGCTATCATAGCTGTCGGCATTGACCGCCGACACGGTGCCAATGCCGCCCGCAGCGGCCCATGCACCGGAACTGGCGTGATTGGAGACGGCCACGCCTTTCCCGCCCTCGACCAGCGGCCATACTTCACGACCACCATAGATGATGGGCTTCAAACCCTTGAACAACCTAATCTCCCGCGCAACATCTGCTGGGTCACCCGTCGACTAAGGGCCGCTCTATAGCAGCTTTCACGACCGATGACGAATTTACGGCCGCGCCCTACCGCAAAATATGGGGGCTGGATAGTACCTGTCCATAAAGCGTCGCATAAGCATCCACCATTGCGGCCTCTTCGAAATCGCGTTGAGCCCGGTGCAGGTTCGCGTCACCCAGACGGTTGCGAAGCTCGGAACTTGCGGCCAGCCGTCCTAGCGCGTCGGACAGCGCCGCCTCATCAGAGGCGATGAATGGCTGGTTTTCCGGCGCGACCATCTGAGCGACATCTCCCACGTCGGTTGACGCCACCGGCAGGCGCGCGGCCATCGCTTCCACCAGGGAGATGGGGAATTGTTCACTGTCGGAGGAAAGGGCGAAGATATCGAGCAAGCCGATGAAACACGAAGGATTGGGCAGGAACCCGGGCATGCAGATGTCATCGAGCCCGTGCCGCGCGGCTTCAGCCATGATCGCGTCGCGCTCAGGCCCTTCTCCGATGACCACCAGTTGCAGCTTATCACGGTGCGGCGCGATGGCGCGGACCAGCCGGGGGATATTCTTCACCGCGCGCAAACCGGCCAGCGTGCCGACAAGCAGCTTGCCCGGTGAGCGCACCAGCCCTGGAATGGCGCCGGGAACGGGTTGAAGATATTGTGCGACGTCGATCCCATTGCGGATCAAATGCACTTTCCGCGCAGGCTGATGCCACATCGCGCGGGCAATCTGGTTTAGCCGGATGGACGGCACGACGACGGCCTGGGCGCGCTGGAGCGCCAGCCGACGGTAGAGGTTGCGCCCTGTCTTGAGGCGCTCAGCCTCCTCGATGTTGAAGCCGTCCTCATGATGGATGAGCGGGGGCATCGGGAAAAAGGATGAGCAGAAACGATGGGCCATGACAGCATCCATCGCGCCCCAATTATAGGTGAGAACGAGGTCAAAACTGGACATGAACCGTCCTAAAGCCCGGAAGCGGCCTGGGCCGGGACGGCCGGTGAGCCGTGGAGGATCGGGGAAGCTGACATCTATTCCCGGCGCGATCGCCGATCGGGCGCCCATTGCTTCGGGCGCCGCGCTGACAATCGTGTGGCTGGCGCGATTGCCCCACAGGTTCATCAGACGGACGGCGCGCGCTTCCTTGCCGCCGAGGGAGAAGCTGCCGTGAACATGAAGAAGCCGGGGCGGCCGCTGATGAGCGTCAGCCATACAGGACTCGAGCGAGTAGGCGGTCGATGGCGGCGGCAGCTTCCGGCTCGTCCAGGATCGGCGCGTGGCCGACGTCGGGAACGGTCACCAGTTCAGCGCTCGAGCCCATATCTGACAGCATGCGTTCGGCTGTTGAGGCGCTGATAACATCGGAGTGTTCGCCGCGCAGAATCAATGAAGGAATGCCCTGGAAGGAAGACATTACGGGCCATAGGTCGACCCCGGCCTCACCTCCGGCCAAGCGGAGGGGTTCGGCTATCCGCATGTCATAGTCCAGCACGACGCGACCTCCGCTGTTGAGGCGGTACAGGCGCTTGGCCATGGCTAGCCATTGTTCGAGGCCATAGCGGGGATAGATGTCGCGGTTCGCCTCTTCGAGGGCGCGGGCGGCCTGGACCCAGCTTTGATGTGATTGGCCAACGCCCACATAGGTCCGGATGCGGTCCAGCCCCCCCTGCTCGAGCTTTGGCCCGACATCGTTCAAAAGCGCGCCCGCCAGCCACTCGCGGTGAGTCGCGGCGATCAACATGGTGATGAGGCCACCGAGCGAGGTGCCGATCGCGACGAAGCGGGTGATGGCGAGGTCGGCGAGAAGGCGGCTGATGTCCTGCAAATAGGTCAGCGGGACGTAGGTCATCGGGTCCTTGGCCTGAGCGCTTTCGGCCCGGCCGCGCATGTCGGGGCAGATGAGGCGCCAATCGCCCGCCAGACGATCGGCCAACGGTTCGAAATCGCGGGCGTTGCGGGTCAGGCCCGGCAGGCACAGTAGCGGCGGGCGACCGTCTTCGCCCCCGCCATAATCGCGATAATGGAGCCTGAGGCCATCGGGAGACCACCAATAGCCGTCGGTGAAGCTGGTCAACGGTGCGCCCTCAAATAAATGTCCAGCGGTTGCAACTTCCTGCCCCGCTCCCCCATATCGCCGCATGGACAAATCCTCGCAAGCAAACAGATACAATCCGGCAAAGGAAATCTTCGGATTACAGCCGGATTTCGCAGATGAGGTCGCCCCGGCGGACTTCCCACAGACGATTTTACGATACCGTAACGACCGGGCCGCAGCCAGTGTGGGGTTGGAAACGCTAAGCGATGACGAGTGGATTCGTCATTTCGGGCGATTCGCCCCCCTGCCTGGCAACCTGCCCCAGCCCTTGGCCCTGCGTTATCATGGACATCAGTTCCGGGCCTACAATCCCGACATAGGCGACGGGCGCGGTTTCCTTTTCGCGCAGCTGCGCGACGATGCGGGACGGCTTCTGGATCTGGGGACGAAGGGATCGGGGCAGACGCCCTATAGCCGCTTCGGCGATGGCCGCCTGACGCTGAAAGGCGGGGTTCGCGAGATATTGGCGACCGAAATGCTGGAGGCTCTGGGCGTCAACACGTCAAAGACCTTCTCGCTGATCGAGACTGGCGAGGCGCTGGAGCGTAATGACGAACCCTCCCCCACCCGCGCGGCGGTGATGGTGCGGCTTAGCCATTCGCACATCCGTATTGGATCGTTCCAGCGCGCCGCCTATTTCGACGACAAACCCTTGTTGGAGCGGCTGACCGATTATTCGCTGCGGACGCTCTATGATGAGGAGCCGGGCAACAACGCCCCCGCGCAATTGCTTGGGCGCGTGGTCGAACGGACGGCCGATCTGGCGGCAAGCTACATGGTCGCGGGGTTCGTGCATGGCGTGCTGAACAGCGACAATATCAATGTGACCGGCGAGAGCTTCGATTATGGGCCGTGGCGCTTCACGCCAAATTGGGAGCCGGGCTTTACGGCCGCCTATTTCGATCATGCCGGACTTTATGCCTTTGGGCGACAAGCAGAGGCGATCCATTGGGACGTGGCGCAGCTGGCTGTTTCGCTGAGGCCGCTGGTTGAAGCCGAACCGTTGATTGAGCAACTGGAGCGGTTCCCGGACCTGTTTGAGAAGGCAATGGTGCGTCGCTTCTGCTGGCGGCTGGGCGTCGTGCCTTCGGAAGACACGAACGCCATGATCCAGGCGGCAGTCAATGGCATGGCGGCGAGCGCAACGCCGATTGATCGCTTTTTCCATGACTGGCGCGGTGGCGAGCCGCGCGAGGGGACGGACTATTCCGGTGAACCTTGGGCGGCGTTCCGGGAGGCTGTCGCGGGGATGGAGGCGAGTGGCGGCAGGGAGCATGGCTATTGGAACGATGCGGCGCCCTGTTCGATGCATATCGACGAGGTCGAGGCGATCTGGAGCGCCATTGTCGAGGGGGATGACTGGTCGCTGTTGCAGGAGAAGGTGGCCGCCGTTCGGCGGATGGGTGAGGCTATGGGGGATCGTCCGGACGTGCCTTGAGGCGGTGGGCTTGCTCGCTGCGCTCGCCCCCCTCTCCCCCGCCTCGATGAGAGTCACGCGCCTCTCATCGACCCCGGAAGGGGAGAGGAGTTTTAGTTGTTTTGCGCCGCTTCCCTAATGGGCTGTTATCCGCCATATCGGCTGTATGTCCGCGACGCTGACTTCGATTGAACCCGCCACTGGCGCACTGTTGTGGCAGGGGACTGCTAGCGATGTAGAGGCCGAGGTCGCACGGGTCAGGGCGGCGTGGCCCTCCTGGGCTGCACAACCGATTTCCTATCGCATCGAGACGCTGCGTCGCTTCGTCAATGTCGTGCGCGCCAATGAAGAGGTGTTGACCGACCTGATCGCGCGGGAGACGGGAAAACCGCTTTGGGACGCGCGAACCGAAGTCACGGCCGTGATGAACAAGGTCGACATTTCGGTGGCCGCCTATTCGGAGCGGACAGGGCAGCGGCGGCTGGAATCGGCGATGGGCGCCCGCCAGTCGGTGCGGCACAAACCGCATGGCGTCATGGCGGTGCTAGGCCCCTATAATTTCCCCGCTCATCTGCCCAATGGCCATATCATTCCTGCCCTGCTGGCCGGGAACGGCGTGCTGTTCAAACCGTCCGAAAAGACGCCAGCGGTGGGCGAAATGCTGGTGCGCTTCTACCATGAGGCGGGCGTGCCGCAGGATGTGGTTCGTCTGGTGCTGGGCGGGCCGGATGAGGGCAAGGCGCTTGCGGCCCATGCCGACGTGAACGGCATTCTATTTACCGGGTCGGCATCGACGGGCCTGGCGATCAATCGGCAGTTCGCCAGCAATCCGGGCAAGATATTGGCGCTGGAAATGGGCGGGAATAATCCGATCGTCGTCTGGGACACCGGCGATATCGCCAGCGCCGCCGTCCTGGTGGTGCAGTCGGCTTTCCTGTCCAGCGGCCAGCGTTGCACGGCGGCGAGCCGGTTGATCGTCAAGGAAGAGCTGGCCGACATGCTGATCGGCGAGGTCAAGAAGATCGCCGACCGGCTGATCGTCGATCATCCGCATGCCGACCCTGCCCCCTTCATGGGACCGGTCATCGACAATCATGCGGCGGACCAGCTAACCGAAAGCTTCCTTTATCTGATGAGCCATGGCGGGCGGCCGATAAAGCATCTCGTGCGCCTGTCGGAAGACAGGCCGTTGTTGAGCCCAGCTATTATCGACGTGACCGCGATGACGGAACGGCCCGACGTAGAGCTGTTCGGGCCGTTGCTACAGGTAATCCGCGTTCCCGATTTCCCAGCGGCGATCGCGGAGGCGAACAATAGCCGTTATGGCCTGTCGGCTTCCCTGATCGGCGGGTCGCCCGAGCAATATAATCAGTTTTGGGCGAATATCCGGGCAGGCATTGTCAACTGGAACCGGCCGACCAACGGCGCTTCGTCCTCCGCGCCGTTCGGAGGCCTAGGCATTTCCGGCAATCATCGGCCGAGCGCTTTTTATGCGGCCGATTATTGCGCCTATCCGGTTTCATCGGCGGAAATCGAGCAGCCACGGGCATCGATCGGGATTGGGCTGAAGGAAGTGGATGTCAGTGGGATGGGGGATTGAGCGGAGTTCTCCCGGCGTCATGCCAGCGAAAGCCGTAAGCTTACATCCTCAGCCGCACGGGATCGGCCGAGCATCGCGTCATCCCAACTTCCTCTGGGACGACGCGATGCCCTGTTCATTTCGCCAATCGAAGTCGGCTCATTTTATCAGAACACAGGCTGATTAGCCGGGTCTTCCGGATCAACCACGGGCGCGGGGACAGGCGTCACGGGCGAGTGAATGCCGCATTCCACCTTGTCCCAACCGCGCCAGCGTCCTGCGCGCGGGTCTTCACCCGGCAGCACCTTCGACGTGCACGGTTCGCAACCCACCGACAGATAACCCTGCGCTTCCAGAGGATGACGCGGCAGGTCATGCTCCGCGAAATAGGCTTCCAGATCGTCCTTCGTCCAATCGCCGAGCGGATTGATCTTCAGGCGGCCGTCTTCCACCTCGAAACGCGGCATATTCTGGCGCGTGGTGGACTGAAACGCCTTGCGCCCGGAAATCCACGCGTCCAGCCCGTCCTTGGCGCGCTGCATCGGCTCGACCTTGCGGATGTCGCAGCATCCATCAGGATCATAGGACCAGCGCAGGCCCGTCTCGTCCTTCTTCGCCAGCACTTCCGCATTGGGCGTGACCGACCGGCTGTCGGAAAAACCCATCCGGCTGATGAGGGTATCGCGATAGTTCAGCGTTTCCGTGAACATCTTGAGCGTATCGACGAAGATCACCGGCACGCTCTTATCCGCCCGCGCCACCAGATCCAGCAGCACGGCGCTTTCCGTGCCGAAGGAAGACACAACCGCCACCTTGCCTGCCAGACCTTCGGCAAAGACGGTCTTGAGCATCGTTAATGCATCCGCCCCTTCGAAACGCGCGTTCAGCGCGTCCGCGTCGGCCTGCGTGAAGGCAGGTCGGGCGTCGATTACGTCAAGCTGGCGGGCAGGTTCAGCCATCTATACTCTCCGGTTGCCGCTTCGCCCAAACCGGGCTGCGGCCATCGACAGTCTTTTGATAGACGTCGGCATAGCGATTAAGGGCACGTTCGACGGCGGCATCGTCCAACGCCTTGTCGGGGCGGAAGCTGTCGAAGCCGCAGCGGCGCATGGCGTTGATCTGATCGACCAGCACATCGCCCACCGCGCGCAGTTCGCCCTGATAACCGGCCTCGCGCAGGATACGGGCGGCCGAATAGCCGCGCCCGTCGCCATAGGCCGGGAAATTCACCTCGACCAGCGACAGCCGCTCCAAATAGGGCAGCAGTTCGCGCGCATCCTCGCCCGCCTCGATCCGCACCGCGGTCGAATTGGACTGGCCGGTGAAGGATTCGACCGTGACGGCGGGTTCCTGTGCGGCTTCACCGTCGCGGAAAGTCAGGAACTCAACCATAGATCGCCTCCTTGAAGGGCTTCATGCCAAGACGGCGATAGGTGTCGAGGAAGCGCTCGCCTTCCTGACGCTGAGCGAGATAGAGGTCGGTGACCTTCTCAATGGCATCGACGACGCCATCCTCCGAAAAGCCCGGCCCCGTGATCTGACCGACGGCAGCATCCTGAGCGCCCGATCCGCCGAGCGACAGCTGGAAATTCTCCACGCCCTTACGGTCCACGCCCAGCACGCCAATATGCCCGGCATGATGATGCCCGCACGCGTTGATGCAGCCGGAGATCTTGACCTTAAGCTCGCCCAGATCCTTCTGACGGCCAGCGTCCGCAAACCGTTCCGAAAGCTTTTGCGCCAGCGGGATCGACCGCGCATTGGCAAGGCTGCAATAATCCAGGCCCGGGCAGGCGATGATGTCGCCGATCAGGTCCAGATTGGCCTCCGCCAGCCCGGCCTCGTCCAGCTTCTGCCAGATGGCGTACAGGTCCGCCTTTTTCACATGCGGCAGGACAAGGTTCTGCGCATGAGTGACGCGCAGTTCGTCCAGCGAATGGCGTTCGGCGAGGTCCGCCACCAACTCGATCTGCTCGGCCGAAGCATCGCCCGGAATGCCGCCGCGCGGCTTCAGGCTGATGTTGACGATCGCATAGCCGGGCTGCTTGTGCGCCGCGACCTGCCGGTCCACCCACAGGGCGAAGGCGGGGTCGCTACGGTCGATCTCGTCGCTCAGACCCTGATCATAAGTCGGATTGGCGAAGAAGGGCCGGATGCGGTCCAGTTCCTCACGTGGCGGGTTGAGGCCCAGCTCCCGCATATGCGCAAACTCTTCCTCGACCTGACGCTTATATTCCTCGACGCCCAGCTCATGGACCAGGATCTTGATCCGGGCCTTGTACTTGTTGTCGCGGCGGCCGTAGCGATTGTAGACGCGCAGGCACGCTTCCAAATAAGGTACGATCTCATCTTCGGCCACGAAGTCCTTGATAAGAGGGGCGACCATCGGCGTGCGGCCCATGCCGCCACCGGCATAAACTTCCGCGCCGATCTGCCCATCGCGCGACACCAGCTTCAGGCCGATGTCGTGCAGCCGCATCGCCGCGCGATCCTCTTCGCTGGCGATCACCGCGATCTTGAACTTGCGCGGCAGATAGGTGAATTCTGGATGGAAGGTCGACCACTGACGCAGCAGCTCGGCCCAAGGGCGTGGGTCCGTCACCTCATCAGCGGCGACGCCAGCATATTGATCCGACGAGATGTTGCGGATGCAATTGCCGCTCGTCTGGATGGCATGCATCTCGACCGTTGCCAGCTCGGCGAGGATGTTGGGCGCGTCGGCCAGCTTGATCCAATTATATTGCAGGTTCGTGCGCGTGGTGAAGTGGCCATAGCCCCTGTCATATTTGCGCGCGATCTCGCCCAGCTTGCGCATCTGCGGCCCGTTCAACGTGCCATAGGGGATGGCGACCCGCAGCATGTAAGCGTGCAGCTGGAGATAGAGGCCGTTCATCAAGCGCAGCGGCTTGAACTGATCCTCGGTCAGTTGCCCGGCCAGGCGGCGTTGCACCTGATCGCGAAATTCCTCAACGCGGGCGTCCACGATGGACTGGTCATAGCTGTCATAACGATACATGGTCAGATCACCCAGTTGCCGGCATCGGCGTCATTCGGTTTAAGCGTCAGGTCGGGGCGCACCGTCGGCCCCAGGGCACGGATGCGATCCTTGATATGGGCCGGGCGCACGCCTTCGTCGGTCAGGGTGGCGTCGATCACATAAGGAGCGACCACCCGCAGCGCGGCTTCCTCGGCACGGGCAAGCTCGTCGCCCTTGTCGCCTACATCGACGGATTCGCCGACCTGCCGCGACCAGCCGTCGCCCGCCCACCAGATCACGTCCCCGGTGCCAAGGTCATTGCCAGTCAAAATCTTCACGAATGCATCTCCGCCCCATTGTTCGCCTGTGTGGCCCAGCCAGCCAGCACGTCCTGCGCCAGCGCATAGGCCGCCACTTCCCCGACCACAATCAGGGCCGGACTTTTTACTTTTTCACGCGCCACCATGTCACCCAGATCGGCGAGCAGGGTGCGCAGCGTGCGCATATCGGAACGCGTGCCATTTTCCAGCACCGCGACCGGAATGGCAGGCGACACGCCATCGGCGATAAGCTTGTCGGCGATATCCGCCGCCGTCGCCACGCCCATATAAATCACCAGCGTGCGGCCATGGCCAGCAAGCCCGGACCAGTCCTGTTCTGTCAGCCCCTTGCACTGGCCCGCGACGAAGGTCACCGCGCTCGCCGCATCACGATGGGTGAGGGGAAGCTGCGCCTGCGCCGCGCAGCCGATCGCCGCGCTGATCCCCGGCACGATCTCGACCGACACGCCAGCGGCGCGGCATGCTTCCATTTCCTCGCCCCCGCGACCGAATACGAATGGATCGCCCCCCTTCAGCCGCACGACGCTACGCCCGCCGATCGCCAGTTCTACCAGCAAGGCGTTGATGCCCTCTTGCGGCATCGAATGGCGGCTGCGCTGCTTGGCGACGGAAATCAGTTCCGCGCCCGCCGAAGCCATGGCCAATATCTCGGCCGACACCAATCCGTCATGCACGATGACATCCGCCTGCGCGATCAGGCGCGCAGCGCGCAACGTCAGCAGTTCCGGATCACCCGGACCCGCGCCGACGAGAAAGACGGTGGCAGGGAGTTGTTCGGCCATGCTGGCCAGATGGCGGAAGCGCGCAACCGTTTCAATTCAGAATGCTTTGCCCATGGCGAAGGAAAATTTGGGGGATGGAGTGTCCAGGTCCGACACCCGCCCCCTTCATTCCCGCAAAATCAATCGCATTCGGGCCGGATGAACTCGGCCGCTTCCTCCACCAGCGGGAGGAAATAACGCCGTTCGCCGTCAGCTTGAGTGGCGCGATCCTGCCGTCGCACAGATAGTGGACATCAGTATTCGCCAAGCATAATCGAACGGTATCGTTCTGTCGAGCAAGCCTCATGGCGCGAGCGCAGGAATGGCGATAACGTAGCCATCTTACCTGTGGAAAGGGGATACCGCATGGCGATCGAGCTCAAGATACTGGCGTGGAGCTGCGTGCTCCTGTTGGTGCATATTTTTGCGGCGGCGCATTTCAAGACGAAGCAATATGGGCCGAAATGGAATATGGGCGCGCGGGACGAGACCTTGCCACCGCTGGAGCCTGTCGCAGGACGGTTGGTGCGCGCGCAGGCGAATTTCCTTGAGACCTACCCCATCGCGATCGTCGCGCTGCTCGGCGTGGTGGTCGCGGGACGGACGAGTGACCTGACGGCGATCGGCGCATGGCTGTGGCTGGGCGCGCGGATCGTCTATCTTCCGCTTTACGCGATGGGCGTGCCGGTGGTGCGGACGCTGGTTTATATGGTTGGGCTGATTGGTCTTATATTGGTGTTGCAGGCGCTCATTACGGGTTGAGCGCCCTCGCCCCTTAGTTCGAGCAGAGCCGAACTCGGTCGATCACTCATAATCGCCCATATAGCCGCCGTCCGCGAGGTCGGAGAAGCGGGTGATCTTCGCGTCGAACTTCATACGGATACGGCCGGTCGAACCGTGACGCTGCTTGGCGACGATCAGTTCGGCAAGGCCGTAGATCCGCTCCATCTCCTGCGCCCATTCAAGATGCTCGCTACTCTCCTTGTTACCCGGCTCCTTCGCGGCGACATAATAATCCTCGCGAAAGACGAACCAGACCATGTCGGCGTCCTGCTCGATCGAGCCGGATTCGCGAAGGTCGGACAGCTGCGGTCGCTTGTCCTCCCGCTGCTCGACCGCACGGCTCAGCTGTGAAAGCGCCAGAACCGGAACATTAAGTTCCTTCGCCAAGGTCTTGAGACCGCGCGAAATTTCTGAAATTTCCTGCACGCGATTATCGCTGCCCCGGCCGCTGCCCTGAAGCAGTTGGAGGTAATCGACGATGACGAGGCCAATGTCATGACGACGCTTCAGCCGCCGCGCACGCGTGCGCAGCGCCGCGATGGTCAGACCTGGCGTATCGTCGATGAAAAGCGGCAGTTCCTGAAGGTCGCGCGCGGCGCGAGACAGGTTCTGGAAATCGGCGCGGCTGATCTTACCCATGCGCAGCGCCTCCCCGCTGATGCCCGACTGCTCGGCAAGCACGCGGGTCGCCAGCTGATCGGCGGACATTTCGAGGGAGAAGAAGGCCGTTTTCGCGCCCATATTCTTTTCAGGCGGGATGCCATCGACATGGTCGCGCATCCAGCGGGACGCGGCATTATAGGCGATGTTGGTGGCAAGCGAGGTCTTCCCCATGCCCGGACGCCCCGCAAGGATCATGAGATCCGAATTGTGGAGGCCACCGATCTTTTCATTCAGGCTATTGAGGCCAGTGGTGATGCCCGAAACGTGACCGCCACTGTTGAGCGCCCGTTCGGCCACCTGCACGGCCATGGTGGTGGCGGTGGCGAAGCTTTTGACGGAGCCGGTTTCACCCTCGCCCTCGGATACTTTATAGAGCGCGACTTCGGCCATCTCTATCTGTTCGCGCGGATTAACATCCTCACTGGTATCGAGAGCATTTTCAACCAGTTCTCGCCCTACATTCACAAGTTGACGCAGAAGTGCGAGGTCATAAATCTGGCTGGCGAAATCGCGCGCGCCGAGCAGCGCGGCACCGTTCCCCGTGAGCTGCGCGAGGTAGCCGACACCGCCCAATTCCTTGAGCGCCGGGTCCTGCTCCAGCATCGGCTTGAGCGTGACCGGATTGGCGACCATGTCGCGCTCAACCAGCTTCATCACGGCTTCATAGATGCGGCCATGCAGAGGTTCGAAGAAATGCTCCGCCTTGAGCTTGAGCTGAACATCCTCGGCAATGCGATTGTCGATCATCAGCGCGCCCAGCAGCGCGGCTTCCGCCTCCACGTTGCGCGGGAGTTCGGGGATGCCTGCTTCTGCGGCGGGATTAATCTGCACCAGTTCGACCATGCGCCTCTCATCGCGCTCGCCGGGGTTCTGCGCAAGGGGCAAGCTGTGTCCCGACAGGCAAAGCTGTGGAGAACTCCCCCTTGCTTTTCGCCGTCGGCAGCAGCAGGGACTATGGACCCATGACCGACCCGCGCATCATCGACATCACGCTTGACGAGCGGACGATCCTTTGGCGCAACGCGGATGTCGAGCAGGAGCGGCGGATCGCCATATTCGACCTGCTGGAAGATAATTATTTCGCGCCCCAGCGCACCCATGCCGATGATTATGCAGGCCCCTACCGCGTGCTGCTGCGCGTCGAGGATGGGCGGCTGGTGATCGAGATCAAGCGGGAGGATGGCGAGCCGCTGGAGGCGATCATCCTCGGCCTGGGCCGGTTCCGGCGCCCGATCCGGGAATATTTCGCGATCTGCGACAGCTATTATCAGGCAATCAGCAATGCCTCCCCGCAACAGATTGAAACGGTGGACATGGCGCGCAGGGCCATCCACAATGACGCGGCGGAAATGCTGATCGAGCGGCTGGAGGGCAAGATCAAGGTCGATTTCGACACGGCACGACGCCTGTTCACGCTCATCTGCGTGCTGCATATCAAGGGGTAAGGGGACATTCGCCAGCATTCTTCCGGCCGGTTTCTGGTCCGCATCCTTGCGGGCGCGCTGGTCATCGCCCTGTTGGTGTTGGGTGCGTGGAGCTATGCCTGCCGCTGGGCGCCGGGGCGCGACGTCTACCCGGTTCAGGGGGTGGCCGTTTCCGCCGACGGAGGCGCGATCGATTGGGGCACGCTGGCGGCCAATGGCGTCGATTTCGCCTATATAAGAGCGGCCAAGGGCACGGAGGGCCGCGACCCCGCCTTTGCGCGGAACTGGTCTGCGGCGCGATCGTCCGGTTTGCGCTATGGCGCGATGCTGGAATTCAGCCTGTGCGGCCGCGCCGCCGGTCAGGCGACACGCTTTGTCACGACAGTGCCACGGGACAATGCCGCCCTGCCCCCGGTGATCCGGCTCGATTTTGATCCTGGCTGCACTGCGCGGCCGGGGCGGGACGCGGTGCTGTCTGAACTCAATACGCTGGTGAACCTGGTTGAGAGCAATGCAGGCAAGCCGGTGCTCCTCAACATTTCAAAGGCTTTCGAGGAAGAATATGACATCGCGTCGGGCATAAACCGGACGCTCTGGCTGGATGGAAACTTCTTCCCGCCTGATTATGCTACCCGCCGATGGGTCATGTGGACGGCGAATGACATGCGTCATATCGATGGCATCGATGGCCCGGTTAGATGGGGCGTGGTCGCGCCATGACTATTGATACGGATGTCCAAAGCCTGATCGAGGCAGCGCGCGCGGCGAGGGCAAATGCCTATGCTCCGTACAGCCGCTTTCCTGTCGGGGCCGCCGTGCGGTTGTCCGATGGCGAGGTGGTCGTCGGCGCGAACTTCGAAAATGCGAGCTTTGGCCTGTCGCTCTGCGCTGAAACGGTGGCTTTGGCAGCCGCCAATGCGCAGGGGAGGCTTGGCGACGTCGAGGCAATCGCGGTCGTCGGGGGTGGTGCTGACCCGGTCACGCCCTGCGGAAGATGCCGTCAGATCCTGAACGAAGCAGAGCAGGTGGCGGGGCGGCCCATCGCCATTTATTGTGCGGCGAGCGAAGGTGATTCCGTGGCCCAACACAGCGTTACCGAGCTTCTGCCTTTTTCGTTCGGACCCAATGATTTGGGCCACGATCCTTCCAGTAAGAGTCAAGAATAGTCATGTCGATTTTGTCGGATAAGTGGATTCGCGAGCAGGCCATTTCCCAAGGGATGATCGAGCCCTTCGTGGAAAATCAGCGGCGAGACGGCTGCATCAGTTATGGCCTGTCCTCCTATGGCTATGACGCGCGCGTGGCAGACGAGTTCAAGATCTTCACCAATGTCGACAGCGCGGTGGTGGACCCGAAGGATTTCGCGGCGAACAGCTTTGTCGATCGCAAGACCGACTGTTGCATCATTCCGCCCAACAGCTTTGCGCTGGCCCGGACGGTCGAATATTTCCGGGTGCCGCGCGATGTGCTGGTGATCTGCCTTGGCAAATCCACCTATGCACGATGCGGCATCATCGTGAATGTGACGCCGCTGGAGCCGGGCTGGGAAGGCCATGTGACGCTGGAGTTTTCCAACACCACGCCCCTCCCCGCCAAGATCTACGCCAATGAGGGGGCCTGCCAGTTCCTTTTCCTCAAGGGTAATGAGCCGTGCGAGGTCAGCTACGCCGACCGGGCGGGGAAATATATGGGGCAGCAAGGCGTCACATTGCCTCGACTCTAGGGGACGTGCGACAAGGGCGAGGATGAATATCGATCGGCGCCAGTCATGCTGAAGTTTTTCCGCCGCGGCTCGTCGCCAGCGCCATCGTTCGTGCCCGATATAGGCAGCGATCGGCGAGTCTATGCCATCGGGGACATCCACGGGCGGCTCGACCTGTTCGAACAACTGCTGCGGTTGATCGATGAGGATGACTCGGCACGCGCTCCCCTACCCTGTCATCTCATCCTGTTGGGCGACCTGATGGATCGCGGGCCACAATCCGCCGCCGTCATAGAGCATGCAATATCCTTGTGGCGGGCATCCCCGAATTTTCACCTGATCAAAGGCAATCATGAGGAGGTCTTTGTCGGCGCCGCGAAGGGCGATGCGCAATATGCGGGCTATTGCCGCCGCATTGGGGGCGTGGCCGCGCTTGAAAGCTATGGGCTGGAATCCGGCGTCGGCACAGCGATGACGGACAAGGACATCGCGTCATGGATGCTGGAAAATGTGCCCCGCGAGCATGTCGATTTCCTGAACGGTTTTCCGGATAGTCTTGTGATGGGCGACTATCTGTTCGTTCATGCCGGGATCAGGCCCGGTCTGCCGCTAGAGAAGCAGGATGCAGCCGACCTGCGCTGGATCAGGGGTGAGTTCCTGCATGACCGGCAAGCCCATCCCTATATGGTGGTCCATGGACACAGCATCACCAGCGAAGTCGATGAGCAGGCCAACCGGATAGGGATAGATACGGGTGCCTGGAACAGCGGCAAACTGACGGCGATCGGCCTTGAGGGCACAGATCGCTGGTATTTGCAGACTTAGCCGGAACGGAAAGACGTCCGAAGTTCAGCGCCAGCCCTTGGCCTTGGCGGCAGCCTCCTGGGTCGCGTCGGCGGGGGAGCCTTCGATCAGGGCGCTTACCGTCGCCATAATGCTTGCGTCGGTGGAGGATGCCTGACGGTAATCCGTCGATTGGGCGGCGCCGGGAATCAGTTGCTGAACCTGCCAGCCTTCCCCCTCGCGGCAGGCCACTCCCGACAGGGCTCTGCCTTCGAAGCTACGGCACCAGCCTCCGCCCTTGCGCTGAAAACTCAGGCCGATGCGGATTGATGTGTCCTTTTGGGCCGAGGCAAGTTGTGTTTCGAGGGCGGAGGCGAGTTCACCCCTCGCCACCATAACGCCATCGCTGACTGCAACAGGTCCAGCGGGGCCGCTCGACAAACGGCCGATGCCGAGACCCAGGACAAGGCTGGCAGCGATCGCGCCGCCAATGCCCCAACTGCGCCATTTGGGAGCCGCGGGACGGGTGATGGGCGTGACCTTCGGCCGTTCCTCCAGCAGCGCACGCATAGCCTGTGGCACAGGTTCAGCTTCAACCGGCGCATAGTGACCGGAAAGACGCTGCCGCAAATGCCGGTGCATTTCCAGGCGCTGGGCCAAAGCAGGATCGTCCGCAACGGCGCGATCGACGCGGCGGCTAGTGATTTCGTCCAGCTCGCCATCGACCCAGGCGATCAGCATGGCTTCATCAATGTCGGTCATGCTGCTTCTCCCAGCAATTCGATAAGGGCGCCGCGTCCACGAACCAAGCGCGAGGTCAACGTACCCATGGGCACGCCCAGAATTTCGGCGGCTTCCTTGTAGGACAGGCCCTCTACCAGAACGAGCGCGATGGCTTCGCGCTGCTCATCCGGCAAAGCCTGCATCGCGCGATCGACGTCGGAGAGCATGACGTGCGCCTCCACATGCTGATCGCCTGCATAGCCAACATGCTCACCGGCCTCTTCGGGTGCGAAAGTCCGCACGGCGCGCTGCCGCGAACGGCCTTCATCGATCCAGAGGTTGCGCATGATACGATACATCCAGCTGTCCAACCTTGTCCCCGGCTGCCATTGTTGGCGCGCCCGCAGCCCTCGCTCCAGCGCCGCCTGGCAAAGGTCGTCCGCATCGGCGCGGTCCCTCGACAAGCTGACGGCGAAGCGGCGCAGCCGGGGGAGGATCGCCAACAGATCGTTTTCGAACGACATCCGGTCTCCATCACTTGTTCAAGGATGAAACGGCTGTGCCCGTTCGTTTCATCCCCGAAGAGGTATATCTACCGGAAATAAATTCGCGATGACTCATTATGGATGCGAAAGGAGCGGAAAATTCGCCTCCGCGCCAGTCGAGGATGAAGAGACAGAGATGAAGGCCCTACGTTCCTGGATCGTTGCGGGACTGCTGCTGACAGGTCCGGCGGCACAAGCACAATTGTTGCCGTCCCCCAATGGGGCCTTGGGGCAGATAGGAGGGATGGTTCCGGACTTGCTCAACGACGCGGAAGGCGCGCTGAATAGGGTTCCTCCCACCCGCTTGGCAGAACGCCTCGTGGCGGCGAGAGCGGCACGGATTGGTGATCTGCTGCGACGGCATGGCGACAGCGTGGAACTGGACGATCGGAAAGAGGCCGCGCGGCGTGGCGTCATCCTGCTGACGGGTGCCAAGCAGACCAGCATCGAAGCGTTGCGTCGCGCGGGCTATGCGGTGGCAAGCGAGGCCATTGAGGGGATCGACCTGCCCCTAACGCGCCTCGCGGTGCCGCCCGGCCGGAGCCTCTCCCGCGCGTTGAAGCAGGTGCGCTCGATCGCACCAGAGGCGGAGGTGAGCGCGGATAATCTCTATTTCCCCGGCGGTGCGGCGCCCAAGTCGGGGAGTGCAGCCTTGGCGGGGACAGGGCCTGTCCGATCTCGAGCGGCGGGAATGATCGATGGTGGCGTCGCCCGTCACGCGTCACTCACTGGCGCGGTCGAGCAGCGCGGCTTCGTTCGCGGCGCGCCTCGTGCCAGTTCGCACGGCACGGCGGTGGCGTCCTTGATCAGTGGAACCGGGTCCATTCGGGGCGCGGCGCCGGGTACGCCGCTGCTGGTCGCAGATGTTTATGGTGATGATCCAGCGGGCGGCAGTGCCTTCGCGATCGTGCGAGCGCTGGGATGGATGGCGGCGCGCGGGGTCAACGTCGTCACCTTAAGCCTGGTCGGACCCGATAATCCTCTGCTGGCAGGAGCCATCCGGCTGGCGCGTGAAAAGGGCGTTACGGTGGTAGCGGCGGTCGGCAATGACGGTCCGGCTGCGCCACCCGCCTATCCCGCATCCTATCCTGATGTCGTGGCGGTGACGGGCGTAGATGGCCGCGGGCGCTTGCTTCCCGAAGCGGGGCGCGCCCGGCATGTGGATTTCGCGGCGCCCGGCGCGGACATGAATGCCGCGCGCACCGATGGCGGCAAGGGCAGCGTGCGAGGCACCTCTTTCGCCGCGCCGCTTGTCGCGGGGCGGCTGTTTGTGAACGGTAGCCTGAGCGGGCTGATCGAGGAGGCCAAGCCGGAAAGCAGCAAGGCATTCGGGCATGGTATTATCTGCGACAATTGCAGAAATATGGATTGAATATCAGCTGCTTGTTAAGAATATTTCGGCGTCAGGGATGAATTTGCATCGCCATCCCGTTGTCCTTGCATCGGATCGAAAACGAACAAGGAGACGATCGATGAAGAAGACAATCATTCTTGCCACTGCTTGCCTTGCCGCCCTGACTGCGGTTCCTGCGTCTGCCCAGCTGCTGGGTGGTGGTGGCGGTCTGGGCGGTGGCCTGGGCGGCGCTCTGGGCGGCGCTGGTGGATCGCTCGGCGGCGCATTGAGCGGCTCGGGCGGCATCGGCCTCGACCGCAGCATCGATCTGGACAATGGGCGGGTTGCGGCGAAGGGTTCTGGTTCTGGCCGGGCTGACGGTGCGGCGACTGGCTCTGTAACCCACAAGGGAAAGAGCCACGGCGCAAACGCGGCGGGTTCAGCCAGTGGATCCGCCAGCGGTGGCCTGACCGCCGACACGCTGGGCACCAATGATGTCGCCAATGCAGTACGGGGCGTTCGGGATCAGGCCAGCCAGACGGCGGGCGCAGCGCGAGATCGCGCGGTCACGGCAGGTGCAGCGGCGCAAGGGCAAGCCAGCGCTACCGCACAAGCGGCACGCAACCGGGCCGGTGGCGCACTGAGCGGTGCTGGATCGGCGGCCGGTAACGCGTCTGGCGCGGCTCAGTCCGGCGCGGCAAACTCAGCCGGTAGCGCCAGCAACGCTCTCAATGGAGGCGCGGCGCTTAATGCAACCGGCACGCTATCGGGAAGCGGCCACGCATCAGGCTCCAGCGATAGCACGTCGTCCAGTCAGGCGGACAATTGACCCCACTCGGGCGGATTCCCCACTTCGGGCTTTAAGCCCGCCCCCTTTCCGCCCCTCCGCCTGACAAGACAGGGCCGGTGATCCAAGAGGTCACCGGCCCTTTTCCATATCAGGAGAGATTGATCGAGCACGGTCGCATCAACGACAAAGGCCGATGATCCCATAGGATCACCGGCCTTTCGGCACCCGCGCAAGGTTGCAGGGTCAGGCGACTTTGGTCGCGACCTCTTCCGCTTCATCGGGATCGCGCAGCACATAGCCACGGCCCCACACGGTCTCGATATAATTGTCGCCACTGCATGCCAAAGCAAGTTTCTTGCGCAGCTTGCAGATGAAGACGTCGATGATCTTGAGTTCAGGCTCGTCCATGCCGCCATAGAGATGGTTAAGGAACATCTCCTTGGTCAGGGTCGTGCCCTTGCGGAGCGAGAGCAGCTCCAGCATTGCATATTCCTTGCCGGTCAGGTGGACGCGGTTGCCGTCCACTTCCACGGTCTTGGCGTCCAGATTGACCGCCAGCTTGCCCGTCCGGATGACCGACTGCGAATGGCCCTTGGACCGGCGAACCACGGCATGAATGCGCGCGATCAGTTCTTCGCGATGGAACGGCTTGGTCACATAATCGTCGGCGCCAAAGCCGAAGGAACGAACCTTGCTGTCCATCTCCGCAATGCCGGAAAGGATAAGCACCGGCGTCTGCACCTTGGCGGCGCGGAGCTTCTTCAGCACGTCATAGCCGTGCATGTCCGGCAGGTTCAAATCCAGACAGATGATGTCGTAGTCATACAACTTACCAAGGTCGAGCCCTTCCTCGCCAAGGTCCGTAGTGTAGACGTTGAAGCCTTCGGTCGTGAGCATAAGCTCGATCGCCTTGGCCGTTGTCGGTTCATCTTCTATTAGCAGAACGCGCATATTGAAGCCCCTGTCCTTGCAGATCCCGTCAACCCCTAAGAACGGCGTCTGCTCCAATTCATTAACCAAAAAACTTCTGAAGGACAAAGGTTAATTTTTCGCTAACCCGCAGAAATGCGCGAGTCGCGGGAATTTGAATCTGTTTGAAAAGATTTATTGTCGAAGTGATTCATTTTGAGTCAAGATAGATTCACCTGCGCAACGAAGCTTCAGCAACCGTGGTTGCGAGCGATGAAGTCGAGCAGCGCCTCGACCCGCGCAGGCCGCAATCGCGAGGGCGGCGTGACCAGATGCAAGCCAAGTGGCGGCGGCCTCCAGTCGATCAGGACCTCCTCCAGTTTACCTGAAGCGAGCGCTTCGCCCACTATGAAATCGGGCAGCCGAGCAACGCCTATGCCTGCTCGGAGCGCCGGCAGCATCGCTTCACCACTGTTGACGGTTAGGCGCGCCCTTACCTGTATCACGACATTCTGCTGCCCCGGCCCCGAGAAGCGCCATACGTCAGGCGTCGGCGCATTGGCATAGCAAAGACAGTCGTGGGCACCGAGGTCGGACGGATGCTTGGGCCTGCCCCGCTCCTCCAAATAGGCGGGAGAAGCGATGACATGCATCTTGACGTCACCCAACCGCCTCGCGCGGAGCGAGCTATCGGGCATGTCGGCAATGCGGAGGGTGGCGTCGAGCCCCATCTCGATCATGTCTATCCGCGCGTCAGAGAGATGAAGATTGATGTCGACGGCGGGATGAAGCTTGGCGAACTGCGCGACCAGCGGCGCGATGCGGAGTAATCCGAACGTCATCGGCGCGCCTAGCCGAATGGTTCCGGACAGTTCGTCGGTATCCTGGCGAGCAGCTTCCTCCGCCGCCTGCCCTTCCTCGAAAATCCGGGCGGCGTGACTGGCGAGACGCTTGCCGCTTTCGGTCAGGGCAAGGCGGCGACTGGTGCGATTAAACAGGCTGGTCTCAAGATGCTGCTCAAGGCGTGTGACGGCCTTTGAAACCGTCGCTTTCGACACACTGAGCGCCTTAGCGGCATCGGTGAAGCTGCGATGCTCCACGACGGCGGCGAACATCGCCCAGGCTTCAAGGTCAGGAAGACGCATAAAGGAAACAATCCGTTTCAATGCTGCCGGTTTAAGAAACGATCCTGATCGCTAAATCAGTTGGAAGCAAGCGGGAACGCTTTTCCCGCAGCAACGAAAGGCACAAATATGATCACCGCCGCAGGAAACCGCATCGAGCGTCGCCCCTTCGAGACGCTGGGTCATGCCGACCATGGCTGGCTCAACGCCCGCCATCATTTCTCCTTCGCCGACTATCATGACCCTGACCGCATGGGCTGGGGCGCGATCCGCGTGTGGAATGACGATGAAATCGCGGCGAACACCGGATTTCCTCCACATCCCCACCGCGACATGGAAATCGTCACTTATGTTCGCAAGGGCGCGATCACGCATCAGGACAGCCTGGGCAACAAGGGCCGCACCGAGGCTGGCGACGTACAGGTGATGAGCGCAGGCACCGGCATCCGTCACTCCGAATATAATCTGGAGGATGAGACAAGCACGCTGTTCCAGATCTGGATCATTCCCAAGGCGCAGGGCGGCGCGCCAAGCTGGGGCGCCAAGCCTTTTCCGAAAGGCGATCGTGCCGGACGTCTGGTGGTGCTGGCCAGCGGCTATGCGGAAGATCAGGACGCGCTGCGCATCCGCGCCGACGCGCGGTTGCTGGGCGGCACCATAAAGGCTGGCACCAGCGTGACCTATGAAAGCGCGGAGGGACGGCACCTGTATCTCGTGCCCGCGACTGGGCGGGTCGAGATCAACGGCCAGACCTTTGAAGCGCGCGACGGCGCTGCGATCCTGGGCGGCCAGCCCATCACGATCACCGCGATCGAGGATAGCGAAATCGTCCTCGTCGATAGCGAATAGGCCCGGAAGGCCTATCGGCCGCTCGCTCACCTTGCCCCCCTGAGGGGGCGAGCGGTCGCATTATTCAAGAAACCTTTTTCCGATCAATGCATTACCAAGACTGGAGACACTTCATGGCTAAGGTGCTGGTTCTCTATTATTCGTCCTACGGCCACATCGAAACGATGGCGAAGGCTGTTGCGGAAGGCGCGGCCGCCGCTGGCGCTCAGGTTGACATCAGGCGAGTGCCCGAAACCGCGCCCTTGGAGGTCGCCCGAAATGCGGGCTTCAAGCTGGAGCAGGATGCGCCGATTGCGTCGGTGGCGGAACTCGCCGACTATGATGCAATCATCATCGGCACCGGCACCCGCTTCGGCCGCATGTCGAGCCAGATGGCGGCTTTCCTTGATCAGGCAGGCGGCCTTTGGGCGCGCGGCGCGCTTAACGGAAAAGTGGGCGGCGCCTTCACATCTACTGCTAGCCAGCATGGCGGGCAGGAAACGACTTTATTCTCGATCATCACCAATCTGCTGCATTTCGGCATGGTGATCGTGGGGCTGGACTATGGCCACGCCGGGCAGATGGGCGTCGACAAGGTGCGTGGCGGCGCACCCTATGGCGCCACGACTATCGCGCATAGCGACGGCAGCCGTCAGCCTGACGAGGATGAACTGGAAGGCGCCCGGTATCAGGGACGGCGGATCGCGGAGACGGCAATCAAGCTGCACGGGTAGAAATTTGGCTGCACTCTTCCCCTCTCGGTGCAGCGGTTGAGCCTTGGGTCGCAAGGCACAACGATAGGGGCCGGTGCATAGGATGGATGCACCGGCCTCTTTTTTCAGAGGAACAGGCGACCGCCGACCGGGCTGGCGCGCAAAAGATAATAGACGGCGATGGGCAACAGCAGCGCATGGAGCAGCAACCAAGGCTTGTCCAAATGGGGTGACAGGTAATGGATGACCGCGACGTGCAGATACATGATGACAAGTGAGGCCCTGCCCACTGCCGCCAACCATCCGCCAAAAGGCGCGACATGGACAGAAATGCGGAAGATCAGCAACGACGTCGCTACAGCCGAAGCGAGCGACAGGATCGGCAACCCGTAATCGGCAGCCTTCATGTTAAGCGTGGGAAGCAGACCGGATAGCCCCGCCAGAGCCAGCGCGCCCAATGGGAGCCACATCCAATGCCTCCACGGCACCTGCTGCCACACGGCTCCGATCCAGAGCAGCACAAGAGCCATGGGCACGGACAGCAACCCCAACACGGACGTCTGGGTAACCTCCCCTGCTACATAGGCTACAACAGAGACAGCTATGATCGCGATAAGCCAGCGCCGGTCGAGAGGATCGGGCCAACGGGACAGCAGCGCATTGAACAGGATGCGCGCGGCCATCAGGCAGGGCACGAACCAGAATATGGTATAGGGACCGCGCAGCCATGATCCGCCAAGAAGGATCGGCAATATGTCGTCCGGCCATTGGTTGAAGATAGGCCGCTGCCCCTTCATCGGCTCAATAATCTGATCCGCAATGATCAGTAATGCCAGGAAGGCCGCATAGGGACGCATCTGCGACGCCAATTGCCGCAGGGCGAATCCTTTGGGCGGCTGAGGACGCGAAAGCAGGCCCGACAGCAGGAAGAACAACGGCATGTGGAAGCTGTAGAGCGCATCTCGGAGAGGGCCGCTTCTCCACACATGTCCGGCCACCACGGCGATGATACCAATGCCGCGCGCCACATCGATCCATTCCAGCCGCCCGCCACCCTGCACCCGTTCCGATGGCGCCGACTTGTGCTGGACCTCGTTCCCCCTGTTCTCCATGGCTTCCTCGCCCTATAGGACAGCGCGCGCCCGTCAATCTTTCCAACTGGTTCGGAATCACCCCTTGTCCCTATTGCATGACCGAGTTCTCTTCATCGATGGTGAAGCCATCATTCTCGACAAGCCCGCCGGCTTGCCGGTCGATGCGCCGCGCGACGGTTCGCTGAGCCTGGAGAACCACCTTTCGTCACTGACCTTCGGCTTTCAGCGCTGGCCTCTGCCGGTGCACCGGCTGGACCGGGACACCAGCGGCTGCCTGCTGTTGGCGCGCAATCCCAAGGCGCACAAGCGCTATGCCGCCGAGTTTGAGGCGGGAACGGTCAGCAAGCGCTATGTCGCGGTCGTGGACGGTGTACCGGAAGCCGAAAGCGGCACGATCGAACTGTCGCTGAAGAAAGTCAGCAGCGCGGCCAAGGGCTGGCGCATCATCGCGGCCAAAGAGGGGAAGTCCGCTGTGACCGAATGGCGAAAGCTGGCGGTGAAGGACGGCCGCTCGCTGATGGTCTTCACACCGCGCACCGGACGAACCCATCAGATTCGCGCTCACACATTATATGGCTTGGGCTTCGCCATCGCTGGCGACCCGGTATATGGCACCGGCGAGGGACCAATGCTGCTACACAGCCGTTTCCTCAGCGTCCCGCGCGGGAGCAAGGCTCCAGCAGAGGCGACAGCTCCCCTGCCCGCGACCTTTACGGCAGCGGGCTTCGGGCCGGAGTATCTGGACGATGCCGGACTTTGACATTCCGGAAGATGCGCTGGAGGAGCGTTTCATCACCGCTGGCGGTCCCGGCGGGCAGAATGTCAACAAGGTCGCCACTGCGGTTCAGCTAAGGGTGGCCCTCTATCGGCTGGGATTGCCGGTCCATGCCTTCCGCAAAATAAAGGAACTGGCGGGATCACGCCTGACCTCTGGCGGGGAGATAGTGATCCAGGCGTCCCGCTTCCGCACGCAGGAGGCCAATCGCCAGGATGCCCGCGACCGGCTGGCCGAGATGATCGTCGAGGCCTACAAACGCGATCCCCGGCGCATCGCCACGAAGCCGGGCAAGGCGGCAAAGGCACGCCGCGTAGACGCCAAGAAGGCGCGCAGTTCAGTGAAGCAGGGGCGTGGCAAGGTGCGGATGGATTGAGGACTGCCGATGTTTGATTTCAAGACACCAACTGATGGCGACAAGTCCACGCTCTATGCGGACCTCCTGTCGGCCGTCGATGCAGTGACGGACGGCGAGCCGGATGCTGTCGCCAACATGGCCAATGCCGCGGCGCTAATTTGGCAATTTCTTCCGGACCTTAACTGGGCAGGCTTCTATCGCATGGTAGAAGGTGAACTGGTGCTTGGCCCATTTCAGGGAAAGCCAGCCTGTATCCGCATACCTTTAGGCCGAGGCGTCTGCGGCACGGCGGCGGCCACGGGAAAGACGCAGCTGGTCGAGGATGTCCACTCTTTCCCCGGCCACATCGCCTGTGATGCGGCCAGCGCGTCGGAGATCGTCGTGCCCGTGACGGTCGATGGCCGCGTCGTTGCTGTGCTTGACCTCGATAGCCCTGCCCCGGCGCGTTTCGATATCGCCGACCAGAATGGGCTTGAGATGCTGATCGAACGGATCGGCACTCGGCTCGCCTCATAACCCTGCTCCGTTTCGGAACAGGCGGGGCGTTCCCCCCGCGTGGATCGAGGCGGATCATCATGCTAAACCAGACGTTAACGTCACGGCCATGCTCAAGGCAGCCATGAACAACGGGGAGTTTTGCATGCGGAACTGGAGCATCATGCTGGCGGGCACGGGCCTTGCCCTCGGCCTCGCAACACCGGCTTTAGCGGGCGATGCAGCCGGAACGGGCGCGACGCTCCCTGCCCTGGGCAAGAGTTTTTCCGGCATGCGGCCGGTTCATGCCGGAATGCACCGCGGAACGATGGTCCACCGCTGGGGACCGCGCGTTCAGGGTCGCTGGTTCGCGGGCTGGTATGCGCCGGGCGGTTGGGGCGCTTACCGGCGGCCGGTCATGGGCTATGTCCTGCCATCCTATTGGGTGAGCCCCACCTACCGGATCGGCAATTATGGACGCTACGGCCTGCCCGCGCCCGTCGATGGCTATGGTTGGTCCCGCTATTATGACGACGCCGTGATGGTCGATCGGCACGGCCGCGTCCGGGATCATCGCAGCGACGTCGATTGGGATGCCCCCGATCATGAACCGGACCGGCCCGGCGTCCCCTATGATGATGATGTGACCGCGCATGACGGGCCTCCGCCCCCACCCCATGAATATGAAGGGCGCTGGACCGGCACCTGGCGTGACGAAAACGGCCGCACGGTGAGCGGCGAATATGAAGGCCGTTTCGAAGGCGAGGCGCGCAGTAACTATGGAGTGGATTATGACGCTCCGCCCTATGGCGCACCACCGCCGATCGTTCGGCATGATGGCCCCGGCGCCCCGGTGGTGACGACGACGCAGGCCCCCGGCTACATCGCGGGCGGCTATTATTATCCGGGTGCCACGACAACGACAGTGGTCATCACGCCGACGGTCACTACCACCAGCTACGTGACCGAAACGACGACGCGTCGCCATGGCGTCAAACGCAGGTGCAACTGCAAATAGGATCAGGGGTTTAGCCTGTCTGAAGACCCAGTGGGCAAGGACAGGAGAGACGGCATGATCCATCATGTGTCGGTTGGGACAAATGACGTCGAACGCGCGCGGGCGTTTTACAACCCGCTGATGACGCTGCTCGGCTATCGCAACATACGCGATTATCCGCATTCACTGGATTATGGCGTGACGGACGTGGCGTTCAGCGTCGAAACGCCCGTGAATGGGGATCGAGCGTCGCCCGGCAACGGCATTCATATCTGTTTCGAAGCGGCCGATCGCGAAGCCGTCCGCGAGTTCTATCGACTGGCGCTGGAACTTGGCGGAACGGACGAGGGCACGCCGGGCGTTCGCCCCAATTACGACGCCCATTATTACGGGGCGTTCGTGCGCGATCCGGATGGAAACAAGATCGAGGCTGTGACCTTTGCCGCGAGATAGACGCATGCAGCCTTGTGGCGGTCGAGGCCGAGGAGGCTATTTCCGGAAGATACCCGCCAGTTCGATCGGCAACGGCGGTTCGTCGCGAGGAACTACGCCCCGGATGGCCTGCGCCTGCTCCTGCGGGTCGAAACGAACCCAACCGCTGCGGCTCAGCTTTTCCAACGGGCGGTAGCGGACCTTATACTGCATCCGCTGCGACCCTTCGACCCAATAGCCCAGATAGACATAGGGCAGGCCCGCCTTCGCGGCGCGCAGGATGTGATCCATGATGATGAAATTGCCCAGACCCTTGCGGTGCTCCAACTCCGTGTCGAAGAAGCTGTAGATCATCGACAGGCCATCGCCCTGCCGGTCGGTCAGGCATGCACCGATCAACTTGCCGGGGCGGCCATTCTTGCCGGGCTCGCGATATTCGACGACGTGGCTTTCGACCGGGGTCTGCTCGACCATGTCGGCGAAATCCATCTCGTCCATCTCGGTCATGCCGCCGCCCGGATGGCGCGCCTTGAGATAGCGCTGGAGCAGCTCGAATTGCTCCTCGGTGGACCATGGCTTGCATGCCGTGACGATCAAATCGCTGTTGCGGCGAATGAGCTTGCGTTGCGTGGCGTTGGCCGTGAACTCTCCTGCCACCACACGAACCGATACGCAGGCGGAGCAGTCGGCGCAACTTGGCCGGTAGGCGACATTCTGGCTGCGGCGAAAGCCGATGCGGCCGAGCGCATCGTTAAGTTCCGCCGCGTTGTCGCCGTTAAGTTCGGTAAAGACCTTCCGCTCGCTCCGGCCCGGAATATAAGGGCACGGGCTGGGGTTCGTCACAAAGAAGCGCGGAAAACGAAATGGTGCGCTCACCCCACGGTCTCCGTCAAAACGCTGCGAGAAACTTGAGTCATGGACAGACTATGACGCCCGCAGCCTTCCGTGAAAAGGTCATTTACCACGAAAAAAATGCGTACTCCCTACGCCGGGAGGCCGATCAGGCAACCTCGATCGGCGCTACCTCATATCCGGCGGCGCGCAGGGCTGTGATCAAGCGATCAAGATGCTCCCCGTCGCGGGTTTCGCATTCGACGTCGAGGCTAAGGCCCTTGGCGGGAAGATTGGTGAAGATGCGCTGATGCGACAACTCCAGAATGTTGACCGCTTCCTGATCGAAGATGCGGGCGACATGGAACAGCGCGCCGGGGCGATCCTGCAAGATGATGCGCAGGCGCGCCAGACGACCCGACCGCGCAAGATCGCGCAGCAGCACGTTCGCCAGCAGGCGCGTGTCGATATTGCCCCCGGTCAGGACGAGCCCAACATTGCGGCCCGCAAACATGTCCTTGTGCATCAACAGCGCGGCAAGCCCAGCCGCGCCTGCGCCCTCGACCACGGTCTTTTCGATCTGGAGCAGCAGGCTCAACGCCTCCTCCAGATGCCGTTCATCCACCAGCAGGACGTCGTCGGCCAAGCGCTCGACAAAGCGGCGCGTCAGCTCACCCGGCTCCTTCACCGCGATGCCTTCGGCCAGCGTATCGCCGTCGCAGGCCAGGTTCGCCTGCTTGATATGGCTGTACATCGACGGATAAAGCTCCGCCTGCACGCCATAGATGCGGATGTCGGGCTTCATCGCCTTGGCCGCAGTGGCCATGCCGGAAAACAGCCCGCCGCCACCGATCGGGATGACCAGCGTGTCGATTTCCGGCGCGTCCTCCAGCATTTCCAGCGCGACAGTACCCTGTCCGGCCATGATGTCGGGTTCATCGAACGGGTGGACGAAAGTCAGGCCATTTTCCTTGGCCAGTTGGCGCGCATAAGTGCTGGCATCGTCAAACTTCTCACCATGCAACACGACCGTCGCGCCATGCCCTTGCGTCTGCGTCACCTTAACCGTCGGCGTGGTCACGGGCATGACGATGGTCACGGGCACGCCCAGACGGCGACCGTGATAGGCAAGCCCCTGCGCGTGATTGCCAGCGGAAGCGGCGATCACGCCCTTTTCCTTTGACGCCGCGTCCAGCTGAAGCAGGCGATTGAGCGCGCCGCGTTCCTTGTAGGCAGCGGTAAACTGGAGGTTCTCGAACTTCAGGTAGACCTTGCAGCCGAGCATATTGGACAGGGTCTGACTGATCAGCGTCGGCGTATGCACGACCGCGCCCGAAATCCGCACGCGCGCCGCCAATATGTCATCGACGGTAACGGGCAGCGGCATCGCGCTTTCGATCTTGCTCAACGTGTTCATGCGCTCGCCCCTAGCGGAAATTTACCTCGGAAGGAACTGGCCCTTGGCGAAATCTCGTCCTATGGCAAAAGGCCACGCGGCTAACTGTACGAGGCATATGGCTAATATCGCGTTTATCGGTCTGGGCGTCATGGGCGGCCCGATCGCCGGGCATCTGGCGAAGGCTGGACACGAACTGACCGTCTACAACCGCTCAATCGGAAAGGCGAAGAAGTGGGCCGAGGCATATGGCGGCGCCGTGGCGGTCACCCCTGCCAAGGCGGCGGAAGATGCCGAAATCGTCATCAGCTGCGTTGGCACCGACGATGACCTTTCGCAGGTCACCGTTGGCAAGGAAGGCGCGTTCCGGACGATGAAGCCGGGCAGCCTGTTCATCGACCATACGACGGTATCGGCCCGGATCGCGCGGCAGTTGTTCGTCGAAGGCGAAAGCCGCGGACTTCATTGCGTCGATGCCCCCGTATCGGGTGGTCAGGCAGGCGCGGAAAACGGCCGCCTGTCGATCATGTGCGGCGGTACGGCACCAGCGGTCGAGGCCGCGAGGATCGTCATGCAAAGCTATGCCGCCCGTATCGTGCATGTCGGCGGTGCGGGAGCCGGGCAAACGACCAAGATGGTGAACCAGATTTGCATCGCCGGCGTTCTGCAAGGGCTTTCCGAAGCGCTACGCTTTGCGCAAGCCGCCGAACTGGATCTGGACAAGGTGTTCGAAGCCGTGTCCGGCGGCGCCGCGCAAAGCTGGCAGATGGATAACCGCTGGAAGACTATGGCACAGGACAGTTTCGATTTCGGCTTCGCCATCGATTGGATGCGCAAGGATCTTGGCCTTGCCCTCGAAGAGGCGCGTGCCAATGGCGCGACCCTTCCGGTGACCGCATTGGTCGATCAATTCTATGCCGATGTGCAGGCGATGGGCGGAAGCCGACAGGATACAAGCGCGCTGGTGAGGCGGATCACCAAGGCATGAAGCCCGCCCTTTTGGCGGCTATCACCGCGCTCGCCCTGCCCTTTCCCGCTTTGGCGTCGGGGGTCATCGACAATGTGAATGGCATCGCGGTCGACGCCAATGGACGCACAGTGCGCTTTCGCGCTCTGCTGATCGACGATGAGGGCAAGGTCGAAAAGCTGCTGCCCGGACGCTATGAAGCGCCGCCCCGCCAGAAAAAGCTGAAGAAGGGCCAGAGCTGGCCGAAGGGCCTCGACTTCCAACTGGACGGCGGGGGCAAGACATTGATCCCCGGCCTGATCGACGCGCATGGCCATGTCATGGCGTTGGGCCTGACGCAGATCACGCTCGACCTGTCCGGCACGCGCTCACTGGCTGACGCGCAGGGCAAGATACGGGAATATGTCGCCGCCAATCCCGGACGGAAATGGATCATCGGCCGGGGATGGAATGCCGAGCTTTGGGGCCTTAATCGGGCGCCCACCGCTGCCGATCTCGACGCTGCCTCCGCCGATGTCCCAATATGGCTGGAAAGCGCGGACGGCCAAGTGGGCTGGGCCAATTCAGCGGCAATGAAAGCCGCCGACATCAGCGCCACAAGCAAGGCGCCTGCCGGTGGCCGGATCGAGATGACCGGGGGCAAGCCGTCCGGCGTTTTCGTTGGCAAGGCGATGGACCTTATCCAGCGGGTCGCCCCGCCTCCCGCTCCCAAGGACCGGGACATCGCGCTGGAAAAGGCGCAACAATTGTTGCTGGCGAACGGCGTCACCGGCATTGCCGACATGGGCACCACGATCGAGGATTGGCAGGCATTCCGCCGCTCGGCCGATCGGGGGGCGCTGCGCGTGCGGATCATCTCCTATGCGCAGGGCCTCGACAATATGGTGCTGATTGCAGGACCTGAGCCGACGCCGTGGCTCTATGATGACCGGCTGCGCATGGGCGGACTGAAACTGGCGTTGGATGGATCGCTCTCGTCGCGCGGAGCATGGCTCAAGGCCGATTATGCCGACGCACCGGGGCAGCGTGGATATTCGCTGATCCCATCCACGCAGCTGCGCAACATGATGAGCCGCGCGGCGATGGACAATTTCCAGATCGCCGTCGATGCCTCCGGAGACGCGGCTAACAGCGAACTGCTGGATGCGATCACGGAACTGGGCCAAACCTACAAGGGCGACAGGCGCTGGCGGGTTGAAAAGGCGGAGGTTGTCGATCCAGCTGACCTGCCCCGCTTCGGGCAAAATGGCGTCATAGCGTCAATGCAGCCCGCGCTTCAGGCCGCAAACTGGCGCATGGCGGTCGCGCGCATGGGTGAGAACCGGTTGAAGGGCGGCTATGCGTGGAAAGCGATGCTCGACAATCGCGCACCATTGGCGTTCGGCTCTGGCGCGCCTGTGACGAACCCCAATCCCTTTGTCGGCATGGCCGTCGCCATGAGCCGCGAGGATGCGACCGGCGAACCGGCAGGCGGATGGATGCCGGAACAGCGAGTGAGCTTTGAGGCAGCGCTTGACGGCTATACGCGGCAGGCGGCCTTTGCGGGTTTCGCGGATAAGCGTTTTGGCAGCCTGATCCCCGGACAGAGGGCGGATTTCATCCTCATCGACCGGGACATCTCCATAGCTCGTCCCGTCGACATACGGGCGACGCAGGTTCTGGAAACATGGATCGGCGGCAAGCGGGTCTTCATGAAGGGCGCCAAGCCCTAGATTATAGCACGTCGCCCGACGCGTTCATCGCATCATCGATGGTTTCAGGCAGCGGCGGCAACACCGGCTTGTCGCATCCAGCAGCCTTCATATGTGCGCGGAGCGCGTCCATGCGCCCGAGATTCCAGCGAGCGAGCGGTATGCCCAACGGGCGGAACTCGGCGCGGTCGAACAGTTCGACGACATAATGCTGGCAAAGCTCGTCCACCTGCCCCAGCGTCAACATGCCAAGGTTCATCACCATGGGCCGCCCCGGCACGCCGTCCCGGCCGCGCACGAGATCGGTTACATATAATCCGCCGCGCGGATCGACCAGCACGACATCCGCCTTCGACGCATCGATCATGCGATGGCTAGCTGCGTAAGGCGCGACGAACACATGCGTGCGCCAGACCAGAAAGGCGCTCATCGCCAACGTTATCGCAACGGCCAGGTAAATGGGCCGCATCGCCGCTGGACGGAAACGCGCCCAGCCTAGTCCCGCCAGCAGGCAGAACGGCCCGATGAAGCCATGGGCATAGCGAAAGCCCCAGCCATAGCCCTGCGCCAGCGCCAGCGCGCAACCGGCAAAGCAGCCAAGCGCCAGCGGCAGTGCGATTTCCTGCCCCCGCGACGCCTTGCGCCATTGCATCGCCATCACGCCCAGCGCCGCCAGCGGCACCATCAATATGTTGTTCCATGCGGCAAAGCGGCTGAGGTTGACCAGCGGTTGCCAGCGATCCCCCAAGCGTTCGAACAGGCTGCCGACCTTGTCCGCCACCCCTGCGGAAGGTCGGACATCGGCGGCAGGTCCTAACGACTGCAAAAGGAATCCGGGCCAAAGCTTTGCCCACACGACAACGATAGCGATCAGGATCAGGACGTGAAATGCGGCCACGGCCCAGCGGCGCGACAGGAGCATCCATAGGATGAAGGGCGCGATGAAGATGGGCGGGAAATGCCATTGGTGCAGACCAGCCGCCACCAGCGCCACCGCGCCAGCACTGACATGACCGATTACGCCGCCCCGGAGGACAAGCGCGAGCCAGACCATGTTGAGCGCGAAATGGCCCGTCATCGCATAAGGGGTCATCGCCGTGACCCAGAGCTGCGTGGACGACAACCCAAGCAGCATCGTCACCCAAACGGCATCGTCCCGCGTCGGGAACAGATGCAGCGCCACGCGCCACAGGGCAAAGAGCCCGGCGATCAACAGTGCGGGACCCGCCAGGTTCGGGTCTCCCAATTGCCAGAACAGAGCCTGGATCGCGCTGTTCACCGGCAGATAGGCAGCGGTCCAATAGTCGGCAGCGCCGAAGGGAGAGAAGAATTCCGGCATGATCGCGCGCCGATAGGCTTCCCATTCGGCGGGGATCGGCCGGGCGAACAATCCTTCTCGCATATAAGCGGCGGCAAAGCGCGCGACTTCCTCGTCTCGCGAAATCGAATAGTTCTGGAACAGCCAGTAATGGCCCGCCCAGGCGACGAGGCCAAAGACGACGATCAGCGGCACGATCACCCGCCCGCGGGGCTTTGGCAGGCGGAACCCCATCCCCTCGGCAAAAAGCGCCGCCAGCGTCAGCAGTAACAGCCCGCCCAGCAGCGCGGGGAAATCCTGATCCAGAAACAGGATGACGGCCAGGCTGACACCTTGCCGGTACGTCACATGCCACAGGAAAGTGGCGCCCAGCCAAAGGGTCAGGCCGATGGCACCCGCCAGGAAAAGGCGGCGGGCATCGATAGGCCGGGCGGGCGGAACGTACATTCAGCTTTCCTGCGGCAGCAGCGTCCGGTTGACGAAAATGCCATCCATTTCGACAAGCAGCGGGAAATGCCCCTTGTTGTTGGCGAAAAAGGCCGAGGGGATGAAATCCTTTTGCTCCAGCCAATCGATCATCGCCTGATAACCGGTGCCGTTTTCGTATATGGGCCTCACGCCAAGTTCGGTCTGCACACCCGCCATGGCAGCGATCGCGACCCCCGCGCCTTCGCAAACGGAAAGATCATGACCCTGCGTGTCCATCTTCAGGAACGGACGGGTAAATCCATGCTCCGCCCGTAGTTCCGGCAGAAGCGTGTCGATCCGCCTGCATTGCATCTCGACCGTCCGGGTGACCTTGTTGCGCTCGGCGAAGATAGCATCCTGCCGATCCGACGGTTTCTTGAGCGAACTGAATTGATCGGCCGCCATGATGTTGAAACTGGCCGTTCCTTCAAAGTCGGACAAGGCGAGGTTGAACACATGCCATTTGGGATCGGAGGCCGCCCGGCGGGATAGCTCGGCAAAAATATCGGGATTGGGTTCAAAGGACAGAATCGTGCCGGAAAAGCCTACATCCTTGCGCAACATGACCGCATATTGCCCCCGGTTAGCACCGACATCGAACACGCAATCGACCGCAAAGGCAGAAAGGAACCGACGAAGCGCCTGAATCTCCGGATATTGATGCACCCGCCCGGCGATGGAGAGGCGGATCGCCAGCGCGCGGTCGGCCAGTTCGCGGACATATCGGCTCACGCGCGCGAGGCCATAACGGAGCGGTAAATGCCGATCGTTGCCAAGGCCATGTCCTTCCAACTGCCCATAGTCTCACCATAGGCGCGTGCCGCCGCGCCAGCCGTCTGCCTGATGGCGGGGCTTTGGATTAGCCGCAAGAGGGCTTGAGCAAGATCGTCCGGATTTCCGGCCGCTGTGCGGATCGCCACCCCTTCCGGCAAGGCGGCGAACATACCCATGTCCGATGTTACCATCGCCTTGCCATGGTGCAGGGCAGACAGGAATGCGCCGCTTGAATCGATCTGGCGATAGGGGAAGATGATGGCGTCGGCCTTTGCCATATGCGCGTCGAGCCGCCCTTCGGTGAGGAAGCCAAGATCGGCAATCAGCCGGTCGGCAAAGCCCTCAGCCCGGACTCTTTCCAGCAATGGCGTTACATCCATGAAGGGCTTACCCGCCACCACCAGTTCGAAAGCATGCCCCGCCCGCCAGAGCGACATGCAAGCCTCGATCAATATATCGACGCCCTTATAGGGCCTGATCGTGCCGAAGAAGAGCAGGCGCGGGACGGAGGGATCGGGAATAGCGGCCAGATCGGCCGACATAGCCGCTGCCAGACGCATCGGGGGGTGAGGCGTCACATGAATGCGGGCAGGTGCGATCCCCTGCGCCTCCAAAGCCTGGCGCGTCGTATCGCCATGCACGATCAGCGCGTCAAACATATCGAGCAAAGCCCGATATCCCCTGCCCTGCACCCCTGCATCGGCATGATAGGCATCCGCGTTGTGGACCGTATGGATCAGTGGAACCCGCCCCTTCAATCGGCGCAACAGCAGCCGGTCGGCAGGCGCGAGGGGCAACCATTGGAAATGCGCAACGTCCGCCGCTGTCAACGCACTGATCCGGCCAAGCGCGCAGGCGGCGCCATATTCGGCAGCCTTGATCAGACGAAAGGCCTTACCCTCCCCCAATCGCGCTCGCAGCGCTTCACTTCGGCAGAAGAAGAGCGGTTCGTATCGATAATTCTCCGGCGCGATGGCGTCAGTTGATCGCATCGGGCGGCCGAACAAGGTCACATCCGCGCCCTGTGCGGCAAGACCGCTGCACAGGCTGTCATCATATCGCCCGGTAAAAAGGGACGGATCGACCATTGCGATCTTCATCGCGCGGCCGAACCTTGCAGCAGACGGCGCAACGACAGGCCATGGAGCGCCGCAACCACGATCATCGTCAGCGCATAAATCGCGAGGAAGCCCTGGTCGAACCCGTCACCGAAAAGCATTGCCAGCGGCACGCTCAGCAGCGATCCGGCCAGGAATGGAAGCGAGCGCTTGAGCAGATGAGAAAAGCGCCCAAGCGCCGCCTGGACATAGACCGACACGCAAATCAGCGTCAGCGCCAGCAAAGCGCCATCAATCAGCAGCAGATCGGTCATGCCAATGGCGGCTCGTCCAGCGAACAGCTTTGCGAAGACCCACTGCCCAAGCATCAGCAACGCAGCCGACGCGGCAAGGGCGAAGATAAACCCGGCCGCCAGTGCGCGTGTCAGCAACTGGCGCAGGCGGGTCCGGTCTCCCCCATGAAAAGCACGGGTGATGCGAGGAAGCGCGGCCTCCACCATCGCGCGGATGGCCATGGAAAGCGCCCGCGACATCTTAAACAGGAAATCGAAAAGCAGCATCGGCCGCGCATCCTGCGTGGCGATCGCTATGGTGAAATAGGGCGCATTATAGGCCACGATCTCCGACACGGTGAAGAGCGCCGACGCACTTATATCCCGCAGATAATGAGTGCGCACATATGCCCCGCCCCGGCGAAAGGCCAGCCAGTGCCGCGTCGTCATACCCAACCGACCATGCACCAACCTGATGGCATATCCGATCACGGCCATGCTGATGATGAGTTGCAGCGCCACCGAAAGACGCGCGTCCAATCCTTTGAGGATAAGGAGCAGCAGCGCGATGGTCATCATCCGCCGCACGCAGTCCAGCGCTTCCCAGACGAAATTCCCATCGACCGCCGCCAGCGCCCGTTTCGCGAGCAACGCCGGAAGGTTGATGCAGGCGGACAGGAAGAAAAGAATGAAGAGAAGCGGCATCGTCGTGTCGATCCCGCCCGCCACCAGCGCCACGAGCAGGATCACCACGCCGCCGAGGATCAGCATGCCCAGGAACAGGAAAAGGACGCCCATTTCCTCAAAACGGAAGCCATCCCCGCTATCTCCGCCATGGCCAAGCCAATGACGCCGCAGCCGCGCATAGATGATGCTGGTCAGGCCGAACTCGGCCGAAATGGTGAAGTTGCCGAAGGCGACCAGCAGCAGGAACGCCTGAAACTCGCGCAGCGGCAGGACGCGCACGAAGACATAGGTGACGGCGAAACCCCAGATCAGCGTCAGCCCGACATTGGCGAGCTTGATGAGGGCGATGAACCGGGCAGACCCTTCCATCCTCGCGATGGTCCTGCCGACCAGCGCGCTCACCGGGCGGCGCTTCCTATGGGCTTGCGGGCGCGGAACAAACGATCATCCAGCGCAAAGAAGTGGCGCGTATCGGCATCAATGCCGTTCGCGTCGATCTCCTCCAACTGGAAGCCCGCAGCCCGGATACGATCGGCGAAATCCAGACCATATTGGCGAACATGGTCCCACTGGCCAAATCGCCGTTCCCGTTCCCGAGGCGGCATGTCGAAGCTGCCATCCTCGGTAGGCTTGTCCCACAGCGGCACGATCAGCCAGGCTTCGCCGCCGGGCTTCAACGCGCGATAGATATTGCGCAGAACGGCATGATCGTCGGGCACATGCTCCATGACATGACTGGCGTAGAACAGGTCATATTGTTCAGCCTCCTCCAACGCCATCAGGTCCACGCAGCGCATGCCGGGAACCGAATAGCGCGCCGGATCAAGATCGGCGGGCACATAACCGGCGGCGGCGGAAAAGCGACGGACAAGGCTGACTTCGTTAGGCGCCATGTGCAGGATGGACCCATGCTCCGGAACTATAAGGGCCTTTTCCGCGATCAAATGGTTCATCAGCCGTTCGCGCGGCGAGGCTCCGCAACTTGGGCACCCCCATTCCACATTCTCGCCATAGCGGAAGAAGCCGACGACTGACTGCCCACATGCCGGGCACGCCCGGTTTGCGCGCGCGCCCATCGCCTTGCGCAGGACAAGCATGGTCCGGGTCAGGTGCTTGCCGACAGCTTTCGCCACCCGCTGGAAAGTAATCACGCCTTGGCTCCGATCAGCATTGGGGAGGGCCTATACATGATGCCCCGCCTTTGGCGAGAGGGATCAGCGTGACTTTGCGGGATTCCAGACAGTGACGGTTCGGCCCGACATGGCTTTCATGACTCCCTGAAGCGTCGCGGCATAGGCGATGAGAATATCGGTCACCGCCGCCAAAGGCCCCGACTTCGCCCGCAAGCCCATCGTCAGCAAAAGTAACGCGAGCACCGTTGCACCCAGAGCCAGCAAAGGCGAAATGCGGACAGCCAGCAACAGGGCTGCAAGCCCACCGGTCAGGATGAAAATTCCCCCAAACCACCTGATGATCTTGCGAGACGCATATTTGAAACGGTCGAGCGCCTTCATACGCCGAAGCTGAGGCCGAAGGTGCAGATGCGTGTGCCATGCGCGAGCGGCGATTCGAACCTTCCGCCGATATTCATCGCCCCTGCCCGCAACCAGTCTTTCCCTGGCGATGACGTCCTTCGCCTTGACCAGCCGCGATCCCGCGAACACCACCGCCATCGACACCGTCAGGTCGTCAAGCACACTGTCAGGAAACACAGGATAGAGCGCGCGACGGATGGAAAAGATCGAACCATCCGCACCCAGCACATTGCCGGTGCGCGATTCCTCGTCCTTCAATCGCTCCTCCATCCGCCAGTAGAGCGAACCGACCGACGCCGTCGCGCTTTCCCCCTCCCCCATATAATGCAGCGAACCCAGAACGCCTCCCACCTGCGGATCCGCATAGCGAGCAAGCAGATGGCCGATCGCGTCCTCGTCCAGCATCACATTGGCGTCGGTGAAGATCAGCACGTCGCCGACAGCACGCGCCGCAAGCTGCTTCATGCCATGCGCCTTACCGCTGCGCCCCGGACCCTGGATCAGCGTCACCAGATCGCTCCGCGCGGCTATCAGCGACGCGGTCTCATCGGAAGAGCCGTCATCAAAGGCCAGAATCTCAAGGCCGGGATGGCGGCGCTTCAGCATCGCCAGATTGGCCAGCTTCTCCGGCATCGCCGTCGCCTCGTTATAAGCGCAGAAGAGCAGCGAAGCCGAAGGCACCTCACCCGCGCGCGCCGCCTCCGGCTTCGTCGGCAATGCGCGCAGGATCAGCGGGTAAAAGAGGAACGGCCACAGCAACGCCACGACCGACGCAACAAGAACGAGCAAAAGGATAAGGTCCACACCGTGCATCAATAGGCCTTGTGATGCACCAGCACCCCGATGGTCGCCATGATGATACGCAGGTCGCGCCAGATCGACCATTTCGTCACATATTCAAGGTCCGACTGGAGCCGGTCGATCAAGTCCTGATGATGGTCGGTCGATCCGCGATGACCGCGAACCTGCGCAAGGCCGGTCATGCCCGGCTTGATGCAATGCCGCTCCCAATAACGCTCATCGACTTCCCAATAGAGGCTGTCGCCCGCCTTGGCCGCTGCCGCATGGGGACGCGGCCCAACGATGCTCATGTCGCCGCGCAGCACGTTGAAAAGCTGCGGCAGTTCATCGATGCTCGTCCGGCGCAAAAAGCGTCCGACCGGCGTCACCCGATCATCATCCCGCGCGGTAAGCTTGTCAGCCTTGTGGTCAGCCACGTCGATCCGCATCGACCGGAACTTGTAGATATTGAAGGGCCGCGCATCGCGTCCGATCCGGGGCTGCTTGAAGATGACAGGTCCGGGGCTGGTCAGCTTCACCGCCAGCGCAGCGGCAATCAGCACCGGCGAAATGGCGATGGTCGCGGCTGTCGCGACAATGATGTCGAAAATCCGCTTTATGATGCGGTCCCGGAACTGAAACGGGCCGCCCGCCACGATGATGGTCGGTTGCCCATCGAACTCATCGACGCGCGCTGGCGCGAAACGCAGCAATTCGGGCACCACGATCTCACCGCGCGCGGACAGGGATTTGAGCGCCACCGACCAGTCGCTCATCCGCTCCATCGGGCAGGCGACGATCACTCGCTCGGCCATGCCGACCGCCGCCGCCAGCCGTGCCGCCATGTCGGCATCGTGGCTGGCAGGCCGCAAGTTCGCGGCGGCCGCGTCGATCACTTCCATATGCGGGCCGGTCTCTATCTCCACGCCATCCATGATGACGGCGGTAAGGTGCGGCACCTCGCCCAGCAAGCGAGCGCCAAGCCGGGCAATCGCCAGCCGTACCAGCGCGACGCTGATCGCCGAAAAGCCAAGGCCGACGACAAAGGTCAAACGCGAAAGCTGTTCGGCGATCTTGCCCAAATAGACCACCAGGAGCATCAGCAAGGCCGCCTGCGCCAGCGCCAGCAGCCCACGGAAGATGCCCCGCCGGATGTCGTCCAGCATGTGAATGCCGTAAGCCCCGCCCTGCACCGCCAGCAATATATAAAGCGGCGCGACCATGGCGAACATCACGAGGCCATGCGGCTTCCCGGGCTCGCCCAGCAGCGCGCCCAGCACAAACCAGTTCGCCAGCAAAAATGACAGGAACAACCCTGCCAGGTCTCCAAGGAGGCACAGCAGATATAGTCGCGCTCGAACTATTTCCTTCGAAACTGTCACTTGCGTCCTGCTTGTCCTTAACCCGCCCGCTCCGTTGGCACCGGCGGGACTGCCATGCAAGGCTTTGCGTGAAAGCGCCTTCTTTGCCAGCCGGTCAAAGGCCGAACAAGCGGGTCAACGACTTGTCCAGCATCAGCAGTTGCCAAAGCAAGCGGCCATGATCGGCCATACCGGACTTGTGATCGGCCGCGATGCGCCCCAGCGCCTTGGCGTCGAACCAGCCGGTTCGGGCAAGCGCCGAGCCACCCGCAATGGCGCTCGCCTCCCCCGCGAGCGGCCCGCGAAACCAGTTGCTGATCGGCGTGACAAAGCCCATTTTCTGACGATAGAGAATATCGTGGGGCAAATATGGCTCCATCGCCTTCTTCATCAGATATTTGCCGCTATTCCCCCGGATACGCTGGGCAACTGGCAAGCGGGCGGCGAACTCCACCAGCCGGTGGTCCAGCAAAGGCTCGCGCGCCTCCAAACCCACAGCCATGCTCATCCTGTCGGTCTTGGTCAGGATGTCGCCGGGCAACCAGATATGAATGTCGGCATATTGCGCCCGGTCGAGAGGATCGCGCGCGGGCGCTTCCGCCATGGCACGGATATAGCGATCCTCCGCCCGATAGGCGCCCAGCCGACTGCGCATATCCTGGCTGAACAGCCTTTGTCGCAGGGCATGAGGTGTCACGCTGACGGATGCCGCATAAGCCTCGCTCCCCTCACCCGCCAATTCGAGGAAGGTCGACTTTGCCCGCAGCGCTTGGGGCGCCCAATCGGCTTTGGGATACCAGCGGCCCAAGGTGCCGAACAGCGGCTCGCGCACCGATGCGGGGATGAGGCTGCGCACCCGCTCCCCCTGCATCTGGAAACGATGGCGGCGATATCCTGCAAAGGCTTCGTCGGCGCCGTCGCCCGACAAGGCGACCGTCACCTTCTCCCGCGCCAGCTCGCACACCCGATAGGTGGGAAGCGCGGAGGCGTCCGCGAAAGGCTCGTCAAAATGATAGGCGAGCGTATCGATCAGCCCATAATCATCGGGCGATACGATCCGCATACGGTGGTCGGTAGCAAAGCGCCTGGCAATCCGGTCGGCATAGGCGCTTTCGTCCAGGCTCGCGACATCGAAGCCGATGGTACAGGTTTTGACCGCCTGATTGGACGCCTCCGCCATCAGGGCAACGACGCTGGAACTATCCACCCCGCCAGACAGAAATGCTCCCAGCGGCACGTCGGAAACCATGCGCGACCGGACCGCCTGCCGCATCAGGGCCACCAGCTCTTCCTCCAGCGCCTCGGGCTTTGCCTTGCTGCGTTCAGCGAAGCTCACATCCCAATAGCGTTGCGGTTGCGGCACGGGCCGCCCACGCACCAGCCGCAGCGTGTGCCCCGCCTTTAGCTTGCGCACGCCCGCCACGATGCAGGCGTCGTCGGGCACATAGCCATAGGCCATGAAATCCTCCACCGCCGCTAGATCAGGCGCGCGGCGCAGCAGCGGGTGAGCCAGCAAACTCTTCAATTCCGACCCAAAGATCAAACTGCCGTCCGAAAGCTGCGCATAATAAAGCGGCTTCACCCCCAGCCGGTCACGCACCAGCCACAGCGACTGCGCCCGCGCGTCGAACAGGGCAAAAGCGAACATACCGTGGAACCGCTCGACACAGGCCTCGCCCCACTGGCGGTAACCGTGAAGGATCACCTCCGTATCGCTGTCCGTGCAGAACACATGGCCCTTGGCCTCCAGCTCCGCGCGAACTTCGGAGAAATTATAAATCTCGCCATTGAAGGTGACGGCCAGACTCTCATCCTCGGTCAGCATGGGCTGCGCCCCGCCGCCAAGGTCGATGATGGAAAGGCGCACATGGCCCAGCCCGACGCCCGGCGCCGTCCACACACCACTGCCATCGGGTCCGCGATGCGGCATCACGTCCAGCATAGCGCGAACCCGCGCCGGATCGACCGGCTTGGCCGTTTCAAGGTGGAAGATGCCCGCTGTCCCGCACATGCGAACGGGCTTTAGCGGATGCCGAGGCTGCGGTCAGCCAAATCCTTCACATCGCCAATATCTTGCAGGAACAGCGCGATGGCGGCGTCGGCGGGCTTCTCCTGCCCCTCTTCCGCCGAGACGATGATCGCGGCGGCGCGCTGGTCGCGGCCGAGCAGCCGGGCCAGCATCGTGTCGACCTTCACGCGCGGCGCGCTGCCGGTGACGGGGCCGTCGCCCACCTTGTAGAAGCTGACGGCATGGCGGACCACCGGGCCGGGGGCGGTCATCTGCTCGCCCAGCCCGTACGCAGGAGCGGGAGCAGGCGAGGACCATGACCAGCGCTGGTCGGGATTGGCAGCGCCCTGAGCAAAGCCCACAAGCTCACGCCCCTCATCCTGTCGGTCAAAGCTGGCGATGGCGAGATCGACGACATCTCCCCTCGCGTTTCGGTAGCGCCCGAGGACAAGATAATCCGCGCCATCGAATCGCGGCCTCCACGGGTATGGGGGCTGCGCGGAAGTCGGTGCCCAGCCCTTGACCGCCGGGAGAGTCGGCGCGCCGGGCAGCGGCTTGCTCGCCGCCGCGCTCACGATCAGCCAGACGGGCGCGGCAAGCACCAACACGCTCGCTGCACCAACTGCGACAAGAAGCGGGAGGCGACCACGAGCGAGACTCCCAAGCCGGGTGGGATCAAACCATGGATCACCAGGCCGTCGGTCGAAAAAAGGCCAGGCTGCGGCCATCACCACCGCCATGATGATAGCGAAAAAGACCCATCCATACATGACATGGTCAAAGCCGACAGCGGCCTCGATATTGGTCAGATGCGCGATCCATATCGTCCCGAACGCACGCAATCCATTGGCCAGAACCGCCAATATCAGCGCACCGGCCATGAATAGGATGCGACGCGGCCAGCTTGAAAAGCAGACATTGCAGACCAGCGCGCCATAGGCCGTCATCGCAATCACGAACTTCGCGCCCGAACACGCCTCGGCCACGCGGAAATAGCCGGTGGGTGTCGTTATGAAGATGCCGTCCAGATGCGCCGGAACGCTCGCAATATCGAGAAAAACCATGCACAGCCGCGCCGTGATCAATTGCAGCGGCGCGACCAGTTCCTCCCCCACCGGCACCATGAAGAAGGCGTAGAAGAGCGGGAACAGCAGCGCCCTCGCCACGGCAGGCCCGAGCAACGTGACGACGCAACCCTGCAACATCAGGATGATCGCGGCGTGGCGGAACACAGCGACACCCGCCGCCGCTCCCAACAGCCAGGCGAACGCGCCCAGCGCCATCCAGATCAATCCGGGTGCCCATGCGACAGGCTCAAGTTGGCGCAAACCGGGAAGTCTCTGCTGCACCAGCCACGCGATCAGGAACGGGATGAAGAGGCAGTGGCCAAAAGTGGACGCGTTCCACCATATCGATACCATTCCCGCCGCATCGCGATGGAACAGCGTCAGGATCAGGAACGCCAGAACACCAAGCGCGGCGAGATGCCCGCGCCAGCCTTCCACGCCAACGCTGCGCGCTCGAGACAAAGGCAGAGTCCTGTCAGTCATGCGGCCCGGCTGCCTAAAGCGGACACAGGACCGAACAGCATATCCGGCAAGCCCTTAAGCGTTTCCGACCAGCGATAGCGTTGCTCCACTCGCGAGCGGGCAGCCTCGCCCAGACGCCGCGCCCGATCAGGATCGGCCAGCAGCGCGCATATTTTCTCGACCTCTTCGACAGGATCAGTCGCGATGAGGAAATGCGCTCCATCCTGCGCATCGATGCCTTCGGCCGCCTGCGGCGACGCGACTATGGGCCGCGCCATGGCCATCGCCTCCAGCACCTTATTCTGTATGCCGCGAGCGATCCGAAGCGGCGCAACCACAATATCCGCCGCCGCCAGCCAGCCGCGAACATCCGGCACCGCGCCAGTCACAACGACGCCGGGCAACTGCGACAGCGCACTAACCTGCGGCGAAGGATTACGCCCGACAATGGCAAAACATGCCTCGGGATGTCTGGCTCGCAAGGCTGGCAAGCTATCGCGCGCAAAGCTTTCCACCGCCTCGACATTGGGCCGATAGTCCATCTGTCCGGTGAACACGACGAGCGGACCTGCCGGCCGCGCAACCCCATCAAATTCGGCCGCCGGATCGAAATAATCCAGCGCCACACCATTATCCATGCCGATGACCCGCGCGGCGTTCAGGCCCGCAGCCTGCCGGAACAGCGCGGCCTCGGTCTCACTAACGAAAGCGCTGACGTCGGCGCGCTCGGCAGTGGCACGCTCAAAATCGAGCAGAACCCGCCCTTCGCGCCGGTTGATCCACCCCATAGGACCACCGCCTGCCACCCCATAGCTCGCATATTTGGCCGAATCGAAATCGACGAAATCCATGACGAAGCGAACGCCATCGGCAAGGTCGGGCACGAAATGCGCCATCTGCACCGAATAGCCCATCACCGCCGCGATCGGACGCTCCGCCAAAATCTTCCGCACCCATTGATGCATGCGCGGATCATCAAAGAGGGACACCAGCATCGGCTGCCGCTTCGCCAGCCCAGCGAGACCCGCTACCACATGCGAACGGTTGCGCTTCAGCACGCACTGGCTCGCCGTCATCTCCGCCATGGCCGATGCGAAGCTCAGATCGCGATCATCATCCGCAAAGCAGCCGACATGCAGGGGCGCTATCTCCGCCAGCCGCTTCAATATGTGATAGGAACGAATCTTGTCGCCCCGATCGGGTGGGAAGGGGATGCGGTGGCAGAGGAAAACTATCTCGCCCGTCATCCCAGCCCCCGCGAAATCAGCGGCCCGATCAGGTTGGCGATCGGCAGCGGCAGCTTCTTCCACATCTCCACGCGGCGCTGATATTGCGCGCTGTTGGGATTGATGTCGCGCCGCTCGCCCGTCGCCGACCAGCTATGATAGGCCAGCGGCACTGGATCAAAGCCGAAGCTCTTCTTCCACACGGCCTGCCCGCTTCCCGTCTTGGACCGGCCGAAGTCGAACAGGCGCATGCCGCGCGTCCGGCCATGGCCCATCAGCCGGTAATACATGAGCTCGTTGGAACGCAGCCGCCGCGCATCCGCGACACCCCCGCCCCAAAAAGGCATGACCCGCCCCTGATGGTAGAGCGTCAGCACCCCCGAAACCGGCCGGTCGCCCTCATAGACAATCAATATGTCGGCATCCTCGCCGAACGCCGCCAGCACTTCGCGAAACAGGCGCCTCGGAAAAACCGGCGTCCCCAGATTGCGGACGCTCTGCGCATAAACATCATAATGCGCGCGCAGGAACCGCTCGTCCCGCCCAACCTCCACCCTTAGCGCGGGATTGGCGAGCGCCTTCCGCAGTTCGGCCCGGTGCTTACGCGGGACCGCGAGCAACTCCGCCTCATCATCCGCCGCAATCGGCCGGACAAAGCCAAGATGGCTGTCCTGATGAAGCGTCCAGCCCTCACCCGGCAGCTCGCCACCTCTCAGTTCGACAGAAGACACGCCGATATCCCCAGCAACCCGCTGCGCTGCACCGGCAAGAGCCGCGATAACGGCATGGTCATTAGCCAGTATCCCGCCATCGACGGCAAAGCCGGACGAAACCAGGGCCTGACCAAATAATCGGCTCTTCATATGGGTAAGCGGCAAAATGCCTGCAATCTGCCCCGACGAAGCGACAGCAGCCAGCATATGCGCGCGATTGCCAGTGCCACGCTCAATCGCTTTGATCCAGGCAGGCCGATGGAAAGGCGTTCCGTCCACGCTGCTCTTCACAAAAGCATCTGCCGCAGCCACCTGCGCCGGATCATCCAGGTCGAGCGTGACCACGCCGACACCTGCTCCGCAATCGGGCCTCATGCCGCCAACTCCGCCTCACGAGCGACCAGCGCATCCACCCGTGTCCAGGAAAAATCCCGCGTCAGCCGCCGCAGCTTGTTCGCCATGACGGACAGATTGCTGTAATGGCGCAGGCGCGATCGAAGCGGTGCTCCCGCCACCCGTGGCTGATCCGGATCAATCTCCCAGGGATGGAAATAGATGATGGCGGGCTGCTTCTCCCGCCCATTCACTTGCCGTATAGCCCAGCGGGAAAAGCCATAGGGTAGCAAGCGGAAAAACCCTCCACCGCCAGCTGCCAGCCTCCGCCCGCCAAACTCGGCCGTCGTCACCGGCAGCTCCAGCAAATCACTCCCCGTCACCGGCCGCCAGGCAAAACGCGGCGATTCAGGCCAGCCATAATGGTCATGCCGGATCGGCGCGACGCTGCTGGAATAGCGATAGCCCTCCTCCGCCAATATGGCGTGCGCCCAAGGCGTCCGATGATCGATCGAAAAACTCGGCGCGCGATAGCCAATTACACGCTGCCCGCTGGCATCCTCCAGCAAGGCACGCGCCCGCCGCAAATCCGTGCGAAACACCTCCGGGCTCAGCGTGAAGACCCGCGCATGGTCATAGCCATGGCTCGCCACCTCATGCCCCGCCCCGGCAATCCGCCGCATGAGCGCAGGATAACGCTCCGCAACCCATCCCAGCGTAAAGAATGTCGCGCTGACCCCCGCCTCGGCAAAGAGAGCCAGCACCGCATCCGTATTGCGCTCCACCCGATGCGTCAGTCCGTCCCACGAAGACCGGCTGATCGTGCGCTCAAAAGCGCCGACATGAAACCAGTCCTCCACATCGACCGACAGGGCATTCAGCACCATGATGAAGCGTCAGGCAGCAGCGCTGCGCGGCGCGTCGCCCATCCGCTGTTCACGCTCCACCCAGTCCACCAGCAACGTCAGCACCCGGCGCAGCGCGGTATCCTGTTCGCCCACGCGGAACTCGAGCGAGGAGAGCCGTTCCTCGATCAAAGTGAAACAGTCCTTCAGCGCCTCGGGGTCCACTGCCTGGATGGCGACCTGTTCGATCCGCAGCGAGTCGACCTCCGCGCGCAGCGTGGCGATCTCGTCCATCAGAGCGGGCGATGGCTCGGGCTGACGCGACCGCAGCGCATTGAGTTCTGCGCGCAACGTCTCGCGCGCAGGTTCCGCCTGCGCCGCAACCGGAGCCGCAGCAGGCGCCTCCTCCGCGCGATCCAACACGGATGACGGCATCGGCTGCACGGCAACATCGCTGTCCGCGCCCATATCCTCGATCACCGCCTGAACAGCCGCCGCATCGATCTCCGACAGCTGATCGAGCGCGCCGAGCAGCAGCACGCGGCTGGCCAGCACATTGACCCGGCGCGGCACGCCGCCGGTCGCGGCATAGATCGCCGCGAACGCCTCCGGCGTGAACTGCGGATCGCCATTCCACCCGACGATCGACAGGCGATGCAGGATATAGGGTTCGATCTCGTCCGGCTGCATCGGATCGAGATGATGGGTCGCGATCACGCGCTGCCGCAACTGCTCCAACTGCGCGGACTTCAGCAGATCGCGAAATTCCGGCTGGCCCAGCAGGAATATCTGCAACAGCGACTGCCCGCCCAGCTGGAAGTTGGAAAGCATACGCAGCTCTTCGATCGCCGAGACCGAAAGATTCTGCGCCTCATCAACGATCAGCAGCGACCGCCGCCCCGCCCGCGCCTGCCCATGCAGGAACGCCTCGATCTGCCGCAAAATCTGCGCCTTGGGCATGTCGTCGGTCGGCAGGCCAAAGCTCTGCGCGGTGAGGCGCAACATGTCGTCACCGCCCACCTGCGTCGACACGATCTTGACGGCGGTCAGCCGCGCCGGATCGATCGTCGCCATCAGGTGCCCGACCAGCGTCGTCTTGCCAGCCCCGATGTCGCCGGTGATGACGATGAAGCCTTCACCCTGTGCCAGGCCGTAGCCCAGATAGGACAGCGCCTTCCTGTGCGTCGCACTTTCGAAGTAGAAATGCGGATCGGGTGTCAGCTGGAAAGGGCGGCCCTCAAATCCGTAGAACTGGTCGTACATCTCTCGTCTCCGGACGCGATTAGAAGCTGTACCGCAGGCCGACCTGGCCCATGGCGTTGATGACGGCATCCAGATCATCCGCCTTGGCACTATCGAGCCCAAGCGAAGCGGATGCCTGAAGATTGCGGTTGATGAGGCGGTTGTAGCTGGTGAATGCGCCGAGGTTCAGCACATCGAGCCGCGCGCCGCTCGCATCGAAATAATTGGCGTAGACGGCGCTATCCAGACTGGACCGACTGTCGATCACATAGCTGAGCGAGGCGGTGCCATACCAATTCTGATCCCGCGTCCCGCGCACGAACACCGTCTGACCCGAAGGCGTCACGAACTTGCGCTGCGAATAGCCAAGGCCGACGCCAAGGCCCCAAGGCCCCCGCTGCGCCGCATATTGGGCGGCAACGCCCCGGTAGCGGAAGTTCGCATCCGTAACCCCGGTCAGCGCGTCGTTGAAGCACTGCCCCCCGCCGCTTTGCGAGAAGGCGCAACCGGTGAAATCGCCCGTGAATGGGTTGCGCACGACATTCAGGCTGCTGCCCGAAACCGCCGCGACATTGGACGTGATGATCCGCCCAAAGCTGTCGATGCCGTCGAACACCACCAGCGCGAAGGACTGGCCGCGACCCTGCCATACGAAGCTGCCCGTGTAAGTCATGCCGCCATAGCGTTCGCCGACCCGCGCTTCCAGCGAGGTGCGGCGGTTGGGCCGCCAGAGCACACCAACGTCCCAGATGATGTCATCGAAATCATAGATCAGCGCACGCGGCGAACTGTCGTCAGTGACATAACGGCCGTTGCGAACGACCGGCACGCCGCTCCCGTCAAGCTCAGGCGAACGCTGGCTGATCTTGATCCGTTCATAGCCTACACCGCCGGCAAGGGCGACGGTCGGCGACACCGGCAGCGTCGCATCCACGCGGCCCCACGCATCCTCGAACCGCTGATCAAGCTCGCTCGCATCTTCCCGGTCATAGCCAGCGCTCGCCACGATGCCGAGCGGCAGCCAGACACCCGGCGCCACGCCGACCGAACCGGCCAGGCTATGCGAAACGGAATCGGCGAATGAGCCGACATTAGGCGCTCCGGCAAAATCAGCATTCACATCCTCATCCACCCGCGCATAGCCGAGCCGATAAGAGGCAGTGACGTCGATGTCGCCGAAGGATGAGGCATAGGACGGCCCCACATAACCGGCATAAACCTGGCTCGTCTGGCTATCGTTCAGCGTCGCCGCACCCGACAGGCCATCGGTGCGTATGCGCGTCGCAAGCGCGCCCGCATTGAGCGTCAGCCCATGCGACACCAGATACTGGCCCGACACGATACCGCTGATCACATCCTGATCGCTGGCCTCACGCCCCCAGCCAAAGCTGTGATTATATTGAATGTCAGCGACCGCCTCGACACGGCGCGTCTGCAACTGCGCCGTCAATCCCGCCGTCACATTGGTATAGGTCAGGACATCGCCACCGCCTTTCAGCGGCACGAGCACAGTTTGATCGACGCCCAGATAGGGCGTGACTTCGACCTTTCGCTCCTGCGCCATGGCGGGCGAAGCGGCGAGCGCTAGCGCGCCCAGCAACCCCAGGGAAGTACGCAGCATCATGCGTCGTCGCTCCCCTTGCCATAATAGCTGCCAAAGCGGCGGCCGCTGGCCGAGAAGGTGACGCCGTTCAGCAACAACTGCACTTGCCCAGCCGCCTTCAGCATCCCCGCCGCGTCACGGAGCGCGCTTTCGCTGGTCTGATCGGCGCGCACCACCAGCAACGCGATGGCGGCATGGCTCGCCAGCACGGCGCCCGCCGAAGCGGCAAGAAGAGGCGGCGAATCAAACAGGATGACCCGATCCGGCCGTCCCTCGGTCAGGCGGCGAAGCAACGTTTCCGTCCGCGCCGAAGCCAGATATTCGGTATCGTTGTTGCTGCGCTGCCCCGCAGGCAGGACGGCAAAGGACGGAATGTCCGTCCGGATCACACAATCCTCGATCGCGACCGACGGATCGGCGATGGCGTCCATCAGCCCCGGCCCGCTCGTCAGCCCCAGCGCCTCGGGAATGCCCGGCTTGCCGAAGTCAGCATCGACCAGCAATATCTCCCGATCCTTCTCCGCCGCCAAACTCAGCGCCAGATTGATCGCGCAGAAGCTCTTGCCCTCCCCGCTATGCGCTGAGCAGACAAGCACGCGATTGCCGCGCGGATCATCACCAAGCTGCGCCAGCAGATCGCGCTTCAGCAGCCGAAACTCCTCGCTGATCCCCGTCGCCGGACTATCGGGCGACAGCCAACCATTTTCGGCCAGAGCGACCCGATCGATACTCTGCACCGGCCCACGCCAGTCAGGCGCGCGATATCCCGTCTCCGCCGCCACCGGCCGAGCGATTTCCACCACCGAAGGCAGAGGCTCGCCAGCAGGCACCTCAACCGCAGGAGCGGCACGCCCCTGCAAGGCCGCGCTGAAATCATAGATTTCTGTCGCCCGCTCGATCAGCGAACCTTTGGAAAGGGAGCTATGCTTGTTCATCTTGCCGCTCCTCAGGCCATGCCACGCTGGATGAATTCGACGAGGATCAGCAGCACACACAGCGCCGCCAGCCCCCCGCTCGCACCGGCGAACCATTTCAACCGCTGCTTCTCGACCGCCCTCTGCGCGGCGCTAACCGTCTGCGTAATGGAACCGATGACCGGCAATCCAACCGCCCGCTCCAGCCGTGCCGCCGTCGGGAAGCTGCCCTTGAGCTGCCCCATGGCAAAGGCGCTACCCACGCCCGCGCCGATCCCGACGATCAGCACGCCCAGCAGCAACAGCGGCCGGTTGGGCGCGGACGGCGCGGTGGGCGCGCTCGGCGGATTGATCACGCGGAACTGGACGGAACCCGTTTCGGTCTTCACATCGCCGCGCAGGCGCACATCCTCGCGATCAGCGAGCAGCTTGTCATATTGCGTCTTCAGCACCTCATAGTCGCGGTCGAGCTTCTCCTGCTCGGCGGCGAGGCCCGGCTCGTCAGTCTGGCGCGATGACATAGCGTTCAAGTCAGCCTGAAGCTGCGCCTTGCGCGTCTGTAGCGCCTGAACTGTGGCCGCCCGTTCCGCCTGCATCGACTTGATCGACAGGTAAGCCGGATTGGGCGAACCGCTCGCCCCGCCACCACCGCCGCCCTGACGGCGCAGCGCATCGACCTGCCGTTGGGCTGCAATCACATCGGGATGGTCGGCGGTCCAGCCCCGCGCGCGCATCCCGGCAAGGTCCGCCTGCGCCTGCGCCAGTGCGGAAGGACCACCCGACGCGCCAACACCCGGCAACACCTGCGGTGTTCCGGCAAGCTGGCCGTTCATGGCGCTCAGCGCGCTCGACGCCTGCACCAGCTGCGATTCGATATTGTTGATCTCCATCCGCGCCGCGTCCATGCGCTGACCGATGGAGCCCGCGCCCGGCAGCATCCCGGCATAGCGCTGCTCGAACTCGACACGACGTTGCTCTGCGGCGGCCAATTGACGACCGCGCGCCGCGATCTGCTGGTCAAGGAAAGCAAGGCTCTGCTTCGTCTCGACACGGTCGGAGGACAGGTTCGTTTCCTGGAAAATCTCGATCAGCTTCTGCACCGCCTGCTGGGCGATCCGCGCATTGGCTCCGTCCGAAAGGCTGGAGTCCGCCGACTTGGCGCTGATGTCGATCATGCTGGGGTCAGCCTGCGCCATCACGGTGATGCCTTCACGCAGCGCCGTGATCCTGGCCGCCATGTCGCGCGGGCCGCTGATCGTCTGGTTAAGGTCGGTTTCCTTGACCACACGCTCCAGATTCGCGGTGCTGGCCAGCGTCTGGCGCACGCGATCAAGGTCCTGCTGCGATTGGACCTGCGTAATGCCGACCTTGTCCTGCAACAGCGACTGCGTGTTCACATAAACCCGCGCCTTGCTTTCATAGCTGTTGGGCACCAGAGCGACACCCAGCCACCCCAGCATGCACACGCCCCACGCCACGGCCAGCGCCAGCCAGCGCCGGGTCCATATGCCGTGAAGGGCGATCAGCAGTTCGTCGTAAAGACCGGCCATATCAGAACATGCTTTCCGGAATGATGATGACATCGCCCGGGGCCAGCATGACATTCGCCTTGCTGTCGCCGCGCTTCAGCAGGTCGCCGATACGGACGTTGAATTCCTGCTGCTTGCCCTCTTCCTTGTTGAAGCGAACGAGCCGCGCCCGGTTGCCCGCCGCATATTCGCTCAGCCCCCCGACGGAGATCATGGCGTCAAGCAGCGTCATGTTAGCGCGATAAGGAATGGAGGCAGGCTTTTCGGTCGCGCCGACAATCCGCACCTGCTGGCTGAAAGTGCCCGAGAAATTGTTGACGATCACCGACACCAGCGGATTTTCAATATATTTGGTGAGCGCCACCTTCATGTCGTCGGCCAGCTGCTTAGGCGTCTTGCCCACGGCCGGCATGTCGGCGATCAGCGGCGTGGTAATCCGCCCGTCCGGCCGCACCTGAACCTTCGCACCCAATTCCGGGTTGCGCCATACGAATACGGTCAGGTCATCGAGCGGCCCGATCACATATTCCTCGCCCGGCCCTTCCTGCTGCGCCACAAAGGACGCAGAGGGCAACTGGGGGCCACCGCCTCCCGAAGCGCAGCCCGACAGCGCCAAAGCAGGCAACGATGCGCCGATCAGAGCCCGGGAAACCGACAGGAAACGCATATCTTCACCTCATCATGCGGCCGCACGCCAGCACGGCCGCCAGACAGGTGAAGCGGCCGCAAAGCGATGGGCTTTGGGCCTCTTCTTGCCGCTAAAGGGTAAAGATACGGTTAGGCGTCAAACTATTGGTATATCAGCCAAGTAATAGTTCGAGCGCGGGCGGGTGCCCCAAAAAGGCGGCGGGACTAGCCGAAGCGCCATAGGCCCCCGCCGCGAAGATCGCGATCAGGTCCCCTTCCACCACCGGCGGCAAAGCAACCTTGTCGCCCAGCTTGTCGATCGGCGTGCAAAGACACCCTACGACCGTGACGGCCTCCTCCGCAGGCGGCGCGCCATAACGGTTCGCCACCGCCATCGGATAGTTGCGCCGCACCACCGTTCCGAAATTGCCGCTCGCCGCCAGTTGATGGTGCAATCCACCATCTACCACGACGAACGTCTCGCCCTGGCTCTGCTTCACATCGACCACACGGGTCAGATAGACGCCAGCCTCCCCCACCAGCCAGCGGCCAAGCTCCATCGCAAACTCGCTCTCCGCCAATATGTCAGGACGCGCATGGAGCGTCTGGCCCAGCGCTTCCCCGATCGGCGCAATTTCCAACCGCTGATCGCCAGGAAAATAGGGAATACCAAATCCCCCACCCAGATTGACGAGCGGCGGTGTGGCTCCCACGGCGTCGGAAAGCCGCGCCGCCAATCCCACTGTTGCCGCCTGCGTGTCGATCAGCGCCTCCGCATCCAGCGCCTGCGATCCGGCAAAGATATGCCAGCCGCGCCAATCGGCTCCCCCATCGATCAGTGACCGTGCAAGCCCCGCCGCCCGATCCGCATCGACGCCAAAGGGCTTAGCCCCGCCGCCCATCCGCATGCCCGACCCTTTCAGGTCAAAATCCGGATTGACCCGCACCGCCAGCCGGGGCGTCCGCCCCCGCTTCTCGGCAATGGCAAGCGCACGCCGCGCTTCACCCTCCGACTCCAGGTTCAGCGTCACGCCAGCGTCGATCGCGGCGGCGAGTTCGTCATCACGCTTGCCCGGCCCGGCAAAGCTCATATGCGCGGCATCCATCCCGGCTTCCAGCGCTCGCGCCATTTCCCCGCCCGAAGCCACGTCAAAGCCGTCAACCAGCCGCGCCATGCGTTCCAGCAGCGCCGGATAAGGGTTCGCCTTCACCGCATAATGGATCGACAATTGCGGCGGCATAGCCTCCCGCAAATCGCGCACCTGCCGCTCAACAATCCCCATGTCATAGACGAACAGCGGCGTATCCCCCGCCTCATCCACCAGACTCGCCGCGCCGCATCCGCCGATCAGCAACATGCCTTCCTCACCCTCGAAAAAGGGCGGAACAGGTCCCATCGGCTTCATCTGTCATATTCCTTGGCCAGTGCCACTCGGTCGATCTTGCCATTAGGCGTCCGGGGAAAATCCACCAGCCTGATGATCGTCCGCGGCTGCATGAAGTTCGGCAATTCGGTCTTCAACCTCGCCTCGACCGTCGCCTCAGCCTCAGCGTCGCCAGATCGGATGAGCAGCAACACCGCCTGCCCCAGCCGTTCATCCTTAATCCCCAGCGCGACGGCCTCCGCCACCCCAGGCACCGCGACCGCCGCCTCCTCAATCTCGGTCGGACTGATGCGATTGCCCGAGGATTTGATCATCGCGTCATCGCGCCCAACGAAATAGAGCAGCCCCTGCCCATCCCGCCGCACGCTATCCCCTGACCAAACCGCCATGCCGCCATAGCGAGAGGATGACGGCGCAGGCTTGAACCGCTCTGCCGTGCGCGCCTCATCCCGCCAATAGCCTTGCGCCACCAGCGGCCCGCAATGAACCAGCTCACCCGCTTCATCATCGTCCGTCAGGCTGCCATCAGACCGCACAACCAGTATCTCCGCATGCGGTATCGCCGACCCCATCGAGTCTGGATAGCTGTCCACCAAGGCTGGCGGCAGATAGGTCGATCGAAAAGCCTCGGTCAGCCCATACATGGGATAAAGGTCGGCCTCGGGAAAAAGGTCGCGCAATTTAGCCACCAAAGGCCGGGTGAGCGCGCCTCCACTATTCGTCAAACGCTTTAGCTTCCCCGCCACTTCCGGCTTCCACTCGAGCTCGGTCAACTGCACCCAAAGCGGCGGCACCCCGGCCAAGGTCGTGATGTCACGCTTGTCCACTGACTTCATGACGTCACGCGCCGTCAGATAGTCGAGCGGATAGACGCACCCGCCCGCATACCAAGTCGAAAACAACTGATTCTGCCCATAATCGAAACTGAAGGGCAGCACGCACAAGGTCCTGTCCTCGGCATTGAGGCCCAGATAACGAGCCACACTCGCCGCGCCGAGCCACAGATTGGCGTGGCTTAACATCACCCCCTTGGGCCGCCCGGTCGAACCGCTGGTATAGAGGATCGCCGCCAGATCATGCGGCCCGGCCTCGGAGGGCGGCATTCCATCCCCACCACTCGCGGCCGCCGCCGCATCCTCCTCCCGCAACAAACGGCAGTCACCCGGAACATCACCCTGCTCCAAAGTATCAAGCCGCGCCGGAGTACCAATCAACAACCGCGCGCCGCTGTCGGCAAGGATATGCGCAACCTGCGCATGCTTCAGCAGCGGATTGACCGGCACATGCACCAGCCCCGCGCGTGGGGCCGCCAATGGCATCAGCGCAGCGACCGGCCCCTTGGCAATCCAACTTGCAACCCGCGCGCCCTTTTCCAGCCCGAATCCCGCCAGCCACCCCGCCAACCGACCAAGCGTCGTCTCCAGTTCGGCATAATCCTGCAATCCCGAACGGCCATCCAGCGCCGGACGCGCCGCCTCACCCCGCAACAACAGGTGGTCGATCGGGCGAATTTCCTCGCCATCGATCAGGGCGGCGCTGCTTAACTCCATTTCCAGACTTTTCACCTAAGGCATTGGGACAGTGCCGGGGAGATAATGGTTTGCTGGTCACAAGGGAATACAGTACGATCGCAGATGCCCGGCAGGCGCTGGGCGGACGGATGGATCGCGCCGCGACGGCTTGCTTGTTCGACCGCATCGACTGGTTCGAATCGCTGCACGAACATTGCTTCGCGCATCAGCCCATCCGCGTCCTTCAGGCGATCGAGGGACAGGTCGAGGCATGGCTATTCCTGCTATCGCCCTCTCCCGAGCGGCAGAGCGCGCTTGCCAACTGGTACAGCTTCGCCTGGTCGCCGATATATCTCGGCGATCCTGATGAACCAATGCGCCGCCGTCTGGCAGAGATACTCGCCGCCGAACTGTTCAAGACCGGCCGCCACATCGACTTTTATCCGGTCGGCGATACGGCGGAAATGCTCCTCGATGCCTTCCGGCGTAGCGGCTGGTTCGGCGTACGCCGGCCCATGGGTGGACGCCATATGCTCGCCCTGCACGGCCGCGACTTCGCCGCTTATTGGGCGAATCGGCCAAGCCGCCTGCGCAATCAGGTCCAGCGCAAGGCCCGATCCAGCCGTTTCACCATCGAGATTCGCGATCAGGTCGATGACGCGCTGTGGCACGACTATGTGACGGTACATGCGAGCAGTTGGAAGCAGCCCGAGCCCGGCCTCTCCTTCCTGCGCGCCCTGGCCGAACGTGAGGGTGCCGCCGGAACCCTACGGCTCGGCTTCGCGCGCCTCAACGGCCAGCCAGTGGCGACCCAGCTTTGGACCGTCGAAAATGACGTCGCCCTCATCCACAAGCTGGCGCATGATCGCGCCTTCGACGGCGCTTCTCCGGGCACATTGCTCAGCCACGCGATGTTCGCCCACGCCATAGATACCGACAGGGTCAGCGTGATCGACTATGGCACCGGCGACAATCCCTACAAGGCGGAATGGATGGAACAGCGCCAGACGCTCTACCGTCTCGACTTCTTCAATCCGCGATTTGCCTCGACATGGATTCCCGCCGCGCGAACCGCGATTTCCGCCCTTGTGGGCTGAAGGCGGAACGATTAGGTAAGCCCCCCATCATGCGGGCGAAAACCTCTATGCCGGTCGACCGGACAAGCGACATGTCAAACGCGATGCGCGATCTGCTTCGCGATGTGCTGGCCCTGTCGCAGGAACGCGTCGATGCCTTCGACGCCGAGACGCCCCTGTTCGGCGCTCTGCCTGAACTGGACTCCATGGCCGTTGCCACGCTGCTGACGGAGATGGAAGATCGGCTCGACATCCTGATCGAGGATGATGACATCGACGGCGAAACCTTCGAGACCTTCGGCACGCTGGTTGCCTTCGCGCGGACGAAGATAGAGGCCTGAGCGCTTCCCCAGTCTATCAGACACCTAATCCCCGTTCGGGCTGAGCCTGTCGAAGCCTTCTTCTTTCCTTGAAGGACGAGGAGAGCCCTTCGACAAGCTCAGGGCGAACGGAGAGTAGTAAGCTCCCGTTCACTAACCAGGCGAGGCACGCAGCGCGCCTCGCCTCTGCCCCGCTCACTCAGCCGCCATCGCCTCGAAGTCCGCCTCGGCCAGGAACTTCTCCACGTCCAGCGCCGCCATGCAGCCCATGCCCGCCGCCGTCACCGCCTGCCGATAAATCTTGTCGCTGACGTCGCCAGCCGCGAACACGCCCGGTATGGCCGTATGCGTCGTACCCGGCTCCACGACCAGATAACCTTCATCCATCGGCAGCTTGTCCACGAACAGCTCGGTCGCAGGCTGATGCCCGATCGCCACGAAAGCCCCATCCGTTTCGATATGCGAAGCCTTGCCCGTGACCGTATCGACCAGATCGACGCCGACCAGCCCTTCCGGATTGCCGCCACCCACGAACCGCTCAATCTTCTGGTTCCAAAGCACCTTGATGTTCGGATGCGCAAACAGCCGCTGCTGCAAGATTTTCTCCGCCCGCAGCGAATCGCGCCGGTGGATCAGCGTGACGTCATGGCTGTGATTGGTAAGGTACAGCGCCTCCTCGACAGCGGTGTTACCCCCACCGATCACCACCACCTTCTTGCCACGATAGAAAAAGCCATCGCAGGTTGCACAGGCGGAAACGCCCTTGCCCTGCAACAGCTGCTCGCCTTCCGTACCCAGCCATTTCGCCTGCGCGCCCGTCGCGATCACCAGAGAGTCGGCAAAATAGCGCGTCCCGCTATCGCCCGTCAGGCGAAAGGGCCGCTCCGACAAATCGACATCGACGATCTGATCATACATCATCTGCGCGCCGACATGCTCGGCCTGCGCCTGCATCTGCTCCATCAACCACGGCCCCTGGATCACGTCGCGAAAGCCAGGATAATTCTCGACGTCGGTCGTGATGGTCAGCTGCCCGCCCGGCTGCATGCCCTGCACCACGATGGGAGCCAGCCCCGCGCGCGCGCCATAAATGGCGGCCGAAAGCCCGGCCGGCCCCGAACCGAGGATCAGCATGCGAGTGGAATGGGTAGCGGTCATCAAATTCCCCAGCTCTTTGGATTCGTTTGTCGGGATGAAATAGGCAGCGGCGCCGGGCGCGCAAGCCTGACTATCGCATGGAATTGCTTGGGCGCGGGCAAGCTCCGCCTCCCCCTGCCACTCCAACCGTCAGTCAATGACGTTAGGCAGGTCCTCAAACCCCTTGCGCAGCGCCGCCGACCAACTGAGCGAAAGCAGCTGAAATTCCTCGTTATCGGCCTCGATACGGGTGCGGACACGGAAATCGAACTGGCCGCGCTCGATCACGGTCAGGTCCAGCGGCATGCCGACCGACAGGTTCGATCGCAACGTCGAATCCATCGACACCAGCACCGCCTTTGTCGCGTCCTCCAGACTTGTCTCGCGCTTGATGATCCGGTCCAGGATCGGCTTGCCATATTTATGCTCGCCGATCTGGAAGAACGGCGTGTCCTCCGTCGCCTCGATGAAGTTGCCCGCCGAATAGATAAGGTAGAGGCGCGGCTTGCCCCCCCGCCGTTCCCCCGCGAGCAGGATCGACGCGTCCGCACCCGATCCCTGCATCTCGATGGTGCTGCGATAATGCTGCTGCATCTCGCACATCGCATCCCCCACCAGTTGCGCCGCGCGGTGCATCGTCGCGCAATTCAGGATGCTTTCAACGTCCGGATCGACCTGCGAATCCTTGATCGCGCGGCCCAGCATCGTCTTGACGCCCTGCGTGATGGACAGGTTGCCCGAACACATGAGCACCAGCGACCGTTCGCCCGGCACGCTATAGGTAAAGCTTTTCCGAAAGCGGGCGATATTGTCCATCCCCGCATTGGTGCGAGTGTCCGACAGCATGACCAATCCCTGGTCCACGCGCACCGCCACACAATAGGTCATCGCCCATCGGGCTCCTATATCCGTTCAACCCTGCGGGATGGCAGGCTGAAGGCTTTGTTGTTGCTGCCGTTGCAGCTGCCTTTCTTCCACCCCGTCCTCCGCCTGCGCGATCCGGACGTCCGCGTCAATCCAGATATCGCCCGCCACCGTCACGGACCCCCGGATGGGCGCCGCCGCATTGGCATCCAGGCCCGACGCCAGCCGCAGATAGCGTTCCGTCACACAGACCCGGTTTGATGGATCGAACCCGACCCAGCCCAGATCCGGCACACACGCCTCAACCCAGGCGTGGGTTTCATGCAGGGCAATGCCCCCCTCAGCCAGCAGGTATCCCGTCACATATCGCGCCGGGATGCCGAGGGCGCGCGCGCCCGCAATGAATATCTGCGCATGGTCCTGACAAACTCCCGCCCCCAACGCGAAGGCCTCCGCCGCCGTGGTATCCGAAGACGTCACTCCACCCCGATAAGCCACAGCGTCGCTGACCGCCGCCGACAAGGCATGCAACCGCGCAAGCGTCCCCCCATCATCCGGCAGGGAAAGCGCCATGTCCCGAATGGCGTCGGAAGTCCGGGTCAGCTGCGTTTCCCGCAGAAAATAGAGCGAAGGCACCCCACCGTTTCCATGGCCCAGAACGCCGCTCGTTTCGTTCGTCTCTGCCAACCCTTCGGCAACGACCACCGCATTGTCCAGCCGGTCATGCCGTATCCAGACAGCCTCCATCTCGCCAAAGCTGTTGCGGCGGAAACCTTCAACCGGCTCACCATTCACACTGACCCGCCATTCCAGCACCCTTTGCGAGGCCGTGTCGATCGGCATCAGCTTCAGGCGCATCGCCACCCGGCCTGCCGTCGCGGCATAACGATAAGTCGTCTGGTGGCGGACCAGCAGTTTCAAGGCGTACCGCGCTCCTTCATCCGAAATGATAGGTTTGGGCGATCTCCGCGCCCAATTGGTTGGTCATCTTCAATCCGCCCAACACGGTTTCATGCAGACCGACGCGGAAAATCTCTCCGCTGTCCAACTGTTCCAGATCGTTCACCATTTGCCGCACCGTCTCATGGCACGTGCCCCGCCCATTGTGCCAACCCGCCAGCCGATTGAGCCGATAGGCAAGCTGTTCATAGCAATAGGCCACACTGCGCGGGAAAAGCCGGTTCAGCATCAGGAAATCGGTGATCTGCCAGGGCGTATAAGTGCCGCCATAGACATGATGATAGGCCCGTGCTCCAGACAGAGCGTAGAGCACCGACGTCCACTGATAATGATCGCGGTTGCCCCCGATCACCTCGGTTTCTGGCAGCAATACATAATATTTAACGTCCAACAGCCGCAACGTCATCTGCGCCCGCTCCAGCGCCGACCCGGCCCGCAGGAAGTCATGCCCTTCATTGCGCAACTGCCCGGAATGCGCCGCACCCCGGAACGTCATGACCCGCGTCTTGACCCAATCGATCAGCGCCGGAAGCTGCTGCCGCGCTTCACCCACATCATAGCTGTCCAGCTTGCGCCACCCTTCGTTCAGCGCCTCCCACATGTCCTGGGTCAGCATGGTGCGCGCCGACTTGGCATTGGCGCGCGCCTTCAGCAGGCAGGACCGGATGGAACTGGAATTATCAAGGTCCAGCATCAGATAGGATATGGCGTCCCTCTCGGCCACCTGTATGCCTTCGGGAAATAGGCCATCGACCCCGGCTGCCCGCACGACCGACCGCCATTCGTCGCGATGGTGCGCCCCCGGCAGGATCGCCATGCGCTGTCCCATGGTAAGCAAACGAGCCGTAGCCTCCGCCCGCTCCATATAACGCGCCATCCAGTAAAGATTCTCGGCAGTCCGGCTCAGCATGGGCGCACCCACCTCCTCCCCGTCATCCCAGCGAAAGCTGGGATCTCAGGCCCACCGGCACCACGCAGCCTCAAGAGATCCCAGCTTTCGCTGGGATGACGATGAAGAAAAGGGACGCGCACCTCCGTCAATCCTGCAACACCCATGTGTCCTTCACCCCACCCCCCTGACTGGAGTTCACCACCAACGACCCTTCGGTCAGCGCAACCCGAGTCAGCCCGCCCGGCACCAGCCTGATCTGCTTGCCCACCAGACAATAGGGCCGGAAATCCGCGTGCCGCCCGACCACCGAAGCCGGGCCAAGGGTAGGCACCGTCGAAAGGTCTAGCGTCGGCTGCGCGATGAACTCGCCCGGATTAGCCTTGATGCGCTCCGCATAAGCGGCGATTTCCGCACTGGTGGACTTGGGGCCGATCAGCATCCCATAGCCGCCCGACCCATGAACCTCCTTCGCCACCAGTTCGTGCAGATGTTCCAGCACATAGGCGCATTCGTCCGGCTTCCCGCACTGCCATGTCTGGATATTGCCCAGGATCGGCTGTTCACCCAGGTAAAATCGGATCATTTCCGGAACGTAGATATAGACCGCCTTGTCATCCGCGATCCCCGCGCCCGGCGCCGAAGCCAGCGTCACCCCGCCATTACGATACACGTTGAAGATGCCGGGAATGCCCAGCAGGCTATCGGGCCGGAACACCAGCGGATCAAGATATTCGTCATCGATCCGGCGATAGATGACATCGACCTGCCTGGGGCCAAGCGTCGTCTTCATCCACACCCGATCCTCATCGACGAACAGGTCCGCGGGCTCCACCAGCTCCACGCCCATAAGATCGGCCAGGAAGCTATGTTCATAATAGGCGCTGTTGAGCGATCCCGGCGTCAGCAGCACGACCACAGGATCACCCTTGCACGCGGGCGGCGCGACTTCCTTCAGGCTCTTGAGCAGTTCAGCGGGATAATCATCGACCGGCGCCACCAACCCCTGCGCGAACAGTTCGGGGAACATGCGCGTCATGATCTCGCGATTTTCCAGCATGTAGGAAACGCCCGACGGCGTGCGGCAATTATCCTCCAGCACCTCGAACCGCGCAGGCCCGGTGCGGACAATGTCGATTCCGACGATATGGCTGTACACCTTCCCCGGCGGGGTGAAGTCCGCCATCTCGGCAAGATAGGCGCTGTTCTGGTAGATGATGTCGGCAGGCATGATCCCCGCCTTCACGATCTCGCCCCGATGATAGACGTCGTGCAGAAACGCGTTCAACGCCCGCGCCCGCTGCCGGATGCCCCGGTCCAGCACGCGCCATTCCTGCGCGGTGAAGATACGCGGCAACAGATCGAACGGGATCAATCGCTCCGGATCGCCGCCCTCACCATAGACCGCAAAGGTAATGCCGATACGTCTGAAGATCGCTTCCGCTTCATCCAACCTGCGGTTGAGCCCGGCGATGCCCGTCCGATCCACCCAATTCTGCACTTCGGCATAGCAAGGCCGTATCGAACCATCCGGCTCAAACATTTCGTGGAAGGGCAAAGCGTCGATCCTCCCTCGGGCAGAGCCCGGTTGTGCATTGCAACATTAGTGCAACGTGACAGAACGATTGCAAGCGCAAAAAGGCCGCCGCCCAAGATTTCCCCGCGCACGACGTCCGGTGACCTTCCCTGAAGAGAATTTGCACAGCCGTCGCCAAACCCCGTTGACCCCACAAGTCGCTCTGCCTATAGCGCGCGCACCGCAGGGCGACTGCCCGGCGCAGCCCATGGGGCGGAGTAGCTCAGCTGGTTAGAGCAGCGGAATCATAATCCGCGTGTCGGGGGTTCAAGTCCCTCCTCCGCTACCATCGGAAAGCCTGGATATCCTTGATTTTTGCCTTCGGGCCGGCCGTAAGCACGGCCTTTTTTGATGTTCACAGTGTCCCGTGAAATCCGCAGAATTTCGTCAAATTCGTTAGGTTACGGCGCCTTCATGCAGCATGGATGCAACATGACGCGGACGCTATTTCACGCAGCGATCAGGCTCCGCACGGCCAGATCGGCTTCATGCTCGCGCGCCTTGCCCAACTCGTAGCGCGCCTGCATCCGCATCAGCGTCTCCGCCTTCACACCAAAGGCATGCTCGAAGCGGATCGCCATATCAGCCGAAAGGGCCGCCCGCCCGTTCAGAAGCGAACTGATCGACTGCCGACTGACGCCGAACGCTTCGGCCAGATCGTTGATCGAAACACCATGCGCCTCGACAATCTCGGTCTTGAGCCATTCGCCCGCATGGACCGCGAACGACGGATGAATCTTGATAGCCATCAGTGATAATCCTCCAGGTCCAGATCTACGACGGCGCCCTGCTCATCAAGCGAAAAGGTCAGGCGCCAGTTTCTAGTCACGGTCATCGCCCATGTCCCGGCACGGTCGCCGGTCAAGGGGTGAAGCCCGTAATTTGGAGGTGTTGAAAGTTCGTCCAGCGTGTCGGCATCAATGATGAAGTTGACCATCTTGAACAGCCGATCGACCAGATCGCCAGGTAGTCCTTTGGCTTTGCCTGTCTCAACAAACCGCCGCAGAGCTTTGTGGCTGATGCTCTCGATCTCCATAGATGGAAAGTAGCGCTTTACACACTCATGTCAAGTGTGGCTTTACATTTTGCGGTTAACAAAAGAGGGACCTACCTCCGGCAATCCTTCAGATTCGCACCAATCGCGCCATCCTCACGCTCTTTGGCGTCCGGCGCCGGGACATCTGCGCGCTGTCATCTCGGCTGAAACTCTTTGTTACAGACGCTACACCTTTCGGCTCGCCCCTCCTGATAGAAGTCATGGTCAAGAAAGGAGAGACCATGGCTTTTTCATCTATATTGGTCGCTATCGACATCCATGATCCTGATCACGCAAAGTCCGCGCTGGAAGCAGCAGCAGCGCTTTCCGCAGGCGGCGCGAAAGTGCATATCCTTTATGTGCGATACTTTCTGCCAGTGAATTATGAAGGCGCAATCACCGTCGACTTCGACACGCAGGAGATCACAGAGGCCCAGCGACAAGTCGACGAATGGAAAGCCGAGTTCGGCCTGACCCATGCCACTTTCGCATCCCATCGCGGCCGAGTGCGCGATGAAGTTCTGGATGAAGCGCAGCGGGTGGGCGCCGACCTCATCATTATCGGATCACATCAACCGTCGCTCTCATCCCGCGTGCTGGGCTCCAACGCCGCCGCGATCGTCCGCAATTCGCCGATCAGCGTGCTCATCGCTCGTCAGAAAGAGATCGGCTAACTGATGCCCCGCCAGCCGATGGCTTGCCCGCCATCGGCAATCGGCGTGATCGCTAGATCAGATTTCCAGCTGCGATCCCAGTTCCACCACCCGATTGGTCGGCAGCTTGAAAAACGCCATCGGGCTTTCCGCATTACGCACCATCCAGGCGAACAGCCGCTCGCGCCAGATGGCCATGCCGGGCCGGGATGACGGCACCAACGTCTCCCGGCTGAGGAAATAGCTGGTGTCGGCAACGCCAATCGGCCCGCCGCAGTCGCGTACCGCCTTCATCGCGGCGGGCACATCGACATTTTCCATGAAACCATGACGCAGCATCAGGCGATAGAAACCCGCGCCATGATCTTCGACGCTGGTACGGCCTTCATAGGGCAAATGCGGGACTTCCTCCGCGCGCACGGTCAGGATGATGTTGCGCTCATGCAGGATGCGGTTGTGCTTGACGTTGTGGAGCAGGGCCGGAGGAACGCCCTCCGTCGTTGAGGACAGGAAGATCGCCGTGCCCGGCACTCGCTTCAACGAGGCTCCGGCCGACTTGATGAACAAGTCGAGGTCCATCGCATCTTCGCGCAGACGGTTACGCATGATCCGTCGCCCAGAAGCCCAGGTCGTCAGCACCAGGAAAGCTATGGCCGCGACCAGCAGCGGGAACCATCCGCCATCCGGAATCTTCGTCGCGTTCGACAGAAAATATGCGCCATCGATGATCAGGAACAGGCCCGTCACCATGCCCGCGACGAACGGGTTCCAGCGCCAGACGCTGAACATCAACGCCCCCATCATGCAGGTGGTGATGACCATCGTGCCAGTGACCGCAATGCCATAGGCCGCCGCCAAATTGCTCGAACTGCCAAAGCCCAGCACCAGCATGATGACCAGCACTAGCAGCGTCCAGTTGATCAGCGGCATATATATCTGCCCCGCCGCCGATGCGCTGGTATGCAGGATGCGCAGGCGCGGGAGGAAACCCAGCTGCACCGCCTGCCGCGTCACGGAAAAGGCACCGGATATGACCGCCTGGCTCGCGATCACCGTCGCCAAGGTCGCTAGGATCACCAGCGGTAGCCTCGCCCATTCGGGGGCAAGCAGGAAGAACGGATTTTGCGCCGCCGCTGGCTCATCGAGCAGCAACGCCCCCTGCCCCAGATAATTGAGCATCAGGCACGGCAGCGCCGCGTAAAGCCACGCGATGCTGATCGCCTTGCGCCCGAAATGCCCCATATCGGCATAAAGCGCCTCCGCCCCCGTCACCGCCAGCACCACCGATCCCAAAGCCAGAAACGCCAGTTTAGGGTCGATCAGGAAGAAGCGCAGCGCCCACCATGGATTGACGATGGCGAAGATCTCCGGGTGCCGCCATATATTGGTGACGCCCAGAATTGCGAGCGCCAGGAAATAGACCACCATGATCGGCCCGAACAGCGCACCGACTCGCGCCGTGCCGATGCTCTGGATCACGAACAGGGCGATCAGGATCACGATCGCGATCGGCAGCACCAACGGCGTCAGCCCCGCCTGCACCACCGTCAGCCCCTCTACCGCCGAGAGGACAGAGACCGCCGGCGTGATGATCGCATCGCCATAAAAGAGCGCGGTGGCAAGCACGCCCAGCGCCGCGACCGTCGGCGTCCAGCGCGTCTCGCCCATCCGCCGCCCGATCAGCGCCAGCAGCGCCATGCTGCCGCCCTCGCCATTATTGTCGGCTCGCAGGATGATGAACACATATTTGACCGTGACGACCATGGTCATGGTCCAGAAGATCAACGACAGCACGCCATAGATATGGGCCGGGTCAACCGTCAGCGGATGGTGGCCGACAAAGCTTTCCTTCAGCGCATAGAGTGGAGAGGTCCCGATGTCCCCAAACACCACCCCCAACGCGCCGAGCGCGAGGCCGTGTAGCGGACCATGCGCTGCATGGCTCCCCCCGCTAACCGGCAAATCCTTGTCAGCCATAAGGCAGAAAACCCCCAACTTTGGCGAGCGCCTATGCCACAGTCAGGGATGGCAGCGCCATGGGGGACAGGCGGCCATCCGCTATTTTATATTTTGCCCCGCTAACTTCAAAAGTCCCCCTACCCCTTGTCAGTCCGGGGAAAGCGCGCCAAGGACGGCAGCAACTTGGACTGAGGGGATGCTGGCCGATGAGCCATTATGACGTTCTGATCGTAGGCGCGGGTCATGCAGGCGCGCAGGCGGCCATTTCGCTTCGTCAACTCGGCTTTGAAGGGTCCGTCGCCATGATCGGTGACGAAAAATACCCGCCCTATGAGCGCCCGCCGCTGTCGAAGGAATATTTCGCGGGCGACAAGGTCTTCGATCGCATCCTCATCCGCCCCGCCGCCTTCTGGGAAGAGCGCAAGATCGACATGCTGCTCGGCCACCGGGTGAAGGCTGTCGATCCGGAAAGCCAGACCGTCACCGTCGGCAACGAGCATATCTCCTACGGCAAGCTCATCTGGTGCACGGGCGGCAGCCCGCGCATGCTGACCTGCGACGGCGCCGACGCGCCCAACGTCCATGCCGTCCGCCGCCGCGACGATGTCGACGCCATGATGGCGAAGATGGACCAGATCAACCATGTCGTCGTGATCGGCGGCGGCTATATCGGGCTGGAAGCTGCCGCCGTCCTGACGAAGTTCGGCAAGAAGGTCGTGCTGCTCGAAGCGCTCGATCGCGTCCTCGCCCGCGTCGCCGGGGAAGAACTCTCCCGCTTCTACGAAGCTGAACATCGCGCCCATGGCGTCGATCTGCGCACCGGTGCCAAGATGGACTGCATCGAGGTGCAGAACGGCAAGGCGACCGCCGTGCTGATGCAGGATGGCGAGCGGATCGAAACCGACATGGTGATCGTCGGCATCGGCATCATCCCCGAAACCGGCCCGCTGATCGCAGCGGGCGCTGTTGGCGGCAATGGCGTCGATGTCGATGAATATTGCCGCACCAGCCTGCCCAACATCTATGCTGTCGGCGACTGCGCATCCCACGCCAACCGCTTCGCGCGCGGCGCCCAGCTGCGCCTTGAGTCAGTGCAGAACGCCAATGATCAGGCAAAAACGGCCATCGCTCACATCATGGGCAAGGAAGAAGCCTATGACGCCGTGCCCTGGTTCTGGTCCAACCAATATGATCTGAAGCTCCAGACCGTGGGCCTTTCGATCGGACATGACCACACCATCCTGCGCGGCGATCCGGCAACCCGCAGCTTCTCAGTCCTATATCTGAAGGCCGGAAAGCTCATCGCGCTCGATTGCGTCAATGCAGTGAAGGACTATGTGCAGGGCCGCGCCCACGTCCTTTCCGGCGCACTGCTTGATCAGGCGCAGCTGGCCGATTCCTCGGTCCCGCTGAAGGAAGTCGGCCTCGCCTGACGAAGCCCCTCTTTGCGGCGTCTGATCAACTTGATCGCGTGGGAATTTGCCGCCTCAAGGCACGACGCTATCAACTTTGTCGAAAGCGTTTTGCGGTAGGGCGGCATCATGACAGGTCGATCGCGAAAGCCCCTCCACCTCATGATAGTAGCCGCTTCGCTGCTACCGTTACCGGCCATGGCTGCAACGCGCGGCTATACCATCACCAGCTTCGACGCCATCCGGGTCGATGCGCCGGTGGAGGTGATCATCACCACCGGCGCTGGCGCTTCCGCCAAAGTCGATGGCGACCAATCGCTGATCGAACGGCTGCACATCGATGTATCGGGGCGTCTGCTGACAATCAGGATGGACCGCGCCCAACCCGGCGAGAAAAGCGGCGGCCGTGCCACCGTCCGGCTCTCGACCGGCACGCTTGAAAGGCTGGTGCTGACGGGCGGCGGCTCCATCTCGGTCAGTCGGATGAAGGGATTGCGCGGAGAAATCGTGCTTGGCGGCAATGGCGACGTCAGCGTCGCGGCGGTTGACCTCGATCAGCTTAGCCTCGGCCTCGCCGGCGCAGGCCGCGCCACGCTGGCCGGGCGAGCCGCAACAGCGACAGTGCGGGTAAATGGTCCGGGCGCCGTAGCTGCCGATGGCCTGCGCGTCCGCCAGGCAACGGTCAGCAATGACGGCCCCGGCAATGTCGCCCTGACCGCAGACGTGACCGCCAAGATATCGGCATCAGGCTCGGGTGACGTCACCGTAGTCGGCAAGGCCGCCTGCCAGGTCGAAAATCGCGGCACGGGCCGCATCTCCTGCGGTGGCGAAGCCTATTAGAGCTTGATCGTCTTACACGGAAGCATCGGCATTAAGGCTGATTTTCCGTCACCCCGGGCTCGACCCGGGGTCCCGCTCCTTTTCTGACGCAGCCGAGGCAGCGGGATCCCGGATCAAGTCCGGGGTGACGATCACTCACATATGAGCATGCTCTAGCGCGCCGGGGCTTTTGTCGCGATCACGCAACCCCGTTCGGGCTGAGCTTGTCGAAGCCCCTTCTCTTTCTTGAAAACCCCGCCCCCACATCCCCACCCCCACTAACCTTATCAAAGTGTTTACCGCCACCCCATAGACCATAGGGCACCAGACATATCGGATCGTCCCATGTTCGCTCGTGCCCTCCTCCTCTTCCTCTTCATGGCCTCGCCCCAAACGGCAGAAGCACAGGTAGCGGTGGCCGTCCCGGACAGCGGAGACACGGCCTGGATGATCCTCTGCGCCCTCCTCATACTGCTCGCCGGGCTTCCGGGCCTGCTCCTGCGCCACGCGGGCCTCGTCAATGTGCGAAGCGCACTGTCGGCAAGCACCCAGCTTCTCGTCGTCGCGGCGGGCGCATCGCTCGCTTGGGCCATCGCCGGATATAGCCTCAGCTTCGCACCGGGCAGCGCATGGCTGGGCGGCGGAGCGAACCTCCTACTCGCCAACCTCGGCTCCCTGAAGGCTGGGCTGACCGTTCCCGAATCCGCCTTCGTCCTGTTCCAGATGGCCCTGGCACTCTTTGCCGTATGCCTCCTCCCCGGCGCCACGGCGGGACGCGCGCGCTTCGGCTGGATGGCGGCCCTTGCCCCGCTCTGGCTGCTGATCGTCTATGCCCCGCTGGTTCATGGCATCTGGGGCGGCGGCTGGCTTGCAGCGCTCGGCGTCATCGACTTTTCCGGCGGCCTCGTCATGCACATGAGCGCAGGCTTTTCAGCGCTCGCACTCTCCCTGATCCTCGGCCGCCGCCCCCGGCATGCCGCCACGAGCCACGCACCTGTACTCAGCCTCGCGGGTGGCGCATTGATCTGGGTCGGCTGGGCGGGCATTTCCGGCGGCTGGGCTCTTGGCGCCACGGACAATGCCGCCACGGCCATCCTCAACACACATTTCGCTGCCTGCGCGGGCGCCCTCGCATGGGCACTGTCGGATCGCGCCGCGACCGGCCGCATCAGCGCCACCGGCATCATGTCGGGCGCCGTCGCTGGTCTCGCCGCCATATCTGCCTCGGCCGCTCTTTCGGGTCCCGGAGGCGCAATGCTGATCGGCCTTGTCGCCGCGCTTCTCTGCCGCATCGCAAAGGCAACGTTCGGACGCGGCGTCGATGATCCGGCGTCGGTGTTTCTGCTGCATGGGCTCGGCGGCCTGATCGGCGCTCTGCTGTTGCCCCTCTTCGTTCAGCCTTTCCTTGGCGGCGTCGGTTTCGAAGGCGACATCAGCCTCATAGCGGCCATGCTGAGCCAATTGGCCGGTGTCATCGCCGCCGCCCTCTGGTCAATGGCGGGAACCTCTATCGTCGCGCTGCTGCTATCGGTCGTACTGCCCATGCGTCTAACGGCAGAGGAAGCGGCAGAGGGCCTTGATCAGGTCGACCATGGCCAACAAGGCTGGGACTTCCGCTGACATCATGAGCATCGCCGTCGGCATCTTCGCCCATCAGGAGGAGCGGCGGATCGCCACCTGCCTCGCCTCGCTCCCGCTGGACCGGGCGGACACCGTCTATCATGTCCTCGTCAATGGCTCGACCGACGCCTCCGCCTCCCGCGCCCGCGACATCACAGCCGGACGCGCCAATGTCCGCGTGCATGACATCGCCCAGGGCGGCAAATCGCGAACATGGAACCACCTGATCCATGATCTGCTGGACGGAACCGACGAAGCCGTCATCCTCCTCGACGGCGACGCCCAGATCGCCCCCGGCTCCATCGACGCGTTGGTGGCAGCGGTAGGAGGCGACGGGATCAACGCGGCGGCGGGCATGCCGCTAAATGGCCGCATGGCCGCGCATTACCGCCACCTTCTGTCAACAGACGGCGGTCTCTTCGGCGACCTCTACGCCCTCTCGGGCCATTTCGTGAACCGCATCCGCGCGCGGGCCTTGCGCCTGCCCAACGATCTGATCGGTGACGACGGCCTCGTCGCGGCCTGGGCTCATACCGATCTGCAAACCGACACCGCATGGCAGCGTGAGCGTGTCGCGCCATGCGAAGAGGCAGGCTTCCTCTGCGAACCCGTCCGCCTCACCAACCCTGCAAGCTGGCGCATGCAATATCGCCGGATGACCAACTATTCGCTGCGCTTCTTCCAGAACCGCATCGTGTCCGACATCATGGGTAGGCAAGGACCTGACGGCCTGCCGCGCGAACTGCGCAGCCTCTACGCCGCATGGCTCCCCCACCTCGCCCCGCGCTCCGGTCCCACCGGGTTTTTCGACCGCAAGGCGCTAGCGCGGATGAGGCAGGCAGCCGCTTAGCGGTCCTTGCCCGCCAGCTCCTTGTTGATGAACAATGCCAGCCCCGTCACAACCGCGCCGGAAAACAGATAAGCGCCCGAAGCCGCCAAACCGAACGTGACCGACAGCGCCAACGCCACCAGCGGGGCAAAGCCCGCCCCCACCAGCCACGCAAGGTCCGATGTCAGCGCCGACCCCGTATAGCGCGTAGCCGTCGAGAAGTTGGACGCCACCACGCCCGAAGACTGCCCAAAGCTCAATCCCAGCAGCATGAACCCCAGGATCATGAACGCGATCTCGGCCAGCTCCCCGCCATTGAGCAGCAGCGGCGCAGCGATGCTGAATATCCCGATCCCCAGCGCTGACCACGCCAGCAGCTTGCGCCGCCCGACCATGTCCGCGACAAACCCCGACACGACGATCGCCAGCACGCCCACGCTCGCCCCGATCGCCTCGATCACCAGAAAGCGCTCCAGTGGCTGTTTCGTATAAAGCGCGATCCACGACAGCGGGAACACCGACACCATGTGAAACAGCGCAAAGCTCGCCAGCGGAGCGAACGCGCCGATGACGATATTCCGCCCATCCGTCCGTACCGTCTCCAGCACCGGCGAAGGCTGCAACTCACGCGCCTCGAACAGCCGTTCGAACTCATGCGTCACCACGATCCGCAACCGCGCGAACAGCGCCACCACATTGATCGCGAACGCCACGAAGAAGGGATAGCGCCAGCCCCAATCCAGAAAATCAGCCCGCGACAGATTGAACAGGAAGAAAGCGAACAGCCCACTCGCCACCACCAGCGCCAGGGGCGCGCCCAGCTGCGGCATCATCGCATACCAGCCGCGCTTGTTCTGCGGCGCGTTCAGCGACAGCAACGACGCAAGCCCGTCCCACGTCCCGCCCAGCGCAATCCCCTGCCCCGCCCGCAACACCGCGAGCAGCACCGCCGACCAGATGCCCACCGTCTCATATCCCGGCAGGAAGGCGATAAACGCCGTCGATCCCCCCAGCAGGAACAACGCGATGGTCAGCTTCACCCCCCGCCCATAGGCCCGGTCCACAGCCATAAAGATGAACGACCCGATCGGCCGCGTCACAAACGCCAGCGCGAAGATGGCAAAGGACCACAGCGTCCCCGCCAGCGGACTCAAAAAGGGAAAGACATGCGCCGGAAAAACGATGCACGACGCGATCGCATAGACGAAGAAGTCGAAAAATTCCGACGTCCGCCCGATGATCACGCCAATGGCAATCTCGCCCGGCGCGACCTTATGGTCCCGCGCCGTCACAAGGCGTGCGTCGCGCTCCATCTGCGTGGAGGATGGCGTGGTGGTCGCGGCGTTCATCGGTCTGGACTGGCCTTCATGCTGCGGGAACGATCCATGCCAAACATCGTTGCAGCATAGCGAATCGCCCCGGTGGTCGAAAGGCCATTGCCCCATTTTGCGCCTGCGAGGGGATAGGACAAAAGGTCCAATGTCGATCGCCAAGCATCCCCCTTATCCGGGCTTCATGACCGCACGCCCTCGCCCCTTTTCCCGAGCTTTTCTGCGCCGACTCGCGCCCTTGCTGCTACTGCCGCTCGGCGCATGCAACTGGGTGGTCATGTCCCCCGCGGGCGATGTCGCAGTGCAGCAGCGTGACCTGATCGTCATTTCGACGCTGCTCATGCTGCTCATCATCCTGCCCGTCATGGCCACGACCATCTGGTTCGCCTGGCGCTACCGGGAAAAGGCGCAGGCGAAGGATTATGATCCCGATTGGGACCATTCGACCAGCCTTGAACTGCTGATCTGGTCCGCCCCGCTGCTGATCATCATCGCGCTTGGCGCCATCACCTGGACCAGCACCCACCTGCTCGATCCCTATCGTCCCATCGAGCGCCTCGACCATGAGCGCAAGGTCGAACCCACCACCAAGCGGCTCCAGGTCGAAGTCGTCGCGCTCGACTGGAAATGGCTGTTCATCTACCCCGAACTCGGCATCGCCACGGTGAATGAACTCGCCGCGCCCATCGATCAGCCGATCGAGTTCAAGATCACCTCCGCGACGCTCATGAACAGCTTCTTCGTGCCCGCGCTGGCCGGCCAGATCTACGCCATGCCCGGCATGCAGACGGTCCTTCACGCCGTCGCCAACAAGCCCGGCAATTTCGAAGGCTTCTCGGCGAACTATTCCGGCGCAGGCTTCTCCCACATGCGCTTCCGCTTCAAGGCGATGGATCAGGCCGGTTTCGACCGCTGGGTAGCGCAGGTGAAGGCCAGCAACGCAAAACTCGACCGCGCCACCTATGTGAAGCTGGAGCAGCCGAGCGAAAAAGTGCCGCCCATGTATTTCGCAGGCGTCGAGCCAAAGCTCTTCCACGCCGCACTCAACATGTGCGCCCAGCCCGGCAAGCGCTGCATGGATGAGGTCATGATGACCGACATGATGGGCGGCGGCGGCAAGGAATCGGCGCGCGATACCGAAGGCTTGCGCCATGACGGCACCATCGATGTCGGCGGCTTTCACCCCGTCGAATCCGGCAAGAAGGGTGAGATCGCCCAACCCGTCGGCATGACGCCAGCCGCCGAGCGCACGCCTGCTGCGCAAGGCCATGAGGCTCCGGGGCAGAAGGATGCCGATGGACATGCAGGCGGTCATCATGGGCATTGAACTGATCACTAATTCACCCCTCCCCTTCAGGTCGAACGGAGGCACGCGACTCCGTTCGAGGGCCGGGGGTGGGGCTTCGCCCCAAGCGCTGCGCTACCCGGCCAGCCCCCACCCCAACCCTTCAAACGAGTCACGTGCCTCGTTTGAACCTCAAGGGGAGGGGCTCAAGAAAATCTCCTCCCCCTCCCTCCCAAGGCCCTGACCCCCATGTCCCCTCATCCCGCATCCGAAAACAGCGGCATCTGGAAACTGATCTTCGGCCGCCTCGACTGGAGCGCCGTTCCGATCCACGAGCCGATCGTCATGGGCACCTTCGTCGCGGTCGTCATCGGCGGCGCTGCGGTCCTTGGCCTTGTCACCAAATATCGCCTCTGGGGCATGCTGTGGCGCGACTGGTTCACGACCGTCGACCACAAGCGCATCGGCATCATGTACATGATCCTCGGCCTCATCATGTTCCTGCGCGGTTTCGCCGATGCGCTCATGATGCGCCTGCAACAGGCATGGGCGTTCAACGGCTCGGAAGGCTATCTGAACGCGCATCACTACGACCAGATATTCACCGCGCACGGCGTCATCATGATCTTCTTCGTGGCGATGCCGATGATCACCGGGATCATGAACTATATGGTCCCGCTTCAAATCGGCGCGCGCGACGTCAGCTTCCCCTTCCTCAATAATTTCAGCTTCTGGATGACCACGGCAGGCGCCGTCATCACCATGATGTCGCTGTTCGTGGGCGAGTTCGCCCGCACCGGCTGGCTCGCCTACCCACCCCTCTCCGGCATCGCCTACAGCCCCGGAGTCGGCGTCGATTATTATATCTGGGGCCTCCAGATAGCAGGGATCGGCACGCTCTTATCCGGCGTCAACCTCATCGCAACCATCGTAAAGATGCGCGCACCCGGCATGAGCATGATGAAGCTCCCCATCTTCGTCTGGACGTCGCTCTGCTCGAACATCCTGATCGTCGCGGCCTTCCCGGTCCTGACCGCCGTTCTCGCGCTGCTCAGCCTCGACCGCTATGTCGGCACGGCCTTCTTCACCAACGACATGGGCGGCAACCCCATGATGTACGTGAACCTCATCTGGATCTGGGGCCATCCGGAGGTTTACATCCTCATCCTGCCGCTGTTCGGCGTGTTCAGTGAAGTCACCTCGACCTTCTCGTCAAAGCGCCTCTTCGGCTATTCCTCGATGGTCTATGCGACGGTCGTCATCGCGATCCTCAGCTACCTGGTCTGGCTGCACCATTTCTTCACCATGGGCTCGGGCGCCAGCGTCAACAGCTTCTTCGGCATCACGACGATGGTCATCTCGATCCCGACCGGGGCCAAGCTCTTCAACTGGCTCTTCACCATGTATCGCGGCCGCATCCGCTTTGAGCTGCCGATGATGTGGACGGTCGCCTTCATGCTGACCTTCACGGTCGGCGGCATGACCGGCGTGCTGCTTGCGGTGCCGCCCGCCGACTTCGTCCTCCACAACTCGCTGTTCCTGATCGCGCATTTCCATAACGTGATCATCGGCGGCGTGTTGTTCGGCCTGTTCGCGGCGATCAACTACTGGTGGCCCAAGGCATTCGGCTTCAAGCTCGACCGGACATGGGGCGTGCGCAGCTTCTGGCTGTGGGTCGTCGGCTTCTGGGTCGCCTTTATGCCGCTCTATATCCTCGGCCTGATGGGCGTCACCCGCCGCATGCGCGTGTTCGATGATCCAAGCCTGCAAATCTGGTTCCAGATCGCGGCCCTCGGCGCCCTCATGATCGCGGCAGGCATCGCCTGCATGCTCATCCAGTTCGCCGTCAGCATCATCAACCGCGACAAGCTGCGCGACACGACCGGCGACCCATGGGACGGCCGCACCCTCGAATGGGCGACCAGCTCGCCGCCGCCCGACTATAATTTCGCCTTCACACCCGTCATCCATGATGGCGACGCATGGGCGGACATGAAGAAGCGCGGCTATCAGCGGCCTCTCTCGGGCTATGAAGCCATCCACATGCCCAGCAACACCGGCACCGGCGTGATCATCGCAGGCCTGTCGGTGGCCTTCGGCGTCGGCATGATCTGGTACATGTGGTGGCTCGCAGGCCTCAGCTTCATCGGCATCCTCGCCGTCGCGATCGGCCACACCTTCAACTACAAGCGCGACTTCTACATCCCCAAGGATGTGGTCGAGCGCACAGAGGGCGAGCGCACGCGCAGCCTCGCGATGCAGGGCTGAACCATCATGGCAAGCGCACCCACCGTAGACGCCGCTTTCCTCGACAAGGACGGCAACCCGCTCTTCCATCTGGAACATGAGCCCCACCATCCGGAAGGGTCCAGCACCATGCTGGGCTTCTGGATCTACCTGATGAGCGATTGCCTCATCTTCGCCTGCCTGTTCGCCACCTATGCGGTGCTGGGCGGCAGCTATGCGGCGGGGCCGAGCCCGAAGGACCTGTTCGACCTGCCGCTCGTCGCGCTCAACACCGCGATGCTGCTCTTCTCCTCCATCACCTATGGCTTTGCCATGCTGGCGATGGAAAAGAACAAGGTGGCCGCGACACAGGGCTGGCTGGCTATCACGGGCCTATTCGGCCTCGCCTTCCTGTCGATCGAGATGTACGAGTTCGCGCACCTCATCCATGAAGGCGCGACCCCGATGCGTTCGGGCTTCCTGTCGGCCTTCTTCACGCTGGTGGGCACGCACGGACTGCACGTCACCTTCGGCACGATCTGGCTGGTGACGCTAATGGTGCAGGTCGCCAAAAAGGGCCTGATCCCCGCCAACCAGCGCCGCCTCATGTGCCTGTCGATGTTCTGGCACTTCCTCGACGTCGTCTGGATCGGCGTCTTCACCTTCGTCTATCTCATGGGGATGCTGCGATGAGCGCGCACGACCACAGCCATCACGACGATCATCATGGGCACGCCCCTGCCCATGGCACCTTCAGCAGCTACATGATCGGCTTCGGCCTGTCAGTGATCCTGACGGCCATCCCCTTCTGGCTCGTCATGACGGGAGTGTTGGGCGATCCGCAACTGACCGCCTTCACCATCATGGGCTTCGCGGTCGTGCAGATATTGGTCCACATGATCTACTTCCTGCACATGAACACCCGCTCGGAAGGCGGCTGGACGATGCTGGCGCTGATCTTCACGATCGTGCTGGTCGTCATCACGCTCGCCGGGTCCATCTGGGTCATGTATCATCTCAACCACAATATGATGCCGCAAATGGATATGAGCGTGCATGACATGAGCCAGATGCCGTGACAGACCCCCGACCCCGCCGTCGCTCGGCGGGGTTCCTGATCATCTTCTCGATGGCCGCCGCCCTGGCGGTCGCGGGGCTGGTCAGTCTTGGCGTCTGGCAAATCCATCGCCTCGCCTGGAAGCGCGACCTGATCGAAAAGGTCGAAAGCCGCGTCCACGCCGCCCCCGTCCCCGTACCCGCGTCGGCCAGTGCCGACGACGCCTATCGCCGGGTCTTCGCTACCGGCCATTTCCTGCACGACCGCGCGACTTTGGTGCAGGCTTCGACGGTTCGGGGGGCGGGCTTCTGGGTGCTTACTCCGCTCATGACCGATCGCGGCTTCACCCTGCTCGTCAACCGCGGCTTCATCCCGCCTGATGCGCGGAACAGCTATTCACGGCCAGAAGGGAGCGTCCAGATAACCGGCCTCATGCGCCTCAACGAACCGGGCGGCGGCTTCCTCCGCAGCAATGATCCCGCCGCGAACCGCTGGTACTCACGCGACATCGGCGCCATCGCCGCAGCGCGCCAGCTTCGCGAGCCGGTCGCCAACTATTTCATCGATGCCGAACGCGACGCCCCGCCAGCATCCTTGCCCATTGGCGGCCTGACCGTCCTGACCTTCCCCAACAGCCATCTTTCCTACGCTCTCACATGGTTCGCGCTGGCGGCGATGGCGGCTGGCGCTTACATCTTCGTCATGCGCCATGAATGGAAGGAAAGACGGTCTTGAAGCGGTGGCTTTCCACCGGCGCCCGCCTGCTGCCCAGCCAATGGCCAGCGGACGCGGCCGGGCGCAAGAATATGGCGCTGCTCGCCCAGCTTCGCTGGATCGCGATCGCCGGACAGGTCGCGACGATCCTCTTCGTGCATTGGGGCATGGGGATCAGCTTGCCCGTCGCCGCCATGCTGCTGGTCGCGTCGATCGGCGCAGCGGTGAATGTCGCCACCTTCGCAACGCTGCGCCGCCGTACCGACGTTGCGCATATCGAGCTGTTTCTGGCGCTCGTCTTTGACGTGCTCTTGCTGACAACCCAACTGTATCTCAGCGGCGGCGCGACCAATCCCTTCATCGCGCTCTACCTGCTTCAAGTGGCGCTGGGCGCGGTGCTGCTCGACCGTTGGAGCATCTGGGGCATCGTCCTTCTGTCGCTGCTCTGCGCCGCGATACTGTCCGTCGTCTATCGGCCACTGGAGCTTACCGACGCACTGGAGGGGCACCTCTTCGACCTCCACATCCTCGGCACCTGGATTTGCCTTGCCATGATCGCGGTGCTGCTCGTCCTCTTCATGAGCCGGGTGACCCGAAACCTCCAGGCCCGCGAAGCCTATCTCGCCCAGCTACGCCAGCAGGCGGCGGAGGAAGAACATATCGTCCGCATGGGCCTCCTCGCCTCAGGTGCGGCCCATGAACTCGGCACCCCCCTCTCCCAACTCGCGGTCGTGCTAGGCGACTGGCGCCACATGCCCGAAATCACTGCGCACCCCTCGCTTCTCGAGGAGGTCGGCGAGATGCAGGCAGCCGTCCAACGCTGTAAACAGATATTGACAGGCATTCTCATTTCCTCCGGCGAAGCCCGAGGCGAAGCTCCAAAAGTCACGCCAATTCGCGATTTCATTCTTGAAATCGCCCAAAGCTGGCGCTCCACCAATCCCACCATCCCCCTCCGCTGCGATTTCGGCCCCCACGATTACCCCCGCATCATCGCCGATCCCGTTATCCGCCAAGCCATCACAAACCTCCTCGACAACGCCCGCGAAGCAGGTGCCACCTACATCGACCTACTCGTCGGTCGCGATAGCAACTCACTCAACATCGCCGTCCGCGACAATGGCAAGGGCTTCAGCGAACAGATGCTCGCCGATTTCGGCAAACCCTACCGCTCCAGCAAAGGCAAGCAAGGCAGCGGCCTCGGCCTCTTCCTGGTCGTAAACGTGGTCCGAAAACTCGGCGGCAACGTCTCCGCCAGCAACGGCGCAGACGGCGGCGCACTCATCCTGCTCCGCCTTCCGCTCAGCACAGTCGCCTTCGAAGAGGAGTTGCCCAATGGAGGATGACCGGCTGCTGGTCCTTGTCGAGGATGACGAAGCCTTCGCCAAAACGCTCAAGCGCTCTTTTGAACGGCGCGGCTATCAGGTCCTGACCGCTGACAACCATGCCACCCTTCTCGCCCTGCTCGAGAAACACCGTCCCCACTATGCAGTAGTCGATCTCAAGCTCGCATCTGAGTCCGGCCTGGTTTGCGTCCAGACGCTTCATGCCCATGATCCTGACATGCTGATCGTCGTCCTGACCGGCTTCGCAAGCATCGCGACCGCTGTCGAGGCGATCAAACTCGGCGCCTCGCATTATCTCGCCAAGCCTTCAAACACGGATGACATCGAAGCAGCATTCGCCCGGTCGACCGGCGACCCATCGACGCCCCTCGCCCCACGTCCGACATCGATCAAGACGCTCGAGTGGGAACATATTCATGAGGTGTTGAAGGACAGCGACTTCAACATATCCGAAGCAGCGCGCCGCCTCGGCATGCATCGCAGGACGTTGGCAAGAAAGCTCGCCAAGCGGCAGGTCGGCTGATGCAAGAGTGGAGCGGGTGAAGGGAATCGAACCCTCGTCACTTGCTTGGGAAGCAAAAGCTCTACCATTGAGCTACACCCGCGACGCCGCCGGGATTAGCGGCTGATCCGGGGAAGGTCAACGACCTCCCTCAGCCCCGCTGAAAAGCTCCCCGCGTGGACTCTTTTCCTCAAACCCCTCAAAAATATGCTTTAGTTAATAGAGCGATATAGGCTGGGTGGTAGATTGACAGCTCACCAACGGAACGATGAACCGTTCGGGGTGTTTGTCCGTTTTGATAAGATACAATAACTTAATGGGGAACTTATGAACACGGCGGCGCCGGAGGACTCTGGAAACCGCTTCGAATTGCTTGTCCAGAGCGTTACTGATTACGCGATCTACATGCTCTCAACCAATGGCACGATCGTTAGTTGGAACGCAGGAGCGCGCCGGTTCAAGGGATATGAGGCCGAAGAGATTGTCGGCCAACATTTCTCCCGCTTCTACACCCCGGAAGATCAGGCGGCGGGCATCCCTGCCCTTGCGCTCGAAACAGCGGAACACGAAGGGCGGTTCGAAGCCGAAGGATGGCGCGTGCGCAAGGATGGCGGGCGCTTCTGGGCAAGCGTCGTCATCGACCCCATCCGCGACCCCGCAGGCAAGTTGATTGGCTTTGCCAAGGTGACGCGCGACCTGACGGAACGGCGGGTGGCCGATGAAGCGCTACGGGCAAGCGAAGAGCGCTTCCGCCTGCTGGTGGAAAGCGTCACCGACTATGCGATTTATATGCTCGACCCCGTGGGCACCATCACAAGCTGGAACGCGGGCGCAGAGCGATTCAAGGGATACACCGCAGACGAGATACTGGGCCAGAATTTCTCCCGCTTCTATTCGGAAGAAGACCGCATGGCCGGGATACCATCCCGCGCTCTTGAAACAGCAACCCGAGAAGGGCGTTTTGAAGCGGAAGGATGGCGCATTCGCAAGGACGGGTCGCGCTTTTGGGCCAACGTCGTCATCGACGCCATTCGCAATCCCATGGGCCACCTCATAGGTTTTGCCAAGATCACGCGTGATCTAACCGAGCGACGGGAATCTCAACTGGCACTGGAAGAAGCGCGTGAAGCCATTTTCCAATCGCAGAAGATGGATGCGATCGGCAAGCTGACGGGCGGCGTCGCTCATGATTTCAACAACCTGCTCGCCGTCATCATGGGAAGCCTGGACCTTGCAAGGCAGCGGCTACAAACCGGAGCCGACATTTCGCGCTATATCGACAATGCGATGACCGCGGCCGATCGCGGGGCCATCTTGACCCAGCGCATGCTAGCCTTTGCCCGGCGCCAGGAGTTGAAATTGGCCAGCATCGATTGCATCGCCCTGGTGCGAAACATGGCCGGGTTGCTGAAATCGACCTTGGGCTCCACTGTGACAATAGAGACTCGTTTCCCCCTGTCCCTCAGCGCCGCGCATGCGGACCCAGCGCAGCTGGAACTGGCGCTGCTCAACCTTGCCGTGAACGCTCGCGATGCGATGCCGGACGGAGGCCGGATCATTGTCGAAGGTGCCGAGGCTCATCTTACGGCCGAACAACGGCCTGATTTACCCTGTGGCCATTATGTCCGCCTTTCGGTCATCGACGAGGGGGAAGGCATGGATGAACATACCCTCGCTCGGGCTCGTGAGCCGTTCTTCACCACCAAAGGCGTAGGCAAGGGCACTGGCCTCGGCCTTTCCATGGTCCACGGCTTTGCCCAGCAGTGCGGCGGGTCGCTGATCATCTCAAGCGAGCCGGGACAGGGCTCGACTGTCTCACTCTGGCTCCCAGTGGCTGCTGATGAGATCGACGCGGAGGAGGACGAGTGCCAAAGTCCGACCATCGTTGAGCCCACAGATCAGCCGCTTGTCATATTGGCGGTCGATGACGATGACTTGGTTCTCACAAACACGGCGGGCATGCTCGAGGAATTGGGACATGCCGTATTTCAGGCAGGGTCAGCAGTTGATGCCCTACGAATGCTGACAGAGGGTGACGTGGATCTTGTCATCACCGACCACGCAATGCCTCATATGACGGGAGCGCAACTGGCGGACGCCCTGACTGAAAGCCATCCCGGCTTGCCCGTCATCATCATCACGGGATATGCTGAACTGCCCACCGGCGCCACAAAACGGCTGAGGCTCGACAAGCCATTCAAACAGGCCGATCTAGCGCGCATGGTGGCCTTGGCCCATCATGATCGGGCCGCTGACCGGGTGATTCCGTTTGGGCGATCAGAAGGCTTTTGATCGACCCAATCATTTCTTCAGCATCTCCCACTTTGGTACGCTAAGAGCGGGCACCCCGCTCACTATCACCATCAATTTTCTCAAAAATGCTGCTATAATGATTAAGTTATGATGCTGGCCGTCCAGAATCGCGGAGTGCTCCCGAGGACATGAATATCACCCCAAATTTTGCCAGCCCGCTTGGCGAATGTCCGGACAACGTCGCCACCCTAAGCCCGACATCACATTTCTTCACTTCGCTGCGCACTCGCCTGCATTATGTGGATTGGGGGAACCGCTCCGCTCCCACCTTGATCCTGTTGCATGGCGCCCTGGATCATGCGCGTAGTTGGGATTGGACGGCCCGGGCACTCGCGCGTGACTTCCATGTCGTGGTTCCTGATCTTCGGGGCCATGGCGACAGCGCATGGTCTACCGAAGGCACCTATCTTACGGCGGACTTCGTCTATGACCTCGCCCAGCTAGTGGAGCAGGTTGGGCGGGACAAGGTTGTTCTGGTGGGCCATTCGTTGGGAGGGTCTATCGCGTTGCGCTATGCGGGGCTCTTCCCGGAGCGCGTCGACCGCCTGGTCGCGATCGAGGGGCTGGGCCTTTCCCCCGAGAGGCTTAAGGACAGGGCAGCCCATCCCGCACCCGATCGCTGGCGCGAATGGATCGAGCAGCGCCGCGCGAGCGCTCGCAGGCAGCCGCGTCACTATCCCACGCTCGAAGCGGCAGTCGCGCGCATGCGGGAACGGAACGACCACCTGTCAGGAGAACAAGCGCTGCATCTGACGGTTCATGGCGTGAACCGCAATGAAGATGGCAGCTATGATTGGAAGTTCGATCCATATCTTCGCCAAACGCCGCCGCAAGACATGGTTGGGGATGATCTACCTCAGTTCTGGTCGCGGGTTCACTGCCCCGTACTCCTTTGCTTGGGTCTGGACAGTTGGGCATCGAATCCGGTGAATGACGGCAGGGCAGCGCACTTCCGTGATGCGCGACTGGTAGAATTTGGCGAAGCCGGACACTGGTTGCACCACGACCGGTTTGACGCATTCCTTGCAGCACTACGCGCCTTCCTTTGACTGGAAGGATGCAATGGCATCAAGGTACTGCGCCTTCAATTGCTCTATGAATGAAGCGGCGGGCTGAATTTTCTCGACCGCGCCAATGCCCTGGCCCGCCCCCCAAATGTCGCGCCAGGCCTTTTTCTCATCCTCCGCCATAGCGGCGATATCCATGCCGGCGGCATTCGCCAGCTTGTCGGGGTCCAGCCCGGCTGCCGTAATGCTCGGTCTCAGATAATTGCCATGAACGCCGGTGAAGTGATCCGAATAGACGATGTCCGCCGCGCTACTGTCTACGATCATTTGCTTATATTTGGGGTCGGCGTTCGCTTCTTCCGTCGCGATGAAAGCAGAACCCATATAGGCCAGATCGGCCCCCATCATGCGGGCAGCGGCAATCGCTCGGCCGGTTGAGATCGCACCTGACAGGATCAAAGGGCCGTCAAACCACGCGCGGATTTCTTCAACCAGCGCGAACGGCGACAATGTGCCAGCATGGCCTCCTGCCCCCGCAGCAACCGCAATCAGGCCGTCTGCCCCCTTTTCGATCGCCTTCCTCGCGAACATGTTGTTGATGACATCGTGGAACACAAGGCCACCGTAACTGTGGACAGCTTCGTTGACGTCGGCGCGAGCGCCCAGCGAGGTAATCACGATCGGGACGCGATATTTCACGCAGAGAGCCAGATCCTCCTCCAAGCGGGCATTTGTCTTGTGGACGATAAGGTTGACCGCGAAAGGCGCGTCATCCTCAGTCAGCTCCCGGCGGAGAAGTTGAAGCCACTCTTCGAACACGCCTGAAGGCCGTGCGTTGAGCGAAGGGAACGAGCCTACGATGCCAGCGCGACATTGAGCAATCACAAGCGCGGGCTGGGACACGATAAACATCGGAGACGCTATCAGCGGCAGGGATAAACGATCTTCAAGCAGCTTCGGCAAAGTCATCAATCGGCCTTATTCGTCATTGGCTCTGGCACCCCTTATCGGCGGCCACCTTTGGTCTTCGCGATATCGGACACTTGCAATTAGAAACAGCGCTAATCCCGCACAATCTTAAGCAATCTGCGTTCGACGGGCGCAAGAATGCCCTGAAGTTCAGCACCTCGTTTTAGGATGCTCCCGGCCTCCCCGATCAGCGCCCACATTCCTTGCCGGTGACGGAGCGAAGGCCGCTTCTCGATGCGATATTCCGGGCGTTCGGCGGCCCGCCGAAAGGCGGAAAAAACTGCTGCGTCATGGCCAAGATCAATCGCATAGTCACGCCAATGACCGGCGGACACCATCCGGCCATAAAGATCCATGATGCGTTGCAATTCCAGTCGGTCGAACCCCGTCTGCCCCATCGGATTGGCTTGAGATGGGAACGGGGTCACATTGCTCATCAGGCGCGCCCACGCTCCCGAAACAAGGGAATGTCGTCATCATGAGGCTCATGAGACCCTTCCTGTCGTTGCTCAAGCAGCTCTGCCAATCGCTTCTGCAAGTGCTCGACTTCCTGCTGAAGCTGTTCCAGCTTATATTTTTCCGGATCATGGCAGTCGCTACAGGGCGTACCATAGGGCAGGAATTCACGCTGATAAGCGGTGACATCGACAACCATTTGCCGAGCCGGAATACCGACCATGGTTGCGCCATCGGGCACATTTTTCGTGACCACTGCGTTAGCACCCACGCGCGCGCGCGCGCCGACATATACAGGACCAAGCACCTGAGCGCCCGATCCGACGATGACCCCATCGGCTAGGGTCGGGTGCCGCTTGCCTGCAATGCCGTTCGCGGGATCGGTCCCGCCAAGTGTCACATTCTGATAAAGAGTGACATCGTCACCGATTTCAGCCGTTTCACCAATCACTGTGAAGCCATGGTCAATGAAGAACCGCTTGCCGATGCGCGCACCGGGATGGATGTCGTTGCCGGTGAGAAAGCGGGAAAAATGATTGACCGCGCGCGCCATGAAATAGAGCCGAAGGCCGTAGAGCCTGTGCGCAACGCGATGAAACCCAAGAGCCCAAACCCCCGGGTACAGGAGGATTTCAGCCCGCGAGCGCGGAGCCGGGTCACGCGATTTGACCGAGTCCAAATAGCCAATAAGATTGCGCAGCATGCAGCGGCCCCTGAAAACCGAAGGCTACTACATAGGCCTGCGATAATCCATTTTCCAGATGCGTGGCTATTTCGGCTTTTGACCATAAAACAGAATGTTTCTTGGAGAGCTATGATATACCAAGCAATGCGGTAGACAATCAACAGGGGCCTTTGAATGACCGATCCCATCCTCGCTCATCTCAGCGAACTTCTACCCTTTATCCTGATCGGTTTCGGAGCCCAAATGATCGATGGGGCTTTGGGAATGGCGTACGGCGTGATTTCCAGCACCCTGCTTCTCGCATTGGGCGTGCCGCCAAGCAGAGCGTCCGCCAGCGTACACGCCGCCGAAACTTTCACGACCGCTGTCTCAGCCATAAGCCACATCGCCCACCGGAACGTGGATTGGCGGCTATTTTCACGCCTCATCATTCCCGGCGTCATTGGCGGCGTGACGGGAGCCTACATTCTTTCGAACATCGACGGATCAGTGATCAAACCTTTCGTTCAACTCTACCTGACCGCAATCGGCGTTTATCTGATCTGGCGCGGCTTTCATCTGCCACCTCATCCACGAGACCCGAAGTGGGTGGCGCCGCTTGGCCTCGTCGGCGGTTTCATGGACGCCTCGGGCGGCGGCGGCTGGGGGCCGATCGTTACTTCGAACCTCCTTATCCAAGGGTCCAGTCCACGGCACACGATCGGCACGGTCAACACCGTCGAGTTCGTGCTGACGCTAGCGATCAGCCTCACCTTCATCCTTCATCTGGGCTGGCAGGCTTTCACGACCTACACCGTCGGTCTGTTGCTCGGAGGCATAGTAGCTGCGCCCTTTGGCGCAATGCTTGCCCGTCATGTCGCACCTCGGATGCTATTCACAGCGGTTGGTACAATCCTGACGCTTACATCCCTATTCGGCGTAGCCAAATGGCTTGGATATATCGGCTGACGCTCTTATCTTCGGCTTTCTAATCGAGAAAGGCGATCGATGTCGAGTTACATGCCCACGCTGAAACAGCTGCAATATCTTGTTGCGCTGAAGCAGCATGGGCATTTCGGCAAGGCAGCCGACAGCTGCTATGTCACGCAATCCACGCTTTCGGCGGGTATCCGCGAACTGGAATCGCTGATCGGCGTGACGCTGGTTGAACGGACGCGAAGGGTGGTGCGCTTCACGGCTCTCGGCGACCGTATCGTGGAGAAAGCGCATCGCGTTCTGCGCGAAGCGGAGGAACTTGCGGCTATCGCCGAAGCCTCGGGCAAGCCGCTCACCGGTGAGTTGCGCATGAGCGTGATCCCAACGATCGCGCCTTTCTTGCTGCCTCGCCTGCTCCCCCGCCTGAGAGCGGACAGGCCCGAACTCAAGCTTTACCTCCGGGAGGAGACGACGCAGACGGCAATCGAGTCACTTCGTCACGGCAACGTGGACTGTGTCCTCCTTGCCCTACCCTTTCCCACCGGGGAGCTGGACAGCGAACTGCTGTTCCAGGACCGGCTATATGTCGCATTTCCTCAAGATGATCCACGCGACCCGCCCGAGTGGGTGGCGCCTGACATGATCGATGAGACGAAGCTGCTATTACTGGAAGATGGTCATTGTCTGAAGGACCATGCTCTTGCCGCGTGCAACCGCCCCGAAATCCGTTCGAGCGCGATGATGATGGGCACTTCCCTCCATACACTGGTTCAGATGGTCGATAATGGCCTTGGTATGACGATCATGCCGGAAATGGCCATTACGGGCGGTATATTGGATCACACACAGATCGCCGTACGGCCTCTGCGATCCGACCGATCGCACCGTGACATTGCTTTGGTCTGGCGTAAGAATAGTCCGAGGGAAAAGGAATTTCGCCTGCTCGCCGAACTTCTGCGCGATGCCGCCGATTTGCCGCAATCCAGTGTAGCCGCCTGATCTTCAGCGGGTCCAATCGCGCGCCTTCGTCTCATCCTCGACGCGCGCCTCCACCCAGGCGGCCGCTCCATCGGCAAAATGCTCCTTCTTCCAGAAGGGCGCGTCAGACTTCAGCCAATCGATCAGAAAGGCGCAACTTTCCAGCGCGGCTGCCCTATGACGAGAGGCCGTGCCGACAAAAACGATGTGCTCACCTGGCTTAAGCTTTCCAAAGCGATGAATCACGCTCACGGCCAAAAGCGGCCAACGCGCGGTCGCTTGGTCGATTATCCGCTCGACCTGAGCTGCCGTCATCGCCGGATAATGCTGAAGTTCGAGTGAAACTAGCGCATTATCGCCGCGCACGACCCCTGTGAAACTGGCAACAGCCCCGCCTCCCGCAGCTTCCAGCAGCGCCAACTCGGCGCCGACGTCGAAATCCTCCGTCTGGATGGCAGCGCGGTTCATCCGCCAGTGACCGGGGGAAAGATCGCCAGCTCCTTCGCTTGCCCGATCAACGTTTCGAGTGGCACAAAGCGCTGATCCAACGCTGCGCGCAGCCGCCCAGTATCACCGAACGCCTCAGCATAGCGGCCTCCCCGTTCCGCAAGCTGCGCAATCAAATTTGCGACACTCATATCGGCGCCAGGCCGATCGACCTGTTCACCATCGCAGCCGATGCTTTCTCGCACCCAAGCGAAATAGAGGATTTCGAGTTTAACCACGCATCAGTCCATATGCTTGATACCGACCCGCAGATAGTCCCAACCGGTGATCAAAGTCAGTATTGCTGCGGCCCAGAGGGTCACGATACCCAGCAACTGAACCAGGGGAAATGCGGGCACCGCGCCCGCCAGAATCAGTGCGCCCAAGGCTATCAACTGAAAGGTGGTTTTCCACTTGGCCAGACGGGACACCGGCACCGAAACCTGAAGTCCTGCAAGAAACTCACGCAGCCCCGACACGGCGATTTCACGCAGTAGAATGATCATGGCGGCAGCGATGTGAATACCCGCGATGTCGCGAGTGGCGGCCAACATCAGGATGACTGCGCCAACCATGATCTTGTCGGCGATGGGATCCAGAAAAACGCCCAGCTTCGAAACGGTCCCTTGGGCTCGCGCCAGATAGCCATCGAAATAGTCGGTGATGCCCATCAAACAATAAAGCCCAAAGGCAAAGGCATAGCCGGTCGTCCAGCGAGCACCGACCTCTGCGGGCCAGAGCAACGCGACAAGCAACGGGACGGTCAGTATCCGCGAAAGCGTCAGCAGATTGGGCAGCGTCAGCATGGCGGCGGACTGCCACAGTCCGCCGCATAGCACAAGCAGCCGTGATGAGGGGCTCGACTGCTTCTCATCCGGATGCGTTGGACAGCCGACGCGGCAGCCGCTAGACCCCGCTCCGCTCGTCCACAGCGAAGAAGACCTTCTTGCCTATGCAAGCCTCACTCAGGCTCCTTAACAAGCGACGTTTCCTGCCGCTTTTCATCACTCAATTGCTCGGGGCCTTTAACGACAACCTGTTCAAAAATGCGATGGTGCTGTTCGTCGTGTACAGCGTCTATAATGACGAACGGTCGGAAACCTGGTTCAGCGCGTTGGCGACGGGCATATTCATCCTGCCGTTTTTCCTTCTGTCCGCGCTGTCGGGCCAACTCGCCGATCAGCGGGACAAGGCCGTCATCATACGATATGTAAAAGCAGCCGAGATCGCCATAATGCTGGTTGGCGCCGTTGGCCTGGGGCTGATCTGGAGCGGCATAGCGATCCATGGCGTGGCCATTCCGCTGTTGCTTTGCGCACTCTTTGCCATGGGCGTCCATTCCACTTTCTTCGGCCCGATCAAATACGCCATCCTGCCTCAGCACTTGCATGATGACGAAGTGCTTGGCGGCACAGGCCTGGTAGAGGCTGGAACTTATATCGCCATCCTTGCCGGAACGATCCTGGCGGGCCTGATTCCCGTGGAGGTCGCAGCCATCGGCATCGTCGTGACAGCTGCGATCGGCTATGTGGCAGGCCGGGAAGTTCCACCCGCGCCTTCATTGCTCGAACGGCAGCCGATCGACTTCCACATCATCCGGTCTTCGATCGCGCTGGTGCGGGGTACAATGCATATCCGGCGCCTCTATCTGGCCATCATGGCAATCAGCGTCTTCTGGGCCGTCGGCTCAATCCTGTTCATCCAGTTCCCGCCGCTCGTCAAAAATGTGCTGGCGGCGGACAAGTCGGTGGCCAGCTTGTTCCTGGCGATCTTTTCCGTGGGCATCGCGATTGGGTCGATCGCGATCAACCGGCTGCTACAGGGGCATGTGTCGGCGCGTTACGCACCCGCATCCGTCATTGGCATGGGTCTGTGCATCGTCGCGTTTCACATTGTGTGTGATCTATGGACGCCTGACGGAAGCGGCGCGATGCTCTCGCTCAAGGGCTTTCTTGCCCATCCCCTGGCGCTAGCATTATCGGCATGCCTGCTTGGTGTGGCGACATTCGGCGGCATGTTCGTGGTGCCGCTTTACGCATTCCTCACGACGACGGTCGAAAAGTGCGAGGCTGCCCGCACCGTAGCCGCTAACAACATCGTCAATTCAGGGGCCATGGTTCTGGGATCATTTTTTGCAATTGGCCTGAGCATCGCAGGCATGTCTGTCATCGACCAGCTTTTGCTGGTGGCGGCGCTATGCCTCCCCTGCGCATGGATCGCATGGACCCTTCACAAAGCCTGCGACTGAAGGCCCCGGATCAGAAGATGAAGCTGTAGAAGGCCGTAAAAAATGCACAGAAGCTCAGAACAAACAGCTTCCAGTCACTCTCGTCCGAGGTAGAGGCCAAAGCATCCTCCACCGTCAGGACATGACGAGGCAGCCGCTGACGAAAGGGATGGCGGGCAGCTTCGTTCGTAAGGATAAGCGGACGCGTTCGCATGGCATCGAGTTAACGCCTGATTCACCATTTCGGCCACCCATTATCGTGGTTAACCCGAGAGTGTCCCGAGACAGGACGCTATTGACTGTATCAATCTGATAATACAGCATGCTGGAGCCAATGAAAGATCCCCTGCCCGCGCCTCAGCCCGATCAGCCACCCCGCAAGTTCGGAGCAGGGCCGCCCAGCGCCTTCGCTCCATCCACGCCATGGCGAAGGCGGCTGCATGTCACAGGATGGATCGTCGCTGGACTGCTCGCACTGCTGATGCTCGTGATAGCCTGGCTGGCAGTCACCGCACCGCTTTCGCGATCGTTGAAGCCGATCGCGCCGCCAAGCGTCAGCCTCATGTCGGCCGACGGCCATCTCATCGCCCGGCGCGGCGCGATAATCGATCGCCCCGTTTCGATGGCAGATCTGCCCAAACATGTCCCCCAAGCCTTCATGGCGATCGAAGACAGGCGCTTTTACAGCCATTGGGGCGTCGATCCGAGAGGCATAGTACGAGCCGCCTGGCATAATCTATGGTCGGACGGTTCGTCGCAGGGCGGGAGCACCATCACCCAGCAGCTTGCCAAGGGTGTATTCCTTTCCAGCGACAGAACTTTCGGACGAAAAGCGCGGGAGGCGCTTATTGCCTTCTGGCTGGAAGCATGGCTGACCAAGGATCAGATTTTCGAACGCTATCTGTCGAACGTTTATTTCGGCGACAATGTCTATGGATTGCGCGCGGCTTCGCTGCACTATTTCAGCCGCCAGCCCGAACGGCTCACCATTCCGCAGGCCGCAATGCTCGCGGGATTGCTGAAGGCGCCCTCTCGCCTTGCGCCGACTACAAATCTGAAAGGAGCACGGGAGCGCGCCGCCCTGGTGACGCAGGCGATGGTGGACGCTGGCTATATCAGCAAGGCCGAACGCAACGGGCTGCGCCCAGCGCGGCTGGACGTGCGCGAAACGCCCGATCCGACGACCGGCACCTATTTCGCCGACTGGGTGCTGCCCGAGGCGCGTGACCGCGCGGGCGCGGTTTATGGAGCACAGAGTGTTCCAACGACGCTCGACTGGCGGGTCCAGCGCCTGGCCGAAGCGGCAATCCGCCGGGCACCTCTAGGCCAAGCCGAAGCAGCTCTGGTGGCGATGAAGCCCGACGGCAGCGTCGTGGCCATGGTCGGCGGCAAAAATTATCGCGCGAGCAGCTTCAACCGGGCCGTGCAAGCAAAGCGGCAGCCCGGATCGACCTTCAAGCTATTCGTATATCTGGCCGCATTCCGATCCGGAATGACGCCGGAGGATTTTATCGAGGACACGCCGATCACCAGCGGGACCTATCGGCCCGCCAACCACGGCGGCAAATATCGCGGCCGCATCACATTGCGTCAGGCATTCGCGGCGTCGAGCAATGTGGCGGCAGTCAGATTGACACAAAAGGTGGGCGTCGACACTGTCATAAAGGTCGCGCGCGACCTGGGCATCACGGCACCGCTGACAGAAGATCTCAGCCTTGCGCTGGGCACGTCCGAAATTCCGCTCATCCAGCTGGCGCAGGCTTATGCCACCGTGGCTGCGGGTGCCTATCCCGTCATCGCCCACGGCCTGCCTCCGGAAGAACAGGGGTGGTTCGGCCGACTGATGAGCCGTCAGCGTCACTTCAGCCAGGATCAGCTTGAAATGATCCGCGATCTGTTGTCGTCAGCCGCAAACCGGGGAACGGGCAGCGCAGCGGCACTTCGCACCAGCACATTCGGCAAGACGGGAACCACCCAGGATAGCCGTGACGCGATCTTCGTCGGTTATGCCGGTGGGCTGGTGACGGCCGTCTGGATCGGCAATGATGATAATGCCCCGCTCCCCGGCGGCGCGGCAGGCGGCGGCGTTCCTGCGCGCATCTGGCGAAACTTCATGGCCGGAGCAATCAACGAACCTGTCGAAACACCGCCCGAACAACAGGATAGCGACCTCGTCAACGCAATCGCCAATGTGACGGTGGAAGGGGGCCTGGGCAATATGAGCCTGGGTGTCGATGAGGACGGGGTGTCGGTCAACATAGGCCCCAATCAGCTGCGCCTGCCCATCGGCCAGCCTGAAGCGCCACCCTCCCCCGCCGTTCCGGCTACGCCGCCGCCGCGGATCGTGCCGACACAGCCGACCGATGGAGACCAGGAACCTTGACGTGATTGACGGGTGAGCTGGGCTGGCGGCATGCCACGGCGCGACGACATGCCGCCAATGCCGCAGCCAAACTGCGAATAATCTACCGATGATATCTGCGGCCTTTCTCAGGCGGCCTAGCTGTCCTACAGGGGAAGTATGAGCGCCCCCCTCTACAACAAGGACATATTGCGCCTCGCCGCCAGCATCCCGCATCACCGGCGACTGGCACAGCCGCAGGCAACCGTAGAAAAACGATCGCCCACTTGCGGATCGCGAGTGACAGCAGACGTAAGAATGGAAGGCGGGAAGCTGGTCGAGCTAGGTCTGGACGTTAAAGCCTGCGCACTCGGCCAGGCTTCGGCTGCGCTTATGTCGGCTCAGGCAATTGGCCTGACAGCAGCCGAACTCGAGACCGCGCGAGACAAGTTGACTGCGTATCTCGCTGGCGAAGGCGATGATCTGAATTTCTGGCCGGGGTTGACCGTCCTCGCTCCCGCTCGTGGATATCCGGCGCGTCACGCCTCCATCCGGCTTAGTTTCGAGGCGGTGGCAGAAGCCGCACGCGCGGCGGAGGCCTGATGCCTACTCCCCCTGCGGCGGCGGCGCACGCGCCCCTCAACGCGACCGACCTCCTGCTGTCTGAAGGCGTAATCCTGCTGGGGGCGGCGGTGCTGTTCGTCATGCTGTTTCGCCGTTTCGGCCTTGGCGCAGTGCTGGGCTATCTGGTTGCCGGGGCGTTGGTCGGCCCACAAGGTCTTGGCCTTGTAGGCGGGGCGGAATCGAAGCTGGCGATCGCGGAAATCGGCATCGTCCTGCTGCTTTTCCTCGTCGGCCTTGAACTTCATCCGGCACGGCTATGGCGCCTGAAGCGAGACATCTTCGCCCTCGGCCTTGCCCAAGTGGTGATGTGCGGTTTGGCTTTGACCGCGATCATCTATTTTTCGACCGGCTTCACCTGGGGCGCAGCTATCGCGCTCGGCCTCCCCCTGGCGCTGTCTTCCACGGCACAGGTTCTGCCCAGCCTTAAAAGCAGTGGACGCATCAACTCTCCTTTTGGCGAGAAAGTCTTTTCGATCCTGCTTTTTCAGGATCTGTCCATCGTCCCGCTAATCACCATAGTGGCGGCATTGTCACGCAACCCCGCAGATGTTGGAGGTCCTCCAGGCATCCAGCTTGCGGGCTACACGGTTGCTGCCATTGCAGGACTAGTACTGGCTGGGCGTTTCATCCTGCGCCCTCTGCTTCAGCTAGTGGGACGGTTGGGCGAACGTGAACTGTTCGTGGCAGTCGGACTGTTCACGGTTCTTGCCGCCGCTGCCCTCATGCATGCACTTCACCTGTCGACGGCGCTGGGCGCGTTCGTCGCAGGCGTGATGCTGGCCGACTCCCCCTATCGGCATGAAATCGAAGCGGATGTAGAACCATTCCGATCGATCCTGCTGGGTCTGTTCTTCCTCGCGGTCGGGATGGTGCTGGACCTGCATGCTGTCGCGGCGAACCCCTTGTTCGTCATCGGCATGGCGGCGATGCTCGTCATGACAAAGGCATTGCTGATCACCGGCCTTGCCCGGCTGTTTGGCATGGAATGGACGCAGGCGATCGGTGCGGGCCTGTTGCTCAGCCAGGGCGGCGAATTCGGCTTTGTTCTTTTCGCCCAGGCGCAAAACGCCCTTTTGATTGCTCCTCAAGGTGCCAGCCTGTTCAGCGCGATTGTGACCTTTTCCATGGCCACGACGCCATTTCTCATGCTCTTTGCCCGAAGGCTGGAGTTCGCGCAGCCGAAAGGTCAGCAGAACCCCGTCGGCCCGGACGAGGCAACGCGCGGAACCGCGATCATCGTGGGCTATGGGCGTTTCGGACAAACTGTCGCCCAGATGCTGATGGGGCACGGGTTCGAGGTCGTACTGATCGACAAGAAGCCCGCCCAGATCGAGGTGTCGAGCCGGTTCGACATGAAAGTCTATTATGGCGATGGCACGCGAATCGATTTGCTCCGCCGTTCCGGAGCCGAGGAAGCCCGCTTGATCGCTTTCTGCCATGATGATCCGTCGCTGGACAGCCGGATACTGGAACCTATCGCCGAGGCATTCCCTCAGGCCGCACTGCTCGTTCGCGCCTTCGATCGGCGGCAGTTGCTCGCATTGAAAGACATGGATCTTGCGGGAGTGGTTCGTGAGGTTTTCGAATCCGCAATTTGCATGGGGATCCAGGCGATGGACACGCTGGGCGTGCCACAGGCGGAAATAGAAGAGGTTGAGCGCAAATATCGCGAAAATGATGATCAGCGGCTGACGGTCCAGGGCGAGCAAGGAACGTTGCTGGCCGCCAAGGAACTGATGTTCAGGCCCGGCAGGCGGATGCGCCTGATGGCTCGGGGAGAAGAAGAGGAAAACGCATGATCCCGGTCCTGGCCTCGCTTTCGGCGGCGCTCGCCATCGCTGCTGGCGCTTTCGGCGCCCATGGTGCATCCAGTCACGAAGCAGCTGAATGGTTGCGGACTGGCGGCTTATATCAGCTGATCCACGCGGTTGCCGCGTTGGCGCTGGCTAATGGCGCGCGCGGCCCGGCTTTGCTGCTTCTGGTGGGCGCCGCGATCTTTGCATTCACCCTCTATGCCATGGCCATGGGAGGTCCGCGTTGGCTGGGCGCCGTGACGCCTATTGGTGGCACGTTGATGATTGCGGGGTGGTTGTGGGCGGCTTGGGCCTATTGGCGCGGCTGACAGGCCACCCTTGCCCCCAAACCCGCCCACGCATAGATTGACCCATATGGCCGAACACCATCATCATCACGAACCCACTGGCGCAAGCCTGGCCGACGCAGCCCGCAACGCGCTGGAAGCTCAGAACGAGCAGTGGACGCCCATGCGCGCTGCGATATTCGACGCGCTCGCCGCCGAAGAAAAGCCGACGTCGGCCTATGACATTGCCGACAGCGTTTCCAAGGTTCGGGGAAAGCGAGTGGCGCCGAACAGCGTCTATCGTATCCTCGATCTGTTCGTGGCGAACAACATCGCCATGCGCGTGGAAAGCGCGAATGCTTATATCGCCAACGCCCATCCGGGCTGCCATCACGATTGCATCTTCCTCGTCTGCCGCAACTGCAAGGAAGCGACCCATGTCGATAACGATGTGGTGACGAACAACGTTCGCGCCGTGGCGGAACATCAAGGATTCCGGGCAGAACGGCCCGTGATCGAGATACTCGGGACCTGCGCCAAGTGCGTGGCGTGACGCAGGCGTTGCGCTTTGATCCGGAACGGCTTAGCGCGCTTGGGAGTCTATGCCTTTAATGAATGACAGTCCCACAACGCCGCTGCTCGACCAGGTCACCTGGCCCGCGGATCTGCGCACGCTCAAGCCCGAGCAGCTCCCTCAGCTTGCCGACGAACTCCGGCAGGAGGTGATTTCTGCCGTCGGGGTGACTGGCGGCCACCTGGGGTCAGGGCTGGGAGTGGTCGAACTCACCACCGCCATCCATTATGTTTTCGACACGCCCAATGACAAGCTGGTCTGGGATGTGGGCCACCAATGCTATCCGCATAAGGTCCTGACCGGTCGGCGCGACCGCATCCGTACCCTTCGCCAGGGCGGCGGCCTTTCGGGCTTCACCAAGCGGGCCGAAAGTGAATATGACCCCTTCGGCGCGGCCCATAGTTCGACATCCATCAGCGCGGCACTGGGCTTTGCCGTGGCCAGCAAGCTCGCAGGCAAGCCGGGCAAGGGCATAGCAGTGATCGGCGATGGCGCGATGTCAGCGGGCATGGCCTATGAAGCCATGAACAACGCGCGTGAGGCCGGAAACAGGCTGATCGTGATCCTGAACGACAATGACATGTCGATCGCCCCCCCGGTTGGCGGCCTTTCCGCCTACCTCGCGCGCTTGGTATCGAGCCGCGAATTTCTGGGCCTGCGTGACCTTGCCAAGCGCCTCGCCCGCAAACTGCCCCGCCCCCTCCACAATGCCGCCCGCAAAACCGATGAGTTTGCTCGCGGCATGGCGATGGGTGGCACCTTGTTCGAGGAACTCGGCTTTTATTATGTGGGTCCGATCGACGGCCATAATCTCGATCAGTTGATACCCGTTCTGGAAAATGTTCGCGATGCCGCTGAAGGGCCGTGCCTCGTTCATGTCGTGACCCAAAAAGGCAAGGGCTACGCTCCAGCGGAAGCAGCAGCCGACAAATATCATGGCGTCCAGAAGTTCGACGTCATCACCGGGGCGCAAGCAAAGGCACCTCCGGGGCCGCCCAGCTATACTGCGGTGTTTGCCAACGCCCTGGTCGCCGAAGCCCGGCGCGATAGCACTATCTGCGCGATTACCGCTGCCATGCCGTCGGGTACGGGTCTCGACAAGTTCGCGGAGGCTTTCCCTGAACGTTCCTTCGACGTGGGGATTGCCGAACAGCATGCGGTGACCTTCGCTGCTGGGCTTGCGGCACAGGGCATGCGGCCTTTCTGCGCGATCTATTCGACCTTTCTCCAGCGCGCCTATGATCAGGTCGTGCATGATGTCGCGATCCAGAATCTCCCGGTGCGCTTTGCTATCGATCGGGCCGGGCTGGTGGGTGCAGACGGTTCAACCCATGCGGGCAGCTTCGACATCACCTACCTCGCCACGCTTCCCAATATGGTCGTTATGGCCGCTTCCGACGAAGCAGAGCTGGTCCACATGGTCCGCACTTGCGCCACTCATGACAGCGGGCCGATCGCCGTCCGTTATCCACGTGGCAATGGCGTGGGCGTGCCGTTACCCGCGACGCCCGAGAAGCTGGAGATCGGCAAGGGACGAATCGTCCGGGACGGCCGACAAGTCGCCATATTGTCGCTCGGCACCCGTCTTGAGGAAGCGCTGCGCGCCGCTGAGGCGCTGGAAGCGAAGGGCCTATCCACCACGGTAGCGGATTTGCGCTTCGCCAAGCCCTTGGACGAAGCGATGATCCGTCGCCTGCTCACCACCCACGAAGTTGCCGTGACGGTAGAGGAAGGCGCCATCGGGGGCTTGGGCGCCCATGTGTTGACGCTGGCGAGTGATCTGGGGCTGATCGACAATGGCCTGAAGCTGCGTACGCTGCGCCTGCCGGATGTTTTCCAGGATCAGGACAAGCCGGAATTGCAATATGCAGACGCGCGGCTGGATGCAGCAGCGATCATCGACACCGTGTTGACGGCGTTACGGCATAACAGCGCCGGTATAGCGTCAGAAGCCCGGGCCTAGGAGCAACCAAATGGTTGCATATCAGGAAGCAAAACGCATATAAGCAGCCTGGAGGTTGCTTATATGGTGGATTCTATCAGTAAAAGCATCGAAATCGCCGCGTCGGTCGAACGAGTTTGGGACGCGCTGATTGATCATGAAAAGTTCGGAGCCTGGTTTCAGGTCGCTCTGGATCAGCCTTTTGTCGCGGGTCAGGCATCGACGGGGCATATGACCTATCCCGGTTTTGAAGAATATCGCTGGGAAGCGCGGGTCGTTGCAATCGAGCCCATGAGGCGCTTTGCCTTTGAATGGCCTGCGACTGGCGGAGACAAGCAGTTGATGGAAAGCGGCGTACCGGTGCCGGAATGGACATTGGTCGAGTTTCTGCTTGAACCCGCGGGCAGCGGCACATTGCTGACGGTCACGGAAAGCGGGTTTGACAAGGTGCCTGAGCCGCGCAGGAGTAATGTCATGCGCTCCAACGACGGTGGTTGGGCAGAGCAGGTGAAGAATATCCGAGAATATGTTGAAGATTGAGGAAGCACCTGCGCAGCTGTTTGCCGCATTGGGTGACGCCACACGCTTGGGGCTGATTGGGCGGCTTTCCGAGGGGACGGGACGATCGATCACGCAATTAGGCGATGGCCTGCCGATCAGCCGCCAAGCGGTCGCGAAGCATCTCGACGTCCTGCTGGGCGCGGGACTGGTGCGCCGCACACGATCCGGGCGTGAGGTGCTTTTCACCCTCGAGCCTGAGGCGATCACGGACGCGCGGGATTGGCTTGCTCAGGTCTCAAGCCAGTGGGACGAGACTTTGGGCAGGCTCAAGAACTTCGTCGAGAGCCAGCCCTAGCTTCTTACTGCCTTACTGCTGCGGGATCGCAGCGCGGGCGTCCTGCCCGTCACCTTCCGGCGCGGCGATGATTTCGCGGGTCGCGGCGCCCTTATCGACGACTTCCGTGCCCGGATCGCCAACTGAGGAGCGGATGCCTGCCGCCGCATTGGCACGGCCTGCTTCGCTCAACGCCGCGCTTTCAGCCGCGCTGCGCGGGGCAGGACCGCCGAACATGGTTTCCATAGCCGCACGGCTCGAATCAACCGACGCAGCGGCGGGCGTACCCGGCGCAGGCGGGACCAGCGCATAATCGGGCGGGATCACCAGCGGCGCCTGACGCGAGACGGCGAACTCATCGGGGCGAGCCCGGTTAAACAGGCCGCCGCCGCCACCGCAGGCGGACAGCATGGAAATCAGGCCAGCGGCGAGGATCAGTTTACGCATCAGTTCAGTGACTCCGTCTTTGCGCTCTTCTCGCGCAGCAGCAACGCCCGTGCAAGCAGGATCAGCACGCCGATCGTGATCGCGGCGTCGGCCAGGTTGAATATGAGAAAGGGCCGCCATTCGCCAAAGTGCAGATCGGCATAATCGACGACATAGCCCAAGCGAACACGATCAACGATATTTCCAATGGCTCCGCCAAGGACCAACCCAAGGGCCGCGACATCCTGCCGCGCCTTTTCCCGCCACATCCACACGCCGACAAAGCCGGCGATCAGCATCGTCATGCCCACGAGAAGCCAACGCATCATGTTCGTGTCGGCATGGAAGAAGCCCATCGAAACACCGCGATTTTCCAGCCAGCGCAGGCGGAAGATCGGCAGAATCTCAATTCCTTCATCCATCCGGCTCTTGAGTGCGAGCGGATAGGTGACGGTGTATTTGATGAGCTGGTCCAGCGCGAGCGTGACGATCGCGACGATCAGGCCGAGCGGGCGGTGATTGACAGTTGCCATCAGTGGCGCACCGCATGCTTTTTTGGTGATGAAGGTGACACGAACATATCCCTGAAAAGCGCCATCATAATATTGTTCACCTGCCGCCGGGCGGTAGGCCGTGGGCTATAGCCGAAGCCTGCGCCTGTAGGACAGAAGGTTTTCAACCTGCCAGCACTTCGTCGCAGCGGTTGCAGAGTGTGCCGTCCTCCTCGACTTCGGGCAGCAGACGCCAGCAGCGACCGCATTTGTGCCACTCGCTCGGCTTGACCACGATGCCGTCTCCGACACCCGTTTCGATGCGGGCGACGATGGCGATTTCGGCGAAGTTCACACCGTCGCTGGCAACCTTCATGCCCATGGCCACATCGGCTTCAAGGCTGGAGCGGATGACCTTTTCGCGGCGGAGGGGTTCGATGGCTTCATTGACCTGATCACGCTGGTTGCGGATTTCAGTCCATTTGTCGTCCAAGCCTTGGTTAAGCCAAGCTGCGTCAACCTCTGGCCATTCCAGAAAATGCACGCTTTCTTCGTGGTTTGGATAGCGACTTTGCCAAACTTCCTCAGCCGTGAAAGGGATGATCGGCGCGGCGTAGCGGACGAGCGCGTGGAAGAGCGTGTCGAGCACGGTGCGATAGGCACGGCGCTTGGGATCGGTCTTCGCGTCGCAGTAGAGGCAGTCCTTGCGGATGTCGAAGAAGAAGGCCGAGAGGTCGCTATTGGCGAAATCGAACAGCGCGCGGGTGTAGCGGCTGAACTCTAGCCAGTTTTCGCTTCCCGCAGCCTTTTCGACCACGCCCTTAAGCTCTGCGTCGAGAGCCGCGAGGCGGTGGAGCATGTAGCGCTCCAACTCCGGCATTTCCGTGACGGGCAGCCTCTCATCTTCCGAAAAATCCGAAAGAGCGCCTAGCAAGTAACGGAAAGTATTGCGAAGTTTTCGGTATGCGTCGGATGAGCCAGCCAGCACTTCCTTGCCGATGCGGACGTCATCGAAATAGTCGGTACTGGCAACCCATACGCGCAGGATGTCGGAGCCGCTTTCGGCGATGACCTTCAGCGGATCGACTACATTGCCGAGGCTCTTCGACATTTTGCGCCCCTGCCCGTCCAGCGCGAAGCCGTGGGTGAGGACGGCGTCATAAGGCGCGCGGCCACGGGTGCCGCTGCTTTCGAGCAGGGAGGACTGGAACCAGCCGCGATGCTGGTCGGACCCTTCGAGGTACAGATCGGCGCGGACGCCTTCGCCATAGCGGCTTTCTACAACGAAGCTGTGGGTCGAACCGCTGTCGAACCAGACGTCGAGAATGTCGTTGACCACCTCATAGTCGTTGAGGTCGTAGTCGGGGCCGAGCAACGCCTGATGGTCAGCGCCGAACCAAGCATCCGCGCCCCCTGCCTTGAAGGCTTCAACGATACGCTGATTCACGGATTTATCAACGAGATACTCGCCGGTCTTGCGGTGGACATAGAGGGCGATAGGCACGCCCCAGGCGCGCTGGCGGCTGATGACCCAGTCGGGGCGGCCCTCCACCATCGAGCGGATGCGGTTGATCGACCGTTCGGGCACCCAGCGGGTGTTCTCGATCGCGTCGAGCGCCGTACCACGCAGGGTCGCGCCATTGCCTTGGCGGGCGAGGATGGCCTCTTCCTCGGCGCAGCGTGGGATTACGCCATCGCTGATCGCGCGGTCCATTGGGATGAACCATTGCGGGGTGCAGCGGAAGATAATCTTGGCCTTGGAGCGCCAGCTATGGGGATAGCTGTGCTTGAAGTCATCGGACGCGGCGAGCAGGCCGCCCGCTTCGCGCAGATCGGTGCAGATCGGGCCGTCCTTGCTGACGAATTTCGGATTGATGACGCTTCCCTGACCGCCGAGCCAGAGCCAGTCCTCGCGATATTTCCCGTCATTCTCGACGGCGAACACCGGGTTGATGCCGTTCGCCTTGCAGAGCGCGAAGTCGTCCTCGCCATGGTCGGGTGCCATGTGGACGAGGCCGGTGCCCGCGTCGGTGGTGACGAAATCGCCCGGGAGGAACGGGCGCGGCTTGGCAAAGAAGCCGCCGAGGGCGTGCATCGGGTGGCGGGCGACGGCTCCGGCGAGTTCGGCGCCTTTGAAGTGCTTGTGGGGCTGGGCATGGACCAGACCAGAGCGCTCCTTGAACGCGCCGATCAGCGCTTCGGCGACGATGAACTTGCGGCCCTCCCCTTCAAGCAACACATAGTCGACCTCCGGCCCATAGGCCAAAGCCTGATTGACCGGGATCGTCCAGGGCGTCGTCGTCCAGATCACCGCATGCGCGCCGACCAGTTCAGGCGCGTTCGGTGCTTCGACGATCTCGAACGCCACGTCGATCTGCGTCGAGACGATATCCTCATATTCGACTTCCGCCTCGGCCAGCGCGGTTTTTTCGACCGGGGACCACATGACGGGCTTGGCGCCGCGATAGAGCTGGCCGCTCTCAGCGAACTTCAGCAGTTCAGACACGATGGTAGCTTCGGCATCGAACTTCATGGTGAGATAGGGATCGTTCCAGTCGCCCATGACGCCGAGGCGCTTGAACTGCTCCTTCTGCACGCCGACCCACTTGTCCGCATAGGCGCGGCATTGGGCGCGGAATTCCTGCGCGGGAACCTCGTCCTTATTCTGCTTCTTCTTGCGATATTCCTCCTCGATCTTCCATTCGATCGGAAGGCCGTGGCAGTCCCAGCCGGGGACATAGGGCGCGTCCTTGCCAAGCAAGGATTGGCTGCGGACGATGATGTCCTTCAGCACCTTGTTCATCGCATGGCCCATGTGGATGTCGCCATTGGCATAGGGCGGGCCGTCGTGGAGGATGAAGCGTTCGCGGCCCTTCCGCCGTTCGCGCAGCTTGCCGTACAGGTCCATTTCTTCCCAGCGCGCGAGGATCGCCGGTTCCTTTTGCGCAAGGCCCGCCTTCATCGGGAAGTCGGTTACGGGAAGGAATACGGTGCTTTTATAGTCTTTGGTTTCTTGGCGAGGCTGGTCGGTCATGTGGGACTATCTACAGACTTCCGTTCGTTTCGAGCGCAGTCGAGAAACGCGGCGCTGCACTATCTGCTTCTCGACTTCGCTCGAAGCGAACGGGGTTGGAAATGAATGGGCGGGCATTAGGCGAGGTGCGGCGTTCTCGCAAGGATTTGCCGCGCGGCGTCGCAGTCCCTGGCGATCTGGGCGGTGAGGGCTTCGAGCCCTTCATATTTCGCTTCGGGCCGGAGGAATTCGATCAACTGCACCTCGATGCAGTGGTCGTAGAGGCTTTCGGAGAAATCGAAGAAGTGCGGCTCCAGCAATTCCTTCGGCGGATCGAAGCTGGGGCGGATGCCGAGATTGGCCGCGCCATCGAGGACACGGCCATCGGGCAGCAGGCCGCGTACCGCATAGATGCCATAGGCCGGGCGGATGTAATGGCCGAGATCGACATTGGCGGTGGGGAAGCCGATCGTGCGGCCGACCTTGTCGCCATGCTGGACCAGCCCCTGTACAGCGAAGGGGCGTGTCAGCAGGCGCGTTGCCGTGGCGCAGTCTCCGGCTTTCAGCGCGGTACGGATGCGGCTGGAGGAGACCACCTCCCCGCCTTCGTCCGTGATCGGCGCGACAGCTTCGGCGCTCATGCCTCGTGCGGCGCCGAGTTCGGCAAGCGTGGCGACAGTGCCGGTGCGGCCGTAGCCAAAGGTGAAATCCTGTCCCGTGACCACACCCGCGACGCCCATGCCGTCTACCAGCAGATCGACGAAATCCTGAGGACTCAAGGCGGCGAGTTGGCGGGTGAAGGCGAATACCAACATCGCGTCGGCACCGGCGGCGGCGAACAGGCGCTGCCGCTGGTCCAGGCTGGTGAGGCGGAACCAGGGGTTTTCCGGGCGAAACAGGCGCATCGGATGCGGGTCGAACGTCGCGACGATGACGGGACGGCCTTCCGCGCGGGCACGCTCCACCGCGCGGCCAACGACAGCCTGATGACCGAGGTGAAATCCGTCAAAATTGCCCAGCGCCATGATGCTCCCGCGCAAATGGGCAGGGATCGGGGCGCCGCTTTCCAGCCGCTCCATGGCGCTGGCTATAGGGAGATGGTCGGGCGCTGGCAATGCGGCGCAACCGCCAATCAGCCGACCTTCAATTTTGCAAATCCAAAAAGCGGCGACGCACTCTGAAGATTGGATTCTTCTCCGCTACGCTTGGCCTTCCCCGGCCGATTCAAGAATCGGGATTCATAATCACTGATGAGTGTGCTTCTCGCTGCCGCCATATCATCTGGCCGCCTGTGCAGCATCTCAAATGTTTGAAACGGGGCTTCATCGTGATCAGGGTCGTACCTAACGTCATCTAATCGCTTCCACTCCCAGTCAGATTCTATACTGAAAATGCTCTGATCAAAAAATGCGTCAGCATCAGGAACCTCTTTATCGACAATGGTAATTAAGTACCGGTCAACAAGCGGCGAAAACTGCTTATAAGTTGACGCACCGCCCACGACGAAAACCTCATCCTCTTTGCGGCGATGGGCAATAACCAAGGCCTCAGATATGCTTGTCGCAACCTCACTGTTCGGCGTCTTCGCGAATAAAACATTGTTATGCGATAAGACTATGTTGTGCCTATTAGGAAGTGGACGTCCCATGGAGTCCAGTGTTTTACGGCCCATGATGACCACTTGGCCGATCGTTTGATTTCGAAAGAACCGCAGATCGGTTTTCAACCGCCAAGGCAGGCCATTATGGCAGCCAATGGCGCCTTCCTTGTTCAAAGCTACGATAGACGTTAACCGCTTCATATTACCTGACCCCGAATCTCAAACTAGGGTATGAAGATTGTGCAGCGGGCGATAGCCCGACTGTCATATCATGTTCACGCGATCCAAATTTGCTGTGGAGCAAACTGGGGATAAGTTGTTCACAGGGTCAGCCGGGTGACGTGGCCCATCTTGCGGCCCGGGCGGGCTTCATGCTTGCCATAAAGATGCAGGTGGGCGGCGGGATCGGACAGGATCGCAGCCCAAGCGTCGGCTTCTTCACCGATGAGGTTGTGCATTTCCACGCCCCGTGCCGCCAGTCTGGTGTCGCCCAATGGGAGGCCGCAAATGGCGCGGACATGGTTTTCGAACTGGCTGGTGACTGCGCCTTCGATCGTCCAGTGGCCGCTATTGTGGACGCGGGGCGCCATTTCGTTGAAGACGGGGCCATCGGCGCTAGCGAAGAATTCAAGCGTCAGGACGCCGACATAGCCAAGCGCTTGCGCCACCTGCGCGGCGAGGGCGCGCGCCGCCTCCACCTGCGCCTCTATGCGGGGGCCAGCGGGAGCTGTAGAAGTGGAGAGGATGCCATCGACATGGACGTTGGCGGGCGAGTCCCAGAAGCGGACTTCGCCACCTGCGCCGCGCACGAGGATGACGGAAAACTCCTCCTCAAAGGTCACGAAACCTTCCAGGATCGCGCTTTGCTGGCCAATGGCGTTCCAGGCGGCAGGAGCGTCCGCCGGATCATTGAGGCGCGCCTGCCCCTTGCCATCATAGCCCATGCGGTTGGTCTTCAGGATCGCACGGCTGCCGATCGTGGCGATTGCCTTGTTGAGATCACCGAGGCTTTCGACCGACGCGAAGGGCGCGGTGAGGCCGCCGAGATCACGGACGAAATTCTTCTCGGCGAGGCGGTCCTGCGCCACGCGGAGCGCCTGCGCGCCGGGGCGAACGAGGCCGTGGGTGGAGAGGACTTCGACGGCAGAAGGGTCGATATTCTCGAATTCGTAGGTGACGACGTCGACGCTGTCGGCGAAGGCGGCGAGCGCGGCGGCATCCTCATAGGCACCGCGAGTCCAGCAGCGGGACACGTCAGCGGCGGGTCCGCTCTCTTCCGGCGCGTAGATATGCGTGCGGTAGCCAAGCTGCGCGGCGGCGATCGCGATCATCCGGCCGAGCTGGCCGCCGCCAAGGATGCCGATGGTGGAACCGGGCGCGATGGTCGTCATCTTATTCTGGCGTCTCCGCGACATCGTCGGTTTGCTTTTCGCGCCACATGTCCAGACGTTCGGCCAATGCCTCATCGGTGGTGGCGAGGATGGAAGCCGCCAACAGCGCCGCATTGATCGCGCCGGGCTTGCCGATCGCTAGCGCTCCGACGGGGATGCCGCCGGGCATCTGGACGATGGAGAGCAGGGAATCCATGCCCTTCAGCGCCTTGGATTCCACTGGCACGCCAAGAACTGGAAGGCGGGTCATAGACGCGGTCATACCGGGAAGATGGGCCGCGCCCCCTGCCCCGGCGATGATGACCTTCAGACCACGGGAAACCGCGCCGGTGGCATAGTCATAGAGACGCTGCGGCGTGCGATGAGCGGACACGACCTTGCATTCGTGCGGGACGCCAAGCGCGCTCAGCGTCTCGGCCGCGTGGCGCATGGTTTCCCAATCGGATCGCGATCCCATGATAATGCCGACGGTGGCGGCGCTCTCTCCGGTCATTCGCCTGACTTCCCCTGATGGCGCGGAAAGCAAAGCCCCTTAGCCGGACGACCGGCAAGGGGCAATGCGGGATTTGCGGACTTAACGCTCCGACAGATAATAGCGGTCCTTGGCGGTCAGATCGTCGGCAAGGTCATAGACGATCGGCTGGCCGGTCGGGATTTCCAGTTCCGTGATCTCATCGTCCGGAATGCCCGACAAATGCTTCACCAAAGCGCGCAGCGAATTGCCATGAGCCGAGATGAGTACGCGCTTGCCCGCCTTCAGCTCCGGTACGATGCGGCTTTCCCAATAGGGCAGCACGCGGGCGATGGTGTCCTTCAGGGACTCCGTCGAGGGGATGGCGATGCCGTCATAGCGGCGGTCCTTCGACAGGTCGAACTCGCCGCCCGGCTCCAGCACCGGCGGCGGAATGTCGAAGCTGCGACGCCAGACCTTCACCTGCGCGTCGCCATGCTTAGCCGCCGTCTCCGCCTTGTTGAGGCCCGTGAGGCCGCCATAATGGCGTTCATTGAGGCGCCAGTCCTTTTCGACCGGGAGCCAGAGGCGGCCCATTTCCTCAAGCGCTAGGTTCAGCGTCTTGATCGCCCGGGTCTGAACCGAGGTGAAGCAGCGGTCGAAGTCGAGGCCCTTTGTCGACATCAATTGCCCAGCAGCCCGCGCTTCCTCCACGCCCTTTTCCGTCAGGTCGACGTCCCACCAACCAGTGAAGCGATTTTCCAGGTTCCAGGCCGATTGGCCGTGGCGGATGAGAACGAGTGTGGGCATGAAACGCTTCTCCTGCACATAAGCGCGAATGTTGGCGCCTCCCATAACGCCGGAAATGACGGGCGCAAGCTTGTGCGCCGAGCGGAGCGTCCCACATTGCAGTCGGCCGGACGATCGGATAGCTCGGACAGCTAAGCATAAGGAAGCGGCAATTTGGCATTTGTGAAGGGCGTTTGGCGCATATTGGTCGCGGTCAAGGACGGGCTGGTTCTGCTGTTCCTGCTTGGCTTTTTCGGTCTGCTTTATGCGGCGCTTTCATGGTCGCCCAAGCCCGCGCGCAGCGTGAGCAGTGGCGCACTGCTGCTGAAGCTGGACGGCACCATTGTCGAGCAACCGGCAGAGGTGGACCCCTTTTCGTTGCTGACATCGTCCGGGCCGCAGACGAAGGAATATCGCCTTTCCGAGATCGTGGACGCGCTGGATGCGGCCAAGACAGATGGCAAGGTCAAGGCGGTTGTGCTGAACCTCGACGGGTTCCTGGGCGGCGGCCAGGTGGCGCTTTCCCGCGTGGGCAAGGCGCTGGATGCCGTTCGTGCAGCAAAGAAGCCGGTCTTCGCCTTTGCCACCATTTATAGTGACGACAGCTATCAACTGGCCGCCCATGCCAGCGAGGCATGGGTCGATCCCCTTGGCGGCGTAGCGATCCTCGGGCGCGGCGGCTCTGGCCTTTATTACAAGGGGTTGATCGATAAGCTGGGCGTCAACACCCATGTCTATCGCGTCGGCACCTATAAGAGCTTCGTCGAACCCTTCATTCGGACGGATCAATCGCCCGAAGCGCGCCAGGCCAATCAGGCGCTGGCCAATGCCTTGTGGCAGGATTGGCAGGAGGAAGTTGGCAAGGCACGGCCGCGCGCGAAGCTGGCCGCCTATGCCGCCAATCCTGCGGGTGCGGCGGAAGCTGCGCGCGGCAATCTCGCCAAGGCGGCGCAGAGCGCTGGGCTTGTCGATCGACTGGGCGACGAAGCAGCCTTCGGCAAACGCGTCGCCGAGGTGGCCGGCGAACCTTCTGACGATCGGGTGGGTAATTTTGCCAGCATCGACCTCAGAAGCTATGCGAAGGCCCACCGCGCGCCCAATGATGGCCAGATCGGCGTGATTACCGTGGCGGGCGACATCGTCGATGGAGATGGTGGGCCGGGTAGCGCAGCCGGTGATACGATTTCGGCTCTTCTCTACAAGGCGCTGTCGGAAAAGGACCTGAAAGCGCTGGTCGTCCGGGTCGATTCCCCCGGCGGTTCGGTCATGGCGTCGGAAAAGATTCGGCAGGCCATCATGGAAGCCAAGCGCGAGGGCCTGCCGATCGTCGTGTCGATGGGCAATGTCGCGGCGAGCGGCGGCTACTGGATTTCGACGCCTGCCGACCTGATCTTTGCCGAACCGGACACGATTACCGGCTCCATCGGGGTGTTCGGGATATTGCCGAGCTTTGAAGGAACGTTGGCGAAGCTAGGCATCACGACCGATGGCGTGCGGACCACGCCGCTGTCAGGGCAGCCGGACATTGCGGGCGGCACGACGCCTGAATTCGATCGCATCATGCAGATGGGGATCGAGGATATCTATGGCCGTTTCGTGGGGCTGGTCGCGCAGGCACGGCGTAAATCGCCTCAGCAGATCGACGCCATTGCTCAAGGCCGCGTGTGGGACGGCGGCACGGCGCGGCAGATCGGGCTGGTCGATCGCTTCGGCGGGTTGGAGGAAGCCGTCGCCGAAGCGGCGAAGATGGCCAAGATCGATCCTGCCAAGGCGAAGGTTTACCGTATCGAGAAGGAGCCCGACAAGTTCGCCGAGCTCATCAAGTCGATGTCAGAACGGGACGATGAGGATGTGGATGCTCCCCGCGACATGTTGAGCAGGCAGGCGATGATCCAGCGGCGTTGGGCCATGCAGGCTGTCGCGGATATGCGTGGACTGATCAGTGGCGCGGGTGTGCGGGCTGATTGCCTGGAATGCCGAGGCTATGGCGCACCGCGGCGGGTGAGTGCCGCCGATGAGCGGGGCCTGATGGGGTTACTTGCCAGCCTTTGGCGGTGATGTAGCGCTTTTCCCCTCCACCGCCTGCGGCGGTCCCCCTCCCCATCTGCGATGGGGAGGATTTATGCGTTCTGAACTGTTAACGATCAGCTTTGTAGGTGGGGAGGCCAATGCTTCGCCAGATCGCGAAGGCGCGCAAAAGGAAGCCTAGCAGCGCCGCGACGACGCCCGCTACCGGCACGTCCAGCCCCCACCAGCGCAGCATGACGAACAAGCCGGAAGCGAGGGCCGCTGCCGTTACATAAAGTTCGGGGCGCAACAATATGGACGGCTCATGGGCGAGGAGATCGCGCAAGATGCCGCCGACGCAGCCGGTGACCACGCCCATCAGAGCGGCAACGAAGGGCGGAATGCCGTAGCTCATCGCCTTGGCGGCTCCGAACACGGCAAAGGAGACGAGGCCGATGGCGTCGAGCCAATCGAGCGCGCGATCGCTCCACAAGCGGCGCGGCGTGAACCAGATCAGGAGCGCCGCGACCATGCATGTGATTGCCGGAACGGGATCATGCACCCAGAAAACCGGTGCGCCGATCAACAGGTCGCGAAGGGTGCCGCCCCCTACCCCCGTCACCAGCGCGAAGAACGCAAAGGTCACTAGCGTCTGCCCCAGCCGGGCCGCCGCCAGCGCCCCAGACGCCGCAAACACGAAAATCCCGACGATGCTGAGCGTTTCCAGCACCGGGCCGATCTGTTGAAAGGCGGTGGCGGGCGAAAGCATGAGGCGACCAGCAACGGCGAGACATCCGGGTCGGCGCCATGAACAGCGCCGACCCCGATGCCTGTCCCTTATTTCGCCAGTTCAGCCTCGATAGCGGATACCAGCGCCGGATCATCAGGCGTCGTGCCGGGCGCAAAGCGCGCGGCGACGGAGCCGTCCTTGGCAATCAGGAACTTTTCGAAATTCCAGAGCACTTCGGGCTCTTCGGTCGGCGTCATGCCATAGCCGCGAAGCTTTTCGCGAAATTCATCGCCCTCACCCGCAGCTTTGGGCTGCTCGCTGGTCAGGGCGGCGTAGAGCGGATGCTTTTCCGGGCCGGTCACGACGATCTTTTCGAACATGGGGAAATCGACACCGAAATTGGTGGTGCAGAATTCCGCGATCTCGTCATTGCTACCCGGTTCCTGGCCGGCAAAGTCGTTGGCCGGGAAGCCAGCAACCACCAGCCCCTTGTCCTTGTAATCGCGGTAGAGCTTTTCCAACCCTTCATATTGCGGGGTCAGGCCGCATTTGGAGGCGACATTGACCGCCAGCACCACCTTCCCCGCATAGTTGGCGAGGCTGGCGTCGGCGCCATTGATCGTCTTGAGCGGAATTTGCTGGATCGCAGTCATGATCTTCTCCTTGGGAATCCGGATGGCCCGGACCTTGCCATCATATCGCCGCGCCGAAAAGCCTGCCTGCACCTGCCGTGATCGCCATGCCGAGCACGCCCCAGAACAGCACCCGGCCGACCGACCGGCCTAACTTGCCTCCACCCAGCCGCGCGCCTGCATAGCCCAGCAGAGCAAGACAGATTAGCGAGGTCACGACGACGCTCGCCAGCGCATGGGGAGCCGGGCTGACCGCCGCCGCGATAACCGGAGCGATCGCACCGACGGAAAAGGTGGCTGCCGAAGTCAGTGCCGCCTGAACCGGCCGCGCCGTGCTGATATCCGAAATGCCGAGTTCGTCGCGGGCGTGGGCGGCAAGCGCATCGGCGTCCATCAATTGTCGCGCGACTTCTCCAGCCAGTTCGGGGGTGAGGCCCCGCTCGATATAGATGCCGCGCAGCTCCTGCCATTCCACATCTGGCTGCTGAGCAATCGCATGTTTTTCCTTGGCGAGATCGGCCCGTTCCGTGTCCGATTGCGCGCTGACCGACACATATTCTCCCGCCGCCATCGACATGGCGCCCGCAAACAGGGCCGCTATGCCGGACAGCAGAATGGTTTCGCGCGACGCGCCCGACGCGGCGATACCCGCAAGCAGACTGGCGGTCGATACGATGCCGTCATTCGCGCCGAGGACAGCCGCGCGCAGCCAGCCGACGCGATTGACATAATGAACGGCATGATGCGAGCGCGCCTGGTCAAGAGCGCCTGAATCTGATCCGTCCATCACCGCCATTCCCTTTTCCCCTTCGTTCAGCCGCTCAGTCCCTCGGCCTTTTCCGCGAGTTCCAGCCAGCGTTCCTCGGCCGAATCCTTGTCGGCGCGCGCCTGCTCGATCGCCTTTGTCAGCGCCGCGAAACGATTAGGATCGCGAGTGTAGAGCGATGGGTCGGCCAATGCCTCCTCATCGCGAACAATGTCCTGTTCCAGCTTTTCGATGGTTTTGGGCAGCAAGTCGAGATCCCGCTGATCCTTGTAGCTAAGCTTGGTCGACGCGGATTTTGGCGGGGGCGGAGCGGCGGCAGCCTTCTTCTCCGTCCGGGGCGCATTCCTGGGCTGACGCTTGGCGACCCAGTCGGCATAGCCGCCGACGATCACATCGACTTGCCCCGAACCATCCAGACCAAGCGTCACCGTCACCGTGCGATCCAGAAAGTCGCGGTCATGGCTGACGATCAGGACCGTGCCGTCATAGTCCGCGATCACTTCCTGCAACAGGTCGAGCGTTTCGAGGTCGAGGTCGTTGGTCGGCTCGTCGAGCACCAGCAGGTTCGATTCGCGGGCGAACTCACGGGCAAAGAGCAGGCGTGACCGCTCGCCCCCGGACAGCGTGCCCACGCGCGCCTCGGCCAGCGAGGGGTCGAAGAGAAATTCCTTGAGATAACCGTGAACATGCTTTCGCACGCCCCGCACATCGATCCAGTCGCCGCCCTCCGCCAGCACGTCGCGGACACGCTTATCGGGCTGCATCAGGCTGCGCTGCTGGTCGATGAAGATCATGTCGAGCGACTTGGCCTGTTTGACGACGCCGCTATCAGGCGCGAGTTCGCCGGTCAGGAGTTTCAGGAGCGTCGTCTTGCCAGCGCCGTTGCCGCCGACGATGCCAATGCGATCGCCGCGCTGGATGCGTAGGGAGAAGTCCTTGATGACCGTGCGGTCACCGAAATTCTTGGTCACCTGTTCGGCGGCGATGACGCTCTTGGTCTTGCTGTCGTCGGCAGCGACGGCGATCTTCGCGACGCCTTGGGGACCGACCATCGCCGCGCGCTGCGCCCGCATTTCCCAAAGCTTGGCGAGACGCCCCTGATTACGCTTGCGGCGCGCGGTGACGCCGCGTTCCAGCCAGTGCGCCTCGATCTTTAGCTTGGCGTCGAGCTTCTCGGCGGCACGGGCCTCCTCAGCATAGACGGCCTCCATCCACTCTTCGAAACCCCCAAAACCGATCTCGCTGCGGCGGATCGACCCGCGATCCAGCCACAGGGTCTGGCGCGTCAGGCGTGTCAGGAAAGCGCGATCATGGCTGATGACGATGAATGCACCGGAATAACGGGCAAGCCAGCCCTCGAGCCAATCGATGGCGTCGATGTCGAGATGGTTGGTCGGCTCGTCCAGCAGCAACAGGTCGGGCTCACTCGCCAGCGCGCGGGCAATGGCTGCGCGGCGGCGCTCACCGCCGCTGGCGGTCGCGGCCTCGCGCGACAGGTCGATGCCGAGTTGGCTGGCGATCGCCTCCACCTCATGCGCGGGGGGTGCATATTCGCCCGCCAGCGCGAAATCATGCAGGGTGGCGAAGCTACTGACGTCGGGGTCCTGCTCCAGCATGATGACGCGCGCGCCCGGACGAACCGATCGCGTCCCTTCGTCAGGCTCGATCTGCGCCGCGATCAGCTTCAACAGCGTGGTCTTGCCCGCGCCATTGCGGCCGATCAGCGCCAGCCGGTCACGATCGCCGACAAAAATGTCGAGATGACGGAAAAGCCAATGGCTTCCTTGGCTGAGACCAAGATTTTCGAAGGAGAATATAGGGGCGGCCATGGCCGTGCAGCTAGGACTTCCGGCGCGTCGGGGCAAGAGTGCGTGGAACCGGATGCTGTCTGACGGCTTTCAACGCCTGTCAGCGTCCATTCATCGCAGCCGTTACAAACGGGCTGCATCGCTTTTCAAGGAGATACGCTCATGAAGTCCGCCCTGGCCCTGATGGCCGCCGCCGCCGCGGTATCGATTCCTGCCATGGCGGTCGCGCAGACCAACGTGACCATCGCCGAGACCGCTCCTGTCGTGACGCTCAACGTAACCGAGACGGTCGAGGCGGCGCCGGATCAGGTCGTAATCGGCACGGGCGTTCAAACGCGCGCGCCCACAGCCGCGCAGGCTATGCGCGAGAATGCGGTGAAGATGGACCGGCTGATCGCCACCCTTGCCAAGGCCGGGATCCCAAAGAAGGACATCCAGACGAGCGGCATTAATCTCAGCGCCCAATATGACTACAGCAATCAGAACGGTCAGCCTGCCGGGCCTCGTTTCATTGGTTATGAAGCGTCAAACCAGCTGACGATCAAGCTGCGCGACATCAAGAAGACGGGGCAACTGCTCGACACGCTGGTCGAAGCGGGCGCGACCAACGTCAACGGCCCATCCTTCTCCATCGAGGACCCGACCCCGATGCTGGTCCAGGCGCGCGGAGCTGCGTTGAAGAGCGCCAAGGCGCAGGCGGACTTCTATGCGCAGGCGGCCGGCTACCGTACCGCGCGGCTCGTCTCCATCGCGGAGAGCAACAGCGGCGGCCGTCCGCCGATGCCGATGATGACAGCACGCTTCAAGGCCGATGCGGCGGAGGCGACGCCGGTGGAACCGGGCCAGGTTGGATCGTCCGTGACGCTGACCGTCCAATATGCGCTGGAACGCTGACCGGCACCTGTCACCGCGCTGACGCCACCATTCACCACCTGTTCAATGCTTGTCGCCTATGGCATGCCACATGACGATGAAGCTTAGCAGCCTGATTGCGGGTATGGCCGCCATCGCCGCGATGGTGGCAGTGCCCTCCTCCGCTGAGGCCGGTCAGCGTGGCGAGCAGGACGCGGCGCGCCGGGCTATGCTGGACGGGCAGACCATGCCATTTTCCCTCATCAAGCGGCGCGTAGATGCCGCCATGGGCGGGGCGACCTACCTCGGCGCGGAATTCAATCCATCCTCCAACCGCTATCGCCTGAAATATGTGAAGGACGGCAAGGTGGTTTGGGTTGATGCGGACGGGCGCACAGGCGATATAACCGGCTGGGCGCACTGACGCGCCAATGGGCAAAATACACAGAAACGGAGCCATATGCGTCTGCTGATCGTCGAAGATGAACCAAGCCTTGGGCAACAGCTCCGCAACACGTTGGAGGGCGCAGGCTATGCCGTCGACCTTGCGACCGATGGCGAGGATGGACACTTCCTGGGCACGACGGAAAGCTATGATGCCGTGGTCCTCGACCTTGGCCTGCCGACCATTGACGGGCTGACGGTGCTGGACCGCTGGCGCAAGGAGGGACGAAGCTTCCCGGTACTGGTGCTGACCGCGCGCGACAGCTGGTCCGACAAGGTCGCAGGGCTGGACGCTGGCGCGGACGATTATCTGGCCAAGCCGTTTCAGAGCGAAGAGCTGATCGCGCGGTTGCGCGCGCTCATCCGCCGCGCTTCGGGCAATGCATCGAGCGAACTGATCGCGGGCGACGTCCGGCTGGACACGCGCTCGGGCAAGGTCACGCTGAAGGGCGAGCCGGTAAAACTGACTGCGCAGGAATATAAGCTGCTGTCCTACCTTCTCCACCATAAGGGCAAGGTGGTGAGCCGCACCGAGTTGATCGAGCATATCTACGATCAGGATTTCGACCGCGATTCCAACACGATCGAAGTGTTCGTTACCCGCATCCGCAAGAAGCTGGGCGCGGACGTCATCACGACGATACGCGGTCTTGGCTACAGCCTGGACGAGCCCGCCCGCTAAGGTCTCAAATTCTGCCTCGGGCTGGTTCCGCCAAAGCCCCCTTTTCTGCCGGGACGATCTTCGGCAAGCCCGGGCGAACGGAGTGGGCAACAGACAGCTGTAATGACCAGTCCAGCCTCCCCTCCCACGGTCCATTCGACCGGGTCGCTCAGTCGGCGCATGATCGGCATCGCGGCGCTGTGGATCAGCATCCTGCTGCTGGGTGGCGGACTGGCGCTTGACCGTGTCCTGTCGCAGGCAATCACACGCAATTTCGACGACGGGCTCAATTATGTTCTGACGGCGATGATCGCTTCGGCCGAGATCGGGCCGGATGGCGAAGTGCTGTTCAATCGCCCGCTTGCCGATCAGCGCTTTCTGGAGCCCAACAGCGGTCTCTATTACCAGATCAGCGCCAAGGGGCATGAGGATTGGCGATCGCGCTCGCTATGGGACCGGGCACTGAGGGTGCTGCCCGAGCATGATGATCGCAGCTTCCACGCTTATGACAGCAAGCAGTTTCCGGGCGAAGACTTGCGGATCATGGAGCGGACCATCGTTCTGCCCGGTTCGAATACGCGCTGGATGTTCATGGTCGCGGCTGCCCGTGCCGGGCTGGACGACCAGATCACCACGTTGCGATCCACGCTGACCCAGAGTTTTGCCCTTCTCGCGCTCGGCCTGATCGTACTGACCACGCTTCAGACGCTTTACGGACTGAGGCCGCTGCGCCGGGTGCGCAAGGAAATCGTCAGGATGCGGGCGGGCGAAAAGAGCCGCGTCACCGAACCGATGCCCTCCGAAGTGCTACCCATGGTCGAGGAACTGAACGCCCTTCTCGCTCATAATGAGCGGCAGGCGGAAGAGGCGCGAACCCATGCGGGCAATCTTGCCCACGCGCTGAAAACGCCGCTGACCGTCATCATGAACGCCGCGACCGCGCAATCGGCGGACCTTGGGGAAACCGTCATTCGGGAAGCCACGACGATGCGCAGGCAGGTCGATCACCATCTGGCACGCGCCCGCGCGGTCGGGCGGCGCGGCGCGGCGCAGAGCCGGGCGGAAGTATGGACAAGCCTGCAAGCGGTCGAGCGCGCCGTCCAGCGCCTCTATCCCGAAGCGCGGATCGACATGGATGGCGACAAGGAGGTTGCCGTCAGGGTGGAGCGTCAGGACCTGGACGAGATGCTGGGCAACCTTATCGAAAACGCGGCAAAATATGGTGGCGGCAGCGTGTTCGCCACAGTTGGCCGCGCCGGAACCATGGTCGAGATATTGGTCGAAGATGACGGCCTGGGTATCCCGCAGGAGGAACGGACCCGCATCTTCGACCGTGGCGTCCGGCTGGATTCCGGTAAGCCCGGCACCGGCCTTGGCCTGGCCATCGTGCGCGACGTCGCGGAAATCTATGGCGGATCGGTGGCGATGGAGGAAAGTGAAGATCTGGGCGGGCTGATGGTGCGGCTGCGACTGCCCGCCGCCTGATGAGGCGGGCGCTTTATCTTGCCGTCGGCTTTATGTCGCTGGGCCTTGGCGCGCTGGGCATTGTCCTCCCCCTGCTGCCCACGGTGCCCTTCATGATATTGGCGGCGTTCTGCTTCGCCCGGTCAAGCCCGGCGCTGGAAGCCAGGCTGCTCGATCATCGGCATTTCGGGCCGCATATTCGCCGTTGGCGCGACAAGGGTGCGATCAGCCGCCGGGGAAAGCAGGCGGCGCTTGCGGCTTTCACATTCAGCGCAGTGCTGGCGCTGTTCCTGGTGCCTTTCCCTTGGTTCCTGGTCCCGGTCGCGGCCGCACTAATTGGCGGAACATGGATATGGTCGCGACCGGAAGGCGGCGCTTAGCCCTCGATCAGTTCATCGCCAAGATCATGTTGCGGACCTGCGGGAAAACTTCCTTCTCCCACTTACTACCGGAAAACACGCCATAATGACCGGCGCCGATTTGCAGGTGATGCCGCTTCAGATGAGGCCGCAATCCCGTGCAAAGCGCGTGCGCCGCCGCCGTTTGCCCGACCGCGCAGATATCGTCCTTCTCTCCCTCGACCGTCAGCAGCGCCGTCTTGCGAATGGCACCCGGATTGACGAGTCGACCGCGGTGCTTGAGTTCGCCCTTCGCGAGAAGAGTCCGCTGAAACACGCGCTCAACCGTCTCCAGGTAGAATTCGGCGGTCATGTCCAGAACCGCGAAATATTCCTGATAGAAATCCTTGATCTTCTCGGCCTCTTCTTCCTTCCCATCCGCCAGCAACTGATAAAGCTCGCGATGTTGGGCACCGTGGCGTTCCAGGTTCATCGACAGGAAGGCGGACAGTTGCAGGAAGCCCGGATAGACCCGCCGCCCGGCACCGCGATAACGCATCGGGACGGAAGTGATGAGTTGCCGTTCGAACCACTCAATCGGCCGCTCGTTGGACAATTCGTTCACGACGGTCGGCGCCGCACGGGGGTCGATCGGGCCGCCCATCAGCGTCATGGATTGTGGTGTCGCGGCATCGCCATCTTCGGCCATCAGCGCGACAGCGGCAAAGGCCGGTACGCAGGGCTGGCAAACGGACAGCATGTGCGCGCCGGGGCCAAGCTCCTGCATGAAGGTGATGACATAATCGACATAGTCGTCAAAGCCGAAGCGCCCTGCCGACAACGGAACATCGCGCGCATTCTTCCAATCAGTGATGTAGACGTCATGGTCGCGCAGCAAGGTCCGCACGGTGTTACGCAATAGGGTAGAAAAATGGCCCGACATCGGCGCCACGAGCAGCACGCGGGGCTGTTCCGTTTCGACATCGTCCTTCGCAAAGTGAAGCAGGTTGCCGAAGGGCAGGTCAAGGACCACTTCTTCCCGCACCGCAACAAGGGCGTTGCCGCTGCGGACTTCGTTGACGCCATAGGCGCGACGCTTGTGCGTGAGCCGGGCACCTTGGAATACGTCCATTAGCGCGAACATGCGGCGCGGCATGGGCCAATCAGCCACCGGACCCATCTTGTCGCGGAGATTCAGGGCCAGTTCGGCGCCGAAGCGCGCGGGAGCCAGCATGTCTTCCAGAGCCTGATAGCCACTATACAGCATCGTCATAATATGAACGGCGCCCCAAAATGTTCCCCCGGCCGATTCGGCCGCCGTCGTTCGTTATACTGATTTTTCCGTATTGCGCTGCATCATGTTTGATGGAAAACTATAAACATCGGGAGGATCGTCATGGCCGTTGCGGAATTGACCATATCGAGCAAGATCTATTCCTCTTGGTCGCTGCGGGGCTGGCTGCTGTGCCGCCTCGCCGGACTACGCGTCACCGAGAAGATGGTGGCGCTGGAAAATCTGGAAAACCGCGCTGAGCTTTTGCTGCTGACGCCTTCCGTGCTGGTGCCGCGCCTCACCCATGAAGGCGCGAGCGTTTGGGACACGCTGGCCATCGCAGAATATCTGCATGAACTATATCCGAACGCAGGCATGTACCCCAAGGATCGCATCGCGCGCGCCCATTGCCGTTCCATATCGGGTGAAATCCATTCCGGTTTCGCCAACCTGAGATCTGCCCTGCCGATGAACCTGAAAGTCCGGCACAAGAAGTTCCCGATCTTTTCAGGGGCCAAGCCGGATATTGAGCGGGTCGAGGCGATCTGGACCGAATGCCTGGGATCCTACGGCGGCCCTTGGCTGTTCGGCGACAGCCCCACCGTGGCGGACGCCATGTTTGCGCCCGTCGTACAGCGGTTTCTGACTTATGCCGTGGCGTTGCAAGGTCCTGCGGCCGCCTATTGCAACACGGTCAACAGCTGGCACCTGATGCGCGAGTGGATCGACGATGCCCGGAAAGAACCGGATGAGGTCGAGGAACTGGACGTCGAATTCTAGGGCCGATCGACATTCAGTTCTGGCGGCCTGCAAATGGCGGCTCTCCGCGCTTCCGGTGCTCACGTACTTTGAGTACGCTGCGTTGAAGCGAGGCGCGTGACTCGCCTCAAGGGTCACGGAAAACCACCATTTTCGACACGCCATCTCCTGAATGTCGATCGGCCCTAAATTCCGGCCCAGCCCGTCAACCGCTTAACTTCGCCAGCCAATCGCCGATCATCGCGCGGCCCGCCGCGACCGCGCCCGGCCCATGTTCATCATGATCACGCCGCAGGGCCACGCCGCACTGTTTGGCGATGTCCAGATCGGCCCAGAAATGGGTCAACCAATCCTCAAAGCGCGGGTCCTCGCCCATCTCGGCATGGAATTGCAGCGCCAGCAGATTGCGGCCCCGGCGGAATGCCTGATGCGCGTATGCATCGGTTGAGGCCAGCAGTTCAACGCCGCGCGGCAGCTCGAACGTATCGCTATGCCAGTGCAGCACTGGCACGTCCTGAATATGCCGCAGAGGCGAATCCGCGCCCGATCCGTTCAGCGTGACAGGTGCGAAGCCGAGTTCCATCGCCTCACCGGGATAAACGCGCGCGCCGAGCGCCGCCGCGATCATCTGGCTGCCCAGGCATACTCCCAGAGTCGGCAGGTCCTGTTCCAGCCGTGCGGCGAGCTTATCGATCTGCACCGGAATCCAGGGATGAATGTCATGCTCATAAACGCCCATCGGGCCGCCCATCATGATCAGCAGATCGGGCGTACACAAATCCACATGGGCGAATTCGGGGCTGGCGACATCGATCCGCTCAATCTCATAGCCAGCCGCCTCGATCGGCTGGAGAAACCCGGCCGCTCCCTCTCGCGGCACATGACGGACGATCAGTGCTTTTTTCATTGCTGATGAGATGCCTAATCGATCGAACGTGCGCCCGCCACCCCAGCCTTTCTTGAGGAGGCGATAACCCTCCTATCGACCATTCGCAGTCTTGGCCCGCCAAATCCGCCACAGGGCCGTAAAACCGATAGCGCTCCAGACGATGTTGAGCACCATGGATGGAATAGCGCCATGCCACCAGGTGTTGAGCACGAAGAAAGCTGCGCCGAGCGCGTTCATCCACTGGAAAACCACTGAGCTGCCCGACAGTCGCCCGGCCGAAACGAGGATATAGGCGCCCAAAACCAGAAGCGCGCCGAGCCAGCCGACCAGTTCGATGAAAATTGTCATGCCGACCCATTATCAGCGACTTGGGCAAGGCGTGAATAGTTTTCGCGGTGGCGGAGAGGCCGCAGAGATGCCCATAAAAAAAGGCTCTCTCCTTTCGGAGAGAGCCTTCTTCTCTAGCAATTATCCCCGGCTGATCAGGCAGCCAGCTTGCGCAGGACGTACTGAAGGATGCCGCCGTTCATGAAATATTCCAGCTCATTGACGGTATCGATCCGGCAGAGCGCGGTGAAGGTGAAGGTCGAGCCATCGGCGCGCTTCACGATCACATCCACATCCTGACGCGGCTTGAGGCCAGCGACATTCTGGATGGTGAAGGTTTCATCGCCGGTGAAGCCGAACGTGTCCTTGCTCTCGCCATTCTTGAACTGGAGCGGCAACACGCCCATGCCGACCAGGTTCGAACGGTGGATGCGCTCGAAGCTTTCGACGATCACGGCGCGGACGCCGAGCAGGTTGGTGCCCTTCGCCGCCCAGTCGCGCGACGATCCGGTGCCATATTCCTTGCCACCGATGACGACCAGCGAAGTGCCGTCCGCCTTGTGCTTCATCGCCGCGTCGTAGATCGGCATGACTTCGCCGTCATAGCGGGTCATGCCGCCTTCAACGCCGTCCAGCATCAGGTTCTTGATGCGGATGTTGGCGAACGTGCCGCGCATCATCACTTCATGATGACCGCGACGCGCGCCGTAGCTGTTGTAGTCGGCCTGCGCGACCTGATGCTCGCTCAGCCACTTGCCAGCGGGCGAGGTCGCCTTGATCGAACCGGCCGGCGAGATGTGGTCGGTGGTGATCGAGTCGCCGAAAATCGCCAGCGGCTTGGCTTCGACAATGTCGGTGACCGGCGCCGGGGTCATGCTCAGCCCTTCGAAATAGGGAGGGTTGGCGACATAAGTAGAACCGGCCTGCCAGCTATACGTGGCCGAACCCGTGACGTCGATCGCCTGCCAGTGCGCATCGCCCTTGTAGACGTCGGCATAGCGCGCCTGGAACATCGGGCGGTCCATGCAGCCCGCCATGGTGGTGGCGACTTCGTCATTGGTCGGCCAGATGTCCTTCAGATATACATCCTGACCGTCCTTGCCCTGACCGATCGGCGTGGTGATGAAGTCCTCGATCACCGTGCCCTTGAGCGCATAAGCGACGACCAGCGGCGGCGAGGCGAGGAAGTTGGCGCGAACGTCCGGCGACACGCGGCCTTCAAAGTTGCGGTTGCCGGAGATCACGGCTGCGGCGACGAGGCCGTTGTCGTTGATCGCCTTGCTGATCGGCTCAGCCAGCGGGCCGGAGTTGCCGATGCAGGTGGTGCAGCCATAGCCGACGAGGTTGAAGCCGACAGCGTCGAGGTGCTCCTGAAGGCCAGCCTTAGCGAAATAATCGGTAACCACTTGGCTACCGGGTGCAAGCGATGTCTTGACCCAAGGCTTGGGCTTCAGGCCCAGTTCGTTCGCCTTCTTGGCCACCAGACCAGCGGCGACCATGACGCCGGGGTTCGACGTGTTGGTGCAGCTCGTGATCGCGGCGATGGTAACGTCGCCGTCACCAATGTCGAAATCCTTGCCTTCAACCGGAACCCGCTGCTGCGCCTTCTTGTAGACGTTCGCCAGGTCGGCGTTGAACACATCATCAACTTCGGGCAGCGAAACGCGGTCCTGCGGACGCTTCGGACCGGCGAGGCTGGGGACGACGGTGGCGAGGTCCAGTTCCAGCGTGTCGGTGAATACCGGCTCAACGGCGGGGTCGATCCAGAAGCCCTGCTCCTTGGCATAGGCTTCGACCAGCGCGATATTCTCTTCGGTACGGCCGGTCAGGCGCATGTAATCCAGCGTCTTGTCGTCGATGCCGAAGAAGCCGCAGGTCGCGCCATATTCCGGTGCCATGTTGGCAAGCGTCGCGCGGTCGGCCAGCGACAGCGAGGCAAGGCCGGGACCGAAATATTCAACAAAGCGGCCGACGACGCCCTTCTGGCGCAGCATGGCCGTGCAGGTCAGCACGAGGTCGGTGGCGGTCACGCCTTCCTTGAGTTCGCCGGTCAGCTTGAAGCCGACGACTTCGGGGATGAGCATGGAGACGGGCTGACCCAGCATCGCGGCTTCCGCCTCGATGCCGCCGACGCCCCAGCCCAGAACGCCCAGGCCGTTGATCATCGTGGTGTGGCTGTCAGTGCCGACGCAGGTGTCGGGATAGGCGACGGTAACGCCATCGGGGCCTTCGCTCGACCACACGGCCTGCGCGATATTTTCCAGGTTCACCTGATGGCAGATGCCGGTGCCGGGGGGCACGGCGTAGAAGTTGGCGAGCGACTTGCTGCCCCACTTCAGGAAGTCGTAGCGTTCCATGTTACGCTGATATTCGATTTCCACATTCTGTTCGAACGCCTTGGGCGTGCCGAATTCGTCGACCATGACGGAGTGGTCGATGACGAGGTGGACGGGAACCTGCGGGTTGATCTTGCTGGCGTCGGCGCCCAGCGCGGTCATCGCGTCGCGCATCGCCGCGAGGTCGACGACGCAGGGAACGCCGGTGAAGTCCTGCATCAGCACGCGCGCGGGGCGATACTGGATCTCGCGCTCGGCCTTGCCCTTGTCATTCTGCCAATCGACGATCGCCTTGATGTCGTCGGTCGTGACGGTCACGCCATCTTCGAAACGGAGCAGGTTTTCCAGCAGCACCTTCATCGAGAAAGGCAGGCGCGAAACGTCGCCGAGCTTCGCAGCAGCCTTCTTCAGCGAATAATAGGCAATGTCCTTGCCGCCGACCTTCAAAGTGTCGCGCGTGCCGAGAGTGTCCTGTCCGATGGCGGTCATGAGTCGTGCGTCTCCTCGCAATGCCCGGCCAAGGGGCTAGGAGGATAACGACATTCCGCCGGGAGCCTGACCCGCACATCGGATGACGGGGGGCAAGATGGCGGGATGCGCCCCAACCGATGGCCGAAGCGGGTATGTCCCTTGATGGCCGCCGCCATAGCGACTGCCGTCGCCAAGTCAATGCGAAGGCGCGAAATGGGACGTTCTGCAAATCTTTATTGTAGACGGCATCCCTGCACGCGGGATACATTGAGGTGTAATCGCGTTCTGGCAGACGGAGCGGGTTACCAGGAAATAAAGCGGGTCGCGCGCTCTGACTTAAGTCGTTGTATCGCAGTGTTTTGAAATATCGATGATATTCTTCGCTGGATGACCGATAAAATATGTCTGAGGAGGAAGAGACGATGCGCCCAGTTTCCAACCTCGTGACCGGCAAGTCATTTGACCCGGCCCTAAGGGGATACATCATCCATTATCATGTCGGGGAAGCCAATCACTGCCCCAGCTGCGGCCGAAGCCAATGGATGGTAGGCCGTCTGATGGCCGAATGCGCCTATTGCGAAACCGCCCTGCCGCTTGAAAATAACCGCGGCGTGGGCGCCTGCGCACGTTTCGTACACACTCACACGACCGTTCCGCCGGGTGATCCCCTAACCGCCTGAATCATGATCGCTGCCAAAGGACTAATTCAAATGGCAGCGACGCCCTCCACCTCCACGGTTTCATCGCCTGCATAATAGCCCTGCACGCGAACGCGCTTTTCCACATGGTCTACAGGAACGCGCAGCAGAATCAGGCGGAAAGTCCCGCCCAGATCGCGCTGGAGCAGGAAACCGGCTTCGTCTCGCGTCAGCCTACCGGTTTCGTCAACTCCAGCGCCAATCTTGATCATGCACTCAATCTATGGCGTTCTTGATCCCTTTTCCAGCCAGCAGACCGAGGACCAGGAAGATCACGAACAGCGCGATCGCCAGGAAGAAGAGAATCTTTGCAATGCCGACAAAGGTGCCAGCCGCGCCGCCAAAGCCGAGAATGGCCAGCACCGCAGCGATCACCAGCGAAATGATGGCAAGACGGATCATGATGTAATCCTTCGCTATAAATAGATATTGTCTGAACCGATGACGGCGCTAGCCGGTTCCATAGCCCTTAGGACTGCGATCTATTCCCCTCGCTTCAGAAACGTGCGCTCAGAACCAGAAACGAACGCCCATCACGAAACTGGCGACAGATGCGTTATCCCCACTGGCCCTTGCCATGCGAGCCGTTCCGCCCAGCCTGCGCTCCCAATTCACGCCTGCATAAGGCGCAAACTCGCGGGCGATTTCATAGCGCAGCCGCAGCCCCAATTCGACGTCCGACAATCCTGATCCTATGCCAAGTTCTGGAACATCCTGCACGGCTAAGTTAACTTCCGCCGCCGGTTGCAGGATCAGGCGCTGCGTGATGCGTTGGTCGTAGCTCGCCTCCAGCCGCAAATGCCCGTCACCCTTGTTGGACAGGAACGCCTGAGCGCTCACCTCAAACCAGTAGGGAGCAAGGCCATCAATCCCGGCGACCACATAGGTGCGGTCGGGATCGGGACCCAAGTCCTGCCTCACGCCTGCCTCCAGATTGACCCAGGGATCGATCGCCCGGCTGTAGAGCGACTGCACCTCCGCATGCTCCACCCTGCCGCTTTTCTTGCCCTCGCCTTCCGATTTGAAAGCCAGGCGATTGATGTCACCGCCGATCCAGCCCTCGCCTTCCCAATGATAGGCATCGCCCCCCCTGCCTGCACGATATTCCAGCCGGTCCAACATCAGTTTGGAAAAACGCATCCCGCCGCTTTCCTCGAGCATGGCGGCACGGGCGCGCGCCATTTCGTCCGCGCTGTAGAAGGCATCGGCGGCATGGTCGCTGGGCGGTGCTGGCGGCGTTCCTTTAGGAATATCCTGGTCCGCAGCAGGCTCAGCTTTGCTCGCATCTGTAGGGGATTGACCCTCCTCCTGCGGCGCCTGCTCCATGGCGTCATGGTGCATGTGGCTGTGATCCATCTGCTGAGCCTGAGCGGAGAGCGTGGGAGAAAGCAGCAGCAGCGCCGCGACGGCGAACCTCATGCCGCCGTCCCCTCATGACGTACCGTCACGACGCGCATCATCCCCGCATGCATGTGCATCAGCATGTGGCAGTGAAATGCCCAGTCCCCCAACGCATCGGCGGTAAGGTCGAAACTCACCTTGCCGCCGGGAAGAACGTTCACCGTATGCTTGAGCGGGTTATGTTCGCCCGCCCCCGTCACGAGTTCGAAGAAATGTCCATGCAGATGGATGGGATGGGGCATCATCGTGTCGTTGATAAGGTTCACGCGCACCCGCTCCATGTGGCGGAACGGGATAGGCTCGGCGCCGTCGGATAGCTTCACCCCGTCGAACGACCACATATAGCGTTCCATGTTCGCGGTGAGATGGATGTCGAGCGTTCGCGATGGCGTCCGCCGGTCCTTGTGCGGATGCAGTGATTTGAGGTCGGCATAGGTCAACACGCGATGCGGAACATTTTCCAGCCCCGTCGGCCGATCAGCCGTTCGATCCACAGGCATGGGAGAAAGCGTGGCGACGCCCGGCCCCATGCTGACCTGCGGCGCGACGGACTTGTCCCGCATCTTCATGGAATGTCCAGACATGCCTTCATTGGCAGGCTGACTGAGGTCGATGACGCCGCCGTGCCCCATGTCCATCCCGGACATGTCCATGCCCATATCCTTCATGCCCAATAGAGGACGCTCACGTAGCGTTGGCACCTCCGCAGCCATACCCATGCGCGGCGCCAGTGTAGCGCGGACCAGGCCAGACCGGTCGATCGCTTCCGCAATCAAGCCATAGGGCTTAGGCTCGGCGGGCTGAACGACGACATCATAGGTTTCCGCGATGCCGATCTGGAACTCGTCCGTTCCGACCGGCTGTACATGCTGGCCGTCGCATTGCACCACCGTCATCGCCAGCCCCGGCAGCCGGACATTGAAGTTGGTCATGGCCGAAGCATTGATGATCCGCAGGCGCACCCGCTCACCCGGCGTGAAAAGGCCGGTCCAGTTTTCCGCTGTGCCGTGCCCATTGACGAGGAAGCTGTATGTCGACCCGGTCACGTCCGATATATCGGTCGGGTCCATCCGCATCGCGCCCCATTGCAGGCGCTCTTTTGCGGTTTGATCCTTGCCCGCCAGCAACCCGGCCAGCGTCTGCTTCTGCATGTTGAAATAGCCGCCCATCTGCTTCAGCCGCTTCAGCAGCATATGGGGGTGGATCGGGCTCCAGTCAGACAGGACGATCACATGCTCGCGATCCGCCTCCACCGGGTCGGCGTCGGCGGGATCGATGACGATCGGGCCGTAATGGCCGACCGCTTCCTGCATGCCCGAATGGCTGTGATACCAGTAGGTGCCTGATTGCCGCACCGGAAATTCGTAGGTGAAAGTCTCGTCCGGCCGGATGCCGGGGAAGCTGACGCCCGGCACGCCGTCCATCTGGAAAGGCACGATCAGCCCATGCCAGTGGATCGACGTATCTTCCTTCAGCCTGTTACTGACCGACAGCCGGACATTCTGCCCTTCCCTCAACCGGATGAGCGGCGCGGGCAACGTCCCATTCACCATGACTGCATGCGCCGAGCGTCCGCCCGTGGAAAAATGCCCTTCGTTGATGGTCAGCGCGATATCTTCGCCGCTCAATACCCCTGATTGAAGCGTCAGTCCCGGAGTGCCACTTCGCGCCCAGGCAGGGAATAGCGGGCTCAGCGCCAGAACGCCGCCCAATCCCCGGATCACGCCCCGACGGTCAAGGCCGCTCATGATCCCAGTCCCCTTTCCCGAAAGATATGTGCTGCACCTTCCAAAGCCTCATGCAAAAATTTATGCCCATCCTTGCGAGGTCAGGGAAGCCGCCCATATTCCATGACCCAAATATTACCGGAGTTCAGCATCATGCGCCCTACCCTGTTCGCCGCCGCCCTTATGTTGGCCGCCATGCCCTCCCTGGCAAGCGCACAGCCGAAATTGCTGTCTTCCACCCCTGCGCCCAACGCAACCGTCAGCAAGCCTGCAAAGCTCAGCCTGACCTTCTCCGAAAAGCTGCTTCCGACCTTGAGCGGCGTCGATCTGGTCATGACAGGGATGCCGGGCATGGCCAGCCACGCGCCCATGCCAATCAAGGGCTTCAAGACGTCGGTCGAAGGCGATGGCAGGACCTTGACGGTCACCCTCCCCCGCGCCTTGCCGGTGGGCAGCTATGACCTCAACTGGCATGCGGCTGGCGCCGACCAACACAAGATTTCGGGGAAATACAGCTTTACGGTCAAATAATCCGCGCCACCGCCTGCAATCTAGACCCAGCCTTCCAACACCTGATTGGGCGGGCGGTGTCCGTCGGCCCAGCTGCGGATGTTGGCGATGACGCGGGCGCCGGTGGCGTCCCGTCCCTCGAAAGTCGCCGATCCCATGTGCGGCAGCAGCACCACGTTGGACAGCGCGAGCAGGCGCGGGTCGACGGCTGGCTCATGCGCATAGACGTCCAGCCCAGCTCCGGCGATCCGCCCCTCCGCCAGCGCCGCGATCAGCGCAGGCTCGTCGGTGATTTCCGCGCGGGAGGTGTTGATGAGATAGGCATCCGCCCGCATCAGCGCGATGCGCCGCGCGTCGATCAATGCCCTGCTGTCGGCATTGAGCGGACAGTTAATCGACACGATGTCGCATTCGCTCAGCAGCGTATCGACATCCGCGTGCCATGTGGCATGCAGCTCCTGTTCGACCTCAAAGGGCAGACGATGGCGATTATGATAGGCGATCGACAGGCCGAAGGCCGCCGCACGCCTCGCGACCGCCCGGCCGATCCGGCCCATGCCGATAATGCCCAGCTTCTTGCCGCCGATGCGATGGCCCAGCATGCCGGATGGGCTCCAGCCGGACCAGGTCCCCGATCGCACCAGCTTCTCACCCTCGGCCAGTCTGCGGGGTACGGACAGGATCAACGCCATCGTCATGTCGGCGGTGTCTTCAGTCAGCACGCCGGGCGTATTGGTGACGATGATGCCCTTCCGCCGTGCCGCGCCAAGGTCGATATGATCGACCCCGCTGCCGAAGCTGGCGATCAGTTGCAGGCGTTCGGGCGCAAGGTCGATGAGCGCCGCGTCTATCTGGTCCGTCACAGAAGGCACGAGCACGTCGCATTGCGCCATCGCCCGGGTCAACGCCGTGCGGTCCATGGGCACATCGCCAACATTGAAAACCGTATCGAACAGTTCGGCCATCCGTGCCTCGACATTGGGAGGCAGGCGGCGCGTCACGACGACGCGCGGCTTGGCGGGACGCGGTTTCTTGGCCATGATCAGCCGCTATTCCTGGCGATGGCGGTGGTCAAGCGCTTATGGCACAGGCCCAAGACAATGGTTGTCGGGCGCATCGGCCCGACGCTATAACCGGCTGTCACTTCAAGAGGAAAAGATCGGGGATGAAGAGGTATCTGCCTCAAGCGGGGATCGTCGCCGCCGCACTGTGGTTCGCCAGCGGCACATCGGCAGCGCCATCCAAACCCGTCCCCTATTGGGCCTCGCTCAACCAGGACGAAGCGCGCATGCGCGTCGGACCCAGCCTGGATTATCCTTCAAGCTGGGTCTATCGCCGCCGCGACTTGCCCGTGAAGGTGGTGCAGGTCCTGGGCTTGTGGCGCAAGATTGAGGATCCGGGCGGCACGCAGGGCTGGATGCACGTCCGGCTGCTCAGCGACACGCCGACCGCCATCGTCACCGCATCGGTCGCGCCCATGCGGGATTCCGCGCGCGATGGGGCACGCACCGTTTTCCGCGCGGAAAAGGGCGTGGTCGGTCGGCTGTCATCCTGCAATGATGGCTGGTGCGGTTTTGACGTCGGCGGTCAGCGCGGTTTCGTCCGCGCCACCGACATTTGGGGTGCTACCTCCTGACGGTTCAGGCCAGTTCGTCGCTTGCACGATCGACTATGGCGAAGCTATCCCGCTGCGTCTCAGCCTCTTCGCCGCCTAGCTTATCGGCATGCATCAACCGCTTCACCAACGGCGCGATGACCATCACGAAGACGCCGATACCGATCGACCACCAGCCGATCACGCCATAGACGCTCAGCACGCCGTCCCGCGATGCCGCGCCCTCCGTGCCGCCGGTGGCAGCCGCGATCATCCCGGCGACATATTCGCCAAGCGCCATCGCCAGGAACCATATCCCCATCATCAGGCCGATCATCCGCGACGGGGCCAGCTTCGACATGGCCGAAAGACCAACCGGAGACAGACACAATTCTCCCAGCGTGTGGCAAAGATAGAGAAGGAAGATGAACAGGATAGGCGTCAGCGTTCCGGGCATGCCAGCCCCTGCCACCAATATCAAAAACCCCGCGCCGACCAATATGAGCGCCAGACCGAACTTGGCAGGCGTCGATGGTTCCCGCCCTTTCTTCGCCAGCGCGATCCACAAGGCGGCCATGACCGGCCCGAAGATCAGGATATAGGCGGCATTGACCGACTGGAACATCGAAGCGGGCACTTCGAAGCCAAGAATGTTCCTATCCGTGTAGCGGTGGGTAAAGAGGCTGAGCGAAGAACCCGTCTGCTCATACAGGCCCCAGAAAAGCGGGTTGATCACCAGCAGGAACAGCGCCGCCAGCATGCGGTCGCGCCCGATCCGCTCCATCCGGCCGAACGCTTCCCACAATATGTAGAGCACCATCAGCACGCTCGCGCCCGCCAGCATCCACCCGACAACCGCATGTTGCTGGATCAGCAGCCAGCACAGCAGAATGGACAGAAGGCTGGACAGATAGACCAGCCATTCCCGGCTGATGATGCCGCCGACCCGCTCCGCCAGCCGCGCCGGATCGGGCGGCTCCCCCCTGCCCTGCAGCAGCGGCTTGCACAGGACAAAGCCGATGACGCCAGCGATCATTCCGACAGACGCCGCGCCAAAGCCCCAATGCCAGCCCCAGCGCTGTCCCAGATAGCCGCAGATCACTGGCCCGATCGTGGCGCCGACATTGATGCCCATGTAGAAGATCGTATAGGCCGGGTCGCGCCGCATATCGTCGCGCGGGTAAAGCTGTCCCACCATTGCCGATACGCTGGCCTTCAGAAATCCGGTGCCGACGATGACCGTCGCAAGGCCCAGCCAGAAGAGGCCGAGTCCCATGCTGTTCGCCGACCCGTCCGCCTCCATGCCCAGGATGATGTGCCCGGCGGCGATGACGATGCCGCCGAACAGCACCGCCTTGCGCTGCCCCAGATAACGGTCGGCCAGATAGCCACCCATCAGGGGCGAGATATAGATTAGCGACATGTAGGCGCCGTAAGAATGGGCGGCGTCACGGTCGGAAAACAGGAAATGCTGCGTCAGGTAAAAGATCAGCAGTGCGCGCATGCCGTAGAAGGAAAAGCGCTCCCACATTTCGACGAAGAACAGCAGGAACAGCCCGCGCGGATGGCCAAGCCATGTTCTGCCCGAAGCGGGCGTCATAGGTGATGAGGTCGCCATCCGTTTCCCGTCCGGACCAAGGTGATACGAAGCCTAGATCGGAAATCCCGCCCCTGTCAAAGCAGGCCGCACTTGCGCCCTGCGCGGAGCCGCGCCATTTGGAGCGCCATGTTCAACGATGCAACCACCCCGCTCTCGCTCTTGCGCACCCGCCGTTCCGGCAAACCGCGCGACCTTATCGCGCCCGGCCCCGATGCCGGACAGTTGCGCGAGATATTGGAGATCGCGCTGCGCACGCCCGATCATGGCAAGCTGGCGCCCTGGCGGTTCGTCATCGTTCCGGACGACAAGCGCGAGGGCCTCGCCACGCTGCTGGAGGACGCCTATCGACGCGAGAAGCCGGATGCAGCGCGGCTTGAACTGGAGGCGATGCGCCAGTTCGCCCATCAGGCGCCCACCCTCATCGTTGCTCTTTCCAATCCTGTCGCTGGCAGCAAAATTCCGGTCTGGGAACAGCAATTGTCCGCGGGCGCGGCGATCATGAACCTGCTGCACGCCAGCCATGCGCTGGGCTTTGCGGCGGGGTGGTTGACCGGCTGGCCAGCCTATAACGAAGATGTTCGCAAGGCCTTTGCGCAAGGCGAGGAACGCCTTGCCGGATTCGTCTTCATCGGCACGCCGGGACGGCCACAGGAAGAGCGGCCTCGGCCAGAATATGACAAAATAGTTTCCATTTGGGACAGATAGATAGGCGATTGCGGTGGCGGACTCGGCCCACCGCATTGCCTGCATCGCTGTATTATGGCACTGATGCACTCATGGCCGATGAGTCAAAACCCGTTTATCTGCGGCTTCGCGATATCATCGCCGCTTCGATACTCGACGGCAGCTATCGCGATGGCGACATCCTCCCTTCCGTGCGTGCGCTCGCCGCTCAAGAAGGCGCCAATCCGCTGACGGTCGCAAAGGCCTATCAATGTTTTCAGGATGACGGCCTGATAGTGGTCAGGCGCGGGGTCGGTATGTTCGTGGCCGAAGGCGCCGCGCGCCGCCTGCGCGAAGCGGAACGGCGGCGGTTTCTGGACGAATTATGGCCGCCCGTCGCCGATCAGATCAAGCGGCTGGGCATTTCGGCTGAGGACCTCGGGCTTGAACTAGCCTGATGTCTCAACCCTGTATCTGATATTGTTTGAGCAAGTCGTACAGCGTCGGTCGGCTGATCCCCAGCATCTTCGCCGCGCCTGAGATATTCCCATCCGTCCGAGCGATCGCCCGCCGGATGACGCGCCGGTCCGCCATTTCCCGCGCGGCCTTCAGATTCACAAAGTCGCTGCCCTCCGTCCGGTCGCCATCCAGGTCCAGATCGGCGGCCGTGACATGCTTGCCATCGGCCATGATCACCGCGCGCTTCATGCGGTTTTCCAGCTCGCGCACATTGCCCGGCCACGTCCATGCATCGAGCGCGGCAAGAGCGTCGGGGGCCAGCCCCTTGACCTGCGGATTCATTTCCTTGGCGAAGCGATTGAGGAAATGACGCGCCAGCAAGGCGGGGTCTCCGGGCCGATCCTTCAAGGGTGGTATCCGCACGACAATCTCGGCGAGGCGATAATATAGGTCCTCGCGGAAGTCGCCCGCGCGGATCATCTCCTCCAGGTCCTGATGCGTTGCGCACAGGATGCGCGTGTCCACCATGACCGTCTCCCGCCCGCTAGCGACCGTTCGATCCTGCAGGAAGCGCAGCAGCTTCATCTGCAAAGCCAGCGGCAATTCGCCGACTTCATCCAGAAACAACGTGCCGCCCTGCGCGCGTTCGATCTTGCCCGGCGCACCGTCCTGCCCGAACAGTTCGGCTTCCAGCAACACCTCCGGGATCGCGGCGCAGTTCACGGCGACAAAAGCGTTATTCCGGCGTGGGCTCGCATCATGCAGCCCCTGCGCCAGCAATTCCTTCCCCGTTCCGCTCGCGCCGGTCAGCAGTACCGAAACCTGTGCCCCGGCAACCCGCTCGATGGTGCGGGCGACCTTCAGCATTTCCGGCGCAGCCGTGATCAGTCGCCCCAGCACACGTGCTTGCTCAGGGGCGACCTCAGCCAGCCGGGCATTTTCCCTCTCCAGCGCGTGAACGTGGAAGGCGCGGCGGACGATCAGCCCCAGCTCGTCAATATCGACCGGCTTCTGGTAAAAATCATAGGCACCACCGGAAATGGCGTTGAGGGCACTTTCGCGCGCGCCATGACCTGAGGCGACGATGATCTTCGTATCGGGCTTGATCTGGAGCATTTCGCCAAGCGTCGCAAAACCTTCGCTGGTGCCGTCCGGGTCTGGCGGCAGGCCAAGGTCCAGCGTTACGACATCGGGCGCCTCTGCCCGCAACATCTCGATCGCTTCCTCCCGGTCGCCCGCGATGAACAGCTGATAATCCTCATAGGCCCAACGCAACTGCCGTTGCAGGCCGGGATCATCCTCCACGATCAACAATTTGGGTCGCGTGTCGCTCATCAGGCGGCCATCCCCTCTGTACCATGCAACGGCGCGACCGGCAGCCGCAGCGTGAAGCGGCTTCCCTGCCCCGCTTTGCTTTCCACCTCGATGCTTCCGTCCATTCCCTGCGCCAACGCCCGCGCTTCGAAAGCGCCGATGCCAAAGCCCCCGGCCTTGCTGGAGGAAAAGGGTTTGAACAGATCACGGCGCACATATTCGGCGGTCATGCCGCAGCCTTGATCGATCACTTCAATCATCGAGTAACGGCCATCCCCGCCCAGCCGGATTTCGACCGGCTCGCCCGCCGAGCTTGCGTCGATCGCATTCTGCAGCAGGTGGGCAATGATCTGCTCGACCCTTGCCGGATCAGCCATGGCGAGCGGAGCGCCGCCCGTCAGGCGAACCTCATGTTGGCGCGATCGGCTCCTGGCCACCTTCTCCGCAATTTCTTGCAGGGAGACGGGCTGGCGCTCGGCAGTGCGCGCCTTATTATGCTGGGACAGGCGTGCCAGCAGGTCGTTCATCTTGCCCACCGATTCCTTGAGCGTCAGCACCATGTCCGCGCGAAATTCGGGATTATCGGCATGCCGCTCCGCATTTCGGGAGAGCAAGGACAGCTGGCTCACCAGATTCTTGATGTCATGAATGATGAAGGCGAAGCGGCGGTTAAACTCATCGAAACGCTGGACATCGTCCAGCGCCTGCTGCCCCTGCGCTTCACTCAGATAGCTCGCCGCCTGTCGCCCCGCCGTGCGCAGCATGTCGAGATCTTCCCAGTCCAGCCGCCGGTCCATCGCAGGCCGCGCCAGCAGGATGGCACCGATCAGCTTGCCGAAATGGATCAGCGGGACCAACGCCCAAGCGCGCGCGTCCGCCCGCATCCATCCGGGCGCTTCACGGCCCTCACGGCGCGCAAGATCCTGGTCGATATCGATGATCCAGCCACTCCGCTCAACCAGCAGCGCGAAAGGCGCAGGCACGGTCGCATCATGAGCGAGCTCACCATCCCAGTTCCAATGGGTTTCCAGCGCGAGGGAGCCGTCCTCGGCGCGCAGCATCAATATGGCGGCGGGCGAATCGGTGATGTCGGCCACTGCCTTCGCCACCCGTTCGCCCAGCGGCGGCGCGTCGTTGCCCGGTCTGCCGATCGTCTCGCCAAAACGCATCCATTCGGTGCGATAGTCATAGCGATGCTGGAAGAAATGCTTGGCGACCTGGACCTTCCACAGCGCCCGTATCCGGGGCGAAGGGAGCAGCACCAGCGCGCTGACGGCCATGAAGAAGACGCAGCCAATCTGGATGATCCGGGCATAGGGGCCAGCAAGCAACTCGATCGCCAGCGCAGCCGCCGCGATGAGGATCATGTAGAGCGTCATCGAAACAAGCGACAGCGCACGGAAGGTCAGCAATCGTGACAGTTGAACCTGCGCCGCCATATCCCGCCGCATGCCCACCGCAATCACGGGAGCGAGCAGCGCCATCAGCGGACCACGAAGGGCATACAGCGCATGCGCCCGCTCGATCGCGAAATAGCCGATCACATAAAGATTGAAGTCATAGGTCCACATCGCCGCCAGCGCGCCGAGCAGCAACGCCACCCGGCCCCGCTGCTGCGGAGGCCAACTAATATAGAGATGGTGGACCAGCATCAGCCCGCCGACCGCCGTCATCATGTGCAGGCTCAATGACACCTGTACCAATGTGTGATGCAGGTCGCTGGCGCTGGGCAGTTGCCGCCAGATGAGGTCGGTGAAGGTCTGGAGCAGGATCAGCCCCGCCACAGCGGCATAGACCGACCCGATCGCCACCATCGATCCCGCGCGTGCAGCCGCGTCCCGGCGCAGCATCATGAACAGCAACAGCAGCCATGCCGCGTTGCGGATATTCTCACCAATGCCCGTCAGCGGCTTGTCGACCCCGCCGAAGGATACATAGAGCGACCAGCAGGATGTCAGCAGCAGGGCGACGGCCAGCATCCGCTGGTCTGCCGCTTGCTCCCGGCGGCGCAGGCCGAATATCCCCACCGCCGCGAACAGCACGGCGGCCAGCGCGTGGCCCCAATCTCCGACAAATTGCAGCGGCGCTCCCATCGCCGCGCCTCAGCGCGCCCCTTCCGGCCACAGGATGACGCGCAGGGTCTGGATCAGGATCAGCAGGTCGAGGAAGGGCGTATAATTTTTGGCGTAGTAGAGATCATATTCCAGCTTGTTCCTGCTGTCCTCGATCGACGCGCCATAAGGATAGTTGATCTGCGCCCAGCCGGTGATGCCCGGTTTCACCATGTGGCGCTCAGCATAATAACGCAGATGCTGTTCCAGATCCTCGACGAACTGGCGCCGCTCCGGGCGAGGACCAACGAAGCTCATCTCGCCCTTCAGCACCGTCCATGTCTGCGGCAGTTCATCAATGCGCAGCTTACGGAGCCAGTAGCCGAGCCGGGTGATCCGGGGATCGTCCTTTTCCGCCCAAACCGCCTGCCCGCTGACTTCCGCATCCTGCCGCATGGTGCGCAGCTTCACGATCCAGAATTCCTCGCCGAACAGGCCGACGCGCTGCTGCCGGTAGAAAGCAGGGCCTTTACTATCGAGCTTCACCAGGATCGCCGCGATCAGGATGATAGGGCCAGTCAGCAGCAGAAGGATGGAACTGGCGATGACGTCGAAGAGCCGCTTGGCGATGCTGGACAGGCGGCGGCCTGCGGAGAAACCATCCGAAAAAATCAGCCAGCTGGGATTCACGCTGTCGAGATCGACCCGGCCCGTCTCCCGTTCGAGGAAGGTCGATATCTCGTTCACATGGACGCCCGTCGTCTTGATACGCAGGAGATCGGACAAAGGGAGCGCGTTGCGTCGCTCCTCCAGCGCCAGCACGACCTCGCTGGCGGCCAGCCGCACCACGAAGTCCGCCAAATTATAGATGGCGCTGCGGTTGATCGCTTCGGGGATCACCTGCGTCCCGTCATTCATCGCGATATAGCCGACGATCAGGAATCCCGCCCCCTTGCGCTGTTCCAGTTCGCGGATGCGGTTGGCGCGATTGCCCGCGCCCAGCACGACAAGCCGACGCTTGAACGCCTCACCACCGAGCATCGACCCCAGCAGCAGCCGCACCGCCAGCAAGAGAGCGATAGCAAGCGCCATGGCATAAAGAGAATTGGACCGCCAAAGCGTCAGGTCGGGCAGCACAAAATGCATGACCGACAGGAATATGACGCCCAGCGAAATCGCCACCAGCAGCCGCGCGAAGGCGAAACGGATCGACTGAAGCGCTTCCGTACCGTAGACGCCCACCGCGATCATGGCAGTCTGGATCGACAGCGCGAAGCTGATCAACGGCGCGGCGCGCGTCGTGATCTGATCGACATCCATGCCGATCTGCCGAGCCCTCAATATCCATCCGGCCTCGGCCGCGCCCAGCAGCAGGACAAGATCAAGCAGTCCCAGCAACAGCACGGCATGCGGCACATAATGTTTGAAAAGCCTGATCATCAGTCGCGCGCATTCCCGGCGCTGCCGTTGGCAAAGGCAGCCTTGTTGGCATCGGAATCGCTTACAATGACTGTAAGGAAATCCGACAATGCGCTGACTGTGGAGGAAATTCCCAAAGATTTTCTGAAGATGGCCTGCGCCGCAGCCTGTTCCGTTACCAGCGCGTCTGCCCGCAGGTCAGTTCCGGCTGTTCAGCCGCTCCGCCTCATTTTGAGCAGCATCCCCGACGACATGCGCTGCGCTGTCGGGGGAATCGGCCGCTTCGATCAGCGTGTCGCCCACTCGACTTTCGCGTTCCTTTGTCAGGTAGAAGAAGCCGATAGCCAGGATCAGGGCAATCGCAACGATCGCGAAAATCACGGTGCTACCGCGAGACCGCTTGGTTTCGATCATCTGGTCCCGCTGTTCGCGGTCCAGAGGAGGGTCTCTCCTTCCACCCTCAACCATAGTCCTTCTCCCATGCCCCTTCCCATCCGGGAAGGTCGGCAGGAACCGGCCTTATACGTCATCGGCATCCAGGTCGGGACTCTGCCTCATCTCACGCCCCCGACTGAGGCGATCGACGTCGTCCATGATCTCGTCCAGCACGGCTGTGTCTCTGGTTTCCTGTGTCCGCCGCGAGGGCAGATCGCCGCTTTCGAGAATCTGTTCCAGCGCGGCGCGTCCACGCGCCACCCGGCTCTTAATCGTTCCAACCGCGACGCCGCAGATTTCGGCCGCCTCTTCGTAGGCAAAGCCGCCCGCGCCGACGAGGATGAGCGCCTCGCGCTGCGGCTGAGGCAATTGCAACAGGGCACGCTGCATGTCGGAAAGCTCGACATGCTTGTCCTGACCAGCGGGCGCCGCCAATATGCGATCAGCCGTCAGGTCATCCCAATCACCACGAAAGCGCGAGCGGCGCATCTGCGACAGATAATGGTTGCGCAAAATGATGAACGTCCAAGCGCGCATGTTGGTGCCCGCCTGGAAACGGACACGCGCCGCCCATGCCTTCAAAAGCGTTTCCTGAACGAGGTCATCGGCGACATCGCGATTACCCGAAAGGGACCGGCCAAACGCGCGCAAGTGCGGGATCACCGCAGCCAGTTCACGTTTGAAATCCGAATCCGAGAGCGACTGCCGCTCTTCTTCCTGGTGCTCCGCCTCCTGGCCAAGCCCTTCGCTCATGGGAACAACCCTCTTACTGGCTGTCGCCCTCGCCTCATGAACCGAAGCCGTCAAAGCCATATGTGCGTCCGCATCCTATACCCATTGTTCCACGGAACCAATGTTGTTTACCCGTAATAGCTCCACAGCACGATCAGCATGCCAATAATTACCAGAGGCAGCGAAATGCCGAGAATGTAACGGACTATGTGTGGCGTCGATCCTGACCTGGCGTCTTCGGCAGCAACATGCTTTTCCTCTTCCGCCATAATTCACCTCCCGATCGTTACGCATGAATAACGCGGGGGGATGAGCCGGGTTCCGCCACTCATTCAGTCTTTTATGGCATGTCGGCTTTGCCCAATCATGCCGGGGCAGTGGCCTCGTCAAAGAAAAGGGCCTGCGAAATGGCCGCTTTGACCGTCGAACGCTGGAACGGCTTGGTGATGAGGAATGTCGGTTCGGGCCGTTCACCCGTCAGCAGACGCTCCGGGAAAGCGGTGATGAAAATAACCGGTACGGAAAATTCTGCCAGGATGTCTTTCACCGCATCGATGCCGCTGGAATCGTCCGCCAGCTGAATGTCCGCCAGCACCAGCCCCGGCCGCTCCGCCAGCGCTTCACGCACCGCGTCTTCACGGGTCACGGCGATTGCGGTCACTTCATGACCAAGGTCGCGGACGATCGTTTCGATGTCCATGGCGATGATCGGCTCGTCCTCGATGATCAGGACTTTGGCGCGAGTCTGCGCCTCGATCTCGCCAAGCGCTTCTTCCACCAGGGCTTCGACATCGGCCGGGTCCAGACCGATCAGATAGCCGACGTCATCGACCGTGAAACCTTCCAGCGCCGTCAGCAGCAGCGCCTGTCGGGGGAGCGGTGTCAACCGCGCGAGGCGTGCCTGCGCGACCGCTTCCTGCCCGTCATTGCCCGTCAGGACCGGACCGTCCTCCAGATGGGATGACGACCAGATCGCGTGGAAAGTCCGGTAAAGCCCAAGCCGCGGATCGACATCGGCCGGAAACTCTTCGGGCGCCGCGACGATCGCTTCCAGCGTCGCACGCACATAGGCGTCACCATGACCCTGGCTGCCCGTCAGGGCGCGGGCATAGCGGCGCAAGAAAGGAAGATGGGGGTGCAGTTGCTGTCCAAGCGACATCTGTAAATCTTCTCCCAGCCCATAGGGCGCATTGCTACTAAACACTCGCTGCGCGAAAGGATGGATTGCTGATGCCGATGTGGCAAGCCCCCGCCCCTCTCGGTTGCCTTTCACAAGGCCACAAAAAATGCTTCGAAGTGCGGAACCAACGACGAAAAGATTTGTTTCACTGCCGTTCGGTTTTTTAACTGAAATCTGGATTTTGATGTAAAGGTCCGCTGGCGGTCAATTGACGTCGTGCGGGAAAGCCGCAAAAGAAATGTCGATTGACATGTTAGCGTTGCAGAGGGGCGTATTTTGGTTGCTTCAACGACGGAACGGGATGTGAAGGGAGGGGACAAGAAAGATGTCGGCGCCAACACCCCGGATTCGGGCGTGACTGGCAGCGCCCCCCGAAAACGGCGGTCCTCCCCGGCCAAGGGTGACGGACAAGTCGCCAACGCGCTGCGCTCCGTTTATCAGCGTGCGGTGGATGAAGACATTCCCTCCGAAATGCTCGACCTACTGCGGAAGCTGGACTAAGCGTCGGTTCAAGGATCGACGTCATTGAGGCGTCCCGGACGGAGGGCAGACTGGTGCTTTTCGAAAATGGAATATGCGCGGGCCGACCCGTTGCTTGGGCGGTACGTGCTTGCGTGCGCCAGACCTTTCCTGTCGACACACTCCTGATTATCGCATGAACGGGACGGCCAGTCCCAGCCAGTTTATTGCTCATGCGTAACCTGAACAGCCTGATCCAGTCCACCGGCGTCAAGATGTTCCTCATCCTGACGCTTGCCCTGCTGCCGCTGGGCCTTATCGCCCTTGTGGCGTCCTTGCAGGCCATCCGGACGTCAGACCTGGAAAAGGAAGCGCTGCTTCGAGTGTCCGTGACGCAGAGCGCTCGCAAGTTGACCGAAGACCTTGCTTCGGATCGAACGGCGTTAATGCTTACCGCCAACGCGCTGTCCACCGGCAGCGAGGGGCCGGAAATGTGCCAGCGGCTGTCGGTCTTCCTGACGTCCCACGACCGGGAAGGCGGCCGATATTATATCTACGATCGAAAGGGTCGCCGCATCTGCGGATCGTCCCAGCCAGAACCGCGCGGCCTGACCACGGCGGCACGTTTTCACACGGCCCCGGCGCTCCTGCTGCCAGCATCGGGCTATCTCGTCAGTCGCGTGGTCAGCGACAACCGGCAGGTGGCGGCAATCGCCTATTATTCGCGCTCCTACCTGGAAACGATCGCCAGCCCGACCACCGCGCTCCAGAACCGTCAGTTAAGCTTGCAGCAGGGCGATCAGCTTCTGGTGGTCAGTCGTCCAACAGGCAATCTGCGGGGCAAAAGCACCAGCCTGTCCGCGCGGCTTGATCCGCCGGACATTCTGCTCACCATGACCTTGCGCGATCCGCCGGTCACGCTTGCGCGCATGCTTTCGCTGTTCCTGCCGCTGGTAATGTGGTTCGCGGCGGCGGCGATCGGCTGGTTCGTGGTCAACCGATTGCTGATCCAGCCGCTAGTCGCGCTGCGCCGCGCCGTAGCCGCCTATCATCCCGGCGAAGTGCTGGAGCCGATGCGCCGCATACGCACTCCCGCGCAGGAAATAGTGGCGCTGGGCGAAACCTTCCGCGAAATCAGCGAGGATGTCGCAACGCATGAGGCCGAGATGGCCGAGGGTCTGGAAACCCAGCGTAAATTGACGCGAGAGGTGCATCATCGCGTCAAGAACAACCTCCAGATCATCGCCAGCCTGATCAGCCTGCATGCCCGCGCCGCGCACGAGCCTGAAGCCGTGGAGGCCTATGCCTCCATTCAGCGCCGCGTCGATGCATTATCGGTCGTGCATCGCAATCATTACGCCGAATTGGAGGAGCATCGCGGCGTTGGCGTGCGGTCACTGGTCAGCGAATTGTCCGCCAGCCTGCGCGGCACTGCTCCCGCAGAAGCGCGTCGGTTCGGCATCCAGATTGACAGCGACAATCTGCACATCAGTCAGGACGTTGCCGTTCCCATCGCCTTCCTGCTGACAGAACTGGTGGAACTGGCGATGCTGTCCGATCCCAAGACAGGCATGCGCATAACGGTGCAGCCCGAACCCGGACGGGAAGACCGCGCGATCCTTCACGTCAGTTCCCCGGCATTGCGCGCTTCCGATACGATGGGCGAAAGGATCGAGGAACGTTATGGCCGGGTACTGACGGGCCTTTCCCGCCAGTTGCGCGCTCCGCTGGATCATGATCCGGTCGCTGGCGACTATGCCATCGCCATCACCGTCATTCCCTGATCATCAGACCCGCTGATAGTCGCGCCGGAAATCCGCCGCGAAAGCAGCGAACCGGCCTTGTGCGATATTGTCGCGGATCGCCTGCATCAATGACTGGTAAAAGTGGATGTTATGCTGGGTCATCAGCATCGCGCCCAGCATTTCTCCGGCTTTTACCAGATGATGCAGATAGGCGCGGCTCCATGTTGCGCAAACCGGGCAGGTGCAGCGCGGATCGAGCGGCGAAAGATCCTCGGCAAAGCGGGCGTTGCGAATATTGAGCGGGCCTGCCCAGGTAAAAGCCTGTCCGTTGCGCCCACTGCGCGTCGGCAGGACGCAATCGAACATGTCGATGCCGCGTTCGACGGCACCAACAATGTCGTCGGGTTTCCCCACCCCCATCAGGTAGCGGGGCTTGTCCTGCGGCAGCATATCGGGCGCATAGTCGAGGCAGCCGAACATCGCCTCCTGCCCCTCCCCGACCGCCAGGCCGCCGACAGCATAGCCGTCAAAGCCGATCTCGATCAGCTTCTGCGCCGAAATACGCCGGAGATTTTCGTCAAGCGACCCCTGCTGGATGCCGAACAGCGCGGCGCGCGCCGCATGTTCGCCGCCCGCGTCAAAGCCCTCGCGCGACCGCTTCGCCCACCGCATCGACCGCTCCATGCTGTTCGCGGCTTCGTCGTGAGTGCAGCCATTTTTCGTGCATTCGTCGAACGCCATGACGATGTCGCTGTCGAGCAGGCGCTGAATCTCCATCGAGCGTTCGGGCGTCAGCATATGACGGGACCCGTCGATATGGCTGGCGAAGGCCACCCCCTCCTCGCTCATCTTCGTGAGCGCGGACAGGCTCATCACCTGATAACCACCGCTGTCCGTCAAGATCGGCCGGTCCCAGCCCATGAAGCCATGCAGCCCGCCCAGCCTTGCCACACGTTCGGCGCCCGGACGCAGCATCAGATGATAGGTATTGCCCAGGATGATGTCGGCGCCAGTCGCGCGGACCTCGGCGGGTCGCATGGCCTTTACGGTCGCGGCGGTGCCCACCGGCATGAAGGCGGGGGTTCTGATCTCCCCACGGCGCATCTGGATCGTGCCCGTGCGGGCCTTGCCGTCCGTTGCGGCGATAGCGAAGGAAAAGCGGGATTGAGTCACGCTGCGCGCTCTAGAACATCGCGCGAAGAAGTGGGAACCGCTTTTTGAAAATTATGCGGGATCAACCAGCCTTGCGCAGGCCGTCGAACGCCACGATCGCATCGATGTCGAAACCCTCCACACGGCGGTAATTGCCGATGAAGCACAGGCAATCAGCCGCCAGGTTAAGAGTCCAGCTCGTCCCCTCTTCATCATGAAGCAGGAGCGTCACAATCTGTGGATCGGTGCGATGTCTGTCCATGCACCATTTCATAATTAATAAAGGTTAACAAAGCCCTGAGACGATCTTCATCTACAAATTGGTTAACGGCATTTGTTGCATTAATACAACGTTAACCATAATGATCGCGTCATTTCTGCTACTTAGAGGCAACAGTCGGCGATAAAAAGGGTTAATGAAGCACTCTTCGGGTTCGCGGTGGTTGCATAGGTCTGACAATATTGTTTTCCTCGGCGTGTATCTAAATGCGGGGGCACAGATGATTGATTCCGGACGCTTTAATCCGGCACGTGATGAGGTGGAGGACGCTTCGCCCGTGCATCTGCATGTCGAAAGCATTCAGCCATTTGCCGCTACGGAAGCTGCGCCTCAGGCACGCGAAAACGGCCATTCGATGCTGTTCGACCTGGGTCAGGTCGACGTCAGCTTTGAAGAATCAACCGACACATTATGGGCGTTCATGACCCCCGCGAATCGGCCAAACTACAATTTGCCGATGCTGCGCGACATCCGGCTCTGGCAGACAGAGGCCAAGCGGCTGTTTGATGAAGGCGCTCTGCCGCTCAAATATATGGTGCTTGGCTCACGTTTTCCGGGCGTTTTCAACCTTGGCGGCGACCTTGAGCTGTTTGCTGGCTGCATCGAGCGGGGCGACCTGCCCGGACTCGTCAAATATGGCCATGCCTGCATCGACGTTGTCCATCGCGCCTGGCGCAATGCGGACATGCCGCTAATCTCTATCGCGTTGGCGCAGGGCGATGCACTTGGCGGCGGCTTCGAGGCGCTTCTCTGCTTCGACGTCGTCGTGGCCGAGCGGAGCGCTCGTTTCGGCTTGCCCGAAATGCTCTTCGGCCTCTTCCCCGGCATGGGCGCCTATTCCATTCTGGCGCGCAAGCTCGGCCGTCGCATGGCGGAGCGCATGATCCTGTCGGGCAAGGTCTATACCGCTGAAGAGATGTACGACATGGGCGTGGTCACCATCCTTGCCGAGGATGGAGAGGGCGAACAGGCCGTGCGTGACTATATCACCGGCAACCGTCCGCACCATGCGGGCCATGTCGGCGTGTTCGAAGCGGGCCGCCGCGTCGATCCCCTCGATTATGCCGAGCTTAAGGACATTGTGGAAAATTGGGCGGCAACCGCGCTCAAGCTCGATCCCAAGGACCTGCGCATGATGCGTCGGCTCGCTTCGGCCCAGACGCGCCTGACCAAATAGCCGTCAGGCGCGGCGACGGCTCTGCATGAGCGTGACGACGTTGCTTTTCTCACGCCGCATGTCACTCATCATCTTGAGCAGGTCCTCGGCTGGCATGGGGCGGCTGAGGACGAAGCCCTGCACATTGGTGAAGCCCATCTCACGCGCATAACGCAACTGCTCTTCGGTCTCGATACCTTCCGCCACCGTTTCGACGTCCAGCGAATGGGCCAGATAGGCAACCGACTGAGCGATCGCGCGATCCCGTCCCTCTTCACCCACGCTGCGCATGAAGCTCTGATCGACCTTCAGCGTGTCGAAGGAATAGTCGCGCAGATAGCCGAGCGACGAATAGCCCGTTCCAAAATCATCAAGGGCCAGCCGCAACCCGATACGCTGAAGCTCCGACAGGATGAGGCTGGTCCGGCCACTATCCTCCAGGAAGATGGATTCCGTCACTTCCAGTTCCAGCCGCTTGGCCTTCAGGCCCGATCCCATCAGCGCCGATATGACAGCGCGCGGAAGCCCGTCGCTCTTGATCAGCGCGGGCGAGATGTTGACGGCGACGCGGACATGATCGTCCCACAGCATGGCGTCACGGCACGCCTGCTCCAGCGCCCATGCAGTGATCGGTTCGATGAGGGAGCTGCTTTCGGCGACCGGTATGAATTCGGCCGGCGAAATCCGGCCCATGGTCGGATGATCCCACCGCATCAACGCTTCGCAGATGGCGATCTTGCCGGTGACGGTGTCAAAGATCGGCTGATAATGCAGTAGCAGCTCACCATTCGCCATGGCGCTGCGCAGCGCCATTTCCAGCTCATAGGTCCGGTTCTGGCGCTCCTTCATCGTCCAGTCGAACTGCGCATGGCGGTTCCGCCCTGTGCGTTTCGCCTCATACAGAGCCATGTCGGCGTGCTGGAGCAGTTCTTCGCTATCGCGCCCGTCATCGGGCGCAACCGCAATGCCCATCGATGCGGTGACCGTCAGATGATAGCCGCTGACGTCGAAGTCGTGGCTGAACTCTGTCATCACATCATGCGCGATCTGCTCGGCAATGGAGCGATCCGCGCCGGGGCAAATCACGATAAATTCGTCTCCACCAAAGCGCGCGACATGGCCACGGCTATCAAGCGCATGGGAAAGCCGGGCAGCTACCGTGCAAAGCAGCTGATCGCCAATGATATGGCCGAGCGAATCGTTGATCTCCTTGAACCGGTCAAGGTCCATCCAGAACACGGCCATCGGATCCTGATCGGACTGACGCTTGTCGAACAATTCCCGCAAACGCATCTGCATCGCCATGCGGTTTTCGACCCCGGTCAGGCTGTCGAACCGCGCCAGCCGCTCGAACTTCGTCGCCAGCTGCGACTTTTCATAATTGCCCTGCAATGCCTCCACGACGATTCTGTGGGTGGTGCGCGTGATCTCAGCCATGGCGAAGATCATCAGGAACAGCATGGTCGCCAGAACCCAATAGCCGAGCCCCCCCGCGATGCAGAGACCAAGGGACGTTGGCAGCAGCGCGAAACATGTCTGGCCGATGGCGATATGAATTCGGCCCGCATTGCGGCCCGCGATGCCGCCTGAATAGGCCGCGACCAACGTCACGCTCAATATGTGCAAAGATGCGTCGCCGGTGAGGACCAGAGTGGCAAAAGCGAGCAGACCAAGCAGCGCCGCATAGCCCCACGCACCCAGTTCATAGGCAAGGCCCCATATTTGCTGCGTGGGTCCTTGATGATCCGCCAACTGCCGCAGAAAATAGACTGCGGAGATCGACCGGCTCACCGCAACCAGGAAAATCAACGCCGCAATCGTGGTGATTTCGGCGCGGCCAGCATGGTAGGCGACGACGAAACTGAGCGCTCCGCCAGCCAGTGCGCCGATCATCAGCGATTTGGGCGAGGCGTAGAGCGATTGGACAAGGCTGTCCTGCACCTCAGCGCTCTGCTGAGTATCGGGCGCGAGATGCGCGCGCAATTTTGCGCTCCAATGATGGAAGAGGCGTGACACGTCTCCGTCATCTTTGGCCAAACATGATTTCTATTTGGTAAATTCAGACCCGGTAAGATGCCCGAAATGGAGGTTTCGAGCGGCTGTCGGATGTGGGGCTGCTCCCTTCATTTTCCGCCCTTTTGTCGGGTCGCTTAACCTTCAGACTTCCCTACAGAATGCTCGGAAGGGCAATCCCGCCAGCCCTCCTGCGCAAGCTGAAGCAGCATAGCTTTTATCCGAATACCCTGCCCCGTTCGGGCTGAGCTTGTCGAAGCCCTCTTCTTCCTGAAAAAAATAGAACCCTTCGATAGGCTCAGGGCGAACGGCAATAGGAGGCTATGCCGATTTGAAGCATGATGCCCTAACATGTCGCGAAATTGCGCCATGCCTCTTGCGGGAAATGCCAATTCTCGATGGCATCAGCCACGGCCCGACGCCTGAAATTTCCTCGCTCCGGCAGCCCCAAAGAAAAAGGCCGGTGGATCACTCCACCGGCCCTTCTCGTTTTCGCGTGAGCGAAGGACTTAGAAGTCCATGCCGCCCATGCCACCCATGCCGCCGCCGGGCATGCCCATCGGCGCCTTGTCGTCGGCGGGCGTTTCGGCGATGCACGCTTCGGTGGTGATCAGCAGACCGGCGACCGAAGCCGCGTCCTGCAGGGCAGCGCGAACGACCTTGGTGGGATCGATGACGCCAGCGGCGACAAGGTTCTCATAGGTGTCGGTCGCGGCGTTGAAGCCCTGAGTCTCGTCATTTTCGCGCAGCAGGTTGCCAGCGACAACCGCACCATCGACGCCCGCATTCTGGGCGATCTGGCGCAGCGGCGCTTCGATAGCCTTACGGATGATGTCGATACCACGGGTCTGGTCGTCGTTCACACCCTTGAGGCCTTCGAGCGCCTTGGTCGCGTACAGCAGAGCCGTGCCGCCACCGGGGACGATGCCTTCTTCAACGGCTGCGCGGGTTGCGTGCAGCGCGTCGTCGACGCGGTCCTTGCGCTCCTTGACTTCGACTTCCGAAGCACCGCCGACCTTGATAACTGCAACGCCGCCAGCCAGCTTGGCCAGACGTTCCTGCAGCTTTTCACGGTCGTAGTCGGACGTCGTTGTCTCGATCTGCGCACGGATCTGCTCGGTACGGCCCTTGATCGCTTCGCCATCACCGGCGCCATCGACGATGGTCGTGTTGTCCTTGTCGATGGTGACGCGCTTGGCGGTGCCGAGCATGCCGAGCGTCACGTTCTCGAGCTTGATGCCGAGGTCTTCGGAAATCACTTCGCCCTTGGTCAGGACGGCGATGTCTTCCAGCATAGCCTTGCGGCGGTCGCCGAAGCCAGGCGCCTTGACCGCAGCGACCTTCAGGCCGCCACGCAGCTTGTTGACGACCAGGGTCGCCAGCGCTTCGCCTTCAATGTCTTCGGCGATGATCAGAAGGGGACGGCCCGACTGAACAACCGCTTCGAGGATCGGCAGGATCGACTGAAGGTTCGACAGCTTCTTTTCGTGGATCAGGATGTACGGGTCAGCCAGTTCGACTGCCATCTTTTCCGGATTCGTGACGAAGTAAGGCGACAGGTAGCCGCGATCGAACTGCATGCCTTCGACGACGTCCAGCTCGAATTCCAGACCCTTGGCTTCCTCGACGGTGATCACGCCTTCCTTGCCGACGCGCTCCATCGCTTCGGCGATCTTTTCGCCAACGACGGTGTCGCCATTAGCCGAAATGATGCCGACCTGGGCGATTTCCTTCGTGCCGGCAACCGGCTTGGAACGGCCCTTGAGGTCCTCGACGACCTTGGTGACAGCGAGGTCGATGCCGCGCTTCAGGTCCATCGGGTTCATGCCAGCGGCAACCGACTTCATGCCTTCGCGAACAATCGCCTGGGCCAGAACGGTGGCAGTGGTGGTGCCGTCACCGGCGATGTCGTTGGTCTTCGAAGCAACTTCGCGGACCATCTGCGCGCCCATATTTTCGAACTTGTCCTTCAGTTCGATTTCCTTGGCGACGCTGACGCCGTCCTTGGTGATGCGGGGGGCGCCGAAGCTCTTGTCGATGACGACGTTGCGGCCCTTGGGACCCAGGGTCACCTTGACCGCGTCGGCCAGGATGTCGACGCCGCGCAGGATGCGCTCACGAGCGTCACGCGAAAACTTTACGTCTTTTGCAGCCATGATTTTGTTCCTCTGTCCGTCATCCCAGCGAAAGCTGGGATCTGGTGCGGCATAGCGCCGCGTTTAAAGGCCTGAGATCCCGGCTTTCGCCGGGATGACATCAATGATCGGTTAGGCGACGACGCCCAGAATGTCCGATTCCTTCATGATCAGCAGGTCTTCACCGTCGACCTTGACCTCGGTGCCCGACCACTTGCCGAACAGGATGCGGTCGCCAGCCTTGACGTCCAGCGGGGTCACCTTGCCATCTTCGGCCTTGGAGCCGGTGCCGACGGAAACGACTTCGCCTTCCTGCGGCTTTTCCTTGGCGGTGTCGGGGATGATGATGCCACCGGCAGTCTTCTCTTCCGCTTCTACGCGGCGGACGAGAACGCGGTCATGCAACGGACGAAATGCCATGTTGAGTTGCCTTTCCCTCTATTGGGTTGGGTCGGACGTCAAATCGCGGGGATTTCCCTATCCGCGAATCTGCTGAACGCCGTTCCTTCTCCCGTATGAACCAGATGCTGTTAGCACTCTCTTTTGAAGAGTGCCAGCGCCGCGGAATATGGAGCGATGAAATTGCCGGTCAAGAGATGGATGCAGATTTTTTATGCATTCCGTCACAGGCGGAAAGCGTGCGCTTTGTGCGCGTTGGGAGGCCATTTGTCACCTATGCAGCGCCAATGCGCGGGATTGTTGCGACCATTGGCGGGTCGAATGCGCGCGGCAAAACCGTTTCCCTTGAGCTCCCCCGTAACAGTTGCGGCACAGGATGATGCTTCCTACGTGCGAGGCGACATCGCCAAGGGAGCACTTTGCCAAATGATTGAAAGCTATACTCCGCCCCGCGTCTGGACATGGGACAAGGACAATGGCGGTGCCTTCGCCAACATAAACCGGCCGATCGCGGGCGCGACCCATGACAAGGAATTGCCGGTCGGAAAGCACCCGCTGCAACTCTACTCGCTGGGCACGCCCAATGGGCAAAAGGTCACGATCATGCTGGAAGAGTTGCTGGCGGCGGGCCATCCGGGCGCTGAATATGACGCCTGGCTCATCAACATCGGCGGCGGTGACCAGTTCGGCAGCGGCTTTGTCTCGGTCAATCCGAACAGCAAAATCCCTGCCCTGATGGATCACAGCGTTTCACCGCCGCAGCGGGTTTTCGAGTCCGGCGCCATCCTGGTCTATCTGGCCGAGAAGTTCGGAGCGTTCCTGCCCTCGGACCCGGCGAAGCGTACCGCGACTCTGTCCTGGCTGTTCTGGCAGATGGGCAGCGCACCCCTGTTGGGCGGCGGCTTTGGCCATTTCTTCGCCTACGCACCTGAAAAGATAGAATATGCCATCAACCGCTATGCGATGGAGGTCAAGCGGCAGTTTGACGTGCTGGACCGCCAGCTTAGCGAGAATGAATATGTCGCTGGCGATGAGTTTACGATCGCGGATATCGCGATCTGGCCCTGGTATGGCGGGGTGGCACTCGACCGGACCTATGTGGGGGCGGGCGAATTTCTGGACGTACAGAGCTACGCCAATGTGCAGCGTTGGGCGAAGCAGATCGATGCGCGCCCTGCCGTGAAGCGCGGCAGGATCGTGAACCGTGCTAGTGGTCCGCTGGAGGAACAGTTGCTTGAGCGGCACGATGCGAGCGATTTTGATACGAAGACGCAGGATAAGGTGGAAGGGGTGGGTAGCTAAAGCCCCGGCAGCATTTAGCGCGTCACCCCAGCGAAGGCTGGGGTCTCGTCGACCCTGTGCTCCCCGGCCTCCTCCTGAGATCCCAGCGTGCGCTGGGATGACGGGGGTGGCTAGTGCTGCCCCTACCCCGCCGCCTTCACAATGTCCGCCCAAGCCGCTTCATCGATCACCTCGATCCCGAGCGAGGCAGCCTGTTTCAGCTTCGATCCTGCGCCGGGGCCAGCGACCACCAGATCCGTCTTGGCGCTGACCGATCCGGCCGCCTTTGCACCTAAGCGCTCGGCCTGCGCCTTGGCCTCATCCCGGCTCATGGTTTCGAGCTTGCCGGTGAAGACCACGATCTTGCCCGTCACCGCGCTGGCGGTGGTTTCAACCACATAGTCGGGCGGCGAGACTTCGGACAGCAGGTCGTCCCACGCCTCCCGATTATGCGGTTCATGGAAGAAGTCGGCGAGCGCATGGCCAACCGCCGAACCCACATTTTCGACGCCGATCATCTCCGCGATCGCCTTGTCCAGCCGATTGCGGAAGCGTGCTTCCTCCTCTCCCTCGGCGCAGATGGTGGCATCGCGTAAGGCGATAATCTCCTCGGCCAGCGCTTTAACGCCGGGCAGGCTCGTGTAGCGCTTCAGCAGATCGCGAGCGGTGACCGCACCGATGTGCCGGATGCCAAGGCCGAAGAGCAGGCGCGCAGCGTCTGGAACGCGCTTCGCCTCGATCGCGGCGAACAGGTTATCGACGGACTTCTCCTTCCATCCCTCGCGCCCGAGCAGCGCGACGCGATGTTGTTTGAGGCGGAAGATGTCAGCCGGTTCGGTGATCCATCCAAGGTCGAGAAATTCCTGAATACTCTTCTCGCCCAGCCCTTCAATGTCGAGCGCACCACGGCTGACGAAATGACGCAGCCGCTCGAACCGTTGTGCCCCGCAGATCAGGCCGCCGGTGCATCGGATATCAACCTCTCCTTCTTCGCGCACGGCTTCCGATCCGCATACGGGGCAATGATCGGGGAAGAGGAAAGCGGGGCGCACTTCATCGCGGGTCAGATTATCCACCACCTGCGGGATGACGTCGCCGGCACGCTGCACCACGATACGGTCGCCCGGCCGCACACCCAGGCGCTCGATCTCGTCGGCATTGTGCAGCGTAACGTTGGACACGACCACGCCGCCCACCGTAACAGGCGTGAGCCGCCCGACCGGGGTCAGCTTGCCCGTGCGACCAACCTGAATATCGATCGCTTCAAGCGTAGTTTGCGCCCGCTCCGCCGGGAATTTATGCGCGATCGCCCAGCGCGGCGCCTTGGCAACAAAGCCCAGCCGCTGTTGCCAATCGAGCCGATCCACCTTGTAGACCACGCCATCAATGTCGAACGGAAGGTCCGCGCGCGCCGCCTCTATCCCGCGATAATGCGCGATCAATCCGTCAAGCGAGTCCACGCAGGTCAGCATGTCCGACACCGGCAGGCCCCAGCGGGCGATTGCCTGCATGACGCCAAGCTGAGTCTCTGCCGGAAGGCTGCTCGCCTCGCCCCAACCATGCGCGAGGAATCGCAGCGGGCGGCTGGCGGTGACGGCGGCGTCCTTCTGCCGCAGCGATCCCGCGGCAGCGTTGCGGGGGTTAGCGAATTGCCGCGCCTTTTCCGGGTCGTCCGCCTCAGCCAGCAGGCGCTGATTGAGCGCCACGAAGTCGGCCTTCGCCATATAGACCTCACCCCGAACCTCGAACAGGTCGGGCACGTCCTCGCCGGTCAGTCGGTCGGGAATGTCGCCGATGGTGCGCACATTGGCGGTCACATCCTCACCGGTCGTGCCGTCACCACGCGTCGCGGCGAGCCGCAGCTCTCCCTTTTCATAGCGGAGCGAGCAGGACAGACCGTCGATCTTCGGTTCAGCCGTCAGCGCGATAGGCTCCCCGTCCGGCAGCGCCAGAAAACGCCGGACACGCGCGAGAAATTCGGCGATGTCCTCGTCCGAAAAGCCATTGTCGAGGCTCATCATGCGAACCGCATGTGGGACCTTCTTCAATCCCGAAGTGGGCGCGGCGCCGACCTGCGCATTGGGCGAATCCGCGCGAACGAGCTGCGGAAAAGCGGCCTCCAGCGCTCCATTCTCCCGGATCAGCGCATCATAAGCAGCGTCCGTGATCTCTGGCTGATCCTGATCATGGTAGAGCCGATTGTGCCGCGCAATTTCCCTGGCGAGCCGCATCAGGCGATTGGCGGCGTCGGCTTCAGTCATTAGGGTCGGGTCGATCGAGTCACTCATATCTGCTCCATCCCCGTTCAGGGCGAGCTTGTCGAGAAGCGATCATTTGCTCGTAGCAGTTCAGACTTCGAGCAGCCGATCCGCCTGCGCCCTTGCCTCGGCGGTGATTTCCGCGCCGGAGAGCATGCGGGCAATCTCCTCGCGCCGCTCGCCGTCGCTCAGCGCATGGACGCCAGTACGGGTCACCGTGCCGTCACTGGCCTTGGCGATCAGCATATGGCCAGCGCCGCGCGCGGCCACCTGCGGACTGTGGGTGACAACAAGTATCTGGTTGCTCTGCGCCAGCCGCGCCAGACGGTCGCCAATGGCCGATGCCACCGCCCCACCGACGCCCCGGTCAATCTCGTCAAAAATCAGCGTATCCGCCCCGCCCCGCTCCGCCAGCGCGACCTTGAGCGCCAGAATGAAGCGTGACAATTCGCCGCCCGATGCGATCTTCACCAAAGGCGCAAAGGGCGCGCCGGGATTGGTGGAAATCTCGAACTCCACCCGGTCCATGCCCTGCGCGCTCCACTGCCCTTCATCGAGCGCGGCGACGGTGGTGCGGAAGCGCGCGGCGTCGAGCTTCAGCGGCGCGAGTTCCGCCGCCACGGCCGCATCGAGCCGCGCGGCAGCATCCTTGCGCTGAGCGGACAGCGCCTGCGCCGCGTCGCGATAGGCGGCGGCGCTGGCCGCAACGTCGGCTTCCAGCACGGCGATATGCTCCTCTCCGCCCTCGATGGCGGCCAGTTTTGCCGCCATCTCATCACGCAGCGCAGCAAGATCATCGGCGGCGACCTGATGCTTACGCGCCAATCCGCGCAGGTCGAACAGCCGCGTTTCGATCGCGTCCAACCGCGCCGGATCAAAGCTGAGCGCATCCGCTGCCTTGGCCAGCCTGTCCTCCGCCTCGCCCGCCTCAATCACCGCCCGGTCTAGGGCAGCGAGCACTTCGGCAAGTGGCTCATATTCACCCACCATGCGGTCGAGCCGTCGCGCCGCCTGCCGCAACTGCGCCAACCCACCGTCCGAGCCGGTGAGGCAATCCGTCACCGTCGACAGGTCATCGGACAACCGTGCGCCCTTTTGCATGGTCGCGCGCTCGTCGGCCAGCGCCGCTTCCTCGCCGGGTTCGGGGCCAAAACGCGACAATTCTTCAATAGCATGGGTCAGATAGTCGCGATCCCGCGCCGCCACCTCGACCGCCGCGCGACTTTCCGCGAGCCGGTCGGCCGCCGCGCGCCAGGCAGAGTGGGCAAATGCCACCGAGGCGCTGTCGCAACGGCCATAGACGTCCAGCAACTGACGATGCCCACGCGGATTGAGCAACCCGCGATCGTCATGCTGCCCATGTATCTCGACCAGCGTGCCGCCCAAGTCACGCAGCAAGGCGGCGGAACAGGCCTGATCATTGACGAATGCCCGGCTTCCCCCGTCAGCCTTCAGCGTGCGGCGGATGATGAGCGGTTCGCCCGCATCAAGTTCGATGCCGTTACTGCCGAGCAGTTCGGCAGCCCTGTGATCGGCGCAGGGAATGTCGAAGGTCGCGGTGACGCTGGCCTGCGCCTCTCCGCTGCGGACGAGGCCACTGTCAGCCCTCGCCCCCAGCGCCAGCCCAAGCGAATCGAGTAGGATAGACTTGCCCGCGCCTGTCTCCCCCGTCAGCACGCCAAGGCCCGTGCCGAACTCCAGGTCCAGCGCCTCGATCAGGACGACGTTGCGGATGGAAAGATTGGTCAGCAATGCGGCCGATCTCCAGACGTCATCCCAGCGGAAGCTGGGATCTCGTGCCGCCGGGTCGTGCCCAATGGCCTGAGACCCCAGCTTCCGCTGGGGTGACGGTAAATCGGCAATTACGCCTTCGCGCCATGTTCCCGCATGAGCTTGTAGCTACGCTCATACCATTTGGAGCCGGGATAGTTCTTGCCCAGAACAGCCGCAGCCTTCTGCGCTTCCTCCGGAATGCCGAGCGAGAGATAGCTTTCGACCAGACGCTCCAGCGCTTCAGGCGTGTGGGTGGTCGTCTGATATTTGTCGATGACCACGCGGAAGCGTAGCGTCGCTGCCAACCACTGCCCTCGACGCTGGTAGAAACGGCCGACTTCCATTTCCTTGCCCGCGAGGTGATCGTTGACCAGGTCCAGCTTCAACCGCGCATCGGCGGCATAACGGGTGTCGGGATAGCGGCGGATCAATTCGCCCAACGAATCCAGCGACTGCTGCGTGATCTTCTGGTCGCGGGTAACGTCGGCGATCTGCTCATAATAGCAGAGCGCGATCAGATAATAGGCGTAGGGCGCGTCCTTGTTGCCCGTATGAATCGCCAGAAAGCGCTGCGACGCCGCGATCGATTCACTATAGTCCTTGTTCATATAATAGCTGAACGCGGACATGAGCTGCGCCCGGCGCGCCCAGGGGGAATAAGGATGCTGGCGTTCCACCTCGTCAAACAGGGCGGCGGCCATCTTATATTGCCCGCGATCGAGCCGATATTTGCCCGCATTGTAAAGCGTGGACACGTCACGGGCGACATATTGCGTGTCGGCCTTGTTCTTCGAGGTGGCGCAGCCGGCGAGCAAGGCGGCAAGCAGAACCGGGGCGGTAGCAGCGCCAATGCGCGTCATGGTTTTCGTCAGCATGGCCGGGTCATAGCGGAGCGAATGGCACTCGCCAAGCGGCAGAATAGCGTGCGGACGCTTCAGGCTCTCAACGCGCCTGCACGGGCAGGTCCAACCGGACGATCGCGCCGCCTTCCGGCCGCGCGTGCAGGCCGAACTGACCGCTGAGCTGGCTCGCCAGCGCGCTTGCTATGCGCAAGCCGATGGAATTGCCCTTCTCGATCTCGAAATCGGGAGAGAGGCCGTCGCCGTCGTCAGCAATCTTCAACGACAGAGTCCCGCTCGAATCCTCCAGAGACACCTCGATCGTCCCGCCACGATGGGGCAAGCCATGTTCAATGGCATTGCTCACCGCCTCCGCCACGATCAGCGCGAGCGGCACGGCGACATGGGATTCCAGCGTCAGGCCCGGTGGAGCGCTGACGGTAACGCGAATGTCATCCCGCCCGCTCGCCTCCAGCACATCCGCCGTCAGCCGCGTCAGAAAGGCATGCAGGTCCTGCCCATCCTCTGCCGGATCATACAATGCACGGCTGATCCGACCAATCAGCGCGAGGCGGCTGGCGGCATCGTCCAACGCCCTGCTCGCCAGTTCATCGTCTACATGGCGCCGCTGCAATGACAGCATCGCGGCTACGACCTGCAAATTGTTGGAAACGCGATGCTGCAATTCGTGGAACAGAAGTTCCCGGTTTTCCGCCAGCGTACGGCTGCGTTCCCGTTCCACGGCAAGGTTGAAATTGGCCCGCTGCATCAGGTGAATGAGCGCGATGTCGATGGCGATCACGGCCGCATAGAAAATAAGGGCGAGGATGACGCCACCATCAAGGATGCCGCCCTCACCCGCTGGGATGAAGAAATACCAGGACAATATTCCGCAAACTATGCCCGCAAATATCCCGGGACGCAGCCCGAACAAAAAGGTCGAAAGGATGACAGCGGGAAAGAAGGATACGAAAGGATAGCCGATCGGCAGGAAGTCCTGCGCGGACAGCCTGAGGGCAAGGGCGATGCCACAAAACAGGGCCGATACGGCATAGGCATATACTGGCCGCCGAAGCACGAGAGGCAGGCGCTCGACGAACCTTTCATTGGAACGCTGCATCTTATCTCCCTGAAATCGCGCCGCACAGTAACAGAAGTTTGGCCATCTCCAATTGATCGAAGTCAAGGAGTTTGGGCTCTAACGAAAAAGGGCGCCCGGCGGGGGCGCCCTTCTCATTTTGCTTAACCTGATGGGTTGGAACCGATCAGTCCTGAGTCAGGAAGTCCGGCAGACCAGCGTTGGAGCCGTCGTCATCGCCGCCACGGCCTTCGCTGCGGGGGCCACGGTCACGGCGCGGACCGCGATCACCACCACGGCCGCCACGATCACCACCGTCACGACGCGGGCCACGGCCACGATCGCCACGATCACCACGGGGTTCGCGCGGTTCGCGGGCAGGACGGGTGTCCTCCAGCTCTTCGCCGGTTTCCTGATCGACGACGCGCATCGACAGGCGAACCTTGCCGCGCGGATCGATCTCCAGGACCTTGACCTTCACTTCCTGGCCTTCCGACACGACGTCGGTTGGCTTTTCGACGCGCTCATTCTTCATTTCGGAGACGTGGACGAGACCGTCCTTGCCACCCATGAAATTCACGAACGCACCGAAGTCGACGATGTTGACGACCTTGCCGTTGTAGATCTTGCCGACTTCCGCTTCCTCGACGATTCCGAGGATCCACTTCTTGGCGGCTTCGATCTGGTCGATGTCGGACGAGCTGATCTTGATGATGCCCTCGTCGTCGATGTCGACCTTGGCGCCGGTTTCCGCGACGATCTCGCGAATGACCTTACCGCCGGTGCCGATGACGTCGCGGATCTTCGACTTGTCGATCTGGATCGTCTCGATGCGCGGAGCGTGAGCCGACAGCTCGGTGCGGGTCGAGGACAGGGCCTTGTTCATCTCACCCAGAATGTGGGCGCGGCCTTCCTTCGCCTGACGCAGGGCGACTTCAAAGATTTCCTGCGTGATGCCGGCAACCTTGATGTCCATCTGCATGGTGGTGATGCCCGCTTCCGTGCCCGCCACTTTGAAGTCCATGTCGCCGAGATGATCTTCGTCGCCGAGGATGTCGCTGAGCACAGCGAAATCCTTGCCGTCGAGGATCAGGCCCATCGCGATGCCCGACACCGGACGCTTCAGCGGAACACCGGCGTCCATCATCGAGAGTGAACCGCCGCAGACCGTCGCCATCGACGACGAGCCGTTGGACTCGGTGATGTCCGACAATACGCGGATCGTGTAGGGGAACTCATCCTTGCTGGGCAGCACGGGGTGCAGCGCACGCCATGCCAGCTTGCCATGACCCACTTCACGACGGCCCGGCGCGCCGAAGCGGCCGACTTCACCGACCGAATAGGGCGGAAAGTTATAGTGCAGCATGAAGTTTTCATAATAGACGCCGTTCAGGCCGTCGATCATCTGCTCAGCATCCTTGGTGCCGAGCGTGGTGGTGCAGATCGCCTGCGTTTCACCGCGGGTGAACAGCGCCGAACCATGGGTGCGCGGCAGGAAGCCGACCATCGCTTCGATCGGGCGAATCTGCGTCGTGGTGCGGCCGTCGATGCGCTTGCCATCCTTGATGATGGCGCCGCGCACGATTTCCGATTCCAGCTTCTTGGTCAGCTTGATGCCGGCCATGACGGTCTGGGCATCGAGACCTTCTTCGGTGAAAAATGCCTTCGCCTTGGCACGCGCTTCGTTGATCGCATTCGAGCGCGCCGACTTGTCGGTCAGCTTGTAGGCGGCCGTGATGTCCTTGCCGATCAGCTTCTTGAGCTTCTTCTTCAGGTCATCCAGGTCCTCGCCCTTGGCGACTTCCCACGGATCCTTCGCAGCCTTTTCGGCCAGCTGGATGATCGCATCGACAACCTTCTTGCTCGCTTCATGGGCGAACAGGACGGCGCCGAGCATGACGTCTTCCGAAAGCTCCTTGGCTTCGGATTCGACCATCATCACGGCGTTGCCAGTGGCAGCCAGGACCAGGTCGAGTTCGCCGGCCTTCACCTCGTCCATCGACGGATTCAGCTGATATTCGCCATCCTTGTAACCGACGCGGGCAGCGCCGATCGGGCCCATGAAGGGCACGCCCGACAGGGTCAGCGCGGCCGAAGCGGCGATCATCGCCACGATATCGGGCTCGCTCTCGCCATCGAACGACAGCACCTGAGCGATGACGTTGATTTCGTTGTAGAAACCTTCGGGGAAGAGCGGGCGGATCGGGCGGTCGATCAGGCGGCTGGTCAGCGTTTCCTTTTCGGTCGCGCCGCGCTCACGCTTGAAGAAGCCGCCGGGGATACGGCCGGCCGCAGAATATTTTTCCTGATAGTGGACGGTCAGCGGGAAGAAGTCCTGCCCTTCCTTCACCGACTTGGCGGCGGTCACGGCGCACAGCACCACGGTCTCGCCATAGGTCGCCAGCACGGCGGCGTCGGCCTGACGCGCAATACGACCGGTTTCGAGCATGAGGGTCTTTCCGCCCAGCTCGATTGAAACTTTCTTTACATCAAACATGCTTTTTTCCTTCGCCCGCCTGGCCCTATTGCCGGGCGGGGCCTTTGTTGGGCCAGTGACCCATGAGCGAGGAGCGTACTCCTCATTCCGTTCGCCCTGAGCTTGTCGAAGGGCTTTCTTTCTCTTTCTTCAAGAGAAGGAGTGGGCTTCGACTTCGCTCAGCCCGAACGGTGTGGGGAAAGTTCCCCGTTTCATGGCGCCGTGCCGAATTGCCCGGAGCCATGTTGTCAGAATCAGAAACGGCCCCGACATGGGGGCCGCTCCTTCTTTAGCAGGCTTACTTGCGCAGGCCCAGCTTGGCGATCAGGTCAGTATAACGCGACCCATCTTTTTTCTTCAGATAGTCCAGCAGCGAACGGCGCTTGTTGACCAGCATCAGCAGGCCGCGACGGCTGTGGTTATCCTTGTGGTGACCCTTGAAATGCTCGGTCAGGTTCGAAATGCGCTCCGAAAGGATCGCGACCTGTACTTCCGGCGAACCGGTGTCGCCTTCGGCGCGGGCATGTTCCTTGATCAGCGCTTCCTTGCGCTCAGCAGTAATCGACATCGGCTTCCTTTCGTAACATCTAGAGATTGAAGCCGCGCACCACCCGGATTTCCGGGCCACTGGCCTCCACCAGCGCGACGGGCGTGTCGCCCTCCATCGCCAGCATGAGACCGGTATGCGGTTTCCCCACAAGCACCTTCCCCTGTCGGAGAGCCAATGCATCGTCGGGAGAGACTGCGAGAGCCGGGATGTCGTCCAGCCCTGCGGTCAACGGCAGCATAAGACCGCCGAAGCCGCCGCCCCTAGCAGCTTCGTCCAATTTGTCCAGCGAAATAGCGGATTCGAGGGTGAACGGGCCTGCCTTCACCCGTCGGAGCATGGTGACATGGCCGACCGTGCCGAGCGCGATCGCGATGTCGCGGGCGAGGCTGCGGATATAGGTGCCCTTGGAGACATGGGCGCGAAGGGTGATTTCATTGATCCTCTCTCCCGAGAGGGGGAGAGGATACGCAGGCTTGGCAGCTCGCTGCCTAGCCGGAGTTGGAGAGGGGCTCGGCGCAACCTGCACCTCTCCAAGCTCCGCTAGCCCGCTTTGCGAGCAAACTTCGCTATCTCGATCAGAGTCACGTGCCTCTGATCGACCCCCTCTCGGGAGAGAGGATATGGTGAGCGCGTGGATAGTGACGGCGCGCGTCTTCATCTCAACATCCTGCCCAGCGCGCGCAAGATCATATGCTCGTTGCCCGTCGATCAGGATCGCGGAATAGGCTGGCGGCGCCTGTTCGATCGGGCCGGTGAAGCGGGGCAGTATCGCTTCCACTTCGCCGAACGTGGGCAGGTGATCTCTCTCAGCGATCACCTTTCCTTCGAGGTCCAGCGTGTCCGTTTGTGCGCCAAATGCTATCGTGAAGTCGTAAATCTTATCGCTGTCGAGCATCCGCCCGGCGAGCTTCGTCGCTTCCCCCACCGCGATCGGCAGCACGCCGGTAGCGAGCGGATCAAGCGTGCCGCCATGGCCGACCTTCCACTTACCCGCGCCACTTTGGCGAAGGGCGCGCTTGACCGCGCTGACCGCCTGCGTCGAGCCAAGCCCGTGCGGTTTATCGAGGATAATCCAGCCGTGCATCGGATCAACGCAGCGCGTCAGCCCTCATCATCGGGCTGTTCAAGATCCTGCGCGACTTTGGGATCACGCAGCAGCTTGTCGATATGGCTACCCTCGTCAAAACTCTCATCCGCCAGGAATTTGAGCTTGGCCGCATATTTCAGGCGAATCCGGTGAGCCACCTCGCGCTGGAGATAGGCCGTATTGGTACGCAGCGCCTTCAGCACCGCCTCCTCATCCTGACCCAATAGCGACTTCACGAACACGGTGGCATGCCGCAGGTCTGGCGACATGCGAACCTCGGTCACGCTGACGACATGCTTGGCGAGAACATCGTCATGCACGTCGTCGCGCTGGAGAATGTCTGACAGCACATGGCGCACCTGTTCGCCCACACGCAGCAGGCGGACGGAGGGGCCTTCATTAGGAGCGGGCATTATATCCTCCCCTCCCGCAGGCGGGAGGGGCCGGGGGTGGGCTCTCCCCATCGGCCATTACAGTTCAGGAGAGGGCGAGCCCACCCCCTGCCCCCCTCCCGCTTGCGGGAAGGGGAAAGCTAGATCATCACAACGTCCGGGCGCGTTCCTCGACCTCGAACAGTTCCAGCGTATCGCCGGCCTTGATGTCGTTCGTGTCTTGCAGCACCGCACCGCACTCCATGCCCGCACGCACTTCGGACACATCGTCCTTGAAGCGGCGCAGCGAAGCGATGTGAGTACGCGACACGATGACATCATCGCGGGTAAGGCGCGCATTGAGCCCCTTGCGGATGATGCCGTCGAGGACGAGCAGACCAGCCGCCTTGTCCTTCTTGCCCGCCGGGAACACCTGAAGCACCTCGGCCCGGCCGACGATGGTTTCGATGCGCTCTGGAGCCAGCTGGCCCGCCATTTCGCCGCGAACTTCCTCAAGCAAGTCGTAGATCACGTCATAATAGCGCAGCGAAATCTTCTCGCGCTCCGCCAGCTGACGCGCCTTGGCATTGGGACGGACGTTGAAGCCGATCAGCGGCGCACGGCTGGCAGCGGCCAGCGTGACGTCGCTTTCGGTGATCGCGCCAACGCCTGAATGCAGGACGCGGACCTTGATCTCGTCGGTCGAAATGCGGTTGAGCGCCGTGACAATAGCTTCGACGGAACCCTGCACGTCGCCCTTCACCACCACCGGATATTCGATGACGGTCGTGTTGAGCGCCGAGAACATATGTTCAAAGCTGGTCGGGGCGCTGGTGGTGCGCTTCTTGGTCGCCTGTTCCTGACGATAGGCGGCAACTTCGCGAGCGCGCGCCTCATTCTCGACGACCGTGAGTTGATCGCCCGCCAGAGGAACACCCGAAAGCCCCAGCACCTCGACCGGGGTCGATGGCCCTGCGACCTTCACATTCTGACCCTTGTCATTGACCAGAGCGCGAACCTTGCCGCTCTCCGCGCCGATGACGAAGGTGTCGCCGACCTTGAGCGTACCCTTGCGGACCAGCACGGTAGCAACCGCGCCACGGCCCTTGTCGAGCTGCGCCTCGATCACATTGCCTTCGGCAGGGCGATCGGGGTTAGCCCCCAGTTCCATGACTTCCGCCTGGAGCAGGATTTTCTCGATCAGTTCGTCAAGGCCGGTCTTTTTGAGCGCCGAAACCTCCACGTCCTGCACATCGCCACCCATATCCTCGACGACAATCTCTTCGCTCAGCAGGCGCTCGCGCACCTTCTGCGGATTGGCTTCCGGCTTGTCGCACTTATTGATCGCGACGATCATCGGGACACCAGACGCCTTGGTATGGTTGATGGCCTCGATCGTCTGCGGCATCAGCCCGTCATCGGCCGCCACCACCAGGATGACGATGTCGGTGACATTCGCGCCACGCGCACGCATTTCCGAGAAAGCCTCATGGCCCGGCGTGTCGAGGAAAGTGATGACGTCGCCACCCTTGGTCGTCACCTGATAGGCGCCGATATGCTGGGTGATGCCGCCGCTTTCGCCCGCGACCACATCTGTGCCGCGCAGCGCGTCAAGCAGCGATGTCTTGCCATGATCGACATGACCCATGATGGTCACGACTGGCGCGCGGGGCTTCAGCGTCTCTGCCGCATCGACTTCACCCTCGATGCCGATTTCAACGTCGGCATCGGAAACGCGCTGGATGCGGTGGCCGAATTCCTCGACCAGCAGTTCCGCCGTATCCTGATCGATCGGCTGATTCAGAGTGACGGCGGTGCCCATCTTGAACAGGGACTTCACCAGGTCCGCACCCTTTTCGGCCATACGGTTGGCGAGCTCCTGCACCGTGATGCTTTCGGGCACGACGACGTCGCGAACCTGCTTTTCACGTTGCTGCGCGCCACCGGCATAGTGAGCGCGACGTTCCTTTTCGCGGGCACGCTTCAATGCGGCGAGCGAACGGGCACGAGCGCTGTCGTCGTCCGCAAGCGCGCGCGTTACGGTCAGCTTGCCCGACTGGCGGCGATTGTCCTCGCCCGCACGCTTGGTCCGATCCGGCTTGGCCGGTTCGGGACGCTTGATCGGGGTAACCGGCGTGAAGCGGCGCGGCGGCGGCGCAGCAGAAGCGGTAGCAGCCGGAGCGGCAGCGGGACGCGCTTCGGGGCTTTCCTCGGCGACAGGCGCCGCAGGAGCTTCGGGCTCGGGCTTCTGCTCGGCGACCTTGGCTTCTTCTTCGACACGGCGCGCGGCTTCAGCCTCAGCAGCTTCCGCAGCCAGGCGATTTTCCTCGGCGCGGCGCTTTTCATCCTCGCTCGCGGCATTACGCTGCGCGTCTTCGCGGCGACGCGCATCTTCCAGCGCGGTCATGCGGGCTTCTTCAGCCTCGCGCAGCAGCTTTACCTGCAATTCCTGACGCGACATCAGGCTCTGCGGCGGAGCGGGACGCGCGGGCGCGGCAGGCTGAGGCGCGCGAGCCTGCGGCTGCTGCGGCGCGGGTGCCGCTGCGGCGGGTGCCGGAGCCGGATCAGCCTGAGGCGCAGCCGCAGGCGCACCGGCTTCACCCGGCTTGCCCAGAATGCGGCGCCGCTTCACCTCGACCACGACCGTATTCTTGCGGCCATGGCTGAACTGCTGCTGCACCTGGCCGGATTCAACGGTCCGCTTGATGCCCAGCGGCTTGCGGCCCAGAACCGGCTTGTCTTCCTTGCTGTCACTCATACGACTGAACTGTACCCTTCACTTACATCCGACCGGCAAGGCCCGTCGGCGCCTTCATTCCATGCTCGTCAGGCGCCCAGCACACCGGCGGAGTCATGCTCCCCATGCACGGGCGCCTCGCTAGCGCAACCCAGATAGCTTTCCAAGCGGCCGATGGCCGTACGCAGACGCGACGCGGCACGCGAGTCGGTCACTGCGATATGGACGACATTGTCCCGCCCCATTGCCATAGATAGGGCCTGTCGGTCCACAGGCAAGACGACGCCCGCCAATTCGGTGCCTTCGGCTTCCTGTCCGACCCGCAGCGCCTGGTCGAGCTTTCGATTGCCGTCGGCTGCGGCATCACTGGCGTGGAGCAGCAGTTGAACCTTGGCCTGACGGCAGGCGACGTCGATCTTTTCCGATCCGGTGAGGACCATGGATGCCTTCGCCTCCAGCCCCAAGCGGTCCAGCAAAGCCTTGCGCAGGCCATCTTCGATCAGGTCCGGCAAATTGTCCGGGATCTGCAACTCACCCGTTTTGAATGCCCGCGCGAGTGCACCCGTCAGCTTACCCTTGGCGAGCGCCTGCTCAAGCTCAGCGCGCGGAACGCCGATCCACGCGCCACGGCCCGGCGCCTTCGCGCGAATGTCGGGAAGGACCTGACCTTCTGGTCCGACGGCGAGGCGGATCAGCGTCTCGGGATCGGCCCGATCGCCTGAGAGGATGCATTTGCGTTCGGTCATTGGGAAAGCCCCTCCCTTTCAAGGGAGGGAATGGGGGTGGGTCGCGCGAAGCGCGCTACGCCCTCAGCCCTAAAACGGGTGCTAGCGATTGCTGCCGCGATCGTACCCGCCCCAACCTTTCTTTTGAAAGGGAAGAGCGAGGATAAGACAGCGCTATATGACGGCGTCAGCCTCTCATCGGGAAGTGACCGCGGCATTGGCGTCCTCCCCAGGGCTGGAGGCAAGCGCGCGGTCAGCGATCAGCTGTCCGCCCGACCCATAATTCTCCGTCGAGATTTCGGAAATCACCACCTGCACGGCAGCGGCCGACTTCCCCAGCCGCTCAACGAGCGACTGGGTGACGTCGGCAACGATCGCTGCCTTCTGTTCACGGGTGGCGTTTCCGGCCAGACGGATATCGACGAAAGGCATGGGGCGCTTAAGCTTCCTCGCCTTCAAACCAGTGTGCGCGGGCGGCCATGATGATCTCATTGCCCTGCTCTTCACTAAGGCCATATTCGGCGAGAATCCCGCCCTTGTCCTCGGACGTCTCACTGCGGCGGCGGCGCTGATCGACGCGCTTCTTCGCGACCAGTTCGTCCGTCGCGAGATCGGCCAGATCATCCAGCGTCTTGATGCCTGCCTTGCCCAGCGTCACCAGCATGGCTTCGGTGAGGTGTGGCATCTCTGCCAACGCATCCTCGACGCCGAGCGCCTGACGCTCCTCGCGGGCAGCGGCTTCGCGGCGGTCCAGCGCTTCCTGCGCACGGCTTTGCAGCTCGGCGGCCAGATCCTCGTCGAAGCCTTCGATCGCCGCCAGTTCCTCGACGCCGACATAGGCGACTTCTTCCAGCTCGCCAAAGCCTTCGGCCACCAGCAGCTGCGACAGCGTCTCGTCCACATCCAGCTCGTTCTGGAACAGTTCGGAGCGGGAGACGAATTCCTTCTGGCGCTTTTCGGACGCGTCGGCCTCGGTCATGATGTCGATGGCCTTGCCCGTCAGCTGCGAGGCGAGACGGACATTCTGCCCGCGACGGCCGATGGCGAGCGACAACTGATCGTCGGGAACGACGACTTCGATACGCTCTTCTTCCTCGTCGATAACGACGCGAGCGACCTGCGCGGGCTGGAGCGCGTTGACGACGAAGGTCGCCGTATCTTCCGACCAGGGGATGATGTCGATCTTCTCGCCCTGCATTTCCTGCACGACGGCCTGCACGCGGCTACCCTTCATGCCGACGCAGGCGCCGACGGGGTCGATGCTCGAATCGCGGCTGATAACGCCGATCTTGGCGCGCGAGCCCGGATCGCGGGCGGCTGCCATGATGGTGATGACGCCGTCGTAGATTTCGGGCACTTCCTGCGCGAACAGCTTCTTCATGAACTCGGGATGCGCGCGGCTGAGGAAAATCTGCGGGCCACGGTTTTCGCGACGCACGTTCAGGATCACCGAGCGAATGCGGTCGCCGACGCGGACGACTTCGCGCGGGATCTGCTGGTCGCGGCGGATCACGCCCTCGGCGCGGCCAAGGTTCACCACAACATGGCCAAACTCGACGGATTTCACGACGCCGGTGATGATCTCACCCACGCGGTCCTTGAATTCCTCATGCTGACGCTCGCGCTCGGCGTCGCGGACCTTCTGGAAGATCACCTGCTTGGCGGACTGGGCGTCGATACGGCCCAGGTCGATCGGGGGCAGCGGATCGACGATGAAGTCGCCGATCACGGCATCCTTCTTCAGCTTCTGCGCCTGCTTGAGGTCCACCTGCTTGAAATAGTCGTCCACGGCCTCGACCACCTCGACGACGCGCCACAGGCGCAGGTCGCCGCTGTCGGGGTCCAGCTTCGCGCGGATGTCATTCTCCGCACCATAGCGCGCGCGAGCGGCGCGCTGGATCGCGTCTTCCATCGCCTCGATGACGATCGCCTTGTCGATCATCTTCTCGGTGGCGACGCTGTTCGCGATCGCGAGCAGCTCGGCCTTGTTGGCGGAAATGGCGTTGGCCATGGTCGTGAACCCTTACTCTTCGGTTTCGAACTCGTCCGCCCCATCGGAGGAGAGCGGCATGCTAGCAGAAATGAGCGCGTCGGTCAGTATCAGCTTGGCATCGCCGACCAACGCGAAGGGGATGGCGACATCCCCGGCCTTGTTATCCTGGAACTGGACATCATCACCCTCGACACCCTTCAGGATGCCGCGAAAGCTCTTGCGCCCCGCCACCGTTTCGCTGGTGGCGATCTTCGCCTCATGCCCCGCCCATTCCATGAAGTCATGGAGGCGGGTCAGCGGCCGATCGATACCCGGCGAGCTAACTTCCAGCCGATAGGCCTCCTCGATCGGATCAACCTCATCCAGCACGTCGGACAGGCGGCGCGAGATGGCAGCGCAATCCTCGATGACAAGCTGCTTCGTCGCCGGCCGCTCGGCCATGATCTGCAACGTATATTCATCGCCAGACCCGAACAGCTTCACGCGCACAAGGTCGAACCCCAAGGCTTTCACCTCCGGTTCGATCAGCGCGGTCAGTTCGGCGATGTCCGCCATGCAGTCTCCAACAGAATATGTGCGCTCCCGCCGCCGCAAGCGTTCCGCCTGCGACCCCGACATGTTTGACGATGTAAGGAAGCAAGGGCGATATAGGGGGGAAGATATAATGCTGCAACATTATTCGTGCGGCAGAATTTTGATGAAGCGGTGACCGGTCCTGTATACCATCTACACCGTAGAAAGAGCGACAATAAGGGGGAGGACGGCCATGCCACATTCGGTATTCTTACGGCGCGATCTGCTGAAGGGAGCAGCCTGCCTCGGTCTTATGAGTGCCGCGCCGTTACGCGCGCGCGCCGTTGCCGAACGCTTCCCCGCGGTTAGGGGCATGGTGAACGGCGTGATCGGGGAACCAGCCGCTCCCGGAGCAATCGTGGCGATTGGTCGCGCAACTGATCGCCCAGCCTATGTGAGCAGCGGAACGATCGCCCTGGACAACCCGCGCCGGGTGGATGAGCACACGCTGTTCCGCGTTTATTCGATGACGAAACCCATCACCGGCATGGCGGTGATGCTGCTGATCGCCGAGGGCCGGATGAAGCTCGATCAGCCTGTTGCCGATTTCATCCCCGGCTTTGCGAATATGCGCGTCCTGACCAACCCCGGCCAAAGCCTCGAAACGCGCCCCGCCGCTTCTGTCATGACGATCCGTCACCTGTTGACCCACACTGCCGGCCTTGGTGGTGGGCCTTCGATGAGCGGGCCACTCAAGGCGGTATATCAACAGCTGGGACTGAAGCAGAACCTGCTCAGCAACGCTGAACGACTGGAGCAAGCGCCCCCCTCTAGCCTCAAGCAATTCGCCGAGCGGCTGGCGGCAGCTCCGCTTCTTTCAGACCCCGGCACAGCCTGGAGCTATTCGGTCGGGCTGGATTTGCTGGGCCGCATCATAGAGCTGGTGGCAGGCATGCCCTTTGAACAGTTTCTGGAGCAGCGGTTCTTCGCACCTCTTGGCATGAACAGCACCTTCTTCGATGTGCCAGCAGACAAGAAGGCGCGTCTCGTCACAAGCTATACGGGCAGAGGCGCCAAATTGGCCGTGGTCGATGCAGGTCCGACCTCCATCTTCCTGAACAAGCCCGCATTTCCTTCGGGCGGGGGCGGCCTCATCTCCTCGGCCCATGATTACGACCGTTTCCTGGCCATGCTGACGAATGAAGGCCGTTTGGGCAGAGCTGAGGTCCTGCCGCCTACCGCTGTGACGGTTGGAACCTCCAACCTCCTGCCGCAGGGCGTGAACATGCGCGGCTATGTCGGCATTCCTGGTGTGGTCGGATTCGGCGCGGGCGGCTGCATTGCTGACCATGGCGGGTTCAAAGGCTTGTTCGGCTGGCTGGGCGCCGCCGGGACGATCGGCGTCATCGCGCCCGCGCAGCGGCTTCGGGTGACCGGCTTGATCAACAACCTGTCGGTCTTCGACTTCGCGATCAATCTGCCAAAGGCCGTCCATGCGGATTTGGCCTCGGCCAGGACATTATAAGAGCTGACGAGCAAATAGCTGCTCGCTTGTCTAACCGCGGAGCTAGGCGGGACCCCGGATCAAGGTCCGGGGTGACGAAGCCAGAAAATCAGTAGCCCATATCGGCCAGACCTCGACCTGGAGCAGATTCCGATCCGATTACATCGGCCCGGATGCTCCAGGATTATATTCTGCCGCATTTTCCGAGCCAGCAGATGATTCCATCTGCTTAGAAAAGGCTCGAGCCGATCACACCAACCGGCTCTGCTTCACCGCCGCCTCAATAAAGCTAGCAAACAGCGGATGCGGATCAAACGGCTTGGACTTCAGCTCCGGATGGAACTGCACGCCGACGAACCAGGGATGGTCCGGCCGCTCGACAATCTCCGGCAAGGTGCCGTCCGGCGACATGCCCGAGAAGATGAGGCCACCCTTCTCCAGAGCCTCGCGATAACCGGCGTTCACCTCATAGCGATGGCGATGCCGCTCGCTGATCTCGCTCGCGCCATATATGCCCGCGACCACGCTGTTGCCGGTGAGCTTGGCGGGATAGGCGCCCAGCCGCATCGTGCCACCAAGGTCGGTTTCGGCCGTGCGCTTCTGCAAGCCTTCGCTGCTCATCCATTCGGTGATGAGGCCGACGACAGGCTCGCTCGTCTCGCCAAATTCGGTGGTGGACGCCTCCGCGATTCCGGCTGTGTTCCGCGCCCCTTCAATGCAGGCCATCTGCATGCCAAGGCAGATGCCAAAGAAGGGCACATTGCGTTCGCGAGCGAACTTCACCGACGCGATCTTGCCTTCCGACCCGCGCACGCCAAAGCCGCCGGGGACCAAAATGCCGTGCATCGGCTCCAGGCTGGCGGCGACATCATCGCCCTTCTCGAACAGTTCGGCGTCGATCCACTTGATCTTCACCTTCACCCGATTGGCGAAACCGCCATGGGTCAGCGCCTCGTAGAGCGACTTGTAGGCGTCCGGCAGGCCGACATATTTGCCGACGACGCCGATCGTCACTTCGCCTTCGGGGTTCTGCTGGCGGTCCATGATGTCCATCCAGCGATCGAGCGTCGGCTTGGGCGCATCGTCGATGCCGAAGGCGCGCAGCACTTCCTCGTCCAGCCCTTCGGCATGATATTGCGCGGGCACCGCATAGATGCTGCTGGCGTCGAGCGCGGGGATCACCGCTTCCTTGCGGACGTTGCAGAACAGCGCGATCTTCGCCCGTTCGCTGTCGGGCAGCGGATGTTCGCAACGGCACAGCAAAATGTCGGGCTGGATGCCCAGCGACGTCAGTTCGCGCACGCTGTGCTGCGTGGGCTTTGTCTTCAGCTCGCCCGCCGCCGCGATATAGGGGACCAGCGTCACATGGACGAAGATCGACTGGCGGCGACCCAGGTCATTATGCAGCTGACGGATCGCTTCCATGAACGGCAGCGATTCGATGTCGCCGACCGTCCCGCCAATTTCGCACAGCACGAAATCCAGATCATCTGACTCGGCTATCGCGAACGCCTTGATCTCGTCCGTGACGTGCGGGATCACCTGCACCGTCGCGCCCAGATAATCGCCGCGCCGTTCGCGCTGAATGATCGTCTGATAGACGCGGCCCTGCGTCACATTGTCCGACTGGCGTGCCGAAACGCCCGTAAACCGCTCATAATGGCCAAGGTCGAGGTCGGTTTCCGCCCCGTCATCGGTCACATAGACCTCGCCATGCTGATACGGGCTCATCGTGCCCGGATCGACGTTGAGATAGGGATCGAACTTCCGGATACGCACACGGAAACCTCGCGCCTGCAGCAGTGCTGCGAGCGATGCGGCCATAAGGCCCTTGCCAAGCGAGGAGACCACGCCGCCGGTGATGAAAATATACCGCGCCATGGGAGAGGAGGCTTAGCCTTTTACAAACAAGTTGGGCAAGCGCGCGAATCCACGCGCGAGCAAAAAAAGATCGAAAATGTGATCGAAAAGATCAGTTGGCGAGCGGAACCGCGCCATTTGCCGCCTGGCCATTGCTCGCAGCGCCTGCTGCTCCGGCCAACGGATCGGCACTACCGGTCGGCGCAGGGGACGACGGAGCCGCCGGAGCCTGCTTCACCAGCGAGGTATCGATATCGCTCGGCGCATGCTGCACCGATGCGATCACCGCCAGAACGACCGACAGCAGCACGAAGATGGTGGCCAGCACCGTCGTCGACCGCGTCAGAAAGTCCGCCGCGCCCCGCGCAGACATCAACCCCGCCGGGCTACCACCCACGCCCAGACCGCCGCCTTCCGACTTCTGCATCAGGATGACGGTGACAAGCAGAGCCGCGACAATGGCCTGCACGACGAGGATAAAGGTGAACATGCGAGAATATCTGTCCGAATGGGGTGCGTTGTGGAGCCCATAGCGTTGAAGCGCCGCCGGGGCAACCGGCGCTGGAGCATCGTGTGGCTATGGAGATCACCTCAGGAGACGCCTCCGCTGAAAGTTACTCCTGCTGACCACCCTCTCCCCGTTCGGGCTGAGCCTGTCGAAGCCCTCTTCTTTCAGGCCCACCAGCTCCACCCGGACTCCACTTCCAATCGCCTAGCGGCCCTACCTAACCCGCAGCCGCAATCACCGGCCCGAATTTCGCCGCGGTCAGGCTCGCTCCGCCCACCAGACCGCCATCGACATCCTCGATCGCCATCAACTCGGCCGCATTCTCGCCATTCATCGACCCGCCATAGAGGATGCGCATCGCACCCGCTTCGCCCTCGCCGATCCGACCAGCCAACGTCGCCCGCAGCGCCTTGTGCATGGTTTCGACCGCTTCCATCGTCGGGATGCGGCCCGTGCCGATCGCCCAGATCGGCTCATAAGCGATCGCCAGCCAGTCGGCCGCCGCGCCTTCCGGCAGCGACGCCAGCAACTGCGCCGACACAATGCCTTCGGCCCCGCCAGCGTCGCGTACCTCAAGGCTTTCGCCGACGCACAGGATAACCTTCAGACCCGCAGCCTTAGCCGCCAGCGCCTTACCCGCGACATCGGCGTCCGTTTCGCCCTGATCCTGCCGCCGTTCGCTATGGCCAACAATCGTCCAGCTCGCACCCGCTTCGGCCAGCATCGCCGCCGACAGGCAGCCAGTATGCGCACCGCTATCGTTCATGTGGCAATCCTGCGCGCCGACAAAGGCGCCGCCCTTCACCTGATCGGCCGCCGCGATCAGCGTCGCGGGCAGGCACAGCCCCACCTCGACCACCGGACGCTCAGCCGCCAGGGCGCCGATCGCTTCGACTTCGGGCAGCTGTGAACGAAGGCCGTTCATCTTCCAGTTGCCGACCACCAGCTTGCGCCTGCCCATCAATCCATACCCCTTCAGTCATTCGTCCATCCGCCAGTCCGCGCCGGACCAGCCCCGACAGGCCGATGAACAAAGGCACGGCATTTGTCCAGCCAAGCCGCACTTGCCGCCGCGACGATCCGCCCCTAAAGCGGGCCGCCCGTAAAAGTCTTTCTATTCTGGACTTCCTTCATGCTTTCAAACTTCCGCCGCTTCATCCACTCGAAATTCGGCGCCCTCTTCGCGCTCCTTTTCCTAGGCGTCATCGCGGCGGCCTTCATCATGGGCGACGTCACGAGCGGCAAGTTTGGCACCTCTCTCGGCGGCGGCGGCGAGACTGTCGCGAAAGCAGGCGGCACCCGACTGACCCTGCCCCAGTTCCAGGAACGGGTTCAGCGCGTCTTCGAAAATGCCCGCCGCGCCACCCCGGGTCTTCAGATCGGCGATTTCCTCGCCCAAGGCGCCGCTGGCCAGATTTATGATCAGCTGGTCGCCGCGATGACACTGAAGGAATATGCGAAGGATCAGGGCGTCCACATCTCCAAGCGTCTCGTCGATGCGCAGATCGCCCAAATCCCTGCTTTTCAGGACGCCGCAGGCAGGTTCAGCCAGGAAAATTTCCGCCAGCTTCTGCTCCGCGAACGCATCACCGAACAGGCCCTGCGCGAAGACATCACCCGCGAGATCCTCGAACGGCAAATGCTCGCTCCGCTCGGCCTTGGTGTGAAACTGCCGAACAGCGTCATCCTGCCCTATGCCTCGCTGCTGCTGGAGGCGCGCCAGGGGACGATCGCTGCTGTCCCCGCCACAGCCTTTGCGGACATTAAGGATCCCACGGACGCACAGCTCGCCACCTACTATCAGCAAAATGCCGGGCGCTTCACCATCCCAGAGCAGCGCCGCATTCGCTACGCCGTGATCGATGGCGAACGCTTCGCGCAAGCCTCGCAGCCGACTGACGCCGAAATTGCCGCCTCCTATAATCAGAACAAGGCGAGCTATGCCGCCAAGGAAAGCCGCAATTTCGAGCAGCTCATCCTGCCCAGCGAAGCTGCGGCGAAGACGATTGCAGAGCAGGTGAAGGGCGGCAAGTCCCTTGCAGCCGCCGCGCAAAGTGCAGGGCTGGAGGCGTCAGCACTAATGGATCAAAGCCGTGAAAGCCTGACCACAACAACGTCCGCCGCAATCGCAAATGCGGGCTTTGCGGCCAAGCAGGGCGAACTTGTCGGCCCGATCCGGGGACCACTCGGATGGATTCTCCTGCGCGTATCGAACGTTAAGACCGTTCCCGCGCGGCCGCTGTCAGCCGTACGCGACGAAATCGCAACGACGCTCCGCTCGCAAAAGCAGAAGCGCCTGCTGAGCGAGTTCACCGGAAAGGTGGAAGATCAGATCGCCGACGGCGGCAGCTTTGAGGAAGTGGTGAAGGACAACGGGCTGAAGCTGGAAACGACGCCCTTCCTGATCGCCAACGGCAAGCAGGTCGAGGATCAGGCCTATCAGGCTCCCGCTGATGTCCGTCCGCTGCTGGCTCCCGTGTTCCAGATGAGCCAGGATGATGACGCGCAACTCGTGCCCGTTACGCCCGACCAGCGCTACGCTCTCGCCGCGCCCGCCGAGATTCGCGCCGCCGCCCCGCCACCGCTGGATAAGGTTAAGCCGCTGGTACTGGCCCAGTATAAACTGGCGCAGGGCAACGCCAAGGCGAAGGCTGTAGCCGAGCAGATCCGTGAGAAGGTCGCCAAGGGCATGAAGCTTGCCGACGCGGTGGCCCAGGCTGGCGTTCGCCTGCCCGCACCTCAGACAGTGGGCGGGCGGCGCGCCGACATCATGCGGGAAGGTCAGCGTCCCCCCGCCGAGGTCGCGATCCTGTTCTCCATGGCGACGAACAGCGTCAAGACGATGCCGATCGGTCAGGATCGCGGCTATTTCATCGTACAGCTGAACGGTATCAAACATGGCGATGCGGGTGGCCAGACCGCCCTGCTTGATCAGGTCCGCAGCCAGCTTGGCGATGTCGTCGGTCAGGAATATGGGCAGCAGTTCGAACGGGCGGTCGAAAAGCAGCTTGGCGTGACCCGGAACCCGTCAGCTGTCGCCAGCGTCCAGCGCGCGCTTGCCAGCACCAATGGCGGCGCACAGTAACATGGTTGCGGGCAGCGCAGGCAATGACGGGATAGCGGCTGCTCATGCCGCACTGGCCGCTGGCAATTCGGCGCTGGTGTGGCGCCGCCAGATCGCGGACACGGACACGCCGATTTCTGCCGCGCTCAAGCTGTTTGTGGCCGATCGCGGCGACTTTCTGCTGGAATCGGTCGAAGGCGGTGCGGTTCGCGGCCGCTATAGCCTGATCGGTCTTGCGCCTGATCTTGTCTTCCGCGCGGAGGGACAGGCGGCGGAGATTAATCGTCATTGGGCGACTGACCCACAGGCATTTGTTCCGGAAGCGGCGGGGGCGCTTGATGCCTTGCGCGCGCTTGTGGCGGAATGCCGGGCTGATCTTGACCCCGCGCTTCCCCCTGCCCTCGCCTGTCTGGTGGGCTATTTCGGTTATGAGACGGTCGGCCTTGTCGAAAAGCTGCCCCGGCCAGCGCCCAATCCGCTTGAACTGCCTGACATGCTGTTCGTGCGGCCGACCATCATCCTTGTCTTCGATCGGCTGGCTGACGCGCTGTATCTTGTCGCCCCGGTCTGGAAGGGCAGCTTCAGCGATGCCGACGCGGCGATCGCGCAGGCTCTGGAGCGGATCGATGCAACGGCGGCGCGTCTGGCGGCGCCCTTGCCCCACGCGCCTGCTCCCCAGGACATTACCGATGTCGATGTGACCCCCGCGCTGGAGCCGGGTCGCTACAAGGCCATGGTCGAGCGGGCCAAGGACTATATCGTGGCTGGCGACATATTTCAGGTGGTGCTCGCCCAGCGTTTCACCAGCCCCTTCACCCTTCCGCCAATCTCGCTTTACCGAGCGCTGCGACGGATAAATCCTTCGCCTTTTCTTTATTGTCTCGATCTGCCCGGCTTTGCCCTGATCGGTTCCAGCCCCGAGATTTTGGTTCGTGCACGGGATGGCGAAGTCACCATCCGCCCGATCGCCGGAACGCGGCCACGTGGCAAAAACGCTGTCGAAGATGCGGCCAATCGCGAAAGCCTGCTGGCCGATCCAAAGGAACGGGCAGAACATCTGATGCTGCTCGACCTCGGGCGCAATGATGTGGGGCGGGTCGCTACCGCCGGATCGGTGACGGTCACCGACAGCTACAGCGTCGAATTTTACAGCCACGTCATGCACATCGTGTCGAATGTCGTCGGCCGTCTTTCGCCGGACAAGGATGCGCTGGACGCCCTCTTCGCGGGCTTCCCGGCAGGCACGGTTTCGGGCGCGCCCAAAGTCCGCGCTTGCGAGATCATCGCGGAACTGGAGCCGGAGACGCGCGGCGCCTATGCAGGCGGCGTCGGCTATTTCGGACCCGACGGCAATATGGACAGCTGCATCGTGCTACGCACCGCCGTGCTCAAGGATGGCATCATGCACGTCCAGGCAGGCGCGGGCATCGTCGCCGACTCCACGCCGGAATATGAGCAGCGCGAATGTGAGGCGAAGAGTGGCGCACTCCTCGCGGCAGCGCGGGAGGCCGTCGATCTCGCGCGGCAGGCTGGCTTCGGGCAATAACTATTCGGCGGTCGTGGGATCAATCGTCGACCGAACTCTGGCGATGCTGTTGGCGGGAAGCCCCGCAAGCTCGGCATGCTGCCGGATCAACTCTTCGCTGGGCGCGCGGTAGAGACAATAGATCTTGTCGTCCGTCACATAGCTGTGGACCCACTGTATCTCGGGTCCCAGTTCGCGCAGCACATTGCACGAACCTTGTGACGCGTTCCTGAGCTCATCGCCCCGCAGCCTTCCCGCGCCGGGCATCTCTCTTTCTATCACGAACTGCGGCATGACCACCTCCATGCGTGAAGAGCGCCGAATCTATGCCTGTGTGCGGCGCGAGTCCATAACGACGCTAACGGCATAGCCACCCGCCAGTTTCAGTCGCGCTAGAAGATCGCTGAAATAAGCGGGAACGCGCCATCTGAAACAGCGCATGGCCTAACCACGCTGCACACGCTCCATCGGTTCCGAGGTCACGGGATAACCGAGATGATCGGGGATGCAGAGATGGCGCACGCCGCCTCTCTCTTCCAGCCAGGGACTGATCTTTTCGACGGGAAAGCACACCGCGTGGGCCGCCATCGCGGCGAAGCTGTCGAACAGGGCCAATCGCTCAAGATTACGGCGGGTCGGGAAAATGATGCGCCCGCCGCCCGCGTCGCATAGAGCGATCGTGTCACTCGCGCTCATCCAGAACAACCGGACATTTTCAGTCGTATCCGCACTTGCGACCTGTCCTTCTGGCGCGCGTACCAAATAGAAATGCGTGTCATAAATGCGCGCGGCCATTTCCGCGCCCGCAGGATGCCAGCGGCTGAATGGCACCAATTGATCGAGGGCGAGCCTGATCCCATGCGCTTCGATGATCTCCAAAAGGCCTGCGCCTCCCGTCAGGGCGCGCCGCATTTCGAACAATTGCACCGGATCGGGCCGCACCCCAAAACCGATGCCAAGGCCGCTTTCCTCCAGCGTTTCACGGATCGCCGCCAGCCGAGCGGCGGTCTCCTCCACGTTGCCGGACGCGTCCACGGCGCGGGCCAATTCCCGATCCGCCTCATCAACCGCGCCTCCCGGAAACACCAGCGCTCCCGCGGCAAAAGCCATGCTCCCAGCGCGTTCCATCATCAGAATATGCGGCGGCCCATCGGGCATGTCGCGGACGATTACAGCTGTCGCCGCTACCCGGCCTTCACTTTTGGTCGATGCCATGAGAGCCGCCATAGGCGCGTATAATGCTAATGGTAAAGTCCTTCTGGATCACCCCGTCACTGGAGGGGTGGTGGAGCCGAGGGGGATCGAACCCCTGACCTCGTCATTGCGAACGACGCGCTCTCCCAGCTGAGCTACGGCCCCAAAGGAGCGCTGCCTATAAGCGAGCGGAGATTCCCTTGCAACGGGCTTTTTCGGAAAAGCCGGGACTTGCCGCAACATCGGCAGCACGGTGCGGAAGAGCGATGTTACCCGCACGTAACATCCGGAACGATGCGCCCTGCTGCTCATTGGTGATGCAACGGCTTTTAGGCCGTAGCAACAGCAGCCAAGGAGAAGGACGATGGGCTATCAAGGCGGACGTCGCTATGGCGACGATGACAGGGCTCGCAGCGACTGGGATCGCGGATCCGACCGCCATCGCGGACAGCGTGACTGGCGCGATGATCGTAGCTATCGCTACGGCACGCGCGGCCAGTTCAGCGGTCCGGATTCTCGGCGGTCACCAGAACAGTATGATCCGGAAGAGCGCGGCTTTTTCGATCGCGCGGGAGATGAAATCCGCAGTTGGTTCGGCGATGAGGAAGCAGAACGCCGCCGCGAATATGACGAATATTATAACCGGCCCTATGGCGACCCGCGCGACGAAAGCAGCCGCATCGGGTTCGCCTCGGCATCGCGCAGCAACCAATATCTGCCGAACCGTGGCTATGCACCCTACACAGGGGAACGCAGCGGTTATGGCAGCGAGGATCATGGCAATCGCGTACGCGCCTACGGCCCCACGCATGACTATGGCGAGCATCATGACGCCAACTATTATGCGTGGCGACAACAGCGGATGAATGAGCTGGACCGCGACTATGCTGAATATCAGCGGGAACATCGCGATCGCTTCAACAGCGAGTTCGGCACTTGGCGCACGCGGCGCACCGAACAGCGTCAGGCGGTGCAACAGGTTCGCGAACATATGGAAGTCGTCGGAAGCGACGGCGCTCATGTGGGAACGGTCGATCGGTTAAGTGGCGATCGCATCATCCTGACCAAGAATGATCAGGATGCCAGCGGCGTGCACCACTCCGTACCTTCGTCCTGGATCAGGTCGGTGGACGAACAAAGGGTGACGCTGGAAAAGACGGCCGATGAAGCGCACCATGCTTGGCGAACCGAACGCGAGCAGAATGTTCTCTTTGGCGAAGGGCGCGAACAGAGCGGATGGAACGCTGGCGGCGTCAGTTCGCGCGATACGGAACGCAATCGCTAATCGAAGACAAAAATAGGCAAGGGGTCCGGCGGATGTCCGGACCCTTTGCTTGTCCGAACGCGCTCCCCCGCAACGGTGAACCGGCCCCACCTTCAATGCGTCCGGCATGGAGGGAGGATGATATAAGGTCGATCAAGCCCTTGCCCTTGGGCCTCAAGCAATGCCAGAGCGCAAACTGCAAGCGTTACGAGGCCCTTTCATGCCAACCATATTGCTGCTGGTCATTTCCAACCTCTTCATGACCATAGCTTGGTACTGGCATCTGAAGGGCGGGATGGGAAAGCCGATCCTGTTGGTCATCCTGATCAGTTGGGGCATCGCGCTCGTCGAATATTGTTTCGCCGTACCCGCAAATCGCATTGGGTTTGCCAGCGGGTGGAGCCCAGGTCAGTTGAAGATCGCGCAGGAATCAATCGCCCTGATCGTTTTCGGAGGCTTCATGGTGACGGTTCTGGGCGAACCGCTCCATTGGCGCCACGCGGCCGCTTTTCTGTGCATAATGGCGGCGGTCGGCTTTCTGTTCGTAGGGCGATCCTAAAGCGGATTTGCGAATTAAGGCAGGAGAAGCGACGAGTCCCCATAGGAGTAAAAGCGGTATCCGCTTTCTATCGCATGAGCATAAGCCGCCTGCATGCGTTCCCGCCCCATCAAGGCACTTACCAGCATAAACAGGGTCGATCGCGGCAGATGGAAGTTGGTCATTAGCCCATCCACTGCGCGGAACTGGTAGCCCGGTGTTATGAATATGCGGGTCTCGTCCGCGAACGGACGGATCACCCCATCTTCCCCGCAGGCACTCTCAAGCAGGCGCAGGCTGGTCGTGCCCACCGCTATAAGGCGACCACCAGCTTGGCGCGCAGCATTCAGCCGGTCAGCGGCGGCTTGCTCGATCCGGCCCCATTCCGCATGCATCCGGTGATCATCGGTATCCTCCGCCTTCACGGGCAGAAACGTACCCGCCCCTACATGAAGCGTCAGCGTTTCCGACATGACACCCGCCTCACTGAGTGCCGCCATCAGCGCGGGCGTAAAATGCAAAGCCGCCGTCGGAGCCGCCACCGCCCCGTCCTCGCGAGCGAACATGGTCTGATAGTCACTGCGGTCGCGGGCGTCCGTAGGCCGCTTGCTGGCGATATAAGGCGGCAACGGCATGCGCCCCGCCCGCTCCAATAGCACCTCGACAGGCTCATCCCCCTCGAAGGTCAGCGTCACCCCGCCATCGTCATCGCGCCCGCCCGCCAGAGCCGTGACGCCTGCTCCGAAATCTATCTGGTCCCCCTCACGCACTCGCTTGGCATTGCGAAGGAACGCCTGCCATTGCCGCAGGCCAAGGCGCTTGTGGAGGGTTGCTCCAATCTTCGCCTGGCCGCGAACGCCCTCCAATTGAGCGGGGATGACCTTGGTATCGTTGAACACCAACACATCACCGGCGCGCAGCAAGGCGGGCAAATCCCGAACGGTGCGATCTTCGAAAGGCTTTTCGCCATCGACCAATAGCAGGCGCGCCGCGTCGCGTGGCGACGCGGGCCTTAACGCGATGCTTTCAGGCGGCAGTTCGAAATCGAAAAGATCTACGCGCATGCGGGCGCTGTCCTCAAGGCACGGCCATCAGGCCGATGCGACATCGGCATGATCCACTTCAGGTGCGACTTATCGCTTCTTCTGTGATGACGCTTTCTTCACCGGTGCGGGCGCGGGCGCAATAATGGAAGGCGCAGGCGGCGTGGGAAGCGCCATGACTGGCGGCTTGCCGTCGCTTTCAATCGATGCCTGCAGGATCGTGGTCGGGTTTGCGGGCGGCTCGCCCGGCGTGATGGCATCGACATATTGCATGCCTTCGATCACGCGGCCGAAAACCGTATATTTCTTGTCGAGCTGCATGCGGGGCAGGAACAGGATGAAGAACTGGCTGTTGGCACTGTTTTCGTCCTGCGCGCGGGCCATCGACACGGTGCCGCGAAGATGCGGCATCGGGTTGAATTCCGCCTGCAAGTCGGGAAGCGATGATCCGCCGGTTCCGTCATTCTTCGGGTCACCGCCTTGCGCCATGAAGCCGGGGATCACACGGTGAAATTTCAGACCGTTGTAAAAGCCCTGGCGCGTCAGTTGCTTGATACGTTCCACATGCTGGGGAGCGATATCGGGACGAAGCTGGATGCGAACACGGCCGCCGCTCGACAGGTCAAGATCCCAGACATCCTGGGGATCTACGGGCACCGAAGCGGGCGGTAGTTTCGCGCTGGGATCCTGTCCCATCGACTTGGCATTCTGCTCGGCCCGCGCAGCAGCCTCGGCCCTTTTTGCCTCTTCGGCATTAGCGCCTCCGCCACCCTGGGCCAGCGCCACGCCGCCCGACGCATAGAGAGCGATAGTGATCGCCACGGTCTTGAACGCCGAACTGAACCGCATGGATGAGCTTTCCCTAATATCTAAAGCCTGGTGGCGAAGCTGCTCTGATAACGCGCTCTTCGCGATTGGCAACTGAACGAAGGCTGAGCGGCCGTTATTGGTCGCCCTTCTTTCCAATCTCGCCGACCCGCGCCACCACCTGCTGGCATGTCGCGGGGCTTACGAACTTGTGGATCGGACCGCCGTAAAGCGCGATTTCCTTGACCAGCCGCGATGCGATCGGCTGAAGCGAGACATCGGCCATGAGAAATACAGTCTCGACACGCGGGTTAATCTGCTGGTTCATCCCCGCCATCTGATATTCATATTCGAAGTCGGCAACGGCGCGCAGGCCCCGGATGATGACGCTGGCACCCTGCGATTCGGCGAAGTCCATCAGCAATGAATTAAAGCCAGTGACCACGATCTCCGTATCGATGTCGGCGCATTCACGGCGCACCATCTCCAACCGCTCTTCATCGGAGAACATAGGCGATTTGGAAATGTTGGTGGTCACGCCGATCACCAGCTTGTCGACCAGCTTGGCCCCTCGGCGAATAATGTCCATGTGACCCAAAGTGATCGGGTCGAACGTGCCGGGATAGACCCCCACCCGCTGCCTGTTCATGCCTTACCGGTCCCTTTCCACGATATAGTCTGCGATCGATCGCAGCAGATCGGCCTCCCCGCCGAAACCATGAAGATGCGCCTTGGCCTGCTCCACCAGCAAGCGCGCCTGCTCCCGCGCGCGCTCCACACCCAGCAGGGACACGAAGGTTTCCTTGCCCGCCGCCGCATCCTTGCCCAGCGCCTTGCCCGCCAGATCGGCGTCGCCTTCGACGTCCAGCAGATCGTCGGCAATCTGGAAAGCCAAACCGATGTCCCGCGCATAGCCGTGGAGGCTGGTACGAGCATCGGCCGGAATGCGCGCCATGATCGCCGCCGCGTCCACACAAAAGGCGATGAGCGCCCCGGTCTTCAGCTGTTGAAGGCGCGTTACGGTGACGAGGTCGAAGCTGGTGCCTTCCGCCTCCAGATCCATCATCTGTCCGCCCGCCATACCTGCGGGACCGCTGGACAGCGCCAGCGCCTTTACCAGTTCCACCCGTACGAAGGGGTCCGGATGCGTTTCTTCATCCGCCAATATTTCGAAGGCAAGATCATGAAGGCAGTCCCCAGCCAGGATCGCCGTCGCCTCATCAAAAGCCTTGTGGATCGTCGGCTTGCCCCGGCGCATGTCATCATCATCCATCGCCGGTAGATCGTCATGCACCAGCGAGTAAACATGGATGCATTCGACAGCCAAGCCGACGCGAAGCAGCGAATCCTGGGAGATGTTGAACAACTCGCCCGCCGCCTGCACCAACAGGGGACGCAATCTCTTGCCGCCCCCTATGGCCGCATGGCGCATGGCCTCATAGAGGCGCGCACGCGGATCATCAGGAACCGTCAGCAACAGTTCAAACGCGTGATCAATGTCCGCGGCGACGGCAGCCGCCCGGACAGTCACCACCGCTGAACCGGAGGTCAGCCCCTCCATGGCCGCGGCGCTCAATCCGCGCCGAAAGGCTGGGCGCCCGTGACGGCGCCGCTGGGATCGATGGTCAATTTCTGGATGCGGGCCTCTGCCGCCTGCAAGCGTTCAAGGCAGCGCTTGCGCAGCTCTTCACCCTGCGCATAGAGCGAGATCGACTCGTCGAGCGGCACGTCACCGCTTTCCAGCCGGCGAACGATCGACTCCAGCGCCCGCAGCGCATCCTCAAACGACAATTGGGACAAATCGCCCGGTTCTGTCTTGCTGTCTTCGGCCATGCCCCATGCATTGGCGAGCGCAGGTGGCCGGGTCAAGCCTGCACCACGCCGCAAGGCCGATTCCGGGCCTGCTTGTAACAAAAGCGTCATCCAAACTCGCACAAGACTGGAGGGATTTTGGCAGTTTTGCGTTGACGCTCGCGCCAGCAAGTGCACATAGAAGGACCGCTATGAAATATTATCTCCCCCTGATTTCCGCCGTTGCTCTCAGCATGCTCTCCGCTTGCAACAAAAATGATGAACCCGAAGTCGTCGGCGGCCCTGCCGATCCGATGGCTCAACAGCTCGCGAATGCCGCACCTGTCGAACTGCCGCCTTCGGTGAAGGTAAGTCGCCAGTATCGCTGCAAGGATAACAGCCTCATTTTCGTTGACTTCCTGAGCGACGACAAGACCGCGAACCTGCGCACTGAAAAGAACGGCGCGCCGACAAAGCTCGTCGCCCCCGAAGCTGGCAAGCCCTTCACGGCCGAAGGCGGCTATTCGGTCGATGGCAGCGGCAAGCAGATCACCGCCACCCTTCCGGGCAAAAGCGGGCTTAGCTGCAAAGCCTGATCAACATTTCCATGTCTTTCACAGGCCGGGCTCAACAGCCCGGCCTTTTTCATTTTCCTATCCTGCCGACCAGTTCGGGTTCACCAACCTCGACGGGGTCGGGACCAAAGCGGTTGGGACCGCGCGTCCCGCTCATGATGAAGAAGACCAGCAGAACCAGGCTTCCGATCAGCGGAAAGAAAATGATCAGCAGCCAAAAACCGCTCCGATCCGTGTCATGCAACCGCCGCACCGCCACGGCGAGCCAAGGGATTAGAATGGCCAGGCCAAACAGGCCGGTGAGCGGCCCTCCCCGCGTGTGATAGCCGGTATCGAACCACCAGGGACCGCGCCGTACCCAATGTTCGGTGGTGCTCAGGCCCAGCAGCCCTTCGACAATGCCGATCGCGATGAAGAAAAGCAGAAGGAAGAGGATGAACATCCAATATTCCTTTGGCCGCGCACGACCGGAAAAACGGGCATAGCGGCGCAGCGGCAACAACATCCATTCCATATGTCCCGTCCTCCGATCGGTGTTCCAACGCATATAAATAGCATGTTTTCCCGACTTGGGCTGGCCAAGGATTGTCTATCCGCCCCTCCCCGGTTAAAGGCGCGCTCATGTCGACCACAGCCACTCAGATCACCCCGGAAATCGTCGCCGAACATGGCCTTTCGCCGGAAGAATATGACCGCGTTCTGAACGCCCTCGGCCGCGAGCCGAATCTGACGGAACTGGGCATCTTCTCGGTCATGTGGTCGGAGCATTGCTCCTACAAGTCGAGCCGCATCCACCTGAAGAAGCTGCCGACCGAAGGCCCACAAGTCATTTGCGGTCCCGGCGAGAACGCAGGCGTCGTCGACATCGGCGATGGGCAGGCGGCGATCTTCAAGATGGAGAGCCACAACCACCCGTCCTACATCGAACCCTATCAGGGCGCGGCAACGGGCGTAGGCGGTATCCTGCGCGACGTCTTCACCATGGGCGCGCGTCCAGTGGCGAACATGAACGCGCTGCGCTTTGGCCGCCCCGATCATCCGAAGATGAAGCATCTCATCAGCGGCGTGGTGCATGGCATCGGCGGCTACGGCAATTGCGTGGGCGTGCCCACCGTGGGCGGCGAGGTGAATTTCCACCCGGCCTATGACGGCAACATCCTGGTCAATGCGATGACCGTGGGCGTCGCGGATACCGACAAGATCTTCTATTCGGCCGCCAGCGGCATCGGCAACCCGATCGTCTATGTGGGATCGAAGACCGGCCGCGACGGCATTCACGGCGCGACCATGGCGTCTGCGGATTTCGGCGACGACGCCGACGCCAAGCGCCCGACCGTGCAGGTCGGCGACCCCTTCACCGAGAAGCTACTGATCGAAGCCTGCCTTGAACTCATGGCGTCCGACGCAATCGTCGCCATCCAGGACATGGGCGCGGCGGGCCTCACTTCCTCCTCGGTCGAGATGGCGTCCAAGGGCGGCGTCGGCATTCAACTCAACATGGACGACGTGCCGCAGCGGGAAACCGGCATGACGGCCTATGAAATGATGCTCTCGGAGAGCCAGGAGCGCATGCTCATGGTACTCCAGCCGGGCAAGGAAGCTTTCGCCGAAGCCATCTTCCGCAAGTGGGAGCTGGATTTCGCCGTGATCGGCCATGTAACCGACACGGGCCGCATGGTTCTGGTGCACAAGGGCGAAACGGTCTGCAACATTCCGCTTGCCCCGCTGGCCGACGACGCCCCGCTCTACGATCGCCCGTCGATGCCGAAGAACGAATATAAGCTGTGGTCCAACGTCCAGCCGCTGGGCGAGATCGCCGAAAGCGCGGACATCGGCGCCGATCTCGTCAAGCTGATGGGTTCTCCCGACATTGCCAGCCGCCGCTGGATCTGGGAACAATATGACCACATGGTTGGCGCCGACACGGTGCAGCGCCCCGGCGGCGACGCGGCAGTGGTGCGCGTCCACGGCTCGCAAAAGGGCATCGCGATCAGCACCGACTGCACCCCGCGCTATTGCTATGCTGATCCCTATGAGGGCGGAAAGCAGGCGATCGCCGAATGCTATCGCAACATCTCGGCCGTCGGCGCGACACCGCTTGCCGTCACGAACTGCCTGAACTTCGCCAATCCGCAACGCCCGGAAATCATGGCGCAGCTCACCGGCTGTCTGGAAGGCATGGGCGACGCCTGCCGCGCGCTCGACTTCCCCATCGTGTCGGGCAACGTCTCCCTCTACAATGAATCCAAGGCGACGGGCGGCGGCTCGGCAATCCTGCCCACCCCCGCCATCGGCGGCATCGGCCTTTTGAAGGACGTCGATGTGATGGCGACCGTCGCCTTCAAGCAGGAAGGCGATGCAATCTGGCTCATCGGCGGCGCAGGCTCGCATCTTGGACAGTCCATTTGGCTGCGGGAAATTCAGGGCCGCGAAGCTGGCGACGCGCCGAAGGTAGACTTGGCCGCCGAACGAACCAATGCCGAAGCTGTCCGCACGTTGATCGCGCAAGGCAAGGTCAGTGCCGTTCATGATATTTCAGATGGCGGCCTGCTGGTTACCATCGCCGAAATGGCTCTGGCAGGCGGAATGGGCGCGCAGCTCGACATCGAATTGAACACCGCAGCGGCCTTTGGCGAAGATCAGGGCCGATATGTCGTAACAGCGGCGGCGGGTACGGAAATTGCCGGTGCAGTCAGGATCGGCACGGTCGGCGGCGACAATGTGGCAGACGTGAAGCTGACCGATCTGCGCTCTGCGCATGAGGGTTTCTTCCCCAACCTGATGGACGCGGAACTGTAAGTGCCAACGCACATGGCTCCTGCCCTGCAGGAGTCATGTCAGGCAGGCCGGGTCACCCGTCCGAACAATATCTGATAGGCGTCAGTGCCGCCTCCTGCATCGAAGGCAGCCATCACCTTCTTCAGTTCTTTCGGCGAAAGCGGTTTCCGGCCCTCGCTCGATACGACCGCGCCAATGCCCTTCAAATGAGAAATCAGGCCACGCGCCCCGGTGCAATTGAGCGGACAAGTTTCATCAAAGGCGAAGGCATCCTCATATCGGCGCAGCATTGAGAACAGGTCATCGAGCGAGGGATAATCGGGCACACCGGGAACAAGGTCGCAAGCCTGATGAGCTGCTCGCCAACGGCCAAAACTCTCCTTTCCCATGGTAGAAAAGATCAGGCTGCCACCCGGTCTCAACAACGCCACCAGGCGAGCGATGGCCTCTTCCAGATCATCGAACCATTGAAAGGCGAGGCTCGACAGGATGAGGTCGAACCACTCCCCCTCGAACGGCGGCGCTTCGCCATCCATGGCAAGAAACGTCCCCGCGACGAACGCCCCTGTAGCCGTTCGAGCAAGCATTTCCGGCGAAATGTCGGTGACCAGCAGCTCCGCCCTCGGCCAGCGCTGCTGAATATCGCGAGTCAGCAGGCCCGTGCCGCAACCGATCTCCAGGATGCGCCCCACTCCGCTGGGCTTCTGCCGCTGAGCAAGGTCGGCGACCAGCGCCGCCGCCGCGCGTTGGGGACCGGCATGATCTTCGTAATGGCCGACCGCCGCGCCGAACGCTTCGCTTATCCGTTGCTTGCGGCCGCTGTTCATGGCTAGTCGCATGACAGAGCCCCGCCGACTTTGCCAGCGTCTTTAAGGAACCTCGCCGCATGCCTCCTCCTTCATCCCGGATTGCCGCCATGGACGTGCTGCGCGGGTGCGCCGTCATGGGCATATTGTGGATGAACATCAGCGCCTTTGCCCTGCCGCAGACGGCCTATTTCAATCCGACCGCTGTTGGCCCGCTGTCCGTGGGCGATAAACTGTTCTGGCTCATCAGCTTCCTGTTTTTCGACGGGAAGATGCGCGCTCTTTTTTCGATGTTGTTCGGCGCGTCCATGCTGCTGCTGATCGATCGGGAGGAGATGGAGGGGCGTGACGGACAACGGGCGCAAATCATACGGGCGGCTTGGCTATTTGTCTTCGGCCTTGCCCACTATCTGCTGCTTTGGGCGGGCGACATATTGATGAACTATGCCCTGATTGGGCTGATCGCGATGCTGTTCGTCCGCAAAGAACCGTTGTCGCTCATCAAATGGGCCTTTTTCTTCTTCCTCGCGCATTTTCTGATCTGCGCGCTGTTCATATTCAGCATCCACGGATGGGCAGACGCTGCCTTAGCGCCAAACGGAACCACCAGCATCCGGGATAGCTTCGCGCAATATATCGGACCATTCACCAACCCCGATGACCCCGCCATCCGGCAGGAGATCGCCACCTATCGCGGCAGCTTCGCAACTATCCTGACGCATCATTTACACCTTTTAGTCCACGATTGGTGGTGGACCTTCTTCATGAGCGCATTCGACACTCTTGGGTTCATGCTCATGGGCATGGCGATGCTGAAGGGCGGCTTCCTGACCGGACGATGGGAAGCGGAGCAATATTGGCGCACTGCCCGCCATTGTTTCCTGGTCGGATTGCCACCCATGGCGGCGCTCGCGGGGTGGCTGCTTTGGCGAAACTTCCCTGTTGTTCCGTCCATAGGCGTGTCGCTTGCCTGGTCATTTCCTTTTCGCATCCCGCTTGCGGCGGGCTGGGCGGCACTGATTCTGTGGGTCTTCACGCGACATCGACAGAGCCGCATGACGATGGCCGTCGCGCGCACGGGGCGCCTCGCTCTCAGCAATTATCTCGGCACCAGTCTCATCATGTGCGCTGTCTTCTATGGATGGGGACTAGGGCTATTTTCGCATCTCAGGCCGTTGGAACTGCCGCTGGTGGTGCTGTGTGGATGGCTGTTCATGCTTGCTTGGTCCACAGCCTGGCTATCCCGATTCGCCGTAGGACCCCTGGAATGGCTGTGGCGAAGCTTGGCTCGCGGTAGACCGCAAAAGATTCGCAACAGCATCTAATATTCTATTGCGACCCATTATCATCTGAGATATTTCCCGAGTCAGGGAGAGCCTCATGGTCGTCTGTGTCTGCAATGCCATTCGCGAAAAGGATCTGAAGGAAGCCGTGCGGAGCGGCGCCGATACCCCTTGCAGCGCCTATGCTCACCTCGGCCGTCGGCCCAAATGCGGCCAATGCGTACCTTTCGCCCGCACGCTGATAGCTGCCGAACGCGCGACCGCCTGATCCGATTGCGTGACATCCGCAGCGGACGTCCCTCTTTTGCCGCGAACTCGACGCAATAGCGGCTTGCAAAATCCCCCTTTTCTGCGGCTTTCCGGTTAACAAAGCCCCGCGATGGCCCTATAGTTACGGCTTCATTCCAATAGCCCGAGGACAGCGCCATGAAGGGTGACTCAAAAGTCATCGACTATCTCAACGAGGTCCTCAAAAATGAGCTGACCGCGATCAATCAATATTTCCTGCATTACCGTATGCTCGATCATTGGGGCATCGAGAAGCTCGCCAAATTCGAATATGAAGAGTCGATCGATGAGATGAAGCATGCCGACAAGGTGGCGGAACGCATCCTCTTCCTCGACGGCTTGCCCAATTTCCAGCTGCTTGGCCGCCTGAAAATCGGCGAAACGGTCGAAGAAGTGCTGAAGGCCGATCTTGAGCTGGAATATGAAGCACTTCCCGTTCTGAAGGACGCCATCGCCCATTGCGAGACAGTGCGCGATTATGTCAGCCGCGACCTGTTCCAGTCGATCCTCGAAAGCGAGGAAGAGCATGTCGATACGCTGGAAACCCAGTTCGAAATGATCGAACGCATGGGCATTCAGAACTACATTCAGCTGCAGAGCAAAGCCAGGGAAGAGTGATTCGGCGGGCGGGCCATGCCGTTAGCCCGCCCTATTTTAGATCAGCGAATCGAGCAGGCCAATCAACGGCAGGTCCGCCGGCGGCATATCCAGCGCATACATCTGGTTGGGCCTGACCCATTTAAGTTCCGTGGCATGCCGCGCCTCGGGCAGGCCCTCCCATTTTCGGCAAACATAGAGCAGAAGCAACAAGTGCCGATCTCCTAGCGCCTCACTGGCGAAAGCTGCGGGCGCAAGGCAACTTGTGTGCGTGCGGATGCCGAGTTCTTCTTCTAACTCTCGGACAAGTGCAGCCTCCGGGGTTTCGCTTTCCTCCAACTTGCCCCCAGGAAATTCCCACAGCCCCGCCATCGCCTTACCAGGCGGGCGTTGCTGAAGCAGCACCCGGCCATCGGCATCGACAAGTGCTGCAGCCACTACCAACAGGGGATGAATTGTCGTCATATTCGTCCAGCAAAGGGGTTTGTTAACTCTGGCTCTTTTACAAGGCTAAACGGGACTGTCTGCAATAAACGGGTGATGCAATGCGCGGGTTGATCAAACGCCTATCCCGATCGAGGTTGTTGCAGTGTCAACGGGGAGCAACCGCAGTCGAATATGGGCTGATCCTGGCTCTGGTCTGCCTTGCCGCACTCGCGGCGATATCGAATGTCGCGACCAAAACTACAAACATGTGGAACAACGTCTCCACAGAGGTTCTCGCGCATTAACCATCAATATCTAACACTTCCTTCGCGCCATTAAATCTTTGTCAACCTAACTCCCATAAACCGTCCATAGCTGACCTATTTCAAGCGGGGCGGCCGGGTAGTTAAACGGGATTTGTTCTAGTCAAGGAGACTTCACATGAAGTTCGTTCGCAAGATGCTGAAGAATGAAAAGGGTGCAACCGCCATCGAGTATGGCCTGATCGCAGCTCTGATCGCTGTCGCCGCCATCGGCGCAATGACCAGCCTCGGCGGCAAGCTGGGTAACACCTTCAATAAAGTTTCGGCCAACATGAACTGATTTCGAAACCTTTTAAAAAGGGCGGCGGGAGCGATCCCGCCGCCCTTTTTTATGTCTTCTCATCGGCTCTTCTGAAGGGTTAGGTAATAATCTTGACCCGTGGGCAGACCGTAGCACGCTTTGCACGGTCAAGGCGTTGAGAGTCGGGAAGCGTTCCAAAAGATAATCTGTATAAGCCATGCGTCGGCTAATCGATTGCACGTCACCTGCCTCGGTGATCACCACGCGGACGCACACTGCTTTATGGCAATGGCGCCCCGTGCAGTGATTCGCGTGACGTACAGGTCGATGGACGTCACCGTCTGACATGCTCAACCCGTTATCGAGACGAAACGACGTCCCGGACGCATGTTCCCAAGGAAGCAGCCTTTAGATCAAGCGCCGATGGCAAGGAACTTATCAGCCCGGTCAGTACGAAGATCCTGCGGGCTCAATCCGGCAAGGGAATCCAACTCTTCGCCAATGGCGGCACCCAGGCTGGCGATCGCCTGAACCGGCTCACGATGCGCCCCCCCCGTAGGTTCCGCGATGATCCGGTCGATGACGCCCAAATCCTTAAGATGCTGGGCGGTAACCTGCATGGCGGTGGCGGCATCGCTCGCCTTGTTGGCAGTGCGCCACAGGATCGACGCGCAGCCTTCGGGCGATATGACCGAATAGACCGCATGTTCGAACATCAAAACCCGGTTCGCAGCGGCCAACGCCACCGCGCCGCCGGAGCCCCCCTCACCCACTACCGCAGCGACCATGGGCACACCTAGAGCCAAACACTGCTCGGTCGAACGGGCAATCGCCTCAGCCTGACCGCGCTCTTCCGCCTGTACGCCCGGGAACGCCCCCGATGTGTCAACCAATGTGACGACCGGCAGACCAAAACGGTCAGCCAATTGCATCAGACGGATCGCCTTGCGATAGCCTTCAGGCTTCGCCATCCCGAAATTGTGCCGAACGCGGCTGGCGGTGTCGTCACCCTTTTCATGACCGATCACCATGACGCGGCGGTCACCCAGCATCGCCAGACCGCCAATGATCGCCTGATCATCTGAAAACGCGCGGTCACCGGCAAGGGGCATGAAATTGTCGAACATGCCCGCGACATAATCCTTGAAATGCGGGCGGTCGGGATGACGGGCGACCTGGGTCTTCTGCCAAGGCGTCAGCTTGGCATATGTGTCCACAAGCACCTTGGTCGCGCGCTGTTCAAGCTTATCGATCTCATCGCCGATATCGATATCACCGGCGCTGGCCGTAGCGCGCAATTCGATGACACGCGCCTCTAGCTCGGCGATAGGTTTTTCAAATTCCAAAAAGCTAACCATGGCCGACGGCGTTAGGGGGCAGACGCTTCTTCGTCAACGAAACGATGGCGCATTGTCGCCAGGGGATGACGGGTGTTGACCAGTTCGACCAACCGGCGGCTATCGACATGGGTGTAGATTTGCGTCGTTCCGATATCGGCATGGCCAAGCATCGACTGCAACGCGCGTAGGTCCGCTCCCCCTTCCAGCAGGTGCGTGGCGAAGGCATGGCGCAGCACGTGGGGACTGACCCGCTGTGGAGCGATACCGGCGGCGGCGGCCAGTTGCTTCACCAACTGATAGAGCCGAATGCGGCTAAGATAAGTTTTCCCCGACGGAAACAGCCAGGGACTTTCAGCAGGGACATGCGGCAACCACGTGGAAACGGCGGCCCGCGCCCGATCCGATATCGGCACCAGTCGCTCGCGCGCGCCCTTGCCCTTCAAAATCAGGAACGGCCGATCCGCTGCCAGCGCGCGACGGGGCAAGGACACCAGTTCGGTAGCCCGTAAACCGGAACCATATAACAGCTCGATCAGGGCGGACAAACGAAGGTCCAACGCGGATGGATGCTCGACCGCCAGTTTCTGTTCGATCAAGGCAAAGAGTGATTCGACTTCCTGCGCGGACAATATCTTCGGCAGGGACCTGCGCGTTGCGGGGCGTGGTAGCGCCGTGGAAGGATTGTCGGCCCGCAACCCCTCTTCTTCCAGAAAGCCGTAAAATGCGCGCAGTGCTGAGACTTTTCGCGCAACGGACGAAGCCGCCAGCTCTGCCCAGGCTGTGGCCAACCCCCCTACGGTTTCCTTCGTCGCGATCGAGAGGCCACCCAAAATCGCCGCCGCGCCTTCCAGATCGGCGCGGTAGGCCAGCAGGGTGTTGCGCGACGCCCCCCGTTCAGCCGCCATCATTTCCAGAAAACGACCGATCAGCGCACCATCTTCTCCCATGGGATTAAATCCGCGTAATCGCCTCCGCCGCGATCATCCGCGCTTCGGGATCAAGCCCGACATGATGCAGAGCAGCGACGATATGATAGAGATGGGCGGGCGGCAGACGATTCCACTCCGCCGTTTGCATGCCTACTGCCGCGAGCAGGGCGACGGTGGCTTTCTCCCCCCTCGCCGCCGCCTGATGGATCGCCCTCGCCCACCGGCCGTTCACCGTCAGGTTGAGCCCCTTATCCTTTGCCAATGAAGCACTTGCTTGCGAATTGATGCGAGCAAGGCCCGCCAGCGCAGCAATCAGCATCTGGCCTTTTTCCGCGCCAGCTTCGTCCGCGAAGGAAGAAATCCGGCCTTCGCTGATATCGACAACTGAACTGGGCGCGCCAACCGCCAGCAACGCCCAAAGGTCGCCAGCGCCATCCCCCTCCGCCTGACGAGCGACCCCGCTCCAGCGCGCCGCGCTGCGATCATAACCTGCGGTCAGCATGGCCGCGACCAGGTTGGCGGCCTCTCGCGCATCAACGTTCGCGACCGGCAAAGCGGCGGCGGCTTTGGCCGTGGCGATCAGGCCGACATAATCAGGCCTGCCATTGTCCCGCCACAGCGTCCGCATGGCCTGTACCCGCTCTTCGGGCGAGCCACCGCGATAGGCGGTGCGCAACGCGTCGACCCGGTCGGCAATTTCAGGCGACGCGTCGCCGTCAGCGCCAAGCTGGCTGTAAAATCCTACCAAAGCCTGGCTTGAAAACACGCCAAGCCGGGCTGCCGCCTCGCTGCCTGGCAGGCGACGAACCGCGCTAAGCGCAGGTGCGCGCGCTTCCCACGCGCGGACGTGGCGCCCGGCGGTGGCATAGAGCGGTTCGGGAATTTCCACATTGAGCGCGGTTGCCAGGCCAAAGCGCCATGCGGTCAGCCCGTCGACCCCATCCCATTCGATCTTCACCGATCGTCGCGCGTCAAAGCCGGTGCCCACGACTTTTTCCGCGAGCCGGTAATCTATGCCGCGCACCACGCCGCGCCGTTGGGCCTGATTGAGCGCAGCGCTCGCCGAACCCTGATCGCCCGACAATGCCGGGCAGATCGCCCGCGTCATGTCCCACCCCGGCTCCTTGCTGTAACGCAGCGCGCCAGCCGACAGAGGGCACAGGCCAGCCGGGTCCGCCGTGGCCAGATAAGTCTGCATCGCCACCGCATAGAGGCGTGGCGTGAACTTGTCCGAATCGACGCTCTGCACCAGCAGCCGCGCGCTATCAGCCTCACCCATGCGCAGCAGCAACCATGCCCGCTCCGCAACCCAGTCGGCGCCGTCGATATCACGAGGCGTGTCGGTTGCGGACAGCAGCGCACGCCGCAGCAGGATAGAGGCCCAACGCGACGTGATCGGCGCTCGCGTTTCCTTCATCAGCGTGGCGAGAAATTGCCCGGACTGTGCGCCGAAGGCATCACGCGCCAGGCCGCGCCGTTCGGGCGTCAGCGGCCCAATTCGGTCCAGCGACCGATGCGCGCCTTCAGGAAGGTCATATTTCTGCTTTTGCGCCGCCAGCTCTTCTTCTGACAGCGCTTCCTCTGGAGCATTTCCCACTGCATTGTCGGCAGGAGCCATAGCACTACCGGACGGCAAGGGCTGAACCATCGGAACCGGAGCAGCCGGACGCGGCGTTTGCGATCCGGCGGCGGGCGGCGTCTCTGGCGCCTCTCCAAAGCCGGGGGGCAGGAGCGATTCAGGCGACTCCTGCGCAATCACCGGCAGCGTGAGAGCGAGCGCGAGCGTTCCAAGCGCCCATTTCGCATTCAACCGGTCTTGACGCATGCCTTTATTTGCCCAGCTTTTCGGCGGGAATGGCCTTTTCCACTCGCTGCTGCGGCCGTTCTCCGCCGCGCGACCAGAGCAGCGCGACCAGACCGATCACCAGGAAGATCAGGACGATGGGAATGATGGGCAAGCGCGTGCCGCGACGACGCGAACCGCTCTCGAAGGTGCTGAAGGAACGATTGCTTCTCATGAATCCTTGTGCGGCCAAGCCGTGAAGTTGAGGAAAGTTGCGATTTGCCTCTGCGACGGGGGGATGTATAGCCCCCTCCGCAATGCAGCGAAACAGCAAATCCGTGCCTCCGCAGTCAAAGCGCGGTTCCATCGTCCTGATCGGGATGATGGGCGTCGGCAAATCGACGGTGGGGCGCCGGTTGGCGGCGCGGCTTGGCCTTGCCTTCGTGGACGCGGACGAAGAGATCGAAAAGGCCGCTGGCATGACGATTTCGGAAATGTTCGAACGCTATGGCGAAGGATATTTTCGCGATGGCGAACGCCGGGTGATCGCCCGGCTGCTGGACGACGAGCCAAAGATAATCGCAACCGGCGGCGGCGCGTTCATGCAGGAAGAGACACGCGCGCTTATCCTCGGTCAGGGAACTGCGATATGGCTAGACGCCGACATCGACACTTTGGTCGATCGGGTGTCGCGGCGGGAAGGGCGTCCTCTTCTGAAGGGCAAGGACCCTCGCGTCGTGCTGACCGAACTGGCGGCGGTGCGCAATCCCGTCTACGCGCTCGCGCCCATTCATGTGAAGAGCATCGCCGCCCCGCACGAAGTGGCGGTCGAGCGTATCCTGGAGAAACTGGCCGCATGGCAATAGTTCGCGTCGCGCTGGATGCGCGCAGTTACGATATCGTGATCGAACAAGGCGCGCTGGACCGGGCGGCCGATCATCTTGCGCCCTACGCCCGCAGCGGCCGACTGATCGTCGTGACGGACGCCAATGTCGCAAAGGCGCAACTGCCCCGGCTCGAAACCAGCCTGCGCGGCGCCAGTATCTCCGTCGAACCCATCATCCTGCCCGCAGGCGAGCAGACGAAAAGCTGGCGACATCTTGAGCAATTGCTCGATCAATTGCTGGCTCTGGAAGTGGAACGCGGCGATCATGTCGTGGCGCTTGGCGGCGGGGTGATCGGTGATCTCGTCGGGTTCGCCGCGTCCATCCTGAAGCGCGGCTGCCACTTCATCCAGGTGCCAACCACGCTGCTCGCCCAGGTGGATAGCTCGGTGGGCGGCAAAACCGCGATCAACGCGAGCGCGGGCAAGAACCTGATCGGCAGCTTCTATCAACCCAGCCTTGTGCTCATCGACCCGTCGACGCTCGACAGCCTGCCCGCCCGCGAGACCCGCGCTGGCTATGCAGAGGTCGTGAAATATGGGCTGATCGACGACCCGGATTTCTTCGCATGGTGTGAAGCGGAGGGTCAGAAGCTGCTGGCAGGCGACCGCGACGCACGCGAATACGCAATCGAACGAAGCGTTCGAGCAAAGGCCGCTATCGTTGCGGATGACGAACGGGAGACATCCGGTCGCCGCGCGCTGCTGAACCTTGGCCATACTTTTGGGCATGCGCTGGAGGCGGATACGGGCTTTTCCGATCTGCTGCTGCATGGCGAAGGCGTGGCGGCGGGCATGGCGCTCGCCTTCCGCTATTCTGCGCGGCGGGGCCTGTGTCCGGTGGAGGATGCGGATCGGGTGACGGCGCATCTGAAGTCCGTTGACCTGCCGCATGATCTTGCAAGTGCTCATGTGAAAGCCGACGGCGCCGCTTTAGCTGCTCATATGCTGCACGACAAGAAGATGGCAGCAGGCACCCTCCCCTTCCTGCTAGCGCGGGGGATTGGAAAGACATTCCTGTCAAAGGATGTGGCGCTGGATGATGTGGCCGCGTTCCTCGACGAGGACCGGGCGGCAGGCTGAGACTGACTGCTCCCCTCCCGCAAGCGGGAGGGGCCGGGGGTGGGCTAGCGCAAGGTAGCTTCTTTTAGGGCGAACTCAAAAGCTCACTCCTCTCGCGCCCTCCCCTAACCCCTCGCGCCTCAGGGAGGGGGACGTCTTGGAACACCGCCGCACCCAACAAAAAAGGGCGCCCATAAGGCGCCCTTCCCATTCGTTCCACGAAGGAACCGATTACTTCTTCAGCGTCAGGCCGCCAAAGCGCTTGTTGAAGCGCGCCACCTGGCCGCCGGTGTCCAGCTGGCGGTTGCCGCCCGTCCAAGCCGGGTGAGACTTGGGGTCGATGTCGAGCGCCAGCGTGTCGCCTTCCTTGCCCCAGGTCGAACGGGTCTGGAAGGTGGTGCCGTCGGTCATCTGGACGGTGATCAGGTGGTAATCGGGGTGGGTATTGGCCTTCATGAGTCTGCTCCGTCAATGGGCCGGTTTCCGACCGGCCATGGATGCGAATTCTTGCGAAGGCGCGCGGTTACATGGGATCACGCGCGAACGCAACCCCTCCCGGCCTAGTCCTCCGGCGGATCGGCGATCATCGCGACGAAGTTCGCCTCGGCGCACAGCTTGCCATCCACCGTTGCCTTGCCCACAAACTTGCAGACGCGGCCACGAATCTGAAGCAATTCGACGTGAAGGTCCAGCAAGCAACCCGGCTCCACCGGATTGCGGAACTTCGCCCCGTCGATGCTCATGAAATAAACGAGCTTGCCCGATCCTCGCAGATCGAGCGTTTCAACCGTCAGCACGCCCGCAGCCTGCGCCATCGCCTCGACGATCAACACGCCCGGCATGATTGGTCGGCCAGGGAAATGCCCCTGGAAGAATGATTCGTTGATCGACACGGCTTTGACCGCGTGAATCCTCTCTCGCACCACGAGAGAGGCCACGCGGTCGACGAGCAGCATCGGATAGCGGTGCGGCAGCGCCGCCATGATGCCACGAATATCGATGGCACCCACGGCGGCGGTGGCCACTTCAACTTCCCCCGTCATCGCTGCGATCAGCGCGAGGTCGGCTGCTGCGACGGGTTGGCGGGAGCCGCTGCGGCAGGCGTCGGCGCCTGACCACGAGCGCCGCCGGGTTGCCAGCCAGCGGGCGGCACGATGCCGACGCTCGGCACCAGCGCGTTGAGTTCGGTCACGACCTGTTGCGTGATGTCGACGGTCGGCTGGTAGGACACGGTGGCGTCGGGCGCCAGGATCAGGTCAACCTTGGCCTTCGTCATCGCCGACTTGAGCGCGTCCGACAGCTTTGCCGAAATCTGCTCTTCGACATAGGCGTTGGCGAGCGCGATCGGCTGGCCCAGGCGCTGCAGTTCGGCCTGACCGCTCTGCCCGGCCTTCTGATAGGCTTCATACTGGGTCTGGATCGCAGGCGTGGGCTTGTTGCCAGCAGCCTTCATCGCCGCTTCAAGTGCGGTGCCCTTGGCCTTCAGATCAGCGTCGATCGCATTCTTGCGAGCGGTGAAGCTGTCGATCTGCGCCTTGTAGGTCGTCTGAATCTGTGAGCGAGCCGTGGTGTAGGCCGAGCTGGTCGCTACCGCACGCTGCAGGTCTGCAACAGCGATCCCAATCTTCGACTGGGCTGCGGCAGGCACGCTGGTCAGCGCGATGGCAGTCATGGGCGCAAGAGCAAGCGCCGCGGCCTTGAGCATCTTATTCATTAGAATTGAGTCCCTACGTTAAAGCTGATGAGCTGAGTGTCGTCCCCTGGTTCCTTGAGCAGGGCCTTGGCAATGTCGATGCGGAACGGCCCGAACGGCGAGTTCCAGTTGACGCCAAAGCCCACGGAAACACGCGGTTTGAGCGTGTCGCCGAGATAAACTTCTTCAAATCCGGTGCCGTCGAGATAAGCGGCGGTATAACCTGATGGCGCGACATTGGTGCAATCACCAAGTCTGTTCTGATTAGTACGTACCGCCGGCAGCGCAGGATTGTTCGAGCCTGTCACAGGCGTCAGCGAACAATAGCCGCCAAATGGCGTCGTGACTGGATTACGCAGCCCGGCCACTGCCCCAGCATCGACGAAAATGGAGGGACGAAGCCCCATCTCGCGGGCGCCAGAGCCCAATGGGATTTCGACCTCTGCGCGGGCCAAATAATAGATTTTGCCACCTAATGCGTCATCGCGGACATTGTTATTGCTCGTGCTACGCGAGAATCCAGTGGGGCTGTCCGGGTCAGTAACCAACGAGTAACGTTTGATCCGCGGCCCTATGCCACGGATATCAAAACCACGAATTTGCGGATTTCCGAGGAAGAACCGATCCGTCAAACGGACCGGGTCAACCAAAGCTCCGCTAGCATCCCGACGCTCACCTTCCAGCGAGTGGATATAGCCGCCTTCCGCCGACAGCGAGAAGATGAAGCCGCCACCCAACGGCCAGAATTTAGAACCGTTAAGTCTGGTGCGGATATATTTGACGCTGCCACCAAGCCCCGCAAAATCCTGATTAAGCACAAGGTTATTTCCTCGCGTGGGACGGATACGGTTGTCTCGGTTATCAAAGATTAGCGAGTAGCCGAGCGACGAAGTGGTACGCTTGCCGATGGCGTCGCACAGGTAACGACCAGCCAGAATCGGGTCGCACACCCCATTGGTGTAATAAGTGTCCTTATCCAGACTCACATCATCCAGATTAAGGCTGTAGCGCAGCGCCAGCGACATATATTCGGTGATCGGCACGCCCGCGCGAATTTGGAAGCCCGTCGTCGTCTGCTTATATGTCGTATCGCGATCGTTTCCGTTACCCGTGTATCGGAAGCTGTTCAGGTCGCGACGATAAATATCGCCACCCAGCGCGATATTCTTGTCCATGAAATAGGGTTCGGTGAAGCCCACTTCGACCGACTTCGAATAGCTGGAATAATTGACGCTGGTGCGCAATTCCTGGCCCTTGCCACGGAAATTGCGCTGCGTGATCGATGCCGAAACGATGAAGCGTTCGAGCGAAGAGAAGCCCGCCGACAGCGACAGTTCACCCGTCGATTTTTCCTGGACGTTGGTTTCCAGCACGATGCGATCGGGCGCGGAGCCGGGCTTCTGCTCGATGTCGAGCTTCTCCTGAAAGAAACCGAGCGAGTTGATGCGGTCCTTCGAGCGCTTGACGAGGAAGCTGTTGAACGCGTCGCCCTCCGCCAGACGGAATTCGCGGCGGACCACCTTGTCCTGGGTCAGCGTATTGCCGTTGATGTCCACCCGCTCGACATAGACGCGCGGCGCGTTGGCGATGCGGAAGTTAATCCCCATCGTCAGGCTGTCCTTGTCGCGATTGAAGTCCGGCTGAACGTCGGCGAAGGCATAGCCGAACAGGCCCGCCGTCTCGCTCAGCGTGTCGACAGTATCCTCGACCTGCTTTGCGTTGTACCAATCGCCCTTCTTCATCGGCAGCGTCTTGGTGAGCGACGCACTCGACAGGTCGCGAATGTCGGATTCGACCTTCACGTCCCCGAACTTATAGCGCTTTCCTTCCTCAACCACATAAGTGATGATGAAGTCCTGCTTGTCGGGCGTCAGTTCCGCGACGGCTGAAATCACGCGGAAATCGGCATAGCCCTCGGTCAGATAATATTGACGCAGCTTCTGCTGGTCATAGGCGAGGCGGTCGGGATCGTAGCTGGTGCCCGAGGAGAAGACGCGGAACCAGCGCGACTGTTTCGTCACCATCTGGCTACGCAGGTCGCCGTCGCTGAACTTCTCGTTCCCGATGATGTTGATCTGGCGGACCTTGGACTTAGGCCCTTCGGAAATCTCGAAGACAATGTCGACGCGGTTCTGGTCGAGCTGCACCATCTTGGGCTCGACCGTCGCGGCAAAGCGGCCCTGACGACGATAGAGTTCGATGATGCGGGCGACGTCGGCGCGAACCTTCGACCGGGTGTAGATCTGGCGAGGTGCGAGCTTGATCTCGGGACGGATCTTGTCTTCCTTCAGCCGCTTGTTGCCTTCTAGCACGATGCGGTTGATGACCGGATTTTCCTTCACCTCCAGCGTCAGCGCACCATTGTCGTTGCGGATTTGGACGTCGGCGAACAGCTCGGTTTCATACAGGTCGCGCAGCGCCTGATCGAGCGACTCCTGCGTAAAGGGCTGGCCAATGCGCAGCTTGGTATAGGACAGCACTGTATCGGGTTCGAGCCGCTGTTGCCCCACCACGCTGATGCTGCGGATGGTTCCCGCAGCCGGCGCCACGGCGGGGACAGGCGCGGGCGCGGCGGGCTGCGGCGCGTCCTGCGCCAGCACGGGAACCGCGGACAAACCGCCGATCATCGTCGTTGCCAGAAGGGCCGCGACAACCGGGCGCTGTCTCTTGCTGCTCATCATCGCTGTCACCCGCTCTACCCTTTTACAAAAAAGCATATGTTCGTTCGCCGGGAAACACGGCGCTAAATCGCGCCTCCCTGCCCGATACGGCTTAGCCGATCAAGCCGGACAGGCGTTCCCAGAGCCCGAAAGAAGATAAATCGTTGAAAGTCACCAGCATCATCATGGCCAGGAGCATCGCCAGACCCGAACGATACGCCCATTCCTGCACGCGCGGACTGACGGGCCTGCGCTGTATAGCCTCCGCCCCGTAAAACAGCAGATGCCCGCCATCCAGCATGGGAATTGGCAACAGGTTGATGAACCCCAAGTTAATCGAAATAAGGGCCATGAAGAATACGAAGCTTTCGACCCCCAAAGTCGCGGCCTGACCCGAAACCTCCGCGATCTTGAGTGGTCCGCCCAGTTCCTTATACGACCGGCCACCGCCCAATATCTGCCCCAGCGTCTCGACCATCGTACGGATGATCTGGCCCGTCTGCTTGAGAGCGACGACAGGCGCGCGCCAAAGCTCCACCGGCTCTATCACCGGCTGTCCAGGAGCGATGCCCAACCGCCCGACCTTGAAACTGTTGCCGAAGCCGTCACGCTCCTGAACGGCGCCGACGCTGCCCCGCTTCTCGACCGTCTTACCCGCCCGCTCGAGCAGGATCGTCACCGGTTCACCGGGACGGATCTGCGCATAAAGGCGAAGGTCATCGAAGGTCGCCATCTCTCGCCCATTGAGCGACAGGATACGATCTCCGGGCTGGATACCCGCCGCCGCCGCTGCGCTGGCTGGCTGCACCTTCCCCACGACAGCCGGGGTTCGGCTCTCGCCATAAGCGAAGGCGAATGTGGACAGGATCAGGATGGCGAACAGGAAATTGATGAATGGGCCTGCGGCGACGATCGCCGCCCTTTGCCACAGCGGCTTGGCCGGAAAGCTTTCGGCGCGCTCGCTCGCGGGAAGCTGCAAGCATGCGGGATCTGCCTGGCTGGCGGCGTTCATGTCCCCCTTGAAGCGGACATAACCACCCAGAGGCAAAGCGCCGATGCGCCAGCGTGTACCGCGCCGGTCCACCCATGCTGCGATCTCCGGGCCGAAACCGATCGAAAAGGCTTCCGCCTTCACGCCGCACCAGCGACCGACCAGATAATGGCCGAGTTCATGCACGAAAACGAGCGGCCCGATGACCGCTACAAAGGCGAGGACCGTCAACAGGAACCCGGGATTTTGGATCAAGCCGTCAATCTTTCCATCACTTGGCCCGCCATGCGTCGCGCCTGTGCATCTGCTTCCAGCACATCGTCGATCCCGCTTGGCACTGGCGCGCTATAGCGGTTCAGAACGTCCTCCACAATCATGGCGATATCAAGGAAGCCGATGGCCTTATTCAGGAAGGCCGCCACCGCCACTTCATTGGCGGCATTCAGGATCGCAGGCGCCAGCCCTCCCTGTTCCGCCGCCTGCCGCGCCAGACGAAGGGCGGGGAAGCGGACGTCGTCGGGTGCCTCAAAATCAAGCCGTCCTGCCTGTGCAAGGTTCAGTGGCTGGCAGGGCGTTTCCATCCGATTGGGCCAGGCAAGCGCGCTGGCGATGGGAATGCGCATATCCGGCGATCCCAGCTGCGCCAGGGTCGAGCGATCCCGATATTCTACCATCGAATGGATGATCGATTGGGGATGAACCAAAATCTCGATGCGCTCCAGCCCCACGGGGAACAGATGCGCCGCCTCGATCAGTTCCAGGCCCTTGTTCATCATCGTGGCGCTATCAACGCTGATCTTCGCGCCCATGGACCAATTGGGATGCGCCACGGCCTGCGCTGGCGTTATGTGACGCATCTCTTCACGGCTGCGCGTGCGGAACGGGCCGCCGCTCGCCGTCAGGATGATCCTTGCTACATCATCCAAACGACTTCCGGCAAGGCACTGAAAAATAGCATTATGCTCGCTATCGACCGGCAGCAGTGTAGCACCCGAATGCTCCGCCGCGTCCATCATCAGCGCACCCGCCGATACAAGCGATTCCTTGTTGGCAAGGGCAACCGTGCCGCCCGCCTTCAGCGCCGCCATTGTAGGGCGCAGGCCCGCACAACCGACGATCGCAGCCATTGTCCAGTCCGCCCCCGCCTCTGCCGCCTCGACCAGAGCAGCTTCGCCCGCGGAGACCCTGATCCCGGACCCCTGCAACGCCGCCTTTAACGCATCGTAGCGCGCGGCGTCGCCTATCACAGCCATTTGGGCATTGCACCGGCGCGCCACCGTAGCCAGCCCGTCAACGTCGCTATGCGCGGTCAGCGCCACGACCTCAAACGCATCGCGATCACGCTCGATCAGATCGAGTGTCGACATGCCGACAGACCCTGTCGCACCAAAGATGGAAATCTTGCGCGTCATGGGAACACCAGCAAAAGATAGAGGGCAGCAGCGAGCGGCGCCGCCGCAACGACCCCGTCCAAACGGTCCATCACGCCGCCATGGCCCGGCAGCAGGCTTCCGCTGTCCTTGACACCCGCACGGCGCTTCATCGCGCTTTCCAGCAGGTCGCCGAGCTGCGCCGCCACCGCCAGCAGCCCGCTCGCAGCGGCAAGCTGGATCGGCAACCCTGCGAAACGATGCAGGACGAAACCCAGGATCAACGCCGCCAACACGCCCCCGCCCAGCCCCGCCCAGGTCTTGGACGGGCTTACCCTTGGCGCCAGCTTCGGGCCGCCGATCGAACGCCCCGCGAAATAAGCGCCAATGTCGGTCGCCCACACCAGCGACAATGTCCAGAAGGCGAGCAGAAGCCCGCCCGGCTGCTGCTGACGCAGAAAGATAAGCGCCATCACCGGCACGAAAACGTAGAATATCCCCAGCGGAAGACGGGCCGATCGCGTGACAAGCATGACAAAGAAGAAAGCCGCAACCGCAAGCGTAAAGGCTGTCCACGATAGGCCCGCCGCCAGCGGACAAAGCAGCGCCAGTGGCACGGACACCGCAAACATCGAAAGCCGCCGATGCTCAGGCGAAGCGCCCGTAAGGTCCGCCCACTCCCCCTGCATCAGCACGCCAGCGACGACGAGCAGCAACCAGAAGAAGAAGCCCCCGAAATAAAGGGCGGCGGAGGCCAGGGCTATAAGCAGCAGTCCAACGACCGCGCGCGTGCGAAGCTCACTGGACATCGGTCAAAGCCCGCCGAAGCGGCGGTCCCGCAAACGGAAGGCGTCAAGCGCCTCGGCAAGCGCCCTCGCATCGAAATCGGGCCAGAGCATATCGGTAAAATATAGCTCAGCATACGCCGCCTGCCACAGCATGAAATTGCTCAGCCGCTGCTCTCCCGACGTCCGGATCAGCAGGTCGAGCGGCGGCAGATCGGCCGTGTCCAGCCCGGCTTCAACATCTTCCAACCGAACGGCTTCGGGATCGATTTCGCCAGCCCGCACCCGTTGCGCGATAGTCTGGACCGCTCGCACCATTTCATCCTGCGCGCCATAATTAAGCGCGATCGCGATGATCGGTCCGTTGTTGGACGCGGTTCGCGCCACTGCTCGCTCGATCAGGTCGACGAGACACGGATCAAGCGCCTGATAGTTGCCGATCACCCGCAACCGCACGCCATTGGCGTGAAATTCGTCTAGGTCCGACTCGATGAAGCGCCGCAGCAGCCCCATAAGGTCCGCCACTTCATTTGCCGGCCGCTTCCAATTCTCCGAGGAGAAGGCGTAGAGCGTCAAACATTCCAGCCCAAGGTCTCGCGCGGCCCTAGCAACCTTGCGGACCGCTTCGACGCCTGCCCGATGCCCCGCGATGCGCGGCAGGAACCGCTTCTTCGCCCAGCGGCCATTACCATCCATGATGATGGCGACATGGCGCGCGCCATGGCCGGACGCGCCGTCATGAGCGAAGTCGGATTTGGCTTGGCTGGCCATCAAAGTTGCGCGCGAGCGATGAACACGGAGGGAGCGTCCCGGCTTACTGGCCGAGAATTTCCTTCTCCTTGGACGCCGTGACAGCGTCGATATCCGCGATGGTGCTATCCGTCAGCTTCTGCACCTCTGTCTCCAACCGCTTGCGTTCGTCCTCGCTGATTTCGCCCTTCTTTTCGTCAGCCTTCAGATGGTCCATGCCATCGCGGCGAACGTTGCGGACAGCGACGCGGGCACCCTCGGCATATTTGCTGGCGAGCTTGGCCAATTCCTTGCGCCGTTCCTCGGTCAGGTCGGGGATCGGCAGGCGCAGCGTCTGGCCGTCCATGATCGGATTGAGGCCCAGGCCCGCCGAGCGGATCGCCTTGTCACAGGGGCCGACATTGCTCTTATCCCACACCTGCACCGATAGCATGCGCGGTTCGGGAGCGGAGACGGTCGCCACCTGATTAAGCGGCATATGCGCGCCATATACTTCGACCGTGACCGGATCGAGCAACTGGATATTGGCCCGGCCGGTACGCAGACCCGCCAGATCACCCTTCAGCGATTCGACGGCGCCGTGCATGCGGCGTTCGAGGTCGGCCTTGTCATATTGAGCCATGGTCTTTCAGCGCTCCTGATTTTGCACGATCGTTGCAACTCCGTCCCCAGCCAGCACCTTTGTCAGATTACCGGTTTCGCGGATGTTGAAGACGACGATGGGGATATTGTTTTCGCGACAGAGAGCAATGGCACTTGCGTCCATGACCTTCAGATTGTCGTTCAGCACCTTGTCGAAGCTGATTTCATCATAACGCGCCGCGTCGGCTACCTTCTTGGGGTCGGCATTATAAATGCCGTCCACGCTGGTGCCCTTGAACAGCGCGTCGCAGTTCATCTCCGCCGCGCGCAGTGCCGCGGTCGTATCGGTGGTGAAGAAAGGACTGCCGGTGCCCGCCGCGAAGATGACGATCCGGCCCTTTTCCATGTGCCGCACCGCTTTGCGCCGAATATAGGGTTCGCACACGGTCGCCATCGGGATCGCCGATTGAACGCGCGTGTCATAACCGATCTTTTCGAGCGCATTCTGCACCGCCAATGCGTTCATGACGGTGGCGAGCATGCCCATATAGTCCGCACTTGTGCGGTCGAAGCCCTTGGCGGCTCCCGCCAGGCCACGAAAGATGTTGCCGCCGCCGACAACGACGCAGATTTCAAAGCCCGCATCCTTCGCCGCAGCGATTTCGGATGCGACACGGTTCACGGTTTCCGGCTCGATGCCGAATTGCCCCTGCCCCATCAGCACTTCGCCCGAGAGTTTCAGCAAGATGCGCTTGAACGGCGGACGAGTCATGCGGGGTAAAATTCCATCAATTGGAGCAGACAAAGGAATGGCGCGCACCTTAGGCAGCGCGCGCCATTCTGTGAAGTCCTTAGCGTGCTTGGGCAGCTTGTCGAGAAGCGTTGCTCCCGAGCGCCGCCCGAACCGAACGCCTTATCAGGTCAGGCCGGGATCAAACGCCCGCGGCCGCAGCGACTTCAGCAGCGAAGTCGCTCGTTTCCTTCTCGATGCCTTCGCCGAGCTGGAAACGGACATAGTTCTTCAGCGTGATCGAAGCGCCTGCATCCTTCGCCGCCTTGGCGACAACGTCAGCGATCGGCGTCTTGTTGTCCATCACGAACAGCTGGCTGAGCAGCGCATTTTCCTTGGCGTACTTGGCGACCGAACCATCAACCATCTTCGCGACGATCTCGGCGGGCTTGCCCGATTCGGCAGCCTTTTCAGCGGCGATGGCGCGTTCACGCTCCAGCAGAGCCGGATCGATGTCAGCAGCCGACAGCGCCAGCGGGAAAGCGGCAGCAATGTGCATCGCGATCTGCTTGCCCAGCGGCTCCAGCACGTCAGCAGGCGCATCACCCTCCAGCGCGACCAGCACACCGATCTTGCCGAGGCCCGGCGCAGCAGCGTTATGAACGTAAGGAACAACAACGCCCTGGCTCACTTCCAGCTGACCGATGCGGCGCAGGGTCTGGTTCTCACCGATGGTGGCGATGTTCGACACCAGCTTTTCGGAAATCGTGCCACCAGCCGGGTGAGCCTGCGACGACAGCGCTTCTGCATCGGTCGCGCCGCTGGTCAGGGCGACCTGTGCCACGGTGCGAACGAAGTCCTGGAACTGATCGTTCTTCGCTACGAAGTCGGTTTCGCTATTCACTTCAACGGCAACGCCCTTGGTGCCAGCGACGGCAACGCCGACCAGGCCTTCGGCAGCGGTGCGGCTCGACTTCTTCTGCGCGGCGGCGAGGCCCTTGGCGCGCAGCCAATCGACGGCGGCTTCCATGTCGCCATTGGCTTCAGCGAGCGCCTTCTTGCAGTCCATCATGCCCGCGCCCGAACGGTCGCGCAGTTCCTTGACGGCAGCAGCGGTAATCTCGGCCATGTTTCGGCTCCTAAATTTCGATGGGGTTCAAATAAACGGGGTTCGAATAAGCACTAGGGCGCGTTCCGGTGGAGCGCGCCCTAGCCTCTTAATCTTGCAGTTCGAAGACCGCGGGATCAGGCCTGAGCGGCGACCTCTTCAACTTCGGGCTCGTCCAGAGCGCCAAGGTCAACGCCCGAAGCCTGCTGCGCACCACGGTTGCCCTTGGTGGCTGCGGCGGCGATGGCGTCGCAGTAGAGGCGGATCGCACGGCTGGCGTCATCGTTCGCGGGAACCGGGAAAGCGATACCGTCGGGCGAAACGTTCGAATCGAGGATCGCGACGACCGGGATACCCAGCGTGTTGGCTTCCTTGATCGCCAGCTCTTCCTTGTTGGCGTCGATCACGAACATGACATCGGGGATGCCGTTCATGTCGCGGATGCCGCCCAGCGACAGTTCGAGCTTCTCGCGCTCGCGGGTCATCTGAAGGACTTCCTTCTTGGTGAAGCCGTGGGTGTCGCCCGACAGCTTCTCTTCAAGGGTCTTCAGACGCTTGATCGAACCCGAAATGGTCTTCCAGTTGGTGAGCATGCCGCCCAGCCAGCGATGGTTGACGAAATGCTGACCAGACTTGCGAGCAGCTTCAGCGATCGGGTCCTGCGCCTGGCGCTTGGTGCCGACGAACAGAACCTTGCCACCGGCGGCGACGGTCGCCGACACGAAGTCCAGCGCGCGGCCGAAGAGCGGCACGGTCTGCGACAGGTCAAGGATGTGGATGCCGTTGCGCTCGCCGAAGATGTACGGCTTCATGCGCGGGTTCCAACGGTGGGTCTGGTGGCCGAAGTGGGCGCCAGCCTCGATCAATTGGTGCATGGTGACGACAGGAGCCGCCATAATATTTCTCCTTCCGGTTTAACCTCTGGGAATCAGGAACTGGGGCGTCACGCCGTCAGCACCGGATATGTGCGATTCCCATGTGGAATGGCGCGGCCCTTAGCGCGGCGCCACGCGCGATGCAAGGGCTTGACGACGCCTACAAAGTGGAACATATAGAGAACATGGGAACAAATCGGACGTTCGGCCGGTTTGGACTTCAATCAGGACCTACGGTTCTCAGCACAGGAAGAGTGAGCGATCTTATGTTCACCATTGTTGCAGCTACGGTTTTCTTCGCGGCCTTTCTGCTCGCCGCCAGCGTGATAATCGGGATGTTCGCGCTCTATCATGAAAAGATGGTAGCCGCCCTGTTGTTTGAGCCCATCCCTCAAGAGCCGCCAGTGTATCGTCTGCGGATCAGCCGCCGCCGTGCCGCGCCAAGCCGTCCGCTTGCTCCCACTGCAACACGGCCGCACGCTTTCGCCGCCTGATCCGGTTCGTCACGTCCCGGTGGCGGTCGCTTGTTGCCGTCGGACTTTAGCGTAGGACATCATCCCAAACGGGATCGTCACGAGATATATGGCGCACAGGAATAGCAGCGTCAGCCAGGGATCCGTGATCAGCAACGCGGCGAGCAAGCCAGCGACAGCGATCGCCTCCAATCTGATCCTCTTGCGGAGCCGCAGCGCCGACCAGGTATATGTCGCAATGCTGGAGATCATCAGGAAGGCAATGAAGGCCGTCCAAGGCGCAACCACATACCAGGCCCGAAAAATTTCCTGCCCTGTGACCAGCCACAGATAAAGTGGCACGAACGCCAAACCCGCTCCCGCAGGCGCCGGCACCCCGGTCAAAAAGCCAGCCGATTTATGCGGCTGTATGTCGGCATCGATATTGGCGTTGAAACGCGCAAGCCGCAACGCGCACGACAGCGCATGTGCCAGCGCGAATATCCAGCCGAACTTCGGCATGGCATGCAGCGACCAGAGGTACAGGACCAACGCTGGCGCAACACCAAAGGCGATGGAGTCGGAAAGCGAATCCAACTCCGCGCCGAATCGGCTTTCCCCACGCAGCAGCCGAGCGATGCGACCGTCGAGCCCGTCCAGCACGCCCGCGATCAGGATGGACAGGACTGCCCTCTCCCATTCTCCGGAAATGCCATAGCGCACGCCCGTCAGGCCGAAGCATAGCGCCATTGCAGTGACGGCATTGGGCGCAACCATCCGCAGCGTGATGCCCCGGCGAAGCCCACGCGGGATAGCGCGCCGCTGTCTCATTGCTGGATACCCGAAATGACCCGCATGTCGCCAATCTGGCCTAGGATGGTCTCGCCTGCAACGGTCCTTTGACCCAGCACCACGCGCGGCGCCGTTCCAGCGGGAAGGTATACGTCCACGCGGCTGCCAAAGCGGATAAGCCCGATCCGCTGCCCCGCCGCGATCATGTCGCCCGGTTTCACGAACGGCACGATCCGCCGCGCCACCAGCCCCGCAATCTGGGTGAAGCCGACGCGCACGCCGTCATGGCGCTCCACCAATATGTGCTGCCGCTCATTATCCTCGCTCGCCTTGTCGAGGTCGGCATTCAGGAACTTGCCCGAAATATAGACTACCGACTTCACCGTCCCGCCGATCGGTGTGCGGTTAATGTGAACGTCGAAGACACTCATGAAGATCGACACGCGGATCATCGGCTGATCGCCAAGACCATCCGCCCCAGCCATCTCACGCGGCGGCGGCACGCGCTGGATGAGAGTCACCAGGCCGTCGGCGGGCGCAACGATCGCCCGCTCATCCTGCGGCACGGCGCGCACCGGATCGCGGAAGAAAGCGAACACCCAGATCGTCACCATCACCATCAGCCAGCCGGGTATCGTCCAGCCCACCAGGAACAGCACTATCGTAATTGCCGCAGCAATCAGGCCGAATTTCATCCCCTCCGGATGCACCGAAGGGAAGCGCCACTTCACATTGCCGCCCAAGGCGACGGAGATTTCGTCATTTTCCATGGCACCTGTCTTTAGGGACAGTCACTTGCAGTGACAACGGCCGATCCTGCACTGAACGCACGGCAAGCCTGACGTCCTGCGACCGCCAATGCGCAGTTGAACATTGCCGCCGCTTTCCCTAGGGCGTGTCGCAATTGCATCCAAACAAAGAAGGCGAAGAGGCGCATGGCGAAGATCAAGGTCAAAAACCCTGTCGTGGAGATCGACGGCGACGAAATGACGCGGATCATCTGGCAGTGGATTCGTGAGCGCCTCATTCTCCCCTATCTCGACATCGACCTCAAATATTATGACCTGAGCGTCGAAAAGCGCGACGAAACCAACGACCAGATCACCGTCGATTGCGCCAATGCCGTCAAGCAATATGGCGTCGGCGTGAAGTGCGCCACCATCACCCCGGACGAAGCGCGCGTCGAGGAATTCGGCCTCAAGGAAATGTGGAAGTCGCCCAATGGCACGATCCGCAACATCCTGGGCGGCGTCGTGTTCCGCGAACCGATCGTCATCAAGAACGTGCCCCGCCTGGTTCCCGGCTGGACCGACCCGATCGTCATCGGCCGTCACGCGTTCGGCGACCAGTATCGCGCCACCGACTTCCTGGTTCCCGGCCCCGGCAAGCTGCGCATGATCTGGGACGGCGCGAATGGCGAGAAGATCGAGAAGGACGTCTTCAACTTCCCCAGCCCGGGCGTCGCCATGGGCATGTACAATCTGGACGATTCGATCCGCGACTTCGCTCGCGCCAGCATGAACTATGCGCTCGATCGCGGATGGCCGCTGTACCTGTCGACCAAGAACACCATTCTCAAGGCTTATGACGGCCGCTTCAAGGATCTGTTCCAGGAAGTGTTCGACAAGGAATTTGCCGATCAGTTCAAGGCGCAGGGCATCGTCTACGAACACCGCCTGATCGACGACATGGTCGCCTCTGCCCTGAAGTGGAGCGGCAAGTTCGTGTGGGCGTGCAAGAATTATGACGGCGACGTGCAGTCCGACACCGTCGCGCAGGGCTTCGGCTCGCTGGGCCTCATGACCTCCGTCCTCCTCTCGCCCGATGGCAAGACCGTCGAAGCGGAAGCCGCGCACGGCACCGTCACCCGCCACTATCGCCAGCACCAGCAGGGCAAGCAGACGTCGACCAACCCGATCGCGTCGATCTTCGCCTGGACGCAGGGTCTGGCCTATCGCGGCAAGTTCGACGACACGCCGGAAGTCACGAAGTTCGCCGAAACGCTGGAACGGGTCTGCATCGAAACCGTGGAAAGCGGCGCGATGACCAAGGATCTTGCCTTGCTGATCGGTCCGGATCAGGCATGGATGACCACCGAGCAGTTCTTCGAGGCGATCCGCGCGAACCTCGAAACCGCCATGGGCAATTGGAACTGATCCAGCCTTTTAGGCATTCAGTACGGAAACGGAATAAGGCGGTGCCGTCCAACGGCGCCGCCTTTTCCATGGCGGGAGATCGGCGATGACGACAGCAACACGCAAACGGCTGGAGGTCCGCACCGCGGTGCCCGCCGATGTTCGCGGCATCCAAAGGCTGATCGCCCGCGTCTATCCCGGCATGGCCAACTATTCACTCGCAACCCTGCGCGGCCAGATCAACAATTTCCCGAACGGCTGCTTCGTCGCCCTCTATGACAACAAGATCGTCGGCTATTGCGCGACCATGCGCGTCAGCCGGTCGATGGCCTTTTCCTTCCATGATTGGGAAGAAATCACCGCCAACGGCTTCGGCACCCGGCACAGCGCGGCTGGTGAATGGCTCTACGGCTATGAAATGGCGGTCGATCCAAAGCTGCGCGGGCTTCGCATCGGCCAGCGCCTCTATGACGAACGCAAGGAACTGGCCGAAGAGCTGGACCTGCACGGCATCGTTATCGCCGGACGCATGCCGGGCTACATGCGCGCCAAGCGCCGCGTGGACGGTCCCGCCGATTATTTGGAAAAGGTGGTCCAGGGCAGGCTGCGCGACCAGGTCATCAGCTTCCAGCTCAAGAACCAGTTCGAACCGCTCGGCGTTCTCGAAAACTATCTGCCCGAAGACAAGCAGTCGGACGGCCACGCCGCGCATCTTGTCTGGCGCAACCCCTATGTCGATCCCGACGAAGCGCCCGAAATGCGGGTGCCGCGCGGCGTCGAAAGCGTTCGCCTAGCCACCTGCCAGCTTCAGGCCCGCGCGGTTGCCGACTTCGATGAATTTATCCGCAACATCGAATATTTCGTTGATGTTGCAGCAGATTATCGTTCCGACTTCATCGTCTTTCCGGAACTGTTCACCCTCCCCCTGCTCTCCTTCGAAACCAAGAAACTGTCTCCACTGGAAGCGATCGACAAGCTCACCGGCTACACACCGCGTCTGACGAAGGAACTGACGCGCATGGCGCTGGAATATAATATCAACATCATAGGCGGCTCTCACCCGACGCGCGCAGACGATGGCGATATCCAGAACATCGCCTATGTCGCCCTGCGCGATGGATCGGTGCATACGCAGGAAAAAATCCACCCGACCCCCAACGAAGCTTTCTGGTGGAACATCAAGGGCGGCGATTCGCTGGACGTGATCCAGACCGATTGCGGCCCGATCGGCGTCCTCATCTGCTATGACAGCGAATTTCCCGAACTCGCCCGCCGCCTCGTGGATCAGGGCGCGCGCATCATCTTCGTTCCCTTCTGCACCGACTCGCGCCTTGGCTATATGCGGGTGCGCTACTGCGCGCAGGCGCGGGCGATCGAAAACCAATGCTATGTCGTCATGTCCGGCAATGTCGGCAATCTGCCCAACGTCGACAACATGGACATCCAATATGCGCAAAGCGCCATCCTGACACCCTGCGACCTACCCTTCGCCCGGGATGGCATAGCGGCGGAGTCCACCGAGAATGTCGAAACGCTGACCATGGCCGACGTCAACCTAGCCGACCTCAGCTGGGCGCGAGCGGAAGGCACGGTGCGCAACCTCCGCGATCGCCGGTTCGACCTTTATCATATCGACTGGGACAGCAGCCCCGATCATGCCCATGCCCCCAGCGGCGGCCCGGTGCCCGCTGGCGGCCACAATGCGCCTGGTGGTGGGTGAGAGGATCGAAGCTTGGCTACCTTTTCGCTCCCCACCTCATGCAAAGGAATGTCTCGAAGGGATGGTTTTGGGCTTTCCTGCCCTTAAGAACAAGAAAGGGGCTTCGACAAGCTCAGCCCGAACGGGGAGAATATGAGCTGTTTCAAGGCATGATCGTCTCATGCCTATCAGCGCCTCACTTCGACATCGATATCGTGACCGACGCCATCCCCGAAGGCAGCGCGCGGGGCTTGTCGATCACCACCTCGGCCTGCCGCACATGGTCGAAGGCGAGGCAGGATCGCGCCAGTTCCGCGCCAAACGTCTCGATCAGCCCGATGCGTTTTTCTGCCAGCATCCGCGCCAGTTCGTGGACGCGGCGATAGTCGATCGTCGCCCCCAACATGTCCTCCGTCACCGGATCGACCAGCAGCGTGATGCTGACCACCAGCGGCTGGAACGTGCCGATCTCGTCGGGATTGATGCCGATGTCCGCCATCAGTGGCAGGTCGCGCACGGCGACCCGCGTCGTGGAGCAGGACTCAACCAAGAGCCGCTGCCCGCTTGGCAGCCTGCACCGTGTTGGCAAGCAGGCAGGCGATGGTCATCGGCCCCACCCCGCCCGGCACTGGCGTCACCGCTCCAGCATGACCGAGTTCGTCAAAGGCACAATCGCCCACCAGCTTTTCCTTCCCATCCTCGTTCATCACGCGGGTGATGCCGACATCGATCACGATCGCGCCCGGCTTCACCCAATCTCCTCGCACGAGGCGCGGACTGCCGGCGGCGGCAACGACGATATCGGCAGTGCGCACGATGTCGGCCAGGCCCTTGGTTGCGATATGCGTGACGGTCACCGTGCATTCGCGTTCCAGCAGCAGCATGGCGACAGGCTTGCCGACGATGTTCGACTTGCCGATGACTACGGCGTTGAGGCCGCGATAGTCATCCACCACCGTGTCGAGCAGGCGCATGCAGCCAAGCGGCGTGCACGGCACCAGCCCACCAATCCCGGTCGACAGCCGCCCGACGTTGACGGGGTGAAACCCATCCACATCTTTGGCCGGATCGATCGCGTCCAGCACCCGCGTCGCGTCGATCTGCCGGGGGAGAGGCAACTGCACCAATATGCCATGAACGCCCGGGTCGGCATTAAGCGACGCTATCAGCGACAGCAACTCGGCTTGCGCGATGGAAGTGTCCAGCCGATGCTCGATCGACCGCATGCCCGCTGCCTTCGTCTCCTTGACCTTGCGGCGGACATAGACCTGGCTTGCCGGATCATCGCCCACCAGCACGACGGCGAGCGTCGGCAGTACCCCGGTGCGCGCATGCAGCTCCGCCGCTTGGCGTGCCGTCTCCGCGCCGATTGTGCGGGCGAGCGCCTTGCCGTCGATGGTCAGGGCCACGCGCGGATCAGTTGCGGAAAACGACTGTGCGGCTGTCATTGACCAGAACCCTGTCTTCCAGATGATATTCAACCGCCGTCGCCAGCACGCGCCGTTCGATGTCGCGGCCCTTGCGAACGAGGTCGTCGGGGCTGTCGGCATGGCTGATCCGCTCGACATCCTGATGGATGATCGGCCCTTCATCGAGGTCGGCGGTGACATAATGCGCGGTCGCGCCGATCATCTTGACGCCGCGCGCATGCGCCTGATGATAAGGCTTGGCGCCTTTGAAGCCGGGCAGGAAGCTGTGGTGAATGTTAATGCAGCGGCCAGACAAATAAGCGGCCAGATCGTCCGACAATATCTGCATGTAGCGGGCCAGCACGATCAGTTCCGCGCCGGTTTCCTCGACCACCGCCTTGATCTGCGCTTCCTGCTGCGCCTTCGTGTCTTTGGTAACGGGCAGGTGATGATAGGGAATATCGCCGATCATCGTAGTGTTGAGCGCAGCCATCGGATGGTTGGACACTATGCCGACCACATCCATCGGCAATTCGCCGATGCGGTGGCGGTAGAGAAGATCGCCGAGGCAATGGTCGAATTTCGACACCAGCAGCAGTACCCGCCGCCGCTCCGCCGCGTCGCGCAGGCTCCAATCCATCTCATGTTCGGCGGCGACGGTGGAGAACGCCGCGCTCAGCTTGCCGATGTCATTCCACGGCTCTGCCAGTTCGGCCACAACGCGCATGAAGAACAGCCCACTTTCGCGATCGTCGAACTGCTGGGCTTCAAGGATATTCCCACCATGCGAGGCGAGGAAGGCGGCGACGGTAGCGACCAGGCCCGGCCGGTCGGCGCAGGACAAGGTCAGGATGCAGGTCTGGGTCAATCGATCCCCCTATGGATGATGTGCGTTAATTCTGGCTCGACCGGTGTTGCCCGATCCACTCCGCCGTCCGCGCCAGGCCGCCGAACGGATAGAAGTGCAGCCGCACGGGGCCGTGACCGGGATGCAGGCCAGCCGCGATGTCGCCCACCAGCCGGTCTGGGCCAGCAGCGCCCAGAAGGCGCGACAGGGAAATTCCGTATTTGGCTAGCACCGACGCAGAGGCGCCCACGCCGCAATGGGCAGCAAAGCGCAGCAGCGTCTTGATCCCCGCCGGTCCCGGCACGCCGATCCGCACCGGGGCATCGATACCCCGCCGCCGCAGCTCGATCAGCCAGTCCAGGACCGGCGTCGCGTCGAATCCGAACTGAGTGACGATCAGCGGGGCCATGCCGCGATCCGACACCTCCGCGCACTTCGCCAGAAGCGCGCTCCACCGGGCCTCTTCGTCCATCACCGGATGTCCTTCCGGATGCCCCGCAATACCGATCGCCTTCACGCCATGCGTTTCGAACAGGCCGGTGCGAAGCAACGAAAGCGCATCCTCGAACGGCCCCGCAGGAACGGGAGGATCGCCCGCCACCAGGAACATGCGGCGCACGCCTGCTTCCTCGGCCGACCGGCGCACCGTCTGTTCCAGCTCCTCAAAGGACCCGATCCGCCGCGCCGACAGATGCGACATGGGTTCAAAGCCAAGGTCACGGACCAGCTTCGCCGCGTCGATCCGCGCATCGATCGTCTCGCCCGGCAGGAAAGTTATGGCGATCGGCGTTTCCGGCGCCAGCATCGACGCGGCGGAACGCAGGGCGTCGCAATCCTTGGCCGTCATCTCGATCGAATAGCCATCCGTGATCCGCTTGGGGATATGCTGTTCCCAGTTCGGGTGGATCGTCGCCGCGCCCGCCATGACCGCTCTCCTGAAGTGTTTGGGCTTTGCCGAGCAGCGTCGGCCACTCGATCTTTTTGCCATTTCTTCTCTAGCGCCTTTCCTTTAATTCGTATATAGGAAATTTCACGAATACGAATTAAGGCGATTTCATCGTGTCCGCTTCCACCGCAAATCTTGTCCTTCTGCCCGGCCTTCTCTGCGATTCCCGCATGTTTGGCGCGCAGCTGAAGCGTTTCCCCGACGCCTTCGCAATCGATGGCTTTGGCGCGTGTGACAGCATCGCGGAGATGGCGCAGCGCGTGATCGCCTCTGGCCCCGAGAAGATGGCGCTGCTCGGCCATTCTATGGGCGCACGGGTCGCACTAGAGGTTGTGCGGCTTGCCCCTGAGCGCGTGGAAAAGCTCGCTCTGATTAGCACCGGCACACACACCGTCCGTGAAGGAGAGGCAGAGAAGCGCCACACCCTGCTGGCGCTCGGCCGGGCGGAGGGCATGGCCGCACTGGTGGACCGCTGGCTTCCCCCCATGGTCGCCCCTGCCCGCCGCGCCGATCAAGAGTTGATCGCGCCGCTGCACCTGATGGCGACGCAGGCGGGCATCGACACCTACGCTGCGCAGATCGCCGCCCTTCTCGGCCGCCCGGAGGTCGAATCGCTGCTGCCCAACATCGACTGTCCAACGCTGGTCGCGGTGGGCGACGCTGATGAATGGAGCCCGCCCGAACAGCACCGCTCCATCGCCGCGCGCATCCCCGGTGCGCATCTCAAGATCATCGCCAAGTCGGGCCACATGCTGCCCGCCGAAGCGCCTGATGCCCTTAACGAAGCCATAGCCGACTGGCTGGACATGCCCGTCGGCTCCAATACCATGATGGGAGACGATGAATGACTGAAAGCCTGCAAAATCTGGTCGAAGGCAAGGGTGACCTCGTTCACTTCCTGCGCAACCAGCAGACCGGCCCCAATGCCTATCCGGGCGTTCCTGCGGAATATTCCAACTGGCGCAACGAACAGACCGCATGGGCGCAGAGGGCCGTGCTGTTCAACCAGTCCTATCACATGGTCGATCTGGAAGTCAGCGGGCCGGACGCCTTCGCGATGCTGAACCATCTCGGCATCAACAGCTTCAAGGGCTTCATTCCCGATCGCGCCAAGCAGTGGGTGCCGGTCACGCCCGACGGCTATGTCATCGGCGACGTGATCCTCTTCTACCTTGAGGAAAACCGCTTCAACCTGGTCGGCCGCGCCCCCGCCATCGAGTGGGTGGAATATCACGCCCAGACCGGCAAGTGGAACGTAACCGTCGAACGCGACGAGCGCACCGCCGTCCGTCCCGACCCGGAAAACCGCAAGTCCTACCGCTATCAGCTGCAAGGGCCGAATGCGATGCAGACCCTTGAGGCGGCAATGGGCCAGACCCCGCCCGACCTCAAATTCTTCCACATGACCACGCTCGACATCGCCGGTTGCAAGGTGCGCGCGCTCCGCCACGGCATGGCGGGCCAGCCGGGTTATGAGCTGTTCGGTCCCTGGGCCGAGCGCGAAACCGTGCGCCAGGCGCTGATCAAGGCGGGCGAACCCTTCGGCCTGACGCTGGTCGGTGGCCGGACCTATTCGTCCAACACGCTGGAATCGGGCTGGATCCCCTCCCCGCTGCCTGCCGTCTACAGCGGCGAAGCGCTCAAGCCCTATCGCGAATGGCTGACCGCCAACTCCTACGAAGCCAAGGCGTCGATCGGCGGCAGCTATGTCCCCGACAGCATCGATGGCTATTATCTGACCCCCTGGGATCTCGGTTATGGTCTGTTCGTGAAGTTCGATCATGATTTTATCGGCCGCGAAGCGCTGGAGAAGATCGCGGCCGGACCGCATCGCAAGAAGGTGACGCTGGCGCTCGACAGCCAAGACGTCGCCCGCGTCATCAGCTCCGCTTTCCAGAAGGGCGACCGCGCGAAATATTTCGAATTCCCCTCGGCGGTCTATTCGATGCACCCCTATGACTCGGTGCTGGTCGATGGCAAGCAGGTCGGCCTGTCCACCTGGGTCGGCTACAGCGCCAATGAAGGCCGCATGCTGACGCTGGCGATGTTGGACGCCGAATATGCCGAGCCCGGCACGAAGGTGACGCTGCTGTGGGGCGAACCCGATGGCGGCACCAGCAAGCCGACCGTCGAGCCGCATATCCAGGTCGAAATCCACGCCACTGTCAGCCCCGCGCCCTATTCCGAAGTCGCGCGTGACAGCTATGCGGATGGATGGCGGACCCGCAAGACCGCCTGATCATCCAACCGGCGGGGTGTTTTTCTCCCGGCATCCCGCCGGATTTTTTGGGGGCAGTGCTGCTGTGCTCCTGCAAAGGCAAGAGCCTAATTCGGCGCTTGGACCTGGGCTCCTGCCTTCGCAGGAGCACGGCGTATATCCTTCACCCGTTTGCCCTGAGCGCGAACGGCGCCGGGATCAGCGGCATGCTTCAAGCAATATCGAACAAGGCCGCCGTCCGTGTCAGCGCGGACACCACGCGCCGGTCGAGTTCCTCATCGAACCGCACTACCGGCACGGCGACGCTGAACGCCCCGGCCACTTCCCCATCCGCGCGCGCCACATAGGCCAAGCCGTAAATGCCGGGCGTGCTTTCTTCCCGTGTGCGCGCCACGCCCGTTTGCCGCACCAGCCTGATCTCCTGCCGCAGGGCATCCGCATCCGTGATCGTCGTGGGAGTCAGCGCCTCGCGACGGCTTTCCTCCAGATAGCGTTCGAATTCTTCGTCCGGCATCGCCGCAAGCAAGGCCTTGCCCGCCGAAAAACAGTGGAGCGGCGTGCGACGGCCGGTCTGCACGGCATAGCGCAGCGCATGGTCGCTGGTTTCGGTGATCAGCGCTTCCATCTCCCACCCCTTGCGCACGAAGAAGGAGCTGGTCTCGTTCAGCTGGACGCGGAGCGACCGCACCAGCGGCGCGGCCCGTTCGGCGAGCGAGAAGGCAGGCGTCGGCCCCTGTAACCGGGCCAACCCCGGCCCGGCGCTGTAGCGGCGACCTTCGCGTTGCAGATAGCCGCGCTCCGTCAGCGTCGCGAGCAGGTAGGACAGGCTGCTGACAGGGATCGACAGAGCCTGCGCGATCTCCTGCGCCACTAGTGGGCGGCGGCACGAGACGACATATTCGATGATGTCGATCGTGCGCATGGCGGATTTGACGGTGGGCGATAGCGTCTGTTCGTTCATGGCCCGACTTTAGCATCAGGAATGAAATGGAATAGCCTCATGCCGAAAAGATGAGCGATCCGCTGCGTTCCAGGAAACGCCATCCTCCAGTGGTGCGGATGAACCTGTCCTTGAATGATCCCACCAACGGCGTGCCTGGGCCGACGAACAACAGCATAGCGCTTTCGCCTGTGGCCTCATCTGTGCTGAGAACGTCGATGACGACATTCGCGCAGACATGGCGGGTGGTACGCGGCGGGCGGGCGAGGAAGGCGGCCAATATAGCTTCGCGGCCAACAATCGGCTGATCGGGCGCGGTTGGCCGGGATAACCGGCCATCATCCGTGAACAAATGGGCTGCGGCTTCCCATTTCGCCGCATCGTTGAGATTGGCATAATGGTGGACGAGACGGGTACAATCCCACTCGATTGCGCGGCGCTGGTCAGGGGTTGGGAAGCTCATGAGGTCTTCGGCGCTGCGGCGTTACGTGGCAGGGGCCTGCTCCTGGTCATTTTGCAATCCATCCGCCGGGAGGCGGGCTGCTCCTCCCGGCGGACGCCCCCGCTCAGAGGTAGAGTTGCGGGTTGATGGGCAAGTTGTTTTCCCGGCAGTAGCTCTCATAATGGTTGATGAACCACCATACGTCGGCCGTCTCCACGAACTTGCCATCCTCGTCGTAGAATTCGATCGGCCCCTGCATCCATCCCCACAGCTTGCCACCCTGGGGATGCTCGCTGACCAGTGTGTGCCGTTCGCCGGGCACTTCCAAGAAGAAGTCGCCTGGGCCTGCGACCCAATCATGCTCCAGATAGCGCAGGCTGCCTTCCAGGCACATCATGACCAGCCGCCCTCGATGCTTGTGCGTGCCGACGACGCCCGGTCCTTTCAACCAGAGCACATTGCAATAGATGTTCTGGCGGACGTCGAACGCGAGGTGACGAATGGCGGCGTTGGGGCCGAACGGCACCCAAGGACTTTCCTCCTCCGACGGCCCGATGAAGCTGCCCTTGACGCCATGCGCCTCAATCACATGAGACAGGTTTTCGGGGACATCGACGATCTTGAAGGCGGTCGATGGGGGGGCGGTCATTACAGTGGACATGATGATGCGATCCTGTTTCCGTTATGTGGGGTTGATCAGAACTTCACGCCCAGCCTGGCATACCATTCGGCCGGACGATTATAGGTGCCGTAGAATTGCCCCCCGGCGATCTGCGCCTGACCCGTGGTCAGGAAACGTTCGTTGAAGACGTTAGTGCCGCCCACCGTGACGCTGTAGCGGTCGTCAGGCAGGCGCAGCGTGACGTTGGCATTGACGACGTTCGAAGCCTTGCGGTTGAGCAGGAAGGTCCCTTCGGTGTCGTTGCGCATCTGCGACGTGTAGGTCCAGTCGGCCAACATTATGAGCTTCGCGCCGCTGCTGCCCACATCCAGCTCGACGCGCGGGCTGACATTGACCTTCCAATGCGGCGTCTTGGGCAGTTCGGCACCCACGAACACACCGCCCTGGATCACGCTGGGCGCGACAACCGCGCCCGGCAGTACCGAGGTATATTTGGCGTCGATATAGCCGAGCGATGTCGTCAGGGCGAAGGCGCGGATGGGCGCGAAGACCGCTTCGGCCTCGAAGCCCTTGATGCGGGCGTCACCGGCGTTCTGGATGGTGGGGGACACGCCCTGCTGGAAGTTCAGCTGGATGCCCTTATAGTTGGTGGTGAAGGCCGCGAAGTTTAGCTGCAGACGCCGGTCGAACAGCTTCGACTTGAGCCCGATTTCCCAAGTCGTCGCCTTTTCCTCGTCAAAGTTCGGAGCATCGGGCAGCGGGTTCGATAGGCGCGTCGTCCAACCGCCGGTCTTGTACCCTTTCGACCAGGAAGCATAGGCCATGAGGTCATCGCTGGGATAAAGCTGGACGCCGATCTTGGGCGAGAAATTGTCAAAGGTCTTGCGGTTCACGCCACCGGGATAAAGCTGCAGCGGGGCGTTGGCGTTGGGGAAGCCTGCCGCGATCCGGCAATCGTCGCTGATCGGGGTCAGCGATGCGCAGGGCGGGACGCCAAAGCCGTTCAGGATCTTGTAGGTCAGGCCGTTGAGATCGGTCTGAAACCCTTCGAACGACTTCTTTTCCTTGGTATAGCGCGCGCCGACCGTGATGCCGATGAGGTCGATCGGCTTAAAGTCCAACTGCCCGAACACAGCGCCATTCTTGGTGCTCAGAAGGTTGTTGCCGTCGATAGACAGCAACCCTTCGGCGAAGGTCACATATTCATGAAGGTTGCCCGACTCTTCGAAATAATAAGCGCCAAGAACATACTTCAGCCGTTCGTCCAGCGCGTTGCCTAGCATCTGGAACTCCTGGCTGAACTGCTTCTGGTTCATCTCGAAACTGATCTGAAGCATGTTGAGCGGCGACCCGTCATTATCCAGCCCCGCCTTCCAGTGCAGTTCGCGATAAGCCGTAATGGATTTCAGCGTCAGGCTGTCGGACAGATCATATTCGATCGTTCCTGCGGCGCCGTAGGATTGCATGCGCGAGAAGTTGGATCCCGTTGCGTAGCTGCTGTCCTTGTCCCCCGTCACAAAGCGATCGTCGTAAGGTAGGCGGTTGTTGTCGGGATTGGCGTCGGCGTTGACGCCGAAGATCGCGGGCAGGTCAAACAAGCCGGTGCGCCCGGCACGCCGAAAGGCATAGACGAAAGACGGCGGGCCGTTGCCGCACCCGGTGGATTGGCCCGCAATGGCGCAGTTATAGCTGCCCGCGAACACATCGAACGCGCCGCCCGCGACATTGGGCGTGGTCGCCAGCAGCGTGTTGGGGAGCTGTTCCTGCTTGCTGTTGCTATAGTCCCCGGTCAACGACACGCGCACGGCATCGCTCGGTTCCCAGCGCAGCTTGGTGCGCAGGCTCCAGGCATCTTCGCCGCCCTCACGGCCGATCCCGGCATTTTCATAACCGGACGCGGAATAGGCGGTCGCCGGTTCGACCTGATAGGTGCCCGGCTGCGCGCCCGGGAAAGGCTTGCGCTTAAAATAGCCGTTGCGCGTCTTGACGGAAAAGGACACCGAGCTCGCCAGCGTGTCGCTGATCGGAATGTCCGCCGTGCCGCGCGCCTGGAACAGCCTGTAGCTGCCCACCGTCGCATCGCCAATGAAGCGGAACTTGTCGCCCGGATCATGGGTGACAATGGAAATCGCGCCGCCGATGGTGTTGCGGCCGAACAGCGTGCCCTGCGGACCTTTAAGCACTTCGATCCGCTCGACGTCCCCCAGTTCTTGGTTCGCGCCGACCGAACGTGCCAAATAGACGCCGTCCAGATAGACGCCGACGCCCGGATCGATGTTGAACGCGAAGTCGTTCGATCCGATGCCGCGGACATAGGCTGCCAGCACCGATGACGACCCGGAAAAGGGCGTACCCGCATCGAATGTCACATTGGGGGCTAGGCCCGAAAGCGACGCGACGCTCTGCACCGCGCGCTCCTGCAATGCATCGTTGGTGAAGGCGGTAATCGCGATCGGCACCTTCTGCACATTTTCTGAACGACGCTGGGCCGTGACGACGATGTCCTGAACGCCACCGGTCTGGGGCACTTCCTCAGCGGCAGGCACTGGATCGGGCGTGGCGGCGGTGCCAGTGGGTGCGGGCGTCGCTTCCTGGGCGTACCCCGGCGTCAAAGTCCCGGCCGCTATGGCCAGCACCGACGCAACGGGCAATGCGGCTATCATCTTGATCATGGTTCCTCCCCTCGGCAATGGACGCTTTTCGCGCTCCCCATCGAAATGACAGAAACCCGCCTCTCCCGCTTGCACTGGAGCGCTACCGATCAGGACTCCAGCGCAATTTGATTCATTTCCGCGAATTTTTCACGGATGCGAATTATCGCCTTGGTCAGTTTGCCAGATAGCCGCCATCGATCGGGATGCACGCGCCGGTGATGAAGGCCGCCCTGTCCGACAGCAGGAAGGCCGCAAGGTGCCCGCACTCCTCCGGCTCGCCCAGCCGCTTGATCGCCTGGGGCGCAAGCAGCGCTTCCAGGAACTCGGGCGAAGTGCCGTCGAGCAGCTTGGAGCGGATCGCGTTGGGCAGGATGGCATTAACGCGCACATTGACGTCGCCATTCTCCCCCGCCGCCGTTCGCGTCAGACCAAGGATCGCATGCTTGGTCGCCGCATAGACGCCTGCTTCGCGCAAGCCCACCGCTCCCGCGATGGATGAGACGTTGACGATGCAGCCGCCACCCTGCCCCCGCATGACGGTCAAAGCGCCGCGCATGACGCGGAAACAGCTTTTGAGATTCACATCGTTCATCTTGTCCCACAGGTCATCGCTGCTGTCCGCCAACATGGATTTAAGGCCGATGCCCGCATTATTAACGGCGAAGTCGATACGCCCGTTGATCTCGCGCGTCTGCGCAATCAGCGCGTCGATATCCGCCGCGCTGGTAACATCGGCCGCCATGAAGCATGCGACGCCGCCCGCCGCTTCGATCTCCGCGACCGCTTGCGCGCCTTCCTCGGCTGAGGAGGCAAGGTCACTCAACACGACGTTGGCTCCTTCCGCCGCCAGCACCTTGGCGATGCCGCGCCCAATGCCGCTGGCAGCGCCAGTGACAAAGCCCGTTTTCCCGGCAAGCAATCCGTTGGTCATCTGCGTCACTCCTGCATGCTGATGGTAGGCGCGCTCCTGCGATCGGAGCGGCCGATGGACGATCTTTGGAAATTACCGCTGGTCAGGCGCGCGCGATCTGGCGCCCTTCGCGAGGTGAATAGCCGTGCCGCTTGCGGAAGCAGCGCGCGAAATAAGCAGGGTCGTTGAAGCCGAGCTCGAGGGCGATCGCGGTGATGTTCGCCGCCCGGTCGGCCGCAAGCATTTCCAGCGCCCGTTCCAGCCGCCGGTCCAATATATAGGCGCGTAGCGTCGTGCTTTCGGCCGCGAACCAGGTTTGGATCGTTCGCGGGGATATGCCGACTTCGCGCGCGATGGATTCCGTGTCGAGGTTCGGATCGCCCAGCCGTGCCTCCACTATCGCCTTGACCCGCGCCAGTCCCCGGCCATCGACATTGGGACCGCCGCGCACAGCGCTGCGCAAGGCAAGGCCCAGCAGGTCCAGCATCAGCGTTTCGGCGCCCTCGGCCCAGCTTGGATCGGGCGGCGCGGCACGGCTCTCCGCCTCTCGCCACAGGGCAAGGGCGAGTTGGTGAAAGCTGTGGACGGTCGGCGAATTGCCGGGCGTCGGACTGCCGATATGGAGGTCCAGCTGCGGCACCCGCTGTTCCAGTTCATGGCGGGCGACATCGACCACCATCATTTCATGGGATGCAACCTCGATCCGCATCGGCGCTGCGGTGGTGCAGATGGAAAGGTCGCCGGGCCGCAGTACGCATTCGCGGCCGGATTGGCGCTGCTCACTGAGGCCAAGGGTCTGGAGGTGCACCAGCAGCCGCTCTTCGCCGTGGTGGCGGGCGCTGCGCGACACGACCGACGATTCCGCCCGCGCCTTGAAAATGGTGAGGTCGCCCAGCGTCCAACAGCCAAGCTGACCTAGAAATTCGCGATTGGAACTGTCGATCATCAGCCCGGCGGACCGGCCAGAGGCGATCCTGTTCCAGTAAGCCAAGCGATCACGCCTGGCGACGTCCTGCGTCGAGAATTGCTCGATCATCCACCGCTCTCCTGACTGGAACAGTTTCACATAAATTATGAGAAGGAAATAGTGGCGGTCGTCGTCCCCATGGCCTTCATCCTGCTCGTTGCAGGTGATGGGGTCATTATCATTTTCAAGAGACTGATAAATATGATTTTATCTCCGCTACATTCCCTCCCGTGGAATATATCTTCAGACCAAGACTTAGAAAAAATGAATATCTGCGGATCAGTTCGAATGATCGCCACGGCGCGATGTGGGGCCACAGCAGACCTAAAGCTCGTTCGGAGGCCGAAGATTTCTCGGCGCGTGCGAGGTGGAGCGTGCAATGAACCATCTTCTTACTGTGCCGCCGCAATCGGCCCGACCAGAATGTGGTGTGAAGGCCTTGGGTTTCCTGTCGGCCTTCGATCAACCCTATGTGCTTTTAGACGACGCATCCTCGCCCAACGGCGACGTCACACTCTTCACCCATCCGATGCAAGTGATCGAGGCTGCGACGCTCTCGGAAGTCGCACCTGCACTGGAAGCGGTGCGCGCAGCTACGAGACAAGGCGCACACGCCGCCGGGTTTGTCAGCTATGATGCCGCTGCCGCCTTCGATCCCGCCATGCCGGTTACCCCCTCCTGCGGGCCGCTCCTCTGGTTCGGGATATTCGGGACCCCATTGGTGCTTCCGTCACAAATGTTCGCAAACCTGCTCCCCACCGATGCGACGTTCCGCATGGGGCCACTGACGCCCTCCAGCACGAAAGAGCAGCATATGGGGCGGATCGCAGACCTGCTCGAACTCATTCGTGCAGGCGATCTGTATCAGGCCAACCTCACTTTCCGCGCCGGGATGGACTTCGACGGTGATCCGCTGGCGCTCTACACCCGGCTGCGGCAGCGCCAGCGTGCTCCTTATGGCGCGATCATATCCACTGGCGCAGACCTCATCTTCTCCTTCTCGCCGGAGTTGTTCTTCACGGTGACTGGGCGCGACATCGCCTGTCGTCCGATGAAGGGTACGGCGGAGCGACATGCCGATCCCGGAGCGGACGCCGCTGCCGCGCAGTCGCTCGCCGCTGATCCCAAACAGCGCGCCGAAAATCTGATGATCGTCGACCTGATGCGCAATGATCTGTCGCGGGTGGCGGAGCCTGGATCGGTGAAGGTGCCGCAGCTTTTCTCGGTCGAAACCTATCCGACGGTCCACCAGATGGTCTCTGCCGTGACGGCGCGTCGCCGCGAGGATGTGGACGCTTTCGACATCCTCGCCGCCCTGTTCCCCTGCGGCTCAATCACTGGAGCGCCCAAGATCCGTGCGGCGCAAGTGATTGCACAGCTGGAAGACAGACCGCGCGGCATCTACACAGGATCAATCGGCCATTTCACCCCGGACGGTGACGCGCGTTTCAACGTCGCGATCCGTACCCTGACCGTCTCACCGGCAGAACGGCGGCTGACGATCGACCTCGGGTCCGGCATCGTCGCTGACTCCGATCCCCTCGCGGAATGGGAGGAATGCCTGACCAAGGCACGATTTCTTGACTAGAGCATTTTCGAAGCAGATGGCATCATCTGCTGGCTCGGAAAATGCGGAAACAAAAGACAAATGGAGCATGATCCGATCCAGTCTGATCGGATCATGCTCTAGGATTTGCTTGCGGCGATGCTGCCGGGGTAAGTGGAGCTTGTTCAATCTGGCCGGATCGAACAAGCTCCAAAGCACCAATCCTGAAACCCGCCACCCGATGGCGGCGGGTTTCCCTCAACTTCAGAAGGTGAAGCCTGCGCGAATGCCATATTCGCGCGGCGCACCGTAAAATTCATTGAGACCAAACTGGCCGCTGACATAGCGCTTGCCGGTCAGGTTGGTGCCATAGGCCTCGATATGGAACTGGCCGGTGCGCAGGGTGACAAGGCCGGACAGCAGGCCATAGCCTTTGATCCGGTCGGTCACCGGTGAATAAGCGAGATTGGTGAAGCGCGGGCCGACATAGGAATAGCTGACGCGCGGGGTCAAAGTCACCTCGTCTCCCAGCTGGAATTCATAGGCCGCCGTGCCGCCGTAGGTCCATTTGGGCGAATAGAGGTTGGGGCCGCCATCGGTGGTGACGATGTCGGGAGTATAGTTGTAGCAAGCCGGAGGCGCCGAGCCGACACCCGGCGGGCATTGCGGACCCAAGCTCCCGGGCGGAAGGGCGCGGATATTGATGAAGGTCAGGCCGGCCAGCTTCGAATGGACATAAGCGACATTGGCGTCGAGACTGAAGCCGCCGAACTTGCTCTGCAACTGGGCTTCAATGCCCTTAATCTTGCCTTGCGAGATATTCTGGACGCCGTTGAAGCCGGTCGTCGGTTCGATCACTTCGAACTGGAAATCGGAATAGTCATTGTAGAAAGCCGAAATCTGCGTGCGGACATGCTTGTCGAACAGGCTCGCCTTCCAGCCAATTTCATAGTTCCACACCATTTCCGGCCGGAACTCGGAATCCACCGCGTTGAAGCCGCCGGGCTTATAGCCGCGAGCGACGAAGGCGTAGAGCAGATGGTCATCATTGACCGTCCAGTTGATCGCCGCCTTACCCGTCACGCGACCATCCTTATGCGATCCCGCAAGGCTCGCCACCGGCAAACCGCCGGGCGGGAAGCCGGGGATGCCAGCGCCAATGCGCACATCGCCCACGCCGCTTGCCTTATAGTGCGAATAGCGCGCGCCCAGCTGCAACTGGACATCAGGCGTCACGCGGTAGCTGCCCTGCGCGAAGATGCCCGTCGTGGTGCGCTTGTTGTCCGGGTCGATGTCGGTCGGAAAGCCAAAGGTCGTTTCGCGGATACGCACCTTGATTTCGTTCCGTTGGAAATAGCCGCCCAATATCCATTCCAGCGTTTCGCCGGTGGGAGAGATAAGGTTGATTTCCTGACTATATTGCCGTTCGCGAGCATAATAGTCCTGGGCGATGCCCTCTGGAGCAGGCGAGGCATCGACATCGTTGACACCTTCGATCTTCTTGCTCTGATAACCGCTGATCGACCGCAGCACGATGCCGCTGGCGAATTCCTGCCGCAGTTCCAGGCTGGAAATAAACGCCTTTTCACGGATCGCCACCGGTGTGTCGTAGTTCAGCGTGTAAATGTCGCCGGTCCGGTAGGAACCAAATTCCGTCCCCTGGATCGGACGATAGGCATAGCCGCCAATGTCGCGATCATTATACTGAACCTTCAGCAGCGCGCGGAAATTGCCCGGCTGCCACAGCACGCCCAGCCGCCCGCCCTTTTCGTCGAGCTTGCCCGCCTTGTTGTTGAAGGGGCCGACATCCTTGAAATAGCTATCATGGCCCCGGTAGAATCCAGCGCCGCGCACAGCCAGCGTGGAGGATAGCGGCACGTTGACCGCGCCTTCCAGCCCGAAATTCCCCCGGTTGCCAGCGCGGCCTTCCGCATAGCCATTGATGCCATTCAGATCAGGATTGCGCGAATTGATGAAGATCGCGCCACCGGTCGAGTTGCTGCCGACCAAAGTTCCCTGCGGACCGCGCAACACTTCAACGCTCGCCAGATCATAGAAGCTGTTCGCCTGGACGATCGGCGGCTGGAACAGCCCGTCGATATAGGTGGCGACACCTGCGGTCACATTGGGCGAGTTGCTGGCAAGGCCGATGCCGCGAATGTTGACCGCCGACGTGATACCCGCGTCGGAAATCGACAGCGCAGGCGTTGCATTTTGAAGGTCGTTGAGGCGCACGACGGCGTTCGCCTTCAGGTCATTAGCGTCCAGCGCACTGGCGGCAACCGGCACCTTCTGCAGATTTTCCGTCCGGCGCTGGGCCGTCACGACGATCTCGCCCAGCGTGTTGGACGATCCCGCCTGCGGGGCCGCTTCCTGCGCCCAGGCGGATGACGTCCACAAGGACATGATGGCGGTGGAGCCCGTCAGCAATATGCGTTTCATTCTTCCCTCCCTATTTTTTGGATGTTCTTCCGGTCATTTCGGAGACCAGGCCGACACGGCCTTCAGGAAAGCGCCGGTTTCCGCCGTCGGCTTTTCATCGCCGGGCGGAAAATAGCTGATCTTGACGACGACGGTGCGGGATCGCGGATCGACGTAGATATATTGGCCTTGCAATCCCACCGCGCTGTAAGCGCCACTATTGTCCAGCAGCCACCATTGCATCGCATAGCCGGTCGGAATGCCTGGCATCTTGTCATCGGCTGGCGCGGACGGCGCCGTCGATGTGCGGACCCAGTCGGCGGGCACCACCTGCCGCCCGTTGGCGCGGCCGCCGTCCAGCATCATCTGGCCGATCCGCCCATAGTCGCGCAGCGTGGCGTTGAAGCCAGCGCCGCTGAATTCGCGGCCGGTGCCCGGCTGCCCATCCATGATGTAGAAGCCGTCCTGCTCCGCGCCCAGCGGTTCCCACAATTTCTGCGCGGTATAGCCCGCGACGGTCGTGCCGCTGACCCGTTCGATCAACCAGCCAAGCACAGCGGTGTCGAGCGTCTTGTACTGGAACACGCTGCCCGGTGCATGCAGCCGCTTCACCGTCCGCGCGGCATCGGCAAAGCGCGCGACATTCTTGACCAGCGCGTCGACATGATTGCGCGCCGCGATGCCGGGATTGGCGAAGTCGTAGCGTTCCTCATAATCAACGCCAGACCGCATCTGCAGGATCTGCCGAATGGTTACGCCGTCATATCCGCCGCCCTTCAATTCGGGCAGGTAAGCGGTGATGTCATCGTCCAGCGACTTGATCCGCCCTTCCGACAGCGCACAGCCAACCAGCAGCGACGTGACCGACTTCGTCATGGACCAGCCGATGAAGCGGCTGTTTTCGTCGCTGTTGTTGCGGTAGATTTCGCTGACGATCTTGCCGTCCTTCATCACCAGCAGCGCGTTGGTGTAGGTGCGATCCAGGAAATCCTGCGCCGTGTAGCGCTTACCCTCGAAAGTGTAGCTGACATCCAGCGGCGCGTCGGCGCGCGGCAGCCGCCAGGGCGTCCCCGCATGGGCGACGATGCGCGTGGTGAACAGCCGGTCCATGCTGCGGAAGGTCAAGGAATTGATATCGCCATCCAGCATGTGCCAGCGGGCGATCTGGACGGCAACCGGCACCGTGGATGGTTGTCCGTCGGCCAGCACGGGCGGCAACGTCTGCTGCGCCGACACAGGCTGAGCCGCCGCGCATATGGCGCCAGCAACGAAACTCACAAGATACCCTGATGCTTTGTGCACACGCACATCCTCTGCTTTGGACGAATGATGATTGTCGGTCGCTTCGTGCTTTTTCTGGACCGATGATTTGAAGATCGCGGCTCCCAAATGGGATACGCCGCGCAACCGCCGCTCAGTGCAAATTGCCATGCACCTGAGCGATGACGGAACCGTACAGCTTGGCGACAAGGTCCGCCTGACGGCGACTGTCGGTCTTTTCCAGGATGCGCTTCATCTGAATGCGCACCGTGCCGACCGACACGCCACGGCGATCGGCATAGGCGTTGATCGATGTGCCCTGTGACAAGGCGACGGCCAATCGCGCCTCCGCAGGCGTCAGGCCAAATAGCGAGGTGACGTGCCCGGCCGACAACATCGGCGCCTGTGACGGATCGATCAGGATCAGCGCCACGCCGTCCCGGTCATCATCCCATCCCTGCGCCACCGTCGCCTTGAACGCACCGTTGGGCAGTGCAATCGCCTGCACCATGCTGTCGTCCAGCTCGCCGAACGCCGCCGTGACCATGTCGTCATCGCAAGGAGACGACAGAAGCCGCGCCAGCCGCTGGCGGCTTTCGGCCGACACCCCGCGCAGTTGGCCATGGTCCAGCGTCAGCGGCGCGCCGTTCGCCAGCATCGTGGCCGCCGCGAGATTGTGCCAGCGGACCTCGCCGCTGGCGGTGCAGAGAATGACACCGGGGCGCAGACGATCCATGATCGAGGCTAATGTGGCTTGCGCGGCACGCGCCGCCCGCACGGTGGCCGAGACGCGCGACAGGGTCAGAAGATGCGGCGCGATGTCCGACAGGAAAGCAGCATCCTTGCCGTCCCGCTCCACCGTGTCGCTGATCTGCCTGTGCAGGATCAGGCTGAACCAGCGCGAGGGTTCGAATTCGAACAGCAGGCCCGACCCGCCCCTAAGGCCAATCTGTGCCAGGCGATGCCGCGTCTCCTGCAATTGCGGCGATGTGGAATCGAAACGCTGCGCGTCGGTGCGGACGGAGAGCTGTGCTTCCAGGCGATCGCGCGGGACGATGGCGAGCCGGGGATTGTCTGGATTGTTGATCCACCGGTCATGCAGGGCGGCGTTCGCGTGGGAATAGCTATCCCGCTCCTGCCACCGCTGTATCAGATGGCCGCCCTCCTGCCGGTAAATCTGCACCGCCGCGCTGCGAACGCCAAGGCCAGCACAAATCTGGTCCAACAGCGGCCTCCAGTTTTCTGGACGGTCGCAGCATCCGTAAAGGGCGGGCAGTATCTGCGCGCTGAAATTAGCCTCCATTGCATCCTCCCTGCTTGCCGCGCATTATTTTTGCTGCGGCGTTAGGCTCCCAAATGACGTACGCACTGCGGAGATGGCGCGGCCTAGATGACTGCCGCTTCCCCCTCCTCATGCGTGGCATTTTCTTCCTGCTCCAGGACGTCCAGCACGATGCGCAGAGCGTCCTGATATTCGGGCGTCAGCAAGCGTGTGTAACGGCGTTCATGCGCGGTCATGATCGCGTCCGCCTCACTGCGCACATCCTCTCCCTCGGCGGTCAGGCTCAGGGCGAAGGAACGTCCGTCTACCGGCGACTTCTGCACCAAATCCTTTTGGATGAGGCCAGTGATCAGCGGCACCATATTAGCGCGCTTAATCCCCAGCATGCGGCCGATGTCGCTTTGGATGCAGCCCGGATTGGCGCCGATCGTCAGGAGGATCGTCGCTTCCACCGGCCGCAACCCGACCAATTCCAACCCCGCGCCCAGCGTCGCCATCATCGCGGAGGAGGAACGCCGCAGCCGATATCCCAGCCGCGAAGCGACGGGATTGATCAGCCTGTTGCCTGAAGGACTCATGCTCATGACTCTCTCATAATGTTATTGCTTAGAACAATCAACATTGATATGCAACATAACATTAGGAGAGGACCTGACACATGTCCACATCGGAAATTTCCCTTATTATCGGCGGCGAATCGCGCAGTGCCGCATCGACTTTCGAACGGTTGAACCCGGTCACTGGCGCCGTCGCCACCCGTGCCGCCGCCGCCAGCGTCGAAGACGCCATTGCCGCGGTCGATGCCGCCAAGGCAGCATTCCCCGCCTGGTCGCAAACCGGCCCCAATGCCCGCCGCGCCTTGCTGATGAAGGCCGCCGACGCCCTCGATGCCCGCGTGGACGATTTCATCAACGCGATGATGGAGGAAATCGGCGCGACCGAGGGCTGGGCTCGCTTCAACCTGATGCTATCCAGCTCTATGGTGCGCGAAGCGGCTGCCCTCACCACCCAGATCGGCGGAGAGGTGATCCCGTCCGACAAGCCCGGCTGCATCGCCATGGCGATCCGGGAACCGGCGGGCGTGGTGCTGTCGATGGCGCCGTGGAATGCGCCGATCATCCTCGCCACCCGCGCCATCGCCGTGCCGCTCGCCTGCGGCAACAGCGTGGTGCTCAAGGCATCGGAACAATGCCCGCGCACCCATGGCCTGATCGTCCAGGCCTTTGTGGAAGCGGGGTTCACCGGCGGCATCGTCAACCTGATAACCAACGCGCCGCAGGACGCGGCCGATGTGGTCGGCGCGATGATTGACCATCCAGCCGTGCGCCGGGTGAACTTCACCGGATCGACGCCGGTCGGCCGGATCATCGCGAAACGCTGCGCTGAGCATCTGAAGCCTGTGGTGCTGGAACTGGGCGGCAAGGCGCCGCTAATCGTGCTGGAGGATGCCGATCTTGACGAAGCAGTAAAGGCCGCCGCGTTCGGCGCTTTCATGAACCAGGGCCAGATTTGCATGTCGACCGAGCGGATCATCGTGGTCGATGCCATCGCCGACGCCTTTGTAGGGAAGTTTCAGGCAAAGGTCGGCACCATGGCGGTGGGCGACCCGCGTGAGGGCAAGACGCCGCTCGGCGCGGTGGTCGACAACAAGACAGTTGCTCATGTCCGTACGCTTATCGATGATGCGTTGGCGGCAGGCGCGACACAACTGAACGGCGGCGAGGCGAATGGCGTCTTGATGCCCGCCCATGTCATCGACCGAGTCACGCCGCAGATGAAGCTGTTCCGCGATGAGAGCTTCGGCCCGGTCGTCGGCATCATCCGTGCCCGCGACGAAGCGGATGCGATCGAACTCGCCAACGACACCGAATATGGCCTGTCCGCATCGGTCTTTACCCGCGACACGGCACGCGGCCTCAGGGTCGCGCGGCAAATCCAGTCCGGCATCTGCCATGTGAACGGCCCGACCGTCCATGACGAAGCGCAAATGCCCTTCGGCGGCGTCAAGGCATCAGGCTATGGCAAGTTCGGCGGCCGCGCGGGCATCGACAGCTTCACCGAATTGCGCTGGATCACGATGGAGACCCAGCCCGGCCATTATCCGATTTAACGCTCACTCCCTTCGTCATCCCAGCGGAAGCTGGGATCTCAAGCGGAGAGGCACGATCCAGCCGCACGAGATGCCAGCTTTCGCTGGCATGACGACCAGAACAAGGACTTTACCATGACCAATTTCCTGCAAGCCGATGGCGTCGAGCAGGCCGAAATCGAAACCGTCGCCTTCACGGTGGAGGACGGCGTCGCCTGGGTCAGCCTCAACCGCCCGGACAAGCGCAATTGCATGTCCCCGCGCCTCAATCGCCAGATGATGCGCGTGCTCGATGAGCTGGAGTTTCGCGACGATGTCGGCGTCCTCGTCCTGACTGGCGAGGGTACGGCGTGGAGCGCGGGCATGGACCTCAAGGAATATTTCCGGGAAACCGAAGCGCAGGGCCTGAAGGGCACGCGCGACGCGCAGCGGGAAAGCTATGGCTGGTGGCGCCGCCTGCGTTGGTATCAAAAACCTACCATCGCCATGGTCAACGGCTGGTGCTTTGGCGGCGGCTACGGCCCGCTCTTCGCCTGCGACCTCGCCTTCGCGGCGGAGGAAGCGCAGTTCGGCCTCAGCGAAATCAATTGGGGCATCCTGCCCGGCGGCGGCGCGGCCAAGGTAGCTACGGAACTTACCAGCTTCCGCAACGCCATGTACCACGCCCTGATGGGGGAGAATGTGGACGGCAAGACGGCGGCGGAATGGGGCTTCGTCAATGAAGCGCTGCCGCTTGGCGCACTGAAGGGCCGGGTGTCGCAGGTTGCGCAGACGCTGCTGACCAAGAACCCCGTGGCGCTCAAGGCGACCAAGGACGCCATCCGCCGGGTGCGCGAGATGACCTATGACAATGCCGAGGATTATCTGATCCGCGCGCAGGAAGCGGCCAACAGCTTCGACAATGAAGGCCGCAAGGAAGGCATCAGGCAGTTCATCGACGACAAGAGCTACAAGCCGGGCCTTGGCGCTTATGACAAGTCGAAACAGCAGGCCTGAACAGCGGTAAACTGGCGGGACCGACCGAAAAGTCGGCCCGCCCAAATAGTTTTTTGGAGAGACGGACCCATGACGGCCGACACCCTCAATCCGCCCGTCACCGCCCGCACCGGCAATGCGCTCGACCGGCTGCTGCGCCCGCGATCGGTGGCGATCGTCGGCGCATCGGACAAACCGGGTGCGCTGGGCGCATCCGTCCTGTCCAACCTCATGCGCAATGGCTTTTCAGGCGACATCCACCTCATCAATCCCAAGCGCGCAGAGATCGGCGGACGGCCATGCCTGCCGTCGGTCGATGCTTTGCCTGATGGCGTCGACGCCGCTGTCCTCGCCATACCGCGCGCTGCGGTGCTCGATACGGTGAAGGCGTTGGCCGCGCGCAATGTCGGTGCCGCCGTCATCTTTTCCGCCGGATTTGCCGAAGGTGGTGAAGAGGGTTTAGCGGAGCAACGGGAGATTGCCCGCATCGCGGCTGAAAGCGGCATGGTCGTCGAAGGGCCAAACTGCCTTGGCATGACCAACTTCATCGAACGCGTACCACTGACCTTCGTTGAAACCGACGCGAAGCGGCTGGGCGATCCTCCCGGCATCGGCGTCGTGTCGCAAAGCGGGGCGATGGCTTGCGTGTTGTGTACCACGCTCGCGTCGCGCGATTTGGGCCTGTCCTTCTCGATCTCGACCGGCAACGAAGCCGCATCGGGCGTCGAAGATTATGTCGATTACCTGCTGGAGGACAGTTCCACGCGCGTCATCGCCATGATCGTGGAACAGTTCCGGCAGCCCCAGCGTTTTCTCGCCGCCGCCCGCCGCGCCCGCGCGCTGGGCAAGACCATCGTCCTCCTGCACCCGGGCCGGTCGGCCGCCGCACGTGAATCCGCCGCCACCCATACCGGGGCGATGGCAGGCGACTATCAGGTCATGCGCGTCAAGGTGGAGCGCGCGGGCGTCATCCTCGCCGAGACGCTGGAGGAACTGGGCGACATTGCCGAGATCGCCGTGCGCTGCCCAACCATCCCGGCTGGCGGCGTCGCGGTGCTAGGCGAAAGCGGCGCGTTCAAGGCGCTGACCCTCGACCTGTGCGAAGCGATCGGCCTCGACCTGCCGCAGGTGAATGACGGCAATGCCCCTGCCCTGCGCGCGGCGCTGCCCGACTTCGTGCCCGTCTCCAACCCGCTGGACCTGACCGCGCAGGGCCTCGTCGATCCCGATCTCTATCGCCGGACGCTGGCGGCGCTGTTCGCCGACGACCGGTTCGGCAGCATCGTCGCGGGCATTATCCAGACCGATCCCGTGACCGTCGGCATCAAGCTGCCGCCCATCCTGAGCGCCGTTGACGAATTGCGGCCGGACAAGCCGATCATCTTCGCCGGGCTGGACGAAGGCGCGCCGGTTCCGTCCAATTATCTTGATCAGTTGCGCGCGCTTGGCATCCCCTATTTCCCTTCGACCGAACGCGCCTTCCGCGCTCTGAAGCGCCTCAACGACCATGCGCGCCGGGACTTCAGCGAAGCGCCGACCACCCCCCTGCCCGCCTCCGGCCTCGCCGGGCACAGCGGCGTCATCCCGGAATATCGCGCCAAGACGATCCTCGCCCGGCTCGGCATCCCGTTCCCGAAGGGCGCCTTCTGCACCAGCATCGACGACGCACTCCGCGCTGCGCAAGCGGTCGGCTATCCGGTCGCGCTCAAGGCACAGTCCGCCCGTCTAAGCCACAAGAGCGATGCGGGCGGCGTGGTGTTGAACCTCTCCAACGCCGACGAACTGCGCGCGGGCTGGGACCAGTTATATGCCGATGTCGCCGCCTATGATGCGACCATCGCGCTCGACGGTGTCCTGATCGAAGCCATGGGCGAACGCGGCGTCGAGCTTATCATCGGCGCGAAGAACGATCCTGACTGGGGACCGGTCATCCTGTGCGGGTTCGGCGGGGTCACGGCGGAAATCCTTCAGGACGTGCGCCTGATCACCCCCGGCCTCTCGGTCGATGCCATCGCCGCTGAACTGCATAAGCTCAAGCAAGCGCCGCTGCTGCGCGGCTTTCGCGGATCGCCCGCGCTGGATGTGGAGGCGGCAGCGGGGATTATCCATAAACTTGGCCGCATCCTTCTCGCCGAACCTTCAATTCGGGAGATCGATATTAATCCGGTGATCGTCTATCCGCAGGGTAAAGGCGCAATCGCCCTCGACGCCCTCATGCTGACCGCACCGGAAGACGCCTGACCAACAAGGCAATAACCAGATCGACAATCATTTCAGGGGAGGTGAGGATGGCGCAGAACGGAACGGACATCAGGCGATCGCTTGATGAAGCGCCCATGGGCCGCCTGCAAATCGCGGCTGTAGCGCTGTGCATCATGCTGAACGCGCTTGATGGCTTTGATGTTCTGGCAATCAGCTTCGCATCACCCGGCATTGCCGCGGAGTGGGGCATCGACCGCGCCGCATTGGGCGTCGTGCTTTCGATGGAACTGATCGGCATGGCTGTGGGGTCCGTGCTGCTCGGCGGCCTGGCTGATCGCATCGGCCGTCGGCCCACCATCCTGCTCTGCCTCGTGGTCATGGCGACGGGGATGTTGGCCGCGACCTTTTCATTCAGCGTTGTCTCCCTGTCGGTGATACGGCTTGTCACTGGCCTCGGCATCGGCGGCATGCTGGCTTGCACCAACGCCATCGTCGCAGAGCTTGCCAACGCGCGCACCCGCAGCCTGGCCGTTGCCCTCATGGCGGCGGGCTATCCGATCGGCGCGATACTTGGCGGCTCGGCCGCTTCGATGCTGCTGATGTCGGGCGAATGGCGCGACATATTCCTGCTGGGAGGAGTCGTCACTGCAATCTTCTTGCCGCTGACTTTCCTGCTGCTCCCTGAATCGATCGGCTTCCTCCTTCAACGACGCCCGGCCAATGCGCTGGACCGGATCAATCAGCTGATGGGCCGGATGGGACACGATGCACTGGATGCTTTGCTTGCTTCAAATGCAGCGGCGCCCAAGACGTCCTTTGCCGCGCTGTTCAGTCCCGGCCTCGCACGCACGACCGTGCTGCTGACGGCCGCCTATTTCTTTCACATCATGACCTTTTACTTCATCCTCAAATGGGTGCCCAAGATCGTCGTGGACATGGGTTATGCACCCTCGTCCGCTGGTGGCGTGCTGGTATGGGCCAATGTAGGCGGCTTGCTGGGCGCGCTTTCGCTCAGTGCCCTCAGTTGGCGGCTGGACGTCCGCACATTAGTGATCGCCGCCCTCCTACTGTCGATGGCAATGGTGACCGTCTTCGGACAGGGACAAGCCAGCCTTTTCGGCTTGGCCCTGGTAGCTGCGGCTGCGGGATATTTCACCAACGCGGCCGTCGTCGGTCTCTATGCTATCATTGCGCAATCTTTCCCAACGGCCGTCCGGGCGGGCGGCACGGGAATAGTGATCGGCTTCGGCCGTGGAGGAGCTGCTTTGGGTCCCATCCTTGCTGGTTTCCTTTTCACTCTCGATTTCAAGCTTCCCGCCGTAGCGCTGACCATGGCATCAGGGTCGCTGATCGCGGCATGCGCATTAGCCCTTCTCGTGACTGGAGGACGGCACGGCAATTCGTCCAAGGTTTACGAATGAACAGCTGTTCCCCTCATTTCCCGACCGCCGCTCGCGCTCTTCTCTGACATCGCCATAAGGAAAAAACTGCCCATGTCGCCACAGCGCTATTCCATGACGGCGATCGCGTTGCATTGGTCGATCGCGGCAGCCCTGAGCTTTCAGCTCATCCTGGGCTGGCAATTGTCCGGCATCGCGCCGGGGTTGGGCCAATTTGCCGCCTATCAGCTGCACAAGTCGATCGGGATCGTCATCCTGCTACTCACCCTTCTGCGGGTTGGCATCCGCCTGGCCCACCCCCGCCCCCCGGCACTGGCGGATGATCGGATATCTGCGTTCGCGGCAAAGGTGACGCATCAATTGCTCTATGCCGTCATGCTGCTCGCCCCGATCAGCGGCTGGGCGCTGGTCTCAACCAGCAAGCTGCGGGTGCCGACGCTGCTGTTCGGCACGATTGCCTGGCCGCACCTGCCGATCCCTTTTGGCCTCAATGGAATAGCCTATGACACGCATCGCCTGGCCGCTTATGTCCTGGCCGGATTGGTCGTGCTGCATGTCGCTGGAGCTATTCGCCATCAATTTTACAAGCGCGAGGATCTGCTTGCTCGCATGATCCCGGGCTTGGCGCCGGGGCTTGCGCTGCTGGTTGCGCTAGGAACAGTCGCATTGGCAGGTGCGGCATCATTCTTTCTTACCGGAACGCCCACCAGAGCCGTGGCGCAGCAGAAAGGGACGCCCACGCCAATCAAGATAGCGCCACCTTCACCCGTTTCCGCCCCAGCGCAGCGGCCTGCCACGACCCCGACGGCCCCAAAAGCTACGCCGGTGCCTACGGCCAATTCACAACACCTTCCCTTGGCGCGGTGGCGCGTCGTGGGGCAGGGAAAGCTCGGCTTTATCGCCATGTGGAGCGGCGTGGCGGTGGACGGGGCCTTCCTTCACTGGAAATCGGACATCAGCTACAGCCCAGACGATTTGCCCGGCAGCGCAATCCTGGTGACGATCGACCTGGCCTCCGCCGTCACGGGCGACGCACAACGCGACGAAACGCTGCGAGGCCCCGATTATTTCGACATAGCGGCGCATCCGCATGCTGTGTTCCGCGCCAAAGGCTTCCGACCACAGGGCGGCGACCTGTACGAAGCCAGAGGCACGCTTGACCTGAACGGACGCCTCCGCCCGGTCACGTTACGCTTCACGCTGCATCAGGATGGCGACACGGCCAGAGCCGAAGGCCGAGCAGATCTTGACCGGAACATGTTTGATGTCGGTTCAGCCACCGATGAAACGATCGCTGCGAAGGTCACGGTAAACTTCGCCTTGACCGCGCACCGGCAGGATCAGTGATGATGCGGGTTTCGACACAATTTCCAGGGAGCGCCCTATCATTCAGTTTGCTAAAGACGAAAAATTGCCATTCTTCTCTCACGTCGCACCGCTTTTAGGGGCAAGCCGACATGATTTTCCGTAAATGACGTCTGCGCCGCTTGGGAACGACGATTGTAGTCGATCTCGGCCGCCTGAATGACTAACCGGCTGACGCCGATAGGATCAGGCGGAGAGGCTGAGGCCGTTTTGCGGCTATTCTTTATTGAGTCCAACCCCTCCCGTACGGGTCACCACTCTCTCATAGATACACATCGAACGCTCGTAATTTCAGCGCCGTTCGGCACGTTTGTGAGATATGGATCGAACTAACTTGCGTCTCTGTCGTTTGATGTTGGGCAATTGTGGAGACGAACCATGCGTAACACATTCTTATTGATGGCAGGATTGGCAGCCGCTGCCAGCGTTGGCGGCTGTTCTCGTGAAACGACGCGCGATGGACTGCGGGGTGCAGGCATCGGCGCAGTCGGTGGTGCGGTAGCAGGTGCGATCGTGCCCGGGCTTGGCGTTGCCGAAGGCGCGGCGATCGGTGCTGCCGGTGGTGCTGTCGTAGGTGCGGCCACGTCCGATGGACAACGCCGGTGGGAACGTGACCGTCGCGGTCGCGAATATTATATCGATCGCAACGGCAACCGCGTTTACCGCTGACGCCATATCGTCGCGCGTTGCGCGCGGCATTCAATGACATGACAGCATCTTGGGCGCAGCGATGGCAGGGCCGGGACAGAATCGTCCCCGCTATTGCGGCGCTCTTGGTGAATGCCGTGATCGGCTATGCATTGATAATTGGCCTTCGAGCGCCTTCGCTATTACGCTCGGCGATAGATAGCACCCCCTTGGCGTTGTTCGATCTGAAGCCCGCCATGCCGGACCAACCCAAACCTCCCCCGCCTAAAGAAGCTCGCGAATCCAAACGCGAAGGCGGCGCTGCGTCCGGATCTCTTCCACGCGCCAAGAGGGTGCGAGATAAACCGCTGCGCCCTTCCAGCGTTGTTGCCCCGTCACCCATGATAAATACCCTTGCTCCAACCCTACCCATCTCGCCGACAACCGCCATGACGAGCGGCGCAGGCGGCGCGGGTAGTAGCGCTACTCCCGGCTCTGGCAGCGGGTTCGGCGGCACGGGAACCGGCACTGGCCGGGGGGATGGCGAGGGAGGCGATTTCTCGCGAGCGCGCCAAACCGGCGGCCGCTTTCGCAATTCGGATTTCCCTGGATCCTTACGCGGCGTAGGCCGCGTGACGATCGGCGTGCGATACGCCATCGGTCCTTCGGGACAGGTCGACAGATGCGAAGTTATCGAAGGAAGCGGATATCCGGAGATCGACGCAATGACGTGTCGCGTCATCATGGAACGATACCGTTTTCGCCCTGCTCGCGATCCCGAAGGATATGCCGTCACTGAGGTGCGGGAAGAGGATTATCGCTGGCGTGTGCGCTAAAAGCGACAGCAACTAGACAACCAGCATCGACACCCACCACCCGGGGAAGGCCGCGACCGCCAGACATGTGCCGAGCGGCACCCGCGTCGCTGCCGTTATCTTGCGGCCCAACGCGACACTTGCCAGCACCGCCACCAGACCAATCCCCGCAGCCATCAGCAGGATGAACGGCAGCGCCTGCCATCCGAACCAGGCCCCAAGACCGCCCATCAGCTTTGCATCGCCCAGGCCCAATCCTTCGCGCCCCCGCGCCATCCGATAGCTGACCGCCACCGCCAGCAGAACGCCATAACCTGCCGCAGCTCCGATCACTCGATCGGACAGCGCCGCATCCGTCACCCACAGGCCCAGTGTCAATCCAAGGAATGCCAACGGCAACGTCAGCGCGTCCGGCAACCAGAAATGCCGCCAATCCAGGATCGCCAATGTCAGCAGCAGCCATCCAAGCAAAGCCCATCCAGCCCCCACCAGCCCCGGCGCCAGACCGCAGGCGAGCGCCCCGATCACCGCGCACCCCGCCTCCATGCGCCCGTGCAGCGTTGCGATCTTCCCGCCGCAAGTCCTACACCTGCCTCGCAACAGCAGCGCACTTATCATCGGGACAAGGTCGACCGCGCTCAACACCCGCCCGCAGCTATCGCAGGTCGACCGTCCGCGCATGACGCCGCGACCCTCGGGCCAACGCAATATCAGCGTTCCCAAAAAGCTGCCCGCGATCGCCCCTGCAACCGCGCCCAGCCCCGCCCACAGCGGATCGATCACAGCGTTCCTTCGACCTTCAGCACCCGCGCGCCGCTTGTCCCCGCAAAGCCAACCTTCGCCAGCGCATCGCCGAGCGCCGCATCCGCCGTCTCCACCCGCATCTCGGCAACATAGCGCCCTGACCGCCATATCCGCAGGTTGATCTTCTCCAGCCCAGACTGGCTCACCAGCGGCAGCAGCAACGCCTCGCCATCACAACTCGCCACGCCGGACAGCCCTTGCGTCAGGTTGAGACCCGGGAACTGCCCCGCCATCTGCGCCCGCACCCGACCCTCGGCATGGCCGCAGCGATCGCCGGAAAAATAAGCGGTCACATCCTCCATCGCCAAACTCGCGATCGGCAGCGGCGCAAAGCTGCGCCCGAGCGGCACAGTCCCCGTCACATCATCAATGCCCACGCGCCCGAAACCCACGGTCAGCGCGCCGCTCAGATCATCCGCCGCGCCCTGCCGCCGCCATATGTCGAACCGCGCCCGCCCCATCAGCAAAGACACCGGCGATAAAGCGGCATTCACCGACCCGACCGGCATCGTGCCCAGCATCAGCTGATCGATCCGCCCGCTCCAAAGCGTCCCTCGCACCTCCCGCGCGGCGACGCCCAGTCGTTCCAGCCCAGAAAGCCCCAGCGCAATCCGCATCGGCATGAACAGGATAAGCCCGAACGCCAATAACAGCACGATCGCAACCCGCGTCCGCCGCGACCAGCCCAGCCGCGTCATTGCCCAGCCCCCCGCACAAGCACCGCCTGCACCGAAACGCTACCCGCCGTCGGGGAAGGCCGCGCGCTCATCGTCTCCACGCGCACGCCCTGCGCCTCCAGCGCCGCCAGCCAGGAAAACAGCGCCACCGGCCGCACAGACGCCATCGCAATCTCGATCCGCGCGCTGCCCTGCGCCTCCGCCCGCTCCAGCGTCAAACCCGCCTCGCCCGCGCTCTGGCTCACAAGCTGGTCGATCGCCGTCCCGGAACTCGCCGCAACCCGTCGCGGCAATGTCTTGAGCAACTTCACCTTCGCCCGCATCGCCGCATTGCGATCGGTCGCGGCGAGCAGCCCCTCACGGGCCGACCGCTGCGCCGAAGCCAGCGGCCCCACCACGCCCAGCCACAGCACCACCACCGCCAGCAGGGCGAACATCACGCCCAGCATCCATTGCTCGCGCGGCGATCTCTCGACCCACATGGTTCTTACCGATTCCATCATGATCGCACCGTAATATCAGCCAGCGCTCGCCCGCCCGGATCCTGCGAAGGCGTCGCCGTGATGGTGAAGCCCGCGCTCTGCAACGCCAGCAGCACCGTATTGATCTCATCCACCTTCGCTGCTGCCAGCGTCGCCCGGATCATCCCGTCCGGATCGCGCGACAGCGCCGTCATCGACACGCCCGGCGCCTCCTGCAAGGCGCTCAGCAAGCCCGCAACCGGCGCGGTAAAGGCATAAGCCCCCGCCCCGCGCTCCGCCAGCTGCCGCTCAATCTCCGCCTCGGCCTGCGTCAAGTCACCCGCACCCGGCACCACCTGCCGCGCCAGCGCCAGACTCTCCGCATCCAGATTGCTCGCCGCCACATGCTGCCGCACCAGAACCGTCAACGAAATCATCAGGCTGATGAGCAGGATCAGCCCGCTCCACAGCAGGATGCGACGCAGCACCGCCTTATCAGCCACCCGCCGCACCCGCTTGGCAAAATCCCCCTGCCGCAGGTCCAGCGGAGGCCGCTCCAAAGCCTCAACCGCCCGCGCCTGCAACAGATCGGCAGGCACATCCTCAATCGCCGCATCGGCCGCCAGCACCGAAGCCAGATCGCCGCCAAAAGCAACGTCCTTGCCCCGCAACACCGCCTCGCCATCCAGCGCGCCACGCACAAAACCCTCGACAGGCTCCGGCAACAATAACGGCGCAGGCACGATGATGTCCGGGTCCAGCCCATGATGCTGCGCCCAGAGCAGCCAATGCTGCATGTCACTCCTCGCCGCGACCGCAACGACATGCGGCCGCGCCGGATCGTCATTCTCATCCCCCGCTGCAAACAGCTGGTCGGAAGGCACGATCCCCCCCGCCAGCGCCGCCAGCCGCGCCGCCGCCCTACCCTGCCGGGGCGCAAGCTCGGGATACTCCGCCCAATACAAAGTCACCATCGAAGCAGGCGGCACCAGCATCACCACCGCATCGGCAGGCAGCGCCGTCAAGCCACAAGCGGCCAGCCAGTTTGCCCCCCTGCCGCTCCGCGCCACAGCGCCATCGACAACGCGCATCCACAGCGGCGCGCCCGCTTCGGGCAGCGCCACGATCAGTCCATCCCGCACGCTCACGCGCCGCTTCCCCAGCTACGGCGGATCAACCTCGCCGGGCTCTGCCGGGCATCAATCATCGCCCGCTCCACCACCTGCGTTCCCCCAACGTCCACCGTCACGTCCACCCCGAAAAATCCTGTCGTCAACTTGACCTGATTGGCCGCTTCCTCAAGCGGATTGATGCCTTGGGCAGCAAACGGCGCCCAGAATTGCACCGTGCTGCCGTAACCCTCGACTGGCCGCTGCGCCAGATATTGCCGCGCCTGCGCCACGCTCACCTGTCCTTGCAACAGCATCGCGAACAGCACCGCCTGACCGGGCAGCAGCGTATTGACGTTGATCGGCGACAAATCCGCCGTCGGCAGCGCACACACCCAAGGCCGCGCCAGATCATAGATGGCCGGCGTCACCCCATGCACAGCGCGAAGCTCGCTGGCATCCACCATGAAGCGATTCGCCGTGCGATAGGGCCGCGCCGCCTGCGCATAAACCTCGTCCTCCGCGCCGCCCGGCTGCGACACGCTGTCGCTGTCGATCCAGTCGGCCAGCGACGCTGCCGCCACCTGCGCCTGCCGCACATCGACGCCGAGCGCCTGCAACAGCGCCTGAAATTGCGACACGCCGACCGGACGCACCTTCAAATTGGACTCATTCTCGCCAGCCACCACGCTGTTGAGGTTGAAGCAATTGCCCGCATCACTCACCCGTGCACTCGCCACTCCACCGGGAACAGCGACCGGCTGCGGCGTCCCCATCCAGTTTCCCGCCAACGTCGTCTTGCCCGGATTGGCCGCGACCAGATCACCGATCCGCAACCGCGCCATCTCCGCCCCGGCATCGGCAAAGGCGCGCGCCTGATCCACCGCGCCACTATTCCCAGTCATCCGCGTAGCCAGCGCCAACCGCTCCAACGCCGTAGAGGCAACCACAGCCATCACCGCGACCAGCAGCAATACGGTCAGCAACGCGGCCCCCCGCTCGCCCCTTTTCCCAGGATCAGGCACCAACCATCTCCCCTTCCAGCTTCTCCGCAGGCCCCGGCCCGACCAGTAAGCGCAAGGTGACAGGCGCCTCCCCCGTGCGCGTCACCGTCATCTCCACCGCCCGCGGCATCAGGTCCGGCTGCGTCGGTATCCACTCGCCACGCCACTCCCCCTGCGCATCGCGAAAGCGCAGCGCGACATCATCCACATGGTCCAGCAGCGTAGCTGGCTCGTCCCCAGCCGCGCCGTCAACCTGCACATAGGTCCGCCGCTCCAGTCGCCCTTGCCGCACCCAATATTCCACCTTCTGCAAGGAAGGCCGGGGCAAATCGCCCAGATTGTCCCAGCCGCCGCGCACAAACTGCATCACCGGCACGGCCTCGCCCTCACGATGCGACCAGAATGCAGGCGCCAGCGTCCCCGCTTCCGTGCGGCTGATACGCGGCACCGCCTGCCCAAGATCGGCAGCCAGCGCGCCGCCTGCCCGCTGCACGGCCGCCATGTCGTCCAGCCGCGCCTTGACCTGAGCCTGCGCCGACACGCTATTCCCCAGCAGGAGCACGCCCGCCGCCGCCAGCATCGCGAATATCATCAGCGCGACGAGCAGCTCTATCAACGTAAAGCCCGCCTGCCCGCCCGGCCCTCCGTTCGCTTCGAGTGAAGCCTGTCCTGAGCCCTGTCTAAGGGTCGAGCAGCCTGATGCGCGACTGAAATCCCTGCTGGCTATGGCGCGCATCACTGCACCACCCGCACAAAGCTAAGCACGACCGGCGAAGACCCCGCCTGTCCATTCACCGTCAAATCGACCTGCAACAACCGCTTGTCGTTCGTGGCCTTAACCGCCCGCACCCAATGCCAGCGCCGCCCGCCATTATCGACATCGCCCTCTTCACTGCCCAGCGAGGGCGGCGAAGGATCGGTCTGCACCTCCACCATCAGGTTGCGCGCGACAATCTGCCCCAGCGCCTTACTGTCGAGATCCGCCGCCGTCCGCAACGTCACCCCCTGCAACCGCACCAGCGCCAACGCAGCCAGACTGAACACCGCCAACGCCACCAACATCTCCAACAGCGTAAAGCCTCGCTCACCCGTTGGAGCCGACCTTTCACCCGTTCGGGCTGAGCTTGTCGAAGCCCCTTCTTTTCTTCCAGCAGAGCTACCGAAGATACCAAGCCTACCCACCGACCATGACCTTCCCCGCCATATCGACGGTCACGGAAACCCGCTCCGCCTCCCGCGTCAAAGTCACTGTCATGGCGTCGGTCGGCAGCCCGGTCCCATCAAACCCAATCTGCTGCCGCCCATCCTTGCCAACTAGCGCCCGCGTCCCGGCCTTCCAGTTGGCCGTCACGAACGGCTTCTCCTCCAACGGCACCCACTGCGCCCCATCACGGCGCTGAAAGCCATAGCCCGACGCGGAAACCCACACCCCCATCGGCTGCGCGGTAACAACCGCTTCGTCGCGCGCGGCCGCAACGCGCGCGGCAAAGCGATCGGCATCCTCGACAACCCGCCCGCGCGGGTCCGGCATGGCAAGCACCACCGCAGCCGAAATGAAACCGATGATCGTCAACACGACCATCAGCTCGATGAGGGTAAAGCCGTTGGCGATAGGGCGCTTATCCTCGTTCAGGCTGAGCCCTCCGACAGGCTCAGCACAGGCTTTGCCGAAGCTCCCCAAGAACGGAACAAGCCGCGCCTCAAAGCTCGCTGGAATAAATATCCGCATTCTCGCTCTCGCCGCCCGGCTGGCCGTCCGCACCCAGCGAACTGATATCGAACGCACCCTTCCGCCCCGGCACCGCATAATTATAGGCGCGACCCCACGGATCCTGCGGCAGCTTCTTGATATACCCGCCCCGGCGATACCGCTGCGGCTGCGCCAGCGATGCGGGCGGATTGATCAGCGCCTGCAACCCGTCGGTCTGCGAAGGATAGCTCAGATTATCGAGCCGATACTGCTCTAGCGCCTGCTCGATCGTCGCAATATCCGCCTTCGCCTTCTCCACCCGCGCCGTGTCCGTCGCCGGAATGACGTTGATCGCAACGATCGTCGCCAGCAGTCCGATGATGACGATCACCACCATCAGCTCAACCAGTGTGAAGCCATTTTCGATCGGCCGACGAACCAACCCCTCCCCGTTCGGGCTGAGCTTGTCGAAGCCCTTTTCTTTTGAAGTAAAGGAATGCCCTTCGATAGGCTCAGGGCGAACGGAGTCTGGCTTCAATCTAGACATAATCACTCCTCAAGCCCCCGTAAGGCTCTGCAATTGCAGGATAGGCAGCAGGATCGACAAGATAATCACCGCCACGATCCCACCCATTAATATGATGATCACCGGCTCCAGCATCGCCAGCGCGGCGGAGGTGAAGCTGTCGAACTCCCGCTCCAGATAATCGGCCGCCCGCTCCAGCATCGTATCCAGCCGCCCCGCACTCTCGCCGCTCGCCGCCAGATAAACCAGCAGCGGCGGAAACACCCCAGCCCGCCGCAGCGCTGCCGACAGGCTCCCGCCCCCACGAATGGCCTCGACAATCTGCTCGGAAGCCTGCCGCAACACCCGATTGTGCACCGTCTGCGTGGTCAACGTCAGGCCTTCCATCAGCGGCAGACGGCTCGCCACCATCGTGGACAGCGTCCGCGCCATCCGCGCCGCATGAAGGTCGCGGATCAACCGTCCCAGCAGCGGCAACCGCAGCAACACGCCATCGAACCGATAGCGGAACGCCTCAATCTTCAATGCGCGCCAGAAACCAAGGGCACCCAGTCCAATCAGGATCGCCAACAGCCACCAATAGCCCGCCAGAAAGGCCGAAATCCCCATCACCATGCGTGTCAGCAGCGGCAGGTCTTGTCCCACCGTATCGAACTGCTCCACGACCTTGGGCACGACGAAGATCATCAGCGCCGCCACGACGCAGACGGCAAAGGCTGCCAGCACGCTCGGATAAGCGATAGCGATCAGCACTTTCGACCGGATCACCGCCTGCCGCTCCATTAGGTCGGACAGCCGCTCCATGATCGTCGGCAGGCTGCCCGAGCTTTCACCCGCAGAAACCATCGCCCGATACAGCGCCGGAAAGCTCTTCGGCTCGGCTCCCAGCGCGTCCGCCAGCCGCCGTCCTTCCAGCACGCCTGAATGCACCTTGCTGACGATCGCGCGCACATGCTCCTGCTCGCTCTGCCTCCCGATAGTGCGCAGGGATTCCTCCAGCGGACTGACCTGGATCAACGTCGATAACTGGCGCGTAAACAGCGTCAGTTCCTTCGCCGACAGCCTGGGCGCGCGCAGCGACAATCCAGCGCGCTTCGCCGCCTTCTCCACCACGCCGGGCTCGATCCGCACGATAAACAGTTTGCGCGCGTCCAGCTTGGCCCGCGCATCCTCGATCGTCTCGGCCTTCACCTTACCGCTGCGTTCCTTGCCCGCCGGATCGATGACCAAATAGTCGAACTCAGCCATCGACGATGGTTTCCACCTCCGCCGCATCGCGCCGCGACACGCGGATGGCTTCCTCCGCCGTAGTCTGCCCATCGCGCACCAGCGCCCGCGCCGCCGACCCCAGATTGGGCGCATTGAGGAAAGCGTGCCGCGCGATCAGGGACTCGTCGCCGCCATCATTGATCAGGCGGCGAATCGTGTCATCCACGCGGATCGCCTCGAACACCCCGATCCGGCCCTTATAGCCGCTACCGTTGCACTCCTCGCACCCTCGCGCCCGGTAAATGATCGTTCCGGGATCGAAACCAAGCAAAGCGCTAGCCGACTTGTCCGCCTGCACCGGCTCCCGGCAATGCTGGCAAAGCCGTCGCACCAGCCGCTGCGCGATAACGGCGCGCAAGGTCGAGGCGAGCAGGAACGGCTCCACCCGCATGTCCCGCATCCGCGTGATCGCGCCCACCGCATCATTGGTATGCACGGTCGATAGCACCAGATGACCCGTCAGCGACGCCTGCACCGCGATCTCCGCCGTCTCCCGATCACGGATTTCGCCGACCATCACCACATCAGGGTCCTGCCGCAAAATCGCGCGCAGCCCGGCGGCAAAGGTCAATCCGACCTTCGCATTGACCTGAGTCTGCCCGACCCCTTCGACCGCATATTCGACCGGGTCCTCCACGGTAAGAATATTGCGCGTCCCATCGTTCAACTGCCGCAGCCCCGCATAGAGCGTAGTCGTCTTCCCCGACCCGGTCGGCCCCGTGACCAGAATAATCCCGTTCGGTTCGTGCAATCCTTCACGAAAAATCCGATCCGCCGCCCCCGCCATGCCCAGCAGGTCAAGGTTCATGCCCGCATTCTCCTTGTCGAGAATACGCAGCACCACCCGCTCCCCCGCCCGGCTCGGCAGTGTCGAAACGCGCACGTCCAGCAGCTTGCCGCCCAGCGTCAGCCCAATGCGCCCATCCTGCGGCACGCGCCGCTCGGCAATGTCCAGCCGCGCCATCACCTTGATCCGGCTCACCACCACCGGCGCGACATGGGGCGGCATCCGCAAAGTCTCGCGCAGCACTCCGTCGATCCGCATCCGCACGATCAGGCCGGTTTCATAAGGCTCGATATGAATATCCGAAACGCCCTGCCGCGCTGCTTCAGCGATGATGCCATTGATCAGCCGGATTGCAGGCGCATCATCGGCGCTGTCGAGCAAGTCGTCGGCAGTCGGAATGTCGGCGGCAAGAATATCCAGCTCATCCGCGCCGACTTCCAACGACCCTGCCATGGCGGCAGCGCTACCCTCCATCGCATAATGGTCGGACAGGTGCCGGTCAAACTGCGCGCCATCAACGAACCGCACATCGAAACTACGCGCCAAATGCCGCCGCACTTCCAGCAATATGCGCGGATCGCTCGCCTCCCGAACTGCGATCGTAAGCCGGTCTCCGTCCAACGGCAGCATGACCACGCCATGCTTGCGCGCAAAGACATAGGGAATGTCGACAGCGCGGGGGGCACTGTGCGGAAGGTTTAACGGTTCGGCAGGCCCGCTCACTTCATCCCCCGTTCGCCCCGAGCTTGTCGACGGGCTTTTCTTACTTGAAAAGAAGGGAAGGGCTTCGACAAGTTCAGCCAGAACGGTCGTGGAAGTAGGTCGTTCACCGCCGATCTCCATTCGCCGCACCGTCCACCGGCCGCACCACGCCGCTCGATTGCCGCACCGTCGGTTCAATCACTTGCGCCGGGGCAGCACTTGGCTGCGCCACCGCATCGCCCGCCTGCGTCACAGCGGCTGGCGGTTCCGCGCCCATATAGTCGCGCACCAGTTCGTCGATGCTCGGTTCCTGATCGGGGTTCCGCGCCAACTGCATGTCACGCACATAGCCATAGCGTTGCTGCGTCAGGCGCTGTGCATCCTCTTTCGAGCGCAGGATGGTGGGCCGGATGAAGACCATGAGGTTAGTCTTGCTCCGGCTCTTGCTGCGCGACTTGAACAGCTCGCCCAGCCCCGGAATGTCGGACAGCAGCGGAATACGCTCGATCGTCTTACGCTCATTATCGTCCAGCAAGCCGCCAAGCGCCAAAATCTCGCCATCATCCACCGTGACCGTCGTCTCGATCTCACGCTTGTTGATGATGAGGTCGCTATTATTGTTGGACACCGGCCCGGCGACGCTCGACACTTCCTGCCTCAGGAACAGCTTGATCGCGCCGCCCGTGTTGATCTGCGGCTTCACTTCCAGCTTGATGCCCACATCCTGCCGTTGGACGGTGCGGAACTGATTGTCGAAATTCTGGCTGAGCGCCTCGCCGGTCGTTATCGGCACCTGCTGCCCAACCAGGATCGACGCCTTCTGATTGTCCAGCGTCATCACCGAAGGCGTGGACAGAATATTGCTGTCAGTGTCGGACCTGACCGCGTTGATGATCGCCCCGAAAATCCCGTTCCGCCCGATCTGCGTCGCAACCCCGCCAAAGCCGCCCGTCGCGTTCATCAGGCTATCGACCGCCGCCTGCTGCAAGGTGTTCGACAAGTTGCTATTCTCGGTCGAGGTGGTCGTCGTGGTCACGCCGCCGTTGACGACCGTCGTGGTCGTCTTGCCCAACTCGTTCGCGCCAATCGCCCCGGCCAGCGTCAGCAAATTGGGAGAAGCGTTGGAGTAATTGGTCGCAGCAAAGCCCGTCTTGGTGCTCCCAATCAGGAACTGCACACCCAGCTTCTTGGCGGCGGCATCGCTGATCTCGACGATGATCGCCTCGACCAGAACCTGCTCCCGCCTCGTATCAAGTTGCCGGACGGTCTCGCCAAGCATGCGCTGCACGTCGCTATTGGCCGCCACGATGATCGCATTGGCCCCTTCATAGCGGGTAACGATCGCAGGACCCCGCGTCGAAATACCGCCACCCGAAGAACCGGCCGAACTCACCGCAGGCCCCGCCGCAACCGGAGCAGCCCCATTGGACGCCGGTACCGAAGCCGTCACGGCAGAGCTGGACGATTGTCCAACCAACTGCTGCAACACAGGCAACAGCTTTTCGGCATCCGCATGTTCCAACCAATAAACGCGGATCTCCGTCCCGCTCGCCGCCTGCCGATCAAGATCGCGTGCCATCTGCGCCAGTCGCGTCACCGTCCCGGCATCGCCCCGGATCGCGACCGAATTGCTGCTGTCGATCGGCACGATAGTCGCCGCCCGCTGCGCCCCTTCGCCGCCGCTTTGCACCAGCGCCTGAAGCGAAGTCGCGATTTCCCGCGCGCCCGCATTCCGCAGCATCACCGTCTGCGTCGCCGCCGTATCGCGATCGATTCGCGCAAGCACCTGGCGAATACGCCCAATATTGTCGGCATAGTCGGCAACGACCACGCTGTTCCCGGCGCGATTGGCGGTCACCGAACCGTCCTTGCTGACCAGCGGCCGCAAAGTCTCCAGCGCGCTCGCCGCATCGATTGAGCGCAGGCGGAAGACCTCGGTCACGAACTGATTGCGATTAGCCCCCCGTCCGACGACGCTAGGTTGCCCGGCCGCCCCATCAGCAGGCTGAATGCGATAAGCACCACCCGGCGCTGGCACCGCCACCAACCCATTCGCCCGCAAGGTAGACAGGAAAATCTCGAAATATTCCGATCGCGACAGCGGCCGGTCGGTCACGACCGAAACCTTCCCCTGAACCCGGTTGTCTATGATGAAGGTCCGCCCCGTCACACGCGCGGCGTCCTGAATGAAGGCGCGAATATCGGCGTCGCGCACATTCAGCGTCTGCTGTGCCATGACGGGCGATCCGACAGGCGAGGCCAGAGCGAGGGCGGTCGCGGCGGAAAGAAGGAATTTTCTGGTCATTGGCCTTGCAGAGTAAGGTTGATCGTCGAAAGGCTGGCGCCCCGCTCGACGGTCAGGGAAATGCGCGCGCCGGGCATGATTTTGCCTTGCAGCACCTGGAGATCGCTGGGCGAGCCGACCGGCTGCCCATCGACCTGGGTGACGATATCGCCGGGCTGAAACCCGGCATTTTGGAAGGTTGGCCCCTTGGCGGTCAGGATGAGCCCCGTGATCCGGCCATTCTGCATGCGCGGCGCAAAGCCGACATCACGCTTCAGCCCGTCCGCCGTCGGATTGTCGATCCCGGCCACGGGGCTTACAACGCCCCCCGCTCCCGGCGCGGCCGACGCAGATGCGGGCTGCGACTGGTCGAGGAATATCTGCTCTTCCGATCCGCCCCGGTCGATGGTGACATGATCGAACGCCACGCCCTTCAGCAGCACGCCCGGCAATATCTCATCACCCACGGCAAAGCTGTTCTGCACCCCATCGGGTCCGGCAATGATGGCCGATCCCAGCCCCGACCCCTCGTTCAACCGGATGCCGTAGACGGTCAGCGCCAGCGAGGTCACGACCCCACCGCTCGCCGCCTGCTGCGGTCCAGCCCGGTAAAAGGGATCAAAACTGGAAAATAATGTTTGGCGCGCCGCGAAATCCGGAAATTGCGCTTGCCGCCCTTCCCACGGTCCAAAGCTCCCGACCGGCGTCAGCACGGCCCAAACCAGCCTTGCACATTGCAGCGCCAGCAGGCCCAGCAACAGCTTCTCGGCAACCCGCGCCCAGTCGATCGGCGCGAGGCGGCTGCTAAGGTCCTGAAAGTTACTGCGAAACGCCACGCGCATGAACCTGGTAATCCCCCTTGATACCCGCGCTGCTAGGCAATTGTTTTTACTGCCGGATGACAGAAATGTGACCTATCCATGACAACGGCAATCCGCAAGCGATGACACTTGCATTTCGAGCGCCGAGCGATAGCAGAAAGGCTGCTTTCTCGCCCTAAAAGGCCGTCCATGCCTAACCAACCGACTGTGAAATCAGCCGATGCCGATCCGGCCTGGATCGCATCCCATCCACGCGTCCAGCGGGTGCCCAGCCGCGATCTGACGCTCTTCATCCAGCGCGATTTCCTGACAGCGGAAGAATGCGATGGCCTGATCACACGGATCGAGGCGCGCCGTCGCCCTTCCACCATCGCCGACGCCAATGGCGACACAGGCTTCCGCACCAGCGATACCTGCGATCTCGACAACACCGATCCCTTCATCGGGGCCATAGATGAAAAACTCGCCGCTTTCGCCGGGATCGACCCATGTTTCGGCGAACCGATACAGGGGCAACGTTACGCCGTGGGTCAGGAATTCAAGGCGCATACCGACTATTTCGATCCTGCTGGCCTCGACTTCGCCCGCTACTGCTCAGTATCGGGCAACCGTACATGGACGCTGATGGTCTATCTCAACCAGCCCCCCGCAGGCGGCGCGACCCGCTTCATCAAGATCGGCAAGACGGTGCAGCCGGAGCGCGGCAAGCTGCTCGCCTGGAACAATCGCCTTGAACCCGGACGCTATAATGGGGCCAGCCTGCACCACGGGATGAAGGTACGCAGCGGCGTTAAACACATCATCACCAAATGGTATCGCGAAAAACCCTGGGCCTGAGCTTCAGCGCCAGAAATGCTTGGCATCCGCCAATTCATCATAGGCTTTGCCGGCCGCCGCCAGCAGCTTCTTCTTGCTCCGACCGCTCTTCACCAGATCGGCATCGACCGGCAGGCCATACTGCGCCAACAAGGCGCGCACGTTGACCAGATCATTGAGCGCGCCCAGTTCGTCCTGCAACCCCTCCAGCGCATCGATGTAGCGCGCGTGCCGTCGCCGCTGTTTCTTGGCGTCGAATAGACCCCCGAAAAATTCGGCGGCGTAGCGCAGCTTCTTCGCCTTCTTGCGCACTTCGTGACGGTGCGCGTCATCCAGCTTCGCCAGATGCCGTGCATGCTTCATCTGCCAGCGATGAAAATGCTGCAAACGGCGTGCGGCAAACGCCTCCGCAGCCTCATCGCGCAACCTGCGGCCCCCAGCATCCGGCCCGCCCATGCCAAGCGTCAGCCATTCCACGATGTCGATCATCAAGCCCCGCGCCTGATCAGATTCCAGCGCATCGATCACCTTCGCATGGATCACTGAGCGAACAGCAGCTAGTTGCTCGTGCAGTTCGCCCGGCTTCATCCGTTCGATCAGCACATCCAGATCACGCGCCTCTCCCAGCAGCTGCGCCAGCCAGCGAAGCTCATCTTGAAATCGGGTCACGTCTTGCGCCGTCAGCATTGATCTGAACAGCGTCAGCGCCGAACGCAGCCGCCGCACGGCTACGCGCGCCTGATGCACAGCCTGTGGATCATAATGGTCGAGTAGCAGATCTTCGTTTAGCCGGTATTGCCGCACACAGTTGCGCATAATGGCCTGAAACGCCGCCTGCGCACTGACATCGGGCTTCAGCGCCAGTCTCTCCGCCTTGAAACAGGCGGGCGCGGGAGCCAGCAGCCGATAGCCTCGTTCCGACTTTGCCGCGACGCCCAGCCGCACCGGCACTGCCGCCTCTATCCGCCTTGCGAGCGCAAAGAGGGCGGCGGGCGCTCCTGCCTTCAGCTCCAGTTCGATTTCACAGATGGGCGACTGCCGCTCACCCGCGCGGACCCATCCCCTGTCGAGCACCAATTCGATCTCCGCGGCACCCTCGGCAATCAGCCATGTGCGCCGCTCGACCTCGACATTGAACGCGGGCTCGATCATCTCCGCTGCATCACCCAGAACGCCCGCAATGGGTGTGCGACTATCGATCGCCGGCTCATCCTGCCTGACCGGCATTTCCCATTCCGCCCGCGAGAAAAGGGCTCCGCCCCGATCTTCACTACCGGCCTTGACGGTCTGGACGCGCTCCTCCCCTGATCGGCGGATGCGCAGCGTATATCCTCGCGCATCCAACTGCCTGTCGGGCGTATCGAAATAGACGGCCTGAAGTTGCGCCCGGCTTCCCTCAGCGGGCAGCAGCGCCAATTGCTCGAAGGCCTCCGCCGCCTGCTGCGACAGCTCCAGTTTCAGCTCGACTTCCTGCTTCACCGCCTGCCTCCGCTTCAGGCCAACCCCTAACACGGCGCAGGAAAACGCGCGAATCACAGATGGCAAAACGGCCGATCCGCGCGAAGCGGATCGGCCGCCAAGCCTCATCAAAGAAAGTTAAATCAGAGCGCGACGGTCAGCGAAGCCGCGAAGGTCGTGCCGATCTTATAGCGATTGTAGAATACCTTGTTGCCGCCCAGTTCCTGGAACTCCTGGAACTTGCGCCCCGTGATGTTCCGCGCCTCGAACTTGAACTCGCTCTTCACCCCGCCCGGCAGGGTCACGCCCTGCCGCGCCACGAAGTCCAGAGTCAGGCCCGGCTTTTCCTTGATGTCGGGCTGAAGGTTGGGACCACGGCTCGTAACGCGCGGGCTGGCATAGGTCAGCAGCAGCGTCTGCTGCGACAGTCTGTCAGTGTCCTCAAGACCGAGTTGCAAATTGACCAGATGATCCGACTGGCCGGTCAGCGGCACGCCATCCTGGAAATAGTCGGACGCGGCGGGCAGCGGGCCAGCGGTATAGCTGTAGGGGATGGTCGTATCCCCTTCGCTCACTTTCAGCTTCGACTGGGTGTAGGTATAGTTGCCGATCAACACGATCCGCCGGGTCTGGAAGAACGGGCTGCTCATATTGTCGAGCGGCAGATATTTCTGCGCCTCGAACTCGACACCGTACAACGTTGCTTCGGGCGCATTGGCGAAGCTGGTCGTCACATCATATTTGTCGTTGATCGTCGTGTAGGTCTCGATCGGATTGTCGATCTTCTTCCAGAACGCCGCCGCCGTAAGCCGCTCATCCCGGCCCATATACCATTCCGCGCGCAGGTCTGCGTTCCACAGCTCACTATCCTGCAGGAAGGGGTTGCCGCGATAGAAGCGGTTGGAATCGGTATCGATATAAGGCTGGGCGATCAGCTCGCGGAACTGTGGGCGTGCAATCGTCTTGGAACCGCTCATGCGGAACTGCAAACCCTTCGCCGCTTCAAAGGTGATGGTCGCGGCGGGCAGCCAATATTCCTTGTTGATGGCGTTCACCGGCTCAACGCCCGTATTATAGACGTCCACGCCCGTCACCGACTGGCGGCCCTTTTCATAACGCACACCTGCATCCACAGTGACGCCTGCGATCGGCTGCACCTTCACCTGCGCATATCCGGCATGCGTGCGCAGCGCCGCATCATAGACCGGATAGTTGCCCGAAAAGTCCAGCAGCGACATGTCGAACAACTGGATCGACGCATCCGACAGCAGATAATCGGGCCGCAGCTGCTGCACGGCGATCGGCAGGTTGGTCGCGTCGAAATGCAGCTCATAGCGCGAAGACGTGCGCTTCGTATCGCTGAACGCATAGCCCACCGTTGCGGTCAGATCGGGCGAGAATTTGTAGCTCAAATCCCAACCCGCCGACCACAGGTCTTCGTTAAGGTCGCTGAAGGTGATCGACGCATCGCCCCGCTGGCGGTTCAGCGCGTTGACGAAACGGTCGCCGACCAGATCAACCGCCAGATCGCGATTAGTCCGCACATATTCGAACTCCCGCTCATAGGGCGCTTCCCGCTGCGAATTGGCATAACCGCCGCGCAGGTCGAGGCTGAGCCCCTCCATCAGCTTGAACTCGCCGACCATCTGGGTGTCGATCAGCTGCCGCTCATACCAGGCGGTATTCTGCTTCATATAATCTGCGCCCGCGATCGCGCCGTCATTCTGCCCCAGCGTCAGGGCGCCGCGCTTCAGCGTGTCGCGGATATAGACGTTGGTCCAGCGGATCTTCTGATCGCCCAGTTCCAGGCCCAGCCCGAACAGGCTGTTGAACGTCACCTCATTATCCGTCGACACCTGAACGCCGTTCTTGCCCGGCGCCTGCTCCAGATTGATCGACGCCTGCTGCAGCGAGGAGCGTGTCCGCCACTTGTTGCTGTAGGATGCGGTGAACAGCACGCCCAACCGCCCATCACTACCCACATCCATCGCCGTTCCGGCGTTCAGCGAACCCGAAAAGTTGAACGGCAGGCTGTTGGTCCGCTGGAGTACGGAAGTCTTCGCATTCAGGAACTGCATCGAAATCGCCTGCAGGTCACCGCGCGTCATGTTGGAGAAGGGCACCCCGCTACCAAACGCCTGCGCCAGCAATGGCGGCACGTCGCGCGACCCATCGTCAAAGCCGGTCCAGTCCGACTTCGACCCATAATAGGTGTAGCCCATGTTGCCCGACGTTTCGGTATTCGCCGAACTTCCAATTCCCAGCTCAAGATAGCTTTCAACCGGGATAGCCTTGGTCGTCAGGTTGATGACGCCGCCGCCAAACTCGCCAGGGAAGTTGGCCGAATAGCTTTTCTGCACCATCGTGGACGCGATGACGCTGGTCGGGAAGATGTCGAGCGGCACAACGCGCTTCAGCGGTTCCGGGCTCGGCAGCGGCGACCCATTGAGCAGCGCCAGCGAATAGCGGTCACCAAGGCCACGCACATAGACATATCCGCCCGACACGACCGACAGGCCGGTCACGCGCTGCAATGACCCGGCGATGTCGCCCTCGCCCGTGCGCTTGATGTCGGCGGCCGACAGGACAGTCACCACCTGCGGAGCGGCCTGCGACACGTTGCTGGTGCGGCGGCCGGTCACGATGATGTCGGAACCCGGCACGGACACATCGACATTGCCGGTCTGTGCATCGGCTTCCTCGGATGCGGTCGGCACGCCTGACGTGGACGCTGTATCGGTGGTGGTCTGCGCCATCACCGCCGGAGCGGAAAGGGCGGTCGAAATCAGGAGCATGCGCGCCAGGCTGAGCGGCTTCGACATGGCTAGGAGTCCCCCTTGGGAAAATTCTTTGTAAAGAGGGCGGGGAAGCGGCTGATGCACGCTCCCCCGCCCCTGTTCAGGGTCAGGTCGATCAGGTGGTCGGGATGGCGGTGCAGTTCTTGCTGCTGCTGCCGAAGCTCGCCGTAACCGAGTTGCAGGTCCAGCCCGCATACCAGGTGTCGTTGCTGTCCTTCACCGCGCCGATATAGTTGGTGGTGGTGAAGTTGCTGTCGATCGTCTTGGGGTCGATCGCAGTGCGGGCCGTTTCCGTCGCGCCGTTGATGAATAGGCTGGTCAACGACGGCGTATAGGCAAAGCTGCTGTTCGGATCGGTCGAGAAGATCGACTGGACCGTCGCCGCATCGACGCCGCCGGTGCCCTTGAACGGGGTAGCGTTGCACTGCATCACTACCGACAGGTAACGCGGCTTCCCCGCATCCTGCAGCCCCGCGTCAGCGTCACGTACCGTGGCGGCGCTGTTGATGCGCAGGCAGCTCTGATCAGGACTGACGATGATGCCGTTCACCATGGCAAGGTCAGCACCGCCCCGAAGCATCATGGTCGCGCCATCATCGCCGGTGTTCGACCGCTGGATGTGCGTGAAGTTCGCTACCTTCAGATATTGGCGAGGCAGCGCGTCTTCGGAGAAGCTCGTGCCCGTCGTCGAACCGTTCGAGTCCGTCTCGGTGAAGGTATCGCCGATATTGTTGTTCGCACGCTGCACGGAGATAACGAACTGCGCCGTGCCGCGGAAGCCGACATCCGTGTCCAGATTGTCGTCTTCATTGCCGGTCAGCACCAGATATTTCATGTGGGTCGAACCACCGAAAGCCTCGATGCCGTCGTCCGAGCTGTTGTGGACCTGGATATGGTCAAGCTGCGTGCCGGTGCCGACGCCCGAAGGAGTCAGACCCTGAAGTTCCTTGCCATTCGCCAGCACGAAGCCGGAATAACGAATCTGGACATAGCTCATGCGGCCCGAATTGTCGGCGTCATTGTCGCCGCCATAGAGCGCGCCGGTCGTGCCTTCGGTGTCGCGCTGACACGCGGTGGTGCCCGGAGCCGCATTGGGCGCCTGATCGCAGTCGGTGATCTTGGCGCGGCCGAGCAACACGATGCCACCCCACTGGCCCGACGACTGATCGGTCGCCGACCCGGTGACATTCTCGCGGCTGGTGAAGACGATGGGCTGTGCCGCCGTGCCGACAGCATTGATCTTGTTGCCGCGATTGACGGCCAGGAATGCGCTGCCAGTGCCAGCGAACACCACAACGCCCGGATCGATCGTCAGCGTGACGTTGCTCCCGGTGCTCGCAGCGCCCTGATCGGTGCCGACATCAACGCGGCCGGGCAGCGAATAGATGACGCCCGCCGTCTTGGCGATCGCGGTCGAGCTGTTGAAACGCGCGGGGAAGCCGCAATTGCGCCACGTGTTGGTGCCATCGCTGATGGTGCCAAGGTTGGTCAACTGGTCCGCACCCGAGATAGTCGGACAGTCGGCCGCAGCGGTCACATTGCCCGGCGTAGGAGTGGGCGTCGGCGTCGGACTCGGCGAAGGCGTCGGCGCGGGCAGGACGATCGTCCCCTCGCCCGGCGAAGCGATATCGTCCGCGCCGCAAGCGCTCAGAGCAGCGCAGGCGCAACCCGCCATCAGGATGGTAGTGATACGATTAGTCTTGACCATGTCGTCTCCGCTCCGGCGATGCCGGTTTGTGTTAAGATGCGGAGCGAAGGGGATTCACGAATCGGACAACGCCCCCTGCCGCCCTCAGTCGCCGCAGCTAGGCGCGCCAGATGACAGAGACATTTTGCTTCCGTGACGGCAGAGTGACTTTAAAATGACAGTTCAGAGACTCTTGTTTCACTTTGATGATTGCGAAAGCCGTCCACGCAAAAAGAAAGGCGCCGTCCCACCGGACGACGCCCCACTGTTCATGACTTAACGGGCCGATGTCAGCGCATGGCGTAGCTCGCTTCAAGGCGGCCGAGCGCGCGGCGGGCAACATCCCGCGACGATGCTTCTTCGCCATTCGCGAGCAGCAACGTCGATTCCGGCGCAAAGCGGGCGGCCCCATAAGCCTCTCGCGCATCCTTCATCCTCCCTAGTCCCGCATAAGCGTTGCCAAGGTTGATCAACCGAGCCGGATCGTTCGCCCCGTCCGGCCACATAGGCGCAAGGCGGCGGGCGGCTCTTTCATAATCCTTCGCCACCAAGGCCGGAGCGGCCAATTGCCCATCGGGAACACCGACCACAACCACTTCATCGGATGCAGCCACGGCCGCGCCTGACATGCCCCCCGCCAGCATCAGCCCGACGATCGCCGCTACCTTCATCATCCAATTTCTCCCGAAAAAACTTTCTATAATAGCCGGGATTATTTCATCTTGATGACATCTAAACAAGCAGCGAACTGCACCCAAAAAATGATTTTTACTTCCTATAATTCAATATGTTATAAGTTTTTCTTCTAACTGTCATAAAACTGTAATTGAACCGTCTTGGTTCATGACATCCGATTCGCAGCTACAGATTCAGCCTGCCAGCCCATAGCCAGCGCCACCCGCCACGCAGGACGGCCGCCAAAATCACTTAAATGAAGGAAGGTCCGGAGGATTCTGTTGCCCGGCTCCTCCGGAAGCCGCTGAATTCCCTTCTGTTGCCCGGTGGGTTCAACCGCGTTCTTTTTGGGTAATGTCAGGCCGTGAGGCCATCAATTACGCAGCAAGAGCAAGAGCCTCGTTATCGTTGGCACTTACGTGTTTTGAACATTTTTACGGCTTACTCAGGCCGGGTGAAGACATCGCCTTTCAACACACGTCGATCCTAGTTCGGCCCCGTCAGACACCCCGTACAAGCCGGGATATGTGGTGGAGCCGCCGGGTACTGCCCCCGGGTCCGCTGCGCCTATTACACGACACGATTTATCACCATAGCCGGGCGAACCCGGCAAAACCCATATGGGGCAGCGCGCCCCATTTATCAACCTTTTCGGTCAGGCCGCGACCAGATGAACGGCCTTGGGCTTGGCGACCGGCAGTCCGCTGGCCTTCGCCTGCGCCATCAGTTCCTGCTTGCGCGCCATCATCCTGTCACGCAGCACGACCAGATCCACATCCGTCTTGCGGCACTGGGCGAACATGCCGTCAGACTGCCTTTCCTCTTCCTTCACATGATGCTTGATCTCTTCGGACAGCACCTTGACCTTGGCATCGTAGAAATCATCTTCCGGCGATCCGGCCTCGATATCATTCACCAGCACCTTCGCGCCGTCATGCTCGACATAGGCTTCATCAAGCGTGTCGTCCTCGATCTTGCCACGAAAGGCGGGGTAGAAAATCTCCTCCTCGATCATAGTGTGAATCTTCAGCTCGGTGCAGATCTGATGCGCGATTTCCTGCTTCCGGTTTGCGGCCCTCGCCTTTTCGAACTGCTCGAACAAGTCCTCGACCTTGCGGTGATCAGCTTTCAACAGGGCGATCGCATCGGTAAACTCAGCTTTGGCCATTTCCGTCCTCCTCACGAACACATATCGTCAAGAAGCGGCTGACAAGCCTCCGGGTTCCGTCCCGCTATCATTCATAGCCCAGATCATGACCGTGCGGCTTCGCATGACCACCGGCGCGCAGATAACGACTGTCGATTTCGTTGATCAACCGCTCGGCATCCTTGCCCCCGGCCATTTTCAGCAGCTCGTCTACCTTCACTTCCAACCGGTCGTCATTCTCCTTGGAGGCTGGCGAGCCGACATAGAGGAAATAGGCCAAGCCCACGACCTGCCAGATCAGCTGGAGAAATTCCGACTGCCAATTCTCGAACGTATCCCGGCCCATCTCGATGGCATAGGCCGCCAGTTCAGGCACCTGCCCGTGCGTCTTTGCGTCATCCACATAGGCCCACCAGCCAAACACCCAATGACCCACGATCGACGCCAGAAAGAACAGGGCCGTGATCCAACCATAGGCGTAGCGCTTCATACCATCCTCCCTCATGTCACTCCGGAGGGACAACGCAAAAGCATGTAGCCGGTTCAGCCAGCTACAAACGCCGATTCCGATTGGCCCGGCGCGCTTCGCTGTTTATAGCCATGGTCCCATGATCCTCGTCATCGACAATTATGACAGCTTTACCTGGAATCTGGTCCATTACCTCATGGAGTTGGGCGCAGAGGTGGAGGTCGTCCGCAACGATGCCATTTCGGCAGGCCAGGCCCTCTCCAGCGGCGCCAGCGCCTTCCTGCTTTCGCCCGGCCCCTGCACGCCCAATGAGGCAGGCGTCAGCCTTGAACTCGTAGCGGCCGCCGCCGACGCGGGCGCACCCCTGCTGGGCGTATGCCTCGGCCATCAAGCGATCGGTCAGCATTTCGGCGGGCAAGTCGTGCGCGGCGGCCTGATGCATGGCAAGACCTCCCCAGTCACCCATGACGGCACGGGCCTTTTCGCCGGCATTCCTTCCCCCTTCACCGCGACCCGCTATCACTCGCTCATCGTGGATGGCATTCCACAAAGCCTCGTCGTGAATGCGACCAGTGAGGACGGCTCGGTCATGGGCTTCCGCCATCAAAGCCTTCCGATCCACTCGGTCCAGTTCCATCCGGAAAGCATCGCCACCGAATATGGGCATGAGATGCTGGCGAACTTCATGCGGATCGCCGGGATTCCGGTAAAGGAGCGCGCAGCCGCCTGATTTCGGTTTCCCGGCGGAGCGAACGAAGCACAGGGCTTAGCCATGTCATGCGCGAAAGACTTTCCCGCGCCCTCCCCTCGACTCCGACGCAGCGTCGTGATTAAGGCAAAGGCGATGACCCGCCTGCCCGATCCCGCAGCGCCATTGAGCGCAACCGAGGCCGCCGCCGCCTTCGACCTGTTGTTCGACGGCAACCTGCCAGAGGCAGAGATCGCCGCCTTCCTCGTCACCATGGCTCAGCGCGGCGAGTCTGCAACAGAGATCGCCGCCGCCGCCCGCGCCATGCGCGCGCGCATGATCCCCATCGCCGCCCCCGCAGGCGCAATCGACGTCTGCGGCACAGGCGGAGATGGCCACCACACGCTCAACGTCTCGACAGCAGTGAGTCTTGTGGTAGCCGCCGCCGGAGTGCCCGTCGCCAAGCATGGCAACCGCGCCGCTTCATCCAAGGCCGGGGCCGCCGACACGCTCGAAGCGCTCGGCCTCGATCTTGATCGCGTCGCCGATACGGCGGAGGCAACGCTGGCCGATCTCGGCATCTGCTTCCTCTTCGCGCAGAAGCATCACCCCGCGCTCAAACGCTTCGGCCCGATCCGCAAGGCCATCGGCCAGCGCACCATCTTCAACCTGATGGGTCCGCTCGCCAATCCTGCCGGTGTGCGCCGTCAGCTAGTCGGCATCGCCCGCCCCGCCTATGTTCCCATCTATGCCGAGGCGCTGGCGGAACTTGGCGTCGATCGCGCCATGATCGTTTCGGGTGATGAGGGCCTCGACGAACTGTCCCTCGCGGGCGGCAACGACGTCGCCGAAGTCACCGCGCAGGGCATCGTCGCAATGCGCCGCCTCACCCCGGCCGACGCCGGACTGCCTACGCACCCGGTTGAGGCGATACGCGGCGGTGACCCCGCTCATAACGCCGCCGCCCTGCGTGCCCTGCTTCAGGGTGAGCCGGGCGCCTATCGCGACGCCGTGCTGCTTAACGCAGCCGCTGCCCTTCTCGTAGCGGACGCCGTTACCGATCTGCGCGAGGGTGTCGAGGAAGCTGCCGAAACCATCGACCGCGGGCTTGCTAACGCGCTGCTCAATTGCTGGATTGCCTATAAATGACGAACAAGCTGATCGAAATCTGCGACACGAAACGCGAGGAAGTGGCCCGCCGCAAGGCAGCGATCACCGTCTCGACGCTCCACGCCCGCGCCGCCGAGCAGACACCCCCGCGCGGTTTCCGCCAGGCGCTCGACAGTGCCGCCCGCTCGGGCTTTGGGCTCATCGCGGAAATCAAGAAGGCCAGCCCCTCCAAGGGCCTGATCCGCGAGAATTTCGACCCGCCCGCCCATGCGCAGGCCTATGCAGCCGCTGGCGCCGCCTGTCTCTCGGTCCTCACGGACGAACCCTATTTTCAAGGCCATGACGATTATCTCATGGCCGCCCGTTCCGCCTGCGCGTTGCCAGTCCTGCGCAAGGATTTCATGGTCGATCCCTGGCAGGTCCTGGAAAGCCGCTCGCTCGGAGCCGATGCCATCCTCATCATCGCCGCCGCGCTGGACGACAATCAGATGGCGGAAATAGAGGATGCCGCGCTTGGCCTTGGCATGGATGCCCTCGTCGAAGTCCATGATGCCCATGAACTGGAACGTGCGCTCAAGCTCCGCTCGCGCCTCATCGGCGTCAACAACCGCGACCTGCGAGACTTCAGCGTCGATTTCGCCCGCACCTATGAACTGGTCGGCCAGGCCCCGGAAGGCTGCACCTTCGTCGCCGAAAGCGGCCTCGGTAGCCACGCCGATCTGGTGGCCATGTCCGAACATGGCGTCCGCTGCTTCCTGGTGGGCGAAAGCCTGATGCGCCAGCCCGATGTCGAAGCCGCTACCCACGCTCTACTTACCGGCGAATGAGCAAGCTCACCCATCTTGATGAGGACGGATCGGCCCATATGGTCGATGTTTCCGCCAAGGCCGTGACCGCCCGTGAAGCCATCGCCACCGGCCACATCGCTATGAGTGCCAAAGCTGCGGCCGCCATCGCTCAGGGTCTGGTGAAGAAAGGCGATGTTCTGGCCGTAGCGCGCGTAGCAGGCATCATGGCGGCAAAGCGTACCGCCGACCTCATCCCCCTCTGTCATCCCATCGCCCTGACCTCTGTTACGATCGACTTCGATCTGGAAACAGAGGGCGTCACCGTGACCGCTACCGCCAGAAGCGCGGGCCAAACCGGCGTTGAGATGGAAGCACTTACCGCTACCTCTGCCACGCTGCTGACCATCTACGACATGGCAAAGGCGCTCGATAAGGGCATGATCATCGGCAATGTCCGGTTGCTCGCAAAGTCGGGTGGCAAGTCGGGCGACTGGCGCGCCGAATGAGCCTGCTCCCGGTCGCGGAGGCTCAGGCGCGCCTGCTTGCGTTGGGCCGCCGCTTGCCGGAAGAGGACGCCCCGGTTTCCCACTGTGCAGGCCGATGGCTCGCAAGGGACATCTTTGCTCTGCGCGATCAGCCTTGGGCGGATCTATCGGCCATGGACGGTTACGCCATTCGTGCGGCAGAATGGCCTGGCCCTTGGCGCCTAACCGCTGAAAGCACGGCGGGCGGCTCCCTTCACTCTGCTTTGGCTCCGGGGGAATGCTGCCGCATCTTCACCGGCGCACCACTGCCGCCCGGCGCCGATACCGTCCTGATCCAGGAAGATGCGCAGCTGGACGGCCAGCTCGTGCATCCCCTCGGCTCTCCATTACCCACAGGACGAAATGTGCGCCCGGCGGCAAGCGACTTTGGCGCAAATCATCTATTGCTCCCTGCCGGTGCCGCATTGGGTCCCGCGCAGATTGCTCTCGCCGTTCTTGGGGGCCACGGAACCCTCCCGGTCGGCGCCCGTCCGCGCGTTGCCCTGATCTCTACCGGCAATGAACTCGTTCCCCCTGGAGCGCCCACGCCCTCTGGCCGCTTGCCATCCTCCAACGCGCCCATGCTGGCGGCCATGCTAGGTCAGGCAGGCGCGGAGGTGATCGACGTCGGCATCGTTCCCGACGATCTCGACGCAATGGTCCGGTCGCTCAAAGAAGCCGTCGGCGCCGACATCATCGTCTCGACTGGAGGCGCCTCGGTTGGCGATCACGACTTGGTGAGGCCAGCTTTCCAGGCGGCAGGCGGCACTCTGGATTTCTGGAAGATTCGCATGCGCCCCGGCAAGCCGCTCATGGCGGGAAAGCTGGGTGACACTCTATTCCTCGGCCTTCCCGGCAACCCGGTGTCCGCCTTCGTGACAGCGACGCTGTTCCTGCTGCCGCTCGTCCGGCACATGGCCGGAGCCGCCAGCCCGCTCCCGCGTACAATGATCGCGGAACTCGCGGCCCCACTTCCAGCGACAGGAGAGCGCGACGACTATCTTCGCGCCTACCTCACTGGTGCTGGGTTGGTCTCGGTTACCTCGCAGGACAGCGCCGCTACCGCAGCCCTGGCTCAAGCGGACTGCCTGATCCTTCGACCGGCCAACTCACTCCCGGCTGCCGTAGGCGACAAGGTAACCATCGTTCCGCTCTGACAATGAGAAAGGGGCCGCAAAGCGGCCCCTCCCCTTGATCCAACCAAACGTAGATCAGCGCTGCTGCTTGCTGTGATCGCTCTTGTCCTTGCGGCTTTCGCCCATTTGACCCTGGCGATTTTCCTGCTGCTGCTGACGCCCGCCCTGGCTTGAGCGGTCACCACCTTGCTGGCGGCGCTGTTTGTCCTGATCGTTCTGGTTCGCCATCTTACTCTCCTATTCACCCTCTTTGGGAAGGCCGCTACTGAACGGCTGTGACGCGGGTCCGTTCCTTTCGTTACGCTTGGCGCAACCCTGCTTGACTTGCCTCCTTACGTTTCCTATGCGTTCTCCATCCGTTCCATGGAGGATAAGTCGGCATGCTGACGCCCAAGCAACAGGAATTGCTCAGCTTCATTCAAACTCGGCTCGAGGAAGGCGGGGTTTCGCCTTCGTTTGAGGAGATGAAGGAAGCGCTCGATCTTCGATCGAAATCCGGGATTCACCGGTTGATTAATGCGCTGGAAGAACGCGGATTCATCCGCCGCCTGCCAAATCGGGCACGAGCACTGGAGGTTTTGAAACTTCCTGAAGCGATGCATCGCGCTCCTAAGGTCGCAGCGACACCCAAACCGCAACTGTCGGCCAAGCCCCCGGTCGCAGCCAATGACGTGATCGACATCCCCCTTCACGGGCGGATTGCCGCAGGCGTTCCGATCGAAGCCATGGAAGGACAGAATATGCTGTCCGTTCCTGCGGCTCTACTGGGTGCCGGAGACCATTATGCTCTTGAGGTTTCGGGCGATTCGATGATCGATGCGGGCATCCTCGACGGCGACTTTGCACTGATCCAGCGCACTGAAGTCGCGCGCGAGGGGCAAATCGTGGTCGCACTGATCGAGGATAGCGAGGCGACGCTGAAATATTATCATCGCCAGGGACCTAAGGTCAGGCTCGATCCGGCCAACAATGCTTATGAGCCGCAAATCTACGATTCGCAGCAGGTGCGCATTCAAGGAAAGCTGGCTGGTCTGCTGCGACGGTACAACTGATCGGATCGGCGGCGAGCCGGAAGATAGGAAGGCCGGGCGACCCACGGATGTGCGTCGCCCACTGTTTTCCCGGTTCGCACGGTTCCTCCATCAAGATCGATTGCCAGCCCGCCGGTATGTGCCAACAACCGCCGGTCGGCTTTCAGCCAGCGGGGCCGACACCATGGCGGCAGGCGGCGGTCAGCGATAACGATGTCGGCGCGCGCGCAATCGCGTGCCAGGATGTCCTTGGGTACGACAACCCCGCTTCTCGTCACCAATAGCTGCCATATGCGCCCTCCTCCGGTTAGGGCCACCATGCACAAGTCCATGGAACAACGCGCCTCGGGCAAGTCTGCAAGAGCGCCCAGCGGACCTCCATAGCCTGCACTCTCTGCAATCATATCGCGGACATAGTCTCCGGCCCGTTCGCGCAGAATAGCCATGCCGCCGTCTTGCCCGCGAACGGCCACATGGCGCCCATCCGCTGTAACCAGAATGTCGGGGGGCGAACTCATCATAATAATGGCCATCCCCAGCGTCACGGGGACCATTCCCGCCCACCGCCAAGCGCTTCGCCACAGCAGGCACCAAAGGCCGCCCAGCACGATGATCCCGAAAATCACGTTGGACACCGAGGGCGCAGTGACGATCGCCCAAGGACTTGCCGCCACCCAATGCGCGATCAGCAACAGCACGTCGAGCGCGCGGGAGGTCAGCCACCAGGCTGGAGCACCCAGACCGGCAACATCCAGCAGCAGGGCCAACGCTTCCAACGGCATGACGACAAAGGTCGTCAGGGGAATAGCCACAAGGTTTGCAAAAGCGCCTATCATCCCGGCCTTGTGAAAGTGGAACAACGCGATCGGCGCCAGAACCATTTCCACCGCAAAGCCGGAGAGAAGCAGGACGGCAAGGTGGCGACCCAGTCGCCGAAGCGCTGGCTCGTCACGGGATGCCGCGAACGCCCGAAAGCGGTGATGTTCGCCCAAGGCAACAATAGCGATAACTGCGGCGAAACTCATCTGGAAGCTTGGCCCCGCCAGCGCCTCTGGCCATGCCAACAGAACCACCAGTGCACCGGCGGCTATCAGCCGCAAGGTGATGGCTTCGCGCCCAAGCGCAAGCCCTCCCAGCACCAGCAGTGCCGCGACGCAGGATCGAACCGTCGGCACTTCCGCGCCCGTCAGCAAAGTATATCCCAGGCCCGCCAGCGCACCACCGGCCGCAGCGATCAGCATCAACGGCCAGTCCAACGCCGCACGTCGGCTGAGTGCCATGATCCGCATCAGCAGGAAAATGACCGCGCCGATGAGGGCGGTGACGTGCAACCCGCTGATCGAGAGCAGATGGGCAAGACCGCTGCGGCGCATCGCGTCGGCGTCCGCCTCGCTGATCGCGCCCTGATCCCCCGTCGCCAGCGCTGCGGCGATCCCCGCTCCGTCGCCATTTGCATTCTTCAATATATGCGCGAAAAGACGATTGCGCAGAGGCGGCGCCTCCGTTGATGGTCGTAGCACGACGATGGGCTTGAGCGCGCGTCCTGTTGCCCCAATCCCCTGAAAATAAGCGCGACGCGAAAAATCATAGCTGCCGGGCAGGCTCGCTTCGGCAGGAGGCATCAACCGGGCGCGAAAGCGAATGATGGCACCTTTGCCAACCCCTGCGGGTAGGTCCGCCGCAGCTATGTTCACCCGGATCAGGGAAGGCAGCGCAGGCATGTCGATCGGACGGATCGATACGCGACTCATCTGCTGCGCGGGCACCGTGTCGGCTGACCTGACTTCGCCAGTCACTTCCACAAATGCGGCACGCGGCAATGGGGTCGTGCCGACAATCAGGGCTTTCCCCCATATCAACAGGCAACCTGACGCAGCAAGCAGACCGCCCAATATGATCGCATGGCGTATCCGGCCGCCCTCCGGCAACATCAGCCCGCCACTCGCAATCGCAATCGCGCAACAGCAAAAAGATAGCCATGTCAGCTGGTTAGGTAGAAAGAACCAAGCCGCTATGCCCAATCCAAGGCCCACCGGCACCCAAAACGCAAGTTGCTCCCGCTCAGCCTCCAGTGCCTGTTCCAAGCGCGCGAAAAGCTGATGGCCGCTGCGCCTTATTATCGGCGCAACGGACGTTTGTCGTGGCTCAAAAGCCATGCTAGGGGGCGTCGCGTTCATGAATGAGCAAGGCGGATGTCGAGGAATAAAGCGGTGAGTGCAACGGGTTTGAACAAGCAGGTGGTAACCCGTTTCGCGCCATCGCCCACGGGATTTCTTCACATCGGCGGCGCGCGCACCGCGTTGTTCAACTGGTTATTCGCCCGGCACCATGGCGGCAAGTTCCTGTTGCGCATCGAAGATACCGATCGCGCCCGTTCGACAGAGGAAGCTGTAGCCGCGATCTTCGACGGCCTTGACTGGCTCGGCCTTGCAGGTGATGAGCCCGCCGTCTTTCAGTTTGAGCGATCGCAGCGGCACGCAGAGGTCGCTAACCAGTTGCTCGCCGCTGGCCATGCGTATCGCTGCTACGCGACCCCCGAAGAACTGGCTGAACTGCGCGAACAGCAGCGCGCCGCAAAGCAGCCGATGCGTTATGATGGCCGCTGGCGGGACCGCGATCCTTCGGAAGCTCCGGCCGATGCCCCGTTCGTCATCCGGCTCAAGGCGCCGCGCGAAGGCGAAACGGTCATCGACGACGCGGTCCAGGGCCGGGTAGTCGTGCAGAATGCGGAACTGGATGACATGATCCTGCTCCGCTCCGACGGAACGCCGACCTATATGCTCGCCGTGGTTGTCGATGATAACGACATGGGCGTCACACATGTGATCCGTGGCGACGATCATCTGAACAATGCGTTTCGCCAGCTCGGCATTATTAAGGCGATGGGCTGGGAAGAGCCAGTCTATGCCCATATTCCTTTGATCCACGGATCGGACGGCGCAAAGCTATCGAAGCGGCACGGAGCGCTGGGTGTCGATGCCTATCGCGACGAGATGGGCATGCTGCCCGAAGCCGTGCTCAATTATCTTCTGCGTCTCGGCTGGGGCTATGGCGATGAAGAAACCATCTCACGAGATCGCGCAATCGAACTCTTCGACATAAGCGGCGTCGGCCGATCGCCCTCCCGCTTCGACATCAAGAAGCTTGAAAATCTCAATGCATTCTACCTGCGCGAGGCCGACGACCAGCGCCTGGCGGAACTGGTCATGCCGCGCGTGGCGCAACGGCTCGGCACGACCCCGTCGGTCGAGGCGATGGCGCTTCTTGCGCAAGCCATGCCTTCGCTCAAGCCACGCGCGAAGACACTTAACGAGATTGCCGAGGGCGCCGAGTTCCTGTTCAAGGCAGGCCCGCTGGATTTTGACGACAAGGCAATTGCTCTGCTAGACGACTCGGCGCGCGAGCTGCTGGGGAAGACCGCCGACGCTCTTGATTCCGTCCCATCCTGGACGGTCGAAGCGATCGAGGAAGCGATCCGCCGCGTGGCAGAGGAAGTCGGATTGGGGCTGGGCAAAGTCGCTCAACCTCTACGCGCGGCGCTAACCGGTCGCACGGTTTCGCCGGGGATATTTGATGTCCTTTTCCTTCTTGGAAAAGACAGGAGCTTGGAGCGGCTCGCGGATGCCAGGCAGGCATCGCGCGCTGTTGGCAATTAAGGAGAACGAGATGTCGGACAATAATGCCACTTTGACAGTCGGCGGCGATACCAAGGACTATGGTATCCTGAGCGGTTCCGTCGGCCCCAAGGTTATCGACGTTCGCAAGCTCTACGCCAACACCGGCATGTTCACCTATGATCCGGGCTTCACCTCTACGGCCAGCTGCGATTCCGGCCTGACCTATATCGATGGCGACGCCGGCATCCTGCTGCATCGCGGCTACCCCATCGATCAGCTGGCAGAACAATCAAGCTTCATGGAAGTCAGCTACCTCCTGCTGAATGGCGAACTGCCTTCGAAGGCGGATCTGGAAGATTTCACCCGCACAATCACGCGCCACACCATGGTGCACGAACAGCTCACCACCTTCTATCGTGGCTTCCGCCGCGACGCGCACCCCATGGCGATCATGTGCGGCGTGGTCGGCGCTCTGTCCGCATTCTACCATGACTCGACGGACATCAATGATCCGGAACAGCGCAAGATCGCCAGCCACCGCCTGATCGCCAAGATGCCGACAATCGCGGCCATGGCGTACAAATATTCGGTGGGACAGCCTTTCGTCTATCCCCGCAACGACCTCAGCTACACCGCCAATTTCCTGCGGATGACCTTCTCGGTCCCCGCCGAGGAATATGAGCCCGATCCGGTCATCGTGGACGCGATGGACAAGATCTTCATCCTGCATGCTGACCATGAGCAGAACGCATCGACGTCGACCGTCCGTCTCGCTGGCTCGTCGGGCGCCAACCCCTTCGCTTGCATCGCCGCTGGCATCGCCTGCCTCTGGGGTCCGGCCCATGGCGGCGCGAACGAAGCCGCGCTCAACATGCTTCGCGAGATCGGCACGGTGGACCGCATTCCGGAATATATCGCCCGCGCCAAGAACAAGGATGATCCGTTCCGCCTGATGGGCTTTGGCCATCGCGTGTACAAGAACTACGATCCGCGCGCGACCGTCATGCAGAAGACGGCAAAGGACGTCCTGGCAAAGCTGGGCGTCAACGATCCCGTCTTTGACGTCGCCAAGGAACTGGAGCAGATCGCACTCAACGATCCTTACTTCATCGAAAAGAAGCTCTACCCGAATGTGGACTTCTATTCGGGCGTGATCCTGTCGGCGATCGGCTTCCCGACCGAGATGTTCACGGTGCTCTTCGCCCTCGCCCGCACGGTTGGCTGGGTCGCGCAGTGGAATGAAATGATTTCTGACCCAGCGCAGAAGATTGGTCGTCCCCGCCAGCTCTACACCGGCCCGGCAGAGCGCGACTATGTCCCGGTTAGCCAACGCTAATCGCGGTCAGCCGATAAAAAAGGAACGGCGCCAAATCGGCGCCGTTTTTTATTCTAGCTGCTTGCCGGTAGCGTCAGCGTAAATCGCGCACCCCCACCATGGGCATCGCCGATCTGAATGTCTCCACCCATGGCAAGCGCAAGTCGGCGAGAGATATAGAGGCCAAGACCGCTACCGCCAGGATCACTCCGGCCGAGCCGTTCGAACTTTTGGAAGATGCGCTCTCGACTATCTTCCGGGACACCTGCTCCTTGATCCATGACAGCGATCCAGGCTCGTCCGTCATCGACGCCAGTCTCTATCCGCACTTCGCTATCCTCGGGCGCGTAGCGCACGGCGTTGCCGACGAGGTTCATCAGGATTTGCAGCGCGCGCCGGAATTCACCCGTCGCAACGGTTTTGTGCTCCGCCTCTGGTGGGAAAAGCTTGATCTTGCGGCTCATCGCCTTGACCACAAACAGCCCTGCGGCCCGTCGTCCAATATCGGCCAGGTCCACATCCTCGGTCGCAACGGTGAAGTCCAGCCTGTCGATCGCCTGCAAGTCCGCCAGATCATCGATCAACGCCATCAGATGACGTCCGGCTGCCGCGATGTCGGAAGCATAACCCGCATAGTCCGGGCGCAACGGCCCATCGAACTGCGCGTTGATCGAATCCGCATTGGCGATGATCCGGCCCAATGGCTGGCGCAGGGAACGATCCAGGCGCCGCCCGAACTCTGCCGGATATATGACAACGGCGGGCGCAGGCGGCACATGAGGGGCCAGAATGGCTCGGTCCAATGGAAATGCCTTGCCCCGGTAACCCAATAGCTGCCCCGCCAGATCGAACATCGGGAAGCCCGAAAGCCGAAAGCATTGCTCAGGTTCGGCAATCAAGGTCGCGATCTGGTCACGGAAGGCGCGACGCTGCGCAAATCCGCGCAGAATGGCCAGGTCACCCTCCTCATCCGGCCGCAATTCGAAATAGCTGGTCAGACGGCTACCGGGTATCGGAGGCTGCTGGGGCAAGGCACTTTCCGGCCCTGCTCCTTCCAAAACCATCTGGAACCGCAGTTGCGTGTCGATTTGCCAGGTCCAGCCTTCCGAGACGGCCGCAATGTCTGCTTCCCGACGCACCATATCGGCAGGAGCAGCAGTTGCTGGCCGCTCATTCCATTCGATCACGGATATTTGTACGCCGTCAGCTTCAGGCTTTGCCCGCACCCACATGTCGATGTCACCGCGCTCGGCCGCCGCCGTTACCGATCGTGAAACGGTAACAGAAAGGCGCGACGCAAGCCGCGCCAGTGCTGCCAACTGAGGGATAGCCAACACCGCGCCAAGATCGGAGCCCGCCTCACGCTGCAAGGCCAGCAAAGGCGCATCCGCGCTCAACAGCAATCCATTCGCCGCTACAGTCGCGCGGATAATGGCAGGATGCACCGGCATATTCATCAGACAGTGATCCGCCGCAGATGATCGATTTTCGCACGCAGTGCCCGAGGCGCGCGTAACGCGTTCACCAAACCGTCCGCCTGCGCCTCTGTCAACGCTTGATACCGCTCCGCCTCCACGATGATCGCAGCGTCCGTGAGCGAAGGCCGGACAGGCCGCAATGCCATCAGCAGATGACGATAGTCGGCATCCGATCCCCCTAACGATCGGCACAGCGCTGCCAGTTCAGAAACCGGCCCCATCACCAATATGTCGGCAACATGCGCGCTATCCATGCGCAATCGCCGAGCCGCGAGGGACGCAAATAGCAGGAATCGCCGCTGGCCCAGAGCAGCGCCCAGCAATTCGGGCATGTCGGCACGTTCGCCCAGGCGGCGCACCAACCTGTCTGCCGCTGCGATCGGACTCCGACTCTCGTCATGTTCAGCCAATAAGGCCCACCCCGCTCTTTCGACCGCGGGCAGGATTTCCCCAGCATCCAATAACGACGTCCGCTGAACGACAGCCATCAGGCAAGCGGCGGCCGTCCATAGGAGTTCCGCATAATGTTCGGCAGGAATATCCGGCTGCATTGGCTCGTCTTCCCCGCCCAGCGTCAGCCAACGTCCCTCCGCCATGGCAAGGGCGGCAAGCGCTTCCGTCACGGTTGGATCATCGGTGGGAAAGATGATCTCTGCTTCCGTCTCGTCCAATCGATCATCGGGCTGACCAAATTGCCGCAGCAATAGCGTAACACCTGCACGCATCTGCATGTGGGAGAGCAACGCCGGGCCGAGCAATGTTGGCTGAGCGCAAATGGTCGGCCAGCAAATCGCTTCGGGCTGCTGCGCCAGCAGGCTCGTCACGTCTGGCCGGTCGAGAGCGAATCGCAGGGCATGTTCGATGCCAGTGACGCAGCCGCCCAGATGGCGCCGCGTTTCGGCCATCAGCGCATCGTGACGTTCCCGCCCTTCATTGGGAAAGAAAAATGCCAGATCAATGGCATGACCCACGGGCACGGCGGACATGCCGGCCAGGACGCGTGCCGCAGGCCAACTGTCCGCCGCCGTTGGTCCGGTAAGGAACGAAAAGGCACTCATGGCGGCCAACATAGCCGCACGTCCTTAAAATGCACTAAACCCTATGCGTGAAATATATCAGGCGGGTTTGCGCAGGATGATCGCACCTGCGGATGCTATGGCGGCCAGCATTGCGACTTGAAAACCCATCATCGCCGCGCCCAGCGAAGTCGTCAGTAACAGAAGGATCACCGCGCTTGCGGGCGTGAAGATCATCCAGGCCCTCGCTCCCCCCGTCCTGTTCCAGCGGTCAGCAAATTGAATGATGGCAAGCAGCAGCGCGAGGCATGTCGCAAGCACGCTCCCTCCTGCGAGGGATATACCGCCAACCGCGAAGAAGGGGACAACGAATGCGGTCCATCCAGCCGGTGGCGATCGGAGGGCCAGTTCATCCAGCCGATCCGCGATTTCCGCGAGCCCTAATGCCAGCAATAACAAAAGGAACCCCGTCGCGGGCCAAAGCAACTCTATCGGCACTAGGGCAATCGCACCCAAAGCCATGGCTGCAATGCGCACTTGTGCCGCCGGGACTTGGGTGCGCATCAGGGCGGGGCTGAACAATCGAGCGGCAGGGCACAAAATATAATGTTCAGCCAAGCCCCGCATTCTCTTCGCCGACGAACCAGCGGACATCACCGCTTGAGCGACCAGATCCGCCTGCGCCTGCCCATCGACCAGCGCTACGCGCCCCGTCAGCAGATCATCCTGTGGAACAGTGATTCGGCGAGCGCCATTCTGCACGGCCGCTCGAACGAGTGTCAGCGACAGGTCCCAGTCACCGATCATGTCGAGCGTGCCGAAAAGCAGGTCTGGACTGATCCGGGCCAGGCCAGCCCATCGCTGACCTGCATCGATCCTTTCCAGCGGAGCGCTGGCATGACTGTCATCCGTGACCAGAAGGGCGTTGCCCTCCCGCTCGGCTATGGCATCGAAATGACCCTGTGCAATGACGACCCCGTCAGCAACCAGAACCACATCTGCATCGCGCGGCGCGTCCCGGACCATGGACACCATATCGCGAACCAGGGCGACGGAAATCCCGTCGGCACTCAACCTGTCCACCGCCTGTGAAAGGGCGGGCGTTATGACACTCACAAGTATCATGATGCGATCTGCCCCCGCCCGGGCAGCTTGGCGCGCCTGATATTCGACCAGCGTCTGCCCCGCAAAATGCAGGCTGGCGCGGAGGGCCGCCGAAGAATCGCTGGACGCCCGGCTGGCGCTGAGAATGGCCGCAAAAGTCATGCTGAGATGGAACTGACCCGTTCTTGTGTGAACCTGCCTTTTCGCAAGGCTGCCGCCATCACGCAAGCATGCTGCGATTCAGGTCTGCTGAAGACGGTCAATCGCCATCCGCAATTGACGAAGAATGCGGGGATCGCCCCTTGCACAATCCGCTGCCTCATCAGCCAATGCCATGAGGTGCGTAAGGCCAAAACTCGCCGCCAACCCCTTCAGCCGCCATGATGCGACTTCCCAGTTCGCGTCGGACTGCGCATTGCGGAGGAGGTCCAGCTGGCGTTCGGCGCTTTCCATGAAGGCCACACGAAGGTCCGCGATCAGCGTGAAATCTTCGCCGACAGCGGCAGCAAGAGCAGCATTCAGGGCACCAGGATCGTATGACATGGGCCGAACGCTATCGGGCTTGCGTTAAGTTTTGGTAACAGGGCATTTTGTTGCGCTGAAAAGATGGTAGGATGGGGTCATGACCGGGGGCAGCACCATCGTCGAATTTTGGCGAGACAAAAGCATCGCGACTTCTGACGAGTCGCGGAAGGACGATACACTGCTGTTGGAGCAGGTCGTCGATGACAGCGATGAAGACGTCGAGGCGGAGGAGCACGGCGATCCTTTCAGTCGGCGGACGCAGGCCATATTCGGCTTCGCAGCTCTGCTGTGGCTTGGCTTTGCTGGATGGGCGACAGTCTCGACGAACCAATGGCAGGCAGGCCCTGCTGCGTGGCCTGGCCTGATCACGACCATATTGCTGCCGGTCGTGGGGCTTGGCGTCTGCTATCTGCTGCTCGCTCGCACCAGCCGAGCCGAGTCGCGCCGCTATCTCGACACGGCGCGCGCGCTACACGCGGAGGCGGAGCAGCTGGAAGCCCGGCTCAGCCGCATTAACAATCAGCTGGCTACCGCCCGAGAGGCCATGCAGGACCAGGCCGAACTGCTCGACAGCTATGGCGCGGCCGCCAGCAGCAATATGGAGGCCTCTGCCGAACTTATCGCCAGTCGCGCCCACAGCACGACCGAAAAGGCGGAAGCTGCCGAGCGCGCAGGAGCCGCCCTCGTTACGCGCATGGATGCCCTGATCTCTGCCATGCCGGAACTGGAGGATCGGGCCAGTCGCATGGCAGCGCAGATCATCGATAACGGCCATGCGCTGGCGGAACGGATCGACACGCTGGAGGCTCGGCTTCACGCTCTTGGCGAACTGTCCGACGATGCCCGCGCCCGCACACTGACCGCTACGAAGAGCCTGTCGAGCCAGCTCACCCAGTTGCAGGAGGCTACCCGCTCCGCGACCGAGGAAGTGAACGGCATGGCCGACATTGCGGCTGGGCGGATCGACGCCACAGCGCAAAGCGCCCGCCTGACGATGCAGGAAGGAGCAGCTGAACTGGATCGGCAGGCAAGCACCCTCGCCAGCCTGCTGGAACGCGCACGCGCTGGCATAACCAATAGTGCCGAAGCGACGATCGAATTGCTCACGCAAAACCTTGACCGGGTTGAAGGGGACGTGCGGCAGCGCCTTGAAACGACTGTGGCGCATGCACAGCAGAGCATGGCGGCGGCCGATCGTGATCTGACGGCGCAAGCTGAGGCGCTCCGCGCGCTCGTTGAAACGGCTCAGGCGGGCATTGCCGCGACGAGCCAGAACGCTCTCGCTGCTCTGTCACATGACTCCGAACAGATCGAAACTCAACTTCGTGAACGCACTGAAGCCGCCTTCGCCCGCGCGAAGGAAGGCGTGACCTTCACTGAAGAGGGTCTGGCGCGACAGGCGGAGGCTCTCGACGCGCTGGTGACGCGCTCACGCGGCGATATCCAGAGCATCGGCGACGAAACCGTCTCGGCCATTTCCGATCACATGAGCGAGGTCGAAAGCCGCCTCCACCAGATCAACGATCTGGTCGAAGGACAACGCGCGCTCGTGTCCGGCCTGCATGCGACGCTTGGCGAGGCCATCGAAAGCGCGCAGTCACGTTTTGCCGCGCTGGAAGAAAGCGCCTTGTCCCGCAACGATCGGCTTACCGAGGCACTTTCCCGCCTTACCGTCGAAACGCAGCGGATCGATGACGCCCTGGCTGCCGGTGGGGTTACGGCGGAAAAGCTGATCAGCTGTGCGGAAACCCTACTTGTCGCCCTTGATTCTAGCGTCCGGGAGCTGGACGAAACCTTCCCCGCCGCATTGCAGCGCTTCGACACGCGCATTTCCACGAGCCGCGAACTGCTTGATAGCGCGGCACCGGAAATGGAGCGGCTGGAGGCCATTTCCGAAGCGCTGGTCGGCCGCACCCAAGAGGCTGAGGAACTGCTACGCGGTCAGGGCCGCCGCCTTACCGAATGGCTGGAAAGCACGCAAAGCGGGGTGGAGGCCAACCGCGAACTGGTTGAGAAGCTCCGCACAGCCCTCGATCACGCTCATCAGGACGCGACGCGAATCACCGAAGGCGCTGGCCCATTGCTGGTGACCGCATTGCTGCGCGTCAAGGATACCGCCGATCAAGCTGCCGAGCGAGCGCGCCAAGCACTAGGCCGTGCCATCCCGGACGCCGCGCAGTCTCTTGCTGAAGCCAGCGAGGCCGCCCTTCAGCAGGCAGTCGATGACAAGGTAACGGCGCAGATCGAAAAGCTCGCTCAGGTCGCGGAGGAGGCTGTTCGCGCTGCGCACCAGGCATCCGATCGCCTTACGCGGCAGCTGCTGACAATTGCCGACACAAGTGCGAGCGTTCAATCCCGGATCGAGGAAGCGGAGCGGGCCGCCGAAGACCGCGACCGCGATCATTTTGCGCGCCGATCGGCCCTGCTTATCGAATCGCTCAACAGCACCTCGATCGACGTCGCCAAAATCCTGTCGAACGACGTGACAGACTCGGCCTGGGCCTCCTATCTCAAGGGCGATCGCGGTGTTTTCACCCGCCGGGCGGTCAAGTTGCTGGATGCAGGGGAATCGCGTGAGATCGCCCTGCACTATGACAATGATGCCGAGTTCCAGGAGCATGTGAACCGCTACATCCACGATTTTGAATCCATGCTGCGGATCATCCTTTCCGCGCGGGACGGCAATGCGCTTGGGGTGGCGGTGCTTTCGTCCGATATGGGCAAGCTCTACGTCGCGCTAGCTCAGGCGATTGAACGGCTGCGTCAGTAAAATTCGCGGACAAAGACCGAGGAAGCCATCGCGAGGATGGAACCGGACCATGCCGGGCGTCAAAAGGGTGATGCCCTAGCTGGCATCGCAAGTCCGGCCCCTCACTCGATGAAGAGCGACGGAGACAGTCAGCCCCTACCCGTTCCTATGATACTCATATTCAAACGCGCGGCCCTGTTGCTTGGTCAGCACTGCGCCAATGATGGCGCCGCCCGCCCGGCGCAAGCGGTCTACAGCCACTCTCAGGCCACCATGATGGTTGCGCCCCCACTCCACGATCAGCACCGTCGCCTCCGCCTTCGACGCGAGTAGCGAAGTATCCGGGACACCCAAGATCGGAGGTGCATCAATCAGCACCGTGTCATAACGTCCCTGAACGGCCGCGAGCAGCACGTCCAACGCGGACGTAGATAGAAGTTCAGCGGGATTAGGCGGGATCGCGCCGCTAGGCAGAAGCGATACCCCAGGGACATCGCTACCGACGATCACATCCTCCGCCTTGGCCTGTCCCGTCATGACTTCGCTGAGGCCGCGTTCGGGCGTGACATGGAACAGGCCATGCTGTCGCGGCCGACGCATGTCAGCGTCGATCACCAGCACTCGGCGATCGAGCTTGGCAAGGGCGAGAGCCAGTGCGTGGACGGTCGAAGATTTGCCTTCACCTTCCTGCGCGCTGGTGATCAGGATGGAAGCAGGCAACCCCGCCGAGGATGCGAGCAACAGCGAGGATGCAATCGGCACATAGGTTTCCGCAGCCGGCTTGTCGGTAACCGGAACCGTCCCCAGCAGCGGCATGTTCGCACGCTCCGCCAGCGTATCGGCAGACGTCACGGCGTCATCGAACACATGGCGTCCCGCGACCATCAGCAAACCCAGCAACAGACCGCCAAGCGAAGCCATCAGCATCGTGATGCCGATATTCGGCGACGATGGCCGTGAAGGGACGGCGGCACGGTCCAACGGCTGTATGCGCCCCGCCTGAAAACCAGCTTGCGATGCCATGTCACGATAACGCTGAAGCAGGCTGTCATGCAGCAGCCGATATGTATCGACCGAGCGCTCGAGGATGCTCATCTGCACGCCCCGTCCACGCTCTGCCTGCGCCTGGCGCTCCACGCCTGCGATCTCAGCCTCGATCTGCTTCTCACCATGTACGGCAACTTCAAACTGCTCGTGCAAGGAGGCGCGGATGCTGTTCGCCATTACAATCGCCTGATCGTCCAGCGCGGCCAGCCGTGCCCGGGCCTCCCGCATTTCGGGATGGGCGTCCTTGCGAAACTGCCGCTCCTCCACCACCGCTGCCCGCGCTTGCGCCCGTTGCGTCATCAGCTGCTGCATCGCGCCGTTGTTCAGCACTTCAGGCAGCGTCTCGACACTGGACAGGCGGGCGCTTTCCCAACGCTTCTGCGCTGCGATGCGATCTGCGGTCGCCTGAGCGCGAAAGGCATTCAACTGCGCAAGCCGCGTCGCGGTCGTACCGTTCGAGTCGGCGGACCTTTCGCCTCCATCCACATCCGTCGCTGAAGGCACCCCGGTCTGAGCGGCATAGGCGGCAAGGTCTCGTTCGGCGCGCTCCAGATCCCGTCTCGCACTGTCCAGCTCCCCCAACAGAAAACGTCGCGCCTGAACGCCGGATTCAAATCCGCGCTTCAGGTCCGCTCTGATCAGACTGTCGGCATAGCTGTTCGCGACCCGCGCCGATAATATGGGATCGGCACTTGTGAAGCTGATGCGGATGACACGGCTTTTGCCGGGCAACTCCACTTCCAGGTTGTCGCGCAGAAGGCCGATGATGGCTTCGGTTTCGACCTGTCGCTGGCTGAGCGATCCGGACCCGCGCTCGGGGCGCCGTTCATTCATACCATCAAAAAAGGTTCGGCTGCCGACCAACGCCAACTCGCGGGCCACATCTTCGGCCAAGGCGCGGCTGCGGAGCACCTCCAACTCGGTCTGCATCAGCGCTTCATTGTCAGCGGGCGCGGCCGGGCGCTGGATTGCTCCTGCTCCCGCCGCGCCTGCGGGTACGTCCTCGACCTCGACCGAAGCTGTAGCGCGGTAATCAGGCGTCGAAAGAAGTATGAAAATGGTGCCCGCCAGCACACAAAGCGCCATGGTGACCAACAGGATGATACGATGACGCCATATCGCCGTCCAGGCAGCGCGGGCGGCCGTCACAATGCGAGCGCTGCGTCCCTCCGGTCCAAAGGGCGCATGGTCGTTATCGATGCGGATCGTACGGCCTGCCATCAATGCTCTCCGTCGAGAGACACAAAGGCCGCCCCCAGCACAGGCAGCGCCAGCAATGTCCCGCCCAGAATGGCCTTCGCTCGTGATAGCCCAACTATGATCGTATCGCCCGGCAGAATTTCAGGGTCCAGCGCCTCGCCCCGGCGGATCGCGTTCAAGTCGAACATCGCCGCTTTCCGTTCGCCTTCCACCAGACGAACGACGACGATCTGCTTCAGGCTGGCAAGGCGGCTCGGCCCCCTCGCCAACGCGACAGCTTGCAGCAACCCGACGCGTCCTTCGACGGGATAAAGCCCTGGCTGCCTCACCTCGCCATCCACAGTGATGCGACGACCGACGGCCTTTTTGACGAAGACGGTAACTTGAGGGGAAACCAGATAACGCTCGCCGAGCTTTCCAGCGATCACGTCTGAGGCCTCGCTGGCGGACAAGCCTGCGACCGGCACATCGCCAATCAACGGCAGACGCACCATACCCGCCGCCGTGACCGCCGCATCCTCCAGCGACAGGCCGGGTTCATGATATATCTGCACCCGCAGCACATCATCAGGAACGATGTGATAGTCCAGGCCGACAGCCTGCGGGGCGGGTATCACCGCATAGGCGGCCGCTTCTCGGGGGGCGTCTTCAACCGTTGCACAGCCGCCAAGCGAGGCAGAGGCCAGAATGATGGCCAGAGCCCTATGCTTCCTGTTGGTCGGCCAGCCCATTGGTGAAAATTCCCCACGCCTTTCAAACAGTCCGCCGAGGGGCGAAACGCTTGGGCGGGGTTAGCGAGGCTAAATGGCCATGGCAACTGCGGCCAAGGCGCTCTGGGCCAAGCAGCTCTCGGTCAACCCGCCATACGCCCCGGCTGATCGTGCGGCAGGCGGCGCGGCTGGTCCGGCCATACGCCGCGCGTATCGTAAACCGCCTTGCCAAAACGCTCGTCCACCGGGACTGATTTGAACATATCATGATCAACCAGAATGACGAAAACGCCGCATTGTTCCAGAGCCGTATCGAGATCGATGAGTTCCGCCCCGGTGCCCGCAAACTCCATGGGCAAAGCCTGCGCGTAAGGCTCAACCAACTTGATGCGGCGGCCGTAACGGCGGGCCAGACGGCTTGCCACTTTCACGGCGGGACTTTCGCGGAAATCGTCGATATTTGCTTTGAAGGCCAGGCCGAGGCAGGCGACGTCCTCGCCCGGAAACTCGTCTATCAGGTCCGATACCTTTGCAACGACATGGTCGGTCTTTGCATCATTCACCTCGCGCGCGGCGCGGATCAGGCGGCTATTCTCCGGATCGCCATGGACGATGAACCAGGGGTCCACTGCGATACAGTGCCCGCCCACTCCCGGTCCGGGTTGAAGGATGTTCACGCGCGGGTGACGGTTGGCGAGGCGGATCACTTCCCACACGTCAATGTCCATGCCTTCCGCAATGACGGACAATTCGTTGGCGAAGGCGATATTGACGTCGCGGAAGCTGTTTTCGACGAGCTTCACCATCTCGGCGGCACGCGCGCTGGTCGTGATGCAGGCTCCCCGCACGAACTGACGGTAAAAGGCCAATGCCTTGCGCGCGCATCGCGGCGTTATGCCGCCGATGCAACGGTCATTGTCGATCAATTCGACCAGAATGCGGCCCGGCAGAACGCGCTCCGGGCAATAGGCGATTGCGACGTCCCCGGCCGTGCCCGGTCCTGGCATTTTGAGGTCAGGGCGAATCTTCGCGAACAGGTCCCGCATGGCCTCAGTGGTGCCGACGGGTGATGTGGACTCCAATATTACCGTGTTGCCCGCTTTCAGTACCTCAGCAACGGTTCGCGCCGCGTTCAGCACATAGGAGATATCCGGCGCGCGATCTTCCGCTACCGGCGTGGGAACAGCGATGATGAAAACGTCGCTCGGTTCGACAGTCAGGCTAGCCCGCAGGTTCCCGCGCGCGACCACGCCCTGCACCAGGCCATCCAGATCGACTTCCTCTATATGCACTCGGCCCGAATTGACGGTTTCAACGACATGAGCGCTGACATCGACGCCCACGACATGCGCTCCGCCGCGGGCGATAAGGGCCGCAGTCGGCAGCCCGATATAACCCAGCCCGATGACGGAAACCTTCTGCTGCTTGTCGATAGGCATGCAATAATCCCGGAAAATCTATCAGTTGCCCCTGTTTTTGAAGGCAAATGCTGAAGATTCCGGTAACGAACGATCCCCGGACGATGAGGTCGAAAACTGTTGGCGAACGCAGGATCAGCAGACGGGCGCGGCCAAGCTATGCCGCCTCCTCCAGACCTTCCGCCTCGACGCTTCCCGACGCGATGACAGCCGCGATCCGCTGCGCCGCGCGGCCATCGCCGAAGGGATTATGCGCCCGTGCCATCGCCCGGTATGCCTCGTCATCGTCGAGCAACGCCAACACCTCACCAACAATGCGGGCACGGTCGGTGCCCACCAGCTTGGCCGTCCCGGCCTCCACGCCCTCAGGTCGCTCGGTTGTTTCGCGCATCACCAGCACCGGCTTGCCAAGCGAGGGCGCCTCCTCCTGCACGCCGCCGCTGTCGGTCAGGACCAGATGGCACATGTCGAGCAGACGCACGAAATGCGGATAGTCGAGCGGTTCGATCATCGCGACGTTCGGCAGCTTCCCAAGGACCGCCTCCATAATCGGGCGCACATTGGGATTGGGATGAACGGGGAAGATCACCGCCACATCCGGACGAGCCGCAATGTCGGCGATGGATCGGGCAATCGCTTCCATGCCCCCGCCGAAATTTTCCCGTCGATGGCTGGTGACGGCGATGATGCGCTTTCCTGAGAAGCGCGAAGCCAGTTCATCAAGGCCCGCCGCGAGGGCTGGCGTGCCCGCAATCCGCTCGCGCGTCGCAAGCAGCGCGTCGATCACCGTGTTGCCGGTGATGTGGATGCTCGCCGCATCGCGATTTTCCCGCATCAGGGCATCGGCCGCCGCGCCGGTGGGCGCAAAGTTCATGTCGGCCACGCAAGCGACGACGCGCCGGTTCACCTCTTCAGGCCAGGGATGATAAATATCCCCACTGCGCAATCCCGCTTCCACATGCGCGACCGGAATTTGCCGATAGTAGGCGGCAAGACTCGCTACCATGGTCGTCAGCGTGTCACCATGCACGACGATCCGATCCGGCTTCTCCGCATCGAACGCCTTGCCCAGATCGACGATCAGCTTCGCCGTGAGACCATCCAGAGTCTGGTTCGGCGTCATGACGTCGAGGTCGATGTCCGGCTTGATACCCGCAATGTCGAGTACCTGATCCAGCAACCCTCTATGCTGCGCCGTGACGATCACGCGCACGTCGACATGATCCCTCGCGCGCAACGCGTGAATGACGGGAAACAGTTTTATCGCTTCGGGGCGGGTCCCGAATACCACCGCAACTTTCATCTTTGCCCCCTGATGCGAGCCTTTAAGGCTACCCCCTGCCAGCAAATCGTAACCATCCCCTGAACAAGAGGTAATTCCGACGCGCGCTTTCGCAGGTGCGATGACCTATGCTAGGGCGCAGTCAATCCTTCATTTTTTCGGACGAGGCAGCGGGTAGTTTATGAAGATCACGATGATCGGCACGGGATATGTCGGCCTGGTATCAGGCGCCTGTTTCGCCGATTTCGGCCATGACGTCGTGTGCGTCGACAAGGACGCTGGCAAGATCGATGCGATCTTGTCCGGCCGTATGCCGATCTACGAACCCGGCCTTGATCAGCTCGTCGCCAACAATGCTGCGGCCGACCGACTGACCTTCACCACCGACCTCGCTGCGGGGGTCAAGGGCGCGGACGCGATCTTCATCGCCGTGGGTACGCCCTCACGCCGCGGCGATGGCCATGCGGACCTCAGCTACGTCTATGCCGCCGCACGCGAAATTGCCGAAGCCGTGGACGGCCCGACGGTCATCGTCACCAAATCGACCGTGCCAGTTGGCACCGGTGACGAGGTTGAGCGCATCGTCCAGGAAGTACGCCCGGACCTCGATATCCAGGTGATCTCCAACCCGGAATTCCTCCGTGAAGGCGCCGCGATCAGCGATTTCAAGCGGCCGGATCGCGTCGTCGTGGGCACCACCGGCAACGAACGGGCCATGACCGTCATGGCGCAGATTTACCGGCCGCTGAACCTCAATCAGGCACCCGTCATGTTCACTGGACGGCGCACGGCGGAATTGATCAAATATGCCGCCAACGCCTTCCTCGCGACGAAGATCACCTTCATTAACGAGATGGCCGACTTGTGCGAAGCTGTCGGCGCCGAGGTGCAGGACGTGTCGCGCGGCATTGGCCTCGACAACCGGATCGGCAGCAAATTCCTCCATGCAGGCCCCGGCTATGGCGGCTCCTGCTTCCCGAAGGACACGCTCGCGCTGGTGAAGACGGGGCAGGATTACGACACGCCGATCCGCATCGTGGAAACGGTGGTGCAGGTCAACGACCTGCGCAAGCGCGCGATGGGCCGCAAGATCGTGAAAGCGTTGGACGGCGAAGCGCGCGGCAAGACCGTTGCCCTGCTCGGCCTCACCTTCAAACCTAACACTGACGACATGCGCGATGCGCCCAGCCTCGCCATCGTACAGGCCCTGGAAGATGTGGGCGCCCGGATCGTCGCCTATGATCCGGAAGGCATGGAAGTCGCCCGGCCGATGATGTCAGGCGTCACCATGGCGAAAGACGCCTACGAGGCCGCGACTGGCGCCGACGCACTCGTGCTGGTCACGGAATGGGACATTTTCCGCGCGCTCGATCTCAAGCGTCTTGCCGCTTCGATGAACAAGCCTCTGCTTATTGACCTACGCAACATCTATCCGCGCAGCGAAGCCGAAGCAGCAGGCTTTGCCCTAACCCGCGTGGGCGGCAAAGGCGTCATCTGATGAATGTTCAACCGGAGGGGGGCCGGGATGACATCGGCCTTCCCCGTCTCCATCATTGGCTGATCGCGGCAGGGGGCCTGTTCGTCATGACCCTGACCATTCCCGTGATAGCCGGGTTCATCTGATCCATTAACGCCGAGGCTAAATCAGGCTTTGAGCTTCCATCCACGCTTCAACAGCACATAGCACAGCAGTGCCAGAGCCACGTTGAGCACCAACAGCACGATGCTCCCCACGACAACATCCCCATCCGCCGCCGCGACGAAGCCATAACGAAAGCCCGATATCGCGTAGAAAAACGGATTTGCATGGCTGATTGCGCGGAACACGGGCGCCAGCCGGTCAATGGAATAGAAGGTGCCCGACAGCAGCGTCATCGGCCCGATCACGAAATTGGTGATCGCGGCGGCATGATCGAACTTTTCCGCCCAAATCGATGTCAGTACCCCGATAAACGCTGTCAGTGCCGCCCCCATCAGCCCAAACCAGACGATCGCCCAGGGATGCGCCGGTGTTACATGGACGCCCGGCCACAGCGCCATCGCCCCCCACAGCGCCAGCCCTACACAACAAGCCCGCGTCACCGCCGCACCGACCAGAGCCAATAGCAACTCGCTATTGGAAAGCGGCGGCATCAGATAGTCGATCAGCGTACCCTGCATCTTGCCAGCGAGCAGCGAGAAGCTGCTGTTGGCAAAGGCATTGTTCATCATGCCCATGATCATGAGCCCCGGCGCGATGAAGTCCGCAAAGGGGACGCCCAGAACCTGCCGGTTCGCCCCGCCCAACGCGATCGAGAAAATGATGAGGAACATCAGCGTGGTGACGGCAGGCGCCCAGATGGTCTGGAGCTGCACCTTCATGAAGCGGCGAACCTCTTTCTGGTAGAGCGCTCGGGTGCCCGCCCAGTTGACGTTGCGGATGACAAGCTCACCCGGCTCATGAAAAGGAGGAGGCGAAGAGGCGGATACGGAAAATTGGGGCTGTTCGTTCATGCTTCGATCGACTATCGGCTGGTCTGTTGTGCCGCAAGGGCGTTGTGCATGGGCTTTAACCTGTGCAGGCGCGTCCCATATAGGGCGCTAGCCAGAGAATTTGAGGAGTCATTCATTGTCCTGGACCGACGAGCGTATCGACCAGCTCAAGGGAATGTGGGAAAAAGGCCTGACCGCCAGCCAGATCGCGGACGAACTGGGCGGTGTCAGCCGAAATGCCGTGATCGGCAAGGCGCACCGCCTTGGCCTGCAATCGCGCCCTTCGCCCGTAAAGCCGAACGAGGCGCCCAAAAAGGCTGCCCCCGTCCGCAAGCCTGCACCTGAGGCCGAAGCGCCCAAACCTGCCGCGCCCGTGCAACATAGCGCGCCCGCGCCCGCACGCCCCGCGCCGTCGGTTGCGCCCGCGCCCGCACAGTCTGCCGCAGCTCCTGCCGCAGACGCTCCTGCACCCGCGCCGCAGCCACGCATCATATCGGTTGGTCCGGGCGGCTTCCTTCGCCAGGGTCCCGGCGACCAGCAGGCACCGATCCCGCCTGCCCCTCCCCGCCGCCTGGTCCCTGCCAAGCCTAGCCCGGAAATCGCAGGCAAGACGTCGCTGCTCGACCTGACCGAGCGTATCTGCAAGTGGCCGATGGGCCATCCGGGCGAACCGGACTTCCACTTCTGTGGCGAGACCGTGAACCCCGGCTTCCCTTATTGCGTGGAACATTGCGGCCGCGCCTATCAGGCTCAGCTGCCGCGTGGCACGCGCCGTCCGCCTCCGCCCCTGCCTTTCGGCGGTCCGCGCGTTCGCTGACCCTGCGTTCAGCTTTGAAATTTGAAGGGGCCGGTCGATGAGACTGGCCCCTTCTTCATAGCTCCTGCTTGCGCCCGCCGCCGACCCGCTTATAGCTTGTGCGCATGTCCGATCTGTTCGCGAGCCAGCCGCTTTCCTCCTCCGATTACGATGCATCCTCCATCGAAGTGCTCGAAGGCCTGGAGCCGGTTCGCCGCCGTCCGGGCATGTATATCGGCGGTACGGACGAGCGCGCGCTCCATCATCTCGCCAGCGAAGTGCTCGATAACAGCATGGACGAGGCGGTTGCGGGACATGCCACCCGTATCGAGGTCACGCTGGAACCCGGCAATAAGCTGACCATTACCGACAATGGCCGCGGCATTCCCGTCGGCATGCACCCTAAATTTCCCGGCAAATCGGCGCTGGAGGTGATCCTCACCACGCTTCACTCTGGCGGCAAGTTCACCGACAAGGCTTATGCGACCTCCGGCGGCCTGCATGGCGTCGGCATCAGCGTGGTGAATGCGCTTTCGATCGTGACCGTGGTCGAAGTCGCGCTCAACAAGGAATTGTTCCGCCAGAGCTTCGCGCAGGGCCTGCCCACCAGCGGCCTTCAGAAGATCGGCGGGGCACCTAATCGGCGGGGCACATCGGTCAGCTTCATTCCCGATCAAGAGATTTTCGGCGAGCAAAAGTTCAAGCCCGCCCGCCTTTACCGCCTCGCCCGTTCCAAGGCCTATCTGTTCGCAGGCGTCGAAATCCGCTGGAAATGCGCGCCCGAACTCATAAGCGACGACACGCCAGCCGAGGCCGTGTTCCAGTTCCCCGGCGGTTTAGCCGATCATTTGAAGGAACAGATCGGCACACGCGAATGCGCCACCAGCGCCTTCTTCTCTGGCAGCCAGGATTTTCCTGACACCGCAGGCCGCGTCGAATGGGCGATCGCCTGGCCGCTTTGGTCGGACGGCAGTTACAGCTGGTACTGCAACACCATCCCTACACCCGACGGCGGCACGCACGAGACCGGGGTGCGCGCCGCTTTGGTCAAAGGTATCCGCGCCTTCGCCGAACTGGTCGGCAACAAGAAGGCGAAGGACATTACCGCAGACGACATCGTGACCTCTTCGGAAATCATGTTGTCCGTTTTCATCCGCGATCCGCAATTCCAGAGCCAGACCAAGGATCGCCTGACCAGCCCGGAAGCCGCTCGCCTCGTCGAGAACGCGGTGCGCGATCATTTCGACCATTATCTGTCCGACCATATGGAGCGCGGCAAGGCGCTGCTCGCCTATGTCATCGACCGCATGGACGAGCGCCTCAAGCGCAAGGCGGAAAAGGAGGTCAAGCGCAAGACCGCGACCTCTGCCCGCAAGCTGCGATTGCCGGGCAAGCTCACCGATTGCTCGACCGACGATCCCGAAGGCACGGAAATCTTCCTGGTGGAAGGCGATTCGGCAGGCGGGTCGGCCAAACAAGCGCGCGACCGCAAGACGCAGGCTATCCTGCCCCTACGAGGCAAGATCCTGAACGTCGCTTCCGCCAACAATGCAAAGATCCTGGCGAACCAGGAAATCGCCGACATGATCCTGGCCTTTGGTTGCGGCACGCGGAAGGACTGCAATCCCGACAATCTGCGTTATGAGCGCGTCGTCATCATGACCGACGCCGACGTCGACGGCGCGCATATCGCGACGCTGCTCATGACCTTCTTCTTCCAGGAAATGCCGGAACTGGTGCGGCGCGGGCACCTCTATCTCGCCCAGCCGCCGCTTTATCGCCTCGTCGCCGGGGGCAAGAGCCTCTACGCCCGCGACGATGCCCATCGCGAAGAATTGTTGCGCACCGAGTTCAAGGGCAAGAAGGTCGAAGTCAGCCGCTTCAAGGGATTGGGCGAGATGAATCCGGGCCAGCTGCGCGAAACCACCATGGACCCCAAGACCCGCAGCCTCATCCGCATCACCCTGCCCGACGACATCGAGGATCGCCAGCAAGTGCGCGAACTGGTCGAGCGCCTGATGGGAACCAACCCCGCCCACCGCTTCGCCTTCATCCAGGAAAATGCGGCCACGGTGGACGAAGAAGCAATCGACGCCTAACCCTCTCGCGGGCAAGCATCGCCGCGCGACAGTGCCCCCTCCAGATTTCGTGGCTACCGCAGCATTAACCACTGCGGGCGACGGGATGTTCAATCTTCCGCGCGATACGGGCAAGCATGTCAGGCTTCGCCCAGATCCTTCGCATCACACCGCTTGCCGCACCGGCTCTGCTGCTGTCGGTTCAGAGCGGCGCCGCGCTTGCGCAAACCCTTACGCCGACCGGCATCACCAGCGCCGCGTTGAAGGGCGCAGACTATGGACAGGCCGATCGCCTGGCGTCCACCCTGCTCGCAGGCGGCATGAGCCGCCTCGCAGCCATCAGCGCGCAGCAGGGCAGCACGTCATCCTTCAACTGGGCGCCGCCAGTCGCGGAACCGCAAGCTATCGTCAACGACAGCCGCGTTGACCGGACGTTGTCGCGGATGCCCGGATGGGAACTGCAAGGCATCCGTCTGACGCTCAGCCAGCCTGCACTCAGCTATAAGCAACCCGACCTCGTGCCCACCTTCATGCGCGACCTCATCACAGCGCCTGCGGCCACCTTCGCCATGCCCAAGCCCACCCCCCTGCCATCGGCTCCAGCGCCGCGCGCGGGACAGCCGGACATCTTTGGATCGGTGGCGATGGCAGTCAGCCGGACGCCGCTCGACGACAAATGGGCCGCCGCTGCCCGCTCCGCTCCGGCTACGGTCCTGTCGGCCAGCCTCTTGCGGTCGGCGCGCGCCGCCGCCGGGCTACGGCAGGTGGAAATGGTAAATCGCTGGGTCAACAGTCGCCTGCGCTTCGTTGACGATCGGCAGGGCCGCGACAGCTGGGCTTCAGCCAGCCAGTCGCTCCAACGCGGGGCTGGCGATTGCGAAGATTACGCCATCGCCAAGATGCAGCTTCTGCAAGCGGCTGGCTTCGATCGCCACGCCATGTTCCTCGTCATCGCACGCGATCTAGTGAGGCAGGCCGATCACGCGGTGCTGGCAGTGCGTGTAGGCAGCGACCTGATGGTCCTAGACAATATGACGGATCGGGTGCTGCCTTCTTCAGAGGTCAGCGACTATCGGCCGATCATGAGCTTCAACGCCTATGGCCGCTGGACCCACGGCTATCGCGTAACGAAGCCGCAGCCGGTCCAGTTCGCCGCCCGCTGAGCACGCTTACTACCTCTCCCGCAGAGCCTCCGACCGCGCCTTCATGATGGGCTTGAGCAAATAGGCCAACACCGACTTGCGGCCCGTCAATATCTCCACGTCGCACACCATGCCGGGCGTGATAGGCAGCTTGTGCGCGCCCGTGCCCAACCACGCGCGGTCGGTTTCCACGACCACCGTGAAATAGGCCTCCCGCGTCGCTTCATCATAGACGCTGTCGGCCGACACCTGCTGCACGGTGCCGCTCAGGCCCCCATAGATGGAAAAGTCATAGGCGGTGACCTTCACGACCGCGCGGTCGCCGGTCTTAATGAAGGCGATGTCGTTCGGCTTCACCCGCGCCTCCACCAGCAGCTTGTCACCGATGGGGACGATCTGCATGATCTTTTGACCGGCAGTCACGAAGCCGCCGATGGTCGTCACCTGCACATCGTTGACCACGCCATCGACGGGCGAACGAATTTCCGCGCGCTGTGCTCGGCCCTTCGCACCGCGCAGGGACTCGCTATTGACCGCAATCTTGGCCTCCAACTGACTACGTTCGTTCAGCGCATCCTGCTTGAATTGAAAATTCGCCTCGGACAGCTGCGCCTGCGCCTCGCGGATCGCGGCCGATGCACGCGACGCCTGTTGCTGCGCCGCGTTGAGCCGCCCTTGCGCATCCACCAGTTCACGCCGGGCGTCGAGCAATTCGGTCTGCGGGACAATGGACTTGGCCGCAAGCGGCTCCAACATCGCCACCCGCTGCCGCGCCAGCTGGACGCTGCCACCTAGGCTGTCGATCGTGGCCTGCGCCTCGCCCAGTTCGCGGCGGCGCTGTTCCACCTGGGCCGAAAGCCCATCCTGCTTGCTGCGGAGCGCCGATTGGCGGACTGCGGCCAGCGCCTGCTCCTGCTGACATTCGGGGCCGCCCGTGGCGCAGTTGGCGCCCGTACCGGTGCCTTCTTTCTCCAGCCGTCCCGCCCGCGCCGTCAGCGATCGCGTCTCGGCCTGCAACTGCCCCAGTTCGGACGCCAGCATCGCGTCGTCCAGACGCACCAGCAACTGGCCCTTGCTGACCTTCTGCCCCGACCGGACCAATATCTCCTCGATCGTGGTCGGCTCGGCGGACTGGATGACCTGCGCCTTGCTCGACGGGATCACCCGCCCCTGCCCGTGCGTCACCTCATCCACCGGAGCAAGGCTGGCCCACAAAAGGAACGCCAGCATGCCTCCACCGCTATACAGGATGACCTGCTTGTTGCCCGGCTGCCCCCGCAGCCAGCTGATCCAGCGCCCCATCATGGTTTTGCCTCTTGCATTGCATGTTCATCGGCAGCGAGCGCCACCGCCTTCGCCTTTTCCTGCGCGGCGAGCATGTTGGTGAGAGCGCCGCCCCCTTGCGAAGGATCAGGAATGGACAGCTTCCATCCCTTGGACGGGTCCATCCGCCCGCCCACATCATTGGCCGCCCGGCGTTCGGGCAGTGCCGCAACCGAAGGATAATCGATCTCCGGCTCTTTCATCCCCACCATCTGCGATGGATCGAAGGCAGGGATATATTCACCCCCGGCATAGCGCCCCGTAAAAGCACGCGGCAGCCCCCACGCGCCCGGCCAGCGATAAAAGATGTGCGCACCAATCTTCACCAGCTTCGCCAGATGCGGCGCCCATCCAGGAAACACATAATCGGCATGATAATGGGTCGCCGTGCCAACGCTCGGTTCGACCTGTCCCGCCAGCGCCGCCGCCGCGATCCGCTGTGCCCTATTCCAGAGGACGGCCAAAGGCCGCCGCGCAAGTGACCCGTCACATACGAAACTGAACTGGCACACTGACGCGTTAAAGCGCTGATACACCACGCCGCACACCGTCTTGGCGAAGGCGGGATGACGCACACGGTTGAGAACGACCTGCGCCACCGCGCGCTGGCCGCTTTCCGGTTCGGCCGCTGCTTCGTAATAGATCGCCTGCGTCAGGCATTGCAGCGCGCGGCTCCTGTCCTCGCCTGCGGATTGAAGCGTTCGGAAAGGCGATGCTGCGGCAATGGCTCCGGACGCAAACCGGAGCCTGCCATTCTGCACCGCCGCCTCCTGCCCAGTCGTCAAGGGCGCGGCTTCGCTCTCTGTGATCTCCACCAGCGCGCGATACTGACGGGGTATGGCGGGCGCACCGTCGATGATCCTCGTTTCGACCGCAGCCTTGGGAGCGTCGTTCCCGCGCCAGCCGACCGTTCCTGCTGCCAAGGCTACAACAAGCGCCCCCCCGAGGCCGAGCATGCAAGCCTCAGACGCTGGCAACCTCCATGTCCGCCCGATCATTGGACCGCTCCTTTTTGAAGCTGTCCGATAACCTCATCGCGCGGCCCGTCCGCCAGAACCACACCCTGGTCGATCACGATCAACCGATCCACGATCCGCAGCAGTGCATGGCGGTGCGTCGATACGATCAGCGTCTGTTCGGGCTCCAGCGCCTTTGCCAGATGGTCTACAAACAGATTTTCCGTCTGATTATCCATCGCCCCGGTCGGCTCATCGAGGAAGAGCAGCCTGGTCGGCTCCACTAACGCCCGCGCCAACACCAGGAAGCTCCGCTGCCCGCCCGATAGGCGACTGCCGCGCTCACCGATATGAAGGTCGAACCCGGCGGCATCACGCCCGAAGAAGCGCGACGCGCCCGAACGCTCCAGCGCGTCCAGCAACTTCTCATCGTCGGCGTCCCGCGCGCCCAGCAGCAGATTTTCCCGCACCGACCCGCTGAACAGCTCCGCATCCTGCCCAACATAGCGGAAGGCAGCACGCAGTTCGTGCGGATGATATTGGCGGCTATCCACATCATCGATGGTCAGCATGCCGCCGCCCGGAGGATAAAGACCGCACAGCACCCGCCCCAGCGTCGACTTGCCCGACGCCACGCGCCCGATGATACCGATCCGTTCGCCCGGTTCGATTCGCAGGTCGATGCCTTTGAGGCTGGGCTGAGTGGCGCCCGGATAGCTGAACTCCAGCCCCTTGGCGACGATCGCCCCTTTGCGCACCTTCGGGATGATTCCGCGCGCTCCGTCCAGCCGCTCGTCCGGCTGATCGATCAGGGTCTGGAGGCTGCCCAAAGTCGTCATCGCCTGCCGTGCTCGCACGATGACGAAGGCCAGCTGTCCAACAGGCGCCAATGACCGGCCAGCCAGCATGACGATGGCGATGATCGCACCCATCGTGATCTCGCCCGCCGCGAACATGTAGAAGCCGCCGATCACCAGCGCGATGCTCGTCACTTGCTGGCATAGCGATGCGAGCGTCACGCTGGTCGAGCTCAGCCGCCGCAGCTTTTCCTGTGTGGAAGCACTCATCCTCGCGTAACGGCGCCACCGCTCCAGCATCCGTCCTTCGGCGCGGCATGCTTTCAGCGTTTCGATGCCCCCGATCGCTTCCACCAACGCCGCGCTTTGCAGGCTCGAGTCCGCTTGCGCATCACGCGACAGGCTGGCCATGGAGCGCTGAAGGAAGAATCCGGCCGTGGCCATGATGCCGATCATGACGACAGGCACGACCGCGAGCCATCCACCCAGCAGCGCGATGATGCCGACAAACACGAACAGGAAACTGATATCCACCACCAGCACCACGGTGGTCGACGTGAAAAATTCGCGGACGCTTTCGAATTCCGAAACGCGCCGTGCCAGCGCCCCAGTGCTGCCCGCACGGCTGGCGAGCGGCACGTTCATCACCTTCTCGAACAAGCGCTGCGACAGCCGTTCGTCAATTTCCCGCCCAGCCTCGTCAACCAGCCGCGCCCGGGCGAGCCGCAAAGCAAAATCCAGCCCAAAGGCCAGCATGACGCCCGCGCCCAATACCCACAGGCTGGAAGCCGCCTTGTTCGGAATGATCCGGTCATAGACGTTCATCGTGAACAGCGGCAAGGCGAAGGCGAGAAGGTTGATGATCCCCGCCGCCAGCATGACATAGCCAAAGGACCCACGCGCCCGCCAGACTTCGCGCCAGAACCAATGCTGCCGCGCCCGCTCATCCCACGGCCTTTCCTCGGCCCGTTCGCGGCCGTGATCGGCCATGACCGCCAGCGCCTCGCCGGTGAAATAGGATTCCAGGTCGGAAAGCCGCGCCCAAACCGGTTCGCTCGCATGCGGCAATTGAACCAGCGCATCGCCCTGCTTGATGTCCAGCAGGAGGAGAAAACGCTCGCCCCTTAGCGGCAGGATGGCTGGCAGGTTGGCGGGCCGCCATTTGTCCAGCCGCCCGCGGACATGGTCGCTCAGCAGGCCGATCTGATCCAGCGCGGATTCCGCCTGATGAAAGGGCAAACGCCCGGATTCATCAACGGCAAGACCCGCCCGTAGAGCCACGATTCCCGGCGATCGATCGAAATGCCGCGCCACATGGGCGATGCATTCGGTCAGCTCGTCACCGGGCGAACTCTGATGGTCCAGCCATTCGGCCAGACTTAATGTGCTTCGTTCCAACATTGTTTACCCCGCGCCACCCCGGCCGAAGCCGGGGTGACCCCAAAGATGGAAACTCAGCCCGGATAGCGCCGCCGCTGCAATTCGGCGGGCGGCAGATCCGGGACATCATATTTCTTGCGCGCATAGGGATTGGCGCCCGAAGGCTGGGCTATCCCCAGAGTGTCGAGCAACTGATTGGTCGCCGCCAGGATCTGATATTGCGAGAAGATTTCAGAGAAGCGGGCGGTTTCCGTCCGCACCTGCGTATTGAAGCGGGTATTCTGCGTATCCAGCACGTCGAGCAGCGAACGGCGTCCGACGTTGAACTGCTCGCGATAGGACACCAGCAGGGAATCAGACACCGTGCCCTGACGCGACAAGTCGTTCAGCCGCTTCTTTTCGGTATCCCAACGGTTCCAGGCAGTACGGACATCATCTTCCGCCTCGCGCTGACGCTGGCTGAGCCGGAAACGCGCCTCGCTGGCGCGGCGGGTCATTTCCTGGACCTTCGCCCGGTTGATACCGCCATCGAACAGCTGCCAGCGCAGGACGACACGCCCCTGCACGTCATTGGTGCTGCCACGGAAGCCGTCCACATCCTCGCCGATGCGGCCGCGCCCTTCCAGCACAACCTTGGGTCCAAGCTCGGACTCCGCCTCGTCGACGACTGCATGCGCCGCCTGGATGTCAGCCTCAGCTTCCCGGATCAGCGGGTTGTTGGCGCGCGCGCCCGCAATCGCCTCGTCCAGCGTCGGCGGTACAGCGCTCGTCACCGCATCCGGCATCGACACCTGATCGATCGAAAGACCGGTCAGCGTGCGAAAGCTGATCGCCGCGTTGGTCAGGTCCTGCTCAGCTTCGCTCTTGCGGACCAACGCGGATTGCAGCCGCTCTTCGGCCTGCTGCTGGTCGGCGATGCTGATCGATCCCTTCGACACGCCCTCGCCCAGATCGCCGAGCAGCTTGCGATGGAAAGCGATATTGTCCTCAGCCGCCGCGACGACCCGCTGTTGCAGCATATAATCCAGATACTGCCGCGTGACGTTCAGCGCGACGAACTGTGACCGTTCACCGACACGCAGCGCAGCTCCGTCGATCCGCGCGGCCTGACGCCGCTTTTCAGCGCCGCGATAGCCCGAATCGAACAGCGTTTCTTCGGCCAGCACACTTGCTTCCAGCGGGTAGAGCGTCTGGTCGCCAAGGCCAAGCGTCCGGCGCGTGTTATTCTCCAACCGACGAATGCCAGCCGATCCTTCCACGCTGACCCGGGGCAGATACAACCCCTTCGCCTGTTCCCGTTCGAACTCGATCGCTTCCTTGTTCTGGATCGCCTGGTTGATTTCCGGATGACTGTCGATCGCGGCCGCAATGGCGCTCTTCAGATCCGTGGTCTGTGCCCAACCGGTCGTTGCCATGGTCGCGGCGCACAGCGCCATCAGGCTGCCGCATGTCTTGCGCAGGATTGTCATGATTGCGCTCCCCTCAATTGGTGCTGGCAGTGACTTCGACCCGACGGTTCATCGGTTCGCGCACATTGTCGGCAGTTTCGATTTTCAGCTGGGTCTCGCCCAGCCCGCTGACGGTCATCGCGTCCATCGCGATGCCACCCTGGCTCATCAGCCCGGCGACATTCTGCGCCCGGCGCAGCGACAGGCCGTCATTATAACCCTTGCCGCCCGACGTATCGGTGTAGCCGGTGACGCCAAACCGCGTCCAACCGCACTGGGCGGCCGATTGCGTGATCTGGTTGATCGTCGCCGCGCCCTCGGGCAGCGGCGTGTCCATGTTCCAGTCGAAGAAGATGGACACCGCCGGTGCCGTGCAGTCCAGCGCGGGTGGGGCTGAAGCTGCGGTCGGCACCGGCGGCGGTGGCGGCGCCGAAAGGCGTGCCACAAAGTCGTCGCACTTATTGATGCTGTCCGCATCCTTAGTGCCGGATTTCATGAAGCCCAGCGCGATGCCGCACTGGTTCTTGGCCTCCACGGCCCAGGTCCAGCGGCTGTCCTGCGCTGCCCGTAAGCTTGCGTCGCCCGCCGCCGCAACGGCCGTGTCATAACGGCTCTTGAGCGCGCCTTTGAGCTCCGAATTGCCCATCTGCATCAGGGGCGAAGCGGGTGCCGCCAAGGCCCCCGTCGACATCATCCCCGCCGCTAGGCCGAAGGAAGCGATGCTTCTCAACCTGTTCCGCATAATCATTCTCCCCCAAATATTCCCGCGAGAAATCCGAACCATGGCGATCACCCGTGAGCGACCGCCATCGCTTCATGCGCGACCATCGCCGCATCGAAGACACTGGCCGCCATCGCCATCAGATGGCCTGCATCGGCGGCGTCGCCCGCAACGGGGTTGAGCAGCACCGGCGCATGCTCGCCCCCTGGCAACGCTGCCAGCAGCGCATCGATGTTTGGCGTCCCCGCATGGCCCAAAGCTTCGGCTACCACCTGTGCTGCTTGAGCATTCGGAGCCGCGTCATGCGCCGCAACGAGCGCCGCCGCATTGCCGTCGAAGACCGGGAGATTAACCGCCTGGGCGAGCAAACCCTGATGATCGTCCAGCGCGGGCTGCGCTTGGCCATCATCATTGGCGGCATGAACCGGTGCATCATCGCCGCCCGAAAGCGTTGAATGATCTGGAGCCGAATCGTCGCTGCCGCTGTGGCTCGTCTGCTCGACCGGCTGATCCGCAACATGGCTATCCTGGCTTTCGCTCGACACCGATGTGCTTGCGTCGCCTTCGTTGGCAGGCTCGGACGCCGTGCTGGTTGTAGCCGTCGGTGCGGTATCCACCGTCGTCTCGGCCTGAGCGACGACCGGGGCAGGCGCCTGCTCCAACGTCTCGACAGCACCGGCCACCGCCACCAGGCTCGCCGCTATCAGCGCCTGGTTGAAGCCGCTGGTGGTGCTTTCCGTCTTGGCGAGATCGACATCCTTGGAGGTGGCGAACACCACGTCACCGACAGTGCCCGTCGTGCCGTCAGTACGGGTGAAGGTCGCTTCCCCCAGCACTGTCACGTCGCCGCCCGCCGCCTGATAGCTCTGGCCATCAGAGGTCAGCTTGATCGATGCGATGCCCATGTCGGCCAGCGACTTGAACTCGCCGCCATCGACCACACCGTTGCTGTTCAAATCCTGCCAGACGCCGAATTCGGAATAGGCGGCATCATGGGCGTCGAACACACCATCGCCATTACCGTCATATGCAAGGCGCAGACCCTCCAGATCGCTCTTCGCCCCCGGCGCATCGTCCGCGAAGACGATGTCGTAAGAACCGCCCGTCGCATGAGCGAGCAGGCCGTCGTCGGAAGAGACCCAGGCCGTGCTGACCGTGCCGCTGCCATAATCGTGGGTGACACCCAGCGAACGATCGACAAATTCCAGACCGTCGCCGTCCAGATCTATCGCGACCGGCGGAACCGGCGCTCCGCCTTGGAACGTAACATCAATCGTGGTGGTGGGTGTCGTGCTGGTGACAATGTCGCCATCTGCGTCCTTCACCGTGACTGCGAACTGCAGCACCTGATCGTCAGGAATGACCTGCTGCGTTACGCTGAAATTTTCAACGCGCGCCGCTGGATTGCCGCTCTCGCTGTAATCGAAGCGGACAACCATGTGATCGAAATCGAGTGTCGGATCGATATCGACATGGGTGATCCCGTCAGCATCCTTCGTGACGAGGAAAGTCCCGGTTTGAAGTGGCAACGCACCAGCTGTCGGCGTGCCGCCCGCATAGGTCGCCCAGCTCACCGTCACCGTCGATGTGTTCGGCTGGAAATTAACGTCGAAGCTCAGGGACGAAGAGTCGTGATTACTGAACAGGAAGCCTTCATTGTCATTGATGAGGTTGTTCGCCACGCCAAAACCGTTGCCCGACGGATTGATCGTCGACCCATCGTTGGTGAAGGCTTGAGCGGTCGTCGTTGCGCTACCGTAAGAAACGCCGTCGAACACCTGCCCGCCGGGCAGGGTAACCGTCGTGTAATTGCCAGGCGCAATATTGCTGAAGCTGAGCGGCGTATCGACCACTGGTCGTGTAGTCAGCACGTCCACCGTATAATCGCCTGTCGCCTGATCAACGGATACCGTGAAATAGGGATTGCCGTTCACGCTGGCCGTCACCACGCCGGTGCCATCGCCCGTGTAAACGATGCCCGCTATGTCAGTCAGGTGGGTGAGCGTGATGCTGCCCGCCTGATCGGCACCATAGGTGAAGTTGATATCATTCCCGCTATAGGTGTGAATGGAATTCGCTACCGACAAATCCGTGACGGAAGACAATGTCGGAACATCATCCACGATAGAGACGACGATGGATCCAGGCGTCGCATCGCTGTCGCCAGTGGCGTCGGTCACCGTCATGCTGATCGTGTCGGTCAGCGGGTTGATCTCGCCCTGGCCGCTGTGCGTCAGCGCATGATCCAGCGTATAGCTGTAGCCATAGGTCACGACGCCGTTCACATCTGGCGCCGAGATCGAGGTGATCGTCAGCACGCCCTTGCTCGTGAACACCTGCTGCCCCACCGCCGTGATCGCCTGCGCTGGGTTGAGATCGCCATCGAGCGTCAGCGTGTAGCTCTCGCCATTGGCATTGACCGTGAACTGGCCGGTCGTGTCGGTCTCGCTGGCCGCACCATGCTGCAACCCATCGGCCAGGCCATCCTCATAGACCGTGCTCGTGTCGCCCGTCACATCGGGCACGCGGCCATCCTGGTTCAAGCTGATCACCAGCTGGGCCAGGTCTGTGTCGCCATCCCCATCCTTGATCTGGTAGGTGAAGGTCTCGCTCGTCACGCCCGCCGGGATCGACGCGGTCTTGAGCGTATAGGTATAGCTGCCATCCGACTTGATCAGCAGATCGCCATAGGTGCCACTGATCGTCGTGCCCGCAGCGCTCACCCCCGTCAGCGCACCGCCACCAGCTTCGGTGCTCACCCGAGCCCCCGTGACCGCACCGCCAGGCGCCGCGCCATCCGCGCCAATCGTGTCCGCCGTGCCATCGGTCGAATTAGCGTCCGTGCCGCCAACCCCAGTGAACACATTGCCGTCGGCCTTGTTGCCAAGACCCTCCGTCACGCTGTCCGCATCATTGACCGCATGCGGCGCATCATCGACGATCCGCACGATCAGCGTGTCGCTGCCGCTGGTGCCGCTGATGCCGGTCACGCTCACCGTGACGCTGTCGTCATATTCGGTGAGGGTCGCGCCCGCCTTGCTGTCATTGTCGATCGTCGCCAGCAGCGTGTAGCTGTAGCTCACAGCCCCCGTCCCGGCATTATAGCCGGTCAGCAGCAGCGTCCCCTCGCCCGTGTTCACAACGCCATTGGTCGTGCCGAACGCCTGCATCTGCGCCAGGGTGAAGCTCGTGCCCCCCACCGTGATGCTCGCGATCCCGTCGGTCGCAGACACCGTGAAGCTGCCGCTGGTCACATGGCTGCCGTCATGCGCCGTGCCGCTCGGCAGGCCCGCCTCATAGACGGTCGCGTCCGGACCCTCCGCCGATGCCGTCACCACGGTCGCGCTGTCATCCGCGCCCTTGACCGTGATCGTCAGGGTCGCGGGCGACTGGTCGCCATCGGCATCCTGCATCGTGTAATGGAGCGTGAAGTCCTGGCTGAACCCGCTGCCCAGCGCCTGCGTCGCCGCCCGGCTGTTATCCAGCACATAGCTCCAGCTGCCGTCGCTGTTCTGCACCAGCGTGCCGTAGCTGTTGAGCTGCGCCACCACCGCTGCGTCCGCACCCCAGGCGACAAAGCTCTTGGGCGTGTCCGCGCCAGACACGTCGTTGGTCAGCACATTGCCAGACAGGCTCCCCGCCACATCCTCGGTCAGCGTGCCGCCCGCATCATTGACCGCATGCGGCGCATCATCGACGATCCGCACGATCAGCGTGTCGCTGCCGCTGGTGCCGCTGATGCCGGTCACGCTCACCGTGACGCTGTCGTCATATTCGGTGAGGGTCGCGCCCGCCTTGCTGTCATTGTCGATCGTCGCGAGCAGCGTGTAGCTGTAGCTCACAGCCCCCGTCCCGGCATTGTAGCCGGTCAGCAGCAGCGTCCCCTCGCCCGTGTTCACAACGCCATTGGTCGTGCCGAACGCCTGCATCTGCGTCAGGGTGAAGCTCGTGCCCCCCACCGTGATGCTCGCGATCCCGTCGGTCGCAGACACCGTGAAGCTGCCGCTGGTCACATGGCTGCCGTCATGCGCCGTGCCGCTCGGCAGGCCCGCCTCATAGACGGTCGCGTCAGGGCCGTTCAGCGAGGCCGTCACCACGGTCGCGCTGTCGTCCGCGCCCTTCACCGTGATCGTCAGGGTCGCGGGCGACTGGTCGCCGTCCGCGTCCTGCATCGTATAATGGAGCGTGAAGTCCTGGCTGAACCCGCTGCCCAGCGCCTGTGTCGCCGCCCGGCTGTTGTCCAGAACATAGCTCCAGCTGCCATCGCTGTTCTGCACCAGCGTGCCGTAGCTGTTGAGCTGCGCCACCACCGCTGCGTCCGCACCCCAGGCGACAAAGCTCTTGGGCGTGTCCGCGCCAGACACGTCGTTGGTCAGCACATTGCCAGACAGGCTCCCCGCCACATCCTCGGTCAGCGTGCCGCCCGCATCATTGACCGCATGCGGCGTATCATCGACGATCCGCACGACCAGCGTGTCGCTGCCGCTGGTGCCGCTGATGCCGGTCACGCTCACCGTGACGCTGTCGTCATATTCGGTGAGGGTCGCGCCCGCCTTGCTGTCATTGTCGATCGTCGCCAGCAGCGTGTAGCTGTAGCTCACAGCCCCCGTCCCGGCATTATAGCCGGTCAGCAGCAGCGTCCCCTCGCCCGTGTTCACAACGCCATTGGTCGTGCCGAACGCCTGCATCTGCGCCAGGGTGAAGCTCGTGCCCCCCACCGTGATGCTCGCGATCCCGTCGGTCGCAGACACCGTGAAGCTGCCGCTGGTCACATGGCTGCCGTCATGCGCCGTGCCGCTCGGCAGGCCCGCCTCATAGACGGTCGCGTCCGGACCCTCCGCCGATGCCGTCACCACGGTCGCGCTGTCATCCGCGCCCTTGACCGTGATCGTCAGGGTCGCGGGCGACTGGTCGCCATCGGCATCCTGCATCGTGTAATGGAGCGTGAAGTCCTGGCTGAACCCGCTGCCCAGCGCCTGCGTCGCCGCCCGGCTGTTATCCAGCACATAGCTCCAGCTGCCGTCGCTGTTCTGCACCAGCGTGCCGTAGCTGTTGAGCTGCGCCACCACCGCTGCGTCCGCACCCCAGGCGACAAAGCTCTTGGGCGTGTCCGCGCCAGACACGTCGTTGGTCAGCACATTGCCAGACAGGCTCCCCGCCACATCCTCGGTCAGCGTGCCGCCCGCATCATTGACCGCATGCGGCGCATCATCGACGATCCGCACGATCAGCGTGTCGCTGCCGCTGGTGCCGCTGATGCCGGTCACGCTCACCGTGACGCTGTCGTCATATTCGGTGAGGGTCGCGCCCGCCTTGCTGTCATTGTCGATCGTCGCGAGCAGCGTGTAGCTGTAGCTCACAGCCCCCGTCCCGGCATTGTAGCCGGTCAGCAGCAGCGTCCCCTCGCCCGTGTTCACAACGCCATTGGTCGTGCCGAACGCCTGCATCTGCGTCAGGGTGAAGCTCGTGCCCCCCACCGTGATGCTCGCGATCCCGTCGGTCGCAGACACCGTGAAGCTGCCGCTGGTCACATGGCTGCCGTCATGCGCCGTGCCGCTCGGCAGGCCCGCCTCATAGACGGTCGCGTCAGGGCCGTTCAGCGAGGCCGTCACCACGGTCGCGCTGTCGTCCGCGCCCTTCACCGTGATCGTCAGGGTCGCGGGCGACTGGTCGCCGTCCGCGTCCTGCATCGTATAATGGAGCGTGAAGTCCTGGCTGAACCCGCTGCCCAGCGCCTGTGTCGCCGCCCGGCTGTTGTCCAGAACATAGCTCCAGCTGCCATCGCTGTTCTGCACCAGCGTGCCGTAGCTGTTGAGCTGCGCCACCACCGCTGCGTCCGCACCCCAGGCGACAAAGCTCTTGGGCGTGTCCGCGCCAGACACGTCGTTGGTCAGCACATTGCCAGACAGGCTCCCCGCCACATCCTCGGTCAGCGTGCCGCCCGCATCATTGACCGCATGCGGCGTATCATCGACGATCCGCACGACCAGCGTGTCGCTGCCGCTGGTGCCGCTGATGCCGGTCACGCTCACCGTGACGCTGTCGTCATATTCGGTGAGGGTCGCGCCCGCCTTGCTGTCATTGTCGATCGTCGCCAGCAGCGTGTAGCTGTAGCTCACAGCCCCCGTCCCGGCATTATAGCCGGTCAGCAGCAGCGTCCCCTCGCCCGTGTTCACAACGCCATTGGTCGTGCCGAACGCCTGCATCTGCGCCAGGGTGAAGCTCGTGCCCCCCACCGTGATGCTCGCGATCCCGTCGGTCGCAGACACCGTGAAGCTGCCGCTGGTCACATGGCTGCCGTCATGCGCCGTGCCGCTCGGCAGGCCCGCCTCATAGACGGTCGCGTCCGGACCCTCCGCCGATGCCGTCACCACGGTCGCGCTGTCATCCGCGCCCTTGACCGTGATCGTCAGGGTCGCGGGCGACTGGTCGCCATCGGCATCCTGCATCGTGTAATGGAGCGTGAAGTCCTGGCTGAACCCGCTGCCCAGCGCCTGTGTCGCCGCCCGGCTGTTGTCCAGAACATAGCTCCAGCTGCCATCGCTGTTCTGCACCAGCGTGCCGTAGCTGTTGAGCTGCGCCACCACCGCTGCGTCCGCACCCCAGGCAACAAAGCTCTTGGGCGTGTCCGCACCAGACACGTCGTTGGTCAGCACATTGCCCGACAGGCTGTTGGTGGCGCCGTCTTCGACGACAACATTACCGACATCATCAATGGCCTGTGGCTGGTCATCCACGATGTCGATAGTCAGCGTCGTGCCTGCGGTGTCTCCATCGCTATCGGTGACGGTGACGGCGAAGCTATCCTTCGTATTGTCGCCCGACGTGGCCGTTTCCAACGTATAGCTATAGCTGTATCCCGACGCCGGGGATCCAGTGACGATCAGGGTGCCGAAGCTGCCCTGTACGGTCCCGCCATTGGTCACATCGACATTATTGATGACCAACGAGCCGACCGTGTCGTTTCCGGTCGTGACGATCAACGTTCCAGCGGCGGTCTCCGCCGGGGACACAGCATTGGAACCATTGGGATTGAGCGCAGACTCATCGACCAGCGTGTCCGACCCAGCCTGAACCTCCACGGTCGGCGTAGAATCGGGCTCCAGGGTGACAGTGACTGTCGCCTGGGAGATATCACCATCGCCATCCTGAATCTGGTAGACAAAGGTTGCCGTGCCTTCCTGACCGGCTGCCGGGGTGAAGGTGAACAGTCCGGTCGCGGGGTCGTACGCCACCGCTCCTTCTGCTGGACCGTTGACAATCGTCACGCGCACGGCGGGATTATTGTCGATATCGACCCCATCTGCGCCGAACACATCGTTGGCAAAGGCGTTGATGACGACCGGCGCACCCTCTGTACCCTGGTGAGCCACGTCATCGTGCGCGGTAGGCACATCGTCGATAACGTTGACCACCAGCGTCTTGGTGACGCTGTCCCCGTCAGCATCGGTAACCGTTACCGTGAAATTATCGGTCACGGTATCGCCCGAAGTATTGTCGGCTAATGTATAGCTGTATTCGATCGTACCTGAAGCAACACTGGTGATCGTCAGCGTGCCGTGGGCGCCGGTGATCGTTTGCCCCGGTCCAGTGACGACCTGGCCGTTGATGCTGATCGTCGCGGGTGTATCGACCGCGACATAGGTGATGGTGCCGGCTGTCGTCTCGACCGGGGCCGGTTCGTTCGAACCAGGAGATCCGCCAGGACGGTTTACCGTTCCCAGGCCGGACTCGTCCACGACAGTGCCAGGGCCGGAGGTGGGGACCTCCAGTTCAGGCACATGATCTTCCTCATTCGGCGCGATAGGGAGGATTTCCCGCTCTTCGGGCTGCGTAAAGGCCAATTCGGTCGGTGGGAGCAGATCGCCCAGGCCGTGAGGATTTCCCACGTCGCCCTCGGCTGCCAGGAAATTGCCGCCAGAACTGCGAGCCGGACCAGCAGCGGGCTGCGGTTCCTCGCCGATCAACAGCGCCGCAAGGTTGACCGAAGGGATTTCCACGTCGCCGACAACGATGTGCGGCATTACGACCGCGCCATCCAGGATCACCATCTGAGTGCCGTCCGGCAACGTGACGATCAGGTTGCGGCCATCAACCTCTATTTGATTGATGTCGGTTCCGGCAGGAAGGACGACAACGCCATCCGGGCCAGCGGCCACCGTGCGCATTGTGCCTGGCTGGATATGGTGCCCCTTCACCCGAGCAGCGAGTGCATCCAATACCGGGTCATGCGCCTGCTGACGGTCGGCGGCGGCATCGACATTCCATTCGCGCTCGAAATCCATCTTTCCATCCCACCTGTCGTCATGGGACGGTTCAAAGAAGTGCGCAGAAGACCGCTTCCTCAACGCGCATGCATCGAGAAATTCCATCTTCATCGACTCATGGCATTAGCGGATCAGCTATTGCCCATTGTCTGCGATCTTCCGTTGGCAAGGCCTTATTGGCCCTCCCCGCCCCGGATTAATACTATCGTCTTATGCTTCTGACCCGATGAGCGATCATATTAGGCGGGGATAAATAGAGTCACCAAAAATCAACTTTTGTTAACCATTTAAATACGATAGCAGCCGAAAAATAACCCATGCTCTATTACTAGAGATATAGGCATTTCACATACAGTATATCATTGGTCTTATACCCTGCATTTAATGCAGGCTAATGATCGGAGTGCTGTCCGGCAACGACTCGGAAGGCATCGCTGAAGCTATAGAGCTACTTTCGGGTGTCCTGGTGGCCAGGAATGTCTCGGAAACGATAACCGGACGGCCAGCCCTTCGGCCAGCCGCCCGCTCATTTTTGCGACCCAACGGAATTATATCCGGTGTCAGCGCCCAGTCCCCCAACTCACGCCAATGCACGCACTGACCAGACATTGGGGGAAATGAACGCCGCCGTCCGATGGTGGAGTGGGGATAGCAGCGGCGGATGGTTTAGCAATTCACCCTAAGGGCTATAATCATCGATATAGTCGGCGAATGGAGGCGGAAACGCGATCGTCAGTTCACCGGAATAACTGGATCAGGCTTGGCATTTGCGCCGCTATTTTTTCCATGCGCTGCGTGCGCTGGCTGGCGGTGCCTGTTGTCCGGCGAAAAAGATCCAACGCATAGCCCACCAACGGCCCAGCCGCGTCCGTCCGTTTGCGCGCCAGATAGAAATCGATCAGGTTTTCCAGCGCCATCTGGCAATTGGGGTCATCTTCGCCCCGCGTGCGCAAATAGCTGTCGAATACTCGGCGGAGCAATTGTTCAGCCTCGCGATGATAGCCCATTCCTTCCAGCAATAGAGCCAGATCATTTGCGGAAATCAGCGTACGCGGATCATCAGCACCGAACAGTTCATCAGCCAGCGCCAGCGCCTTGCGCGCGGGTTCTGTGCCTTCAGACAGTCGTCCGCCTGTGTAAGCGGTCTGCGCTTCCGCCACCAATGATCGCCATTGCTTCTCTCGCGCCTCGGTAACATCGGCAACATAGGGTGCTTGCCCCCATGCGGGAGGCGCCAGGCAAAGCAGCAGCAGCGCACATGCTCGCCCGCTATGGTTGAAGCCGCGAAAGGTCATCCTCCTACTCCTCGATGCGCACGACGGTCTCGCCCCAGCAAAAGGCCGGAAGCGAAAGCCTCGGTTCAGGAGAGAAGCGCCTCGATCAGCGCCTTCACCTTCTTCTGCCGCCATTGAGGCAGCGGCGCGATCAACCAATAGGCCAGCGTAGACCCCTCCGGCTCCCCCACTTGCCGCACCCTACCCGCCTCGATATCGGCCTGTGCGAGCAGCAGCGGCACGGTTGCTCGTCCAAAGCCGTTGATCGCGGCTTCGATGGCGAGCCCGGCGTCAGCAACCCGGATCGCCGCCGGTTCGCTTGCCGTGGGACAGCCCGGCCAATCGACGCGATGCGCCGGACTTCCCCCAGCCGCTTCGACCGTAACGAAACTCGCCTCGCCCAGCTTCACCCCTTCATGTTCGCCTGGCCCGTCGGCCAGCCGCAATGCGAGGTCCAGATTAGCCTCCGTGAAATCCAGCGTCTCGTCCGCCGCTACCAACGCGAATCTGAGGTCGGGCTGGTTCGCCGCATAGCTGGCCAGCCTCGGTTGTAGCCACTTCGCCGTGACATCGCGTGGGGCGGCAATGGTCAGCGAAGAACTGGATTGTCCCGCCTGCATCGCTCGCACGGCTTCTTCAAACTCCAGAAAGCCCGCGCGCAAGGCTTCAAGGCCCGCTTCGGTTTCCGGGGTCAGTTCCAGACCTTTCGGCGTCCGGCGGAACAGGACAACGCCCAGCAAGTCCTCCAGCGCCCGTATCTGCTGGCCAACGGCTGCCGGGGTCACCGCCAGTTCATCGGCCGCCCGGGTGAATGACAAATGCCGCGCAGCCGCATCCAGCACGCGTAGACCGTTCAACGGCAAATGCGTACGCTTCATTCGGCAATCGCCGGAGCTACGAGCGCGAAATGAGGGATAGCGATGTCGAACGTCTCCCCGCTGGCGCCGATCATATGATAATGCCCGCGCATCGATCCTGTCGGCGTGTTGAGGGGGCAACCCGAAACATAGTCATAGCTTTTCCCCGGTTGCACCACCGGCTGCTCGCCCACGACGCCATCGCCATCCACCCGATGCTGTACGCCACGCCCATCAGTGATCACCCAGTGGCGCGTCAGCAACTGCACGGGCTGATCCCCGCTATTTTCGATACGGATATGGTAGGCCCAGAACCAGCGCCCCCGGTCAGGCTCTGACTGTTCCGGCAGGAACGTAACGGCAACATGCACGTTGATATCACGTGTGGTCGCATGAAAGGGAAAGAGCGCGTTCACGTTAAAAGAAATGCGCCTTTCCCCCTGCTTTCGTCAACGGCCTATCGACTTCAGAGCGCGATCAAGATCCTCGATCACATCATCCGCATCTTCAAGGCCGACATTCAGGCGCAGCATATCCTCGGTGATGCCAACCTCCAGCCGCGCCTCTTCGGCCATGCCGAAATGCGTCGTCGAAGCGGGATGGGTCATCAGCGACCGGGAATCGCCGATATTATTGCTGATATCGACCAACTCCAGCCCGTTCAGCAAGCCATGGGCCTCTTTCCGTCCGCCACCGACATAGAGCGAGAAGATAGGCCCTGCCATCTCCATCTGCTTTGCGGCCAGAGCATATTGCGGATGGCTTTCCAGCCCCGGATAAAGGACCTTCGCTACCCGGCCCTCCAGAAACTTCGCTACCTTAAGGGCGTTCTCGCTCTGGCGGCGGATGCGCAGGTCCAGCGTCTCCAACCCCTTCAGCACCACCCAGGCGTTGAACGCGCTCAGCGTCGGTCCGGTGTTGCGGTGGAACGGCAGCAGCGTGTTGATGATGAAATCTTCGGTGCCACAGATCGCACCGGCCAGGACACGGCCTTGCCCGTCCATCATCTTGGTCGCGCTATAGGCGACCACATCCGCCCCGAATTCCATCGGTCGCTGAAGCGCTGGCGTCGCGAAAGCATTGTCGACCACGCTGACGATGCCATGCTTCTTCGCGATGCCGCACACCGCCTCCAGGTCCACGACATCCATCGTGGGGTTGGCGGGCGTTTCGAAGAAGAAAACCTTCGTATTGGGCCGCACAGCCGCTTCCCAGGCAGCATTGTCGGTCGCATCGACGGTGGTCGTCTCTATCCCGAACTTGGGCAGCAGCGTGTCCGTCAGCCAGCGGCATGACCCGAACAGCGCCTTGCCAGCCACCACATGGTCGCCCGCCGACAACTGACACAGAAGTGCCGCCGTCATCGCCGCCATGCCGGTGGCGGTCGCACGGCACGCTTCGGCGCCTTCCAGCAGCGCGATGCGCTTTTCCAGCATCTCGACAGTCGGGTTTTGCAGGCGGCTGTAGGTCATGCCCTGCTGCTCGCCCGCGAAGCGCGCCGCAGCGTCTTCGGCGCGATCGTAGCAATAGCCGCTGGTCAGAAACAGCGCTTCGGACGTTTCGCCCCATTCGCTGCGCGCGCTGCCGCCCCGCACCGCAAGCGTAGCGGGTCGCCAATTCTTGGTGATCGCCGGGTCCTGCCCGCTCCTGCGCTTCATCGCTTCTTCCTTACTTCAGAGCCGCCAGCACCGCGTCGCCCATCTCGACCGTAGTCATGCTTCCGCCAAGGTCGGGGCTGCGCGCGCCATTGGCAAGCGCCTTGGCAACCGCAGCCTCGATCCGGTCAGCCTGTTCCGGCATGCCCAGCGAGTAGCGCAGCATCATCCCCGCCGACAGGACCGTTGCCAGCGGATTGGCCTTGCCCTGCCCGGCGATGTCGGGAGCGGACCCATGGATCGGCTCGTACAGGCCCTGCTTGCTGTCGTTGAGGGTCGCTGATGCCAGCATGCCGATCGATCCGACGCACATGCTCGCCTGATCCGACAGGATATCGCCGAACATGTTGCCCGTAACGATCACATCGAATTGGCCCGGATCGCGCACCAGCTGCATCGCGGCATTATCGACATACATGTGAGACAGGGCAACGTCGGGATATTCAGCCGAAACCTCGATCATCACGTCACGCCACAGCTGGCTGGTTTCCAGAACATTGGCCTTGTCCACCGAGCAGAGCTTGCCCCGGCCTGCGCGCGCAGCCTGGAAGCCCTGATGCGCGATCTTGCGCACCTCCTCTTCATTATAGGACATGACGTCATAGCCTTCGCGCAAGCCGTTCGCGGTCTTGCGCATGCCCTTTTCACCGAAATAGACGTCGCCATTGGTTTCGCGCACGATCAACAGGTCGATGGCGCTCGCCACCTCCTTCTTCAGGGCAGACGCGTCCGCCAGTTCCGGAAAGACCTTCGCGGGCCGCAGGTTCGAAAACAGCCCCAGCGCCTTACGCAGGCCAAGGATCGCCTGCTCGGGCCGCAAATGCCGCTCCAGCGAGTCGCAATCGGGATCGCCGACCGCGCCAAACAGGATGGCGTCCGCGCGGCGTGCGATATCCAGCGTCTCGGGCGGCAACGGGTGGCCCACGGCCTTGTAAGCAGCGCCGCCAACCAGCCCTTCCTCATAGGTCAGGCCATCAATCGCCAAGGCGTCGAGCACGCGCCGTGCCTGCGCAATGATCTCTGGGCCGATACCATCTCCGGGGAACAGGGCGATCAACATGGCGCGAAAACTCCTTCAATGTCGTGGCCGCCCCTTATGAAGCCGCCGCGCCTCACGCAACCGCTCTTTTCAACCTGTCGACCAGCCTTTCGCGCGCGGCCAGCGTGTCAGCCCTCCAATCGGTCAGCACCGACCGTTCCAGAAAGAAGCCGGTCAGCCGTAATCCGTCCAATATGCCGGGCCAATCGCCGCTGCCTCCCTCCAGCAGAAAAGACGGCAGCGGCAGCAACCTACTCTCATATCCCGCAGCGCCCGCCCTGCTGACCGCCGCCGCGCTGCGCGGGCTTACGAAGGCCAGATCTTCGGCACCACCTGTCGCTGCGCACCGGCCAAAATCGAGGCCAAAGCCCAGTTCTGCCAACAACAACAGTTCGTAGCGCACCAGCGCCGCCGCCCATCCCCGCGCGGCGGGCGCCGCGTCGATCGCGCCCAGCACGCCATCCAAAGCCTGATAGAGCGTCGGATATGGCGTCCCTTCCGGCAGAGCCGCCGCCGTCAGCGCGCAGACCCAGTCGATCGCCGCGGCAGGCAAGGGCTCGGATAGCAAAGGTGCGCGGCTATGCTCCATTTCGACGGTCAGCCCGGCAAGCTGCTCTTCGGTCCGAGCCCGGAACTCCGCCTTCACGCTATTTCCCGGCAGCAGCACCGGCCGCAAGGCGCGAGATCGGCCTCCACGCACATAGCCCGCCAACAGTCCGTGATCCGGCGTCAGAAGGCGCGCAATGGCTCCATGTTCACCATGGGAACGGACCCCGCAAACCAGGGCAGGAGTGATCAGCACCGCCATGCGTCATCCTTAACCGTGCCGAGCCCTTGGCGCCACTGCTGGGCGCGCGCCAGATGCCGGGGTCGATATAGGTTGTTTCTATTGCCTGCCTGTGGTGAAACATCCTTGTGGGAGTCGGGGGACAAGCCACCATGTTGAATATGCCCAAGGCGTCATCTTCCGCGATGGATCGCCTGGTGCTCTGGTTGGGTCGATCGCCGACGCTGGGTTTTGCAGTATCCCGCGTCGCCTTTGCCGTTGCCGCCACGTGGCAGATCGGCGCGATGTTCAACAACGAACCTGACTTCGCGCGCACCATCACAGTTTTCCACGGCGGCGTCTGGCTCTGGACCGTGTTCGGCATTGTGCAGCATATGCTGGCGCCGCCGCTTGGCTTGCTGCTCCGGCCCCTGTCACTGATCCTCGACGCGATCATCTTCCTGACGGTGATCGCCCTATGCCAGCCTTTGCAGATCGCAGCCCTCGCGTGCCTGTTTTTCGTTGCCTGGTCGGCGTCGGAGCGCTTTGGCCGCGGCTCGATAATCGTCCTTGCCCTTTGCCTGGTTCTCGCTTTCCTGGCACGGGGTTCCTACGAAACGTGGGCCGCCGAACGCCATGTGGCGGAGGTGGACCGGGCGATCGATGGGATCACGGTGATCATCGGCTGCACCATCGCCGCGGCGATGCTCAGCATGTCGATCCTGGAAAGGCGGCTCATCGATTGGTCGGAACGATTGCAGGCCGTCGGGCTGTCTTTCCAAAAATCTCTTCCGCGCTTCGTGGTGGAGCAGATATCGGAACTGATGGCGGCCCGCTATTGCGCTCTCGTCTGGCAGATGGACGATGGCCCCATCAACTGCGAGCTTATCAATGGCGACGGCGTCCATGCCATCAGCCTGCCGCAGCCCCAGGTCGAAGCATTGCTGGGCATCGCACCGCCGGAAGCGCCCTTTCTCTATTCCGGTCAATCGAGCCGCCTGTTGCTGCGCAACCGCCTCGGCATCACGCGCAATGAAAAGGCTTCTCACCTGACGGAAGCGATATCCGACCTGCTGGGCGCAGGGCAGGGTTTGAGCTTTCAGGTTCAGGCCGGTGAGCTGCGCGGCCGAATTTTCGTCGGCACGCGCCATGGCTGGTCCCCTGCCGCCCTGCTCCGCGCGCTCCGCATCCAAGAGGGGCTAGAGCTCTTCCTGGAAAGGCATTTTTTCCTGCTCGCCTGGCGCGATCGAACCTTTGCCGAAGCACGGCTCGCGCTCAGCCGCGATCTGCACGACAGCGTTCTTCAGACCCTTGCCGCCCTTCGCGTTCGCCTTGTGACCGCGCAACATGGGCTTGCCGCTATCGATGCCCCGCATCACCTGGCCGAATTACATGCGATGGAAGAACTCGTCACCGCCGAACAGGCTCATCTGCGCCGCCTGCTCAATGTGACCGGGAACAGCCCGGACGATGTCGATCTGGTCCGCGATGTCGAAAGCTGCTGCCGCTTCATTGCCCTGCAATGGGGAATTGAGTGTCGGCTGAACCCGGTAGACCATCCCATGATGGTCACATCTGAAACGGCAGCGGAAGTGGAGTTCCTACTCCGGGAGGCTACCGCCAACGCCGTAAAGCACGCCGCCGCCCAGCATATTACCGTCTCACTTGCTCAGGCCGATGATGAGATAATGATCGCGCTCAAGGACAATCCGGGCGACCGGGGGATCGAGCAGCAAAGCTATACTGGCGACTTCGAACTGCAATCGCAGTCCATCATGAAACGGTTGGGCAAGATCGGCGGGACCGCCTATTTCCACAACTTAAGCATGAATTCATTAATTTCGATTAGATTACCTTCATCCTTGCCGAGGTCCCCAATATGATGGCTCAGATTGCGATAGTCGACGACCACCCCATCTTCCTGGATGGCATGGCGCAGTTTCTGAGTTCGCACGGGCATGACGTCGTCTTCTGCGCGCGTTCTGTCAGTGAAGCCATCTCCCGCCTTCAGGATGATCAGCCGGACCTGCTGGTCCTGGATGTGAGCATGAAGGACGGTGGCGGCCTCGCGATCCTGTCTGCCATCCGCGACAGCGGTAGCAATGTTCCCGTGATCTTCATGACCGTCCACATCCGCCCTGATCAGACGCTGGAGGCGATTAAGCTCGGCGTGGATGGCGTGGTGTTGAAGGACAGCGATCCCAATGAACTGCTCTCCTGCATCACGCAGGTTCTGGGCGGCAACAAAAGCATTGCGCCCGCCGTGATGGAACAGGCCCTTGTGCACAGCATCTCGGCCCCGCCCAACGACAACAACGCGCTTTCCAGCCTGACCGACAGGGAAATGGAGATCGCCGGACTTATCCGGGCCGGCCTCCGCAATCGCGAAATCGCCGCGCGGTGCGGCCTGACCGAAGGAACGGTCAAGGTGCACCTGCACAGCATCTTTCAGAAGCTCGGCATCAAATCCCGGTCGGAGCTGATCATCATGATGTTGTCGATGGACAGCGCTATACCGGCGGTCGGCCTGCACTGAACCGGTCAGCTACCGCCACCAGAGCATCAAGTGAGCTGTCCGGACAACTCATCCGTTCGGACTGCGCTTGCCAAAGCTCGCGACGGTCTCTGCACCAACGCTATCTTACGGCCATCACGAAGGATACGTCAGCCGCTCCAGCGTGACCCAGCCCTCGACATAATTGGCATAATATAGCCCGAACAATAGCGCCGACAGGACCGTCGCACGTAACGCAACGACACCTGGCCGGAAGTTGCTGGGCGCGCTGTCAGCCTGTCCTTTCAGCATCACCTCACCCGTTTCGTCGGGCGTCCGGATGCCGAAAGGCAGAACGATGAACGCGCTGATCACCCAGAACAGCACATAAATAGCCAGGATTGCGTACCAGTTCATGATGCGGAGCCTTAGGCGCGAATGAGCAGGACGTCCACCACCGGCTTCTTACCTGTCCAGCGCGTGGCCGTCCGCCGCACCGCCAGCCGTACCCGCTCGCGCAACGCCTCTTCCTCTAGCGGCCCCTTCGACACAGCCTGCGCCGCCTCGTCAGCCGCCTCCGCCAAGAACGCTGTCTTATCCTCTTCCACCGGCACGCCTTGGGTACGCAACGCGGGCTCACCCATCAGCTTGCCCTTACGGTCCAGCGCCACCGCCACGCTGATCTGCCCATGCAGCGCGACCTTGCGGCGCTCGTTCATCGTGGAACCGTCCGCAGGCAGGATCACATCGCCATCCAGAACGAGCCGCCCCGTGGCCTCATGCCCGATGATCTCGGGACCATTGGGCGCCAGCCTCAACATATCACCATTGGACTGCACGATGGCGCTGGGGACGCCACTTGTCAGACCAAGCCGCGCCTGCTCCGCCATGTGCCGCCGCTCGCCATGGACGGGCAGCAAAATCTGCGGCCGGACCCAGCGATACATGGCTTCAAGTTCGGGTCGCCCCGGGTGGCCCGAAACATGGACCTCAGCTTGGCGATCCGTCACCATCAGCACGCCCTTGGTCGCCAAAGCATTTTGAATACGCCCAATCGCGATCTCATTACCCGGTATCTGCTTGGACGAGAAAACCACCAAGTCCCCGGTGTCCAGCTTGATCGGATGACTGTCGAAAGCAACGCGAGACAAGGCCGCACGCGCTTCACCCTGCCCGCCCGTGGCGATGATCATCACCTCGTTGCGGGGGAGCGCCATCGCGTCATCCCAATCGACCGTCGGCGGGAAATCCTTGAGATATCCTGCTGCCTTAGCGGTCGAGATGATCCGGTCCAGCGATCGCCCGGCCACGCACAGCTTGCGTCCGACTGCATTCGCCACTTCGCCGAGCGTCTGCAAACGCGCCGCATTGGAAGCGAAAGTAGTAACCAGCACCCGCCCCTTCGCGCCGGTGATCGTCTGCATCAGCCCTTCGCGCACATCAGCTTCGGAGCCGCTCGCCTCGGAATTGAATACATTCGTACTGTCGCACACGAGCGCCAGCACGCCTTCATCGCCGATCGCGGTCAGCTCCTCCGGCGTCGAAGGCTGGCCCAGCAATGGCTTCTCATCGATCTTCCAATCGCCCGTGTGGAAAACACGTCCATAAGGCGTGTCGATCAGCACGGCATTGCCCTCGGGGATCGAATGCGCCAGCGGCACATAGCGGAACCCGAACGGCCCCAGTGCAAAGCTGCCTTCATTGTCGATGACATTCAGCTTGACCTCTTTGGTCAGCCCCTCTTCCTCCAGCTTCAGCCTGATAAGGCCCGCCGTGAAGGGCGTCGCATAAAGCGGCACGCCAAGGTCAGCTGCCAGATAGGGGATGGCCCCGATATGATCTTCATGCCCATGGGTGAGCACGATGCCGAGCAGGTCGTCGCGCCGCTCCTCGATGAAGGACAGATCGGGCAGCACCAGATCAACGCCGGGATAAGCCGGGTCGGCGAAGGTCAGGCCAAGATCGACCATCACCCACTTGCCCTGGCAACCATATAGATTGACGTTCATGCCAATCTCTCCCGACCCGCCAAGGGCCAGGAAGAGCAGCTCGTCTTTAGGTATCATCAGTTCTTCAAACTCCGTTCGTGCAACAGCGCGAGACCCAAAATGGTCAGGTCCGGCGCGATCGCATCGAAAATTTCACTATTCTCATCAAACAGGACAGCCAGGCCCCCTGTTGAAATCACTTTGGCCGGGCGGCCAATCTCCGCCCGCGTTCGGGCAACCAGCCCCTCCATCATCGCGACATAGCCCCAGAAAACGCCGATATGCATCTGCGCTTCCGTCGTACGACCGATAACCGATCGGTTCTCCGGTGGCGCGATGGCAATTTTCGGAAGCTTGGCAGCGGCCGCGACCAATGCATCGAGCGACAGGTTGATCCCCGGCACAATGATGCCGCCCTTGTAAGTCCCCTGATAATCGATGACGTCGAAGGTAGTCGCGGTTCCAAAATCGATGACGATCAAATCGCCTTCGTACAAATGATGGGCGGCGATGGCGTTTACAACCCGGTCGGCTCCCACGGAAGCGGGCTCCGCCACGTCCAGTTCAATGCCCCATTCGACCGGCGCCTGCCCCGCGACCAGCGCGGCCGTCTTGAAATATTTCTCCGCCAGCACCTGAAGATTATGCAGCGCGCGTGGAACAACGGTGGCGATGATGACCGCATCGACATCCGCAAGGGCATAGCCTTCCAGCATCAGCAACTGGTTCAGCCACACGGCATATTCATCCGCCGTCCGTCGCGGGTCGGTCGCGATCCGCCAACGCGCGCGAATTTCCCGCCCGTCAAGCAGTGCGAAAACCACATTGGTATTGCCCGCGTCGATCGCGAGAAGCATGGCCCGTCCCCGGATATCAGATGAGAAGGATGTCGCCCGCATGAATGGCACGGGTATCGCCATTCGCCAAGCGGAGGATCAGCATCCCTTGCTGATCAAGCGTATCGAAACTGCCCTCGACGGTCTCGCCGTCAGGCTGAACGACCCGCATCGCCGTGCCGCTGGGATGCGCGTTCAGCAACCAATGCGCCCGCACCGGCTCCAGCCCTTGCGCGCGCCAGATGGCCAGCCAATGTTCGAATAATTCCGCCAATCTCTCCAGAAGCGGGCCAGCTTCTGCATCCTCGGCCCCCTGCGCCGCCAGACTGGTAACAGGCCGGTCCAGCCCAACCGGGTGGCCCTCCACATTGATGCCGATCCCCACGACGATGGCATCTCCCGCACGTTCGAGCAGAATACCCGCGATCTTCGCGCCATCGACCAGAACGTCATTGGGCCATTTGATCCGCGCTTGCCCCTCGCACAATGGTGCAACCAGCGCATGCACCGCGTTCGCTGCGACCAGAGCCAGCAGATGGGCAGGCGGATCCCCCGCTCTCAGCCGAACCAGCGTGGAACAATAAAGATTGCCCGCAGGACTTTCCCAAGTCCGGCCCATGCGACCACGGCCACCCACTTGTCGTCCCGCGCGCAGCCACGTCCCTTCGGCCACGCCCTGCTCCGCCAACGCCAGCATGTCGGCGTTGGTGGAGCCAGTCTCTTCGACGAAGCGAATATCGCTCAGAATAGCGACGCCGCCGCTGCTGCGCTTGCCTTGTCCAGCACGGGGTTCAACAGATATCCGACCACGATCACAGCCGCGCAGGCAGTCAGGATGATATTCTCGACCGCCCCGCCCCGCGCTTCGTAAGCTGCGGCAGGCTCATCGAAATACATCGTCTTGATGATCTTCAGATAATAGAATGCGCCAATCACCGAAGCCGCGATGCCGAATGCCGCCAGCGCGGTCAGCCCCGCAGCCACCGCCGCATCGAACACCAGGAACTTCGCCCAGAAGCCGAACAGCGGCGGGATACCGGCCATGGAGAACATGAAGATCGCCAGCGCAGCAGCCAAGCCCTTACGCGACTGTGACAGACCCGCAAGGCTCGCGATGCTTTCCACCGGACGTCCTTCGGCGTCCCGCATCTGCAAGATACAGGCAAAGCCGCCGATCGTCATCACGACATAGATCGCCATATAGCTCATCGTCGCCGCCACGCCCGCAGGCGTCGCCGCGGCAAGGCCGATCAGCGCGAAGCCGACATTGTTGATCGACGAATAGGCCATCAGACGCTTGATGTTGGTCTGGCCGATGGCCGCCACCGCGCCGAAGATAATCGAAGCCAGCGCCACGAAGATCACGATCTGCTGCCAGTCGAGGCCGGCAGGACCAAGCGCCTCGATCGCAACACGTACCGTCAGCGCCATAGCAGCCACCTTGGGCGCGCTGCCGAAGAAGGTCGTAACCGGCGTCGGCGCACCTTCATAAACGTCGGGCGTCCACATATGGAACGGCACCGCGCTCATCTTGAAGGCAAGACCAGCCAGCAGGAACACCATGCCGAACAGCTCGCCCTTACCGACGCCATCGCCCAACGCGACGGCGATGCCATCAAAGCTCGTGCTGCCGGTAAAGCCATAAAGCAGCGCCGTGCCATAGAGCAGGATGCCACTCGCTAGCGACCCGAGCACGAAATATTTGAGACCCGCCTCAGAGGACCGCTCATCCTGACGCATGAAGCTCGCCAGCACATAGGCGGCCAGGCTCTGCATCTCCAACCCGACATAGAGGGTCAGCAAATCACCGGCCGACACCATCATGCCCATGCCGATGCTGCTGAACAGGATCAGGACGGGATATTCCGGCCGCAACGCGCCATCGACGAGGAAGTAGCGCGGCGCCAGCAAGATTGCGGCACCCGCCGAACCATAAATAAGTGCCTTGGCGAAAACCGAAAATGCATCGGCACGCACCAGCCCGTCAAAGGCGAGTGGCCCATGCGCCAGGGAAACCGGCAGCACCAAACCGGCGACGAGCAGCGTCAGCACCGACAGCCAGTTGACGACGCGCGCCGTCCCGTCACCGCCAAAAGCGGCGATCAGCAGGAGGACCAGCCCACCCGCCGTAAGGACAAGCTCTGGCAGAACGGCAAGAAGGGAAGCGGAATCAATCATCAGTGCGCCTCCCCCGACGCTTTTTCATGGGACATTGCACTATGGTCTTCGCCCTGATGAGCCGCCGCCGGTGGGACAGCCGGACCCATCTTGATCCTAGAATCGCCCACCGGAGCCGCAGAGGCAATACGGGCTTCCAGCGCCCGAATGTCAGACCGCATCGGCGCCAGGAAACTCTCCGGATAGATACCCATCCACAGGACGGCAGCAGCGATCGGCGCCAGCAGCCACATTTCCCGCATCGACAGATCCGGCATCGCCGCAGCGTCGGCATTCTTCTGCTCGCCATAGGCAATGCGGCGGTAGAGATAGAGCATATAGGCCGCGCCCAGGATGATGCCCGTCGTGCAAACCAACGCGACCCAGCTGGAAGCCTGATAGATGCCCATCAGCGCCAGGAACTCACCCACAAAGTTGCTCGTACCCGGCAGACCCACGGACGCCATGGTGAACAGCAGGAACAGCACCGCATATTTCGGCATGTTGATGCTAAGGCCGCCATAGCGCGAAATCTCGCGGGTATGCAGACGGTCATAGATGACGCCGACGCACAAGAACAGCGCGCCAGACACCAGGCCATGGCCCAGCATCACCATCATCGCGCCTTCGATGCCCGCTTGGTTGAAGGCGAACAGGCCGACCGTCACGATCGCCATATGCGCAACCGAGGAATAGGCGATCAGCTTCTTCATGTCGGTCTGCACCAGCGCGACGAGGCTGGTGTAAACCACCGCCACCATCGACAGGCCCCACACCAGCCACGCCAGCTGCGCCGAAGCTTCCGGGAACATGGGCAGCGAGAAGCGGATGAAGCCGTAGCCGCCCATCTTCAGCAGCACGCCCGCCAGAATGACCGAACCGGCCGTCGGCGCCTGAACGTGCGCATCCGGCAGCCAGGTGTGGACCGGCCACATCGGCATCTTGACAGCAAAGCTCGCAAAGAAGGCCAGGAACAGCCAGACCTGCACATGCGGATCGAAATTATAGGCCATCAACGTCGGGATGTCGGTGGTGCCCGCGTCGTGGACCATCCACATCATCGCGATCAGCATCAGCACCGATCCGAGCAGCGTGTAGAGGAAGAATTTGTAGCTGGCGTAGATGCGATCCGCGCCGCCCCAGATGCCGATGATCAGATACATCGGGATCAGGCCAGCTTCGAACATTACGTAGAAGAGGTACAGATCCTGCGCCGTGAAGACGCCGATCATCAGCACCTCCATGAACAGGAAGGCCGCCATATATTCGCCGACGCGCTTTTCGATCGCCTGCCAGCTCGCCCCGATACAGATCGGCATCAGGAACACGGTCAACATGATCAGCACCAGCGCGATGCCGTCGATCCCCAGCGCCCAGGCGAAACGGCCGAAGATCGGCGCATATTCCTGGAACTGCCACTGCGCCGCGCCGCCCGACTGGTCGAAATTCGCCCAGAGCAACACGCCCAGCGCCAGATCGACCAGCGTCGCCAATAACGCGATCCAACGCGCTTGGTTCGCACCCGCATAGAGACAGGCGATGGCCCCCGCCATCGGCACTGCCATCATCAGGGAAAGGATGGGGAAGCCGTCCATTATCGTGTCATCGCCCAGGTTGCGGCCGCGGCGAGGCCGATCAGCATCACCAGCGCGTATGTGTAGAGGTAGCCGGACTGAAGCCGACGGGTGACTTTATTGCCCTGTACGACCAGCGCGGCGAGCCCGTTCGGCCCGAAGCGGTCGATGAAGCCGACGTCACCAAACTTCCAGAAGAAGCGGCCGATGGCAAAGGCAGGCTTGACGAACAGGAAGTGATACAGCTCGTCAAAATACCATTTGTTGAGCAGGAACTGGTACAGAACCCCGAACTCCGCCACGAAACGGCGCGGCCAATCGGTATTCTTGATGTAGCTGAGCCACGCAATGACGAAGCCGGTCAGCATCACCGTGAACGGCGCGAACTTGACCCAGTTGGGCACCTCATGGCTCGCATGCATCAGGTGACTGTCGAACGCCAGCGCCCCCTTCCAGAACTCGACGCCGCCTTCAGCCCCGATGAACTGGTCATGGAAGATGAAGCCCGCGAACACCGCGCCCAGGCTCAACAGCACCAGCGGCAGCAGCATGACCCAAGGGCTTTCATGCGGATGATAGCCCGCCGTGCCGGTCAACTCCGGCCCATGATGGCCATGGTCATCATGGGTTGTCTCTTCGTCCGGCGATTCATGGTGGCCATGCACCGCATGCTGGATATGCTCCGAAGCGGCCCAGCGCGGCTTGCCGAAGAAGGTCAGGAACACCAGACGCCAGCTGTAGAAGCTGGTCAGCAGCGCCGCGAAGGTGCCGACAAGGAACGCCCCCACGCCATTGCCGCCCGCCGCGAAGGCCGACTCCAGGATTGCGTCCTTCGAATAGAAGCCTGCAAACCCATAACCAAGCAGCGGAATGCCCACACCCGTGATCGCCAGCGTACCCAATGTCATCGTCCAGAAGGTGATCGGGATCTCCTTCCTCAGGTTGCCATAATAACGCATGTCCTGCTCATGGTGCATCGCGTGGATGACTGAACCAGCCCCCAGGAACAGCAGCGCCTTGAAGAAGGCGTGCGTGAACAGGTGGAACATCGCCGCGCCATAAGCGCCAACACCCGCCGCAAAGAACATGTAGCCCAGCTGCGAGCAGGTCGAATAGGCGATCACGCGCTTGATGTCATTCTGTACCGTGCCGACCGTCGCCGCGAACAAACAGGTCGCCGCGCCGATGAAGGTGACGAAGCCCAGCGCCGTCGGCGAGGTTTCGAACATCGGCGACAGGCGACACACCATGAACACGCCCGCCGTCACCATGGTCGCCGCGTGGATCAGCGCCGACACCGGCGTCGGGCCTTCCATCGCGTCCGGCAACCAGGTGTGGAGGCCAAGCTGCGCCGACTTGCCCATCGCGCCGATGAATAGCAGCAGGCAGAGCACGGTCATCGTGTCGAAGCGATATCCGAGGAACCCGATGGTCGAACCGGCCATGGACGGCGCGGCGGCGAGGATTTCCGGGATCGATATGGTGTTGAACACCAGATAGGTGCCGAAAATGCCCAGCATGAAGCCAAGGTCGCCGACGCGGTTGACGACGAATGCCTTGATCGCGGCAGCGTTCGCGCTCGGTTTACGGAACCAGAAGCCGATCAGCAGATAGGAGGCAAGGCCGACGCCTTCCCAGCCAAAAAACATCTGGAGCAGGTTGTTGGCCGTCACGAGCATCAGCATCGCGAAGGTGAAGAGCGACAGATAGGCGAAGAAGCGCGGCTGATCCGGCTCCTCCTCCATATAGCCCCAGCTATAGAGGTGGACGAGGCTCGACACGCTGGTGATCACCACCAGCATGACCGCCGTCATCGCGTCAACGCGCAGCGCCCATTGAGCATCAAAACTACCCGACTGAATCCAGGTAAAGGCAGGCGCCACATAAGGTTCCGCATGCCCGGTCAGGAAGGCGATGAAGATCGGCCAGCTAAGCGCGCAGGAAACGAATAGCGCGCCCGTAGTGATGATCTTCGCAGGCAGCTTGCCCAGCGCCTTGTTGCCAAGACCCACGATGACAGCCGCGATGAGCGGAAGAAGGACGATAAGCTGGATCATCGAGCTTTAGCCCTTCATCCGGTTGACATCATCGACGGCAATGGTGCCGCGACCACGGAAATAGATGACGAGGATGGCAAGGCCGATGGCCGCCTCACCCGCCGCGACAGTCAGCACGAACATGCTGAACACCTGCCCCACCAGGTCGCCCAGGAAGGCGCTAAAGGCGACGAGGTTGATGTTCACGCTCAAGAGGATCAGCTCGATCGCCATCAGGATGATGATGACATTCTTACGGTTGATGAAGATGCCCAGCACCCCCATCACGAACAGGATCGCGCTGACCACCATATAATGCTGAAGGCCGATCACAGCTCCACCCCCTGCCCTACGGGCTGATTGACGTTGCGCACGGCATCCTGCGGACGGCGGCGGTTCTGACGGGCAATATTCTGGCCCTTTACGCCGCCGCGAGCACGATGGGTCAACACGATCGCGCCGATCATCGCCACCAGCAGCACGATGCCTGCCGCTTCGAACAGGAAGATGTAGCGCGTGTAGAGCAGCGTCCCGATCGCCTGGATATTGGAAACCTCAGGGTTCATCGGGGCGGCGCGCTGCGCCAGCTCGATCGGCCCCGCGCTCCAGATGCCGATCCCCAGCACAATCTCGGCCAGCAAAACCAGGGCGACCAGCATGCCAAAGGGCAGATAATCGACGAACCCAGCCCGCAATTCCGCGAAGTCGATGTCGAGCATCATGACGACGAACAGGAACAACACGGCGACCGCGCCCACGTAGACGATGATGAGCAGCATCGCGATGAACTCGGCACCCAGCAGCACCATCAGGCCCGCCGCGTTGAAGAACGCGAGGATCAGCCACAGCACCGAATGAACCGGATTGCGCGACAGGATCGTCAGCGCGCCGCTGCACACCACCAAAGTGGCGAACAGGTAAAAGGCAAGCACGTGAATCACAGGATCATATATCCTCTTCGATCGGGTCGCGGCTTAACGATAGGGTGCATCGGCGGCAAGGTTCGCGGCAAGCGCGCGTTCCCATTTGTCGCCATTTTCAAGAAGCTTCGCCTTGTCGTAGATGAGCTCCTCGCGAGTTTCCGTTGAAAACTCGAAGTTCGGACCTTCTACGATGGCATCTACCGGGCAGGCTTCCTGACAGAAGCCGCAATAGATGCACTTCGTCATGTCAATGTCGTAGCGCGTCGTGCGACGGCTGCCATCGTCACGCGGCTGCGCCTCGATCGTGATCGCCTGCGCCGGACACACGGCCTCGCACAGCTTGCACGCGATGCAGCGCTCTTCACCATTGGGATAACGGCGCAAAGCATGCTCCCCCCGGAACCGCGGCGAAATCGGGTTCTTCTCATAGGGGTAGTTGATCGTCGCTTTGGGCTTGAAAAAATATTTCAAGGTCAGCCAATGCGCCTTCACAAACTCCCAGAGGGTGAAGGATTTGACGTAGTAGCCAATCATTGTTGCACACCATTTGTGAAAGCGGACAGCGTTACGTCGAGCTTCACCTCGCAGAGGCCGCGATAAGTTCTAATGGGAGTGATCTTTCCCTCCTGCGAGCTTTCGGCCTTGGGATCGAAATGGCTGATATCAGCGAGAACGAGCTTACCATCGTTGGAACGGCTAAAGATGCTCAAGAGCGCAGACGGAGGGCCACCCTTCCCGCTCGGTTCGAAGTAATTAACAGTGAACCTGTCGGGCCATTCATCTGACACCCAAAATGTCATCCGGTTGCCTTCGGCCATGCCGCCACGAACAAACAGCTTACCCGCATCGACGAACTGAGGCGTCTTGACATTGGTTCGGCTCATTTGGCCATACCATAAGGTAAGTTTCTCAGAACTCGCTAAACCAGTTTGAAAGCTGCAGTTGAAGCCTTGGCCTGACTTTTCAGAAATCGCCGCAGCAAGCGGCTGGCTCATCAAGGCAACCATCAAGACTGAAATAGCACTATAGTTCATTTTATCCCCCATAGCGCGTCAGCATGAGGAAGCCCGATACCAGGAACACAAAGAAGAGCGATGTTGGCAGGAATACCTTCCAGCCCAACCGCATCAGCTGATCATAGCGGTAACGGGGCACCGTCGCCTTCACCCAGGAGAAGACGAAGAAGAAGAACAGGATCTTGGCAAACAGCCAGATGATCCCGGGCACATAATAAAGCGGCGCCCAATCGAGCGGGGGCAGATAACCACCCCAGAACAGGATTGCGTTCAGCGCGCACATCAGCAGCACGTTTGCATATTCGCCGAGCCAATAGAGCGCGAACGACATGGACGAATATTCGGTCTGATAGCCCGCGACCAGCTCGCTTTCGGCTTCGGTCAGGTCGAACGGGGCACGGCCCGTTTCCGCCATCGCCGATATCAGGAACATGATCGCCATCGGGAACAGCAGCGGATTGAACGCATGGCCGTTGATGAAGCCATAATAGCCGCGCTGGCTTTCCACGATGGTCGTCAAGTTGAAGCTGCCTGCCCACAGCACCACGCAAACCAGGATGAAGCCGATCGAAACTTCATAACTGATCATTTGCGCGCTTGCGCGGATCGCGGAGTAGAAGGGATATTTGGAGTTGGACGCCCAACCCGCGAGCACGATGCCATAGACGCCCAGCGAACTGATCGCGAGAATATAGAGCAGGCCGACATTGATGTTCGCCAGCACCACGCCCGCCTGGAACGGGATCACCGCCCAGGCAATCAAGGCCACCGTGAAAGTAATGATCGGCGCGATCAGGAACAGCGCACGGTTGGCGGCCGAAGGAATGATGGTTTCCTGCAGGAACACCTTCGCCCCGTCCGCAAAGGACTGGAGCAAGCCGAAAGGACCTACAACGTTCGGCCCCCGGCGCAGCGCCATCGCCGCCCAGATCTTGCGGTCGGCATAGATGATCATCGCCACCGCCAGCATCAGCGGCAGGGCAATCACCAAAATGCCGATGACCGTGGACAGCAGCCACGCGCCGTTAAAGGGAAGCCCCCAATTTTGGAAGAAAGCGGTCACTCTGCGGCCTCCGCGAAGCTCTCACCGTGGACCAGCTCGGCCGAGCATTGCTGCATCGTCGGACTAGCGCGGCAGATGGCGTTGGTCAGGTAGAAATCCTTGATCGGCGAGCCAAACTCACCGCTGGCCCCGGTCGGCAGCGACGGGACCGACCAGCCATAATCGGCGAGGCCCTCAACGCCCAATGCTGGAACCGCCTTGGCCATTTCCGCCCGCAGCGCATCGAAGCTGTCGAATGGCAGCGTAGCATCCAGCACCTCGGACAGCGCGCGCAGGATAGACCAGTCCTCACGCGCATCGCCCGGTGCGAACACGGCCTTTTCGCCGCGCTGCACCCGACCTTCCAGATTGACGTAGGTGCCCGCCTTCTCGGCATAGCTCGCGCCCGGCAGGATCACGTCCGCCGCATGCGCACCCTTGTCGCCATGGTGGCCGACATAGACCTTGAAGCTGTCGTCAAAGGCCGAATAATCGACCTCGTCCGCACCCAGCGAGAAGAGCAGCTTCGGCTTGGCCGCAGCCACAGCCTTGATCCCGCCCTGCGTCGCATAGCCGAGCATCAGCCCGCCCATGCGCGCCGCCGCGAAGTGCAGGACATTATAGCCGTTCCAACCGTCCTTGATCAGGCCAAGCGTCTCGACCAGCGCCAGCGTATCGCCATGCGCGCCGTCCTTCCCCAGCACGCCGCCGCCGACGATCATCGCCGGACGCGCCGCCTTGCCGAACGCTTGCGTTACCGCTTCAGGCAGCTTTGCCAGCAACGACGCATCATTGCCCAGCCACTCGACCTTATAGGTAAGATCGACTTGCGGGCCGAGCGCAAATACCTTCGCCCCCCTCTTGATCGCCTTGCGAATGCGGGTGTTCACCAGCGGCGCTTCCCAGCGCAAATTGGTGCCGACCAGCAGGATCACGTCCGCTGTTTCGATACCGTTTAGCGTCGTGTTGAAGTTCACCGCCGACAGGCTCGACACATCATAAGCGAGCCCCGACTGACGCCCTTCGAGCATCGAACCGCCCAGCTTCTCGACCAGTACCTTGCTCGCGAACATGGTTTCGCAATCGAGCAGGTCTCCGGCCAGCGCCGCAACCGAGCCGCCATGCTGAACCGCCGCGATCGCAGCGAAAGCCTCATTCCAGGTCGCCGGAACCAGCTTGCCATCCTTGCGGACGAAGGGCTTGTCGAGCCGCTTGCGCACCAGACCATCGACATTGTGCCGGGTCTTGTCGCTCGCCCACTCCTCGTTCACATCATCATTGATGCGCGGCACGGCGCGCAGCACCTGACGGCCACGGCTGTCGAGCCGGATGTTCGTGCCCACCGCATCCATCACGTCGATCGCCGGAGTCTTGCGCAACTCCCACGGACGCGCCTCAAAGGCATAGGGCTTGGACGTCAGCGCGCCCACCGGGCACAGATCGACCACATTGCCCGACAGCTCGCTTTTGGCGGCATGTTCGAGATAGGTGGTGATCTGCATATTCTCACCGCGATAAATGGCGCCGATTTCCGGCACGCCCGCAACTTCCTCGGCAAAGCGTACGCAGCGGGTGCACTGGATGCAGCGGGTCATGACCGTCTTGACGATCGGACCCATATATTTCTCGGTAACAGCGCGCTTGTTTTCATCAAAGCGACTGCCGCCACGCCCGTAGGCGACCGACTGGTCCTGAAGGTCGCACTCGCCACCCTGGTCGCAGATCGGGCAGTCGAGCGGATGGTTGATGAGGAGAAACTCCATCACCCCTTCGCGCGCCTTCTTGACCATCTCGGTCTGGGTGAAGATTTCCTGATTGTCCGCAGCCGGCAGCGCGCACGACGCCTGCGGCTTGGGCGGCCCGGGCTTCACCTCGACCAGGCACATGCGGCAATTGCCCGCGATGGATAGGCGCTCATGATAGCAGAAACGCGGGATTTCCTTCCCCGCCATCTCGCACGCCTGCAGGACCGTCGCGCCCGCCGGAACTTCGAGTTCTACGCCGTCTACTTTGACCTTGGGCATGATTACTCCGCTGCCTCCATGACGGGGGCGCTACCCTTATTCTCATTGATCCGCCGCTCGATCTCGGGACGGAAGTGCCGGATCAAGCCCTGAATCGGCCAAGCCGCCGCGTCGCCGAGGGCGCAGATGGTGTGGCCTTCGACCTGCTTGGTAACCTGCTGGAGCATGTCGATCTCGCCAATGTCCGCTTCACCCGAGCGTAGCCGCTCCATCACGCGCCACATCCAGCCCGTGCCTTCGCGGCAGGGCGTGCACTGACCGCAGCTCTCATGCTTGTAGAAGTAGGAGAGACGGCTGATCGCGCGGACGATGTCGGTCGACTTGTCCATGACGATGACGGCGGCGGTGCCAAGGCCGGAGCCCACCGCCTTGAGGCCATCAAAGTCCATCGGCGCATCCATGATCTGTGCAGCCGGAACCAGCGGCACCGAAGAACCACCAGGAATCACCGCCAACAGATTGTCCCAGCCGCCGCGAATGCCGCCGCAATGCCGGTCGATCAGTTCCTTGAAGCTGATGCCCATCGATTCTTCGACGACGCAGGGCTTGTTCACATGGCCGCTGATCTGGAACAGCTTCGTGCCCTTGTTCCCTTCGCGGCCGAAGCTGGAAAACCATTCGGACCCACGGCGCAGGATCGTCGGCGAAACCGCGATCGATTCCACATTGTTCACCGTCGTCGGGCAGCCATAAAGGCCCGCACCGGCCGGGAAAGGCGGCTTCAGGCGCGGCTGGCCCTTCTTGCCTTCCAGACTCTCGATCTGCGCGGTTTCCTCGCCGCAGATATAGGCGCCCGCGCCGCGATGGACGAAGACGTCGAAATCATAACCGGAACCGCATGCGTTCTTGCCGAGGAAGCCCTTTTCATAAGCCTGCTCAACGGCGGCGAAGAGCACCTTCGCCTCATAAATGAACTCGCCGCGAATATAGATATAGGCGGCGCGCGCCCGCATCGCGAAACCGGCGATCAGCGCACCTTCGATCAGCTTGTGCGGATCGTGGCGGATAATCTCGCGGTCCTTGCACGAACCCGGCTCAGATTCATCCGCATTGATGACAAGGAAGCTCGGACGGCCATCCTTGCTTTCCTTGGGCATGAAGCTCCACTTCATGCCAGTCGGGAAGCCCGCGCCGCCACGGCCACGCAGACCGGACGCCTTGATGCGCTCAATGATCTCGTCCTGGCCGATCTCCAGCAGCTTTTTGGTATTATCCCAGTCGCCACGCTTCATCGCCGCGTCGATGCCCCAATCCTGGAAGCCATAGACGTTGGTGAAGATGCGGTCCTTGTCGGCAAGGGGTGCGATGACGTCGCTCATGCGCGGCCTCCAGCATTCGTCATGCCAGCGAAAGCTGGCATCTCAGGCGTGCGCGCGCTGAGGATGGAGACCCCAGCTTCCGCTGGGGTGACGGAACAGGGATAAGCCATTACGCCCACTTCCCCCGATAATCGTGATTTTCCGAAACCATTTCGTTGAGGGTCGTCGGACCACCCTCTGGGCAGCTCGTCTGACGCTCAATCTGCGGCCCAATCTTGGGCTGCTTGCCAGCGGCGAGATCGTCAAGGATCGCGCTCATACTGTCATAGGTCAGGTCTTCGAAATTATCGTCGTTGATCTGCACCATCGGCGCGTTGGCGCAGGCACCCAGACACTCGACCTCGCTCAGCGTGAACAGCCCGTCCGGCGTCGTCCCGCCTTTCACCAGACCCTTGTTCTTGCAGGCCGAAAACACATCGTCGGAACCGCGCAACATGCAGGGCGTCGTGCCGCAAACCTGCACATGATAGCGGCCGACCGGAGCCAGATTGTACATGGTGTAGAAGGTCGCGACCTCGTAAACCCGCATATAGGGCATTTCGAGCTGGTCGGCGATATATTCCATCACCGGCACCGGCAGCCAGCCATTGGTCTGCGTCTCCGCGCCGACCTGCCGCTGGGCGAGATCGAGCAGCGGCATCACCGCCGACTGCTGACGACCGGCAGGATAGCGCGCGATGACCTTCTTCGCCTGCTCGGCATTGTCAGCCGTCCACGCGAAAGCGCCCCAGCGCGCGCGCGTTTCCGCTTCGTCAGGGATATGAACTGCGTCAGCCATTAGCGGTCACATTCTCCGAACACGATGTCCATCGCGCCAAGGACGGCGGTGGTGTCGGCCAGCATGTGGCCCTTCATCATGAAATCCATCGCCTGCAGGTGCGAGAAGGCCGTCGGGCGGATCTTGCAGCGATAGGGCGAGTTCGTCCCGTCGCTCACCAGATAGACGCCAAACTCACCCTTGGGGCTTTCGGTCGCCACATAGACCTCGCCCGCCGGAACATGGAAGCCCTCAGTGTACAGCTTGAAGTGGTGGATCAGCGCTTCCATCGAGCGCTTCATCTCGCCCCGGCGCGGCGGCGCCACCTTGCGATCAAACGATATCACAGGGCCTTCCGGCATCTCATTCAGGCACTGCTTCATGATGCGTGCCGACTGGCGCACTTCCTCGACACGGACCATGAAACGGTCATAGCAGTCGAAATTGGTGCCGACCGGAATATCGAAGTCCATCCGGTCATAAACGTCATAAGGCTGCGACTTGCGCAAATCCCAGGGGATGCCCGAACCGCGCAGCATCGGGCCGGAAAAGCCCCATTTCAGCGCGTCTTCCTTGCTCACCACGGCAATATCGACGTTACGCTGCTTGAAGATGCGGTTGTCCGCGACCAGCGAAATCGCGTCCTCGAACAGGCGCGGCAGGCGCGTGTCCAGCCAATCGGCAATGTCGGTGAGCAGCTTCAGCGGCACATCCTGATGGACGCCGCCCGGCCGGAAATAGGCCGCATGCATACGCGCGCCCGAAGCCCGCTCATAGAAATTCATGCAATCTTCGCGCAGTTCGAACAGCCACAGGTTCGGCGTCATCGCGCCGACGTCCATGACGTGCGAACCCAGGTTCAGCATGTGGTTCTTGATCCGCGTCAGTTCCGCGAAGAACACACGCAGATATTGCGCGCGCAGCGGTACTTCCAGGTTCAGCAGCTTCTCGATCGCCAGCACATAGCTGTGCTCCATCCCCATCGGCGAGCAATAGTCCAGCCGGTCGAAATAGGGCAGAGCCTGAAGATAGGTCTTATATTCGATCAGCTTCTCGGTGCCGCGATGGAGCAGCCCGACATGCGGATCGCAGCGCTCCACGATTTCGCCGTCCAGTTCCATGACCAGGCGAAGCACGCCGTGCGCTGCCGGATGCTGGGGACCGAAGTTGATCGTGTAATTCTGGATCTCGGTATCGCCCAGCGTCGGATCGTCCGCACTGGTCTTATGGTCGAGTTCTTCGAGATAGGTGGACATCAGGCGTCACCCCCCTCATCCTTGGCGGGAGTTTTCGGCTTGCGCGGGCGCTTCGGCTTGGCGGTGTCCGCTTCTCCGGTTTCGGCCTTCGCAGCACGGGATCGGCGCACCGGCGTCGTCTGCGCGTCTTCGGCAAGCGGCTTCTCATCGGTCGCCTTGGCGGCTTCCGTGTTCGCAGCTTCGCCCGCGCCGGTATCTGCCTTCTTTTCCGTCATCTTGGGCGTCTCGCCAGCAGGCGCGCCCTTGGGCGCTACGGCGGGCGGCGGCGGAGCGGCGGCAGGCGTGGGCGCACCCGGAGCCTGCGGCGCCTTCTCATCACCCGGCAGCACATATTGCGCGCCTTCCCATGGGCTCATGAAATCGAACTGGCGGAAATCCTGGGCCAGCTGCACCGGCTTGTAGACGACGCGCTTGTCTTCCTCGGAATACCACATCTCGACATAGCCGGTCAGCGGGAAGTCCTTGCGCAGCGGATGACCCTTGAACCCGTAATCCGTCAGGATGCGACGCAGGTCGGCATTGCCCTCGAAGATCACGCCGTACATGTCGAACACCTCACGCTCCAGCCAGCCTGCAACAGGCCAGATGTGCGTGACGGTAGGAACCGGCTTATCCTCGTCGGTCGATACCTTGACGCGGATGCGATGGTTCTGCGTGACGGACAGCAGATGATAGCAGACTTCGAAGCGCTCGGCCCGCTCCGGATAATCGACGCCCGCAATCTCCATCAGCTGCTGATATTCGCCCTGTACGCGCAGCGCATCCAGCGCCTCGGCCAGCCGATCGCGCACGACGGTGAAGCTCAGCTCATCCGCGTGATCGACCGCTTCGATCAGCATCGGACCCAACAGCCCGGCAATCTTCTCCGCGAGCCCTTCCGGGTTCACGATCTTCGGTGCAGAATGACCCATATCAGCGCTCAATCGTCCCGATGCGGCGGATCTTCCGCTGCAACTGCATCACGCCATAAAGCAGCGCTTCGGCAGTCGGCGGACAGCCCGGCACATAGATGTCGACCGGCACGATCCGGTCACAGCCGCGCACGACCGAATAACTGTAATGATAATAGCCGCCGCCGTTCGCGCAGCTGCCCATCGAAATCACATATTTCGGATTGGACATCTGGTCGTAAACCTTGCGCAACGCCGGAGCCATCTTGTTACACAGCGTTCCCGCGACGATCATCACGTCCGACTGGCGCGGCGATGCGCGCGGCGCAGCGCCGAACCGCTCCATATCGTAACGCGGCATGTTGACGTGGATCATCTCCACCGCGCAACAGGCAAGGCCGAACGTCATCCACCACAGCGAACCCGTGCGAGCCCATTGGAACAGCTCTTCGGTCGACGTGACGAGGAACCCCTTGTCACTGACCTCACTGTTCAGTGCGTTGAAGAAATTCTGGTCGGGCTGCGTCCCCGCGGGCAACATCGTGCCGGGCGCGGGACTGGTCAGTTCTACTCCCAATCTAGGGCTCCCTTCTTCCACGCATAAACGAGGCCCAGCACCAGCTCCGCTATGAAGATCATCATCGTCGCCCAGCCGGCCCAGCCGATCTGATCCAGGCTGACCGCCCAGGGATAGAGGAAGGCGGCTTCCAGATCGAAGATGATGAAGAGGATCGCGACCAGGTAGAAGCGCACGTCGAACTGACTGCGCGGTTCTTCGAACGCTGGAAAACCGCACTCATATTCCGACAGCTTCGCCGGGTCAGGCTGATGCGCGCCGGTCAGGCGGCCGACAAGCATCGGCAGGAACACGAATGCCCCGGAAAGCAGCAATGCGATCCCGAGAAAGATAAGGATCGGCAGATATTGGGCTAGATCGACCAACGGAATCCCCTGGGCGAAAATGACTATGGGCGCGCTTTAGGCCTGCCGCATAAGCGAAGCAAGGCCCCGAGGTGTGAGAATGATTCGCAACAGTCTGCTTCTCTTACGCAGAAACAAATGCCTGCCTCAGCGCAGCGCACCCGCTACAAGCTTGTGCAATTTGCTGTGGATGGCATCATTGCCCGCGATCACTTCGCGGCGCTCGATCGGCTGATCGCCGCCCCTGAAATCGGTGGCGAACCCGCCCGCCTCACGTACCAGCAGCAATCCAGCCGCCACGTCCCAGGGCTGAAGCCCGCTTTCCCAGAAGCCGTCATAACGACCGGACGCCACATGCGCCAAATCGAGCGAAGCCGCACCGAAGCGACGAATCCCCGCGACGGAGGGCGCGACCGCGCCAAAGATGCGAGTCCACTGCGCCATGTCGCCATGGCCCATGAAGGGAATGCCGGTCGCGATCAGGCAGTCGCCCAGGTCGCGGCGGGCCGATACCCGCAAACGCTGGTCATGCCGCCACGCGCCCCGGCTCTTTTCCGCCCAATAGCTTTCGTCAGTCGCCGGCTGGTAGATAAGACCGGTCGTCACTTCCCGCTTGTTGCCGCCATAAAGCGGCTCTTCGACGGCGATGGAGATCGCGAAGTGCGGGATACCGTGGAGGAAGTTGCTGGTGCCGTCGAGCGGGTCGATGATCCAGCGCGGCTTGTTGGGATCACCCTCGATCACCCCGCCTTCTTCCAGCAGGAATCCCCAATCCGGCCGTGCTTTTTGCAGCTCTTCGACCAAAGTGCGCTCGGCTTGCTGATCGGCCTTGGACACGAAGTCGGCCGGTCCCTTGCGTGACACCTGCAGATGTTCGACTTCGCCAAAGTCGCGGCGCAGCTTCGCGCCGGCCTTGCGCGCGGCGCGTTCCATGACGGTGAGAAGGCCGGAATGGGATACCATAAACAATACTCCCCCTCTCCCCTTCAGGGGAGAGGGTCGGGGAGAGGGGAACAACATATGCTCAGCTGCGGTCCCTCTCCCGCCTTCGCTGCGCTCGGCACCCTCTCCCCTGAAGGAGAGAGGGAACAATTAGCAGTTCATTCCGCCCGCTTCACATATTCCCGCTCATACACATCGACGATGATGCGTGTTCCGGTAACGATATGCGGCGGCACCATGACGCGCACGCCATTGTCCAGGATCGCGGGCTTGTAGCTCGCCGAAGCAGTCTGCCCCTTCACCACGGCGTCAGCCTCGACCACGGTCGCCTCGACCGTTTCGGGCAGCTGCACGGAAATCGGGCGCTCTTCATACATTTCCAGCATGACCATCATGCCATCCTGCAGGAAGGCAGACGCCTCGCCCACCAGATCCTGCGGTAAGTTGATCTGCTCATAGGTCTCGGTATCCATGAAGACGAGCATGTCGCCCTCGGCATAAAGATACTGGAAATCCTTGGTATCGAGCCGGATGCGCTCAACCGTCTCGGCCGAGCGGAAACGGACGTTATTCTTGCGCCCGTCGATCAGGTTTTTGAGTTCCACCTGCATATAGGCGCCGCCCTTGCCGGGTTGCGTGTGCTGGATCTTGACGGCACGCCACAGGCTTCCGTCATATTCGATATTGTTGCCGGGACGAATCTCGACGCCACTGATCTTCATGGGAAGAGCCTGCCTATATGTCTGAAGGTGAAAAGAGCCGGCCTGTTTAAAAGGCTGGGCGCGCCTCTACATCGTGCCGCCGCGAAGGGCAAGTAGGCTCATCGGATCGGCCGCGCGAGCAAGGGGTAGGGATTGATCGCCCGTCCCCCGTACCATGGCTCGCCCGGCGCGATCTCATTCACGGCAAAATGGAGGTGCGGCGCTGACGGATCGGCATTGCCGGTGCTGCCGACGGTGGCGATCTTCTGCCCCCGCCGCACGCTCTGGCCCTCTGCCAATCCGGCGGCATAGCCATCCAGATGCGCATAATAAAAGATCCGCCGACCGTCAGGCGATCGCTCATAGATGGTCAGCCCGCCATCCGCGCTCGTGAACAGCTTCTCGATACGACCATCCGAAGCCGCCAGCACAGCCCGCCCCCGCGCCGCCATGATGTCGATCGCATCATGCGGCCGCGCGCCGCCTGCCCTCGCCTGCGTAAAAGTGTCGGTCAGCGCAGTCGGCGGCACACCCTCAACCGGGATCAGCAGCGGCCCAGCCTCTGCCGCAGCCGGACGCTCAGGCGGCAAAGCCGTCCTTTCCGGGCCACCCGGAACGATCCGTACGCACATTTTCAGGAACAGTAACAGCAGCAGGACGGCGACTATGATGCCCAAAAATCCTCGCCGCCCCGGCCTCCTCATCCCTGGAACACCGCCTTCACCCCGCTCTTCACCATCTGCGCCAGCCGCGCCGCATCCCAGTTGGTCAGGCGGATGCAGCCATGGCTTTCGGTGCGCCCGATGGTCTGCGGTTCAGGCGTGCCATGAATACCATAATGCCGCTTGGACAGATCAATCCAAACGACGCCCACCGGACCATTAGGCCCCGGCTTCAACACCGCCTTCTCATCCTTCGCATCGGCATCCCAGAACAGGTCGGGATTATAATGGAAATCGGGATTACGGCTGATCCCCTTGATCTCCCAGGTGCCGAGCGGCAACGGATCATGTGCCGATCCCATGGTCGCCGGGAATTGCGCGATCAGCTTGTTGGCCTTGTCAAAAACGCGCAGCACGCCTTCGGACTTGTCGACCACGATATGATCGGCCTGCGGCTGATCCTTGGCGACCGCCAGGCTGGCTAGCGTATTGCCCCAGCCGCGCTCATCGCCCTCAATCTGCGCCACCGGCTGATTGCCCACGGCTGGCACTCGCACCGTAGCCCCCGGTCCAAGCTTTGTATTGGGCGCATTCAACGCCACCAGCACCTCGGGCTTGGTATGGAACCGCTCGGCCAACTTCTCGATCAAATTGCGATAACCGAGTGCAGGCAGCTTCGCCTGATCGGCATATTCCTTGGGGATCGCGGTGAACGGACCACGCGCAAAGCCCTCAGGGATCGTCACCAGCCATGTAGCGGTCGGCGGCTTGTCCCCCAGCAACGCCTTCGCAGTCGCCTCATCATATTTGCCGGTTTCCGGCAGGCCCTTCGCCTCTTGAAATCCCTTCAGCGCGGCGGTGAAGGACATGCCCTCCTTCCCATCCAGCGCGCCAGGAGAAAATCCCGCCCGGTCAAGCGCCACCTGCGCCTGCAAGATCGACTCCGCGCGAGCAGGCGCACCGCCCGGCTCGGGCACTATGGAGAAGGCATAAGGATCGCCGACCGGCTTAACCGCCGCGCCCTGCGCTACCTTTTTCTGATCTCCGGGAGCCATTGTCCCGCTTTCATTGGCGTCGGTGACGGCAACCTTGCAAGCCGAGCAGAGCAGCGTGAGCGCGAGCAGATATGTCTTCAAGGCGATACTCTCCCGTTATTCGGGAAGAGGAACGCGCAAAGCTCAGGAAAGCTGCCTCCCGCCATTAACTAGCATCCGGCGAGACCTATTTAGAGCACATTATGTTCGATCTAAATCACTACGTCCGTTCGGGCGAACGGCATCAGGAAGTGGCGCTGATCCATAAAGCCACGCTTCTCTAAGCCCCTCCCAGCACAGCCGAAAATGCCGCAACGCCCGCGCGCGGCCCGTCCGGATGCGCCCACACCGCGCTGCTCACCGCCAGAAAGTCCGCACCCGCCTCGACCAGCGGCGCGGCATTATCCGCCGTAATCCCCCCGATCGCCACGCAAGGCAGCTCGAACAGGGTCGTCCACCAGCCAAGGATCGACGGCTCCGGCCGGTGATGCGTTTCCTTGGTCGTCGTGGGATAGAAGGCCCCGAACGCGACATAGTCCGCCCCCGCCTCACCCGCTTCCATCGCAAGGTGACGGCTGTCATGGCAGGTCACGCCAATCTGCACCTTCGGCCCCAATATCTTGCGCGCCTCTCGCGGGTCGCCGTCCCCCTGCCCCAAATGCACGCCATCCGCGCCCAGCCGCTTGGCCAGCGCTATACTGTCGTTGATGATAAAGGCGACCTCCCGCTCCGCACACAGCTTTTGCAACGGCTCTGCCGCGAGGGCGATCGCGTCCTCATCCACGCCCTTCAGCCGCAACTGGAAAGCCGCAACCTTGCCGCCGTCCAAAGCCTCGGCCAACTGCGCCCCGAAACCCTCGTCGATCGCGGGCGGCGATATGAGGTAAAGCTGGCAGGCCGGGCGGAAGCCCTTGTCGAACTGGTCGGCAAAATGCGGATCGAGCGCCAGCTCTTCGTCAGTAAAATCGGTCATGCGCAGCCCTTAGCGCGTTTCGCCGCTTAAGGAAAAGAATGGAACTGCGTTCAGTCCCGGCGGCTTGTCCTGCCATGATCAGGATCGGCTACTCGGGATGGAACTACCGTCATTGGCGGGGTCGCCGCTATCCGGATGTCGGAAGACGCTAGTTTGTTGACCCGCCGGGATGGGCAGACGGTCGGACACCGACCGATTGCGGATGCCCCCCATTATCACTAAGCAAACCAAATGCGGAAAGCCAATATGATAGCTGCAATCACCACTGCGCTTTGGTTCGGACTGTTTTACATAGGGCGAAGTGGCATTTATGGCATCTACACCCACGGGGAGAGAGTATATCCTAACTCGGGCCAGATCGATTATTATATGGTATTCCCGGCCTGCGTCGCAGCGACATTAATGCTGTCAGGTTGGACATGTAATAGTTTCCGAGCGGCGCAGCCGTTGGCGGCGATCTCTACTCTCGCCTTCTTCGCCCTGTTCCCGTATTTGCTGATTTACACCGGCGGGATTTGACTATCGGCGTTTCGCTTTTTGCTGGATCGTCCTAAGAGCAGACATTCCCAATCGACCCCGCTGCGCCGCTCCCGCGCCGCCAGTCGCGGTTCATGCCCCGCTGGTCGATTCAAGACCGACAAACCGCCGAGCGGTAGACCGTCAAAAACCGTTTGCCGGAAATCCTGCTTCGGAGAACCTGTCATTCAGATCGCGCTCAACCTATGGATTGAGTTAAGAGCCCTTCGCTATTAGCACCATCGCGATGAGCCGTTTTTGGAGCCAGTTCGTTCACGATCTCCAGCCGTATGTGCCGGGAGAGCAGCCTCCTATTCCGGGCCTGGTGAAACTTAACACTAATGAATTGCCAATGGGACCGGCCCCTTCTGTACTGACGGCGATCAGGCAAGAGGCGACCTCTGCCCTCAGATTGTATCCTGACCCTCAGTCATCAGCCTTGCGGACTGCAATCGCCGCCTATCATGATGTGGATGGCGACCAGGTTTTTGTAGGCAATGGCTCTGATGAGGTGCTGGCCCACACCTTTTCTGGCCTACTTAAGCATGATGCGCCGATATTGTTCCCGGACATCACTTACAGCTTCTACCCCGTCTACTGTCGCCTGTACGGGATCGATTACGAGACGGTGCCGCTGGACGTGGTATTGCGCCTGCGCATTGATGAGTATCGCTCCGGCAACGGCGGGATCATATTCCCCAATCCTAACGCGCCCACGGGCATCGCCGTCAGCCTTGCGGAGATTGCTCGTCTCCTGGAACGACATCCGAACGTGCCGGTGGTTATTGACGAGGCCTATGTCGATTTTGGCGGAGAGACGGCGATCCCGCTCATCGCCGATCATCCTAATCTTTTGGTCGTTCGCACCATGTCCAAGTCGCGTGGACTGGCTGGGCTTCGTGTCGGCTATGCGGTTGGCGATCGCGCCTTGATCGATGCGCTTGTGCGAGTGAAGGATAGCTTTAACTCATACCCGATCGATCGTTTGGCTCAAGTCGGCGCCATCGCCTCGCTGCGCGACGAAGCCTATTTCCAACTCTGCCGAAAGCAAATCATGCAGGCGCGCAATGTAATGGTCGATGGCCTCGAAGCGCTCGGATTTGAGGTGCTGCCATCGGCCGCCAATTTTATATTAGCATGCCATCCCCGGCACGATGGAGCTACGCTCGCGGGGCGGCTCCGCGAAGCGGCTATACTTGTGCGGCATTTCAATTTGCCTCGCATCAGCAACTATCTCCGAATTACGGTAGGAACCCGCGAGGAAATTCGTCTGCCGCTCGATTGTTTAGAACGACTGACGTGACCCCCACCTCATCCCACGCCTTTCCACCAACCGGGCCGCTTATTTTCGCGTCCATGGCGGACAGGGCAACAAGACCGCTATCCAAAGAGTCGTACCTCAATGACGCGGGTCCACGCGTCGAGGTCATCTCCGGCCACCTTCAAAAACGGGCGCCGCATCGCCAAAACTATTGGCAGACGCTCTCGGCTACAGCCCTCGCTGCTCTATGTCCTCTTGGGTGGGTGGCCCGGTCTTCGGCAGTGTCGCAAATGACGGCTGCCCGGCGCATATCGCCAGCAGCCCTCATCTCACATCACGCCGCCTTCTTGGTCGAAGCGGTGTAGATTTCGTCGATCGCCTGACCCAGCGAAGCGTTGAACTCATCCTCGCTCATCTGGTGGCGCAGGTCGTTCAGCAGCGCGCGGCTGAAGCTGGCGATGATGCCGCGATTCTTCGCCAGTTCGGCGCAAGCCTCGGCGCGCGAGAAGCCGCCCGACAGCGCGACGACGCGCAGCACCTTGGGATGGTCGACCAGCGCGTCGAACAGGCCAGCCTTTGCCGGGAGCGACAGCTTCAGCATCACCTTCTGGCCTTCCGGCAGCGCGTCCAGGCCCTTGAGCAGTTCCTCAAGCAGGATCTGGCCGGCGTCGGCGCGTTCGGGGCTCTTGATGTTGATCTCGGGCTCCAGCATCGGCATCAGGCCGGCGGCGAGAACCTGCGCGCCTACCTCGAACTGCTGTTTGACGATCGCGGCAATGCCCTCGCGGTTGGCGAGATTGATAACCGAACGCTCCTTGGTCCCGAACACGCCGAGCGACTTGGCCCGCTTCAGCAGCGCATCGAGTTCCGGCATCGGCTTCATCATCTGAACGCCGTTCGCCTCGTCTTCCAGGCCCTTGTCGATCTTGATGAAAGGCACGACGCCACGCTCGATCAGCGCCTGCGGCACGGACTTGCCGCCCGCCTGACCATCCATCGTACGCTCGAACAGGATAGCACCGATCACCTTTTCGCCGCTAAAGCAGGGCGAGGTGATGATGCGGCTGCGCATGTCGTGGATGAGGCCGAACATCTCCTCATCGTTCGACCAGGCACCCTCTTCGATGCCATAGCCTTTGAGCGCCTTGGGCGTCGATCCACCGCTCTGGTCGAGCGCGGCGATAAAGCCATTCCCGCCAGCAATCTTGTTCATCATGTCCTGATCCAGCATCTGCACATACTTTCTCTGTAGGGTTACACCGCCCCATCGGCGGCATCGGAAAGAGGAAAAGGCCGCCATCCTTTTGGACAGCGGCCTTCGAAGTTCACACCATCAATGCGCTGACGCCCGGCAGGTCCTTGCCTTCCATCCATTCGAGGAAAGCGCCGCCCGCCGTGGAGACGAACGTAAAGTCGCCCGCCACGCCCGCATGGTTGAGCGCCGCCACGGTATCACCGCCGCCCGCCACGGACGTCAACTGCCCTTCCTTGGTCAGCGCCGCCGCCGTCTTGGCCAGTGCCACCGTCGCCTTGTCGAACGGCGCGATCTCGAACGCGCCCAGCGGCCCGTTCCACACCAAAGTCCGGCAGTTCTTGAGCGCGTCGCCCAGCGCCTCGACGGCGGCAGGCCCCACGTCCAGGATCATCTCGTCGGCGGCGACCTCATGCACATTGCATGTCCGCAGCGACGGCGGATTAGCCGCAAATTCCTTCGCCACCACCACATCATAGGGCAGGTGAATGGTGCAACCCGCAGCCTCGGCCTTGTCAAAGATCGCCTCGGCCGTCTCCGCCAGATCCTTCTCGCACAGCGACTTGCCGACATCGACGCCACGCGCGTGGAGGAAGGTGTTGGCCATGCCGCCGCCGATGATCAGATGATCGACCTTGGCGACGAGGTTGTTCAGCACATCGAGCTTGGTCGAAACCTTGGCCCCGCCGACGACCGCCGCGACCGGCTTCACCGGCTCGCCCAGCGCAGCCTGCAGCGCGTCCAGTTCCTTTTCCATGGAACGGCCCGCAAAGGCAGGCAGCTTGTGCGCAAGACCCTCAGTCGAGGCATGCGCCCGGTGCGCGGCGGAGAAAGCGTCGTTCACATAGAGATCGCCGATCGCGGCCATTGCATCGACCAGCGCCGGATCATTCTTTTCCTCGCCGGGATGAAAACGCGTATTTTCCAGGATCGAAATGTCACCCGGACGCATCACCGCGATGCCATCGACCGCCGCTTCGCCGCAGCAATCGGGAATGAACTGCACGTCACGCCCCAACACCTGCGTCAGCGGCCGGGTGATCTTCGACAGCGAATATTCCGGATTCTTCTGCCCCTTGGGCCGTCCGAAATGGGCCAGGATCAGCACCTTGGCGCCGCGATCCGCCAGCTCCAGGATCGTCGGCATCGCCGCCCGCAAGCGCGTGTCGTCGCTCACCGATCCGTCCTGCATCGGCACGTTCAAATCTTCGCGCACCAGCACGGTCTTGCCGCGGATGTCGCCCATATCGTCCAGCGTCTTGAAGGGCTTGGCCACCATGATGCTCCCAGCCGCCCCTGCCCGTCATCCCAGCGAACGCTGGGACTATTTGCCTCTTGGCAGGGGCCTTAATAAAACAAGATCCCAGCGTTCGCTGGGATGACGAAAAAGGGCGGGTTTTGGCCCGCCCCGCTTCTCTTACAGCAGCCCGGCGACCACGCCGGTCGTATCGATCATGCGGTTCGAAAAACCCCATTCATTGTCGTACCAGCTGAGCACGCGCACCAGATTACCGTCGATAACGGCGGTTTCCAGACTGTCGACAGTCGAGCTGCGCGCATCGCCATTGTAGTCGATCGACACCAGCGGCTCGTCCGAATAGCCGAGCACACCCTTGAGCGGACCAGCTTCCGAAGCAGCCTTCAGCAGCTGGTTCACTTCATCCTTGGTGGTGCTGCGCTTGGCGATGAACTTCAAGTCCACGACCGAGACGTTCGGCGTCGGCACGCGCACCGACGAACCGTCCAGCTTGCCCTTGAGCTCCGGCAGAACCTCACCCACGGCGCGCGCGGCGCCGGTGGTGGTCGGGATCATCGACAGCGCAGCGGCACGAGCGCGACGCATGTCGCTGTGCAGCTGATCCAGCGTGTTCTGATCGTTGGTGTAGCTGTGGATCGTCGTCATGAAGCCCTTTTCGATGCCGATGGCGTCGTGCAGGACCTTGGCGAGCGGCGCCAGGCAGTTGGTGGTGCAGCTGGCGTTCGAAATGACGATATCGTCAGCACCCAGCGCATCGTGGTTCACGCCGAACACGATGGTCTTGTCGACGCCGGTCGCGGGGGCGGAAATGATGACACGCTTGGCGCCAGCGGTCAGATGCGCGCTCGCCTTTTCCTTGGACGCGAAGATGCCGGTGCATTCGAGGGCGATTTCCACGCCCTGCGCCGCGTGCGGCAGCTTGGCGGGGTCGCGCTCGGCGGTCACTGCAATGCGCTTGCCGTTGATGATCAGCGCATCGCCATCGACGCTGACGTCGCCAGCCCAATTGCCATGAACCGAGTCACGCTTGAACAGCAGGGCGTTCGCCTTGGCATCACCCAGATCGTTGATGCTCACCAGCTCCAGGTCATGGTCGGTGCGCGACAAGATTGCGCGCGCCACCAGCCGGCCGATACGTCCGAAACCGTTAATTGCTACCTTCGTTGCCACTGTTCTAGCCTCCTGATTGGTAGTTGTTCTTAATGATCGAGCGCGGCCGCAACCTGCGGCGCGATCTTGGCGGCCGTCAGGCCGAAATGGTCGTAAAGCGCGTCTGCCGGAGCCGAAGCACCGAATGTGTCGATGCCGAAACGCAAGCCAGCGATGCCGACATAGCGTTCCCAGCCGAAGGTCGTCCCTGCCTCAATCGAGCAGCGCAGCACATGGTGCGGAAGGAGATCATCCTTATACGCCTGCGGCTGCGCATCGAAATGCGCCCAACTCGGCATCGAAACCACGTCCGCGCCAATGCCCTGTGCTTCGAGCAGGTCGGCGGTCGCCACGGCGATTTCAACTTCGGAGCCGGTCGCGATCAGCACCACCTTGCGGCTGCCCGTCGCGGCGCGCAGGCGATAGGCGCCCTTCGCCGACAGATTTTCGCTCTTTTCCGTCCGCAGTTGCGGCAGATTCTGGCGGGTCAGCGCCAACACCGAAGGACCTTGTTGGTCCTTCAGCGCCAATTCCCAGCATTCCGCCGTCTCGACAATATCCGCCGGGCGGTACACATCCAGATTGGGGATCATACGCAGCGACATGACATGTTCGATCGGCTGATGGGTTGGGCCATCTTCGCCCAGACCGATCGAGTCATGGGTCAGCACATGGATGACGCGCTGCTCCTGAAGCGCGGCCAGACGGATGCCGCCACGCATATAGTCGGAAAAGACAAGGAAAGTGCCGCCATAGGGAATGACGCCGCCGTGCAGCGCCATGCCGTTCATCGCGCAGGCCATGCCGAATTCGCGAATGCCATAATAGACATAGCGGCCGGAATAGTCGTCCTTCGTCAGCGGCCCCGTCGATTTGGTCTTGGTATTGTTCGACCCGGTCAAATCTGCCGAACCACCCAGCGTCTCGGGCAGCAGATCATTGATCGCGCCCAGCGCCAGCTCGCTTGCCCGGCGGGTCGCGACCTTCTGCGGATTGGCGATCAACGTGTCGATGTAGCTGTTGAGCGAGAAGTCGGCGGGCAGCTCGCCAGCCATCCGGCGCTCAAATTCCGCCTTCTGGCCATTGTCAGCCAGACGGCCTTCCCAGGCGGCCCGCACGTCCGAGCCCTGCGAACCAATGCGGCGCCACTCGGCGGCAATATCGTCAGGGATGATGAAGGGCTCGGCCGTCCAGCCCAGAAACTCGCGAGCCGCCGCAACTTCCTCAACGCCCAGCGCCGAACCATGCACGCCCGACGTGCCTGCCTTGTTAGGCGCGCCATAGCCGATCTTGGTGGCGCAGGCGACCAGCGACGGACGCGGATCGGCCAGCGCCTCGTCGATCGCGCGCCGCACATCGGCAACGTCATGACCGTCGCACGACACGACATGCCATCCTGTCGCGACATAGCGCGCCCGCACATCTTCGCTGCTCGACAGGTCGACCGAACCGTCGATAGTGATCTTGTTATCGTCCCACAGGACGATCAGCTGGCCAAGGTTGAGGTGCCCGGCAAGGCCGATGGCTTCATGGTTGATGCCTTCCATCAGGCAACCGTCGCCTGCGATCACCCAGGTGCGGTGATCGACCAGGTCGTCGCCGAACTGGGCATTCAGGTGCCGTTCGGCAATCGCCATACCGACGGCGGTAGCGAGACCCGAACCCAACGGCCCGGTGGTCGCTTCCACGCCCGCCAGCTCAAAATTTTCCGGATGACCCGCGCAAGGGCTGTGCAGCTGACGGAAATTGCGGATGTCCTCAATCGTCGGGCGCGCATAGCCGGTGAGGTGCAGCAGCGAGTAGATCAGCATCGATCCATGGCCCGCCGACAGCACGAAACGGTCGCGGTCGGCCCATTTGGGCTGGGTCGGATCGAACTTGATATAGTCCTTGAACAATACCGTCGCGACGTCCGCCATGCCCATCGGCATGCCCGGATGGCCGCTGTTCGCCGCCTGCACTGCGTCCATGGAAAGCGCCCGGATGGCGCTGGCGAGCGACTTTTCGGATACGGTCATCTAGGCTGGCTTCTTTCCTGCTTGACTAAGCGGCCCCCTGCTGAGCCGACGAATCGAAATCCGGTCCCCTTTGTCGCGTTGCACCCAAAGCGTCAACCGTGGCAGGACCGTGGAGAGCGCCAAGCCGTCCAATCACGGCTTTTGCAAGGCGAAAACTTTGTTTATGCGTGGGTCATGGCAAGCGATCGCATGATGCAGGCTATCGGCGCACTGGAGCGCGCGGTAAGTCGGCTGGAACAGGATGTGCAGGGTCTCGCGGTCGCGGGTCCGGCCTCTTCCGCCTCCTCCGGCATGGACCCCGTCGCCGCGCGCGCGGCGCTCCGGTCGCTCGATGAACTGATCGCCGATCTTAAAGGGGATTCGCGTGGCTGAAACGAACCTTCAGATCGCCGGGCGTCATTATGCGATCCGATGCCGCGATGGTGAGGAAGCCCATCTTGCCCATCTCGCCAGCCTGATCGAACGCAAGGCGCGCCTTGCGCAGCAGAACACGCCGGGCCTTACCGAAGTGCGCACCCTGCTGTTCGCCGCCCTCTTCCTCGCCGACGAACTTAACGACCTGAAGCGGGAGGCGATCGGCCGTCAGCAGAGCCTGGCCCTCGATGACAACGATGACGCGGCTGCCCGCGCGATCGAGGCGCTCGCTGCCCGCATAGAAAAGCTGAGCGACAGGCTTGCCGCACCGCCGCCGGACGCCTAGATAAGGGACGACGGGTACTGCCTCGTACGAGCTTTAGCGAACATCCCTGAGGCGATAATCACATCCAAGGGGGCTGTCCCTGGGCGGGTCCAGGCCCGATCTACATGGTCCCCACCTGACGTTGAGGCGTCAGAGGATATTCCAGCAAACGGCCAAGGCGGTCCCGTCACCCTCCTCGTTCCCTAAGCTCCGTTCGTTTCGAGCGCAGTCGAGAAACCGGTTTCCAGCCCCCTCCTCCAGGTCTAAACGCGGCCCCATGAGCGAAGACCTCGACAAGACCGCCCTGCGCACCCTCGCCCGGACACACCGCCGCGCCTTCGTGCAATCGCTCGATCCGCTGGCGCACCGGCTCGCCTTCAAGGCGCTCCCCTCGCCGCTCGCCCGCAGGCTGGATAATGCGCAGACGGTCGCGCTCTACATGGGCCTGGACGACGAAGCGCCCGCCCAGCGCCTCGCCCCGCAACTCGCAGGGCTGGGCAAGACCCTCGCCCTCCCCCGCGTCATAGACCGGCTCGGCAGCATGGAATTCCTCGCCTGGACGCCGGAGGATCAGCTTCACCCCGGCCTCTACGGCACCCACCATCCCGAACCCAGCGGCCCGCCCGTCGCGCCGGATGTCATCATCGCCCCGCTGCTCGGCTTCGACCGTGCGATGAACCGGCTGGGCCAGGGCGGCGGCTATTATGACCGCGCCTTCGCTCGCCACCCCGATGCGCTGCGGATCGGCCTCGCCTGGTCGGTGCAGGAACAGGACGCCCTGCCTGCCGACCCGTGGGACCTACCGCTCCACATCATCCTCACCGAAGTCGAATTGATCGAAGGACCCGACGCGTGAACCGCCAACCCGCTCCCTACGAACCCAGCTGGCGCAAGCCCGTCGGCATGCTCGCCATCGTCGGGCTCATCACGCTTTGGGCAGTCCTCGTCGGCAGCCTGTCGGGGCTCATCGGCAGCCTGCCGATGATCGTGCAGGTGCCGGTCTATGTCTTCCTCGGCATCATCTGGATTTGGGTTCTGCCCCTGAAGCGCCTGCTCGCCTGGATGGAAACGGGCCGCTGGCGGCGCGGCTGACGCGCCATATTTTCGGCGCGGCCAAGGCGTCTAACCCCGTCGCTAATAGCGCCACTTCCGTCATCCCAGCGCAGGCTGGGATCTCGTGAGGCCAGGCCGCACGTAAAGGCTTGAGATGCCACCTTCCGCTGGCATGACGCCTATCAAATTATTGTGAATTTCCGGCCCTTAAGGACCATCCACTCTTCAAAAAGAGTGGCGCGAGTGACGGGGCTCGAACCCGCGACCTCCGGCGTGACAGGCCGGCGCTCTAACCAACTGAGCTACACCCGCGTTCGGTGTGGGCGGGCATCTATGCGGGACCGCCGGACCTGTCAACCGGCTCTTTCGCCACTTTCTTCTTTCTCGTCATTTTCTTCGCGCAGCGCCACCGTCAGCGTCCCGCGCTCAAACAGGAAACCCGCGATATCCGGGGTTCCAGCAGCCGCCACCACGGTCTGGATGATGATCAGCAGCGGCACGCCCAGCAGCGCGCCCGGCGTCCCCCACACCCATCCCCAAAAAGTCAGCGACACCAGAATCAGCAGCGGGTTCATCGTCAACCGCCGCCCCAGCACCATCGGCGTGATCACATTCGCCTCCACCAGGTGAAAGCCGATCTGCGTCACCGCAGGCGCCAGCGCCCGCCACACGTCGTCAAACACCATGAGGCCACCTAGCGCCAGCAATGCCGCAGCCAGCATCGGCCCGAAATAGGGCACGAAATTCAGCAGCGCCACGATCCCGCCCCACATCAGCGGCGACGGCATGCCGATCAGCCACAGCGCAAACGCAACCGCCAGCCCCAGGCACAGGTTGATCGTCGCGATCGTCAACACATAGGCGGACGTCGCATCGACCACATTCTGGATCACCCGCGCCACCGCCATCGCGCCGTCGAAACTGCCCCGGCTGTTGATCGTCCGCCGCCGAAGCCGCGTCCAACCGGCGAGGAAAAAATAGATGATGAGCAGCGCGAACACCATCTGGATGATCGCGGAAGGCGCGGAGGTCGCGGCAAACTGCAACAGCGATCGCGGAGCATCCACCGCCGCCGTCTGGGCCGCCGCCACAGGCCCCGTCGCCAGCATCTGCACGGTTTCATCCACGAAATGCTGCAACTGGGAATAAAAGTCGATCAGCGGCGCCAGATTGTCCTGAATCTTGGGCAAGCGCTGCGGCAGCAGCCTGAACCAGTCGGTCGCCGGCACCACGATCAGCACCAGCGCGGTATTCGCCACCACCAGGAACGCAATCACCGCCGCCAGCGCCGCCACGGCCGAAGGCACCCGACGCCGCTCCATCCATTCCAGGAACGGCACCAGCGCAATGGCGATCACGATCGCTGCCGTCAGTGGCAGGAAAAACTCCGCCCCCTCGCGCAGGGCGAACGGCAAGGCAAGGAGCAGCCCAACACCCGTCGTCAACGCGATGGACGCCAGCAGCCGATCCCGCCGCCGGTTGATTTCCAGCTGTTCATGAGGTGTCACTGAACGATCGATCCTGCCCGCATGTCGACAATGTGTACCGGCCCGCCACAGCCCGTCAATTTCATTCATCGGCCCTGACATGACTAAGGCCCATTAACCAAATTTTCGCTCCCCTGTCCTAAGCAATAGCGAAACGGGGATCGGGGCTTTGAACGGATGATGCGTAAACTGGCGCTGCTGGGCATGGCTGGATGGGCGATGCTGCCCGCCACATCACTGGCCCGTACGGACCTGCGCATGGAAACCCAGATGTTTGTGGAGCGCGTCCATACCGACATCAACGGCCGCGCCCGCCGCACCCTCGCCAGCGCCACGCGCGCGGCGCCGGGCGACCAGCTGCTCTTCGTCGTCAACTGTCGAAACGAAGGGCGCGGACCAGTTCAGGGCATAGCCCTCACCAACGCCGTTCCCCGTGGCACCCTCCTCACGGCGCCCGATCCATCGATGCAAGTATCGGTGGACGGCGGCCAACGCTGGGGCCGCCTGGACGAGCTTTGGCTGCCCACCCCGCTAGGCGGCGTCCGCAGGGCCGTTCCCGCCGACATCACCCATATTCGCTGGACCAGCCCCACACGCCTGTCGCCGGGCGAGACCGCGCGTCTGAGCTACCGGGCGACAATGCGGTGAACCAAAAAAAGCCCCTCCCTTTCAAGGGAGGGGACGGGGGTGGGTCGCCGCGCCAGCGGCGTTCTGCCTTTTCGATCGGTTGCTGGCTCGCTTCGCTCGCCCCCACCCCAACCCCTCCCTTGAAAGGGAGGGGCGTATATTCACTCACTCCGCAAACAACAAAACCGGCGTCTCCAGCAACCGCTTCACCGCCTGCACAAAACTCGCCGCATCCCATCCATCCACCACACGATGGTCGCAACTGATCGACAGGTTCATCAGCTTCGCCGCCACAACCTCCCGCCCACGAAACACCGGCCGCTCGATCACCCGATTTGGGCCAATAATCGCCACCTCCGGCCGATTGATCACCGGCGTCGTCGCTACCCCGCCCAGCGCACCCAACGACGTCAGCGTCAGAGTCGATCCGGAAAGCTCCTCTGCCTTCGCCTTGCCGGACCGCGCGGCCTCTGCCAGCCGCCCGATCTCGCTCGCCAATTGCCAGATATTCCGATCCTGCGCGTCCCGGATCACCGGCACCATCAATCCCGCGTCCGTCTGCGTCGCGATCCCCATATGCACCGCGCCAAAACGGGTCACGACACCCGCTTCGTCATCATAGCGGGCGTTCAGCATCGGAAAGTCCGGCAGCGCCCGGCAAATCGCCACGATCAACAGCGGCAACATCGTCAGCTTCGGCCGATCCCCGCGCTCGCCATTCAACTGCGCGCGCATCCGCTCCAGCTCGGTGACGTCGATTTCCTCGACATAGGAAAAGTGCGGAATATGCCGCTTCGACGCGGCCATATTCTCGGCAATCCGGCGGCGCAGGCCGATGACCTTCACCACCTCATCCTCCCGTCGCGCGCGCTGCCCCGCAGGCCGATAGCCCTGCCCAGCGCCGTAAAGGAGGAAAGCGTCGAGGTCCGAATGGCGGATATGATCGCCGGTGGGCTTCACTTGGGCGAGGTCTATCCCGAGTTCCTTGGCGCGAGCACGGACGGCCGGTGAGGCGAGCACCTTCTCCCTCTCCCCTTCCGGGACCGCTGGGAGGCACGGACCGCCCTGCTCCCTCTCCCCTTCAGGGGAGTGGGCTGGGGAGAGGGGGCTGCCCTGCGAACTGGGCATATCCCTCTGATCCCCCACCCCAACCCCTCCCCTGAAGGGGAGGGGCTTTTCAGCTTTTTCTCCCGCGGACGTTTCGCCTAGCTCCCCCTCTCCCAACCCTCTCCCCTGAAGGGGAGAGGGCTTTTCAGCCTTATCCTGCGAAGAGGATCCTTCCCCCGCAGCTTCAACCCGCTCAACCGACGAAACAATCCCATTCACCGACGAACCAGCCACCTCGCGCCTTCCCGCCGTCTCCGCCTCAATCACCTCTTCCGAAGGCATCGGAGCCTCCCCAACGGAAGCGACCTCCCCCTCAACCTCAACCTCAATCTCCACCAGCATGGCCCCGATCGCGACCTGCTCACCCGCCTCCCCGGCCAGCCGCTTCACCACCCCCGCGACCGGGCTCTCCATCTCCACCGTAGCCTTATCAGTCATCATGTCGGCAATCGGCTGATCTTCCTCCACCCGGTCGCCGACCTTCACATGCCAGCCGACAATCTCCGCCTCGGAAATGCCTTCGCCGATGTCGGGTAGCCTGAACGTGAACAGGGGCATCGCTCAATCCCTCATGATCTTGTTGATCGCTTCCCTGATCCGCACCGGCCCAGGAAAATAGGCCCATTCCAAACTATGCGGATAGGGCGTGTCGAAACCCGTCACTCGTTCGATCGGCGCCTCCAGATGATAGAAGCACCGCTCCTGCACCAGTGCGCTCAACTCCGCGCCAAAGCCGCTGGTCCGCGTCGCCTCATGCACGATCAGGCAGCGGCCGGTCTTCTTCACCGACTGCTCGATCGCTTCGATATCCAGCGGCACCAGCGTCCGCAGATCGATGATCTCGGCATCCACGCCCATCTCCAAGACAGTGCTCTCGATCACATGCTCCATTGTGCCGTAGCAGAGGATGGTCAGCGCCTCGCCTGCCCGCACCGTGCGCGCCTGCCCCAGCGGCACCCGATAATAGCCCTCCGGCACCATCGCCCCGGGATGCCCCGCCCAACTCTTCGCAGGCCGGTCATAATGGCCATCGAACGGCCCATTATAGATGCGTTTGGGTTCGAAGAAGATCACCGGATCATTATCCTCAATCGCGGCGATCAGCAGCCCCTTGGCGTCATAGGGGGTCGACGGAATGACAGTCTTTATCCCCGACACATGGGTAAAGATGCCCTCGGGCGACTGGCTGTGCGTCTGCCCCCCGAAAATCCCGCCGCCAAAGGGCGACCGCACCGTCATCGGCGCGATAAACTCCCCCGCCGACCGGTAACGCAGCCGCGCCGCCTCGCTCACCAACTGATCAAGCGCGGGGTAGATATAGTCGGCGAACTGGATTTCCGGCACTGGCCGCAACCCATAGGCGCCCATGCCCACTGCGACGCCGATGATCCCGGTCTCGGTGATCGGCGTGTCGAACACCCGATTCTTGCCAAATTTCTTCTGCAACCCCGCCGTCGCCCGGAAAACGCCGCCAAAATAGCCGACATCCTCCCCCATCACGACGACATCGGGATCACGCTCCATCATCACGTCCAAGGCGCTGTTGATCGCCTGGATCATGCTCATCTGGCGGGTGTCTTGGCTCATCTCCTCGCCCCTTCAGGGGTCGGCCAGAGGCACGTGACTCTGGCCGAGATAGCGAAGCTTGCCAGCCAGTTGGCTAGCGAAGCTTGGAGAGGGGCAGGCGCCCCGCCCATCTCTCTCTTCGTCATGCCAGCGAAAGCTGGCATCTCTTCGCCATCAGGCTGAACGTAACCAAACGAGATCCCAGCTTCCGCTGGGATGACGAGATCAAAAAGCGCTTCCCCCCTCACAACCCAGCCGCCTTAGCTTCATCCAGCATCTGCCGCTGCTGCTCCCGCAGATGCCAGGGCATCTCCTCGAACACGTCTTCAAACATGCTCTCCATCGGCTGATGAAGCCCATGCCCCAAAATCCCGTTCTTCTCCGCTTCCTTCGCAGCCTCACGCACCTGCTCGGCCAGTTCCTTGTCCATCGCCGCCTGTCGTTCCTCGTCCCAGATGCCGATCGCAATGCAATGCTGCTTCAACCGCGCGATCGGATCGCCCAGCGGCCAGTGACTCCCTTCATCCGCAGACCGATAGGCGCTCGGATCATCGGACGTGCTGTGCCCCTCGGTGCGATAGGTGAAATGCTCGATCAGCGTCGGCCCATGATTGGCCCGCGCCCGATCCGCAGCCCAGCGCGTCGCGGCATAGACCGCCAGCGCGTCATTGCCGTCGATTCGCAGCCCCGCAATGCCATAGCCGATCGCCCGCGCCGCGAAGGTCGTGGCCTCCGCGCCCGCAAAGCCGGAAAAGCTGCTGATCGCCCACTGGTTATTGACGACGTTCAGGATCACCGGCGCACGATACACGCTGGCAAAGGTGCAGGCGGAATGAAAATCCCCCTCCGCCGTCGATCCTTCCCCGCACCATGTCGCCGCGATCCGCGTGTCACCGCGCGCCGCGCTCGCCATGGCCCAGCCCACCGCCTGCGGATATTGGGTGGCAAGGTTGCCGGAGATCGAGAAGAACCCCGCCTCCCGCGCCGAATACATGATCGGCAGCTGCCGCCCTTTCAGCCGGTCGCCCTTATTCGAATAAATCTGGTTCATCATGTCCACAAGCGACCAGCCGCGCGCGATCAATATCCCCTGCTGGCGGTAGCTGGGGAAGCACATGTCATCGCTCGCCAGCGCCGCCGCCGCGCCGATCGACACCGCCTCCTCCCCGGTCGATTTCATGTAAAAACTGGTCTTGCCCTGCCGCTGCGCGCGGAACATGCGCCCATCGAAAGCGCGGGTCAGCGCCATGCCGCGCAGCATGCGGAGCAGCATCTCGGGTGGCAGCTTCGGGTCCCACGGCCCCACCGCGCGCCCTTCCTCATCCAGCACGCGGACAAGGTCATAGGCCATTTCCCGCATCGTACCCGCGTCCGCGGCCTCATCGGGCCTGCGCGAGGTTCCGGCGGGGGGAATGTCGAAATGACTGAAATCTGCTTCATCGCCTGGCCGAAATTGAGGTTCCGGCACATGCAACCGCAACGGTGGCAGGTTTCGGCCGCCCGCCGAAAGCTGCTCTCCGCCGCGATCGCCGCCGTCGCCTGTTTGGCCGCCTTTAGCGACCGGCCTCTCAGCGCCCGAACCTTCCCGGTCGCCCATCCTGCCTCCTACTCGCATTTGCAATATTATTGCTTATTGCAATTATAATATTACAACGCTCGCAAAAAGCAAGAGTTCCGTTTTCTCGCTATTTCCTTCTTGGATTCAAACCGCCACCGGCGCCGCAATGTGACTCTGCGGCGCATAATCCACCACTTCGAAATCCTCGATCCGATAATCGAAAATGCTCTCCGGCCGCCTCTTTATCCTCAGCTTCGGGGCGCCTTCCGGCGTACGGCTGATCTGCTCCTCAACCAGTTCGGCATGATTGAGGTAAAGATGCACGTCACCACCGTGCCAGACGACTTCCCCCGGCTCCAGATCACATTGCTGCGCCAACATCCGCGTGATCATCGACAGCCCGAAGATGTTGAACGCAAATCCAAGGCCAAGGTCACAACTGCGCTGGAACAGCAGCCCGTTGAGCCGCCCATTCGACACCTGGAACTGATAGGTCATATGACAAGGCGGCAGAGCCATCTGCGCCACTTCCGCAACATTCCACCCGGTAAAAAGCAAGCGCCGCGACCCCGGGTTATTCCTGATCCCCTCGACCAGTTCAGCAATCTGGTTATGCCCCTTCTCCGCCCGCCGGAACAGCCCGTCACCAACCGCTTCATAGCGCGGCCAGTTCACCCACTGCGCCCCATAGACCGGCCCCAGATCGCCCCACCGTCCCGCAAAGGCCGCATCCTCGATAATCCGCGCTTCAAAATCGTCCCGGCTAATGTCCTCGCCTGTAGCCTTGCGATAGGCATCCAGCGGCCAGTCCGTCCAGATATGCACCCCTTGACGCACAAGCTCACGGATATTGGTATCGCCCGTCAGGAACCACAGCATCTCCCGCGCCGCCACTTTCCAGTAAACGCGCTTGGTCGTCAGCAACGGCACCGCATCATCAGCCAGCGAAAAACGCATGCTCGCGCCCAGCAGAGATCGCGTGCCCACTCCCGTCCGGTCGATCCGCTCGTCCCCCTCCGTCCAGATACGGCGCATCAGGTCCAGATATTGCTGTTCATAATGCGCTTCGGCCGGGGTGACGGTACTGGTCAACGGGGGTTCTTTCCTGCTGCGACGATTCCAAACTCGCCGCCCCCGCTTTAGCCGAGCGGATCGCCGCTAGCCAATCTTGCTTTCGCTTCGGATCATTCTACCCGCCTTCCCCTCCACAGTGGAGACAGTTGGCAGTGATCACTGATCGGCCCGGCCGCATCCTGTCGTAATGACTATAACCGCAAGCATGCAATTCCTGCTCCTCAACGATGATTGGCGCCCCGTGCACCGCGTGGATAGCAATGAAGATTGGCGTTGTATCGTGCAGGAACTGTTGCTGCGCGGTAGCCACTGGCTGGCAATCGAACAGCATCGCCCCGACCAATGCTCCCCCTATCCATGTTGGAGCGACATTCGCCTGTCACGAACCATTGCTCGCCGCTTCCGGCCCATGGAGGTCAAGCTTGCCGATCATATAATCCGGGGCACCGCGAACCAGTTCAGCTTTCGCGCGGCAGGCCTATTATGACCATGTCAAAAAAAGCACCCCCAGCCGCTTGCCAGCCCGAAAAGCCCCCTCTATAGACCCCGCCTGCCCAGCGGCGTTGCAAGCAATGCCGCTATCGGTCGGGGAGTAGCTCAGCCTGGTAGAGCACTGTCTTCGGGAGGCAGGGGCCGGAGGTTCGAATCCTCTCTCCCCGACCACATTCTTTTTTCTGTTTATTTTTAAACAGATGCAGCGACAGCCACGCACTTCCTTCTATTAAGCATCTGTTGGCGATGGCAGCGGCATATCCCTGACATATGCCCAACCCCCAGTTCCGGTCTCGCTCGCCCGACAATCCACTTCGATCAGCAAGCGAGCCGTCCACGGTTGTCAGGCTCGATCGGCAGCAAGTCCTTCAGTACGCGCCACTCCGCCTCGTTGAGATCGCCACGGCTCAAGTCGGCCTCCAAAAAGCAGCCTGAATTAGGGGAAGTTTACCACGTCAACCGCTAACCCGTGCAGCAATCATTGTCGGAACGGGGTTCAGTGCGAGCATGAATATATGGAAGTGCTGGCAATCCTCGTTATGATCGTCGCGGTGGTCTCGATAGCCATGACGAGCGCAATCGTGCAGCGGCGCCTGCTCGCTTCCGGGCGTGGACGTTCCGCAGCACGGTCGTTTCTGGCTTTACAGGCTTGCTTGCGGCGATCGGCATCATCGCGACCTACTTCCTCACAGGCCACCTAATTTGGAAGTTGGCGAAGTAGCCAGTTTGGCTACGCCGCCTAACACGGAATGGGGTAAAGCGACTTTATTGCGGTTTACTGCTTTATCGTCGAATCATGTTGTTAACGGCGGGTATGGCCCACAATATTATGGCCGGAGAGTGAAGTGAGAGAAACAGTACTTGTTACCGGAGTAAGCGGGTTTGTTGCCAAGTATGTGGCATTAGCTTTGCTGCGTAAGGGCTATAAAGTAAGAGGAACCTTACGCTCATCGACAAAGGAAGATCGCGTTCGCAATGATTTGCTTGAAGCTGGAGCGAATGTCGACAATCTCAGCTTTGCTATTGCCAATTTGACATCAGATGATGGATGGGAGGCTGCTGTAGAAGGTTGCGATTATGTACAGCATGTTGCGTCGCCTTTCCCGCTTGATCAGCCCCGTCACAAAGAAGCATTGGTGCCAGAGGCGCTTGGCGGAACAATGCGTGTGTTGAATGCGGCGCTTAAGGCAAATGTCAAACGCGTTGTATTGACGTCATCAATCGCCGCGATGATGTATCGTGCCGGACGCCCGAAAACGGAGTTTCACTTTTCTGAGAACGACTGGACCGATCCAGAGTGGTCTGGAACTCACCCTTATAGTGTTTCCAAGACCAGGGCCGAACTTGCGGCATGGGACTGGGTAGAGAAGGCAGGGCGAGAAAAGTTAGTGGTCATTAATCCCGGAGTCGTGGTTGGGCCTATTATGGGTAAGGATGGCAGCACATCGACCGAGATCATCAAGATGATGCTGGAAGGCACCATGCCGAAGACGCTCCCGATAGCCAACCCTCTGGTGGATGTCCGCGACCTTGCAGAATTGCATGTTGTTGCCATGACCTTGAAAGAGGCGGGTGGGCGACGCCTGATTGGAAGCAGCGGAACCATGTCGTTTGGGGAGATAGCCCAGCTTCTTAGTAAGGAGTACCCACAGCTTAAGGATAAAATACCGCAGTCAGACCTTTCTCCCTTTTTGGTCGGGTTAATGAAGTTGTTCGTGCCGGGCGTGCGAACTATTCGCGCGGAAGTTGGTATTCGCTCCATTGCTAATGCGGACTATGTGCCCGAACTGACGGGGGTGTCATTTAGACCCGTAGAAGAAGCGGTTCTGGCGACAGCGCGATCGATTCTAGATCGGGTTGACAAAAAACTTCAACCATAGAGGTGTTAGCCGCGCAACATGCGCTGCTGCCGACCGCCCGTAGTTTTTTACTGCATCCCGACAGCACAGAAAAAGGGCGCGTTTCCGCGCCCTTTTATCATATGAGCTTTTAAAGGCCCGTCAGGCCTCTCCAAACACTCGGCGGAAGATGGTGTCCACCTGTTTGAAGTGATAGCCGAGGTCGAATTTCTCTTCGATCTGCTCAGCGGTAAGAGCTGCGGATACTTCCGGATCGGCCTTCAGCAGTTCGAGAAGCGAAAGCTGGCCATCCGATTCCCAGACCTTCATCGCGTTGCGCTGGACATAGCGATAGCTGTCCTCGCGCGAAACGCCCGCCTGCGTCAGCGCCAGCAACACCCGCTGCGAATGAACAAGACCGCCCATCTTGTCGAGGTTCTTCATCATGCGTTCGGGATAGACGAGCAGCTTGTCGATGACGCCGGTCATACGGCCCAGGGCAAAGTCGAGCGTGATGGTAGCATCAGGACCGATATAGCGTTCAACCGACGAATGGCTGATGTCGCGCTCATGCCACAGGGCGACATTTTCCATCGCGGGCAGCGCATAGCTGCGCACCATGCGCGCAAGGCCCGTCAGATTTTCAGTCAGAACCGGATTGCGCTTGTGCGGCATTGCAGAACTGCCCTTCTGGCCCGGGGAGAAATACTCCTCCGCCTCTAGCACTTCGGTGCGTTGCAGATGCCGGACCTCAACGGCCAGCCGTTCTATCGAGCTTGCGATAACGCCCAGGGTGGCAAAGAACATCGCGTGGCGATCACGAGGAATGACCTGGGTCGAAACAGGTTCGACCGCCAGCCCCAACTTGGCCGCGACATGTTCTTCGACACGCGGATCGATATTCGCGAACGTGCCTACCGCGCCGGAAACAGCACAGGTCGCGATTTCTTCACGCGCCGCGATGAGGCGGGTCCGGCACCGGCTGAACTCGGCATAGGCCTCGGCCATCTTGAGACCGAAGGTGACCGGCTCGGCATGAATGCCGTGACTGCGCCCGATCGTCGGCGTCAGTTTATGTTCAAACGCGCGGCGCTTGATGACGTCGAGCAGCTGATCCAGATCCTCGATCAGGATGTCAGCCGCACGGGAAAGCTGCACGGCAAGGCAGGTGTCCAGCACGTCGGAAGAGGTCATGCCCTGATGCATGAAGCGCGCTTCGTCGCCGACCTGCTCAGCAACCCAGGTCAGGAAGGCGATGACGTCATGCTTGGTAACGGCCTCGATGGCGTCGATCGCTGGCACGTCTATGGTCGGGTTGGTCGCCCACCAGTCCCACAGCGCCTTGGCAGCTGATTTGGGCACCACGCCCAATTCACCGAGCGCTTCGGTGGCGTGCGCCTCGATCTCGAACCAAATGCGAAATCGAGCCTCGGGCTCCCAGAGAGCTGTCATTTTCGGGCGGGCGTAGCGCGGGACCATCGAACGAATCCTGATTGCTGATAAAAGTTCGCGCGCCGCCTAGCAGTCCAGCCATTCAAGGGCAAATCGCGCCCTCATTTGGTTCGCGCGTCTGTACCAGCAACTTTTTACCCCGAATATCGCAGCGTTCAAGGACGGGATGAGCCGGTTTCGCAGGCGAATTGCCGACTCTGAATGGATATTCAGGAAACACAGTCGTCACTCATGTATTCATGGGTCAAGCTATCGAGCAACTGACCTGCTCGACCGCTGCCGAGGGAGAAAATGATGTTACGCGGCCTTATATTGTCTGTTGCGCTGACTGCCGCCGTTCCGGCCATCGGACAGGTTGGCTCTGTGCCCGGTAGCCCGCAGGCAGGTGCGAGCATATCTCCTCAAAGCCCGGCGGCAACACAGACAGATACCGTCGCATCCATCGTCGATAGCGAATTCCCGGCCTATGATGCCAATGGTGACGGTCAACTCGACAAGGCCGAGTTTTCGCGTTGGATGGTTGCGCTCAAGGATCAGGAGATGAAAAGCAGCGGTGAAAAACTATCCGCCGCTGACGTCACAACTTGGGCTGATGGGGCATTCAAGACAGCCGATGCGGACAAAAGCACATCAGTGAGCAAGCCCGAACTCATCACCTATCTGAGCCGCGGCGCCGCTTAATCACCGCGCCACTATTATCGAAGCTGACAAGAACCCGGTCTATGGGTCACAGCATGAGGCGGCGTGGAGCGAAGGCCATGCCGCCTCCCTTTTAGCCAAGCAATCAGCCGCGTTTTTTATTCGTATACAGAAGCGCTGCAACGATGGCGGCCGATCCTATGCCGACTGCGGTGCCCATCCACACGCCTCGGCCCGCTGTCTTTCGTGCAGCCGTTGCGAGATCGGGCTTTGCTTCTGTTGCCTGTTCGGGGGCGCCCGCATCGGGCGCGTCTTTGTCGGACTTGGTCATGGTGAATCGGCTTATGCAACAAGGTCGCGCCGGAGAAAAGATAGCTGTCAGATATCAGTTCAATAATCGGGCAGCGTCTGCCGCGCTTCTCCCCATCCCCGCATCTCTCGTGACGCCGCGCGGACGACCAATTCATCCACGTCCGCGATAGTGAAAGCCCCCGGCCGATCAATATCCTCCAGTTCGTTCCAGTTGACGGGCACCGCCACCGGAGCATTTTCGCGCGCCCTGACGACATAGGGAAGCACTGCCGTAGCCCCCCGCTGATTGCGCAGCCAATCGATGAAGATCCGGCCCTTCCTCTTGGCCTTGCTCATCGTTGCCGTGAAACGATCGGGTTCGGCGGCGGCAAGTGCCCTCGCGAAGCGGTCTGCGAAATCCTTGACCTGCGGCCATTCGGCTTCGGGCGTAAGCGGGACAACCACATGCACGCCCTTCCCACCGGATAACATGGGAAAGCTGGTGAGCCCTATGTCCTCAAGCGTGCGGCGAATGTCGCGGGCGGCCTTCTTCACATCCTCAAAGTCGAGACCTTCGTCCGGATCGAGGTCAAAGATCAGCCGGTCAGGCTTTTCGACATCCTCCACCCGGGAACCCCAGCCATGGAATTCAATCGTACCCATTTGAACGCAAGCTATTAGCCCATCGATATCGTCCACATAAAGATAGTCCTGCTCATTACCGTCCTTCTCGCGAATGGGGACGTGCTTCACATGGTCACCAAAACTGCCGCTGTCATGCTTTTGGAAAAAGCATTTCTTCGCCCTTCCCTGTGGGCAGCGCACCAGGCTGATCGGGCGATGCGCAATCCAGGGCAGCATGATCGCCCCGGCTGCTTCATAATAGTCAGCCAACTGCCCCTTGGTCACCTTCGCCTCCGGAAAGATCAGCCGGTCACGGTTTGAGACATGAACGTCGCTTCCCTGTTCAGGTACAGCCATCACCTTCTCCCGAGCTACTTCGCCCGCCTTCTTGTCCTCGCGAAGCCCAAGGAAGCTGCCGTGGCGCACGACATTGTCGCTGGTGAATTCCGCGAAAGCGATTTCGGCGACCAGGTCAGGGCGCACCCATTTGGCACCCCGCGTCTCGCTGCGTGGTACGTTCAAGGCAGGGGATTGGCGGGCTCGTGCCTCCAGTTGGCCAAGCAGTTGATCACTGTTCCGCGCATTGAAACCCGTGCCGACCTTGCCCGCGTAGACGAGTCCCTGATCATCATTCTGCGCAAGAAGGATATTGCGGATCGCGCGCCCGCTTGCGGAACTGGGAGTCCATCCGACAATCACAAATTCCTGCCGACGGGTGCATTTGACCTTGAGCCAGTTCTTCGTTCGGGCGCCCCGATAAGGAGCATCCGCTCGTTTGCAGATTATGCCTTCCTGTCCAGCCTCGCACATCGTCCGGAACAGCTTTTCGCCAGCGCCGATAATATGATCGGAGAAATGCACATGCGCGCTACCCTGACCCAGCAGAGCCGCGAGCTTTTCCTTACGGGCACTGTTGGGCTGCCATGTCAGATCCTCTCCCTCCAGCGAAAGAAGATCGAAGGCGAAGAGGTGGAGGGCGCCTTTACCCTCGCCCTTCAACACCTGCTGCAATGTGGAAAAGTCCGGGTTTCCATCGACCCCGAGTGCGACGATTTCTCCATCTATCAGCATGGGCGGAAGGTTCATGCCGCCTATTTCCATCGCGAGTGGCGCGAAGCGGTCAGTCCAGTCGAGACCGGTGCGCGTGAACAGCTGAACACGACTGCCGGAAACGCTGACCAAGGCGCGATAACCGTCATATTTGATCTCGTGCAGCCAACCATTGCCGGTAGGCACAGCATCGACCAGCGTAGCGAGCTGTGGCGCTTGAAATGGCGGTACTTTTTCCTGTCGGCGGCGCTTGGCGGAAGGCTGAACCGGCGTCGCCCTCTTCGCTTGGTCCATGGCGGCATCAAAAGCTTTTCCGCGCTTGCCCTTTAGCGAGATCGCTGGCGCGTTGGCGGCAATCTCACCCATGGTCCTGCCACTCGTGATGCTGGTCAGTTCACGCCCGACCAGATCCTCGGCGGGGCCAGCATAGGCATCGTCGATCTTGCGAAGCAGCCAATTCTCCCTTTTGCCTTCGCCCGGTCGGGGTTTCAGGCGGATCAGAAGCCACTCTCCCTTCATCCGCTGGCCGTGAAGAATGAAGTGAAGATGTCCTTTCTCCAGATCCTTCGCGCTTTTCCCGGGGACTGGTTCCCAGGTGCCCTCATCCCACAGCATCACGGTGCCGCCGCCATATTCGCCTTTTGGAATTGTGCCTTCAAAGCTCGCATAGGATAACGGATGATCTTCCGTGCGAACGGCAAGCCGCTTGTCGGCGGGGTCAAGGCTAGGGCCGCGTGTCACCGCCCAGCTTTTCAGGACACCATCCACTTCCAGCCGGAAATCATAATGTAAACGCGTGGCGTCATGCTTCTGCACGATGAAGCTGTTGCCGCTCGTGCGCGTCCGTTTTCCCGCCGGTTCCTTCGTTCGGGTGAAATCGCGCTTGCGATTATATTCCTTGAGGGGGTCGGCTTCGGCCATATGTCACGCCCGCTTGCGGGTGGTAGCCTTGGTGCTGGCGGCGCGGCGCGCGGCCGGTTTCTTGGCGGGCGCGCGTTTCGCCCCGGTATCGACGGATTTCTTCAGCGCCGCCATCAAATCGATCACGTTGCCGCTGCGCTTGACTGGAGCCTCATCCTCGTCCTCGATGATGCGGCGGCCCTTGGCCTTCTTCTTCTTTTCGATCAGCCGCTCAAGCGCATCGACATAACGGTCATGGAAGCTGTCGGGTTTGAACGGCGCAGTCTTCTTTTCGATGAGTGCTTCGGCAAGGTCGAGCAGTTCCGGATCGGGCTTCACATCCTCAATTTCGCGGAAGTAGGACTGGGCACGGTTGACCTCATCGGCATAGCGAAGCGTCTCCAGCACCATACCCCGCCCGCAAGGCTTTAGCGAAACGATATATTCCCGGCCGCGCATTGCGAGTTGGCCCAATCCAACCTTCTTCGCGCGCCGCAATGCCTCGCGCAGGACGATAAACGCTTCTTCGGCAAGATCATCCGCGGGCACGACATAATAGGGCCGCTCATAATAGAGGACGTCGATCTCGTCAGCGTCCACAAATTGCGTGAGTTCGAGCGTTTTCTTGCTCTCCAGCTTGACCGCATCAATCTCCTCGGGCTGAAGCAGCACATAGTCGCCCTTGCTGACTTCATAGCCCTTCACAATGTCCTCTGGCTTGACTGGGCCAAGGCCGGGAACCGTTTTTTCGTAGCGCACGCGCTTGCCGCTTGGCTCGTGGATCTGATGGAATGCTATCTGGGCGCCAGACTTGGTGGCCGCATAGATTTCGACGGGAATGGACACGAGGGCCAGCCTGATTTGTCCCTGCCAATATGCGCGCGCCGCCATGTCTTGAACCTCCTTGCCGCAAGGAAAATGCGCAGGCGGGCACAAGGGTTCCGGCATGCAATCCGGCGACTTTCTGTCCTCACGACACCAGCAAATCCGACGAGGCGCTTCCGAACTACGCCGAAATGGCCTAAGCTGGTTCGATTATCAGCTAGAGGACATGCCGAATGCAATTCCTGCGGACTGCCTTCTGGGTTGTCTTGGCCGTCGCGATTGCCCTGTTCTGCAAGGCGAACAACCGGCCTACCGAAATCAAGATATGGGGCGATATCGTGTGGGAGACGCGTATCTGGTTTCCCATACTCATCGCCTTTCTGGTGGGCGCCGTTCCCTTCTGGATCATGGCCCGCACCACGCGTTGGCGGATGAAGAGGAAGCTGGAAAGCACGGAGCGGGCGCTGATCGCGGCAACCGCCACGGCTGCTCCCACCTTACCGCCTGCCAGCATCGCCGACGACCTTTCCATTTCTTCTCCTTCCCTACCCGCTACAGGAACAGCATGAGCAGCCCCATTTACGTCGCCATTGATACGCCCGACCTCACCAAAGCCCAGGATCTGGCCCGGCGTGTGCGCGGACATGTAGGCGGTTTGAAACTGGGGCTCGAATTCTTCTGTGCACATGGCCACCACGGCGTGCGGGAAATGATGAAATTCGATCTGCCGATCTTTCTCGACCTGAAACTGCACGATATTCCGAATACGGTCGCAAAGGCCGTTCAGGCGCTCCATGGCCTCGAGCCAGCGATCCTGACCGTGCATGCAGCGGGCGGGCGCGCCATGTTGGAGGATGCCAAAGCAGCTGCGGGCGTCAATACAAAGGTCGTCGCGGTAACCGTGCTCACCAGCCTGGATAATAGCGACCTTGTGGATATCGGGGTGGGCGGCAAGGCTGAGGATCAGGTGACACGGCTTGCCGACCTGGCGCGGAGTGCTGGACTGGACGGCATCGTCTGTTCCGGGGAAGAAGTCGCGCTAGCCAAACGTGCCTGGCCCGATGGCTTTTTCGTTGTGCCTGGCGTCCGGCCACAAGGCGGCGCCCTGGGTGATCAGAAGCGCGCGGTCACACCTCGGGAAGCATTGGACCGGGGCGCATCCATCCTTGTCGTGGGACGGCCGATCAGCCTCGCGGAAAACCCTGATATGGCCGCACGGGAAATCGAAGCGACTTTATAGAGGGAAAGGCGTGACGGGAGGATCAGCAAAACCGATCCCCCCCCGTCCCGTCAGAAGCGCCAGCCTACGCTGGCCACGACCTGATGACGATCCGTATCGATGTCGAATTCGCTGCTCGTCGCGCCATTCATGAAGTCGATGTGCGCGCTGTCATATTTTGAGTAGCGATACTCCAGCTTTCCGAACATATTTTGGTTGAAGGCGCGTTCAACGCCGCCACCAATCCTCCAGCCGTCGAGCTTGAAGGAGGTATCGGTCGTTTCGTCGGTGTCGCCTGCGAGCACGTTCAGCTTGGTGTTGGTGTAGCCACCCTTCACATAGACAAGGGTGTTGGGGCTGGCGAGTATGCCAGCACGGGCGCCGACGTATAGGTCACGGCCCTGGCTGACACGGCCGAAACCGAACTGGCTGGTGAAGGGGTTTCTGCTGCTCTTGGCGGTCGAATCCGTGAATTCGCCCTCGACACCTACGACAGCGCTGCCGAGATTGACATCGTAGCCTGCGCCTACGCCATACAGCAGCCCGTCGATCGACTGATCATCTCTGCTATTGTCATTGTCCACGCTGCTACCTGCGCCGGTATGATCATAGCCCAAAATGGCTTCGACCCTTGGACCGGTGAAAGTGGCGCCGGCATCCTGTGCCAGTGCGGGAGAGGCGACGGCCGATCCAGCCAGCAGGGTTGCGACCATTATTTTCCGCATAGGATACTCCATTGTCACTCACCTCCTTGAGGAGGAAGTGGTGGAAGTCCCACGGCAGGCAATGGTTTCATGAACCTGAGATAAACAGCTGAAATTGTGGTATTTCGGCAACGAACAGGAACGCAGGCAAGGTCAGTAATCTTTGGATATGCGGACGTTTGCGCTTTCCCGACCGAGAGTGGAAATCGACGCCAGCAGAGAAAGCCAACGGGTGATCTGATATTCCATGCGCGTCGCGGAATAGCCTTGGCCATCGGTTATGAGTTCAACATAGGTCTTGCGCGTCAGATATTTTCCGGCCGCAACTGAGGTTCCCTGCCCCTGCGTAGGATCGGCAGCGATAATGCGCAGCCGGTCAAGTCCGGCAGCCTTGCGCACGGCGTTGATCGGATCAAGCCCTCCGCCACCCTGGAGCGATCCGACGGCCGAGGCGAGTTGCAACGCCTCGGGCGCGGAAAGATTGGTTATCGATGTGCCGAACAATATGCGGGAAAGCAGTTCGTCCTGCGGCAGGGCGGGCACGCTGGTGAAGCTGATGTCGGGCCTGAGACCTGTACCACCCACATGGATCATCGCGGTGAGGTCGTTGACGTTGGCTTCCGCATCGATGTCGAGCGTGGGATTTACAGGAGTTCGGCCATCAAACTGAATCTTGCCCTCACGCAGTTCGAAACGGCGCCCGGCGAAGGTGTAGCCTCCACGAACGAGCTCTGCCGTTCCGGAGATTGCAGGACTGGTCACGGTGCCAGCGATATCCAGATTGGCACGCCACTCACTATCAAGGCCCAAACCTGTGACCGTCAGGCGATTACGCGCCCGCGTCTTGATAGCGAGAGCCCACGGCCTATTTGTGCGGGGCCGTTCGATCTCTTCGCCGTTACGGTTGACCTCTGTGACGCGAAGCTCCGGAATCTGGGCGATTGCGGCTGCACGACCCAAGGTGAAACGGCTGCGATTGAGCAGCAGGTCGCCACCAATGGTTCCGTTGACGCCGTCCGAAAGCAAGGTGATCGGGCCGGTGACCGTAGCGGCTATGTCGTCGCGGTCCAGCAGGGCAGCGTCATCTGCCTGCAAACGCAAGTCTATGCCCACCCCGGCAATTCCGGCGAAGGTGAAGCTGCCCGTCCCGCTGACCGTTCCGCCATTCTTTGCATTGGCGGTGAAACTCGACATGACCAATTGTGCGCCGGAAAACCGTCCACGCGCCTTCACATTATGTAGCCGCATACCGGTCACCGCACTGTTGATCACGGCCGTGTCAGTCGCGAGCGCGCCGGAAATCACGGGATTACCAAGCGTACCGCGCGCGTCAGCGGAGACACTCACGGGGCCGGAAATGTCGATTATCTCCACCCCGGTCAGGCGCCAGAGCGTATCCGCAGTCCCTCGGAATCGCAGCTGACCGAATAGAGGCGCCCGGTTCAGCCGCTCGATCAGGCTCCCTTGCGTGCCAAGCGGCGTCAGCAAGACCTGCGCCCGCCCAATAGTCTGGCCATCGGCGGCGAATAGCATGCGCGAAGCAAGCCGGTCATTGGTGAGAACCGCGTTCACCCCGGCATCGACGGGCCGGGAACTAAGCGATAATCCCGAACGCGACAGGCCGCGCACGCGTAGTTCCGCCTTCCCGGTGGGCATGCCGCCCCGACTATGCACGTAGCTGAGCGATCCTGTGGCGGTGCCGCCCAGGCCCAGATTATCATAAGCGATATCCAGAAGGGAAAGCGGCAGCTTCTGCACACGACCTTCGATTCGCGTCGTCTGGCCGCTTAGCTCTCCACCCAATTGCAGGGAGCCGCCAGCATAGCTGATGGTCGCCGGGGACAGTCGCCAACCGTCAGCACTGCGGGTGAAAAGCGCAGGCCGCGTCAGCCGGATCGCTCGCTTGTCCAGCGTACCTCGCGCTGCGACGCGGATGCGATCGGGTTCGACTTGCGCCTCACCTTGCAAGTCGAAAAGACGACCGCGCTGGCCCGAAAGACTGGCCTTCACCGTTCCGCGACCGCCCGTCAGATCAGCATTGGCCGCCAGTCTGCCGATCAGGATGCCCCCTACCCGCAAGCCTCTGGCCTGCGTCACGGCATTGATCGACGTCCCGGCGGGATCGAGCAGAACCGTCGCATCCAGCTTGCCGCGACGCACCGCGATTGCCGTGGGGCCATCGAAGCTGGCGTCTGTAGCGTCGAGCTTCAGGAGCAGTTGCTGAATGTCATTCACGGGGACAAAGACGATGCTTCCATTGACGGGGCCAGCGACATCCAGCTGCCCTTCAAGGCCGCCGATCACAGGACGCAGATCACCGCTGGCGGTTATTCCTGACACGGCGAGCTTCGCCACCCTCACCACCGCCTGAGCGCCGCGCGGCAACAGGATTTGGCCCTCGCCATTGAAGGCGCCCAGCGTCGATCCGCCTAGAGCTGTGAATTGATACCCGGCGTCGTCCGGGACCAGATGCACACGCATGTCGGCGACGCCCAATGCGTCAAGGGGTCGCTGAAGCAACAGGTCAATCGTCGGCTGTTCAATCTTGCCGTCAAGCGTCAGGCGTACCGGTCCATATCGCTTATGCGTGCCGCTGCCTTCAAAATGGAAACTTCGGTCGGGCCGACGATACCCATCAGCGGAAAGACTGAGCAGCGGCGCTTCAAGGCGCAGGCCCGTGAGCATGAGGCGTTTGTCGGCGCCAAGCGAAAGATTGCTCTTCACCACCGGCAGGCCACCGCCCAACCCCCGCAGGAAACTATTATCCAACCGGCGCATGCGCGCCATTGCCGTGCCGCTGAGGCTGAACGCGCCGCTTTTTCCCGGCACTGCCCGCAACTTGGACGTCAGATCCACGATGCCGAGACCAGGAATGGCAAGGCCGCGTATCTGTCCATCCAGACCGAAATCATAACGACCGGTCCTGAGATCGGCGAGCATGACCAGCTTGCCGCTGAGCTTGTCCGACCGGATCGGCATGGGATTGGTAAGGAGCTGCTGTCCCTTGATCTGCAACACGCCATCCAGCACGAAATTGCGGATGATGCCCTCGACAAGGTCGCCCTGCCCATCCAACCGCCGCGCACGCAGGCGCAGGGGGATCAGCAACGGCCCATTACCGACCTTGCGTCCTTTACCCTCTGCGCGCACATCGCTGATCACGGTACGGTCGAACGCAAGCTGCCTGGCTCTCAGCAAATATTCGTAGCCGACGCTGGAAAAGGCACCATCCAGCCGCACCCGCGCGGTGACGTCGCGTCCTCGCATCGACTTGAGCAAGGCTTGCGGCCGCGCAAGCTTCACATCGATCAGCAGATTATCAAATGCGGAGTTACGCAGATCGAGGGCGCCATCAGCACTCAGCGCGATGGCTTCCGAACGCAGGGACAGTTTGCCGTCCAGCACGCGGTCCTTCAGCTCTCCGTGCGCTTCCAGCGAAAGGCGCGGCGAAGCTAGACGCTGTACCAGCCCTTTTCCTGCTATGGCCGATGCTTCGACCGATCCGGTCGCGGAATAGGTGCCACTGCGGGCTGCAAGCGCCAAGTCGATCGCAGGATCACTGTCCAGCGTACCAGCCAGCCTGCCGTCCCAGCGTGTCCAGCTGCCCTCCCCCCGAATCCGCAGGTTGCCGTCCTGCCGCAACCCCACCATGGTCGCCAGGACGCCGCCAGCGGGCGCATTGACGGTTACATCCAGGTCGAACTGATCGTCATCCGGGCGACTGTCGAGCGCGAGGTTGATTGCATCCTCCTGCCCCAGAACCCGTGCGGAAAGGTCGATGACTGCTCTTCGGTCACGTATGTCGGCGTCACCGGAAATCGTCGCCTGCTGCACACGTCCGCTGATATTTTTGGCTATGACCAGTCGGCCTACCGAAAACTGCATCAAGCGGATGTCAAAGCCGGGAAGAATCGGCCCCTTCTGCTTGCCGGGGTTAAGGCGTGGCAGCTTGTGCAGCGTCGCCACGGGAATGTTCAGCCGGTCGATGTCCAGACGGTTTGAAAGCCAGGCCAGCGGCCACCAGTCCAGTTCTATGCGCGGAGCCGTTAGAAAGGCGCCCTTGGGATCGGACAGCGTCACGCCATGAAGGATGGCGCGGCGGTAAATGCTGCCTTCGATCCGGTCGACATGAATACGCAGGCCAGAGGGGGGGCTGATCTTTTCAACACGCGCAACCAGGAAGCGGTGCCCGGCCGAAGTGTCGAGCCACACCAGCGCCGCCGCCGCCGCAACCAGGAGAAGGGCAAGCATGCCCACTATCCACCGCTGCCATCGCCCATCCCAGGCCCGATGACGCCGCTGCGGCCGCTGTACCTCATCCTCGGCCATCAGAAGGCCTGTCCGAGGGAGACATATACGGCAACCCGCGGATCACCCTTCTGCGGGTTCAGTGGCGTGCCAACGTCGATCCGGATCGGGCCGAAGCTGCTATAGTAGCGCAGCCCCATGCCCGCGCCGATGCGCATGTCTTTAAAACGTGGCAGGAAGCTGGTGGAGATATTGCCCGCATCCACAAATGGCACGATGCCGAAATTCCCGAAACGAACGCGGCTTTCCAGTGAGAATTCAGCAAGGCTTTTGCCGCCGATCGGATCATTGTTCGCGTCGCGCGGACCAATATCCTGATAGCCATAGCCCCTGACCGAAGCGCCGCCACCGGCATAGAAGCGCCGCGACGGCGCGATCTGATCGACCGTGGACCCCAGGATCGTGCCGAAGCGGGCGCGCGCCGCCAGCACGATCCGGTCGGTCACCGGTTGATAAACGCTGCCATCCAACTGCACGCGGGAATAGCCGAAGGTCCCATTCTGGAAGGACAGTTCAGGGCTGAACCGGCCGCCCAGACGGAAACCCCGGCTGGGGTTCAAAAGATCGTCGCTGCCATCATAGGTGAGAGTGAGCGGCACGGCCCCAATCAGGAATGTGCGCCTGTTACCGCCGCTGAAAGCATCTTTTTCATCCGACGCGATCAGTTCCGCCCCAACGCGCCAGACCCATTTCTTCTGAAACAAGATATTGGTTTGCCGTTCCAGCGCTCCCGACAGGGTAATCGTGCGCGCGTCGTAGGCATCCCGCTTGATATTGCTGATCGACACGAGCCCGGTCAGCACATGATCACGCTCCCGGAAATTGTTGCGCCGGTAGGTGAAGGACGCGGTCTGTTCCTGCGTCCCAAGCACCCCGCGCAATGTGACGGCGCCTTCTGGCGGAAACAGGTTACGATGCTGCCAGCTTACGGCGGCGCGATAGCCTTCGCCAGTGCCATAGCCCAGCTCGCCAGCAATGGTCCGCAGTGGCGCGGGCCGGACATCGACGGCCAGATCGACATGCTTCCCGTCACCAGCATCCTTGGGCGTCAGCGTGACCGACGATACCAGACCGGTGGCAACGATCGCGCTTCGTAGATCCTCGACATCCGACGCCTTGTAAGGATCGTCACGCTCGAAGCGGGCGATGCTCTCAACATGGCGCGCATTGAACAGCTTGTTGTCCTTAAGGATGACCGATCCAAAGGTGCGGTAGGCACCCGGCGTCACGATGATATCCAGATCGCCCTTGCGTTCTTCATGGTCGATCCGCACCTCCGGCTCGCCAACCCTTGCGAACGGGAAGCCATTTTCACTCATGGCAAGCGAAAGAGAAGCCTGCCCCGCCAGAATCGCGTCAGCATCGATGGGATCGCCCGCATGGAGAGGGAAAGCTTCACGCAGCGTCGTCTGCTGTTCGCCCGCTTCGGCCAAGCCTTGCAGATCGACCGAGGAAAGCAGATAGCGCGTCCCCGGCACTATCTCGAACCGCACGGCCAGCCTGCCTTCCTTTTCAGGCGAAACGGAAATGGCGCTACGAACGCGGGCCGCATAATAGCCCTTGGCACGCAGCAGCCGGTCGAGCAGCTCGCTATCTTCCTTGATCCGTCGGTTTATCTGCGCGAGATTTGCGGGCTTCCCTTCTCCTTCACGCAACACGGATAATTGTTTGAAGCGGCTGTCGAACTGTGTGTCCGCTATCCCGTCCAAACCATTGAGCTGAACGGAATAACGCTTTTCCTCGCCCGAATCCGCGAAGGCTGCAGCTTCATCAGGCAAATCGACATCGGGATCCTGAAGCGCGGGGCTTGTGGCATCATCAGCAAGGTCCGGGGTATCGGCCGGATCGGGAGGCAGTGACGCAACCGCGTCGGGCTGCCCCAGGTCAGGCCATGCCACGCCCAGGTCAGGCATGGGGTCCAGGGGAAGCTCCTGGTCAACCACATCCGCTGGCGGTTCCACGATTTGTGCATGCACGGCAGGAGCCGCCAAAAGCAGAGGCAGGATCAAAAGCCGGGAGGCTTGCGACATGGCTGATACGCGGCGAAAAGTCCGCAAGCCCGTGTTCATATCAACGGTCTAGCCCATTTGGGAAAGGAAACGCCAGCCCGTACGATGATCCTCCGCAGGAAGAGGCGACGAAACGCCTTTCGCAAGCCGACGTCAGAAGGCGGTGTTCAGGCGATCCATCAAGGCGCGAGCGGGGCTGCTGTCCACACGGCCGTGCGGACGAGCCATATGATCCATCCTGTCTTGCAGCCGTGCGACGCGCCCGTACAGTTCCTGACTGGCCTCGATCAAAGCGCGGGCCGCGAAGGGGAAGGCTGCGGCAATATCCGGGTCAGTTTCCGTCGCGCGACCCAGCCGGTATTTCTCGTCCATAAGATCGGCATCTGATAACTCGCCCCGCTGCCACGCCCGCTGGCTCAATAGCCAGGCGATGATGTGCATGAGCCGGGTCGTCACCTTGAGGGATTCGCAGGCGAACGAGACGCGCCGGAGGGGATCTTCGATCTCAGCTTCCGTCATATCGCGGCGGTCGAAATAGGCGCGCGCCTCATCGGCCATAACCATGGCTTCAAGATAGAGGCCATCGACAAGACGTCGATGCAAGCCACGGTCCAAAGTGACAGCAGGAGACATAGGCCGAATCACTGACATAAAAGCGGCTGCTTGTCAGTCCCGATGCAGGCATCGGAGGGCAGATTGTACCATTCAGGGCCGTTGTTAACCAACAATCGCCACGCACGGGCGGTCAGGCGATGATGTCCGGCACCAACGCATCCTCCAAAAGCGCGATCTCGTCGCGGAGTCGGAGCTTGCGTTTCTTGAGGCGGGCGATCTGCATCTGGTCGCGCCCTCCCGCGTCCACGAGCGCCTCGATGGCGCCGTCAAGATCACGATGTTCGATTCGCAGCAGTTCCAGCCGTCGCATGATGTCTTCCCGGCTCACCCACTACCCACTTTCTCGGCCATGTTGCGGACAGGCTCCTGATAACTCCCCGGACACTATCGGACCATCGCAAATTTGCACGCGCCCCATCGCAAAGCGCCGATTCCGGAAAGACAGGCGGGGCGAATCATGATCTACTCGTTCGTCCATCACCCTCATCAGGAGAATGTCATGGAAAACAGCCACGTTTCAGCTCTTTCAGCCAAACATGCCGGGCTTGAGGCACGGATCAAGGCAGAGACGAGTCGGCCCATGCCCGACGCGATCCTGGTTGCCTCGCTCAAGAAGCAGAAGTTGCGCGTAAAAGAGGAAATGTCGCGAAATTGATCCGGCATTGAGATTGAGGGCACGGGGCCGCGGGGAAACGCGGCTCCGCCCTTACTTCCCGGAGGATCGGGATTGGCGCGGCGCTGGGAGGCGGCGCGTTTTTCGTGAAGGAAATGGCGAGAAGAACGCGTTTTGGTCAGCGGCCTATCTGGTGGAGGCGCAGATAGGAGGGGGCGCGGTGAGCGGCTCCGGAGGCTATGGGTTTGCGGGCGAGCTGGGGATCGATCTCATGATCGAATGCAATACCGATCTTGCCATCCTTGGCCCAGACGACCCGGCCGCTGACCCGCCCGACTCCGCGCAGTTCAAGGACGATCGCGGCATCGGCAGGCACCGGCCGTTCGCAGTCGGCCATGAGGCCGGTAGCCGACAGGTTGCGCACGCGGGCACGGCCGAGGGGCGTGCCTTCAATGCAAGTCAGGTTGGTAAGCAGGAACAGGCTGTCCCGCGGGCCTGACCGAGCAGGTCCCCGTTCCGCCATTTCCTGATCGCTATCCATGCCCAATCCCTTGCAATGACCCGTTTATTTGGCGGGACATTGCCAGCGACCAGTGGATAAAGCGTTAATCAATCGTCTCGCGATACCTTTTCCTGCCGCTCATGACGCTCCTGCGCCTCGACAGTCATGGTCGCGATCGGGCGGGCTTCGAGGCGGCCGAGCGAAATAGGTTCGCCCGTCACTTCGCAATAGCCATATTCGCCATCGTCGATGCGGCGGAGCGCGGCGTCGATCTTGGAAATGAGCTTGCGCTGGCGGTCGCGGGTGCGCAGTTCGATCGACCAGTCCGTCTCGCTCGACGCGCGGTCGTTGAGATCGGGTTCGCGCAAGGGTTCATTTTGCAGCACGGCCAACGTGCCTTCCGCCTCCGTCAGGATCTGCTTTTTCCAGTCCCAGAGCCGCTGGCGGAAATATTCAAGCTGGAGGGGATTCATGAACTCTTCGTCGGGCGAAGGACGATAGTCGGGGGGAAGTGTAACAGCCGATTTCGGCGGATTATGGCCGTCTTTATCGGAATTCAGGACCGATGCCATCTGGCTCTCCGACTCGAGGGCTCCGGTTCAAAAGGTCCGGTAGCCCGTGACTTATGATTGACGGCGCCTAATAACGAGCAGCGCGGGGCGACACAAGCGCGCATTCAAGAGAGCGAGCCGGGCGGCGAGAATTTGCAACGGCTGACAGTGCCACGTCCCGACGATTTGCGCGCGCGATCGACGGCATCGACCACAAAGAATAACTCAAGCCCCGCCGTTAACTCCCTTTGTATCAAAACGAGACGTTAACCATGAAGATTGGCGCTGTTCTATATCCGTCACCAACTTATAGCCTATATTCAAGGTTAATGGCGTTGAAGTTTAGCGGTTATCTTGTCTTGTTACAGGGCAGGAAACAGCTTCCGGGTCTCAGAAGGCAACTGACGCGGCCAGAAGCTTGAAGACGAACAAGAGTGGATAGCTATGTCGGTACGGATGGCACTGGCCAAATTATGCGCCTGCACATGCGGTGGCGCGATCATCGGCGGAGGCGCCGTCCATGTCGCCGAGACCGCCCGGCCGGCAGGGGTCCACAGCAACAAGAGCGTGAAGGCCGCCCCCAAGCGCTATGCCGTTCGCCCGGTCAAGCGCAAGGTGGTGAAGACGGTATCCTGCGCGCCGCAGACCGTGTCGGTGACGACGCATGCGGCGCCCATCCCCCTGCCCGCGCCGCTGGCTGCCGCTGAAATGCCGATCATGTCGGGCGGTGGCGGCGTTCCTGTGGTGATGGCGGGCGGCGGCGGCTTTGGCGGCGGCGGGTTCATCGGCGGCTTCTTCGGCGGCAGCGGTGGTGGCAGCAGCGGCGGCTCGGTGGTCATCTCATCGACCAGCAGCTCAACCGGGGGCATCAGCAGCTCGACCAGCTCCACGACGGGCGGCGTTTCGACTTCGACCGGCGGGGTATCGACCTCCACGGGCGGCGTGTCCACGTCCAGCGGGAATGTATCGACGTCGAGCGGCAACGTGACGAGCAGCTCGTCATCATCGACGTCCAGCTCAACCTCCTCTTCCACATCGTCCAGCACGTCCTCGTCCAGTTCGACGTCATCGAGCACTTCCTCGTCGACGTCGTCGAGCAGCTCGGGCGGTTCCACCAGCAGTGGCGGCCATGATGTGCCCGCGCCGCCGATGGTCCTGCTGTTCGGCGCGGGAGCGGTGGCGCTGATGGCGCGGCGGCGTTTTGCGGAGCGCAAGGCCAAGGTGGCTTGAAGGCTTTAGGGCTGGGATTTGGCCCGGCCTGAATGATGGCGCATCAGGTGGCCCGATAGACCGACGGGCCGATGCAGCCTTTCACGCGGGGGCGTGAGAAGGGGCGGCTCGTGGGGGAGCCGCCCCTTTTTGCGGTCGATCGCGTCAGGCCTGCGCGATGATCTTCTCTATCTCCGGCACGGGGTGATTGGCGAGATCCTTGGCAATCTCGCCCACCAGGCGGCTTTGCACTTCCTTGTGATAATGTTTGCGCATGTGGCCGAGAGCGGTCGGCGGGGCGACGACGATCAGCTTTTCAAAGTCGTTGGCGAGGGCGCGCCGCCTGAGCAGGTCGGCTGCCTCCACGGCGAAGCGCGCCTCTTCCTGTTCATGATAATCGGTGTTGCCCATGGTGGCCTGCGCGCCCATTATATAGGGCGCACGGCCCGATAGGTCGGTGGATTGATCCCGATCGGCGGGATTTTCCTGCACCTTCACCGTTTCTGCTTCCAGATTGGGCGCCATGCGGTCGCCCTTGTTTCGGAAGAACAGCATCTTGCGACCGTCGGCAACCAGCACCATCGCGTCATGATCGATCCACATTCCCGGCTCCTTTCCTGTGACTTGCAGTCCCTAACGGACAGGGGCGCATAGGGTTGCGCGGCTGGTCGCGGAACGGCATAGGGCGGACCCATGCATGATATCCGTTTTATCCGCGAAAATCCCGCAGCTTTCGACGCTGGCCTTGCCCGCAGGGGCTTTGCGTCCTCGAGCGCGGACATATTGGCGCTGGATGAGCGAAGCCGGGCGATCAAGACGGAGTTGCAGCAGGGTCAGGCCCGCCGCAATGAAGCGAGCAAGGCGATCGGCGCGGCCATGGCGGCCAAGGACATGGAAAAGGCCGAGACGCTGAAGGCCGAAGTCGCGGCGCTCAAGGAAAGCATGCCCGCGCGGGAGGAGGAAGACCGGGAGGTGAGCGAGAAGCTGCACGTCCTGCTGTCGGCCATTCCCAACCTGCCCGCCGCCGATGTGCCCGAGGGTGCCGACGAAGCGGACAATGTCGAGGTGAGCCGGTGGGGCGAGCCCCGCGAATTTGGCTTCGCGCCGCAGGATCATGCCGATTTCGGCCCGGCGCTGGGGCTGGATTTTGAGGGCGGCGCGGCTTTGTCGGGCGCGCGCTTTACGGCACTGCGTGGGCAGATGGCGCGGCTGCACCGGGCACTGGCGCAGTTCATGCTGAATCGCCAGTCGGGCGAAAATGGCTATGAGGAAGTGAACCCACCGCTGCTGGTGCGGGACGAGGCGCTGTTCGGGACCGGGCAATTGCCGAAATTCGCCGAAGACCTGTTCCGAACCACGGACGGGCGCTGGCTGATCCCCACCGCCGAAGTCTCCCTCACCAATCTGGTGCGCGAGCAGATTGTCGACGTGGCGAGCCTGCCGATGCGGTTGACGGCGCTGACTCCGTGCTTCCGGTCGGAAGCGGGATCGGCGGGGCGCGACACGCGCGGCTTCATTCGCCAGCATCAGTTCGAGAAAGTGGAGCTGATCGCGATCTGCAAGCCGGAAGAATCGGAGGCCGAGCATGAGCGCATGTGCGCGGCGGCCGAGGGCGTGTTGCAGGCGCTGGGGCTGCCCTATCGCAAGGTGCTGCTGTGTACCGGCGACATGGGCTTTGCGGCGGCGAAGACATTCGACCTGGAAGTGTGGTTGCCGAGCCAGCAGACCTATCGCGAGATCAGCTCCATTTCCAACTGCGGCGATTTCCAGGCGCGGCGGATGAATGCGCGGTTCAAGCGGGCTGCGAGCCATCATGGTCAAGGCTTTCAAGGGCAGGGCCATATTGGGTCTAAGACTGAATTTCTGCATACGCTGAACGGGTCGGGGCTGGCCGTGGGACGGACGCTGGTCGCGGTGCTGGAAAATTACCAGCAGGAGGATGGCAGCGTGATCGTGCCTGAGGCGTTGGCGCCTTATATGGGTGGGGTGACGCGGTTGGAGCCTCGGTGATTGTCGAGCGCTAGCCTTGTATCTCGTCACCCCAGCGAACGCTGGGGTCTCGGGCGAGGTTGTGCGACATCTCCTGAGATCCCAGCGTTGGCGGACGCCGCCCTACGGGTCGCTGGGATGACGGTGATGGGTTGGGATTTGGAGGGCTAAACGCGCACCCCATGAGGATCAATCCTGCCCGCCTTCCCCTGGCGCAAACCGGATTTCTGCGGCGGCGATCGTCCATGCCGATTTGGGCCGATCTGGTCTGGCGGGTGGGGCTGGTTTTTGGGCTGATCGCGCTGGTGCTGCTGATTCACTGGGTCGGGCGCGATGGGCTGAAGGACAATCTGGACGACCAGATCAGTTTCGTCGACGTGCTGTATTTCACGACCGTCACGGTAACGACGGTCGGCTATGGCGATATTGTGCCGGTCAGCCCGGAAGCGCGGCTGTTCGAGGCGCTGCTGGTGACGCCGATCCGGCTGTTCGTATGGCTGATCTTTCTGGGGACGGCCTATAATCTGTTTTTCCGCAACATCTTCTACAGGTGGCGCATGGCACGCATTCAGGCCGATCTGCACAATCATATCATCGTGACCGGCTTTGGCACCAGCGGGGGCGAGGCTGTGCGGGAGCTGCTGGCGCGGGGTGTCGACCCGCGCGAGATCGTGGTGGTCGATCCGCAGGACAAGCCGCTGGTGGCGGCGGAGGATCTGGGCTGCAACGTGATGTGCGGCGATTCGACGCGGGACAAGACGCTGAAGGATGTCGCGATCAGCCGCGCGCGAGCGATGATCGTGTCGGCGGGGCGGGACGATACGTCGATTTTGATAACGCTGACGGCGCGGCATCTGGCCCCTCGCCTGCCGATCAGCATTGTTGTGCGCAATGAGGATAATGAGTTGCCCGCGCGGCAGGCGGGGGCGACGACGGTGATCAATCCGGTGAGCTTCGCCGGGCTGCTGCTGGCGGGGAGCACGAGCGGGCGGCATATCGCCGATTATATGGCGGACCTTGCCGCTTCGGGCGGGCGAGTGAAGCTGCATGAGCGGCGGGCGCTGGCTGAAGAGATTGGCGGGCCTTTGTCGGCGATCGGGACGGGACTTGGCGTACGCATCTATCGGGGCGAGCGGGTCATCGGCTTTTGGGAAGAAGGCGCGCAGAAGCTAGAGCCGGGCGACCTTATCATCGAGATTGTTCAGGGGGATGGCGAGGGCGAGACGCGCTAATCCGGCCGTTCTTTCGCGCGGGCGTGACATTTGGCGCGAAAATCCCTATGTGCGCGCCGATCATGGCAACCAAAATTCCTGAAGCGCCGAAGGTCGGCATGGTGTCGCTCGGCTGTCCCAAGAACCTGGTCGACAGCGAACGCATCCTGACCAAGCTGCGCTCCGACGGCTATCTGATGTCCGCCGACTATGCTGGCGCGGACGTGGTGCTGGTGAATACCTGCGGCTTCCTCGATTCGGCGAAGGAGGAATCGCTGGAGGCGATCGGCGAGGCGATCGCGGAAAATGGCCGGGTCATCGTTACGGGCTGCATGGGCGACGAGGCGGACGTGATCCGCGCCAAGTTTCCGCAGGTGCTGGCCGTTACGGGTGCGCATCAATATGAGCAGGTGGTGAATGCGGTGCATGATGCTTCGCCGCCGGTGCCCAATGCGTTCGTTGACCTGGTGCCTGAGGGTGGCCTCAAGCTGACGCCGCGGCATTATAGCTATTTGAAGATTTCGGAAGGGTGCAACCATCGCTGCTCCTTCTGCATCATTCCGTCGATCCGGGGCGATCTGGTGTCGCGCAGGATCGACGCGGTGCTGCGCGAGGCGGAAAAGCTCGTCCATGCCGGGACGAAGGAGCTGCTGGTGATCAGCCAGGATACGTCGGCCTATGGCGTCGATACCCGGCATGAACCGCGCGCCTGGAAGGGCCGCGAGGTGCGGGCGCATATGACTGACCTTGCGCGTGAGCTGGGGCAGTTGCGGACCAGCGAGGGCGTGGCGCCCTGGGTGCGGCTGCACTATGTCTATCCCTATCCGCATGTCGATCATGTCATTCCGCTGATGGCGGAGGGGCTGCTGACGCCCTATCTCGACATTCCTTTCCAGCATGCTTCGCCCACTGTGCTGAAGGCGATGAAGCGGCCCGCCAATGAAGCGAAGGTGCTGGACCGCATCCGCAAGTGGCGGAGCATCTGCCCGGACATCGCGATCCGCTCGAGCTTTGTGGTGGGCTTCCCCGGCGAGACGGAGGCGGACTTCCAATATCTGCTGGATTGGCTGGACGAGGCGCAGCTCGATCGCGTGGGGGCGTTCCGGTTCGAGCCGGTCGAGGGCGCGGCGGCGAATGAGCTGCCGGACGCAGTGCCGGAAGAGGTCAAGGAAGAACGCTACCAGCGGATCATGGAGAAGACCGCCGCGATCAGCGCTGCCAAGTTGCAGGCGAAAGTCGGGCGCGTGCTGCCGGTGATCATCGATGAGGTGGGCGAACCCGACGAGGACGGATCGGTCGGCGCCACGGCGCGGAGTCAGGCTGATGCGCCGGAGATCGACGGGAATGTGTTCCTGCGTGACGTGGGCGAAGGGCGGAAGGCTGGCGACATCCTCGACGTGGTGATCGAGGATGCCGACGAGCATGATCTTTATGGCGCGCCGGTGGCGTAATGTGAATCAGCCCAGGAAGCATTACGCGTGGAAGAGAATGCTCTAATCTAAATCTCCTGACCCGTTCGGGCTGAGCCTGTCGAAGCCCTTCCCTTCTTGAGGAAGTAGAACCCTTCGACAAGCTCAGGGCGAACGAAGGAGGGTTTGTATTCTATGCACTACCTATGGCCGGTCAGCCTCCCGCAAACGCGTCCTGATATTCGGTCTTGATCGTTTTCAGCATGGCGGCATCGACGGGCAACGGGACTTCATAGGTTCCTTCGGAATAGGGACCCGCGCTGTACGGGCCGATGACGACGACGATCCGGTCGATCAGCTTGCCGCCGCGTGAGGTGGGGATGAGGACTTCCTTCATCGGGTCGATGCATTGGGTGAAGGGATCGTCGCCGCGCATGATCGGCCCGCCCCGCTTTTTCGCGCGGGCCTTGTCCAGACCATCGCAGAAGGAATCGTGGATCGCGGCGGCGAAGGCGGCGGGGGAGGTCATGAGCGCCTGGACGCTGGTTTCGCGCTTGCGCGGCTTGTCCCAGAGCAGCACGTCATAGCCGGTCATGCCATGCGCGCCGCCGGTGTAGGTGTAGCGGCTCGAGCGAAGCGACAGGAAGCGCGGCGTGTCGGCGGCGACGGTCCAGCGGGTTTCGAGACTGTGGGCGTGGAAGGGGAAGCCGGACTGCTGCGCCGATTTACGGTCGTCCGCCGCCATCTTGAGCGCGTCGGCCTTTCCGCTTTCCATGTCCTTGCGCAATTTTTCGGCGATCTGCGGCACGGCGGAGGCTTGCGCAGGCCAAGCGTAGAGGAATTCCAGCAGGTCGGTCTTTTCAGCCTGTTGGAAAGGCTGGGACGGCGGCTTTGGCTGTTCCGCGCCCGCCATCCGGTTGACGAAATTGGCCGTGGCGACATCATTGCCGGTGTCAGCGACATTATCCGTCGCCTGATCACCAGCCGAGGGAGAACAGGCACAGAGAAAGAGGGCCAGTCCTGCGACCGGCCCTGCCTTCATTCGCATCGGTAAGCGCTGCATCAGTGCGGCTTGGCCGCCAGACAACGCTCGCTGATCGCCTTGCGGGCATAGCTGCTCTGAAGAACGGCGGCGGCGTTGGGCCAGCCTTCCGCGATCAGGGCTTGTTCAACCTGATGCGCGCCATCGAACCGCCCGGTTTCGGCGAGTTGATAGGCACGCGCGCGGAGCGCCTGCTGCCGCGCATTGTCGCCATGCATTACCATGTCTCTCTCCTTGCCAGTTTGCGTTGACATCAATCTAGACCCTTTGCCGGTCAGGGGCAAATGCGGGATGGCCGGGTCGAGGGGGCGACATCGCAAAAATGGGGCTTTCCAACCCCATCATCCTTGTCCAGAATCCTGCCCATGACCGATTATTCCGACCTGCTGAAAGCAGACAACAATCAGCCCGCTCATATGATCCAGATCGTCGACGCGGAAAGCTTCGAAAACTGGCTTTCCGCGCAGCCGCAGCGCGTCCGGACGATCGTCGCGGCGCAGAAGTTCGCGGGCAAGGGATATGAGCATGCGATCATTCCGGGAGATGATCCTTCGGACTGGTCGGTGGTCGCGGGGGTCGCGAACAAAGCGAAGTTCAGCAGCTGGTGCCTCGCCAAGCTGGGCGAAACATTGCCCGAGGGTCAATATCGGCTGGCGGAGGGGACGGCCGGGCCAGCCATGCTCGGCTGGCTGACGGCGCAATATCGGTTCGACCGCTATCGCCGCGATGAAAATAGCGCAGGGCCGCGCGTGCTGCTGACCAGCGAGGTTGCGCAAATCGACCCGGCGGTCAGGCTGGCGGAGGCGGTGGCGCTAGTGCGCGACCTCGTCAACATTCCCGCTGGCGACATGGGGCCTCAACAGTTGGAGGAGGAAGCGGCGAAGGTCGCCGAAGCCTTTGGCGCGCGCTTCACGGTGACGAAGGGCGACCCGCTGGAGCAGGGTTTCCCGATGATCCATGCCGTGGGCCGGGCAGCGGGCAAGGACTTTGCCCCGCGCCTGATCGAATTGCGGTGGGGCGATGCCAAGCATCCGCGCGTCGCCATCATCGGCAAGGGCATTTGTTTCGACAGCGGCGGGCTGGACATCAAGCCATCGTCGGCCATGCGCCTGATGAAGAAGGATATGGGCGGCGCGGCCCATGCGATCGCACTAGCGCGGTTGATCATGGGCGCGCGCCTGCCGGTGCAGTTGCATGTGCTGATCCCGGCGGCGGAAAATGCGGTGGGGGGCAATGCCTTCCGCCCCGGCGACATATTGCGCAGCCGCAAGGGGCTGACGGTGGAGATTGGCAATACCGATGCGGAAGGGCGGCTGGTGCTGGCCGATGCCTTGGCGCTGGCGGGCGAGGATGAGCCCGAACTCGTCATCGACTATGCGACGTTGACCGGCGCGGCGCGAGTGGCGGTCGGCCCCGACCTCCCTGCCCTCTTCACCAATGATGACGCATTGGCAGCTCAGATGGACTTAGCGGGCAGCGAAGTGGACGACCCGAGTTGGCGCCTGCCATTATGGGATGGCTATGCCGACATGCTGAAGTCGGACATCGCCGATATCAATAACGCGGGCGAAGGCGGCTTTGCCGGCGCGATCACCGCCGCGCTGTTTCTGAAACGGTTCGTGCCGGACAAGGCGAAGTGGCTGCATCTCGACACCTTCGCCTGGCGGCCGTCGCCAAAGCCGGGGCGGCCGAAGGGTGGTGAGGCATTGGGCCTCCGCGCCGTTTTCCGCATGCTGGAACAACGTTATGAAAAATCAGGGCAGAAATGACCTTTGGTACGGGGCCGTTACGCAACCGGATCGTGCATCGTGCGTTACGGGGGCATGGATGCCGCTTCTGCACAGGAACAGACTACTGAGCTGAACCGCCCAGGTCTGAAACAACTTGCCCAATGGATGCGCACGCTGGTCGATTATGTGCGATCTGGCAGGCCCGACCTTACCAACCGGCAAATGGCGTTGATGATGACCGTTTACATCAGCGCGGGGCCGCATACGGTGCGGGGACTCGCCGAGGCGCTGCATGTGTCAAAGCCGGTTATTACCCGCGCGCTGAACAAGCTTTCGGCGCTCGGATATCTTCGCCGGGAGCGGGATGCGGCCGATCGGCGTAATATTTTCATCACCAGGACCCCCAAAGGGGCGGAATTCCTTGACGCGTTTCACCATTTCATCGCAGGAACCGGCCGCGATGAACGCCACGACTTCAACTCCGCGGAACGCACCGCCTGAACGTATCCGGTTCAAACTAGACGGCCGCTCCGTCAAGCTGGACAGCCGCATCCATGCCGCGCGCGGCGACCTGGCTGACCTGTCGCTGGCAGGCGTGCTGTTTTCCGCGCATTATGCCCGCTCGATTGAACTGACCTGCGTTGCGGCGGGCACGCCGCTGCTGTCCTCGCCCGCCGTCACATCTACGGCCGTCAGCGAATTGCTGCGCGGCGAAAGCTTCCATGCGCTGGACATGACCACGGATTGGGCCTGGGGCTTTTGCGGGCATGACGGCTATGTCGGCTATGTGCGGCGCGAGGCGCTGGACACGCATGAAGAGACGAACCACCGGATTTTTGCTGGCACCGCGCCACTATTCAGCGCGGCCGACATCAGGTCGCCCATTCGCGATTACTGGCCGGGCGGCGCGCTGTTCACCGGACAGGCGGCGGACGGATTCGTCGCTTGTGCCGAAGGATATGTCCATGAGCGGCATGCCGTCAGCGCCGATGTGCTGGAAAGCGATTGGGTCGCCGTGGCGCTGCGCTACCTTGGCCAGCCCTATGTGTGGGGCGGACGGGGCCATCGCGGTATCGACTGTTCGGGACTTGTGCAGGTCGCGCTGGGTCAGTGCGGGATCAAGGCGCCGCGCGATACGGATTTGCAGCGGGAAGGCATTGGCAACCCCTTGCCCTCCGACGAGCCGTTGAAGCGCGGCGACTTCGTCTTTTTTCCCGGCCATGTCGGCATCATGACGGACAGCGAAAATCTGCTGCATGCCAATGCGCATTGGATGGCCGTGGTTGTTGAACCATTGGCGGATGTGGTCGCCCGGCTGACGGCGGACCATGCGGAACCGATAATTTCGCGGCGGAGGATCGGCGCGTGACCCACAAGATTTTCATCGACGGCGGCGTCGGCACCACCGGGCTTGAGATTGTCGAGCGGTTGGCCGGAAGGCCCGAGCTGTCCTTCATCACGCTGGACGAGGACAAGCGGAAGGATGCGGCGGCGCGGCGGGAGGCGTTGAACGCCGCCGATATCGTCATCCTGTGCCTGCCCGACGATGCCGCGCGGGAAGCGGTGGCGTTGATCGACAATGACCGGACGCGCGTGATCGATGCGTCGACCGCGCATCGGGTTGCGGACGGTTGGACCTATGGCTTTGCCGAGCTGGAACCGGGGCACCGGGAAAAGCTGGCGAACGCGCGGTTCGTGTCCAATCCGGGGTGCTGGCCGACCGGCTTCCTGGCGCTGGTGCGGCCATTGGTGCTGGGCGGGTTGCTGCCTGCCGACTGGCCGGTGACGGTGTCGGGTGCGTCGGGCTATTCCGGCGGCGGCAAGGCGATGATCGCCGAGTTTGAGGGCGAAGGCGGCGCGCCGAGCGCTTTCCGGCCCTATGGGCTCAGCATGACGCACAAGCATATCCCGGAGATGCTGCGCTATTCGGGGCTGTCGCATCCGCCGATCTTTGCGCCTGCGGTGGCCAATGCCTATCGCGGCATGATCGTCGAAGTGCCGTTGCAGTTGCGCGCGATGGCGGATGCGCCCAAGGTTGCGGACATTCATGCGGCGCTGGCTGATGCCTATGCGGGATCGCCGATCGTGAGCGTTGCTTCGCTGGAGGACAGCGCGGCGATGGGTCAGGTCGCGATCGAGCATGTCGGCGCGACGGATCGGCTGGCGCTGTTCGTGTTCGGCAATGAGGATGCGGGTCAGGTGCGGCTGGTGGCGGCGCTCGACAATCTGGGCAAGGGCGCGGCCGGGGCCGCAGTGCAGAACCTCAACATATTGGCCGGGTTGCCCGAGACGGCGGGGCTGCGGCTTTAGGGCGCGCTCGCTGATGGTTTAAGCGCATCGTCTTGCACCCAAGCATCCGCATCTAGGCTCCTTTTCCGTCACCCCGGGCTTGACCCGGGGGACCCGCTGCCTGGGCGGTTTCAGATAAGAAGCGGGACCCCGGATCAAGTCCGGGGTGACGATCATTCTAGGATGATCAGGCTCTAATGAACCGTGCCGAGTGGCGCGTCGTAGGTAAGCAGCACGATCAGCCGCTCGATCTGACGCCAGTGGCAGAAATGGATATAGTTGCCGAGGTCGCGGCTGCGGTCGGCGCGCGCGGCGGCTTCATAGCCCGCATTGTCACCGAAGGCCGCCATCAGCTCCGCCGCGTCGTCATAGCTTTTGCGGTCGGAAAGATATGGCAACTGCATGTGAACCCCCGAAAATTTCTCGCCGCGATGGAAACCAAGGGTTCAATTGCCGTGCCAGTTTCCCGCTTCCACGGGTAGCGGCGGCTTTCGAGGGTGAATGGCGCGTTAGGCAAGTCCCGTTGCGGTACAGTCGTCCTGCAACGGGACTGGGCTGTCTCCCGACGGGACTGCGCCGTCCCGCGACGGGGCGATCCGCAAAGGCTCTGGCCTTGGCGGGCGGGCCGTGGCAAGGGCGGTGCCGATGACCAATGGCAAGAAGAATCCGACCGGCGCGGGCGCCATCATCGCGCTGCTAATCCTGGGCGGCGCGATCATCGGCGGCATGATGGGGCAGCCGAGCGCGGGCCTGCTGACCGGCGCGGCGCTGGGGGGCATAATCGCGCTGCTGCTGTGGTTGCGCGAACGGGGCTGACGGGGCGCCTTGCCGCGCGAGAATTCGCAGCATAGACAGGCGACATGAAGAAGCATCTGATCGCCATCACCCTTATCCTCCTGCTGATCGCCGGGGGCGTCATTTTCTATCTGGCGCAAGGGAATACGGCGCAGTTGGCGGCGGGTGAGGATGTGGGGAAAGAGCCGGTTTTCACTGCGCCCCGTAGCGAGCTGATCCCTACCATCAACGTGGCCGAAGTGAAGGTCTGGACGGCGGGCGAGAAGCCGGTGGCGGCGAAGGGCCTTGCCGTCGCGCGCTTTGCCGAGGGGCTGGCACATCCGCGATCGATGCTGGTTCTGCCCAATGGCGACATATTGGTGGCTGAGACGAACAGCCCGCCCCGCCCCTCCGGTGGGATCGTCGATCGGGTGATGACCTATTTGATGGACAAGGCTGGCGCGGGGGTGCCTTCGGCCAATCGCATCACCTTGCTGCGCGATGCGGATGGCGACGGGCGCGCGGAGGTGAAGACGGCATTCCTGACCGGGCTTAACTCGCCCTATGGCATGGCGCTGATCGATGGCACGCTCTACGTCGCCAATACCGACGCGCTGATGGCTTTCCCCTATAAGGAGGGCGAGACGCGGATCACCGCCAAGGGGCGCAAGATCCTGAACCTGCCCGCGAACGCGCCCAACATGCACTGGACCAAGAGCCTGGTGGCTGGCCCCACGGGGCTGCTCTATGTGGGTGTCGGGTCGAACAGCAATATCGCCGAAGACGGCCTGGATGGGGAGGCGAACCGCGCGGCGGTGCTGGAGGTCAATCCCAGGACCGGCGATTATCGCATTTACGCTTCGGGGCTGCGCAATCCGGTGGGGCTGGCTTTCGAGCCCAATAGCGGCGCGCTGTGGGGCGTGGTGAATGAGCGCGACATGCTGGGCAGCGATCTGGTGCCTGATTATCTGACGCGGGTGGAGTTTGGCGGCTTCTATGGCTGGCCGTGGAACTATTGGGGCGGTTATGAGGACCGCCGCGTGCAGCCGCAACGGCCCGAAGTGCGCGAATATACCAAGCGGCCGGACTATGCGCTGGGCAATCATGTCGCGCCGCTGGGGCTGGCCTTTGCGGACAAGGTGAAGATTGGCGGGGCGTTTACGAACGGCGCCTTTGTCGGACTGCATGGCAGCTGGAACCGCAAGCCTGCCGCCGGTTACAAGGTGGTGTTCGTGCCCTTCGAGGCGAATGGCGAGGTGGGCAGGGCCAAGCCTGTCGATGTGCTGACCGGCTTTCTGGATGCCGATGGCCATGCGCGGGGGCGGCCTGTGGATGTCGCGGGCGACGCAAAGGGCGCGCTGCTGGTCAGCGACGATGTCGGCGGCGTGATCTGGCGGGTGACTGGCGCGAAGTGATTGAGAGCGTGATCGCATTACGCGGGCGCATCCGCATCAAGGCTCCTTTTCCGTCACCCCGGGCTTGACCCGGGGTCCCGCTGGCTGGGCGGCGTAAGATAAAAAGCGGGACCCCGGATCAAGTCCGGGGTGACGACAACTCTAACATGATCATGCTCATGAGCGATTTCCAAGCGCTCGGAACCGAGTGCTGGTCGAAATCGCGGCAAACAAAGGATCAGAGCGAACGGCCGTTGCGGCCCGCCAGTTCAACCACATATTGCCAGGCGACGCGGCCTGAACGGCTGCCGCGCTGGGTTGCCCACTGGATGGCCTCTAGCGGGTCGAAGCTGAGGCCGAGGCTGTCCGCATAGCCGGTGACGATGTCGACATAGGCCTGCTGGTCGATGGCGTGGAAGCCGAGGCTGAGGCCGAAGCGGTCGGACAGCGCCATCTTGTCATCGATCACGTCGCGCGGATTGACCGGGTCATCCTGCTCCGACAGATGGCGCGGGACGATGTGGCGGCGGTTAGAGGTGACATAGAGGCGGACGTTGGCGGGTCGGGCCGCCGTGCCGCCCTGAAGCAATGAGCGCAGCGCGCGCGCGTCACCGACGCCGTTTTCGTCGAAACCGAGATCGTCGAGGAAAAGGATGAAGGGGCGCTGCGTGGTGCGCAGGAGGGAGAAGAGACGCGGCAAGCTGTTCAGTTCATCGATCGCGCATTGGAGCAAGGCGATGTCAGCGCCCTCCCGTTGGAGCCGGTCGATGACGGCGGCGACGACCGCGGACTTGCCCGTTCCCCGCGCGCCCCAGAGCAGCGCGTCATGTGCGGCGTGGCCAGCGGCATGGCGGCGGGTGTTTTCGAGCAACGTCGCCTTTTGCGCGTCGATGCCGGTCAGAAGGTCGTAATCTACAGGGATAAAGGCATCCACCGCCTGAATCGCGGTGCCGTCCCAGACATAGGCGGGCGCGGCGGCGAGGTCGGCGGAAATGGCCGGTGGCGGCGCGATCCGTTCCAGCGCTTGCGCGATGCGGCTGAGAGTTTCCTTGTTCATGCGCCGGGCTTAATCCGCCTCCCCCGCCCCGGCAAGCCGCGTGGCCCTGTCATTCTTCTGTCGTAATGGACTTTTACTCTGCGGCGCTGGAGCTTATATCGCGGGGCCGTGACCATCCCAAATCCTGCCTATTCCACCCGGATCAGCCGCTATGGCGCCGAAGCCCTGCGCGAGGCCGCGCTGCTGATCCGCGCGGGCGAGCCGGTCGCGGTGCCGACAGAAACGGTCTATGGGCTGGCCGCCGACGCGACGGACGAGAGCGCGGTCGCGGCGATCTACAGCGCCAAGGGACGACCGAGCTTCAACCCGCTGATCGTGCATGTTTCGGACAAGGAGATGGCGGAGCGGCTGGCGATCTTTTCGCCCGTGGCGGACAAGCTGGCGGCGCGATTTTGGCCGGGCGCGCTGACCATGGTGCTGCCGGTACGGGAGGGAAGCGGCCTGTCATCACTGGTGACGGCGGGCTTGCCCACGGTCGCCCTGCGCCTGCCCGCCCACCCGGCGATGCGCGCACTGATCCGGGAAAGCGGGCGACCACTCGCCGCGCCATCGGCCAATCGCAGCGGCGCGATCAGCCCTACACGGGCGGAGCATGTGCTGGCCAGCCTGAATGGCAAGGTGCGGCTGATCCTGGATGAGGGGCCGACGAGCGAGGGGCTGGAGTCAACGATCGTCGCGCCTGAGGATGGCCGTATTCGACTGTTGCGACCGGGTCCGGTAACGGCGGCGATGCTGGAGCAGGCGACGGGCCTTCCGGTTGTGACGGGCGCGGCCGATGCGAAGATCGAGGCGCCGGGTCAGTTGGAAAGCCATTATGCGCCATCCAAGCCGGTGCGACTGAACGCGCTGCGGGCGGAGAAGGACGAATATCTGATCGGCTTTGGCCTGATGCCGTGCAATATCAATTTGAGTCCGGATGCCGATGTGCAGGAGGCCGCAGCCAATCTGTTTGCGGCGCTGCATGTCGCCGATGCGAGCGCGGCGACGCATATTGCGGTGGCTCCTATTCCGGATGTGGGGATTGGGGCGGCGATCAACGACCGGTTGCGGCGGGCGGCGGCTTAGTTCGCGAAGCTGGAATTTGGGTTCGCGCAGAGGCGCAGAGAGCGCAGAGATTTTTCTGGGGCCATTTGGCCCGTTCTCCAATCTCTGCGAATTGTGCGCCTCTGCGCGAAATCATTATGGCTGAGTATCTAGAGCCGAGTGCCTTTAATCTGAATCACTCAACCCGTTCGGGCTGAGCTTGTCGAAGCCCCTTACTTCTTAAAGAAAGAAGAGAAGCCCTTCGACAAGCTCAGGGCGAACGGAACTTAGGGTATTGATACAAGGGCAGCGGAGTACCGCGCATCCTCAATTACAATCCCGATAGCCAGCGCGTTTGCATTCGCGGCGGCGTTGTTCTTCCGCTTTCTTGCGGTCGCGCGCTTCCCTGGCCTCCTGCTTGCGCATGCGGCGGCCATAGTTGCGGTCGGATTCTTCCTGGCTGGTGGTGGCCCAATCTGCGGCCTGCGACCCGGCGCGCACCGGCAGGGTGGCTACGTCCAGCGCCGTCTTTGCGATGCAGCCCGGGAGGATCAGCATTATTCCGGCGGCGGCAATTGTCGCGAATGGGCGCATTGATATTCCCCTGTGAACTGCGGCCGTGCTTGGCATGGATGGGATTAACCTTAGCCTAAGCGATTTTGCGGGGAATCCACTTTATTCCCGTTCGGGCTGAGCCTGTCGAAGCCTCTCTCTTTCTAAGGGAAGGAAAGCCCTTCGACAGGCTCAGGGCGAACGGGGAGAGGTAGGAAGTTGGGGAATGGACATGAGTCAGGCCCAGATCAGCCCTCGATCCGTTCCGCAAATCCCTTGCGCAGCTTGGCGAGCTTGGGCGGAATGACCGCCATGCAATAGGGGTTACGGTCGCCGACGCGGTCCCAATATTTCTGGTGGTAATCCTCGGCGGGATACCAGGGGGCGTCCGGTTCGATCGTGGTGACGATCGGGTTGCCATGATCCAGTTGCGCGCGGGCGATGGCGGCTTTGGCTTCCGCTTCCTGCTCCGGCGAATGGGGGAAGACGGCGGAGCGATATTGGGTGCCGATGTCGTTGCCCTGCCGGTTGAGCGTCGTCGGATCATGCGTCGCGAAGAAGATGTCGAGCAGGGCGCCATAGGAAATGACTTCCGGATCATAGGCGATGCGGATCGCCTCGGCATGGCCGGTCGCGCCGGAGCAGACCTGCTCATAGCTGGGATTGGGCAACTGACCGCCGAGATAGCCGCTTTCGACCGACCGAACGCCTTTCAGATTTTGATACACCGCCTCGGTGCACCAGAAGCAGCCACCTGCCAGCGTCGCGATTTGTTCGGCCATTCGCCTGTTCCTTATCCTATGTGGGGCACAAGATAGTTATGTTCAGGCGGCCGTTCCAGCCTGCCCCACGGCTGCCTCCGCCTTGGCGCGTTCTTCGGCGACCAGTTCCTTGCGCGACAGTTTGCCGACCAGCGTCTTGGGAAGGTTCAAACGAACCTCGACCTCACAGACTTTTTCATGCTTTCCGAGTTGGGGATTAAGCCATGCCTTCAGCGACTCGCCGTCCGTCTTCGCGCCTTCCTGAAGCGTGACGAACGCTTTGGGGGACTCGCCGCGATAGGGGTCGGGGATGCCGATAACGAGCGCCTCTTTCACGTCGGGGTGATGGTAGAGAACCTCTTCCACCTGGCTGGGGAAGACTTTGAAGCCGCCGACCGCGATCATGTCCTTCAGCCGGTCGACGATCTTCACATAGCCATCGGCGTCAATCAGGCCCACGTCGCCGGTGCGCAGCCAGCCGTCGACGAAGACTTCCTTGTCAGCATCGGGACGTTGCCAATAGCCCTTCATGATCTGCGGACCGGCAAAGACGAGCTCGCCCGGTTCGCCGGGTGGCGGAGGCCGCGTCGGGTCCTCCCGATCCACGAGCTTTACGTGGGTTCCCGGGACGGGTTGACCCACGGTGCCAGGCTTGTTCAACCCCTCATAGGGATTGGAGCAGACGACCGGGCTGCTTTCGGTCAGGCCATAGCCTTCGCACAGCTTGGCGCCGGTGGCGGCTTCGAACCGTTTCTTGAGTTCCAGCGGCAGGGGCGCGCCGCCCGAAATGCACAGGCGTAGTGAAGAGAAATCGATGTTCGGCGTCGCCGGATGATCGAGCAGCGCCTGAAACATGGTAGGGACGCCGGGCATTGACGTGGGGCTGGTCCGCTGAATAGTGGCGAGCACCTGCACGGCTTCGAACCGGGGCAGCATCACCATCTCACCGCCGTTCAGCACCGTGCGGTTGAGGACGCAGGTGTTGGCGAAGACATGGAAGAAAGGCAGGACCGCGAGGATTCGGTCGATCGCCTCGGGATGCGGGTCGATGAGCCGGATCTGCCGCGCATTGGCGGTCAGATTCTGGTGGGTGAGCATCGCGCCCTTGGGTCGGCCGGTGGTGCCGCCGGTATATTGCAGCAGGGCGACATCTTTGACCGGATCGATGGCAACTGGCGCGGGGTCCTCGCCGTGGCGCAGCAGGTCGGCATAGTTTGTGATGCGCGGATCATGGGGGATCGGCGCGGTTTCCTTGCGCTTGAAGAGGCGGAACAGCAGCGATTTCGCGGGTGGCAGCACCTCCGCGACGCAGCCGACGATCAGCCGTTCGAGGCTGCTATTGTCCAGCACTTCCTGCGCGGTGGGCAGCAACGCTTTGGCCGACAGGGTGAAGAGGATTTTGGTGCCGCTGTCCTCGACCTGATGTTCCAGTTCGGCGGCGGTGTAGAGGGGGGAGAAATTGACGACGGTCGCACCCGCCATCATCGCTCCATAATAGGCCGCGACATAATGGGGGACGTTGGGGAGGTAGAGGCCTACCCGGTCACCCTTGCGCACGCCCAGGTCCTGCAGCCCCTTCGCGACCCGGCGGATGACATGGAGCATGTCGCCATAGGTCGTCTTGCGGCCGAGGAAGTCGATCATCACGGCATCGGGATTGGCCGTCGCGCTGTCCACGACCATGTCCACCATCGACATGGGAGGGAAGGACTGATCCCAGGGGAAAGGATGATTATAATGGTCTTTCCAGACCGTCTCGATGCTCTCCATTAACGGAGATGTATGTCAGGCCCCTGCTTTACGCAAGCGTAAAGCAGGGCGCGTCAGGGCAGAATCAGACCTGGCCCTGATTGTTGCTGAACGGGTCGAGGATCGTGGCAACGCCCGAGATCAGCTCCGCCTCGCTCTTCAACGCTTGCTCGGCCCGGCGGGCAGCGTCGTCGCGCTCGCGGCGCAATTCCTCGATCAGTGCTTCGCGATCGCCGTCCAGGCGGGAGTCCGTCGGGGCTTCGATGCCGAGCTTCTTCGCAGCCTTCGTCACCAGCGCGTCCAGTTCCCGCTGCGAGCAGAGGCCCAGCGTCACCGGATCCTTGGGCACGATGTTGGAGATGTTCCAGTGCGTGCGGTCACGGATGGCGGCGATGGTGGTGCGGGTGGTGCCGATCAGCTTGCCGATCGCGCCGTCCGAAATTTCGGGGTGATTGCGCAGGATCCACGCGATGCCATCGGGCTTGTCCTGACGCTTGGACACCGGCGTGTAGCGCGGGCCTTTGGTACGGCGGACGGGTTCAGGGCCTTTCAGCATCTTCAGGCGATAGTCGGGGTTGGATTCACCCTTGTGGATTTCCTCCATCGTGATTTCATGCGCGCGGACGGGGTCGCGGCCGGTATATTTGGTGCCCGCCGTGTCATCGGCGATCGCCTGCACTTCCAGGATATGCAGCCCGCAAAATTCCGCGATCTGGTCAAAGCTGAGCGCGGTATTGTCGACCAGCCAGCTGGCGGTTGCATGGGGCATGAGAGGCTGGGACACGAGGATTCTCCGGCACTAAAAACAACAAGGGCCGCCCAAGCAGGGCGGCCACGCCCGTCCTGAGATAGTGCAAGAAACCCGGTGGAGCAAGGAAAAGCGTCAGGCCGCGCTGTCTCTGACGACGGGATCGATGCAGTGGAGGCCGGTCAGGAATTCGTCGGCGCTGCGTTCCCAGCTGAAGCTGCGGCCATGGGCGGCGCAGGCGGTGCGATCGCAGCGCAGGGCGGCGGCGACGGCGTCCTCCAGATTTTCGGACAGGGCGCCGGTTTCGGGCGTCACGATGTCCACCGGCCCGCTGACCGGATAAGCCGCGACAGGAGTGCCGCAAGCCAGTGCTTCGATCATGACGAGGCCGAATGTGTCGGTGCGACTGGGGAAGACAAACACATCGGCGCCGACATAGGCACCCGCCAGTTCCTGACCGAAAAGCGGGCCTAGGAAATGCGCGTCGGGATAGTCGCGTTCCAACTGGGTCCGCGCCGGGCCATCGCCGACGACCACCTTGCTGCCGGGGTGATCATTGGCAAGGAATGCCTCGAGATTCTTCTCGATAGCGACCCGGCCGACATAGAGCTGGATCGGGCGCGGGAGATTGGCGAATATCGCTGGCGGCGTTGCCTCGGCTGTGAAGGCGGAGAGGTCCACTCCCCTGCCCCATGGCCGCACCTGCGCCAATCCATGGGCGCGCAGTTGCTGCCGCACCGATCGGGTGGAGACCAGCACGGCCCGCGCCGGGCCATGAAACCAGCGAATGTAGGACCAGAACCAGCGGGCAGGCAGTCCGGTTCGGCGTGACACATAGTCGGGGAAGTGGGTGTGATAGGCGGTGGTGAACGGCACCCCTCCGCGCAGGCACCAGCGGCGCGCGGCAAGACAGAGCGGCCCTTCGGTTGCGAGATGGACGGCGTCCGGCTCAAAGGCCGCGATCGCATCACCCACCACGCCGGATCGCACGAAGGCCAGGCGGATTTCGGGATAGGTCGGACAGGGGAAGGAGCCATAGAGATCGGGCGAGATGACCTTGACGGCGTGCCCCCGCGCCTCCAGCTCCGCCTGGATGGTCTGGAGCGTTCGGACGACGCCGTTGACCTGTGGGGACCAGGCGTCGGTCACGATCACGATGCGCATCAGGCGGCGATCCTCACCTGATCGGCGGCGGCGCGTGCCGCGACTTCATCAGCCCAATGCAGCACCTCCATACGGCCGTCGAAATGTTCGACAAGCGCGGTGCATCCCTCGACCCAATCGCCGTCATTATAATATTGGATGCCGCCGATCTCACGCATTTCGGCATTGTGGATGTGCCCGCAGACCACGCCATCGACGCCGCGTGCGCCCGCCTCGTGCGAAACCACTTCTTCAAAGCGGGAGATGAACTCGACGGCGTTCTTGACCTTGTGCTTGGCCATTTTGCTGAGCGACCAATAGGGCAGGCCCATGCGCTGGCGCACCGCGTTCACCACGACATTGAGCCGCATCAGCAAGCCATAGGCGGCGTCCCCCACAAAGGCGAGCCAGCGATGGGCCAGCATGATCGTGTCGAACTCATCGCCGTGCAGGACGAGCAGTTTGCGGCCATCGGCAGTCTCATGGATCGCCTTGCGCCTGATCTCGACCCCGCCGAAGCTGAGACCGGTGAACTGGCGGAACATCTCGTCATGATTGCCGGGGATATAGACGACGCGAGTGCCGCGCTTGGCACGCTTCATGATGCGCCAGACCACGTCATTATGCGCGGCGGGCCAGTAGAAGCGCCTTTTGAGCCGCCAGCCGTCAATGATGTCGCCGACCAGATACATGGTCTCGCTATCGACGCTGTCGAGAAAATCGATCAGCAGCTTCGCATTGCAGCCGCGCGTGCCGAGATGGATGTCCGAAATCCAGACCGTGCGGTAACGGCGACGCTTGCCGCCCTGTTCCGGCGTGTCGAAATGTTGAGCGCCTTCGTTCATGTCCGCCAGGAAAGGCAGGCGTGTGATGGCATTCATGATGCAACCCCTGGAGCTATTGTCCTCGGGACCGAATCCTTAGCGGCGCAATGTTACAATCCCGCAGCGAATGTGACGGAAATGCTACGGTTTACGGGGTTTTACGGCATCGCGGGATGAGGGTGAGCGACTGTATTATAGCTAGGAGAGGGGTTTTAATCCTCCCCATCGGCAGATGGGGAGGTGGCAGCGCGTAGCGCTGACGGAGGGGAAAATGCGCGACCTCCGCCCATTTCCCCTCCACCAGCCTGCGGCTGGTCCCCCTCCCCCCGCTTCGCGCAGGGAGGATTGGGATGTCTGCAACCCACCCAACAGGCCCTCAAACCGTCAGAACGATCTTCCCGAAATGCTCCCCCGAATCCATGCGCGCATGTGCTCGCGCCGCCTCTGCCAAGGGGAAGCGCTGGTCCATCGCCGGACGGAGCCTGCCTTCCTCCACGAAGCTCCAGACCTCACGGATGATTTCGTCGGCCACCAGACTCTTGAAAGCAGATGAGCGGGGCCGCAGCGTCGATCCGGTCAGCGTCAGCCGCCGTGTCATCACCGTGGGCAAGAAGATTTCCGCCTTCGCGCCACCCAGTACCGCGATCGACACATGGCGGCCATCTTCGGCAAGGCACTGCAAGTTTCGGGGCACATAGTCGCCGCCGACCATATCCAGAACCGCCTGTACGCCTTGGCCAGTGGTAATGCGCTTCACCTCTTCGACATAATCCTGGCTGCGATAATTGATGGCATGATGCGCGCCCCAAGCCTTCGCCTGCTCGCATTTCGCATCGCTGCCGCAGGTGACGATGATGGTGATATCAAAGAGGCGACAGAGCGAAATCGCCATAGTACCGATGCCGCTGGTCCCACCATGCACCAGCACCGTGTCGCCTCCGACGACATAGGCACGCTCGAACAGGTTGGTCCAGACGGTGAAGAGCGTTTCGGGCAATGCCGCCGCCTCGACAATGTCATAGCTGTCCGGCACGGGAAGGCATTGCCCCGCTGGCGCAACCGCATATTCGGCATAGCCGCCGCCGGTGAGCAAGGCGCATACGCGCTGCCCGATCAGTTGTTCCGCGCTGCCACCAGCCGCGACGATCGTGCCGGAAACCTCCAGCCCCGGAATGTCGGACGCTCCAGGGGGCGGCGGATATTTGCCCTGCCGCTGCAACACATCGGGCCGGTTCACGCCTGCGGCGGCGACCCGGATCAACACTTCATCCGCTGCGGGGGCAGGAACCGGACGACGCTCAGCCACCAGAGCTTCGGGACCGCCGGGCGATGGAATGGCAATCGCCATCATTTCATCAGGCAGTGCCGCTTCAAACCCCATGATGGCCAACCCCCCGCAATAATCTGGCACCGCAGCTGAAAATCACAAGCGGCTTAAGGGCCTTATTGACAGAGGCGCCCCGGCGGTCAACATTGGCATTCATGGACATGGACGACGATCTGCCTCGCAAGATTGATGATCCGCTGGCCCAACTGCTTCGACAGGATTTGGGTCCCTTATCCCTTGCCGATCTGGAAGAGCGCATCAGCGCGCTGGAGGGTGAAATCGCCCGAACCAGATCAAAGATTGAAAGCGCCGTTAACCACAAATCAAGTGCTGAGGCGTTATTCAAGCGATGAACCCGCGCCACGCCCCCTGCGGCCCTGACATGGGCTTCACCGGGTACGGGCAGTCTGGCAATTCCGGCGATCAGGGACCCCTCCTTGATCCGCCGTCGAGCAATGCCGACATATGGTTCAAGTCAGCCCCATTGCGGGCTCAGGAGTAGAATAGAAATGCCATCTTTCGCACCCGCCCTTGAAACCACGTTGCACAACGCGCTGACCCATGCGTCGGAACGCCGCCATGAATATGCGACGCTGGAGCATCTGCTCCTCGCGCTGATCGATGACGAGCATGCTTCGAAGGTGATGCAGGCGTGCGGCGTAGAGCTTGGCGAGCTGGGCGACGCCGTCACCCAATATCTCGACAGTGAACTCGACAGCCTGAAGGTGGAAGGGTCCAGCGACCCCTCGCCAACCAGCGGCTTCCAGCGCGTCGTCCAACGCGCCATCCTGCACGTGCAATCTTCCGGCAAGGATGAAGTGACGGGAGCCAATGTGCTCGTCGCGCTTTTTTCCGAGCGGGAGAGCTACGCCGTCTATTTCCTACAGCAACAGGATATGAGCCGACTGGATGCCGTAAGCTACATCAGCCACGGCGTCGGCAAGGGTACTGCCGTTCCGGAGCAAGGCGCCGCAAAGGGCGCTCCGGAAGAGGAAAAAAAGGCGCAGGACAGCAAGGGCAAGAAGGACAGTGCCTTGGAGCAGTTCACGGTCAACCTCAATGAGAAGGCGATGCGGGGCAAGGTTGACCCGCTGATCGGCCGCAGCGCCGAAGTCGACCGGACGATCCAGATCCTGTGCCGCAGGTCGAAGAACAACCCGCTCTATGTGGGCGATCCGGGCGTGGGCAAGACCGCGATTGCGGAAGGCCTCGCGCGCAAGATCGTCGAGGGCGATGTTCCAGACGTACTCAAGGAAGCGGTGATCTACTCGCTCGACATGGGCGCGCTGCTGGCTGGCACCCGTTATCGCGGCGATTTCGAAGAACGGCTGAAGGCGGTCGTCACCGAGCTGGAGAAGATGCCGCATGCGGTTCTCTTCATCGACGAAATCCACACCGTGATCGGCGCTGGCGCAACCAGCGGCGGGGCGATGGATGCGTCCAATCTGCTCAAGCCTGCTCTGTCAGGCGGCACGATCCGCTGCATCGGTTCGACCACCTACAAGGAGTTCCGCAACCATTTCGAGAAGGACCGCGCCCTGCTGCGCCGGTTCCAGAAGATCGACGTCAACGAACCCACCATCGAAGACACGATCAAGATTCTCGCTGGGCTGCGCAGCGCCTTTGAGGAGCATCACAACGTCAAATATACTCCCGACGCAATCAAGGCGGCGGTGGAGCTTTCGGCGCGCTACATCAACGACCGCAAGCTGCCGGACAAGGCGATCGACGTGATCGATGAGGTCGGCGCGATGCAGATGCTGGTGGTGCCCAGCAAGCGGAAGAAGACGATCACGCCCAAGGAGATCGAGCAGGTCATCGCGACCATGGCGCGCATTCCTCCCAAGACCGTCTCGGCCGACGACAAGTCGGTGCTGGGTTCGCTCGACACCGATCTCAAGCGCGTCGTCTTCGGCCAGAACCGGGCGATCGAGATATTGTCCTCCGCGATCAAGCTTTCGCGGGCGGGCCTGCGCGATCCGGAAAAGCCGATCGGCAGCTATCTCTTCTCCGGCCCCACGGGCGTCGGCAAGACGGAGGTTGCGCGCCAGTTGGCGAACCTGCTCGGCATCCCGCTCCAGCGGTTCGACATGTCGGAATATATGGAGCGGCACTCGGTCAGCCGCCTGATCGGTGCGCCTCCGGGCTATGTCGGCTATGACCAGGGCGGTCTGTTGACCGATGCGGTCGATCAGAATCCGCACAGCGTCCTGCTGCTGGACGAGATTGAGAAGGCGCATCCCGACCTGTTCAACATCCTGTTGCAGGTCATGGATAATGGCCGCCTGACCGATCACCACGGCAAGACGGTGGATTTCCGCAATACCATCCTCATCATGACCACCAATGCCGGTGCGTCGGACATGGCGAAGGAAAGCATCGGCTTTGGCGAACTGACGCGCGACGATGTGCAGGAGGATGCGGTGAAGAAGCTCTTCACCCCCGAATTCCGTAACCGTCTCGATGCCATCGTCCCCTTCGGCTATCTGCCGCCGGAGATCGTGGCGCGGGTCATCGACAAGTTCGTGCTCCAGCTCGAACTGCAACTGGCCGACCGCGACGTCCACATCACGCTGGACGACGATGCCAAGGGCTGGCTCACCAAGAAGGGCTACGACAAGCTCTACGGTGCCCGCCCGATGGGCCGACTGATGCAGGAAAAGATCAAGCAGCCGCTGGCCGAGGAACTACTGTTCGGAAAACTCGTCCATGGCGGAGAGGTGCATGTCCGGCTGAAGGACGACGCACTCGCTTTCGAAATCACCCCGGCCGCTCCGAAAAAGGGCAAGAAGGGTGGCAAGGCGAAGCCTGCGGAATCGGCCAAGTAAGCAGGCCGAGGCACGAGATATGAAAGGGCGGCTCCCACAGCCGCCCTTTGTTTTTGGGCAAAGCCTGCGAGCGTCAGGAGGATCGCATCCCCCCTCCCGTAAGCGGGAGGGGTTAGGGGGTGGGCAAGCGCAACATCAAAGGCGATCTGAAACGGCCACCCTACAGTCAAAATTCCATTGGTCGGCGCCACCAGCATTTGCCAATCTGGCGCCCGCGAATTCCAACCACGTCTTCACGAGGGAAGAGTCACATGGCCACAGACATCACCTTCTACACCAACCCCATGTCGCGCGGGCAGATCGCCCGCTGGATGCTGGAAGAAGTTGGCCAGCCCTATGACATGATCATCCTGGACTATGGCACCACCATGAAGGCGGCTGACTATCTCGCCATCAATCCGATGGGCAAGGTTCCCGCCATCGTCCATCAGGGGAAGGTCGTGACCGAAGCCGCCGCGATCTGCGCGTATCTGGCCGACGCTTTCCCCGCCGCAGCCCTCGCGCCTCCGTCAGAGCAGCGGGCAGATTATTATCGCTGGCTGTTCTTCGCGGCAGGCCCGGTGGAGGCCGCCGTTTCCAACAAGGCGATGGGCCTCTCCGTTCCTGAAGACCGCGAACGCTCCATGGGCTACGGCAACTATGATCAGACACTCGCAACGCTGGAACAGGCCGTGTCGGGCGATCAATGGATCTGCGGCGACCAGTTCACCGCAGCCGATGTCTATGTTGGCTCCCAGATCGATTGGGGGATGAGTTTCGGCACTATGCCGGTTCGTCCTGCTTTCGAAACTTACGCCGCCCGCCTGCGCGAGCGCCCAGCCTACAAGCGGCAGAAGGCACTCGACGGCGCCCTCATCGCGCAGATGCAGAAGCCGGCATAAGAAAAAAGGCCCGGTGGCGCATGCCATCGGGCCTTTTTCATGTTCGGTACCGCCGCCGGAAGATCAGCGGCGATCGCCCATGAAGCGCAGCAGGAACAGAAACATGTTGATGAAGTCGAGATAGAGGTTCAGCGCCCCCATCACCACCGACTTGCCCATCATGTCCGTGCCAGCAACGTGGGCGTAGATGCTCTTGATCTTCTGCGTGTCATAAGCGGTCAGGCCCGCGAACAGCAGCACGCCGATAAAGCTGACCACCATGTCCATCGCGCTCGACCGCAAGAACAGGTTGATGAGCGACGCGACCAGCAAGCCGACCACGCCCATGATCAAGAAGGTGCCAAAGCCCGAAAGATCCTTCTTCGTCGTGTAACCCCACAGGCTAAGGCCCGCGAAAGCCGCTGCCGTCGCGAAGAAGGTCTGCGCCACCGACGTGCCGGTATAAACCAGCAGGACCGAGGAAAGCGACAGCCCCATCATTGCGGCATAGGCCCAGAACATCGCCTGCATCGCGACCGTCGACAGACGATTGATGCCAAAGCTCATGATCATCACGAACGCCAGCGGCGCGAGCATGATCACATATTTGAGAATGCCGGGGCCAGCCAGAATCTGATAAGCCAGCCCGCTCGACGCAAACAGCATGGCAACGACGCCCGTCAGTAGCACGCCGCTCGCCATATAATTGTAAACCGACAGCATATAGCTGCGCAGGCCAGCGTCGAAAGCCTCGCCGCGCGCAACCGTCGTCCCGCCGAAACCGGCAATGTTCGAGCGGGGGTCAGACCAATTGGCCATGAGATAATCTCCTTCACCGGCGCACTCCGCCGACATTGCTATTATCGCGACATCTGGCCGCTAATTCAAGGGAAGAGCGACTGGAACGCTCTAACGACATAGGATGGTTTCCTGGCTCTCTTCCAGCGCACCCACTCCACCCTTCCTCCGCTTCCGCTGACACAATTCCCCAGGCTCGCTATAATAGCCTCATGCACCGCCTCTTCGTCGCCATTCGCCCGCCGGAGCCAATCCGGGCGCGCTTATTGTCATTGATGAGCGGCATCGCTGGCGCGCGATGGCAGAGCGAGGATCAACTGCACCTGACCTTACGCTTTGTAGGAAACGCCGACCGGCACCAGGCCAACGATCTGGCCGAGGCGCTGGCAGCCGTGCGCTTCGCTCCTTTCGCAATCTCCCTGTCCGGCCTCGGACAGTTTGAGCGCAAAGGGCGAACCGACACCTTGTGGGCAGCCGTTCAACCTCGCGATGCGCTCGACCAGCTTCATCGGAAGATCGACCGCTCCTGTGTTGCGGCGGGCTTTCCGGCTGAGCAACGCGCCTATCTGCCCCACATCACTCTCGCCCGCTTCGGCCGCGACGGAGGCAGTACCGACGGGTTCCTGGCCTATAACGCCGGACTTTCCAGTCCTCCTTTTCTGGTGGACGAATTTGCCCTTTTCGAAAGCCACCTCACGCAGAATGGAGCGCATTATGAGATGGCGGCGGTATATCCTGCCGACCCGTCCGCTCTCTAAAATACGTGCCCGCGGGCGTCTTCAACCGGCGGACAATATACCACAGGCAATGCGCCCGCCTGCGTTACCCGCAGGATCGGTCTTGTTGTCATCCGCCTGAGCATGGATCACGATGGCGGCGCCATCTGCGTCCAGGACCGCATTGGCCCCACTGCGCAAGGTCGCGCCGGGGACCACGAACTCCATTCGCCCAGTCCCATCCGGTCCAGTGGTCAGGTTTGGCATGTCTCCCATATGCATGCCCGCCGGGTTATCCCGGCCATGTTGGCGCGCGGTTGGATTCCAATGGCCGCCCGCGCTGGTGAAGTCGGGCGGCGTGCATGTTCCGGTCATGTGGATATGGACCGCATGAACACCAGGCGTGAGCCCGCTTGCCCGCACATCGACATGCAGGCCGTCCGTCGCTTCCGTCACCTTGGCTTCGCCCCGAGCCGACCCGTCCGCAGCCAACAAGACAGCGCGTGCATTTAGCATCCCGGCCGACCCGGAATTCAAAGCCCCGCCATCCCCGCTCGCGCAGGCAGTCAGGCAAAGTGCGAGGGGCGCAAAGACGATTAGGGCGTTTTTCATGATCAAATGCACTCCCGGTGAAGCAATAGCTGGCGAACGCAACAAGTCGCCATTTGTTGCGCATATAGTCCACAATGCCAAGCGATCTCCCCAACGCTGACGGCCAGACGGTGGCTATGAAACCACTCGCTGGTCGATGCGCCTGATCACCGCAAAGGAAAAGGGGCCGGTCTTTCGACCAGCCCCTCAACCTTGTTCCATCCGCGAAGATGGAAATCTTGCTTACTGACCCGAACCCGGACCGTAAGTGATTTCCACGCGACGGTTCTGCAGTTCGCGAACACCGTCGGCGGTTTCGACGCGGGGGTTCGATTCACCGAACGCCTGGGTCGTGATCACGCCGTCAGGGATACCCTTCGACGAGATGTAGGCCTTGACTGCATCAGCACGGCGCTGCGACAGGCCGACGTTGTACGATGCCGAACCCGAACGATCCGCATAACCTGCCAGCATGACCTGGGCGCTGCCGCAGTTGCTGTAGGCCGAAACCGCGTTGTCCAGAATGGTCGCAGCGTCAGGCGTGACGTCCGACTTGTCCCATTCGAAGAACACGATGTACGGCCCAGGGCTGCACTCAGCGACCGGCGGAGGCGGCGGCGGAGGCGGCGGGGGCGGCGGAGGCGGGGGCGGCGGAGGCGGCGGAGGCGCAGCCGGCTCACCGAAGTTATACGCCAGACCCAGCAGAAGGCTGTGCGTGCGCAGCTTGGTGCTGACATCGCCACCGGCAACGCCCACCGCAGTGGTGTAGGCCGGAACCAGATCAATGTTGTCCTGGTTGAAGAAGCGATACTTCAGCGACACGTCAACATTGTTGGTCAGCGGATAGCGAACGCCCGCAATCGCCTGCCAGGCGAAGCCGGTGTCGCTGTCGTTGACCAGATCATTGGCCAGCTTGGCGCGCGAAACGCCAACGCCGCCACCGACGAAGCCCTGCAGGCCGTCGTCCGAACCGAAGTCAAGCAGACCGTTCAGCATGAACGAAAGGGCCGACGCGGAACCGCCGAAACCGCTGTTGTCCAGGTCAACCTTGGCACGCTTGTAACCAGCTTCGGCTTCAAGACGGAAACCGCCGAAGTCGTAACCGATGACCGCATCACCGTCCCAACCCTTGTGGTAATCGACATTTTCCAGCGTGGTGCTGGCAGTGCCAAGACCAGTCGTGGGATCGATACCGGGCGTGAAGGTGATGTCCTGATCTTCAACAATGGTAACACCGGAATCGATTCCGATATACCAGCTGTTATCACGCGCCAGGGCCGGGGTGGCCAGGGCGGAGGAGGCAAGCACAGCCGCGAGGGCAAGCTTCCGCATTTGAATTCCCCTTTCAAAAGTGTCACGAAGGACTGCTGAAACCATGTATCGGCAAGAAAGTTTCATGGCAAGTCCACAATTGGTGAAACTGTTGCTCAAATACATCACACGGCTCCAGAAGCCCCGTAGCATAAGCATTTCCGCACGCCTCTATTGTAAAAGATGGACACCCCTCAAGTCATGGTTCGATCAGTCCGTGACTGCGCATCGCATTTAAAATCGCGACCAGGGAACTTCTCGCCTCACTGTCGATGGAGCTCCCCCCCACGGGGTTGGCTATGGCCGGTTGCCGCGCCCCCGCAATCCGCTCGCCCTCGACATAGAAGCCGTCGCTGCGAGCCGCTGCATCCTGCCAATCGCTGCCGTCGAAATACATCGAGTGCCCCCGATCCACGACCCGCAGCCTCAAGCCCGCACGCGGCCCGACAAACCGCCATCCGCCTCCAGTCCAACAGGCGACCGACCCATCCTGCCCCGACCAGCTTCCTGAAGCGCCTTCCGCCACGATCCAACACTGGCCCTCATCGGGCGAAGTTGGCGGCACATCCTCGTCAGCGCTTTCCACCGCGCCATGCAGCAGCATGTCGATCCGCGCCAGCGCCTCGTTGTGAAAGACTTCCTTCTGCGCCTGCCCGGCGAAAAGCTGGGGCAATGCCCAGCGGGGCGTCGCATCGCTCGTCATGATCGAACTTCCTTTTTCCAATTGTCGGTTATCAAAGCGGCAAGACGATCCGCGCTGCCCGTCCCAGGGCGAAAGAGCCGATCTGCCGCACCTCGATCGTCAATGCGCCGCCGCCATCCGCGTCGAATGCGTCCGCGTCATATGCCCATGACGGCGATGTGGTTTCGATCCGGCGCATCAGGGTGCCATCCGCCAGCACGCGCAGTTCGTAACGCTCACTTTCCTCGCCCAGCGGCACATCCGCCCCGCTGATCCAGCGCCAGCCATTCCTGCTCCGCCGGACCCAGCTCAGATTCCATCCGCCCGCCCCGTCGGCAACGGCGCGAAGGTGAACGGGCGCCACCGGCGTCACCGCTTCCCCGCTGAGGGTCAGCTCTGCCTCCACCGGCTCCGCATCGCCAATCCCCACCGCCGAAAGCCGCAACGTGCTGCCGATCTCGCCATTGCCCAAGCCTGCAAAAGGTTCGGCAAGCCGCTCCTCCTCGATCAGCAGAAACGGCTCGCCAGCGACATGCGCATCCATAGCCCATTCGGTCCCGAACAATCCCCGCCGCAGCCCTTCCAGCCGGAAGCTCGCCGCGCCCGTCTGCACCGCGCGGGAAAATTGCAGAAGCTCCCGTCCAACCATGCAAAGATTGCGTCCCTGCGCCAAAGCCGCCTCATCCGCGTCGCCAAGCTCCATGTCCGCCGCCAGCAGCGTCACATGCAGGCTGTTGACCAGATCGATCAGCGCACAACTCCCCTGCCCCAACGCGTCGTCAGCCTCCCCCATCACGGCGCGCGGCGCAGTGCGGCCGACCGGATTGGCTTCCCCCGTATCGCTCATCACGAACAGGGCCGCGTTCCTCCACCCTTCCCCGCCACTGGCCGCCGCAGCGATCAAGGGCGCTGTGGCCGCCGCCTCCCGCAGCGGCGGAAGGTCGGTCAGCATCAATATAGTAGGTCCATGCGGCGCATCCGCCTGCCGCACGATCGCGCCGGAGGATGCTCCATCAGGCAAGACGCCTCCCGCCCCCGGCACCCGCCGCAGCGCCAACCGAACGGCCATGGCTTCCCATTCCCGTTCCTCCACCCGCCAGCGGCCCGGCATGGCCTCGACCGTCACCAGATCACCGGGCTCATGGCGCAGGGCATCCCACCCGCACCGCAGCGTCATGGCGGATCGGCCCGTCCAGTCATGACCAAGATGACGGGCCGCCAGACGGCGCGCGGCATCGCCCGACATGGTGACCGGCAGATCGATCCCGCGCTCGACCCGCCCCGCCCCCGGCCGACTGACGCGCTGCACCCCCGCCTGATAGTCACGCGCCGCATCATAATGGCGCAGCGACAGGGCCAGCGGCACCGCATCGGCGCTTTCCCCCGACTGTTCGACGGCATCGATGGCCCGCCCATTGATACGCTTGCACAAAGCGCCCGCGCCAATCTCATGCCCCGTCTCATCGCCCTCTGTGCCGGTCAGCCGTAGTCCATCTTCACCAGCAACAAAGGCAAGGTCCCATGCCTCCACCAGCGGACCAATCGCATCGATCACATCAGCTCCGCCCGCCGCAAAGCCATCGACGGCCCCGTCTGCGGCAGCAGCAAGCGCGCCACCACTCAGGTCCACGGCCACCGTCGCGATGGTTACCACCCCCTCATCCGCGTCCACCTCGAAGGTCAGCGACGGAATGCGGTTGCCAAAATCGGCAAGCTGAAGATCCTCGAACACCGCATAGGCGACGCCCCGGTGCCCCGGTGTCCGATCAACGCCCTCCGCAGAAGCGATGAGCGGATCGGCAGCCTGATCTTCGCCCCCCAAATGCAGGCGGAACGCGCTCAACCCCGACTTGAAATCCCCCGCAGCCCCGCGCAGCAGATTGCCGTCCGCCCATATGCGCCGCACCGCCCGCACCCGCCGCGCCGACAACGCAACCGCGAAACTCGCGGAATAGCTGTAGCTGGTGACGCTCGGCCGCCCCTTGCCACCGCCACTCTTGTTGCGCTTTTCCTTAAGGTCGGTCGCCCAGATCACCGATCCGGCGGCACGCATCGTGCCGAACAGCTTCGGGAGCTGCGCGCCATAGCTCGATGTCTGCAACTGCAATTCGGTCAGCCGCCTGCCCTCGCGCCCCTTGGGCTTGAACAGCACCGCCTGATCCAGGCTGCTGCCGATCAATCCGCCGATCGCACCGCCCAGCGGCCCACCGATCGCCGTGCCCAGCGCCGTCAGCACTAAAGTCGCCATGTCTGCTCCTATATCGCCCGCCAATGACCGATGACGGGCCAGGGCGAAGGCCCCGGCGTCTCGACCACGCGCCCCAGTCCCGCATGAGCATGCACATGCCCGCCGGGGACCAAAATCATCAGATGCAATTGCAACGGCCCCGGCCGCACCAGCGCCAGATCACCTGCCTCAGCCTGCTCCACCGCCCGCAAGCCCGCCCGCTCCAGCCAGTCGCGCGCCAGAGCCGCATCGCCCGACCGCAGCCCATAGCCTCGCGGCGGTGTACCCTTGTGCCCCGCCTCCGCCAGCGCCAAAGCCGCCAGCCCGACGCAATCGATGCCGCTCGTCCTGCTGCGCCCTTGCAGCCGGAAAGGCACCCCCACCAGATCGCGCGCCGCCGCCACGATCCGGTCCCCCATTGCGCCGCTCACGCGCCCGGATAGCGCGTCAGAAGGTCCGTCCCCGGCAAATAAGGCTCCCCCCTGAAGTTCACGACATTGGCGAAGCGCGTCCCGCACGTATCCAACTGCCGGTCACAACCTTCCGTCAGCAGCGCCAGCGTCCCCGCCGCCACCGCAAAACATGGCGGATCGGCCAGTGTCACCCCACTAGCCCCATTGTCCACGACGGCCTGCACCGCCCCCGCATTGGCGCCCGTCAGCCACCGCAAAGTGCCAAAGGCATAGACACCCACAGCCAACGCTGCCGCACTCACCTCGACATCATCAACAGCCGACACCGCTATGACCTTCCGCCGCCCCGCCAGATCGACCCGGCACTGCCGATCGCCCAACCGAGCCCGGCAATCGGGCGAGGTAGAGGGCGCGACCGGAGCCTTCAGCGCCGCCATCGCCCCCACCAGCTCCGCCGTGAAAGCCCCGCCCTTTCGCGCCACGCTCCCAATCTCGCCGTTCGCGAGCATCAGCCACATCTCGCCCGGCGCGTCCCACTCGGTCAGCCGCAACTCCAGCGCAGCGCCGTCCCAGCGACCCGCCATCAAATCCGCCTCATTGATCGCATCCGCAATCAAGGCGCCCTGCAAGTCGGTATCGCCCGCCTCCGCACTGATCCCGCTGCGAACGGCCGAAGGCGTCATCCCCGGCGCGGCGCGATAGCGCACATGCCCGATCTCCAGATCACGGTCATGGCTCGTCAGCCCGATCGTCACCCCATCCCGCCGCTCCAGCCGCCAGCAAAAAGCGAGCGTGGCCAGCGGCCTATCCAAAGCCTCCAACCCGCTCATTCCCGTATCTCCACCAGCGGCACCGAAGGCGCCTCGCCCGCTGCAAAGGTCGCGCGGTTAACGTCCAGCCTGTCCTCGGCAAAGCGCACCGGCACGTCGAAACGGAACCCCGCCGTCAGCAACGCGCCCACCGCCGGAGCCTCGTCGAACGCGATGACGCCCAGTCCCGCATGGCTCCACCCGCTGCTCAGCTCGACGCCATCCACCGCCACGCGAATGCTGCCCGCCACCGGCCGGGTGATCCGCCGCACCTGCGCCTCCTCACCGTCGCCATAATAGCGCTGCAACGGAAACTCCGTCCGCACGCCGTCCCCCGTCCCCAGACGCTGGTCCAGCGTGCCCGGCGCCATCCCCGGCGCACAGCTGCGATCATCATAAGGATCGGTAAAACGGAACCCCCGCGCCGCCCCACGTCGCGCCCGGAAGAATGCGATCAGCTCGACAATATCGGCCTCCGATCGCAACCCCGGCCCCGCATCGAAGGACAGCCGCGCATCCGCCCAGTCGCTGCTTCGCCGCTCATGCCCGGACGGGCTCTCCACCACCTGTGTCGAAAAAGCAGGCGACAGGCTCGCGTCCCGCCCAATGGCGATCGGAAACGCCACATCGTCAAAGGCTTGCATCTCATCATCCCCCTGAAGTCTGAAGCAGGTGAAGCCATCGCGCGCCACCTGCGGCAGCGCCCAGACAAAGGTCGCCGCCGTCCCCCGCCGCACCGCCGCCTCCGCCGCGTCAGCTATCTGCCGCCACTGCGCCGCCTGTTCGCCAAGCAACACGAAGCCCGAAAAATAATGCTGCTCATCCACCGGATAGCCGAGCCTAGCCGTCGCCACCTCGACCCCCCGAGACGTGCGCGTGGGCCGCCCCTCCGTCACCCAATCATAATCTTCCAGCTGCAACACATCGAAGGCAGGCGCAGCCCATCCCACCGGCATGTTCGCCCGCTTGGCCTCCGGCGCGAGCGGGTCGAGCACCGTCGGCAGATAGGCGAGCAAATGCGTCACCGCCCCCGGCGCCACCCCCTTAACCCAGGCACACAGCGCCGCCGTAGAGGCCGCCAGCACCGCCCCCGCCTGATCCAGCAGAGCCTTTTGCGGCCCACTCAACGTCCCCCGCACATCGCTGATAGAAACCGGGCTCCCACCAAAGGCCGCCCGCGCCGCCGTATCATAGATGCAGATCCGCCCATCGGCAGGCATCACCCACCACCATGGCTCGCCCACCTGAAACTTGATCGGAATCCCAGCAGCCAACCCAATGGAAACAAAGGCTCCCGCCACTAGCCGCAAATAGCTCATCGCCCCATCATGCGCGGGCGACAGCAAAGTCGAGGGCGGCGACCACCCCGTCAGCGCCGGATCACCATTCTCCGCCCGCTGCTTCCAGTCATTCCAGCAATGCGCGTCCAGCAACTCGTAGGAAAGCGACCAGATCACCCCTAGCCCCAGAGCCTTTGCCCGCCCCGCAAAGTCAGCATGCCAAGCCGCGCAAGGCGCGTTCAACACGCCTCCCGCCAGGCTCACATAAAAGCCACCACCCAGCGGTTCGAGCCGGAAATAATGGCTCATCCCCACATAATGATTGATGTCGCCGCGATAGCCCAGCGCATGGATCGCCTCGACAATCCGCTCAGGCGTCTGGTTGAAACAATCATCATAGCCTGTCGCCATCGACAGCCCATGTTCCGGCACCATCACATCGCCAACACTCAGCACCGACCCCGCGCCATCGCAGCGCATGGCCGACAGCTCGGCCCAGCCCTCAACCCCCGCCGCGAAAGCCGTAGCCCCAGCATCATAGCCCGGCGGCGCAAGGGAAATGAACATCCGATCCACATCACCGGCCCAAACGGGATCAGCCTCGCCCGGCAGCAGGAAGCCCCCATCCAGATCAGCAAAATTCAGAACGACCTCAGCATCTTCCGCCGATCCGCTCGCATAGTTCCACAACCGCACATACCAGGAGCGCGGACTGCCTCCCGCGTCCCGCCCCTCGATCGTCAGCGTCGGCCCATGCACCTCATCCAGCCGCTTGAGGCCGCCGCTCCTCCAGCGGAACCGCAGCACGCAATCCCGAAAATCCCGCGCCGTCTCATAGGCAAGCAGCGGATGGCTCCATTTGTCCTCCGCCTCCCAGATCAACCCCGCCAGATCGCCGGACCCATAAAAGACCGCATCCACCCGCAAAGCATCAGGCGCCGTCGTGACGACGCTCGCCATCATCGGCCGCGGAAAGTTCACCGTCCAATGCGTTGGCGCAAAACGCTTGATAAACCGCTCCTCCTGCCCCCGCCGCGCGTCCGCCAGCCAATAGCCAAGCCTACTCATCCGTTCAGCGCTCCCCTGACCGCCCGCGCCACCTGCCGCGCGCTCCGCGCCAGCATCCGCGCATTGTCGAACCCTTCGCCACGCCCCTGCACGGCGATGTTCACCCGCACATCGCGCCCACCCGCGCCACCATTCGCCATCACCTGTCCGCTAGCCGTAGGCACAAACAGTTCCGGCCCCCGCTCACCCACGACATAGGCCCGCCCCGGCGACACCGGCCCGCCAGTAGCCCGCCCCGGCAAGCCCAGCGCCGCCCCCGCCAACGTCAGCAAGGAACCACCCACGCCCCCAACACTAGCCGCGCCAGATCGCACCGCCCCCGCCGCAATCTCTTCCAACACCGACAGCGCAACCTGCTTCAGCTCCTCAAACCCAAAGCGCCCGCTCCGCACCGCGCGCAGCAACCCCTGCTCAATCCGCCGCCCCGCCCGCTCCGCGCCCGAAGCCAACGGCCCTTCCAACGCCCCCCGCATCGCTTCCACATCCCGCGAAAGCCCCTGCGTATCCGCCCGAACCCGCACCACCAGCGTCTCGATGTCCTCGTCCATGCCCCGCTCCCAAACATGTAAAAGCCCCTCCCCTTCAGGGGAGGGGTTGGGGTGGGGGCGTGCCCCACCGCAAAGCGTCAATCCGGCATCACCCCCAGCAACCGCTCCAACTCCCCCTTATCCACCCCAACCTCCGGCTCCTCCTCACCCCTCGCAGCCCGCAACACCGCCTCCAACTCCACCGGCGTCGCGCGCCAAAACTCATCCGGCCGCCACCCCAGCAACCATCCCGCGACGCCAGCCAGCCGCGCCGCCGCTTTGAAGAAGCTCATCGTCCCCCCAAAATCTGCCTGATGATTCCACTCAGCACCGGCGACAGCTTCGCCAGCCCCGCCTCAACGATCGCCTCGCCCAACCTCTCGCGCGTCAGCCCCTCGGGGGCATCAGCAAGGCAATGCCAAAACAGCGCCGCCATATCAGCAAGCGACAACTTGCCCGCAGCCGCCCTATCGACCAGCTCGAACAGCGGCCCCAACTCCTGCTCCGCCGCCACCAGAGCCGCAAAGCTCGGCCGCAGCCGCAAAGCCTCGCCAGCCACTTCCAATGCAGCCTCGCCCCTTGCGCTATTGGGCGCCTCATTCACCGCGCTCATTCCGACACCACCGGGCCGGAGCTTTCCAGGCTAAGCGCATAATTACGCTCACCATTATAATCGCCCGCGTAATCGAGCCGCGTGACCAGGAAGCGCCCGCGCATCCGCTCGCCACTTTCAAAGCTCAGCTCAAACTGCTCGATCGTCCCGGCCAGCGCATGATTGCGAATGCGCACTTCCGCCGCCGACCCGGTAAAGATCCCAGCCGCCGACACGCTGACAGACCGCACGCCCGCGCCCGACAGCAACTCGCGCCAACCACCGGAATCCTTGGACGTCACGTTGACGCCCTCGCCGTTCACCGACAGCTGCGTCGTCCGCATTCCCGCCACCGTCGCGTACGCCACAGGCGACCCGCCATCGCCCACTTTCAATAGAAACGCGCTTCCTTTTTCCACTGCCATGGAGCATTCTCCTGTAAGATAAACCGTGCCTGAATTGCGATTGGAGAGGTTCGAATGCTGTTCGCTGCTCCCCTCATGATGATGCTGGCCGCCTCGGCGCAAAACGGCGATGCCGTCGGCGCTGGCCGCAAGGCTTATTCCGAGTGCCTGTCGAAAGAGATCAGCCCCGCGCTCGACAAAAAGCTGTCGCTCGGCGACTTCCAGTCCACGCTGAAATCAAAATGCAGCGCCAAGGAAGCCGCCTTCCGCGCCGCCATCGTCGCCGACGACAAATCCACCGGCATGTCCGACAAGGACGCCCAAGCCGACGCCGACGACCAGATCGCCGAATATGTCGACAAGATCACCGGCGAGTTCGAGGATTATTCCAAACCGGGCGGTTGAAGCGTGGCACCACGACTAGCGCTATGATGCCGAACGCATATGGGTGAGTTGACACCACCCAAAAAACACCGTTCGCCCTGAGCTTGTCGAAGGGCTTCCCTTCTTCTTCGCCCTACTCAGCCCGAACCACCCGCACCCGATAATCCACCACCGCCTGCCAAGCGTCCTTCTCGCGCCCCTTCACGACGCGCGACCGGATCAACCGCACCCCGACGATCCGCCACCCCTCGGCAAACTCCAAAACGTCCATCACGCCATCAACCCGCTCCAACAGCACCGAAAGCCGCCCCGGCGTCTCCCCCGCATCATGCAGCCCGATCGTCAGCCGCAGCTCCCGCCCGTCCACATCCTTCGCGCCCCACTCGCTGGCGATACATTCACCCACCACCGCATAGGGCACGCTCGCTCGCACAGGTTGACCATCGAACAGGCCATTCAGCCCGCCCATCAACGCCGCATCACCGCCCAAAGCCGCGATCACCGCCGCCCGCACCGTAACTTCCGCACTCATCGCCCGCCCCTCACCCTCTCGCGCAGATCAAGGTCGCCCAGCCACCGCCGCAGCAACCCCCGCCCCGACAACAGCACCGCCTCCCCCTCGACCCGCGCATCCTCCACGCCCGCCGCCAGCATCGCCTCAGCCACTTGCCCACGCCGCCGCGCCGCCCGCGCCTCGACCAACCGCGCCAGCGCCGCCACCTTCATGCCAGCCGCATCCGCCGCCACGGCCGCCACAGCGCGCTCACCACCGCAGGCGGCGTCGCCACATCACCGCCACGCGCGGAAAAATGCTCCGCTGCCAGCCGCACGATCCCCTGCCGGATCGGCTCGGGCAGCCCATCCGCATCGTCGGCCACCCCCGCCCGATAATGCACCGCCAGCACCCGCTGGCCAGCCAAATGCCGCGCCCGCACCCAACCATCCCCCGCCGCATCAATATCCACCGAATAGGCATCGATAGCCAACGCTTGCCCCACGCCGTCAGGCCCCACCGCATCGACGCCCAGGATCGCCACCACGGGTGTAGCGGACAGCCGCTGCCATCCCCCATCAGCCCGCACCGTCTCCTGCGCCTCGCCAATGATCAGCCATTGCCCGACAAACTGCTCGCACAACGCCGTCGCACTTCTAAGCAACGCCTCCAGCAACCCATCCTCGCCACTGCCGCTAATCCGCAGATAATCCTTCAATTCCGCCAGCGACGCCCCCGCCAACCCAGCCTCTTCCCGCACCAGCACCAACCGCCCCTCCCTAAAAAAAGACCCTTCTCCCCCTGAGGGGGGAGAAGGATACGAAGCCTTGGCCCGAACGGGCCTAGGCGAAGTTGGATGAGGGGGGTTGTTACGAAGCCGCGAACTTCATCAGCTTGATCGCCTCCGAATTGGAAACCGCGCCGCCAATCCGCTTCACCGCATAGAAATGCACGAACGGCTTGTTGCTGAACGGATCGCGCAGGATGCTCGTCTCGCTACGCTCTGAAATCACATAGCCCGCCTGGAAATTACCAAAGGCGATCGACAGCGAACCCGCCGCGATGTCCGGCATATCCTCGGCCTCCACCACCGGATAACCCAGCAGCGTCGCAGGCTGCCCAGCGCTCAGCGAAGGCTGCCAGATAAACGCCCCGTCGCTCGTCTTCATCTTGCGAATAACGGCCAACGTCGCCGAATTCATCACGAAGCAAGCACCCTGCCGATAGGGTGCCCGCAGGCTCTGCACCAGATCGATCAGCTTGTTCTCGGGGTTGGTCGCAGCAAAAGCACCCGCGCCGCCGGAGGCCACATATTGCAGCGAGCCAAAGGCACGCACGCTGTCCGCCTCATTGGTCGTCGTATAGGTCAGGAACCCCTTGGGCTTGTTCGTGCCATTGCCATTGACGAAGGCCGCACCCTCCGCCGCCGCAAACTCGCGCGCAATCTCGCCCGCCAGCCAACCTTCGACATCGAACTGCGCATCGTCCAGCATCGCCTGAGACGCCGCCGGATTGGCGTAAAGCTCACCATAAGGCGGCACGATTTCGTTGAAGCTAGGCGTCGCCGTCTCCGCTCGAGCACCCGTCTCACTCGCCCAGCCCGACACGATGCCGCCCGACGTCACCAGCTTGCGATAGCCAGCGCTGCCGGTACGCACCACATTCGCAATCGAACGAATGGGCGAGATGCTCTTCAACGTCGCATCGATGATCTGGTCGATCTCACGCGGCACCGCATAGCCGCCCGCAGCGCCACTCGCCCCGGAAAAGCTCTTCAGCTCCACACCCGCTTCAAGCCCCTGCCGCACATAGCGCTCGACAAAAGCGGCCCGCTTGGGATCGAACGTCCCGCCCTTCACCCCATCCAGCGCAGGCCGCTGCTGCTGCACCAGCGCGCCTTTCAGCGCCGCAACCTCACCCTCCAGCGCCTCGATACGCTCACCCTGCACCACCGCATCAAAGCTCGCTTCCAACTGATCCGTCATCAACCACTCCCACAAAAAAAGCGGCCCAGATGGACCGCTCATCAAAACCTTCTCCCCCCGGGGGAGAAGGATACGAAGCCTTAGCGGCAGAGCCGCTTAGGCGAAGTTGGATGAAGGGAGAGAAGCGCTACCCCTCCACCGCAATCACCCGCGCCAAGGGCTGCATCGGGTGCGTCACCACGCTCACCTCCACCAGCTCCAGCGCCAGCAGCTCACGCGGCCCAGCTCCCCGCGCCTCCCGCACCCGATAACCAAAGGACAGCCCATCCACCGCGCGGTCCTTCAACGCCCGCGCCGCTGCCCTCCCGGCAGAAGTCCTACCCGACACCCGCCCAATTACCCGCAGCCCGCGCGCATCCTCCTCCACCCGCTCGACCGTCCCGATCGCCTCGCCCGGCAGATGCTGCCAGAGCAGCGGCACCCCCGCCGCCACGCCCGCAAAGGCCCCCGGCCGCACCACGTCGCCGCCGTGATCCACCCGATCGAACACCGCCGCGTATCCAGCGAACCGCACGTCGCACTCTCCAACCTCCGTTCGCTTCGAGCGCAGTCGAGAAGCGTCAAGCACCACCGCCCCACTCATCCCCGCACCATGCCGACTAGCCCAGCCTTCACCGCCACGCCCAGCAGCACCAACGCCATCACGATCCGCACCGCCCAGCTAACCACAGCCCCACGCGCCGCCTTCTTCGCATCGCGCCAGGCGGACAGCAGCTCGCGCAACTCCCGCACATCGCCTTCCGCGCTCCGATCACTAAGCCCCAGCCGCTCCAGCGCCCGCCCCGCGCCCAGCTCACTCGCCTCCTCGATCAGCGCGCGGATCATCACCATGTCCATCTGCCCCGGCACCGCGTCGGCCTGCGCCACCAGCCGCGCCAGCATCTCGCCATCATATTTCATGAAAATTACCCTCCTCTCCCTCTCCCCTTCAGGGGAGAGGGCAGCGAGACTTGGCGGCGATGCCGCCTAGTCGCAGCGGGAGAGGGGAACTGCCCTCTCCTCAAACCCCCAGCATCACCCTCTTCTCATCCGCCGTCAGAAAATCCGCCGCAGCCACCCGCTCCCACAAAGCCGCCCGCTCGTCCGACAAGGCAGGCACCGCATCCAGATCCGCCGCCAAGGACAAACCCGGCCACCACCCCTGCAACCCCTGCGCCAGCCCACCGCAAATCTTCGCCACCAGAGGCAGGATCGTCTGCCGCCACAGCGCCTTGTTCGCCTCCCGATAATTGGCGTAAGCATTGTCCCCCGGCAGCCCCATCAGCATCGGCGGCACCCCAAAAGCCAGCGAGATCTCCCGCGCCGCCGCCGCCTTCAGCCCCACAAAGTCCATCTCCGCAGGCGTCAGGCTCATCGCCTTCCAGTCAAGCCCGCCCTCCAGCAACATCGGCCGCCCGGCGTTGGCCGCACCGGAAAAGGCGACCTCCATCTCCCGCTTTACCCGCTCGAACTGCTCCGGGCTCATCACCGACCCGTCGCCCGGATCATAAACCATAGCCCCCGAAGGCCGCGCCGCATTGTCCAGCAGCGCCTTGTTCCACACCGTCGCCGCATTGTGGATCGCCACCGCGCCCGCCGCCGCGCCCACGCATCCCAGCCCATAATGATCATCCAAAGGATGCAGCGCCTTCAAATGCAGGATCGAAGCCCGTCCCGCCGCATCCTCGGGCAGCAACCGCGTCACGCTATCCCCCACGCGATAGAGATAAGCCGCAGGCCACCCCCGCGCATCCGCCTCCACGCTGACCCGCTCCGGCCGCAGCGCATATAGCTCGACCGGCTTGCCATCCGCGCCCATCATCACCTGCCCATAGCCATTGCCATGCAGCAGCAGATGGCTCGCCAGCGTCTCGACCAACCCCTGCCCCCCCGAACAGCGCGTCAGCAGCGACAGCACCGGCCCACGCTCCTCCTCCTCGACCCCGCTCGCCAGCAAAGCCATAGCCCCCGCGCCCTCCGACACCAGCCGCAAGGCCCGCTGCGCCACCGGATTGCCGATCACGCCGCTGCGCACCTGCGCCTCATAGGAAGCAGGCCACTCACCCAAAGCCACCGCGCCCGAACCCCAGGCACGCGCCAACACCGGCCGCGCGCCCGCACGCGCCGCCCTCGCCCCAAAAAACTTCATGAAAAGCCCCACAAACAAAAATCCTCTCCCCTTCAGGGGAGAGGATGGTGAAGGTTGGCGGCCTGCCGCCTACCGTAACCTGGAGAGGGGGAACCCCCTCGCCCGCTAGCTCAAGGATTACGCCGCAAAACCCGATCGCACTCCGCGTTAGTCCCCTCACTCTTCCCAATAACACGCCCAGCCACAGCCCCAGCCGCGCCCGCCAGCAGAGACTCACCCAAATTCCCGCCAGCCAGCGCACCCACGCCAGCACCACCAGCCGCGCCAATCACCGTCCCGCGATCACGCCCCTTCTTCGCCTGCAACAGGCAGTAACGCACATCATCCCGATCACGCGGAGCCGCCCGCGCCACCCGCGCCCGCTCCTTGCCATTGAGCGAAGCCGCCATCACCGGCGTCGCAACCAAGGTCGCGCCAGCCGCTACGATCATCATCCTGGCCAATTTCATCAGCCTCACTCCCATTAAAAATTGACTTAGGATAATACGCCGCGCTTGGGCGGCCGGTTCCTCAAACCGCCCGCACCCGCGCATCCCCCCGCCGTCCCAGCATCAACTCGGTCAAAGCCCAGACCAGCGCATCCGCCCGATCCGGCGACCGCCCCGGCCCCACATAGCCGCCCCCGGCGATCAGCCCGCACATCTCATCCTCCAGCGCCCAGAATGCCCCACGATGCCGCACCCGCCCGGCTTCATACAAAGCCGCAACCGGCTCAGCCCGCGCAGCCTTCCCCCGGCTCGCATGCACCAGCCGCACCGGCAGCGCCGCTTCCGCCGCGCGCAGCACGCTTTCCACCATCGCCCCGCCATTATTCGCCTCGGCAATCACCCGATCCGCGCCATGCACCGCCGCCGCGTCAGCAACCGCCCGCGCCCAGCTTTCCGGGCTCGCTTTCTCCACGCTCGCATCGGCAATGACATAGGCCCGGCCATCACTACCGATCCCCGCCACCACGATCCCGCAGGCATCGCCATGCGCCGACGCCGGAGGATCGACCCCGATCACCACGCGCGACAGCAGCGCCCCGCCGCCATCACCGCCCGGCACATGCGCCACGCGGCACCGCTCCAGCAGCGCCCGGTTCCACAGCGCGCCCTCAACCTCCTCGATCAGCTCGCCGTCCAATTCCTGCCGCCCCAGCCGCGTCGCGCCATAGCTCTGCTCCATCGCCGCCACGAAGCCATCGGCCAGGTTCACTACATTGTCCGCCGTCCGCCCCCGCGTCACCGCGACATCAGCGCCATCCCGCGCCACCAGCCCGCGCACCAGCGCAACCGGGCGCGGCGTCGTCGTCGCCATCACTTGAGGCGCGCCCCCCAGCCGCATCCCCATCATCATATTGTCCCAGGCCGCTTGCGCCTGCGGCCATTTCGCAATCTCGTCGGCCCATCCATGGCTGAACTGCGGCCCACGCAGCGATTCCGGGTCAGCCGCCCCAAACAGCAGCGCCATCGCCCCATTGGGCCACACCAACCGCCGCAGCGCAGGCGAAAAGACCGGCCGGTTCCACCAGGGCGCAATCGACAGCAGCCCGGACGGTCCCTCCACCATCACGCTCCGCGCCTCGCCCAAAGTCGCGCCGACCAGCGCAATCCGCGCCTGACCGTCACTCTCCGCAACCCGCCGCACCCATTCCGCTCCGGCCCGCGTCTTGCCGAACCCGCGCCCGGCCATCATCAACCAGACACGCCAGTTTCCCACCGGCGCCAGCTGTTCCGGCCGGGCGAGCCATTCCCAATCATATTCCAAAGCCTGCGCCGCCGCGCCATTCAGCCCCGCCAGCACCCGCTCCCGCGCCGCGTCGGGCAGGGCCGCCAACCTCTCGAAATCCGACATGCCACCCATCGGCTGCCCCTTTTGCGTCATATTTGGACCAGCCCCACCAACCAACACGTTCCCCTCCCGCAGGCGGGAGGGGCTAGGGGTGGGCGCGAGCAAAGCGAGCTTCTGATCTGGCCGTTGCAAGACAAATCAGATGTGGCGCGAGCCCCCCCGCCACCCGCCAGGCGGAGGGGAGATGAACCAAATCACCCATCCCCCCGCCTCTCTCGCACCCTCTCCAACGCCTCCCGCAACCGCTCGACCGCGTCCTCCCCATCAGGCCTATCAACCGCATCCGCCGCCAGCCTCTCCCCCGCCTCGCGCCGGTGCTGCACCAGCAATCGCACCCCCACCGCGTTGGGATGCCCGCGCTTCACCTTCCGGCTCTTCACCATCCCTTCGCCGTCCAGCACCACCTCTTCCTCTTCCGTGCCGAACAGCGCCTGCCGCAGCAGCAGCGCCTCCAGTTCGGCATAGCCGACGCCCAGCGCCTGCGCCCATTCCCGCGCAAAGCCGGGATCGCGCCGCTTCTGATAATAGGCGCTCGACAGGTTCTTCCCCGCCACCCGCGCTGCCTCGCTGACATTGCAAGTCGCCGCCAGCGTTTCCATGAACACCTTGCGCCGCTCGACAGTCCAGCCGTCCCGGCGCACCGCACGCATCTGCGCCCCACTACCGGCCGCGCCGCGCTGGCTCCGCTGCACGGTCAACTCCCTGTCCGGCGCATCGCTGGCCTTGCCGGAAAAGCGCCGCATCGCCTTAGCGCCACCCTCTTGCCCCATCTCCTCGCCCCTCCGCTTTTCAACGAAAAAGGGCCAGTCCTTCCGGACCAGCCCTTGCCGCGTCACCGTCCCGGCGACTCACAATTCCCAATATCGACATAACTGCCAGAACATCGTGACGATGTCAAGCATAATGTTCCATATAGGTTCGTTTAGGATGCTCGCATAGCCTCAATGCCCCTCATTTCCGCCATCAGCGCCTCGGCAAAACTCGGCCGCGCGCAGATTTTCTCTAACCATTGTTCCAGCCGGGGCCAGCGCCCGTCCTTCAGGCTGGAACTGCAATAGCCGACGTTGATCAGCGGACAGGCAACCGCAATATCGGCCAGGGTAAAGCGATCCTCCACCAGAAAGCCGCTTTCCGGAAGGATTCGCTCAACATAATCGTAAATCTTCGGAAGCTGCTCCGCCTCCGCCCGGTCTGCCGCCGCCAGATCTTGCGGCATGCCCAGCAACGGAGCAACCATGCGATTGAAGAAGATCGCGGCCCCGGCGGATTGCACGATGGTATCGCCAAACTCCTCATACCAGATCGTCCGCGCACGCGCTTTCGGCTCTGTCGGGATCAACGCAGGATCGGGCTTGATGGCATCCATATAGGTTATGATCGCGCTGCTGTCGCTGATCAGGAAATCACCATCCTGAAACGCGGGCATCTTTCCGAAAGGCGATGCCCGCTCAAAAATCTCGCCGCCCTGGCCAAAGCCGCCGGGCCTCACTTCCACCGCCAGCCCCTTCTCGGCTGCAAAGACGATAACCTTGCGCACAAAGGGCGATGGACGCGCGCCATAAATGATCATGAGAGTCTCCCTACTAATCGACGGGACACCTCATCTCATATAGGTATCGAAATGCAACCTAAATTCACATGCCCGCCCCGCCGCTGTTGGCAGGTGCTCGGCTATAGTCGATCCTGATCCGCACCCAGCTTCCGACCATCGCCTTCCCATTGACGCGCGGCGGGCGCACCAGGAACTGCCATGCCGCCAGCCGAACGGCCCGCGCAAAGCCCGACCCCTGCGGCGATTCCCCCAGCGCCTGACAATTTTCGACCCGGAAATTCTCCACCGTCTTGCACGCCACCAGCCCCCATCCACCGGCGGGCGCATTGGCGGGCATATAGCCGCCCAGTTCCGCAGGCGTTGGCCGCCGATACCATTCCGCCTCGAACAGCTGGACGCCCCCTGGCCCTTCGCCTGGCCCCGCCGCCATGCGGCTATTCCCTTGCCCGGCTGTGCCCGCGCTCTGGCTGTCATCCGTCTTGGGCATCTTGCCGATGTCCGCCGTCGCCATCTGCGCGCTGTCCAGTTGCAGGAACGGCTGCTTGGTCGGCGGCAAAGTCACGATCGGCTTTTCGACCGGCGTCACGACGGGTTTCTCGACCGGCTTGCGCGGCTTGTCGGGTTCCTTTTCCTTCTTCTCCGGCGCCGCCGCTTTTTCTTTCTTTTCAGCCCGCTCGGGGCTTTTCTCGGCTTGAGGTTCAGGCGCAGCGGCCATTTCGAACGTCACCGGATTGCGCGGATCAACCTTCTGGGGATCAAGACCCGGCGCCAATGTCAACAAGGCCAGCACCAGCAGCGCGTTCAGCCCCAGCGCAAAGATCAATCCCCCACCACGCTCGCGCACTTTCGACCATGATGGGTTGGAAATCGTCACAAAAAACCGGCCGGGCTGCTGATACGGAGAAGAGGGTGATGCCGAGCCGTTCTCACCGCGTCAACGCCTTCACGATGTTGCAACTCCGTAATGGGATGAAAGCGCTGGCCGTCCCCGGTAATCTCCGCTAGGCCCGCCTCCGATGCTCACCAAGCTTTATCAATGGACGCTGGCCAAAGCCGCCCACGCCCATGCCGAACGCTGGCTCTTCGTCATCTCCTTCATGGAGAGCAGCTTCTTCCCAATCCCCCCGCACCCGCTGCTTGGCCTTATGTGCCTTGCCCGGCCGGAACGGGCGATCCGCTTCGGCATCATCTGCACCATCGCCTCGGTATTGGGCGGCATGCTCGGCTATGCGATCGGCCATTTCCTCTATGAAGCGGTCGGACAACAAATCCTCCACGCCCTCGGCCTCGCCGCCAAATTCCCCGTCGCGGCATGCTATCTGCGGGTCTATGGCGCGGAAATCATATTGGTGAAGGGCGCAACGCCCATCCCCTTCAAGCTCATCACCATCACGGCAGGCTTCATCGGCCTGTCGCTCTTCACTTTCCTCTGGGCCAGCATCCTGTCCCGCGCCTTCCAGTTCATGCTGGTCGGCTTCCTCTTCTGGAAATTCGGCCGCCCGATAAAGGCGTTCATCGAGAAATATCTGGGCCTCCTCTCTGCGGGCTTCTTGGTCCTTGTGGTCGGCGGCTTCATCGCGGCCTCGATGCTTTCAGGCGGCGGGCACAAGAACGATAAGTGCAGCCACGCCACCATGGCCACCATCCGCTGATCCCTACCCAATGATCCAGTTCCCCGCCCGCTTCCCAAAGCTCACCGCCCTGCTCGCCGGTTTCATCGCCGCCACCGGATTTGAACCGCTCAAGCTCTGGCCCGTCACCCTCGCCTGCTTCGCGCTACTCCTCTGGCTCATCGAAACCGCCCCCACCCGCCGCGCGGCCTTCACGCGCGGCTGGCTGTTCGGCCTCGGCCACTTCACCCTCGGCCTCAACTGGATCGCCCACGCCTTCACCTTCCAGGACGCCATGCCCCACTGGTTCGGCTATGGCGCTGTCGTTCTCCTGTCCCTTTACCTCGCGGTTTATCCCGGCTTGGCAACGCTCGGCACATGGTGGCTCGCCCATAACTGCCCCTCCCGCAAGCGGGAGGGGCAGCGAGACTTGGCGGCTCTGCCGCCTAGTCGCAGCGGGGTGGGCAGCAGCGCCGCCCTCATCCTCCTCTTCGCCGCCTGCTGGATAGCCTCAGAATATCTCCGCGCCACAGCCTTCACCGGCTTCGCCTGGAACCCCTTGGGCGTCACCCTGCTCCCCACCGGCATCCCCATAGCCGCCACCCTGATCGGCACCTATGGCGTAGGCGGCCTCACCATCCTCGCCGCCGGAGCCATCCTGCTCACCGCCAAGCGTCAGTTCCGCCCCGCTGCCGCCATCGCCGCACCCCTCGCCGCCCTAGCCCTCTGGGGCCTCCTCACACCTGCGCCGCAAACCCCCGCAGGCGCGCCCCGCATCCGCGTCGTCCAACCCAACATAGGCCAGGACGAAAAATACTCGCCAGCACTGGAAGAAGCCCACTTCCGCACTCTAGCCACCCTCTCCGGCAAACCCCGCCCCGCCCCACGCCTCATCTTCTGGCCCGAAGCCGCCATCCCCGCCTATCTCGACATGGAACCGCAATGGCGCGCGCGCCTCGCCGCGCTGCTCGGCCCCGGCGACCTGCTGATGACCGGCGCAACCAAAGTCTATTTCAAGCAGGTTCAGAAAGAAGGCATCACCACCGACGCCCTCGCCGGAGCCAACAACAGCCTCTTCATCGTCTCGCCCCAAGCCAAGCTGCTCGGTCGCTATGACAAAGCGCATCTCGTCCCCTATGGCGAATATCTCCCCATGCGCGCCCTCCTCCAGCCGATCGGCCTGTCCCGCCTCGTCCCCGGAGACGCTGACTTCTGGCCCGGCCCCGGCCCGCAAAGCCTCACCCTCCCCGCCACCCTCGGTCGCCCGGAGCTCAAGATGGGCGTCCAGATCTGCTACGAAATCATCTTCTCCGGCCATGTGATCGACGCGAACAACCGCCCCGCCTTCCTCTTCAACCCCTCCAACGACGCCTGGTTCGGCAGCTGGGGGCCGGTCCAGCATCTCGCACAAGCCCGCCTGCGCGCGATCGAGGAAGGCATACCCATCATCCGCTCCACCCCCACCGGCGTGTCAGCGGTGATCGACGCGCGCGGCCACGTTCTGCGCGCCCTCGGCCTCCACCGCGCCGGCTATCTCGACGGCGCGCTGCCCCCCGCGCTGCCGCCCACGCTCTTTGCCCATTTAGGTAATTGGGCATCCCTCCTGTTCATGGCTCTGCTGGCCGGACTGGCCATTGCCATCCGTAGGGTGAAGGGCTAATAGGGGCACATAAACTTTTCTTTATGTCGCTTTCACGCCAGCTTGGCTTACGGGAGTCCCATGCGCAGCAACTATCTCTTCACCTCGGAATCCGTGTCCGAAGGCCATCCCGACAAGGTCGCGGACCAGATTTCCGACGCCATCGTCGATCTGTTCCTGTCCAAGGACCCCGAAGCCCGCATCGCCTGCGAAACGCTGACCACGACCCAGCTCGTGGTGCTGGCTGGCGAAATCCGCTGCAAGGGCGTCTATGAAAATGACCAGTGGGCTCCCGGCGCACAGGAAGAGATCGAACGCGCCGTCCGCGAAACCGTAAAGCGCATCGGCTATGAGCAGGAAGGCTTCCACTGGGAAAGCTTCCGCTTCGAAAATAACCTCCACGCCCAATCCGCGCACATCGCGCAGGGCGTCGACGCCGCCGGTAACAAGGACGAAGGCGCTGGCGACCAGGGCATCATGTTCGGCTTCGCCTGCGACGAAACGCCCGACCTCATGCCCGCCACGCTGGACTACAGCCACAAGATCCTCGCCAAGATGGCCGCAGACCGCCACTCCGGCCGCGCACCCTTCCTTGAACCGGACGCCAAGAGCCAGGTCACGCTGCGCTTCGAAAATGGCAAGCCCGCCGCCGCGACCGCCATCGTCGTCTCGACCCAGCATGCCAAGGGCTATGACGAAGGCGCCAACGAAGCGGAACTGAAGGAATATGTGAAGGGCGTCATCGCCGAAGTCCTGCCCGGCGATCTGCTTTCGAACGAAACCGTCTACCACATCAACCCCACAGGCAGCTTCGAAATCGGCGGCCCTGATGGCGACGCGGGCCTCACCGGCCGCAAGATCATCGTCGACACCTATGGCGGCGCATCGCCCCATGGCGGCGGCGCCTTCTCGGGCAAGGACCCGACCAAGGTCGATCGCTCGGCCGCCTACATCACCCGCTATCTGGCGAAGAACATCGTCGCCGCTGGCCTCGCCCGCCGCTGCACGATCCAGCTCGCCTACGCCATCGGCGTGTCCGAGCCGCTCTCGCTCTATGTCGACACCCACGGCACCGGCAGCGTCGATGATGCAAAGATCGAGGAAGCGATCAAGTCGATCAAGGAACTGGGCGGCCTCACCCCGCGCGGGATCCGCACCCATCTCGGCCTCAACAAGCCCATCTATCGCCCCACCGCCGCCTACGGCCATTTCGGCCGCAAGGCGGAAGGCGACTTCTTCCCTTGGGAACGCACCGATCTGGTCGAAAAGCTGAAGGCCGCGCTCTAAGCGCTTTACCCCGCCACAGATGAAAGAGCGGCGCGCGGGCAAAGGCCTTACGCGCCGCTTTTTCATGGGCGCAACATGACGAAAAGTTCACTAGGTTTCCGCCCAATCCCGGCACATACATGCCTTGCCGGACTTGGCCCCCTGTCGGGTCCGGCAACCCCTCCTCCCAAGGAGAACAGGCGATGACCCGGTTTTTGACCTCCGCTCTTGCCTGCCTCGCGCTCCTGGGCGCCAGCGCCACCCCCGCGCTCGCCGCCCCCTGCAAGGACGCGAAAGGCAAATTCATCAAATGCCCGCCCAAGCCGGTCGCCAAAAAAGGCCCGTGCAAGGACGCCAAGGGCCGCTTCATGAAATGCCACTGAGCTGAAGGACCGGCTTCCGGTCTTTTCTCCTCTTTCTCCCGGCAAACCAAAGGCCGGCCGCAGGACCCGGCCGTGGCCTAGGGTGTGTGGGGATTCAGTTCAGGACGCGGCGAAAATGGTGAATTTCGAGAACTGGCGCGCAGCGTACTTCAGTACGTGAGCACCGGAAGCGCAGAAAGTCGCCATTTGCAGCCCGTCATGGGCTGAACCCCCACACACCCTACTGTGCCTCCCGCCCCGTACCGCTCCTCACCACGGGTGCGGGAGGCACAACAGCTACCCGCTTGCCCCCGCTGCGCCACGCGGCTAAGCCCCCGCCCATGACCGCGCACAAATCCGGCGACCCCACCACGCTCAACCGCCTCTATGGCCGTCAGTCGGGCCACAAGCTCCGCGCCGGTCAGCAGGAGCTGGTCGACACGCTCCTGCCCGCCCTCTCCATCCCGGAAGAAGGGGAGATCACCGCCGCCAACCTCTTCGGTTACGACCGCCCCCTGCATTTCGAAATCGGCTTTGGCGGCGGCGAACATCTCGCCTATCGCGCCGATATGCTGCCCGACCATGGCTTCATCGGCTGCGAGCCTTTCCTGAACGGCGTCGTCACCGCGCTCGGCCATGTCCGCGATCAGGCGCTCGGCAACATCCGCCTCCACATGGGCGACGCGCTTCAGGCCCTCGCCCGCATCCCCGATGGCGCATTGAGCTTCGTCTACCTCCTCCATCCCGACCCTTGGCCCAAGGCCCGCCACGCCAAGCGCCGCATGATGAACCCCGGCCCGGTCGAAATGATCGCCCGCAAGCTGAAGCCCGGCGGCGAGTTCCGCTTCGGCACCGATCACCCCGTCTATCTCCGCTGGGCGATGATGGTGATGAACGGCCACCCCGACTTCGATTGGCTGGCGAGCGAACCCAAGGACTTCCTCACCCGCCCCGGCGGCTGGCCCGAAACCCGCTATGAGGCAAAGGCCCGCCGCCTCGGCCATGAGGTCTGGTATTTCCGTTACAGGCGCAAGTGAATGAACGATCATCCGACATCCGCAATCCCCTGGGATCAGCCCGCTACCCTGATCGACCTTGAAGGCCGCGCCCCGGTCATCGGCACGATCCGTGACTGCGCCCAGCATTTCGCGGTCTTCAAGCCGCACGCCCGCGAACAGGCGCGCGTCCTCCTGACGCAGCCCATCCACCGGGCGGGGCGCAAGACCCGCACCTGGATTCTCGAACCCTTCGAAATCGAGCAACTCACCGACCGGCTCCGCACGGAAACGCACTGATCGACCGACCGGAAGCAGTGGCCCTGCGCCGAATTGGCCGTTAGAACAGCGGGATGACCGTTCCTCCCCTGATCACCCGCCCCGTCTCAATGATGCGCGCCTTCCTCGCTGCGGAAGCGGCGGGCGGTATCATCCTGATCGCGGCTGCGGCTCTGGGAATGCTCGTCGCCAACTCCGCCCTGTCGGCCGACTATTTCCACACGCTCCACATCGACCTGGCGGGGCTCAGCCTGCTCCACTGGATCAACGACGGCCTCATGGCGCTGTTCTTCCTTATCGTGGGCTTGGAAATAAAGCGGGAGGTGCTGGACGGGCAACTCGCCCGATGGCCCGACCGCCTGTTGCCCGGCCTGGCAGCAGCGGCGGGCGTGGTCATGCCCGCCCTTATCTATGTCGCCATCAACCGGGGAGACGCCATCGGCCTTCGCGGCTGGGCGATCCCCGCCGCCACCGACATCGCCTTTGCTCTAGGCGTGCTCGCCCTCCTCGGCCCGCGCGTACCGGCATCGCTCAAGATATTCCTCGCGGCCGTGGCGATCATCGACGATCTGATCGCCGTCCTCATCATCGCCCTCTTCTACAGCGGACAGCTCAACCTGCTGCCCCTCGCCCTGGCCGTCGCAGGTCTCGCCTGCCTCGCGCTCTGCAATCGCGCGGGGGTCAACAGCCTCTGGCCCTATATACTGATCGGCGTCTTCGTCTGGTTCTGCGTGCTGCAATCCGGCATCCACGCCACGCTGGCCGGGGTGGCCGTCGCAATGACCATCCCCTTGCGAAAGACCCCAGCCGCGCCCGACGACCAGCATTCGCCTTTGTCCCGCCTCGAACATGGCCTCCACCCCTGGGTCGCCTACGCTATCGTGCCGCTGTTCGGCTTCGCCAATGCGGGCGTGTCCTTAAGCGGGGTCGCACCATCCGACCTGGCTCAGCCAGTCCCGTTCGGCATCGCGCTCGGCCTCTTCGCAGGCAAGCAGCTCGGCATATTCGGCACCGTGTGGCTCCTGTCCCGCCTCGGCTGGGCCAGCCGCCCGGCCCATTCCACATGGGCGCAAGTCTATGGCGTGGCGCTCCTCTGCGGCATCGGCTTCACCATGAGCCTCTTCATCGGCGGCCTCGCCTTCGCACCCCATCCGGATACAGGCGATGCGGCAAAGCTCGGCATCCTGCTCGGCTCACTCGCCTCCGCCACCGCCGGTTTCCTTATCCTGCGGCTGGCGCCCGGCCTGATCAGAACGGAAAAAACATACTGATCGCCGCCACCCCGACCACGCAGGTAATCAGGTTCAAGGGCAACCCCACCCGCACGAAATCCATGTAGCGATAGCCGCCCATCTGATAGACGATGACATTGGTCTGGTAGCCAAAGGGCGTCGCAAAAGCCGCGCTCGCCGCCATCATCACCGCGACCAGAAACGGCCGTGGACTGACCGCCAGACTGTCCGCCAGCGCCACCGCGACCGGCGTCAGCAGCACCGCCACCGTCGCGTTCGACAGCAACTCCGTCAGCACCATCGTCACCAGATACAGCACGACCAGCGCGATCAGCGGGCTCAACCCATGCACGCTGCCGATCAGCATCCGCGAGGCGTCCGCCGCCAGCCCGCTCTGCTCCATCGCGATGCCGATCACCACCATGCCCGCGATCAGGATCAATATCTGCGGCCGCAGCCCGCTATAGGCCTCATCCGCGCTGATCACCCGCAGCAGGATCAGCACAACCGCCCCGGCAAAGGCGCTCGCCGCGATCGGCGCAACATCGATCGCCGCCAGCCCCACCGCCGCCGCAAAAACACCCAGCGCGATCGCCGCCTTGGCGGGCTTCAGCGGCCGGGGCTCGGCGAAGACCGCCGGGTCGCCCACCTGCGCGCTGTACACATGCATGGCATCGATCGGCGCCGCCTCGCCTTCCCGCTCATCCGCCTCATGACGCCCGCCCAGCAGCTTCTTGCTGAACAGGAACAGGTATAGCCCACCCGCCAGCGCCATCGGCAACCCCACCGGCGTAATCTCGAAAATGCCGAAGCGCGGCTGCCCCGCCACGCTCGCCATGTCGTCCACCAGCAGGTTGGTCGATGTCCCGATCAACGTGCAGCAGCCGGTCAGGATTGTGATATAGGACAACGGCATCAGGAACCGCTTGGGCGAAAGGCCCAACGTATTGGCGACGTCGCGCACGACCGGCGCGCCCAACACCACGATCGGCGTCGAATTGAGGAAGCAGGACGCCGCGCCGATCATCGACAGCAGCAGCCACATGCCGGTCGCGCCCATCCGCCTGCACATCGCCACCGCCATCGCAATCGCCCGGTCGAGCAGCCCCGACAGCTCCAGCGCATAAGCAATGACGAACAGCGACGCGAGCGCGATAATCGCGGGACTTGCAAAGGCACCCTGCACATCGACCGGCCGCACGACGCCCGTCATCAACAGCACCGCCGCCCCGGACAGCGCGACGACATCGGCGCGCACCTTGTCCCAGATCAGCGCAGCGACGACAGCGGCCAGCACCAGCAGCGTCAGAACTTGGTCAATCGTCATGCGCCCCCTGCCTCGTGCCTGCCGCCGCCCCTGTCAACGCAGCAAGGCGGAAAAAAGATGATTATCTTCTGGAGGATGATGCTCGATTTGCTATCAATGGCTTATGCGTGAACCCAGTGCCAGGACCAGTCGGCTCGCCATAGCCGCAGGGCTTGCAGCTTTTATCGCGGTCGGGGCGGGCGGTTTCCTTCTTGGACGCGGCACAGCGCCCAAGGCTCCGCCGCCCGCGCCTGCCCCCGTCACCGTCATCCCCCCGCCCATCCCGGTACAGCCGCAATTGCCGCGCCTCTGGGGCCGCGCAGAGATAGCCGACCTCGCCCGCCGCGCCGCCGACGCCCTGTCATCGGGCAAGCCGCTGCCGGACGACATCGCCGGGACCGTGGGTCAGCGGTTCGATCTCTCACTCGCCTTCGGCTGCTCGGGCGCTGCGGAAAAGGACAGTGGCGCCCCCATGCGCTGGCGCTATGATGAAGCGGCCGGCGTGCTCCGCGTCCATGTCAGGCCGATTTCGTGGAAAGCCGCCGATCTCGGACTCCCCGCGCAAGGGGACGGCCATGATGCCGAGGGCTTCTGGATGCTGCGCCCCTGGTCCACCAACGACGAATGCCCCGCCCCTGCAAAAGCCACCGCGCCCGAACCGGACGGAACCGCGCCCACGCCCGACCAAAGCCTGGCCCTCGCCCAATTCGGCCAGAATGACGGCAACGATCTGTGGCGCCACGGCCGCCCCTTCGAAAAAGTACTGCGCCTCGCGCCTGAAGATTTTACCCCCTCACGCGGGCTGAGGCTCCGGCTTATCGGCCGCATTGAACGCGTGCCCGGAAACGGCCCCGTCCACTGCGCCCAGCCGCTCGGGGTCGAACAGCGGCCCGCCTGCGTGCTCGCCGTCACCCTGCGTGAAGTCCGCATGGAAATGCCGGGCGCGGACGCCCCTATCGCCATCTGGGAAAATCGCAGCACGGGCTAGGCGACCCGCCCTGCCGCAAGCGCATGAACCATCCCCCAACCCAAGTGTTGGCCGAGGAAAGGAGATGCGCCATGTCCGACACCCAATCCGACAATCATGAAGAGATGATCCACGAAGACGGCTTGCCCGGCCACGAAAGCAAGCTCGAACCCAAGCCCGAATGGGAACCCCGCTACCCCGGCTCAGGCCGCCTCGCCGGAAAAGTCGCCCTCATCACTGGCGCGGATAGCGGCATCGGCCGCGCCGTCGCCGCCCTCTACGCCCGCGAAGGCGCCGACGTCGCCATCCTCTACCTCTGCGAACATGACGACGCGAAGAAGACTGCCCAGATCGTCGAGGCCGAAGGCCAACAGGCCCTCACCATCGCCGGGGACATTGGCGAAAAATCCTTCTGCGACGACGCCGTCAAACAGGTAATCGACCGCTTCGGCCGCCTCGACATCCTGGTCAATAACGCGGGCGAACAACATCCCGATCAGGACATCACCGATATCACCGAGGAACAGCTGCGCCGCACTTTCCAGACCAACATCTTCGGCATGTTCTTCCTGACGCAAGCAGCACGCCCGTACCTCCAAAAAGGCGCCGCCATCGTCAACTGCACCAGCGTCACCATGTATCAGGGCTCGTCGGAACTGCTCGACTATTCCAGCACGAAAGGCGCCATCACCGCCTTCACCCGTAGCCTGTCGGAAAATCTCGTAAAAGACGGCATCCGCGTCAACGCCGTAGCCCCCGGCCCGATCTGGACCCCGCTCAACCCCTCGGGCGGCGCGAGCCCGGAAAAGCTCGAACATTTCGGCGAGTCAGTCCCCATGGGCCGCCCCGGCCAACCCAACGAAGTAGCCCCCGCATTCCTCTTCCTGGCGTGCGAGGACGGCAGCTACATGTCCGGCCAGGTCCTCCACCCCAACGGCGGTACGATCGTGAATGGATAACTGGTCCAGAATCCGTCGAGAGTCAGCTGAACCGCCAGAGGAACCGCTTCTGCTACGCAGGCAAAGCTTTATGGCGCTCCATATGCGGCAGAAAATCCATCTTGCCGATGTCCAATCCCGCGTTGCGCAGCAATGCATATGCCATTGTTACGTGAAAGTAGAAGTTCGGCATGATCCAGTCGCGAATATCCTCCTCCGACGACATAAGGAAGCGGATGCCATTGGGCAATGTGAGATCGACGACTGTGTCGGCGTCTGCCCAACCAGCGGGGACTGCTTGATCGTTTAGCGATCGAACCACCGCAATGCGTTCGGCAACCTCCGCGAGTGATTTATACGATACAACTTCGAGTGGGACGCTCTGCCCGGCGACTTGATTCAGTGCCAGCAGTACTTGGTTCAGAGCCACGCGAAACTGCATCTCCAGCGGAAACATGTCGTCGGTCAGTCTCGCCGCGAGCACATCATCCGTCATCCCAGAATCGATAGCTTTCCCGACAAGGTGATCGAGGCTGCCGAGCATGTTGTCGAAGGTCATCCGGGCGGACAGAGCGTAGGACATCGCAGACCCTCAAAAAAAGCCGGTGCAAAGCTATGGCATTCGCCTCTGCGGTCAAGCGGCGATCGAAGCATAACATTTCAAAGGTGCGGCAATCCTCACGGCCGCCACCGCCTCGCTTCAATCATATCGCCCCTCCCCCGGAGGAACGCCAGCAAAAGCTCAATTCGCCTTGCTCATATCCACCTTCTCCACCCACTCCGGATAGAAGGTCGGCTCCCGGTTAGACCACCCCACCGCCGTCGCCGCCGCCTCGCTGATCGACTGCAACAGCGCCCGCCGCTTCTCAGGATGCAGATGCGGCAAGCTCGCCGCCGCGCAGAACGCGCCCGGCAACCACGGCCTGGCCCCCGCCCCCAACAGCCGTTCATACAAAAACCGGTAGGCCGAAAAGCTGCTCAGCCTGTCCTGCCCCAAATCGAAAGCCGAAATCGTCACCAAAGGCGCCATGAACGGCTCCATCTGGTCCAGCCCGCTGTCGTCGGGCACCCGCGCCTTGATCTCATCCAGCCGCCCGTAAATGCGGGCCTGCGCGCGGATGCTCGCTTCCTCCACCATGTCGCGCGACCATAGCTTCATGGCGTCGCGGCGGTGGAGGCCGATGTCCAGCGACCGGCGGATATAGCGCTGCGTGGCAGACGGGAAACTGGCGAATTCGCGCAATTCAGCCAGGGTGATTGCCCCGTCAGCCGGTCTTGCATTGGTGCCCATGCTCTTGCCCTCCGACTTCAAGTCGATCAGCAGAACATGCGCCCAACATGGTTACTGTAAGCTTAAGCGCCGGTTCTGCCGACAACTACAGGGAATCACTTTTCCTTGTGCGTCGCAACATGTAATTTTTGTGAAAGCGATAAAAGGAGGCAGCAAAGCCCCCTTACCAAAGAGCATCGGGTCCTCAAGCAACGGCAAGCCGCAAACCCTCCCTCTGCGCCTTCTGCGTTCTCCGCGTGAAAATATATCACGCGGAACGGCAGCGATACGGAAGCACAATCAGAAGGCGAAGCGAGCGCCCCAGACTTAACCTCTATCCAGCTCCCAAGCCTCGCCTCAAGGACAAAGCTGACGCCTGACCCCTCCGCGCCTCCGCGTGAACCAAAATAGGGCGCGGCCACCAGCCACGCCCCAAAACGCAAAACCTTAAGCAACATCCCGTTGAGAACCCGCGAAACCACGCCACCCCCGGCATCCTACGCAATGCCCAAGTGCCGACGCATCCTCCTCACTCCTCCGACTGAACCGGCAACGGCTCGCCCCGCAACTCGCGCGCAAGGTCAGGCCAATGCGACCGCCCCGCCGCACTCGCCGCCGCCTTCTGCAACCCGCGATATTGGGCAAGCACGCCAAGCCCCAGCTCCGTCAGCACCGCGCCCTCACTCGACGTCGCCACCAGCGGCGCGGACCAGCATCGGTTCATCACGTCCACCAGCATCCAGCAGCGCCGATAGCTCATCTTCAGCTTCCGCCCAGCCGCCGAAATCGACCCCTCGCTGGCGATCGCATCCAGCAGGTCGGCCTTGCCCGGCCCCATGGCGATCTCGTCACCACAATAAAGCTGTATCTTGATCTTCAGTGCAGGGCCGCTCATCCGCCCATTATGGCATGGGCAGGCCGCCCCGCCAATCGCTGCGTCAGGCTCGCCGCTCCAACACAGCGCCAATCATGCTGCGCCACACCGCGACATCACCCGCCTGCGCCATCTGCTCATCGGGCTCCCGCAGCGTGTGCAGGATAGCATAGGCATCATCCAGATAGTTTTGCCAACTCGCATCCACCGCGCCCGCCGCATGGGGATCATCGCCCTCGCCATTCAGGCTCAGCTGGCGTCCGGCCAGCACCCGGGCAATGCGTTCGATCGCGGGAGTAGCGGAAGTCGGCATCAATAAGGCTCCTCTCACCTTGCAGCGTCGTGCGCTTGGCGAACCGCCCGGCCACCGCCGATCCGGTTCGCCTCGCCCATGGATCATATCACCAATATCGCCGCCGTCTATCGCCCAGCCTTCTCATCCTCATCTTCTTCTTCGTGAAATCCCGACGAAGGAACCGGATCGCCATGGTCGCCCGGCTTGGTGGCCGACGGCGGATCGGACGCATCCATACTGTCCATCAACCCTTCCTCCAGCTGCTCCTCGGGGGTGACGGCATGGTCCTGCGCATCCGTGGGACGCTCATCATGCGCTTCTTCACGGCTATTGGGACGAATATCGGTCTTGTCGCTCATCTTGCTCTCCTCGGCGCGGCCTTCGCGCGCCACGCAGGATCAACGGCCAGTCCCGATGGCCGGTTCCCAGAGCATCCTCCAGCGCTCAATGTCCCCCCTCCCGCAAGCGTTCAAACGAGGCACGTGACTCGTTTGAAGGGTTAGGGGGTGGGCCAGCGCAACGCCAGCGATGAAGAGCCGATCACTCCTCCCCCCTCAAACGCAAAGCCTCAATTCCCCGCGCCAGGCACCTTATCCTTGCCCACCTCGGCAAAGCGGCTCGCATCCTGACCCTGCGCCTTGGCGATCGCGATGGCGACCGGCTCACGGACATGATCCACCGCCGCGATCTGGCACGACCGCAAATCCTGCATGGTCCGGCCCGGACACACCTTCACCGCAGCACGGCGGATGCGGGCATTCAATTCCTGCTGACCCGACTTCTTCGACAGGTCCAGATCGTCATAGCGCACATCGATCGTACGGCCGTTGGATTCAAACGGAATAACGCTCGCCTGCGCCGCCGCGCCCATCAACACGGTGGCAGACAGTGCCGCCAGCATGGCACCGCCGGTGCGATTGATAAAAAATGTCATGATGGTCCCCCTTCGATTGAACTGCTTGGGACTCGTCGCTCTTCAGGCGACCTGGTCCGCGATAAAGCCGCGAAGGCTGGGACCCGTCAGTCCTTCCGGCAGGGCGCAGATTTAAACAGGCCAGCTGCCTCTGTCGATCCCAAAAAGCCTTGTTGACGTAGCGTAAAACATCATTCGTCGAAATTGACCGAACAAGAAAACGCCCCCGGCGCAAGGGACGGCCGGGGGCGTATCCGGGATGCTGTCGGGCTATCCGGGATCTCTCATATCTACAGAAGTCGAGACGCCACCGCCGCAGCTTTCCCGTCGCGGCCCTTATACACCTGATCGGTTAATATCGCTCTACCTTTCGGTGACCCGCCGCCTGCTCGCGCTGGAAAGCATGGGCCGCTTGCGAGCCGCCGCCTGCTATCCCATATCCGCGCCCATAGCCCGGCAACGGCCTTGCCCCCAAAGAACAAATCTGGAACAACACGCCCCATGAGTCTGACCACAATTTCCGTACGCGGCGCGCGTGAGCACAACCTCAAGGGCGTGGACGTCGATCTACCCCGCGACAGCCTGATCGTCATCACCGGCCTGTCCGGCTCAGGCAAATCCTCCCTAGCCTTCGACACCATCTATGCAGAGGGTCAGCGCCGCTATGTGGAATCCCTCTCCGCCTACGCCCGCCAGTTCCTTGAGATGATGCAGAAACCCGATGTCGAGCATATTGACGGCCTCTCCCCCGCCATTTCGATCGAACAGAAGACGACCAGCCGCAACCCGCGCTCCACCGTCGCCACGGTCACCGAAATCTACGACTATATGCGCCTCCTCTGGGCGCGCGTCGGCGTCCCCTACTCCCCCGCGACCGGAGAACCGATCAGCGCCCAGACCGTCAGCCAGATGGTCGACCGCGTCATGCAATTGCCGGAGGGCACCCGCTTCTACCTCCTCGCCCCCGTCGTCCGCAGCCGCAAGGGCGAGTATAAGAAAGAGCTGCTGGAATGGCAGAAGGCAGGCTACACCCGCGTCCGCATCGACGGCGAAATGGTCCTGATCGAAGACGCCCCCGCCCTCGACAAGAAATACAAGCATGACATCGAAGTCGTGGTCGATCGCCTAGCCGTGGACCCGGACATGTCCACCCGCCTAGCTGACAGCTTCGAACAGGCCCTAAAGCTCGCCGACGGCCTAGCCTATGTGGATTTGGCTGACGGCACCATCGACTCCCTCTCCCCTTCAGGGGAGAGGGGAGCAACACCCGGAAAAATGAAAAACGCCGGCATCCCGGACAACCGCATAGTCTTCTCTGAAAAATTCGCCTGCCCCGTCAGCGGCTTCACCATCCCGGAAATCGAACCCCGCCTCTTCTCCTTCAACGCCCCCCAAGGCGCCTGCCCCGCCTGCGACGGCCTCGGAGAACGCCAGGAATTCGACCCCGAACTCGTCGTCCCCAACGAACACCTGACCCTCAAAAAGGGCGCCATCGTCCCCTGGGCCAAATCCAACCCGCCCAGCCCCTACTACATGCAAGTCCTCGGCTCCCTCGCCAAGGAATTCGGCTTCAACCTGGAAACCCCGTGGATCGACCTCCCCCCGGAGGTAAAAATCATCATCCTCCACGGCACCGCAGGCAAGCCCGTCACCCTGCGCTTCGTCGACGGCAAAAAATCCTACGAGGTCAAAAAACCCTTCGAAGGCGTCATCGGCAACCTCAACCGCCGCCTCCTCCAGACCGACTCCGCCTGGATGCGCGAGGAACTGAGCAAATATCAAACCGCCATGCCGTGCGAGACCTGCCACGGCGCCCGCCTCAAACCCGAAGCCCGCGCGGTCAAGATCGCGGGTGAGGACATCTCCATGTCCACCCGCCGCTCGGTGGTGGACGCGCTCGGCTTCTTCTCCACCCTCCCCGCGCACCTCACCGACCAGCAGAACCAGATCGCCAAAGCCATCCTCAAGGAAATTGTCGAGCGCCTCGGCTTCCTCAACAATGTCGGCCTCGACTATCTGAACCTCGACCGCACCAGCGGCACCCTGTCGGGCGGCGAGTCCCAGCGCATCCGCCTCGCCAGCCAGATCGGCAGCGGCCTGTCGGGCGTCCTCTACGTCCTCGACGAACCCAGCATCGGCCTGCATCAGCGCGACAATGACCGCCTGCTCATCACCTTGAAACGCCTGCGCGACCTCGGCAACACCGTCATCGTCGTGGAGCATGACGAGGACGCGATCCGCATGGCCGACTATATCGTGGACATGGGGCCGGGCGCAGGCGTCCACGGCGGCACCATCGTCGCCCAAGGCACGCTCAACGAACTGCTAGCCCACCGCGACAGCCTGACCGCGGACTATCTCAACGGCACCCGCCGCATCGAAGTCCCGCCAAAGCGCCGCAAGGGCAATGGCAAGAGGCTCACCGTCCACAACGCCCGCGCCAACAATCTGCAAAATGTCACCGCGTCGATCCCGCTCGGCACCTTCACCTGCATCACCGGCGTATCGGGATCGGGCAAGTCCAGCTTCACCATCGACACCCTCTACGCCGCGTCCGCCCGCACCCTGAACGGCGCGCGCATCGTCGCTGGCCCCCACGACAAGGTCACCGGCCTTGAACATTGCGACAAGGTGATCGACATCGACCAGTCGCCCATCGGTCGCACCCCCCGATCCAACCCGGCCACCTATACCGGGGCCTTCACCAACATCCGCGACTGGTTCGCGGGCCTCCCCGAAAGCCAGGCGCGCGGCTACAAACCCGGTCGCTTCAGCTTCAATGTGAAGGGGGGCCGCTGCGAAGCCTGCACCGGCGACGGCCTGCTCAAGATTGAAATGCACTTCCTCCCGGACGTCTACGTCACCTGCGACGTCTGCCACGGCGCGCGCTACAATCGCGAAACCCTGGAGGTAAAGTTCAAGGGCCACAGCATCGCCGACGTGCTCGACATGACCGTCGAGGATGCGGTGGAATTCTTCAAGGCCGTCCCGCCGATCCGCGACAAGATGGCCATGCTCGCCGAAGTCGGCCTCGGCTACATAAAGGTCGGCCAGCAAGCCACGACCCTCTCCGGCGGCGAAGCCCAGCGCGTCAAACTCGCCAAGGAACTCGCCCGCAGAGCCACCGGCCAGACCCTCTACATTTTGGACGAACCCACCACCGGCCTCCATTTCGAAGACGTCCGCAAACTCCTCGAAGTCCTCCACGCCCTGGTCGAACAGGGCAACAGCGTGGTCGTGATCGAACATAACCTCGACGTCATCAAGACCGCCGACTGGATCATCGACATGGGGCCGGAGGGCGGCGTGAAAGGCGGTGAAGTCGTCGCCGAAGGCACGCCGGAAAAAGTTGCGAAAAATTCTCGTAGCTTTACGGGACGTTATCTGGCGCCACTGTTGGGAATGGAAGCGGTGGCAGCGGAATAGCTACATGCAGCATTGACCAGAGGGGGCAATTTGGAAAACGCAGCGATCATACTCACGGTGAGCAATTATTCTGGAGAACTGTCTCCACTGCCGGGGTGTACGAACGACAGTGCCGCAATCCATAATTTGGTCAAGGCGACTGGAAAATTCGACAGCAACATCTTGCACATCGCAGACGGGCATAGCAGTGCGGTTGTAAAGGAACAAATATCAGATTTCGTCGATAGCCTCAAAGGCAAGGCAATCGACGAACTTTTATTCTACTACTCCGGACACGGAGCATTCTTAAGCGATGAGTTTCGGTTTCTCTTAGGAGATTTTACGAGATCTAAACAAAATTCTACATCACTATCAAATACGGAATTGGACTCGCTGGCGAGGGGCCTAACGCCAAACTTATTTATCAAGATTGTAGATGCATGCCAGTCCGGCGTAAACTATATCAAAGGCCGTGAAGAATTTGAGGAATACGTAAAATCCAATTCTCAATTTAGCAAAATATATTTTATGCTGTCGTCACAGCAGCAGCAATCGTCATACCAAGATAGTCACATAAGCGATTTCACGGAGTCGTTTCTTCATTCCATATATACACATCAATCCTCAAAGATTCGTTACACAGATATTATTTCTTCTATCTCGGATAGCTTCAGCGGTTCCACAAGGCAGAACCCTTATTTTATCACTCAGGCGGATTGCACTGAGGTATTCTGCGAAGTTAATAAAGCCGTCAAAGAAGCAATCCTGCCATTCTTAAATTCTATCACGACCTCAACAGAGGGTAAATCTGATCCTGCACCTTCCCAAACCTTAGTAGAAGCAGTGAAATCGGCGTCGAGCACGTATTGCACGAAAGAAGTTGCTGATCAGAATTACGAGAAAATTCCGCTTTTCGCCCGTCAGCATAAGTTCTCTGCTGAGATTTCTTCACTCTTTAAGATAACAGTTATAGAGCATGATGGCTATCCGGAAAACCCCTTAGGTATTGGAAAGTGGATTAATGAATTGCAGGCGAAGAACACGTACTTCGCTCAGCCAAAGAAGGAATGGAAGACATATCAGAAGAGGGTCTTAAAAAATCCCCTGTTTGCTGGAATTAATCTTAGTCTTCTTGGCAGAAATTCGGATGACGATTACAAGTGGGTTGACGATAGGAAGAATGAAGTTGTCGGATATGAGATAACGGCAGATTTACCTTACAAGCACATTGAGATCCATTTAGAACCAAATGAACTCAGCCTAGCGCCTGAAAGCTGCTATATTTGCCCGATAGTTTCTCGAAATAAATTGGCTATTTTTAGTGGCTTTTGTCACTTTCGCTATGTTGGCTGGGATGAGACAAAGAAAGCCTCTTTTTCGGGGTGGAAGGCGAGTATTACGGAGATATCTGATAAAAATAAAATTAACTCTTCGATTGGTGAAATTCTCGCTCAATTTAATGAACATGTCATTCGACATCTAACGCAAGAATTCCTCCCCCCTGATACGGATGTTGCGGAGGATGGGCAGGACGCAAAATCTGATAAAGCACCCGATTGAAATTAGACTGTGGATCGCCCGGTCGGAACGAAACCGGCCGGGCTCTCAACGAATATTCAGACCATGCTGATCCGACATCACAATTGGCACCGCCTCACATCGCTGATATCCTAACGCAGATGACCAAACTCACCCCCATCGAGTCCGAGTTCGCGACGACCGAGGAAGCCGAGGCTTACGACGCCTGGTTCCGCGCGCAGGTGGAGGCGTCCTTGGCCGATCCCCGGCCCGGCATCCCGCACGATCAGGTCATGGCGGAACTGCGTGCAATCATTGAGGCGAAGAAAGCCAAGCACGCCTGATGCCGCACGTTATTTGGCGCCCGATCGCGCGCGAGGATGCTCGGCGCATCGTCGACTATATCTCTGATCGCAATCCCGCCGCCGCTGCTCGCCTTGCAGAATTGCTGGAATATACCGCCACTCGCTTGGCCGATCATCCTTACATGTATCGCGCCGGTCGTGTCCCAGAGACGCGGGAAGCCCTCGTTACCCCCAACTACATGCTCGTCTACCGTGTCGGAGCCGACGTCATAGAAGTGCTGACCGTCAAGCACACCCGCCAGCAATATCCCTGACGCCAACCTTGTTCCCATTTTGTTCTGTCCTACAACCCCCAACCTGTTATACCGTCCCGGCAAACCCTCCCATAAAAAGGAGCTTTGCCATGTCCTACCACTTCCCCTCCCTCCCCACCCCCGCGCAGCAAAGCCGCGTCGACGGCTGGAGCCCCGCGCGGCAGCGGCACTTCCTTGAAACCCTCGCCGCCACCGGCGTCATCACCACGGCCTGCGACGCCGTCCACATCTCAGCCCGCGCCGCCTATGCCTTGCGCATCCGCCGCGACGGCGCGGCCTTTCGCCTCGGCTGGGACGCAGCCATCCTCATCGCCCGCGCGCGCCTCGCCGACGATCTGCTCGCCCGCGCCCTCAACGGCCATGAGGAAGTGATCCGCAAGGACGCCGAAGCAGGCGAAATCACCCGCCACCGCCACGACAACCGCCTAGCGATGTCGATGCTCTCCCGCCTCGACCGCATGGCCGACAACCCGCCCGAAGGCAGTGACGCCGCCCTCGCCCGCGTCGTCGCGCAGGATTTCGCCGCCTATCTCGACATGCTCTGCCCGCAGGAACAAGCGCCAAAGGAAGCCGCGCCCGCCCAAGCCCCAACAGCGGAAAACCACCCCGCCCTCACCCCGGACAGCAACGAAGCCGCCCCGCCCGCCGCAGACCCGTCCGATCCCACCCTCCCCGCCAGCATCGAAGCCACCGCCACCGCTCTCTCCCCCGGAGCCTCCGCCGCCCTCTTCATCGCCGCCCGCATGGCGCTGCATGAGGGCAAAAAGGCCGATTCCCACCCCCTCCATGAACGGTGTGAACTTCGCCCCCCACTGGTCGATCGCGCCACCCTTCCGCCCGAAGAAGCCGCCGCCCGCCTGCGCGGCGCATGGTGGGATGAGGAGCGGGAAGCCTGGCGCACCGACTATCCCGCCCCGCCCGGCTTCAACGGCGAAGAGAGCGGCGACATCTACGACATAGACGGTTATGAGCGCGACCTGACCCCTCAGGAAAGCGAAGCCTTGGCCGCGCTGGAAGAAGCCCAGCGCCGCCCCTACGAAGCCGCCGCCGCATTGGCCCGCGACGCCTTTTTCGGCTTCGCGGCGCTGGAAAAGGCGGGGTGATGACGGCCTCATTTGGGCGGCCGATTTGCTATTTCTGCCCCCGTCCCCTATATAGGACAGGCTACAGTCGCAAATCGACGGTCTTTCGGCGCTTTGCGGCACCAAACTTCCTTCTTTCCCTGCCCCTCTAGCGACCGGTCCGTCCACGCTGGACAGACCGTACGAACGAAGGAACTACCATGAGCATCACCGGAACCGTCAAATTCTTCAACGCCGACAAGGGCTATGGCTTCATCGCCCCTGACGACGGCACCCCCGACGCGTTCGTCCACATCACCGCTGTCGAGCGCGCTGGCCTGGCCACGCTGCGCGAAAAGGACCGCGTGACCTATGATCTGGAACAGGATCGTCGCGGCAAGATGGCGGCCGTAAATCTTCAGCACGCTGAATAAGCCATGCTGACCGTCCGGGCGCCGTTTTCATGGCGCCCGGGCACTATCTGAAAAAGGAGCGCATATGACGCACCCCGACTATCGCGCCCTCGCCGCCCAGGCTCGCAACGAAGCCCAGGCCGCCACCCTCACCAACGTCCGCGACCGCTGCCTCCGTTCGGAAGCGACCTTCCTCGCCATGGCCGAACGCCAGGACCTCGCCGACCGCAACCGCGCCCGCCGCGAAGCTGCCTCAGCCGCCGCGCTCGCACAAAGCAGCGCCGTCAACGCCTGAAGCATTGCTGGCCGGGACACCCGGTCATGCCACCCGCCGAGGCGATCGATCGACCAGGCCGGGAAATACGCTCCGAGAAAAAGCGCGCCGCTTCCTGCGGCTCTGCGGTGTAACGACACCTCCCCGACGGCCCGCCGCTCCGGCACATCGCCACAGCCGCTCATCTTGTCGAATACTCCAAAGCGTCCGGAACCCGACGCCTCCTGACCGGTTATCTCCGCGACCCTGACAGGAACATCCGGTAAGGAGCTAGACGCAATGATCCGCACTCTGATTTTCGGCGCCATCGCAGGTTATGTCGGCAAGAAACTGTACGACGAAGGCAAGCTGACCGAGTTCAAGGAAGACCTCGTCACCCGCTACAACAAGGCCCGTGACGACATCTCGAACCGCACGGGCAGCTCTACCAGCAGCACCCTCGGCGGCAGCAACATGTCCCCGGCGATCACGCCCACCCAACCGCGCCATACAGCGCCGGGTTCAACCCTCGCCAGCTGACACGCGGCTGACACTTTAAAAATACCCATTCCGGCGGCTTATCCCTCTGGCCGCTGGCCACCGCCCGCCCGGCCCGCGTTCCCCCCCTTTCGCGGCGCCGTGGCGGGTGGACTAATGTCCGCCTGTCCCTCTCCCCATAAAGCCGTTCCGCCCACGCAACTTACCCGGATTTGAAGGGTTGTTACGCAGCCGGGGGCCAAAGAATAGGAGAGTGACTGATGCGCACCCCGATAATCGCCGCCGCCTTGCTGGCCCTGCCGCTGGCGGCCTGCACCACGGATCGCTATGGCGACCGCTATGGCTATAACCACCCCGCAGGAAGCTATTCCGGCCGGGTGATCACCGACGACGACTATATCTACCGCGACAATGACGGCCGCTATTATTGCAAGCGCAACGACGGCACCACTGGCACGATAGTCGGCGCAATCGCGGGCGGCGTCCTGGGCAATATCATCGCCCCCGGCGGCTCAAAGACGCTCGGCACCATCCTCGGCGCAGGCGGCGGCGCAATCGCCGGCAACGCGATCGATCGCAGCAGCGTCCGCTGCGAATAAGAAAAAAGGGCGCGACCTCGGCCGCGCCCTCTTCACTACCCTCACGGGAAGTTGCTTACAGCTTGCCAGTAAGCTCCGGCACGACCTTGAACAGGTCGCCCACCAGGCCGATGTCCGCGACCTGGAAGATCGGCGCATCCTCATCCTTATTGATGGCGATGATGGTCTTGCTGTCCTTCATGCCTGCCAGATGCTGGATCGCGCCGGAGATACCCACGGCAATATAGACTTCCGGCGCCACGATCTTGCCAGTCTGCCCAACCTGATAATCGTTCGGCACATAGCCAGCATCAACAGCGGCGCGCGAAGCACCAACCGCCGCACCCAGCTTGTCCGCGAGCGGATAAATGACCTCTTCAAAGGTCGGCCCATCCTTCAGCGCACGGCCACCCGACACGATGATCTTGGCCGAGGTCAGTTCCGGACGCTCCTGCTTGGCGATCTCGGCGCCGACAAAGCTCGATAGCCCCTTGTCGCCGGTCGAGGCCACAGCTTCCACCACGCCTGAACCACCCTCACGCGCAGCCTTCTCAAAAGCGGTGCCACGCACGGTGATGACCTTCTTCGCATCCTTCGACTTGACCGTCGCGATCGCGTTGCCCGCATAAATCGGACGCGTGAACGTGTCTTCGCTCTCAACCGACAGGATGTCGCTGATCTGCATCACGTCCAGCAGAGCCGCGACGCGCGGCGCGATATTCTTGCCGTTGCTGGTGGCAGGCGCGACGAACGCGTCATGGCTGCCCATCAGTTCAACGACCAGCGGCGCGACATTCTCGGCCAGCGCATGACCAAATGCCGCGTCGTCGGCGACATGGACCTTGCCCACGCCCGCGATCTTCGCGGCAGCTTCACCCACGCCGCCAACGCCAGCGCCAGCGACCAGCAGATGCACTTCACCCAGCTTCGCAGCAGCGGTGACGGCGGAAAGGGTCGCGTCCTTCACGGCGCCGCCCTCATGTTCAACCCATACCAGAGTCTTCATAATCTCGATCCTCTATCCCCGTTCGCCCTGAGCCTGTCGAAGGACCTTTCTTCTCTTCAAAGAAGGAAGCAGGCTTCGACAAGCTCAGCCCGAACGGCTTGGAATGATGGTCAGGCAGCGACGCCCAAAGCTTTCAGCTTCGCGACCAGTTCATCGACATCGGCAACCTTGACGCCAGCCGAACGCTTGGCGGGCTCGGTGACCTTCAGCGTCTCCAGACGCGGCGAGATGTCCACGCCATAGTCAGCAGGCGTCTTGGTCGCGAGCGGCTTGCTCTTCGCCTTCATGATGTTGGGCAGCGAAGCATAGCGCGGCTCGTTCAAACGCAGGTCGGTGGTGACGATCGCAGGGACGTTGAGCTTCACCGTCTCCAGGCCGCCATCGACTTCGCGGGTCACGCTGACCTTGTCGCCCTCAACCTCGACCTTCGACGCAAAGGTGCCCTGCGGCAGATTAAGCAGCGCGGCCAGCATCTGGCCGGTCTGGTTGCTGTCATCGTCGATCGCCTGCTTGCCCAGGATGATCAGGCCAGCGCCTTCCTCTTCCTGAACCTTGGCGAGCAGCTTGGCGACGCCCAGCGGTTCGACTTCGTCATCCGTCTGGATCAGGATCGCGCGATCCGCGCCCATGGCAAGCGCTGTACGCAGCGTCTCTTGCGCCTTCGCAACGCCGATCGACACCGCCACGACCTCGGTCGCCACGCCCTTTTCCTTCAGGCGGATGGCTTCCTCGACCGCGATCTCGTCAAACGGGTTCATGCTCATCTTGACGTTCGCCAGATCAACGCCCGTTCCATCCGCCTTCACACGCGGCTTCACATTATAGTCAATGACCCGCTTCACGGGCACAAGGATCTTCATCGCAACATCCTTTCGTTTCACGCCACAGCCCGCATATGCGGACAAGGACGCAGGCGATCCTAAAAGACCGCCTGCGCCCCATGGTGTCTGTTCAAATGGCTGGAAAGTGCCTCAGGCTGCCTTCCTCACTTCCGCCACGATCTTCTTGGCCGCGTCGCCCAGGTCGTCCGCAGGGACGATGGCCAGGCCGGACGAGGCCAGAATGTCCTTGCCCTGCTGGACGTTCGTGCCTTCCAGGCGAACGACCAGAGGAACCGACAGGTCAACTTCCTTGGCAGCGGCGACGATGCCCTCGGCAATGATGTCGCACTTCATGATGCCACCGAAGATGTTGACGAGAATGCCCTTCACCGCCGGGTCCTTCAGGATGATCTTGAAGGCCGCGGTCACCTTTTCCTTGTTGGCGCCGCCGCCGACGTCCAGGAAGTTGGCGGGGAATTCGCCGTTCAGCTTGATGATGTCCATCGTCGCCATGGCCAGGCCCGCGCCGTTCACCATGCAGCCGATATTGCCGTCCAGCTTGATGTAGGCGAGATCATATTCGCTCGCTTCGACTTCCGCCGGGTCTTCCTCGGTCAGGTCGCGCAGTTCCGCGATGTCCTTGTGACGGAACATGGCGTTGCCGTCGAAACCGACCTTGGCGTCCAGCACCAGCAGGTTGCCCTGCTCGGTCAGCGCCAGCGGGTTAACTTCGATCTGCTCGGCGTCGGTGTCGAGGAACGCGGCGTAGAGCGAGGAGGCGACCTGGGCGGCCTGCTTCGCCTGATCACCGGTCAGGCCCAGAGCCGCAGCGATGGAACGGCCGTGGTGCGGCTGGAAACCGGCTGCGGGATCGACGGTGAAGGTGTGGATCTTTTCGGGGGTCGAATGGGCGACCTCTTCAATGTCCATGCCGCCTTCGGTCGACACGACGAACGCGATGCGGCTGCTGCCACGATCGACCAGCAGCGCGAGGTAGAATTCCTTCGCGATGTCGGCGCCGTCGGTGATGTAGAGGCGGTTAACCTGCTTGCCCGCTTCGCCGGTCTGGATGGTGACCAGCGTGTTGCCGAGCATGTCGGTAGCGTGGGCCTTCACTTCATCGAGGTTGAAGGCCAGGCGGACGCCGCCCTTCGCTTCAGGGGCCAGTTCCTTGAACTTGCCCTTGCCACGGCCACCAGCGTGGATCTGCGACTTCACGACATAGAGCGGCCCGGGCAGCTTCTTGGCGGCTTCGACGGCTTCATCGACCGAAAAAGCGGCGTAACCGGCGGCGATCGGCGCGCCATATTTCGCCAGCAGTTCCTTCGCCTGATATTCGTGAATGTTCATGGGCCTGGCCCGTCCTTTCGCCTGAAAAGCTGTTGACGGGGCTAAAGCACAGGGACGCGGGGGACGCCAGTCTCGTTCCGCAAATCAACTTTGCAAAATTGCAAAATCATTTCCCGGAATCGCGTTCAATTCACCACTTCCTTCATTCAATCGCGCAGACGATCGCCGCCTTGCTCGTCACCATGAATATCTCCGGATCCTCCAGCGCCCGCACCTTGTAGAGGAATCGATCCACCGTTATCTCCCCCATGTGCGACTTGCGGAGCGACGCCAGCGACTGGAGCCGCCGCAGCTGGATCAGGCTCAGCCGATCCACCATCCGCTCCGCCATGCACCCCGCCATCCGCGGCGAAAGCCCCGCTTCAATCAGCCCCGCCCGCACTTTCGATTCGGGTGACACCGTCGCGCAGGAGGACAGCAGCAAAGCAGCGGCAGGCAAAGCGAGCGCAAAGGCGCGAATGGATATGGTCGTCATGCGCGCTTCATGGCAATCAGAGCCTGAACACAGGGTAAATGGGCCGCCACGGGGACAAGACATGGACAAAATTTTCGGAGCCTTCGCGCATCGCGTCGCCAGCTGGTCCGGGCAGCCCCTGGCGTTCATATTGGCGTCGGCCACGATCATCGGCTGGATATTGACCGGGCCGATCTTCCATTATTCCGACACCTGGCAGCTCATCATCAACACGGGCACGACGATCGTGACCTTTCTCATGGTCTTCCTGATCCAGAACGCTCAGAATCGCGACGGGTCAGCGATCCAGGCAAAGCTTGACGAACTCATCCGCGCCGTCACCGATGCCCGAAACGAATTCATCGGCATCGAACATCTGACCGAAACCGATCTTGAACGTCTGAAAGCTATGCTGGAAAGGGAATATGACAGCGAGGAAAGTCACCACCGGTCAATAGAGCGGTTGATCCAGCGGCGGTAACGGACGCCCACCATCAGTGTGCGGAATTCACTAACCGCACATTTTCCTCACGATATGCATCGATCTGATCACCATATCCACGAGCCAACCCCTCATAAGCAGCACGCCCTTTTTTGGAATGGCTCATCTGCGCTCGTATCAACGACACCTGCTGCCTGTGCAGTAGGTAATTGACATCCATCTCTCCGGTCATTCACGCCCTCCTACCTATCGCTGATGAGACTGGTTGGGGTGCCGCAACTCTTTAGACGAGTCGTCTTTCCGGCAGTGGAGACGTTAGCACTGCCGCATCAATGAGGCCATTCCATCCAACGCGCTACTGGAGCAACTTGACGGAAATCGCGCCCGGTCGGAGCCTTCGGTGAAATAATCAAAGATTTTCGCCCTGTGCAAAAAATATGCGCGAGGGCTATGAAATCCCAAAGTAATTTGCCAATGCGCCTCGGCTTGCAGGGGGCATTCAACATGGCGCAATCGCTGACCGCGGTTCTGGCGATCATTTATCATGAAATTCTGTTGTTCGCCGTGGTGGGGCTGGCCATTGGCGGGATCGACGATTTTCTCGTGGATGTCATGTTCCTGGGCCGCCGCTGGTGGCGAAACATCGCGGTCTATTCTCGCCATAGGCGCATGACGACGGCGACGCTGCCCGCCTCTTCAAAGCCTGGCAAGATAGGCGTCTTCGTTCCCGCCTGGGGTGAAGCCGATGTGATCGGCCCGATGTTGCGCAATGCACTCAACCAATGGTCCGTCGGCGACTATCGCATTTTCGTCGGCGTCTATCCCAATGACCTTGCCACTTTGGCGGCCGTCAACCCGATCGCGGATCAGGACGACCGTCTCGTAGTCTGTATCAACGACCGGCCGGGTCCCACGACCAAGGCGGACTGTCTCAACCTCCTCTGGCGCGCCATGCAGGAAGAGGAGGCGCGCACCGGCAGAATGTTCAAGGCCGTAGTCTTGCACGACGCCGAAGATGTCGTCCACGCCGACGAAGTCCGGCTATTCGATGTGATGATCGATCGCTTCCAACTGGTTCAGTTGCCGGTTCTTCCACTCACCGGAGAAGGCGGCTGGTGGGCACGCTCCATCGCCAATCATTATTGCGACGAATTTGCCGAGAGCCATGGGAAATATTTGACGATCCGCGAAGCTGTGGGTGCGTCGGTTCCGTCCGCCGGAGTTGCCTGCGCATTCGAACGACTGACACTCGAACGGCTCGTCAATCCGGCGAACGGGGGTCCGTTCGACCCCGCTTCCCTCACGGAAGATTATGAAGTTGGTCTCCGGATCAAGAATATGGGCGGGCGTGGCGTTTTCGTGCGGATGCGCGATGCCGCAGGCGAGCTTGTCGCTACGCGTGAATATTTTCCGGACAGCCTGGACGGCGCCGTCCGCCAGAAAGCACGCTGGATGGTCGGAATCTCGCTTGCTGGTTGGGACCGCATGGGATGGCAGGGCGGCCCCACCGAATGGTGGATGCGCATCCGTGACCGGCGCGCGGCCATTGCCGCCTTCGTTCTCTTCGCTGCTTACGTCGCCTTTCTGCTTTGGGGCCTGCTACTCATGGCAAGCTGGTTCGGCCTCGAAGCCGCTCACCAGCCATCCCCGTTCGTCGAACTGCTGCTCTGGCTGAACTTTGCCTTCATGACCTGGCGCGCCGCGATGCGGGCCATTTTTGTCGGCCGCAGCTACGGATGGATTTATGGGATCGGCGCGATCCCCCGTTCCATTCTCGCCAATCTGATTGCGATGCTTGCGGCCCGCCGCGCGGTCTTCCTCTACCTTCACTCCCTGTTCGGAAAGCCGCTGGTCTGGGACAAGACACAGCATCGCTTCCCCCAGCTTTAAAGATCAACATGACCAACAGCGCCAGCGGACGGCCTGTCCGCTTTTTCCTTGTGCTTATGACCGGCTGGGTGATCATTCGGGTCGCGAGCGCCATGTTTGGAGGTACCGTCGCGCCCTTGCCGCCACGACCGATCCCGGTTGCAGCCGCCCGCCTGACCGCGCCTTCTCCGCAAAAGACCGTACCGATTCCGGCCACGCCAACCCCACTGCTCGTCGCCAATTGGCCGATGAGCAGGATACGCGCTGCGGAGCCGAGAAGGGGGATTACCCCAGCCTTTAACACTTCGTTTCAAAGTGCCATGGGCAAATCCGAGGACGGCCAGGCGCCCTTCGATCGGAAAATCGAAGAAGCCGCTCAGGCCAGCAGACCATCCAACTTTGCCCAGCCCGCCCCGCCCGCTTGGCCGCCAACGCCCTCAGACGGCGCCAAAGTACGCCGCTGGCGCGGCAGCGCGTGGCTCCTCTGGCGCGACGGTAGCGCAAATCCGCAGGATCTTGTCACAGGCGGCAGGCTCGGCGGGTCGCAAGCGGGACTCCGGCTCGATTATGATCTGACGCCAGCCAGCACCGGCCGCGCCGCCCTCTATGGCCGCGTGAGCCGCGCCTTCAATCGCCCCGCTTCACCTGAGGCTGCCGCCGGGATAGCCTGGCAACCTGCCCGATCAATTCCGATCTCCATCGCGGCGGAGCGCCGGATCTCTCTGGGAAATGGCGCACGCAATGCCAACGCGCTGTTTGCCGTGGGCGGCTTCGGCCCCACTCCAGTTCTGGGCAAATTGGAAGCGGAGGCTTATGGACAGGCCGGCCTGGTCGGGTTCAACCGGCACGACCTGTTCGCTGACGGCAAGCTTTCCCTGCTCACGCCCATATCGGGGACGCCTGTACGCACCGGCTTCAGCGTATCGGGAGGCGCGCAACCGCAGGTGGAGCGCGTTGACATCGGGCCGGAGGTTCAGGTCCGCCTGCCACTCCCCCGCGTCGCATCGCGGCTCAGCATCGAATGGCGGCAGCGCATAGCGGGAGAGGCATCGCCCTCATCCGGCCTCACTCTTACCCTCGGCGCGGATTTTTAACGCGGGGCGGACGCGCAGCGCCTTTATCTTGCCATCCATTCGGCCTAACCCTGTACGCACATGGATCTCTACCTGCCCATCGCCAATCTGTCGGTGAACGCGCTGGTGATCATTGCCCTGGGCGGTGTGGTCGGCCTGCTCTCCGGCATGTTCGGCGTCGGCGGCGGCTTCCTGACCACGCCCCTGCTGATCTTCTACGGCATTCCACCCACCGTGGCGGCCGCGTCCGCCGCGTCCCAGGTCACCGGCGCCAGCGTATCGGGCGTCGTTACCCACATGGCGAGGGGTACCGTCGATTTCCGGATGGGCGGCGTCCTGATCGGCGGCGGCATCATTGGAGCAGGCATCGGCGTGCTGTTGTTCCGGCTGCTCCAGTCCATCGGGCAGATCGATACGGCTATCGGCATCCTTTATGTCCTGATGCTCGGCGGCATCGGCATGTTGATGGCGAAGGAGTCGGTCCAGGCGCTGATCCTGTTGAAAACGGGCAAACGCATGCAGGCCCGCAAGCGCCGTCATCACCCCTTGGTCGCCGCGCTGCCGATGCGGTGGCGCTTCTATCGCTCGGGGCTCTATATCTCTCCCCTCGCGCCGTTGCTGCTCGGTGTTGCGACGGGAATACTGACAACCCTGCTGGGCGTCGGCGGCGGCTTCATCCTTGTGCCCGCCATGCTTTACCTGCTTGGCATGACCACCCAGTCGGTGGTGGGCACTTCGCTGTTTCAGATATTGTTCGTCACCATGGCAACAACGATGATGCACGCCATGACTACAAAGGCGGTCGATCTCGTCCTCGCAATGCTGCTTCTGATCGGCAGCGTGACAGGGGCACAGATCGGCACCCGCATCTCAATGACCGTTCGCCCTGAATATCTGCGCATATTATTGTCGGTGATCGTGCTGCTGGTCGCCGCGCGCATGGCGTTGGGTCTCGGTTTCCGCCCGGATGAGATTTACACGGTGGAAGTGCGTTGAACCTGCGCGCCCGTCTCGCACTGCTCCTCCCCCTCTCGACACTGCTCGGCGCGGCAGGGGAGCCGATGCTCGTTCCCGACGTCTCGCAACGGGAAGTGGAAATCCAGTACAGCTTCACCGGCGCCGACCTCCTGCTGTTTGGAGCGATCGTCTATCCCGACGGTCGTCGGCCCAGCAAACCTGCGGACATATTGGTTGTGCTGAAAGGCCCCGATCAGTCCATCACCATGCGCGAGAAACAAAAGGTCGCCGGCATCTGGGTCAATGCGGACAGCGCCCGCTTCCGCTCCGCACCCAGCTTTTATGCGGTCGCCTCTTCCCGTCCGATCGCCAACGTCGTCGATGAACGGACGGCCGCGATCTACGAACTGGGCGTGGACAAGCTGCAACTGTCCCCGTCCTCTCTCAATGACAGCGCCGAGCTTGATCGCTTCCAGGCCGGGTTGATCGATCTGCGCGAACGATCGGGATTGTTCGCCGAACGGCCCGGCTCCGTGGAGATCACCGATGGAGTGTTATACCGGGCACGCATCCCGCTCCCCGCGCGCGTCATCGTCGGCGATTATACAGCGGAAACCTTCCTCGTGCAGGATGGGCGGGTCGTTGCCGCCGCCGTCCGCGACATCACCATCCGCAAGTCGGGGTTCGAACGCTTCATGGCGGTCGCGGCCGAACGATGGTCCTTTTTATACGGCCTTACGGCCATTTTGCTGGCGGTGAGCATGGGTTGGACCGCCGGAGCCGTCGCGCGGCGCTTCTGACGATTCAGGGCTTCAGGTCCACACGCTCGTCATCCGGGAAAAGATACTCCAGCAACAAAGAGCGATGGCATCCGTCCGCCTCCCGCTCAAAACACAGCAAAGCCGTGGGCCGCTCCCGCGCCATGTCGCGCAATTCTTCCGCCTGGACGATAGCTTCCGGCAGGTCGAGTTGCCGCGAATAAATCTCCCGAAGTTTCGCATGATTGCCCTTGCGAGCCGCCTCCCGACCCTCGGCGGGCGTGCCCAGCGCCTTCAGCCCGACATAGTCGATCCCGGCCTCCTTCAGCCCCGCCGCCAGAATGTTCTTGGAAAATCCCGGCCGCCGCGAAAGCGGAACCGCCCTGATGTCCGCCAGCAGCTTGACGCCTGCCTTCTGCAACGCCGCTATCAGCTCGCCCTGCGTAGCCCCTTCATACCCGATCGTGAAAATCCGCATCCCAAGCAGATAGGAAAGCGGACGGAACTTCCAAGCATCCCGTCTTGCCCTCTTTCCTGCCCTCGCCTAAAGGGTCCGTTCATGCCCGACATAACCGTTCCCCCCACCTCGTCCGACCTGACCGGCCGGGCGTTGTTTCCGCATCGGCATCTTCTCTCCATCGCCGACCTGAAGCCTTGGGAAATCCGTTTCCTGCTGGATGAGGCAGAACATTGGGCGCGGACCAACCGGGACAATGCGCGCAAGCATGACGACCGCCTAGCCGGAATGACGCAAATCAATGCCTTCTTCGAAAACAGCACCCGCACCCTGCTGTCGTTCGAAATCGCGGGCAAACGTCTGGGCGCCGACGTCGTGAACATGCATGCCGGGCAGTCGAGCGTGAAGAAGGGGGAGACCCTGATCGACACCGCCATGACTCTCAACGCGATGGCCGCCGACGTGATCGTCATTCGTCATGCGAGTTCGGGCGCCGTTGCCCTGATCTCGGACATGGTGGACTGCCCGGTCCTCAATGCTGGGGACGGCTGGCACCAACATCCGACCCAGGCCCTGCTTGACGCCCTCACCATCCGCCGCCGCAAGGGAGGGTTTGAGGGCCTTGTCGTCGCGATTTGCGGGGATGTGCTGCATAGCCGCGTCGCGCGATCGAACATGCTCTGCCTCGCGGCTTTGGGCGCACAGGTTCGCGCCGTGGCGCCACCGACTTTGATGCCGCCCGAGGTGGAGATGCTGGGCGCCACGCCCTATAATCGAATGGACGAAGGGCTGGATGGCGCCGATGTCGTGATGATGCTGCGCCTTCAGAATGAACGGATGGACGGCGCCTTCATCCCCTCGCCTCGCGAATATCACATGCTTTACGGCCTGACGCCCGAACGGCTTGCCATTGCCAAGCCGGACGCATTGGTCATGCACCCTGGTCCCATGAACCGCGGCGTCGAGATATCGAGCGTGGTGGCGGATGATCCCGATCGCTCCGCCATCACGGAACAGGTGGAAATGGGCGTAGCCATCCGCATGGCTTGTCTGGATGTGCTGACCCGTGGCGCGCGCGGCGTGGAGGGTTGGGCATGAGCAAGCTTGCCATCATCAACGCGAAGCTGGCCGACCCCGCTGCCCGCGACGTCCGCACTGGCGCGATCCTGATCGAAGGCGATCAGATCATCGCCTCGGGCAATGTCGATGTGCCGGACGACGCCGAAACGATCGACGCCGCCGGGCTGGTGGTGGCTCCGGGCCTCATCGATCTGGGCGTGTTCGCTACCGACAAGCCCGCCTTCCACTTCGGCGGGATCACGCGGGCCGCCCTGATGCCCGACCAGTCCTCCCCGCTGGATGAGGCTGGCCTCATCCGTCAGGCCGCGCGCGCGGGAAAGCCCGATTTCTGGGTGCATCCAATCGCTGCCGCCACACGGGGCCTCAAAGGGGGCGAGCTGGCGGAAATCGGCATGATGCAGGCAGCGGGCGCCAAGGCTGTGGCTACCGGACGCCAATGGATCGCGGATTCAGGCGTGATGATGCGGGTACTCGCCTATGCCTCCGGCCTTGGCCTGACCGTCATCACGCATGCCGAGGACAGCGGCCTCGCAGGCAAGGCAGTCGCAACCAGCGGCGAAACGGCGACCCGGTTGGGCCTGCCCCACGCACCTGCATGCGCCGAAGCAATCGCGATCGCGCGCGACCTCATGCTGGCGAAGGAAACGGGCGCCGCCATCCACTTCCGGCTCGTGACGACGAAGGCGGGCTTCGATCTGATACGCGCGGCAAAGGCCGAAGGCGTAAAGGTCACCTGCGGGATCAGCCCTGCCTATCTTTACCTTGCCGACAATGCCGTCACCAACTTCCGCACCTTCGCGCGCCTGTCGCCTCCGCTAAGGTCGGAGGATGACCGCAGGGCCTCGATCGTCGCGGTCGCCGACGGGACGGTGGATGTGATCACCTCCAGTCATGATCCCCGTGGCCCCGAGGATAAGAGGTTACCCTTCGCCGACGCTTCTCCCGGCATGGCTGGAGCCGAGACGTTGCTAGCCCTGTCGTTGAATCTCGTGCGCGAAGGCCATCTGTCGATGACGCGCCTGATGATGCTGCTCAGCGCCAATCCGGCCCGCATATTGGGGGTCGATGCAGGAAGCTTCGCCGCCGGTGGCGCCGCCGACCTCATCTTCATCGATCCCGATGCGCCATGGATCATAGATTCTACGAAAATGGCGGCGCAGGCGGGCAACACGCCCTTCGACCGGATGCCGGTACAGGGCCGCACCCGCCGCGTGATGAAGGGCGGCATTTTCCTCTAAAGTTTCCTGCTTGCTCTCCCCCGCAGGCCACGCTAAAGCGCCCTCCTTCGCCGGTACAGGAGTGTAGCTCAGCTGGTAGAGCGTCGGTCTCCAAAACCGAATGCCGGGGGTTCGAGTCCCTCCACTCCTGCCAGGTCGCTGAGCGCTGATCCTTGATTTTTCAAAGGTTCGCGGTTAGTTGCCCCAGCGAAGATGGGTCGCGGAGCCAGCGGCCGCACCCCGGGACGCCGACATGGCGGGGTCCGGAGGGCGGACTGTTGCTTCGCGCTTTGGTGTTTGTTCGAAAGTTGTTGAGGCAGTGATGGCGAAGGTTTCTCCGGGCGAATTCGTCAATCAGGTGAAGACCGAAGCGTCTAAGATCGTGTGGCCCACCGGCCGCGAAACGGTCATGACTGCGGTGATGGTCGGTATCATGACCACGCTGCTCGGCCTCTTCTTCTTCGGCATCGACACCTTTTTCGGGACGATCGTTCGCTGGCTGCTGGCGTTCGCCGCCGGACGGGCTTGAAGTTTTGGATTACCGCGATTTCCCAGTAAATCGCCTGGTAGGAGTTTGAGACGGTAACATGGCGCGCTGGTACATCATCCACGCCTATTCGGGCTTCGAAAACAAGGTCAAGGAATCGATCCTGTCCGAAGCCGAGCGCATGGGCCTCTCCCAGCTGGTCGAACAGGTGGAAGTCCCCACCGAGACCGTAACCGAAGTGAAACGCGGCAAGAAGGTGCAGGTCGAACGCAAGTTCATGCCGGGCTACGTGCTTGCGAAGCTCGCGATGAACGACGACATTTACCACCTCGTCAAGAACACGCCGAAGGTCACCGGATTCCTCGGTTCGTCGGGTAAGCCGCAGGCGATCAGCGAAGGCGAAGCCGCCCGCTATTTCGGTGCGCAGAAGGCCGCCGAAGCCGCGCCCAAGCACAAGGTCAGTGTTGATTACGAAATCGGCGACAGCGTCAAGGTTCTGGACGGCCCCTTCGCCAGCTTCAACGGCACCGTCGAGGAACTGGATTTCGAAAAGAACCGCGTCAAGGTGTCCGTGTCGATCTTCGGCCGCGCCACGCCGGTCGAACTGGACTTCGAACAGGTCGAACTTTCGAAGTAACAATTTCCCTCTCCCGCAAGCGGGAGAGGGCAGCGAGACTTGGCGGCTTTGCCGCCTAGTCGCAGCTGGAGAGGGCACAGCCCCCTCTCCAACCTACGCTAGCCAGCAAACTGGCAAGCTACGGTATCCTCTCCCCTGAAGGGGCGAGGATAATGCAGTGCGGGAGGTTCTCTTTGGGAACTGCTTGACCGCTAAACTTGAACCGGGCGGATCGCTTGCGATCCTCCCAGCAACAGAGTGAGTGAAAATGGCCAAGAAGATTACGGGCTATATCAAGCTCCAGGTGCCCGCTGGAGCCGCCAACCCCTCGCCGCCGATCGGTCCGGCACTGGGTCAGCGCGGTGTGAACATCATGGAATTCTGCAAGGCGTTCAACGCCTCGACGGAAAAGATGGACAAGGGCACCCCGCTGCCGACCATCATCACCGTCTATGCGGACCGTTCGTTCAGCTTCGTCACGAAGCAGCCGCCCGCCACCTACCTGATCAAGAAGGCCGTCAACCTGAAGTCGGGTTCCAAGGAACCGGGCAAGGTTGTCGCTGGCAAGATCACCCGCGCCCAGCTCGCCGAAATCGCCCAGGCCAAGATGGTTGACCTGAACGCGAACGACATCGACGCAGCGACGAAGATCATCGAAGGCTCCGCTCGCGCGATGGGCCTCGAAGTGGTGGAGGGCTAAGACCATGGCAAAGCTGACGAAGAAGGCGAAGGCTCTCGCCACCGCGGTTGACCGCGAAAAGCTGCACGGCGTTGACGAAGCGCTGGGCCTGATCAAGACCCACGCGACCGCCAAGTTCGACGAAAGCGTCGAAATCGCGATCAATCTGGGCGTCGATCCGCGTCACGCCGACCAGATGGTCCGTGGCGTCGTCACCCTGCCCGCGGGCACCGGCAAGGACGTTCGCGTCGCCGTGTTCGCCCGTGGCGACAAGGCTGAAGCCGCGACCGCCGCTGGCGCCGACATCGTGGGCGCCGAAGACCTGCTGGACAGCATCCAGGCTGGCAACATCGACTTCCAGCGCGTGATCGCCACGCCTGACATGATGGGTCTGGTCGGTCGTCTCGGTAAGGTTCTGGGTCCCAAGGGCCTGATGCCGAACCCGAAGCTCGGCACCGTCACCCCGAACGTCGCCGAAGCCGTGAAGGCCGCCAAGGGTGGTCAGATCGAATTCCGCGTCGAAAAGGCTGGCATCATCCACGCCGGTCTCGGCAAGGCGAGCTTCTCGGCCGAAGACCTGCGCAAGAATTTCGACGCTTTCGTTGACGCCATCGTCAAGGCGAAGCCGTCGGGTTCGAAGGGCAAGTACGTCCGCAAGATCGCCCTGTCGTCGTCGATGGGTCCGGGCGTGAAGGTCGATGTGGCGGAAGTCGCTTCGGTCTGATCCCTCGCAATAGTTAATATAGGGGCCGCCTTCCCTCTTTGCGGGGGAAGGCGGCCTTCTTATTTGGGTGCCTTCCGGCACCCATTTCTGCCTTGAGCAGAAGTCCCTCAGGGACGGTGTGAACTTCGGGGTGTGTGACCTTGCATCCCGGGCTCCGGCAGCGGCCGAAGCACATCAGGTCATCATGTATCCGTCGGGAATGGCGGGTCGCTTTACCGACGGAAAATATAATGTCTTTTGAACATCTCCCGCCCCTCCTCTCGGACGCCCTGACGCGAAAAGGCTATGAAAGCCTGACCCCCGTTCAGGCCGAAGTCACCCAGCCCGAAGCGGAAGGCCGCGACCTCATCGTCTCGGCACAGACCGGCTCGGGCAAGACAGTCGCTTTTGGCCTTGCCATGGCGGGCGAATTGCTGGGCGAAGAGATGCGCCTGCCCGTAGCAGGAAAACCGCTCGCCCTCGCTATCGCCCCCACCCGCGAACTGGCACTGCAAGTCAGCCGCGAACTGGAGTGGCTCTACGGCGAAGCCCGCGCCCGCATCGCTACCTGCGTCGGCGGTATGGACGCCGCCAAGGAACGGCGTGCACTTTCCCACGGCGCACACATCGTCGTCGGCACCCCCGGCCGCCTGCGCGACCATCTCGAACGCGGCGCACTGGACCTGTCGGGACTCAAGACCGTCGTCCTCGATGAAGCTGACGAAATGCTCGACATGGGCTTCCGCGAAGATCTGGAAGAGATCCTCGACGGCACGCCCGAAGGCCGCCGCACCCTCCTCTTCTCCGCCACCATGCCGAAGCCGATCGTTGCGCTCGCCAAGCGCTACCAGCAGGACGCGCTGCGCATCTCCACTGTCAGCGACGAACGCGGCCATGGCGATATCACCTATCAGGCCGTGACGGTCGCCCCCGCCGACATCGAGAACGCGGTGGTCAATCTGCTGCGCTATCATGAGGCAGAAACCGCGATCCTCTTCTGCGCCACCCGCGACAATGTCCGCCACCTCCATGCCAGCCTCACTGAACGCGGTTTCGCCGCCGTGGCGCTGTCGGGTGAGCATAGCCAGAATGAGCGCAATCATGCGCTGCAAGCCCTCCGCGACCGCCGCGCTCGTGTGTGCGTGGCCACCGACGTCGCAGCGCGCGGTATCGACCTTCCCAACCTCAGCCTCGTCGTGCACGTCGAAATCCCGCGCGATGCAGAAACGATGCAGCACCGTTCCGGCCGCACCGGGCGCGCAGGCAAGAAGGGCACGGCTGTCCTCATCGTCCCCTACCCCCGCCGCCGCCGTGTCGAATCCATGCTGCGTGGCGCCAAAATCCCGGTCGAATGGGGCACTCCGCCGAGCAAGGAAGCGATCCAGGAGCAGGACAATTCTCGCCTGCGCGAAAAGCTGATGGAGCGCGCCGAGCTGGACGAGCTGGATTGGACACTGGGCGCCGAGTTGCTGGAAACCAAGTCCGCCAAGGAGATCGCGGCGATGCTGGTGAAAAGCGCCCGCGCCGCCCTCCCCGCGCCCGAAGAACTGCTCGACGCCAGCGAAGCCCCGCCGCGCCGCGATGGGCCTCGTCCGGGCTTTGAGGATACCGTCTGGTTCCGCATGGACATCGGCCGCCGTCACAATGCCGACCCGCGTTGGATCCTGCCGCTGATCTGCCGCCGAGGCCATGTGTCACGCCAGGACATCGGCGCGATCCGGATCGCCGCCAACGAGACGCTGTTCGAAATCCCCAGCGCCATCGTATCCCGCTTCGTCGGCTCGGTGAAGCGGACGGGCGAGGCGAGCGACGAGGGCGCTGAAGTCCAGTTCGAACAGATTGAGGGAACACCTCGGGACACAGCGCGCGAGAACCGCCGCGAAGGGCCGCCACGTGGCAAGGGCCGCCCGAATGAAGGTCGTGGTCCGAAGCCAGCTTATGGCGCCCGGCCTTTCAAGGGCGGCCCCCGCAAAGGCCCGCCTCGCAAGCCACGCGGATAAGACACCGCTCCCAAAACAATGTGCTCCTGGCTTTACAGGAGCACATTGTTGACTGAGACAGCCTCAACCGACGTTCAGCCCGCGCCGGATAACTGAAGCATCCGCGCTGCCAGCTCACGCTCTCCCATGACGACATGGGGCACGCCAATCCCTTCCAGATGCGCGACCTCTGCATCACTATGCGCTCGCGCAATCACCTGCAGGTTGGGATTGAGGTGACGCGCATGCTCATGGATCGCACCACCTTCAAACCCTTCCGGCACCGCGATCAGCAACCGTCGAGCCTCGCAAATGCCAGCAGCCATCAAATAACGGTCCTCCAGTGCACTTCCCCGCACTACCGGATGGCCCGCCTCCGCGGCCTCCTCTGCTCGTTCCGGGTCCGTCTCCAGCACAACGAAATGGGCATTGCGTTCGGACAGGCGCTCCGCAATCATCTTGCCGACCCGGCCATATCCGACCAGGATCACATGTCCGATGTGCGGACGCTGGCGCGCCTTTTCCGCTTCTGCTTCTTCCTCAATCTCCTCCTTCTTATGCGCCCGCACGATCATCGAGAAGATGAACGGATTCAAAAAGATCGACACAATCGCGCCCGCAAGGATCAAGTCGCGTCCTTCCGCAGGCAGCACGCCCAAGCCAGTGCCCAATGTGGCGAGGATGAAGGAAAACTCGCCGATCTGCGCCAGGCTCGCCGCGATCGTCAGCGCAGTATCTCCCGGATGGCCGAAGGCGCGCACGATCGCGAACGCGGCGATAGACTTACCGACGATGATGATCGCTACAGTGGCCAGCAATGGTAACGGCTGTTCGACGAGCACTGACGGATTGAACAACATGCCCACCGACACGAAGAACAACACAGCGAATGCGTCGCGCAGCGGCAGCGTTTCCTCCGTCGCGCGGCGGCTAAGCGGCGTCTCGCCCAGGATCATGCCCGCGAAGAAGGCGCCCAAGGCAAATGACACATCGAACGCCACGGCCGCGCCGAAAGCCACGCCAAGGGCGATGGCAAGCACAGCCAGGCGAAACAACTCCCGCGATCCGGTGTGAACTACCCAGTGCAACGCCCAAGGAATGACCCGTCGGCCCACCACAAGCATCAGGGCGACAAAACCGGCCACCTTCAGCAGGGTACTCAGCAGCGGTGCCAGCAGGTCACCCATCCCGGCCGATGCGTCTGCATTGTTCATAACCTTCGCCAACGCGGGTAGCAGTACCAACGCCAGCACCATCACCAGATCCTCGACGATCAGCCAGCCAACAGCTATGCGCCCCCGCCGCGTCTCCACAAGATCCGCCCCCTGCAAGGCGCGCAGCAAGACGACCGTACTCGCGACCGAAAGAGCGAGGCCGAACACAATGCCGCCCATCACTGGCCAGCCCATATAGTGCGACAGTCCCATGCCGAGCAGCGTTGCCACCGCGATCTGCCCAATGGCGCCGGGTACGGCGATATTCTTCACCGACAGCAAGTCACGCAGCGAAAAATGAAGTCCCACCCCGAACATCAGCAGAATGACACCGATTTCGGCCAATTCGTTGGCCAGACTGGTGTTGGCGACAAAGCCTGGGGTGAAAGGACCAACCATGATCCCCGCGATAAGGTAACCGACAAGCGGCGAAAGTTTGAGACGATGGGCAATGGCACCCATTATGAAAGCAACAACGAGGCCCGCGACGATTGTTCCGATCAGGGGCGTGTGATGAGGCATGGACGTCCTTCCCTGTCTGCCGGTGCGGCCCTCTGAACCTTCACCGGCAGCCTATCATATTTTCATTCTGCGACCGCTAGCATAGCGGCTGACGGCAGCACCCAGCCCAGTGAACACGGCGGGTATGAACCACCATGGCGGCCGTCGGTTGCTGCGGCGTGACTGTCTGCGGGTCATGGATCTCTCCTGCCTGACGATTAACGGAGTGGGCGTTAAGTCAGGGCAGGCGGAGCGCGAGCGTGAAAGGCGTGTGAAATACCCCCGCGCAAGAGCGAGGGGCGGGTGCGGACATATGAGGGATTAGATCGCGACCACCCCACGACGGCCAACAGGCCCGCTACAGATACCAACCATGGCATCAATGGCGATAACAAGGGGTTGTCGCCCGAACCATCGGGCTGGGTCAGGCGGTAGTCGGCCGGTGCCGATTGGGTCCGGGCCTTCAGCACCACGCCTGTGGTGGCGGGATTGAACGCCGAGCCCGTTGCTATGCTGGACGGCGGCCCCAATGGCGTCAGGGCACTTAATAACGCAACACCGATCGCCATCCACAGGGTCAGCATGAAGAGAAGCCTGCCTCTCATGCTGCCAGTACTATACGATGTCGGCATCATGCGCGTCGGGTTCCCTTCGAGACGGGAAGATAGGCACTGACCTGCGCAAAAACCACCCTTAAGAAGGGGGCTTCCCGGTTGACATAAGCGAGTCAGTCCACTACCGGGCCACATTCCCGCGCGGGTCAACAGGATGTCATGTCCTCGGCGATTTGCGTAAAGCAGATTTGAACAAGAAGAGAAGAGCCATGTTCGCAGTCGTGCGCACGGGCGGCAAGCAGTATCGCGTCGCCGCCGGAGACAAGATCGTCGTCGAGAAGCTGGCCGGTGAGGCTGGTGACAAGGTGACGCTGGATGACGTCCTGTTCGCCGGCGAAGGCAGCGACGTGAAGGACGCCAGCAAGCTGACCGTCGCCGCCGAAATCATCGCGCAGGCGAAGGGCGAAAAGGTTATCGTTTTCAAGAAGCGCCGTCGTCACAATTACCGTCGCAAGAACGGCCATCGCCAGAACCACACGATCCTGAAGATCGTGTCGATCGCCTGAGCCGCAGTCCAGTTTCGAGGAGTTTGAGTCATGGCACATAAGAAAGCTGGCGGTTCATCGCGTAACGGTCGCGATTCGGAATCGAAGCGCCTTGGCGTGAAGAAGTTCGGCGGTCAGGAAGTGATCGGCGGCAACATCATCATTCGCCAGCGCGGCACGCGCGTATATCCCGGCCGCAATGTTGGCATGGGTAAGGACCACACCCTATTCGCCCTGGGCGAAGGTCGCGTGGTATTCCACACTGGCAAGCTCGGCCGTAAATATGTGTCGGTCGATGCCATGGCTGAAGCAGCCGAATAACGGACGATCAATGACGGATCGTCCCTCATTATTGGGGCGATCCTTCCGGAAGATGGTCTTGGACCATCTCTGATAATCCGAGGGAAAAAGGGGCGCCCCATCCGGGAGCGCCCCTTTTTCCGTTCGGCGACACCTCCCCTCATTTTCCCTCAAACCTCTGGAACCCTGAGCCTTCTCACGCGTCATGCGGGCGGGGCACAGCCAGAGGAAAGAAGTCGTCAAGCCGTAACTTTTTACGGCCATTGGCGTGTCGATCAGAGGAGAGATTTTCAAATGTTCGCCCGTACCCCCCGCCTGCTTCTGAGACCCGGCTGGATGGAAGACGCATCCGCGCTGGCCGAAGCGATTGGCGATCCGGCGGTCCTGCGCAACCTTGTCCGCGTGTCGGCGCCCTATGACATTGATGACGCGCGCAGCTTCCTTGCCCTTCCGCAGGATACACGCCTGCCACGTCTTCTGGCTTTTTCCCGCACTCGCGGTGCTCCGCGCCTGGTCGGCGGGTGCGGCATCCATTTGACCGAGGATGGCACGCCTGAACTCGGCTATTGGATAGCGCGTCCCTATTGGGGGCTGGGCTTTGCGACGGAGGCCGCCAGCGCGGTGTACGGCATGGCCCGAGCAGCTGGCGTCAGCGGGATTCGCGCAGCGCATTTCGCTGACAATCCGGCGTCAGGCAATGTGCTTCGGAAAATCGGCTTTCGTTACACCGGCCGGGTGGAGCAACGTTACAGTCCGGCGCGTGGAAATACGGCTGAATGCCTGATTTTTGAAGAAGGCGTGCCCGGGCGCATGATGATTGATCCTGCAATGGACCTTTATCACGACGCCATGCCCGCACTCGCGGCCTGAACGAAAAGGGACTGCGCCAGCAGACGCCGTCCCGCATGGAAAAGGTGAGTTTCGAGCGATAGCAGACGGCAAGGTTTAATTCCGCTTCATAAGCGGCTATGGGCCAGCCCATGCATTTTCTGGATCAGGCGAAGATATACATAAAGTCCGGCTGGGGCGGCCCCGGCGCGGTCAGTTTCCGGCGTGAAAAATATGTCGAATATGGCGGCCCTGATGGCGGCAATGGCGGCAAGGGCGGAGATATCATCTTCGAAGCCGTAGCTGGCCTCAATACCCTCATCGACTTCCGCTACACCCAGCATTTCAAGGCGCAGCGTGGGATGCCGGGTGCGGGAAAGAATCGTTACGGCGCAGGCGGAAACGACCTCGTCGTCAAGGTGCCCGTGGGAACGCAGATCCTGTCCGATCCCCAGCCTATCGAGGGCACCGAGGACGAGGATGGTTATCCCGACTATGAAGATCAGGAGCTTCTCGCCGACTTCACAGAGGTAGGGCAACGCTTGGTCCTGTTGCGCGGCGGCGATGGCGGCCGGGGCAACCTGTCTTACAAGACAAGCACGAACCGTGCGCCGCGACAGCATGGAACGGGCTGGCCGGGACAGGAAATGTGGGTCTGGCTGCGGCTGAAATTGCTCGCCGACGTCGGTTTGGTCGGTATGCCGAACGCTGGCAAGTCGACCTTCATCAATCAGGTGACCAATACCAAGGCCAAGGTGGGGGCCTATGCCTTTACTACCACCAAACCGCAGCTCGGCGTCGTCACGCACCGTGACAAGGAATTCGTCCTGGCAGACATTCCCGGCTTGATCGAGGGTGCAGCCGAAGGTGCTGGCATCGGCGACCGATTCCTTGGTCATATCGAGCGCTGCCGCGTGCTGCTGCACCTCGTTGATGCCACTGGGGACGATCCGGTCGAACAGTTCCGGATCGTGCAGGATGAACTGGAAGCCTATGGCGAGGGGCTCGCCGACAAGCCGCAGATCGTCGCGCTTAACAAGGGCGACCTGCTCGGGCCGGAATTGATGGAAGACATCGCCGCCCAGCTCCGGCGGGAGGCTGGCGTGGAGAAGATATTCATCATCTCGGGCGCGACTGGCGAAGGTGTGCAACCGCTGCTGGATGCTGTCCTGCCATTGCTTGCGGACGGCAGGCCGATGGAGGAAGAGGCCAGTGACGAAGGCGACGCTTCATGGTCGCCGATCTGAACACTCCTCACTCTCCACTTATACTTCACGTTCCAGGCGGACGGAACTGATCCCGTGACTTCCTCTCTTTCAGGCTTCCCCCCCTCTCAAGTTCGGCGACTGGTCATCAAGATCGGCTCAGCCCTGCTGGTCGATGGGAATGGCGAGGTTCGCGAAGCGTGGCTCCGAACCTTGGTCCAAGATGTCGCTGACCGCAAGGCAGCCGGGCAGCAGATCATTATCGTTTCATCAGGCGCAATTGCGCTGGGCGCACGGCGATTGAAGCTGCCGAAGGGTGGGCGTGGCAGTCTGGAAGACGCTCAGGCCGCAGCGGCAACGGGACAGATCGCACTGTCGCAATGTTGGGCTCGGTTGTTGCAGGACAAGGAGATCACCGCCGCGCAGATGCTGGTGACTCTGGACGATCTTGAGCATCGGCGGCGCTATCTGAATGCGTCTGCGACTTTGGAACGCCTGATCACACTCAATGTGGTGCCGGTGGTAAATGAGAATGACAGCGTCGCCACAGCGGAGATCCGTTTTGGCGATAACGATCGGCTGGCGGCACGTATCGGACAGGCAGCACGGGCCGACGCGGTGGTGCTGCTTTCCGACGTCGATGGGCTTTACACCGCCAACCCGCATGTCGATGCGAGCGCCATGCTGATAGACACAATCGAGCGCATTGACGCGCGGATCGCAAATATGGCGGACAGTGGATCCGCCTCTGGAATGGGATCGGGAGGCATGACCTCCAAGATCGAGGCGGCGCGGATCGCGACAGGGGCCGGAGCGCATCTCGCCATCATTTCCGGCAAGGTCGATGCTCCGCTGTCACATTGGATCAATGGTGGCAAGGGATCGATCTTCCTCGCGGCCCCTGCCAAGCGGGCGCGCAAGGGATGGCTTGCGGGGCGTTTGACCGTTCGCGGGCGCATCATCGTCGACGCGGGTGCTGAAAAGGCTTTGGGACGCGGGAACAGCTTGCTGCCTGCGGGTGTGGCGAAGATAGAAGGCGCATTCGTGCGAGGTGATGTCGTTGATATCGTCGCGCCGGATGGCCGAGTGATCGCGCGTGGGCTAAGCGAGTATGACAGCGAGGAAGCGGCGAGGGTCGCAGGCAAACGCAGTGAGGATATTGCGGCTTTGCTGGGCCACCTGCCCCGATCCGTACTCGTTCATCGCGACCAGATGGCCATGGTCTGATCCCCATGAAATTACGCATTGCCATGACCGGCGCGACAGGTTTTGTCGGCGCCGAAACGCTCAATCAGGCTTTGGACGCTGGGCATCATGTGACAGCCATCACCCGAAAGGCGCAGCCGCCTCGCGCCCGGCTAAAGTGGGTGCCCGGATCGCTTGAGGACCGTGCGGCGCTGAACACACTGATACGCGACGCCGACGTGGTGGTCCATATTGCAGGCGTCGTAAACGCGGCCGATCGCGACGGGTTCGAGGCCGGGAACGCGCGTGGGACGATGGCGGTCATCGATGCCATGCGGCAGCGTGGCGTCCGGCGATTGGTCCATGCGTCATCGCTGGCTGCGCGGGAACCGAAACTTTCCGACTATGGCTGGTCCAAAGCGCTCGCCGAACGTCACGTCAAGGCGAGCGGACTGGATTGGACGATCGTGCGCCCGCCTGCGATCTATGGGCCGGGTGATCGGGAGATGCTGGAGCTGTTCCGGATGGCCAAGCGAGGCATTATGCTACTGCCCCCGAGTGGGCGGCTGTCCCTGATCGAGGTAAGCGACCTTGGCCGGTTGCTCCTGCGGCTTGCTGGCGAGACGGAAATGAGCCTTGCTCACAGTTATGAGGCGGACGACGGCACGCCGGGCGGGTGGGACCATCTGGACTTTGGACAGGCGATCGGGCGCGCGGTCGGAAGGCCCGTGAGGACTTTTGCCACGCCCAACTGGGCACTGGGCCTCGGCGCGCGGCTGGATCGCATGCTGCGGGGCAAGGCGGCGAAGCTCACGCAAGATAGGGTCAGCTATTTCTGCCATCCCGATTGGGTGGTCACGAAGCGCAAGCAACCTCCCAAAAAATTGTGGGTGCCCGAAGTTGCCACCGAAGCGGGATTGAAAGCAACGGCGGACGCTTACCGCGCAAAGGGCTGGCTATAGCGATCAATCGCTTTCGGCGTCCGGCTTTCTGGCGCGGCGTTCGGCCACGAATTCGCTGATCGCCTGGCCGCTGGCGTTGAGCAGCGGATAGGTGCGGGCGTCGGACAACCAATCAGGGCGGCGCTCTCCGCTGCCGTAGAAGGTGTCGTAGGTCAGGCTGAATGCGAGGAAGACCAGCGTTGCGCCGATCAATCCCTTGATGGCGCCGAAGCCGCCGCCGAGGACGCGGTCGATGGGGCCAAGAATCGACTGACGGGTGCGGCGGCCGATGGCGTGGGCGAGGAGTTTTCCTGCGCCGAAGGTGACGCCGAAAACAAGAAGGAATGCGAGAATTGACGCGCCTCCGGTGGTTCCGACCAGGGGGGTGAGGAGTTCGGTGGCGGAGGGGTGGAAGAGGCGAATGGCGAAGATGCCGAGGACCCAGGCGATCAACGAAAGGGTTTCAAGAACGAAACCACGAAGCAAGCCCAATACGGCGCACCCGCCGATGGCGAGAAGGACGAGGATATCGACGGCGTTCATGAGCGCCGGGCTATCCGCGGCCGAGCATCTGGTCAACCAGTTGGCTTAACGCGCGGTAGCCGCTGACCGCTATTCCCTTCACCCCGTCGGCGACCGCTGAGGGAACATAGGCGCGTTCAAAGCCGAGCTTGGCCGATTCGCGCAGGCGCAGCGGAGCATGGGCGACGGGACGAATTTCCCCCGAAAGCGCGATTTCACCGAACAGGACCAGATCCGCGGGCACCGGCCTTTCCGCGAGCGCCGATATGAGCGCGGCGGCAACCGCCAAGTCGGCGGCGGGATCGGACAGGCGATAGCCGCCAGCGACGTTCAGATAGACTTCGCAGGTGGAGAAGCTGAGGCCGCAGCGCGCTTCCAGCACGGCGAGGACCATGGCGAGACGGCCGCTATCCCACCCCACCACCGCGCGCCGAGGTGTGGCGCCGCTGGAGAGGCGGACGACGAGCGCCTGTATCTCCACCAGCACTGGGCGCGTGCCTTCCAACGCCGGAAAGACGGTCGCGCCCGTAACGGTTTCGTCACGATGGGTGAGGAACAGAGCGGAGGGATTGGAGACTTCCTCCAGCCCCTCCGCGACCATCGCGAAGACGCCGATCTCGTCGGTGCCGCCGAAGCGGTTCTTGATCGCGCGCAGGATGCGATATTGATGGCTGCGCTCGCCTTCGAAGCTGAGGACCGTGTCGACCATATGCTCAAGAACGCGCGGCCCGGCGATGCTGCCGTCCTTGGTGACATGGCCGACGAGGATGACAGCGGTGCCGCGCTGCTTGGCGAAGCGGATGAGTTCCTGGCTGGACGCGCGAACCTGGCTGACGGTGCCCGGCGCGCCTTCGATAAGGTCGCTGTGCATCGTCTGGATGGAGTCGATGACGAGCAGCGCGGGCGGCTCCCCCTCCCCCAGCGTGGTCAGGATGTCGCGGACGGAGGTTGCGCTGGCGAGTTGCACGGGCGCGTCGCCAAGGCCGAGGCGCTGCGCCCGCAAGCGAACCTGATCCGCCGCTTCTTCACCGCTGATGTAAGCAACGGAAAGGCCGCGCGCGGCAATGCGGGCAGCGGCCTGAAGCAACAGGGTGGACTTGCCGATCCCCGGATCGCCGCCGATCAACGTGGCGGAACCCGGAACGATGCCGCCACCCAGTGCACGGTCAAACTCCGCGATGCCGGTGCTGGTGCGCTGGGGCAGTTCAACCTGACTGTTCAGGCCTACGAGGGTCAGGGCGCGCCCGCCGCTTTGCAAATCATGGCGCGCGGAAAAGATGGTCTCGGACGCTTCCTCGACAATGCTGTTCCATTCGCCGCAGTCATCGCATTGCCCCTGCCAGCGAGAAGAGAGCGTGCCGCACTGCTGACAGACGAATTTGCGCTTTGCCTTGGCCATGCGGGAGCTATGACTTGCCACGGTGAACGTTTCAAGAACAAAGAACGGATGGATCGGCCCCCTCGTCCCTCCCGCCTTAAGACGAAGAAGTTTGGAGACCGTCCAAGAGCGCTGGAAACTCATGCGGATGTGGCGCATTGTCTCGCCATGAAGTCGTTACGCGTTGCCAGCTATAATATCCGCAAAGCCATTGGCACCGACCGCCGCCGCAGCCCCGAACGAGTGCTGGAGGTGCTGGGAGAGTTGGACGCGGACGTGATCGCGCTGCAGGAAGCGGATCGCCGATTTGGCGTTCGATCGGCCGCCATTCCGCCGTGGCTGCTGGAATCGATGAGCCAATATAAGCCGGTGCCGTTGAACGTGCATGTTGATTCGATGGGCTGGCATGGCAACGCGATATTGGTGCGGAAGGAGGCGGATATCCGCACCCATGACGTGCTGCACCTGCCCTGCCTGGAACCGCGTGGCGCGACGATGGCGGAGGTTGAACTGGGCAAGGCGAAGCTGCGCGTATTTGGCATGCATCTCGACCTGTCGGGCCTGTGGCGACGCAAGCAGGCGGCGGCGGTCATACACGCGGCGGCGCAACGCGACGCTATGCCGACCGTGCTGATGGGCGATCTCAACGAATGGAGCGCCAATCGGGGGTGTCTGGCGGACTTTGCGCGCCATTATAGTTTCGCGCCTTGCGGACGGAGCTTTCACGCGCGGCGGCCCGTGGCGCATCTCGACCGGATCATGCATTGCGGGCAATTGAAGCTGGTGGACAGCGGCGTGCATGACAGTGCGGCGTCGCGCAAGGCTTCGGATCATTTGCCAATCTGGGCGGAGTTTCGGTTGTGAGTTCGGTGTTTTCGTTCGGACTGGACCTGACGAAGCCTTTGCCTGTGGTATCAAGGACAAGTGAAGCCCCCTTCGACTGCCTGCTTGCAGCAGGCGCTCAGGACAGGCTTCGACAGGCTCAGGGCGAACGGGGGAGAGGTTTGGGGCTGATCGGGGCAGATTATGGTCCGGCGGCTGGGAGGCGCGCCGTATGAAGGAGCGCGAACTTCGACTGGCGCTGGTCTGCTATGGGGGGATCAGTCTGGCCGTCTATATGCACGGTATCACCAAGGAAATCTGGCGGTTGGCGCGGGCAAGCCGGGGTTTCCATGACGGCACCCCGAGCAGCAAGGGCAGCGAAGCGGTTTACAGGAAGCTGCTGGAAGACTTGGAAGCGGCAAGCGGCATCCGGTTGCGCGTAATGCCCGACATCATCGCCGGGGCGAGCGCGGGCGGCATCAACGGCATATTTCTGGCGCAGGCGATCGAAACCGGCCAGTCGCTCGAGCCATTGACCGATCTGTGGCTGGAAAATGCCGATGTGGAGCAGTTGCTGGACCCGGATGCGCGTCCAGCGCGGCGGATCAGCAAATTCTGGGCAACGCCGCTGGTGTGGATGGCCGCGCGGCGACCCGGCGACACAGTGGAGAGAACCGTCGCACCCGATACGCGCGAGGAGGTGCGGCACAAGCTGTCGAATTTCATCCGGTCCAGATGGTTCGAACCGCCCTTTGGCGGTGAAATCTTCACGGCGATGATGCTTGACGCCTTCGATGCGATGGAAGCGGCCGAGCGCGGGCCACCGCTGTTGCCCGAGGGGCACCCGTTGGACCTGTTCGTCACGGTCACGGATTTCGAAGGCCATCCGCAAAGCCTAAACCTCAACAGCCCGCCCCAGGTGGTGGAAACCGAACATCGCCTTTCCATCGGTTTCCACGCGCGGGGGCGTGGCGACCGGCTGTTCGCCGACCCGGCCGAGTTGGTATTCGCCGCGCGGGCGACGGCGAGCTTCCCCGGCGCATTCCCCCCCTTCACGGTGCGCGAACTGGACCGCGTGCTGAAACAGCGGCACCGCGCATGGCCGACCCGGGACGCGTTTCTGGCCCATGCCCTGCCGCGCCATTGGGCGCGCGGCAACGCGGAGGACGCGATACTGATCGACGGATCGGTGCTGGCGAACGCACCCTTCGCACAGGCGATCGGCGCTCTCCGCAACCGTCCGTCGCGGCGCGAGGTCGATCGGCGCTTCGTCTATATTGATCCGAAGCCGGGCCGTCGATCGATCCGGCTGAACCGGGAGGGCGAGCAGGAAGACGCGACGCCCGAGGACAAGGCTCAACTGCCCGGTTTCTTCCGCACCATTTTCGGCGCGCTCAGCGACATTCCGCGCGAGCAGCCGATCCGCGACAATCTGGAAGCGATCGATCGCCATTCTTCGCGCATTCGCCGGATGGTACGCATTCTGAATGCCCTGAGGCCGGGGATTGAGGCGGAGGTCGAAAACACGATTGGCGGCATGCTGTTCCTGGACCGTCCGACGCCCGCGCGGCTGTCCGCCTGGCGTGCGAAGGCGCAGCTGCGGGCCGCGAACTCGGCAGGCTTCGCCTTTCCGGCCTATGGTCATCTGAAGCTTTCGGGCATCGTCGAGGATCTGGCCGGTTTGCTGTTCCGCCTGAGTGATGAGGACAGCCCGCTGATGCGGGAAAATTTCCGGCAGGCGCTGTGGTCGCATGTCCGGACGATCGGTGCGGACAAGCTGATAGAGGATGTCGGGCCAGGATCGCCGCCGGTCGCCTTCTTCCGCACCCATGACCTGAGTTTTCGCATCCGCCGCCTGCGCTTTCTGGCTCGGCGGCTGGCCGACACGCTGGAAATCGATTCTGAGGCAGGCAACGGCGCGATCCAGAAGATGCACGACGCCATCTATGAATCGATGGCGCATTATACAGAATGCGAAGGCACCGATTTCTATAATGGCGCGATCCGCGCCGCAGCCAAGCAGGTGCCCTCCGACCCGGCGGCGGCGCTGGACGCGATCGCACAGGTACGCGACCTGAAGGCCCGGGATGATGTGGCGGAGATGATGCTGGCCGACGCGCTCGCGGGACTTCCCAAGGCGGAGCGGCGGATCATGCTGCTCTCCTATCTGGGCTTTCCCTTTTACGACATCGCCACCCTACCGTTGCTCCAGGGTCACGCCATGGAAGAATATGATCCGGTGAAGGTGGACCGGATTTCCCCGGAGGATTGCAGCGCTATTCGGTCAGGCGGGGCCGAAGCCACGTTAAAAGGTATTGAATTCAATAATTTCGGTGCATTTTTCAGCAGAGCCTATCGGGAGAATGACTATTTGTGGGGACGCCTTCATGGTGTCGAACGGCTGCTGGATATCGTAATTTCCGCATTACCCGCGGCAAGCCGCCTTTCGGAAGAACGCGTGCGCGATTATAGGCAAGCCGCATTCATGGCGATTCTCGATGAGGAGGAACAGCGACTGCCGCATGTCGCTGATCTCATTGCCATTTTGCGGGAGGAAATCGGTGGGCGCACGGGTGGGGCTGGTTCCATTGGTGATGATTCTGGCGCTGACCGCGGCTTGCCGTGACGCGTCTGGCGATGCCGCGTCTGCGGACAATGCGACTGCCCCAGAGCCCGTGCTTTCCGCCAACGCTATCGAGGGTGAGCCGATCGAGGTGGTCGCGGCGCCGCAGCGCCCTTCGGCCGAGGTAACCGTGCAGGCGCAGCCCGCACCGCGTGGATCGCTGGATCTCCCTCCCTCTCCCGACGCTGCGCTGGCGACGCCCTTCCCGCAAGAAGTCACCAGCTTCATGGTCGATCGCGACAGTTGCGACCATTTCCGGGGCGAGGAACCCTATGATGGGGAAAGGCGCGTGTTCCTGATGGAAAGCATCGCCGAACTATGCACCGGGACCGATGCGAAGCTCGCCATGCTGCGCCGCCGCTATGCTCGTGACCCGGCAGTGACCGCTGCGCTGCATGGTTATGAGGATCGCATCGAAGCGCAACCCTGATCGAGCCGTCCGCTTAGGCGGTGAGCAGCGCGTCGATCGCCTTTGCGAGATCTATGTCACGCCGCGACAGGCCGTCGGCGTCATGCGTCGTCAGGGTAATGTCCACCCGGTTATAGACGTTGAACCATTCGGGATGGTGGTTCGCCTGCTCAGCCAGAAGCGCGACGCGGGTCATGAAACCGAACGCGGCGTTGAAGTCCGCGAAGGTGAAGCGCCGCTGGATGCCTTCAGGGTCGTTCACCAGCGTCCAATCGGCAAGAGAAGCAAGCTCCTGCGCCCGTTCGTCGCCGGACAGTTTACCAATCATGGCTCTATCCTCACAATATTGTTTCGCCTATGTCGCAGCCATGTCAGACGCCGGTCAACCCCCTCTTTTCGCGCCAACCGTAGCGCAGATTGAACGACTGGCGCTTGAGGCGCTGGGGCGATTGCCCGATCCTTTCCGGTCCCATCTGTCCAACGTGGTCCTGTTCGTCGAGGATTTTGCCGACGAACGGATATTGAAGGAGATGGAGATTGGCGACCCGTTCGGTCTGACCGGCCTTTATACCGGGCGGCCGGTGGGAGAGCCCGATCAGACTGGCGACGGCCCGCCGATGGTGCATCTTTTCCGGCGGCCGTTGCTGGATGAATGGGTGGAAACGGGCGTGCCGCTCGACGCGCTGATCACCCATGTGGTGGTGCATGAGATCGGCCATCATTTCGGCCTTTCCGACATCGATATGCACGTGTTGGAGGACATGGTCGCGCCATGAGCGACGCGGCGCTGCGCCTGTCGGGCATCGCCTGCGCGCGTGGCGGGCGGCTGCTGTTCCGTGGCGTCGACCTGGCGCTGGAGCCGGGGGGTAGCGCCCTGCTGCGTGGGCCGAACGGGATCGGCAAGTCGAGCCTGATGCGTATTTGCGCGGGGCTGCTGCGGCCAATGGCGGGGACGATCGAGCGGCTGGGGAGGATCGCGCTGGCCGATGAGCGGCTGGCGCTGGATCTGGAAGAGCCTTTGCGTGAGGCGCTGGGCTTTTGGGCGCGGCTGGATGGCGCGGATGGGGAGGCGCTGGATGGGGCATTGGAGGCGATGGCGCTGGGGCCGCTTGGCGGGATTCCGGTGCGGATGCTGTCGACCGGGCAGCGCAAGCGGGCGGCGCTGGCGCGGGTGATTGCGAGTGGCGCTGGGCTGTGGCTGCTGGACGAGCCGGGCAATGGGCTGGACGATGCGTCGCTCGAACTGCTTGGCGCTGCGGTGGCGGCGCATCTGGCGGGAGGCGGGATCGTGGTTGCCGCGTCCCATCAGCCGCTGCCGATGGCTTCGCCCGTGGTGATCGACCTTAGCGCTTATGTCGCGGAGGAAGCGGCGTGAGGGTGATGGCGCTGCTGGTCACGCGGGATTTGAGGCAGGCGTGGCAGTCGGCGGGCTTGTGGCTGCCGGTGGCTTTCCTGCTGCTGGTGGCGAGCCTGTATCCTTTTGCGGTTGGGCCGGATGCTGCGCTGCTGCGGCGGTCGGGTGGCGGGATGCTGTGGATCGCGGCGCTGTTGGCGAGCTTGTTGCCGGTGGACCGGCTGGTCGCGCCGGATCGGGATGCGGGGGTGCTTGACCAGATTGCTTTGCGCGGCGTTGGCGATGAAATGGTGATGCTGGCGCGGCTGATTGCGCACTGGCTCGGCTTTGGTCCCGCGCTGATGATCGCGACGTTGCCCGCCAGCGCGCTGTTGAAGCTGGATGGCGCTACGGTCGGGATGCTGGAACTGGGGCTGCTGATCGGCACGCCCGCGCTAGCGGCGCTCGGGCTGCTGGTGGCGAGTTTGACGGCGGGGCTGCGGTCGAGCGGGGCGCTGGCCGGGCTGCTGGCGCTGCCGTTGGCGGTGCCGTTGCTGATATTTGGCGCGGGCACGCTGGGCGATGGGAGTGGGGCGGCGCTCAAGTTCCTGGGGGCCGCGTCGCTGCTGCTGGTAGCGATCACGCCCTTTGCGGCGGGCGCGGCGATACGGGCCGGGCGGGAATGATTGGTTTCGGCGCTTCGTTGCTGTTCGTCCTGATCTGGTCGACAGGGTTCATCGTTGCGCGCGGGACGGTGCCCCATGGCGCACCGGAACTGATCCTGAGCGTGCGCATGACGCTGACGGCGCTGCTGTTGGGGTTCGTTGCCTGGCGGGCGGGTCAAAGGCTGCCACGGGGCAAGCGGCTAATGCTGCATCTGGCGGCGGGCGCGATGTTGCATGGCGTTTACCTGACCGTCAGCTGGTGGGCGGTGTATAATGGCATGCCTGCTGGCATCATGTCGCTGCTCGGCGCGCTGCAACCGTTGATGGTGGCGGTGGCGGGCGCATTCCTGCTCGGCGATCGGCTGCTGGCGCGGGGATGGGCGGGACTGGCGATCGCCATTGCGGGGGTGGTTTGCGTGCTGTTGCCTGCCATAGAGCGGTCTGGCGCGGGAGCGGTGCCGGTTTTGCCTGCGATCGCTGGATTGCTTGCGGTGGTCGCCATGGCGGCGGGTACGCTGGTGCAACGGGGCTCCATAGCGGGTGACGGCATCTGGATTTCCGGCGCGGTGCAGAATGCAGGCGGCGCGATGGTCGCGATCACGGCGGCGCTGATGGTCGGAGAGGTCCGTTGGGATGGCGCGCCCATATTATGGCTGGGCTTGGCCTGGTCAGTGCTGGGCCTGTCGGCAGGCGGCCTGACGCTGCTGGTTTGGCTGGTGCGGACGCAAGGTCCGACGCGGATGTCGATGCTGTTGCTGCTGGTCCCGCCGCTTGCTGCGGTGGAGGCCTGGCTGCTGTTCGGCGAAAAGCTGGTGCCGGTTCAGTTGGCGGGCTTTGCGCTGGCGCTGACGGGGGTGCTGCTGGGGCGGTCGCAGGGCAAGCGGGAAACGGTTAGCGAACCGGCTTGAGGCACGGCGCCTTTTGGGCATGGGATCAACAGTGAGGTTCCAACGGAGCCCCTTGCATTCGGCATGAGGGCCTTGCTTGCTCCCGAAGAGAAGTAAGGCCGTTGGCTTCGCCGGCCTCCGGCTCGACAAGCTCAGGGCGAACGGGGAGAAAATAACTTCCTCAGGCGTCCCGAAGCCGCTCATGGTGGCGGATCACCTCATCGATGATGAAGCGCAGGAATTTCTCGGTAAAGTCGGGGTCGAGATTGGCGTCCGTCGCAAGCTGGCGCAGGCGGCTGATCTGCCGTTCTTCCCGGCCCGGATCGGCGGGCGGCAGGGCATGCGTCGCCTTGAATTCGCCGACAGCCTGCGTGATCTTGAAGCGCTCGGCGAGCATGAACACGAGGGCGGCGTCGATGTTGTCGATGCTCTCGCGATACCGCTTCAAAGTGTCGTCCACGCTCATCCTCCAAATATCCGCGCGCTTTTTGCTCCATCCGTCGCTCCGTGCAAGCTATTCCCGCTTGCCATCTGCATTTTGCACCGCCACATGGGCCGGGTCATGACCGCACCCGCCTCCGGCCCCTCCTCCGGCCCCATCTCCGGCAACGTCCACCCCATCGGCCGCGCCAATGGCGCGCCGTCGCTCACCCCCATGATGGCGCTGGTTGCCGACGGCATGAACCAGGTCAATGCGGTGATCCTGGACCGGATGCAGTCGCGCATTCCGCTGATCCCCGAATTGGCAGGCCACCTGATCGCGGGCGGCGGCAAGCGGATGCGCCCGATGCTCACCCTCGCCTGCGCGCAATTGGTCGGCTATGCGGGCAGCCGCCATTACAAGCTGGCGGCGGCAGTCGAGTTCATCCACACCGCAACGCTGCTGCATGACGATGTGGTTGATGGATCGGGGCTGCGCCGGGGCCGCAAGACAGCGAACATCATCTGGGGCAACAGCGCCAGCGTATTGGTAGGCGACTTCCTGTTCTCTCGCGCTTTTGAGCTGATGGTCGAGGCCGAGTCGCTCAAGATCCTGAAGATCCTGTCCAACGCATCGGCGGTGATCGCCGAGGGCGAGGTCAATCAGTTGACCGCCCAGCGTCGTATCGACACGAGCGAAGAGCAATATCTGGACATTATCGGCGCGAAGACTGCTGCCCTGTTCGCGGCCGCCTGCCGCATATCCGCCGTGGTCGCGGATCGGGACGAGGCCGAGGAAAAGGCGCTGGACGTCTATGGCCGGAACCTGGGCATCGCATTCCAGCTGATCGATGATGCCATCGATTATGAATCGGACGGCGCGACCATGGGGAAGGACGCGGGCGACGATTTCCGCGACGGCAAGGTGACGCTGCCGGTGATCCTGGCCTATGCGCGTGGATCGGAAGAGGATCGCGCTTTCTGGAAGCAGGCGATCGCAGGCAATAGGGTGAGCGACGAGGATCTGGCGCATGCGACGCAGCTGCTTCGCAAGACCGGCGCCATTGACGATACGCTCGCACGGGCGCGCCTCTATGGCCAGCGGGCCATCGATGCGCTGGGCCGGTTCGATACGGGCAAGGCGAAGGCAGCGCTGACCGAAGCCGTCGAGTTCGCTATCGCCCGCGCTTATTGAGCCACGCCGCCTCCTGCTCCAGCGGCGGCAGGCTCGGCACGCATCGACGCCAAGTGGCGCGGCGGATAGCTGAGGTGAGGCGCCGTTGGACATAATCCTTTCTCCTGAAACGCTGGCCTTCCTGATGGCTGCGGCTTTGATATCCGGGTGCATCGATGCCATGGCCGGAGGCGGCGGCCTGATCTCCCTGCCCGCATTGCTGGCGGCGGGCGTGCCGCCGGTTGCCGCGGTGGGCACCAACAAGCTGCAATCATCACTAGGCACCTTTGGCGCCTGCGTCGCTTATGCGCGCGCCGGGCACATGGACTTGAGAGCCTATCGCTGGCCCATTGTTGCGGCATTTATAGGGTCAGTGGGTGGCGCCTGGCTGATCCAGCGGGTGGACCCAGCCATTTTGGCGGGATTGATGCCCGCGCTGCTGATCGCGCTGGCGGGCTATTTCACCTTCTCCCCCCGAATCAGCGAAATGGACCGGCACAGCCGGGTGGGACTGGCGGCACTAAGCCTGTTGATCGGCGCTATCGGCTTTTACGATGGCTTCTTCGGCCCTGGTGCCGGAGCATTTTACGCGACCATTTTCCTCGCGCTGGGAGGCCTAGGCCTAGTCCGCGCGACGGCTCAGACAAAGGCCGCCAATTTGGCTAGCAATGTGGCAGGCCTGTTGACGATGATGCTGGGCGGCCATGTCATGTGGATTGCGGGACTGACCATGGCCGTCGGCAGCATCACCGGCAGCCAGATCGGATCGCGGCTGGCCATGCGGTTCGGCAGCAAGCTGATACGGCCCCTGCTGATCATCATGTCTCTGGGGCTGACGACGAAGATGCTGCTCGATCCGGGAAACCCGATGCACAAGCTGTTATTCGGATAAGCTCTTTCTTTTCGGTGCTGCCTTTCGCTTCGCACAGTGGGATTGCACCGAATGCCGATTGGCGCGAGAGGGACAGACATGAGTGCCGCGCTGCCGATCCATGATATTCTTCCCCGGCTGCTGGACGCCTTGCGGCGGGGGAATAGCGCCGTTCTGGTCGCGCCGCCGGGAGCAGGCAAGACGACGGCGGTGGCGCCCGCGCTGCTGGATGAGCCATGGTGCACGGGGCAGGTGCTGCTGCTGTCCCCCCGCAGGCTGGCGGCTCGCGCGGCGGCAGAGCGCATTGCCGAACTGATGGGCAGCGTTCCGGGCGGGATCGTCGGCTATGCGACGCGGATGGACAGCAGGCAGTCGGCCGCCACGCGCCTGCTGGTCCTGACGGAGGGCATTTTCGTCCGCCGCATTCAGGATGATCCGGAGCTTACGGGCGTATCGGCGGTCCTGTTCGATGAAGTGCATGAGCGGAGTTTGGACAGCGACTTTGGGCTGGCGCTGGCGCTGGATGCACAGGCGGCATTGCGGCCGGACCTGCGCATCGTGCCGATGTCGGCGACGCTGGATGGGGCGCGCTTTGCGGCGTTGCTGGACGATGCGCCGGTGCTGGAAAGCGAAGGGCGGATACAGCCGCTGGAGTTGCGGCATATCGGCCGGGCGGCGGAAAAGCGGATCGAGGATGAGATGGCCGGGGCCGTGCGAAGAGCGCTGGCGGAAGAGGCGGAGGGCGACCTGCTCGCCTTCCTGCCCGGCGTGGCCGAAATTGAGCGGACGGCGGAGCGGCTGGAGGGCCTTGGCGTCGAGGTGCATCGGCTGCACGGCAGTCTGGACCCGGCGGCGCAGCGGGCCGCTATTCGTCCTTCGCGGGAGGGACGGCGGAAGGTGATCCTTGCGACCTCGATCGCGGAAACCAGCCTTACGATTGATGGGGTGCGGATCGTGATCGACTCCGGGCTTGCGCGGCGGCCGCGTTATGACCGGGCGGCGGGGGTGACGCGGCTCGTCACGGAGCGGGCGAGCCAGGCGGCGGCGACCCAGCGCGCGGGGCGTGCCGCAAGGCAGCGGCCGGGCGTCGCCTATCGGCTGTGGGAAGCGGCGGCGACTGCGGGCATGCCGCCCTTCGATCCGCCCGAGATATTGGAGAGCGACCTTTCCAGCCTGCTGCTCGATTGCGCGCTTTGGGGGGTGAACGATCCGGCGAGCTTGCGATGGCTCGATCCGCCGCCGTCCGCCGCGCTGGATGAGGCGCGCAAGCGGCTGACGGTGCTGGAAGCGCTGGACGATGACGGGCGGATCACGGCGCATGGCAAAGCACTAGCGCGGTTGCCGGTGGAGCCACGGATCGGGCATATGCTGGCGCGCGCGGGCGAGCTGGGGCTGGCGGAAGTCGCGGCAGAGGTGGCCGTGCTGCTGGGAGAGCGCGGGGTTGGCGGGCAGGATGTCGATCTGTCGCAACGGCGGACGCGCTGGCGGCGGGAAAGCGGGAAGCGGGCTGATGCCGCGCGCGCGATGGCGAGGCGCTGGGCGAAGCTGGTCGGCTCCGGGCAGAAGGCAGCGTCGGGCGAGCATGATGCGGGGCTATGTCTTGCGCTGGCCTTTCCTGATCGGGTGGCCAAGCGGCGCTCCGCCGATGGTGCGGAATGGGCCAGCGTTGGCGGGCGTGGGTTTCGGATCGATCCGCTGAGCCCGCTGGCGCGTGAGGAATGGCTCGCGGTAGGGGCAGTGCAGGGAAGCGCGGCTGGGGCGCGTATCCTCTCCGCCGCGCCGATCAGCGAGATCGAAGTGCTGCGCCTGTTCGGCGGGCGGGTGAAGGAACATCGGACGGTGCGGTTCCGGGCCGAGACGGGCGGCATCGAGGCGCTGCGGGAAAGGCGGCTGGGCGCGGTACGGCTGTCGTCGGGATCGGATGACAGGCCGGACCCGGATGCTGTCGTCTCGGCTCTGCTGGACGGAGTCAGACAGGGTGGTCTCGAGCTGCTGCCTTGGTCCGATGCCGCGCGGTCTTTGCGGGTTCGGGGGGCTTTTGCAGGGATAGAGGCGCTGTCGGATGCTTCGTTGCTGGCGACGCTCGACGATTGGCTCGCGCCCCTGCTCGCGGGCAAGCGGCGACTGTCCGACATTGACCGATCGCAATTGTCCGGCGTTCTGGAGGGTATTATCGGCTGGGATGGCAAACAGCAGCTCGACAGGCTGGCTCCTCCGGCATTTCAGTCGCCCGCCGGGAGCAGTCATGAGATCGACTATGCGGCCGAGGGCGGGCCGCGCGTGGAGCTTCGCGTACAAGCGCTGTTTGGGCTTGCCGAGCATCCGGTGGTCGGCAGCGGGCGTATTCCGCTGGTCCTGTCTCTCACCTCTCCCGCCGGGCGGCCGATCCAGACTACGCGGGACTTGCCGGGTTTCTGGTCGGGAAGCTGGGGCGCGGTCGCAAAGGAGATGCGCGGGCGCTATCCCCGGCATCCCTGGCCCGACGACCCGGCTGCCGCCGCCGCCACGCTGCGCACGAAACGCGCCGATGCCCGTGGCAAGCCTTGACTTCCGCCCGCCCGCTGGTGCAACGGACGCATCGCCCTTCCCAGGAGTTTGACGCCACGATGGCTGCGCGCATCTATCAGATTCAGAAGAACGCCCTTCAGTCCGGCAAGGCGCGGACTGACAAATGGGTTCTGGAATTTGCGCCGAGCGAGGCGAAGAAGCCGGACCCGCTGACCGGCTGGGCCGGATCGGGTGATACGCAGAGCCAGGTCAAGCTGACCTTCCCCTCGCTGGACGCGGCGCGCGCCTATGCCGACAAGTATGAGATCGGCTACGCTTTCATCCCGACGCCGCCCAAGACGCTGAAGATCCAGGCCTACGCCGACAATTTCCGCTAAAAACACGGTCGGGACGGCTCATAATCGGGCGCGATGCTGCCCGATTGCCGCCTTATTCCCTTGCCAAAAGGCGGGACTTGGGGGCAAAAGTCGCCCTTTCATGGGAAAGCTTTGAACAGATAATGACGGATCGCCAGCAGATTTTCGACAGCATCGCCGCGCAGATCGCTCCTTTCAACAAGAAGGGCGTCGAACTGAGCGAGGCAACCAGCTTTGCGGGCGACCTGGAGTGGGACAGCCTGACCGTCATGGACTTCGTCGCGGCGATCGAGGATGAGTTCGATATCATCATCACGATGAACATGCAGGCTGAGATCGAGAATATCGGCCAGCTTGTGGACGCTGTAGCAAAGTTGAAGGGCTAATCTAGCCTTCCCCGTTCGCATCGAGCCGGTCCGCCTTTGCCGAGGACCGATGGTCGAGATGACGGGAAAACTTCTCGCCTGACGCATCTCGACATGCTCGATGCTGCTCGAACCGAACGGATATATGCGATGACCGACGCTGCTGAAACCGCCACCGACGCCCACACGCCTGCCGAAGTGGCTGGCGCGCGCGACCTCTTCTCCAAATTCGATCCGCTGATCGCCGAGCGCGAGGCGCTGCTGGCGACGGGCGTACGTGATCCCTTCGCGATCGTGATGGACGAGGTGAAGTCCCCCACCCAGGCGGTAATCAAGGGCAAGGACACGATCCTGCTGGGCACCTATAACTATATGGGCATGACTTTCGACCCGGACGTCGTCGCGGCAGGCAAGAAGGCGTTGGACGAGTTCGGGGCGGGCACAACCGGCAGCCGCGTACTCAACGGCACCTATCAGGGGCATAAGGAAGTCGAGGACGCGCTGATGGACTTCTATGGCACTTCGGGTGCCATGGTGTTTTCGACCGGCTATCAGGCGAACCTCGGCATGATTTCCACGCTGGCGGGCCGGGGCGACTATGTCGTGCTGGATGCCGACAGCCATGCGTCCATTTATGACGGCTGTTTCCTGGGCGATGCGGAAATCGTCCGCTTCCGCCACAACAGCGTCGAGGATCTGGACAAGCGCCTTGGCCGCCTGCCCGCCGACGCGCAGAAGCTGGTCGTGCTGGAAGGCGTCTACTCCATGTTGGGCGACGTCGCCCCCCTGCCCGAGATGGTGGCGGCGGTGCGTAAGCATCCCAATTGCATGATCCTGGTCGACGAAGCCCACGGCATGGGCTTTTTCGGCGCCAATGGCCGCGGCGTCTATGAGGAGCAAGGCGTCGAGAAGGATGTGGACTTCGTCGTCGGCACCTTCTCCAAGTCGGTCGGCACGGTTGGCGGCTTCTGCGTATCGAACCACCCCAAGTTCGAGGTGCTGCGCCTTGTCTGCCGCCCCTATGTCTTCACCGCTTCGCTGCCGCCAAGCGTCGTCGCGACAGCCGCAACGTCCATCCGCAAGCTGATGCACGCGGGCGAAAAGCGCGCGCATCTGTGGAAGAACAGCCAGCGGCTGCACAAGGGCCTCACCGATCTTGGCTTCAAGCTGGGGACGGAAACGCCGCAATCAGCGATCATTGCCGTGATCCTGACGGATCAGACGCAGGCGGTCGCCATGTGGCAAGCGCTGCTGGAGTTGGGGCTCTACGTAAATATGGCGCGCCCGCCCGCCACACCGGCGGGGACTTTCCTCCTGCGTTGCTCGCTTTGCGCCGAGCATAGCGACGAACAGGTTGGCCAGATTATCGGCATGTTCGAGGCGGCGGGGAAGGCAACCGGCGCAATCGGTTGATCGCGCGGCTCACCATCGCCGCGATACGGGGAGATAAGGAGCAGATGAGGCGTTAGTGCCCCTTGGAACCTTTTATTCCTTGATATTCCGCCTGTAATGCTGTTCGACTAAGATCTGGGGTTGATGGCAGACAGCTATTACATGGACGACCAGGATTCTGGCTGGCGGGCTGCGGTACGGCGCTTTCTTCCGCTGGTCCTCGTGATACTGCTGGTGGGGGCGCTGGGCACCCTGCTTTACAGCGCCAGCAATGCATCCCGCGACCATGAACGGGCGTTGCAGGAACAACGCCGCAGTTTCGAAATCATCGCCCTTGCAAGAGCTTTCGAAGCCAAGACGGCGCGCGCGGAAGTTACGCTGGCGCGATATGTGATCAGCCTAGACCCCGATGTCGGCCGTCTTTTCCAGGATCAGTGGCGCACCGCGTCCAGCCAGCTCAAGCTGTTGAACTACGCCACCCGTCGATCAGGATGGCAGCGCGCCAATGTCCGGGAGTTGCAGGAAGCATTCATCCAACGCGGCAAGACGCTAAACGAAATAGGGCTGCGCACGACCTATGACCAGAAGATGGCAGCGCTCGCTCAATTCCACAAAGCGGGGCGGTCGGAAGACCTGAAACACATCACCGCGTTGCTCGACCGCGTCATACAGGCGGAAAATGCCCGCCTGCGCGAGCGTAGCCTTGCGGTGAGTCTGGCAGGCAACCGCACGCAATTTGTGGACCGCACGTCGCGGCTGTTCGGGTTGGTGCTGTTCGTATGCGTCCTGTTCGCCCTGTGGGTCGCCAACGCTGCCTATACAGAGCGGCGAAACGCGCGGCGCATGGCCGAGATGGAGGCTGAACGCGCCGATCGGCTGGAGGAAGCGGTAACGGCGCGCACGGCCGAACTGTCCGATGCCTATGAACAATTGAAGAAGGAAACGTCCGAGCGCGCGGCGGCCGAAGAAACGCTGCGCCAGATGCAGAAGATGGATGCCGTCGGCCAGCTGACCGGCGGCATTGCCCATGACTTCAACAATATGCTGGCGGTGGTCGTCGGCGGGCTGGAACTGGCCAAGCGCAGACTGCGGCTGAAGCCGCAGGAGGCTGCGCGGCACCTGGACAATGCGATGGAAGGCGCCAATCGGGCCGCCGCCCTGACCCGCCGTCTGCTCGCTTTTGCGCGGTCCGAACCGCTGCTGCCCAGCGCCGTGGACCCCGACGCTCTGGTCAGCGGCATGGTAGAGTTGATCGACCGGTCGATCGGCGATCAGATTACCGTCGCGATCGAGAACCAGGCGAAGGGCTGGCGCATCTTCGTCGATCAGCATCAGATGGAAAATGCCATTCTGAACCTGTGCGTCAATGCGCGAGACGCAATGGATGGACGCGGGCGGCTGGTGATCGGTACGGGCCAGGTGCATCTGGCGGACCACGAGATCGGCGAATGTGCCGAGGGAGATTATGTCACGCTGAGCGTCAAGGACGATGGCTGTGGCATGACGCCTGATGTGCTGGCCCGGGTGTTCGAGCCTTTCTTCACCACCAAGCCGGTCGGCAAGGGAACAGGCCTGGGGCTCAGCCAGATTTTCGGCTTCGTTCGGCAGAGCCAGGGTGAAATCCGTATCGAATCCCAGGTCGGTGAAGGCACCTGCGTTTCCATATATCTGCCGCGCAAGGCAGTGGCGGACGGCGCGCTACAAACGGACCCGTCGCAGCCCGAACGCGAGCCGGTACTGCATCCGCCGACACGCATATTGGTGGTGGAAGATGATCCCCGCGTGCTGAACCAGACGATGGCGGCGCTCGCGGAACTGGGCCATTTGCCCGTCGCCTGCGATCATCCGTCGAAAGCGGCGAAGCTGCTGACCAGTCATCGCGATATCGGCCTGATCATAAGCGACGTGCTGATGCCGGAAATGACCGGCCCGGAAATGGTCCGCACCCTACCCGCCGCCTATGCCAGCCTGCCGGTGTTGTTCGTCACCGGGTATGCGGGGGACATTGCGGAGGGCGCTGACTTTGGCGGGCATGAGGTGCTGCGCAAGCCTTACACACTGAAGGGCCTGTCACACGCACTGTCCAACGCGCTTAGCGGATCGCACCACTCCGGAACAGCCGCGGCAGCAGAGTAAGCGCGCCGATCAGGGGCCAACGACGCTGCCAGGGCTTTATCTGGATGGCGGTTCCGGCATGGCGGTTTATCTTCCACGCCAGATAATCGATGCCGCCCGCATAGGTGAAGCTGGCCTTGGCAAGGCGGATGACGGACAGATATTTGCCGCGTCGTTGCAGCGCGCGCCAATGCTTGGCGGGTTCCGGCGGCGATGGCGGCAAGCCCTGTGCCAGGGCCGCTTCTCCGAAGCGGCGATAGCGATCGGGGTCGGCATCGACGATCGAAACCGAACGCCCCTTCTTCTCCGCCCGCAATTCGGCATTATAAGTAAGCGTGAAGCCAGTTTTCCAGAGCGATAGCGCGTCCTGCGCATCCGTCATGGGAAGGGCGAGCGACAACAAGGTGGGCGCGGCGCCCGCAACTGCGCTGATCGCTCGCTGACGGGCGAGGTCGTCCGCTGCCCACAACAGCCGGGAAGGTTGGGCAAAGCGCGCCCACACAGAGACATTGTCAGCGGCTGGGCTGTTGAGGCGCGCGAAGTCCGCTTCCGACAGCACGGCATATTTCGCCATCAGGCCATTATGTTCGAACGGAAAGACATTGGGCGGGATCAGGCGGTTAGCCGTAGCGAGCCAGCGCTTTCCATAGGCCGTGCGATAATCCGACACGATGAGGTAAAAATCGAGCATCAGCCCGTCGAGATTCTGCTCCCGCAGACAGGAGCCGTAAAAGAGCACAGCGCGGGCGGCATGCGGATATTGCGCCGCCAACGCACCCCCCATCGCCGCCGCGCGCGGATCGGCGGGCGCGGTGAGTTCGGCGGTCACAAGGGGCAGTAATTGATTGGGCATTGCGCTTCCCATACGCATTCACCCTGAACTTGTCGAAGGGTCAGCGCGGGTCGGCTTTCAGGAAGAAGCCATTCGGAACAGCAGCGACAGATTGTTGGCGGGCATCTCCACAAGCCGGTCCAACGCCAGCCCGCTCGCCGCTGCGGCGGCGACAACATCCTCGACGCGGCGCAATCCCCATTGCGGATCGCGCGCCTTTAGCGAAGCGTCGAAGGCAAGATTGCTGGGCGCGGTTTCGACATCATCGCGGATGAATGGCCCATAGAGGTAGAGCAATCCACCCGGCGGCAGCGCCCTCCCCGCCCCCGCCATCAGGCCAAGGGTCGCCGCCCATGGGCTAATATGGGTCATGTTGATGCAAAGGATCGCGTCAGCTTTTGTGACCGGCCATGCGGCGGCGGCATCAAGTCTGATGGGCACGCGAAGATTCGGTAGCAGTGCCTCGGCGCGCCATGCCTCAATTGATGCCAGCGCAACGGGATCGGGGTCGCTCGGCTGCCATTCGAGGGTGGGCAGCGCCGCCGCGAAATAGCGGACATGTTCGCCGCTGCCGCTCGCCACCTCCAGAACCAGGCCGACAGGCGGGAGCGCCTCACGCAATATCGCGAGGATGGCGTCGCGGTTGCGCTGCGTCGCGGGCGCATGGCGCTTGCCCGACGCCACGGGACCGGAGCCGGGTTCCCACGGCTCCGGTCTGTCCGTCATTCGGCCGCTTCCGCTAGAGCTGGATCGCTCCAGCTAAGGACAGGCTTGCGCGCGGCGAGCGTTTCGTCGAGGCGGCGGCGGGGCGCGAAATAGGGCGCGCCCTTCAGCGCTTCGTCACCGGTTTTGGCACGTTCAGCCAGGCTACGCAGCGCCATGATGAACTGGTCGAGCGCTGCCTTGCTTTCCGTTTCGGTGGGTTCGACCAGCATCGCACCGTGGACGACCAACGGGAAATACATGGTCATCGGGTGGAAGCCTTCGTCGATCAGGCCCTTGGCGATGTCGAGCGTGGTGAAGCCTTCGGCGAGCCCCTTGTCGCTGAACAGCGCCTCATGCATGCAGGGGCCACTCTGCCCGAAGGGTGCGTCCAGCACATCGTCCAGGCTGCGCAGGATGTAGTTGGCGTTCAGCACCGCGTCACTCGCGACCTGACGCAGGCCATCGGCGCCGTGGCTGAGGATATAGGTCAGCGCGCGGGTGAACATGCCCATCTGGCCATGGAAGGCGACCATGCGGCCGAAGCTGCTGGCGTGATGTTCGTCCGCCGTCTCTTCCTCGATCAGTATGAACTTGTCGCCCTGCTTTTCGACGAAGGGCAGCGGCGCGAAGGGGGTGAGCGCCTGGCTGAGCACCACCGGGCCGGAGCCGGGACCGCCGCCGCCATGGGGGGTGGAGAAAGTCTTGTGCAGGTTGATGTGCATCGCATCGACGCCCAGGTCGCCGGGGCGGACCCGGCCGACGATGGCGTTGAAGTTCGCGCCATCGCAATAGACAAAGGCCCCGGCGGCGTGAACCGCGTCAGAGATGGTTTTCATCTCGCGCTCGAACAGGCCGCAGGTGTTGGGGTTGGTAATCATCACGGCCGCGACGTCCGTGCCGAGGCGCGCCTTGAGAGCCGCCAGATCGACGCGGCCATCGGGGGTCGCGGGAATATCCTCGACCTTGTAACCGCAGAAGGCCGCGGTCGCCGGGTTGGTGCCGTGGGCGCTTTCCGGGACGAGGATGACACTGCGCGCGTCGCCACGGGCTTCGAGCGCGGCGCGGATTGCCAGCAGGCCGCACAGTTCGCCATGCGCGCCCGCCTTGGGGCTCATCGCTACCGAGTGCATGCCGGTCAGCTTGATCAACCATTCGGCAAGTTCATGGATCACCGCCAGCGCGCCCTGAACCGTCGATTGGGGGCTAAGCGGGTGGAGGTCCGCGAAACCCGGCATCCGCGCGACTTTCTCGTTGAGACGCGGGTTGTGCTTCATCGTGCAGCTGCCGAGCGGGAACAGGCCAAGGTCGATGGCGTAATTCTGGCGGCTGAGGCGGGTATAGTGGCGCACCGTCTCCTGCTCGGACAGGCCGGGCAGACCGATGCTTTCGGTGCGAGCGAGATTCCCGAGGCGGCTGGCGACCTTGGGCGCCTCGGCGAAGTCAACGCCGGTGGTTTGGGTCGAGCCGATCTCGAAGATCAGCGCTTCTTCCAGCATCAGCGCGCGGTTGCCCGTGGCGGTTACGGGGGCGCTATCAGCTCCGGTGATGGCTTGCGGCGCGGTGGGGCGGCCTTCCTTGAGCATGGTCATGCCAGTTCCTCCTCAAGCGCCTTCGCAAAGGCTTCGATATCCTCCGAGGTCACGGTCTCTGTGACGGCGACAACCAGGCCGTTGCCGATCTCCGCCGCATCCGGGAACAGGCGGCCAAGCGACACGCCGCCAAGAACGCCCTTGTCGGCGAGGTTGCGGACGACATCACGGGCATCCTTCGACAGGACCAGCGTGAACTCATTGAAGAAGCTGTCGTTGAGCAGCTTGACGCCCGGCACCTGGGCCAGACGCTCGGCTGCCTGAACGGCGAGACCATGGTTCAGCGTCGCGAGGTCCCGCAGGCCCTTTTCACCCAGCAACGTCATGTGGATGCTGAACGCCAGCGCGCAGAGGCCCGAATTGGTGCAGATGTTCGACGTCGCCTTCTCACGGCGGATATGCTGCTCGCGGGTGGAGAGGGTCAGCACGAAGCCGCGCTTGCCCGCCGCATCCACCGTCTCGCCACAGAGGCGGCCGGGCATCTGGCGGACATATTTCTGCTTGCACGCGAAGAGGCCGAGATAAGGACCGCCGAACTGGAGGCCGACGCCGATCGACTGGCCTTCGCCCACGACGATGTCCGCGCCCATATGACCCGGCGCCTTGATCGCGCCCAGCGCGACCGGTTCGGTCACGACCGCGACCAGCAGCGCGCCTGCTTCATGAGCGGCATCGGCGAGCGGGGTCAGGTCAGTGATGCGGCCGAGAATGTCGGGATACTGGACGACGACGCAGCTCGTATCCTTGTCAATCCCGGCGATCAGCGCATCGATATCGGTGGCAGCGTTTAGGGTCGGCGCTTCATGCGCCAGCGCGTCGCCGGTGAACTTCGCCATTGTGTTGGCGACGGAAACATAATGCGGGTGCAGACCGGAGGACAGGATCGCCTTGCCACGCTTGGTGATGCGGCGGGCCATGCCGATCGCCTCCCAGCAGGCGGTCGAGCCGTCATACATGGACGCGTTGGCAACGTCGCAACCCAGCAGACGCGCGACCTGCGTCTGGAATTCGAACAGCACCTGCAATGTGCCCTGCGCGATTTCGGGCTGGTATGGCGTGTAGGCGGTCAGGAACTCACCGCGCTGGATCAGATGATCGACGCTGGCAGGCACATGGTGGCGGTAAGCGCCCGCGCCGAGGAAGAAAGGCGCCTCCCCTGCCGACAGATTCTTCCGCGCGAGAGCCGCCATGTGGCGCTCCACCGCCAGTTCGCTGGCATGATCGGGCAAACCGGCGATCTTGTCGGAAAGACGGGCTTCGGCGGGGACGTCGACGAACAGGTCGTCCACCGACGACGCGCCGATGACGGACAGCATGTCCTGCCGGTCGGTGTCGGTAAGGGGTAGGTAGCGCATTTCACTTATCTCCCCCCTCCCGCAGGCGGGAGGGGTCGGGGGTGGGTCGCGAGCGCAGCGAGCGCTGCTCCGTGACGTGAGGGCGGACGCTCCCTTCGGTCGCGACCCACCCCTTCCCCCTCCCTTGAAAGGGAGGGGCTTAATTTTAAAGCGAGGCCACGAACTTCTTGTAAGCGGCTTCGTTCATCAGCCCTTCCAGCTCGCTCGCGTCGGCGATGCGCAGCTTGAAGAACCAGCCATCCTCTTCGGCATCGCTGTTCACAAGGGCGGGCTCTTCCTCCAGCGCGCCATTTGCTTCGACGACCTCGCCGGAAATCGGCGCATAGACGTCCGAAGCCGCCTTGACGGATTCAACGACGGCGGCGTCATCCCCCTTTTCGAAGCTAACGCCCTCGGCAGGCAATTCGACGAACACGATGTCGCCCAACTGCTCCTGCGCATAATCGGTGATGCCGACAGTGGCGATCTCGCCCTCTACGTCGATCCATTCATGTTCGTCGGTGAAATAACGGCTCATTTTACTGCTCCCCTCGGAGTGATTTAGTTGAAAATCACGACCAACAAAAAATCAGGAAATTCAGGCCTTGCGGCGGTAACGGTGCGGCACGAACGGCATGGGCGCGACGGTGGCGGCGATGCGCTTGCCGCGCACTTCAATTTCCAGCGCGGTGTCGATGGCGCTGTGCGGCAAGCTGACCCAGCCCATGGCGATGGGAGCGCCCACGGTTGGCGCAAAGCCGCCCGATGTCACCTCTCCCACCTTGATACCATCGGCGAAGGTGGGCGCCCCTTCGCGGGCGGGCAGGCGGCCTTCGATCTTCAGGCCCACGCGCTTGGCCCCCGGCCCGTCGGCCAGTTCCTTCATAACCCGCGCATGACCGATGAAGCCGCCCTCCTCCCGACGGCGCTTCTGGATGGCAAAGCCAAGATCCGCGCCGATGGTGCTGACAGCGGGCGTCAGGTCGTGGCCGTAAAGAGGAAGTCCAGCCTCAAGCCGAAGCGAATCGCGCGCGCCCAGCCCGATCGGCTTTACCTGGGGCAAGGCGCATAGCGCATCGGCCAGCAGCGCAACGTCAGCGGCGGATATGCTGATTTCGAACCCGTCTTCGCCGGTATAACCGGAACGGCTCACCCACAGCGGAACGCCGCGCCAGGTGAAAAGGCCCGACTGCATGAAAAGGAGGTCGGCGGTGTCAGGGATCAGGCTGGCCAGCGCCTCGCCCGCTTCAGGACCTTGCAGGGCGAGCAGCGCCTGCTCGTCCATATGGTTCATGACGACCTCATCAGGCAGATGTTCGATCATCCAGCCCATATCGTCATATTTGGTCGCGCCATTGACGACCATATAGATGTCCGCGCCGTCAAACGCCCCCGCACCAAGGCGCGAGACCATGAGATCGTCGAGGATGCCGCCCTCTTGATCAAGCAGCATCGAGTAACGCTGGCAAAAGGGCTTCAGCCCCTTGATGTCGCTTGGCAGCAAATGCTCCAGCGCCTCATCAACGCCTTCACCGGAAAAGGTGAGCTGCCCCATATGGCTGACATCGAACAGCCCGGCATGCTCGCGGGTCCAGGCATGTTCGGCCATGATGCCTTCATATTGGATGGGCATATGGTAGCCCGCAAAGCCGACCATGCGCGCGCCCTTGGCACGATGCCAGGCGTCGAGCGGCAAGTCCTGCAGCGGCAGTTCTTCTTCGATATGGGCGATGTCGTCATTGCCGGACATGAGAGCGGCCTTTCGTGGCAGGGTTCATGGCGACAGACATAATGATCCGGAGTCGGAATCCCGGCGTCTGCCACCCCCTCTGTCACGGAACCTGAGAGCTTTGACCACCGGTCCAGCGACCGGATGGCTTACCCCTTCGGTGGGACGGAATGACCCGTCCGCTTTCCAGAGTGCCTGCCCATGATGCGGTCCTTTGGCCTGAGAGATTCCGGGGCGGTTGCTCCTTCGGCGACGGGGTGGCCTGAAAGGCTTCCCATGCTCTCCCGCATCATGTCCGGACCCGAATCTATCGGGCGCCGGTGACCCTCTCGCATTGCGGGAAATGGGAGGCGGCGTCAATTGCTCAATCGGTTGCCCGTTCTTCCCTCACCAACCGATCGGCGAGGGTGCGCGTCATCTTGCGCAGTTCATCCAGCCGGGCATCGGCCGCAGGATCCCCCAGAATGAGCTGGCCAAGACTCTCCTCCCCCTCGAACAGGCGCAGGAAATGCTCGACCCCGGTGAAGTTGGAATCAGCCACGAGATGGGCGCATAGCTCCACCCGGCCCGACCATTTGCGATCACCCCGGCCGCGCAGGAATACGGCGAGGTCTTCCAACCCGGCGGCTAGCGCGGCGATTTGTGGGTGAAGGGCCATGTTGGGCGAAGGCTAGGGCGCGTTCAGGGCGAGCGCAACCGTCGCTTCAGGCGAGAGCCATCTCTCCGAAGATTTCCGCGTGGCGCTTTTCCGCATAGCGATCGGTCATGCCCGCGATGAAGTCGCCGATATGCCTGCTGCGGCCCGGCTCATTCAGCAGGCGATCGTCCTGCCATTCGGACGGCATGAGTTCCGGCTGCTGCTGATAGGCCCGGAACAGGTCGCGCACGATGATCCGCGCACGGTTCGCCGCGGCGAGTTGCGATGGATGGTGATAGAGCGACGCATACATGAAGCGCTTCAGGTCGCGTTCCTGCGCCGCGAGTTCAGGCGAGAAGCAGACCAGAGGGCGTCCGGCGGATCGCACATCCTCAACCGTTTCTACGCGGGTCTCAGCGATGTTCCGCCGGGTGGAAGCGATGAGATCGTTCGCCATGAGGCCAATCTGTTCCCGCACCAGTTCGCGAAGCAGGCGATCCTGCGGGATGTCCGGATAACGGGCGCGCACCCGGTCCCAGCAATGTTTGACGACGGGCACGGCAAGCAGCTGATCCAGCGTCAGCAACCCAGCGCGCAGGCCATCGTCAATGTCGTGATTGTCATAAGCGATATCGTCGGCGATCGCCGCCAGTTGCGCCTCCAGCGAGGCATGAGAGGACAGCTCCAGCGGGAAGAGCGCATCGACTTCCCGCATTGCCCAGCCTGGATGGTCGACGGGACCATTATGCTTGGCAAGGCCCTCCAGCATCTCCCAGCTGAGATTAAGCCCCTGGAAACAGGGATAGGGCGATTCAAGCAGCATGAGCGTGCGCAGGGTGTGCGCGTTGTGATCGAATCCACCATGATCATCCAGCGCCGCTTCCAGCGCGTCTTCGCCAGCATGGCCGAAGGGTGGGTGGCCGATGTCGTGAGCGAGACAGAGTGCCTCGGTCAGATCTTCATTAAGGCCCAGGGTGCGTGCCGTGGTGCGGCCGATCTGCGCCACCTCCAGACTGTGGGTCAGGCGAACGCGGAAATGATCGCCATCGGGGGACACAAATACCTGGGTCTTGTGCCGCAACCTGCGGAAGGCGATGGAATGGATGATGCGATCGCGGTCGCGCTGGAAGATGTCACGGGGACCACGCGTCTCGCCTCCCGCTTCGGGATGCAGGCGGCCACGGCTTCGGGCGGGGTGCGAGGCGTAGGGGGCGAGCGTCGTCATCCGAACGCTCTTACTTGCCTCCGAGCTGTTCGACCACCTCGCCCGCGTCGCTTTGCCAGGCGAAGGCATCGGCACCGGCGGACTTCAGCTTCGCTTCCACCGTCTTGGCGCGCGTGAAGCTGGCGAAGGGACCGATCAGCAGGCGGTTGGTACGGCCCCAGCTGGCGACCCATCCGTCCTGCGGCGCAACAGCATCATATTTCCGGCGAAGAGCTTTGAGCGTGAAGCCCAGTGCATTGCGGTTGGCACCCGTGCCGATCTGCACCCAGTTGCGCGACGGATTGGCGGCGAGCCGCGCCTTTTCCTCGGCGGCTTTCTTCGCCTTGGCGTCAGCTTCGGCTTTCGCTTTGACCTTGGCTGCTGCGTCGGCCTTTTCCTTGGCCGTCGTGGCTGCCTTCTTCGCCTTGTCGGCGGCTGCCTGCCGTTCGGCGCGGCGGGCGGCCTGAAGCGCTTCGATCTCGGACAGGTCGACAGCGGCTACGCTCGCCTGGCGTTCGGAGTCCGGGACGTCGATGGCGTGTATGATGTCGGCCAATGTCCGGGTCGCTTGCGGATCGGGCTGCTGGCGCTGGATGGGAGCGGCAGCGGGCTGCTGCGACGCTGGAACAGCTGCTGGTGCTGGGGCGCTGGGCTGGCCGTGAGACGCGGGTAGCGGAGCGGCCGGACGCGGGGCGGGATCCTGAATTGAAGCGGGCGGCCCCTGTACCTGTGCAGGGCGCGTTTCAGTCGACGTCTGCGCGAACGTAGAGGGCGCGGGGCTGGCAAGAACTGGACGAGCGGGCGGCGTTGGCGTGGGCGCTGGCGAAGGTCGGCTTGGCTGTGGCAGTTGCGCGCGCGCCGCCGGAATGGCGGGCTGCGCGGGGGCCGGGGGTGCTGCCTGAACTGGAGCCGAGGCCACCGTCGGCGCTGAAGGCCTGGGCGTCGCAGCCGCCAGCGACGTCCCCACATTGGTCGGGAAGTGACCGAAATGCACCGCCGCCGCTTTCTGCGCCGGGGTGAGATAGGGCATTTTCTCCATATAGGGCGCCAAGGCTGCGGCAAGTTGCGCGGGCAAGGTTTGGCTGGCGATCTTTCGCGCCTCGGCCTGCTTGTTGTTCATCGCCAGAATGAACGCGCGGTATCGCCAAGCGGCGCGATCACTCTTGTACAGGAGGGGCTGGAGCGCCTTTTCGGCCGCATCGACCTGACCCGAAATCCCCAGCGACGCGGCATAGCGATAGGTTAGTTCGGCATCATCCGGCGCGCGCTTGAGGGCCGCTTGATAATCCCGCTGCGCACCGGCCTGATCTCCGGTCATGTCCCGCGCAAGGCCACGGTCCGCCAACAGCGTTGCCTCGCCGTAGCCGAGACGGGTAGCCTGATCGAACAAGCGCAAGGCCTCGGCAGGATTTTGCGCCTTGAGCGCGACCCGGCCAAGCCCGGCCTTCACTCGCCCATTGTTGGGCTGGATCGCATCGGCACGCGAGAAGAAGCCAGCCGCCGCCCGCATGTCATCCATCTCGATCGCAGCATCACCCGCTCCGACCAGCGCATCGACGTCGCGCGGATTGGACGCGAGGCGAGACAGGTTCCGGCTGAGATTTTCAGCGCCTGACGGCCTGATCGACTGGATCTGAGCGGGCTGTGCCTGGGCGGTTCCTGTCAGGAGCAGGCCACCAAGGATCCATAAAGCTGAGCGTTTCACACTAGCCCTTTACCGGATCGATGCGTGAATGGGAAATTTACCGCAAGATAAAGCGCGCCCGGCCGCCCGATGCAGTCGATGGCGCGCTCTAAAACATAAAACAGCCTGTGGATCGCCGTCTTATTGATTGCTTTGACGGTTGAGGAACCGCGGTATGTCGGGCGTCGATCCGGCATCGTCGCTCACTCCGGCATTCTTGTCGGAACCTCGCGTGAGACCGGCCATACGTTCAAACAGGGTCCCACCAGAAGCGGCGCGCGGCGCAGCCTGAGGCGCGGGAGCGGGAGCCGGTGCAGGCTGTGCTTCAACTTCCTCTGCGCCGAGCAGCAGTTCATCCTGCGTCGGGTCCTCATCCGAAAACACGGCAGCAGGACGCGCGGAGGCAGCCGCCGGGGTGGGCCGGGGCGCTGCGGCGGCCCGTTCCTCGACCGGGGCTACAATCGGCGCGGGTTCGGGGGCGGCAGGCACATCGAGTTCGAGCGTTTCGGGCTCGGATTCGGGGGCTGAAGCCGGAGCAGGCTGCGGGGCCGGACGCGATGCTGCGGCGGGAACCGCAACGGCGGGGCGGCTGGCAAAGCTGAACGGCTGGGTCAGCGGCGCCGCGCCACCAGTAGCCTCGCTATCGATGCCGGTGGCGACAACCGAAACGCGAATCTTGCCGTTGAGGCCGTCATTGAAGGCCGAGCCCCAGATGATGTTTGCGTCGGGATCAACCAGTTCGCGAATGTGGTTGGCGGCTTCGTCGACTTCCATCAGGCGCATGTCGTCGCCACCCACGATGGAAACAATGACGCCCTTCGCGCCCCGCATCGACACGCCGTCGAGCAGCGGGTTGGCGATCGCCTTCTCCGCCGCCTGAAGTGCACGGCCGTCGCCTTCGGCTTCGCCAGTACCCATCATCGCCTTGCCCATCTCGCCCATCACCGAACGGACGTCGGCAAAGTCGAGGTTGATGAGGCCCGGCATGACCATGAGGTCGGTGATGCCGCGAACGCCCTGCTGCAACACCTCGTCAGCCATCTGGAAGGCTTCCTTGAAGGTGGTGTTCGGGTTCGCGATCAGGAACAGATTCTGGTTCGGAATGACGATGAGGGTATCGACATGCTTTTGCAGTTCCTCGATGCCGCTCTCGGCCGACTTCATGCGGCGATTGCCCTCGAAGGTGAAGGGCTTGGTCACCACGCCGACGGTCAGGATGCCCTTGTCGCGCGCCGCCTTGGCGATGACGGGCGCAGCGCCGGTTCCGGTGCCGCCGCCCATGCCAGCGGCGATAAAGCACATATGCGCGCCGTTCAGCGCCTCTTCGACCGAGACGATGGTTTCCTCAGCAGCCGCTTTGCCGATTTCCGGACGCGAACCTGCGCCCAGACCCTCGGTGATCTGCGGGCCAAGCTGAATGCGGCGCTCGGCGGGCGAGGCGTTCAGCGCCTGCGCGTCGGTGTTGGCGACGATGAAATCCACGCCCTCAACCGACGCGGCGATCATGTTCGCGATGGCATTACCGCCCGCGCCGCCTACGCCGATCACCGCGATGCGAGGCTTCAACTCGTCCACATGCGGTGGGCTGATCTCAATGCTCATAAATTCTAGCTCCCTCCAGCTTCGGCGACATGAGCGAAACTGTCATCGAAAGTTAATGCAACAGAAAACAGCGTATTTCACTAGCAAAGTTCGTCTGGCTTTAGATTTATTCAATAGTTTGTCTTCATCGCCCGCACCATCCGCTGCCACCATTGCGGCGCATTGATACGATGAACGGTCTGGGGCGCAGGCGCTATCGTTCTAAGATCAACCGGGTTTGATGCGCCGTAAAGCGCCAGACCGGCGAGCGTAGCGAAGGCAGGGCCGCTATGCGCCTCCGGCAACGCAGCCAATCCACGAGGCCTGCCGATCCGGACGGCCCGGCCCAGCGCACCTTGAGCATAGTCGGCAATGCCCTTCATTTCCGCGCCGCCGCCGGTCAGCACGACCTGGCGTCCCGTCGGCGTATTGAAGCCCATGCCCGCGAGCCCCGCGTTGACCTCCGTCATCAACTGGTTCAGCCGTTCGCAGATGACGGCGACCAGCGCGGCCCGCGTGATCTTACCGCCGTCCGCATTGGGACCAGCGCTCTGCCCCGGCACGGCGACATCACCGTGGGGCGCCGCGATCTCAATCATCTCGCGGAAATCACGGCGGTTCTGCATCGCCGAACCGTAGAAACATTTGATCCGCTCGGCCTGGCTGCGGCGAATGCCGAAGGCGGAGGCGATATCATCGGTAATGTCCGAAGCGCCGATCGGGATGCTGTGCAGGCCCACCAGCATGCCGCCTGCATAGAGCGAGACATTGGTCACGCCCGCGCCCAGTTCCACCAGCGCGACGCCCAAGTCCCTTTCCTCCTCGGAAAGGCAGGCAAGGCCTGTCGCGATTGGCGAAGCGACAATCGAATTGACGTTGAGATAGGCCCCGCGCACGCACAGGTCGAGATTGGCGAGCGGCGCGCCGTCCGCCAGCACGACGTGGATATCGACGCCCAGCAGGTCGGCATGCATGCCGAGCGGCTTTTTCACCGGCACCTTGCCATTGATGGTGAAGCAGGTGGGCTGGGCATGAAGCACCACGCGCCCATCGGGATCGATGCCCTGCTGGCCTGTCGCAAGCAGATCGTCGATGTCGGGCTGCTCGACGCGATAACCGCCCATGTCGCGCTCGACCGTCACAACGTCGCTAACGAGGCTCCCGCCAGAGAAGCTGACCCACACATCCTCGATATTGGTGCCAGCGACGCGCTCCGCCTGCTCGACCGTTTCGCGCACTGCCAGTTCGGTGCGCTCCATGTCGGCGATGAAGCCCCGGCGGACGCCACGGCTTTCCCGTTGGCCCGTGCCCAATATCGCGAGTTCACCCGTTTCGGTCCGGCCAGCAATAAGCGCGGAAACTTTCCACGATCCGATGTCGATCGCGGTGACGAGTTTATCGACCTTGGGCTGGGCCATGCGCGTCAGCCTTCCTCGCCCTGAGGCGCGGCGGGAGCATTGACTTCGGCTTTATCGCTCACCTGGTTCTGCGGCAGACGCAGGATGAAGCGATCCGGGTCGCGCATGTCGAACTTCACGATGCCTCGACCCAGCAGGCGGTTGACGCCGTCCATGCGCGCGAAATTGACGAGCGCGGTCGCAGAGGCCCTGTCTCCTTCCGGCAGCGAAAGGGTTTCGCCGGACTGAAAACGCAAATCCCAGCGGCGGTTCCCGACCCAGGTCGCACCGGCCAGCATGGGCTTGAGCGCAGGCGCATTTTCCATAAGCTTGTTGAGGCCCGCAGTCTGGCGATTGGCATCGGGGCCGACAACCAGCGGCAAATCGGGCATCGCATCCGTAGACACCGATTGAAGCACCACGCCCTGGACGTCGATCAGGTGCAACTGCCCATCATGCTGCCACACAGCGACCGGATCGCGCTCCACGATATCGACCACCAGCGTGTCCGGCAGGCGCCGCGAAATGCGCGCGTCCTTGACCCAGCCGAGCTTCAGCATTTCGTCACGGACCTTGGGCAGGTCGAGCGACAGCATGGAGCGGTCCACCTGGCCCAGCGCGATATTATAGACCGGCAGCTCGTCCATTCGTTCGACGCCGCGCACTTCGACCTTCTGAACCTCGAAACCGGCATTGGCTGCAACCTCCGCCGCCTTCTGTCCGGCCATCGCTGGCACGCCCAGCAGCATGGCGATGCCACCGACGGCGGCGACGACGATGCCAACTATGGTCCAGCTCGCTATGCGTTGCAGCGTGTCTTCGCTGACTGGAAGTGCATGAAGCATGCGACCAAACCAGGAACGGCGTTTGCCCGGCTTGCCCCGGCCCGATCCATTACGGCCGCGAGGTCCACCCGCACCCGTCAGACGCGCCGTGCCTCCCCGCCGGATGCGTGCTTCAGCCATGCCCTGCCCCCTTAGCGCCCTGTTTCTGCATCAGCGCATCCTCGACAATACGCTCGACCAGCTCGGCATAGTCAATGCCCAGTTTCGCCGCCTGTTCTGGCACAAGGCTGAGCGGCGTCATGCCGGGCTGGGTGTTCACCTCCAGAAGGTAGAGCCCCTCTACCCCTTGCGTATCGTCCCAGCGGAAATCGGATCGCGAAGCGCCCTTGCAGCCCAGCAGTTGATGCGCGCGCAGGGCGATGGCCTTGCACGCTTCGCCGATGTCGTTCGGAATTTCGGCCGGGCAGACATGTTCGGTCATGCCATCGGTATATTTGGCGTCGAAATCATAAAAGCCGCTCTTGGGACGCAGTTCGGTCACGAGCAGCGCCTCATCGCCCAGGACGGCGGTGGTCAGTTCCCGGCCCCGGATATAGGGTTCCGCGAGCAGCTGGTCGAAATGCTGCCAGGGGCCTTCCACATCGCGGCCGATGGGCGACCCGTAATTGCCGTCCTGCGTTACGATGGCGACACCGACGGAGCTGCCTTCGTTGACCGGCTTCACCACATAGGGGCGCGGCAGGGGATCGGCTTCGAACAGGCTGACGCTGTCGACGATGTGGCCGCCGGGCATTGGGATGCCCTGAGGGACCAGCGCCTGCTTGGTCAGTTGCTTGTCGATGGCGATCACAGAGGTGGCGAGGCCCGAATGGGTGTAGGTGAGGCCCATCAGGTCCATCATGCCTTGCACCGTGCCATCCTCGCCCGGCACGCCGTGAAGCGCGTTGAACACGACATCTGCTTTGGCTTCGGCGAGACGGGCGGCGACATTGTGGTCCATGTCGATCCGCGTGACCTTATGCCCGCGCGATTCCAGCGCCTTTGCGACGCCCTCGCCGCTCATCAGCGACACTGGGCGCTCGGCGGACCAGCCTCCCATGAGGACGGCGATGTGCCAGGGGCCACGGGTCATTTGTAGAACTCCAGAACAGAAATATTCGTCATCTCAGCGAAAGCTGGGAAGGAGGAAGGAGATCCCAGCTTTCGCTGGGATGACGGGCGGGTGGGGCGGATCACTTCTTCACTCCCACGCGCTGGATTTCCCATTCAAGCTCGACGCCGCTCTTTGCCTTCACCCGGCGGCGCACTTCCTCCCCCAGCGCCTCGATGTCCGCGCTGGTGGCATCGCCAAGGTTGAGGAGGAAGTTGGTATGCTTATCCGAAACCTGAGCGCCACCCAATTGCAGTCCTCGGCAGCCCGCCTCATCGACCAGAGCCCAGGCCTTGTGACCGTCCGGATTCTTGAAGGTTGATCCGCCGGTCTTGCTGCGGAGCGGCTGGCTTTCTTCGCGCGCTGCGGCGATGCGGTCCATTTCGGTCTGGATCGCGGCGGGTTCGCCAGGAACACCCCGGAACACGGCGCTTACCACCACCGCGCCTTCAGGCAGGTTACTGTGACGATAGGTATAGCCCAAGGCGTCAAGCGGCAGCGTCACACGATCGCCGGAGCGCAGAACTACGTCGCACTCGACCAGAATGTCGCAGGTTTCACGGCCGTATGCGCCGCCATTCATTCGCACGAAACCGCCCACCGTGCCGGGGATCGAACGCAGAAACTCAAGCCCCGCAATGCCCGCATCCCGCGCGGTCGAGGATACGAGGATACCGGACGCCCCTCCCCCACAGCGGAGCGAGGTGGCGTCGATCTGCTCAACCTTCGCGAAGGGTTTGCCCAGACGCACGACGACGCCCGGAACGCCTCCGTCACGCACGATCAGGTTGGAGCCAAGGCCAAGCGCCATCACCGGGACGGCTGGATCGAGATGGGCGAGAAAGTCCGCCAAATCCTCAGCATCCTTGGGCTCGAACAGCCACTGCGCGACGCCGCCCGCCTTGAACCAGACGAGCGGAGCCAGCGGGGCGTCAGCCTTCAGCGACCCGCGAACCGGAGGAAGGGGCGCCACTGTCGTGGTCAACCCAATGCCCCCAGAAGGACGGTTTGAACTCGCATCAGGCGGCTTCTTTCGCCGCGACGGCCGGTGCCAGACCTGCGGCCCATTTGGTGATGTCACCCGCGCCAAGGCAGATGATCATGTCGTCAGCCTGAAGATCGTCAGCGATTACGCGGGCCAGATCGTCCGCGCCCTCGACCGTCGCAGCGTGGCGATGCCCCCGACGCTTCAGACCCGCGACCAACTCAGCGCTATCCACGCCTTCGATCGGCTGCTCGCCCGCCGGATAGACCGGGGCCGCATAGACGATGTCGGCGTCGTTGAACGCCTGCTGAAATTCATCCATCAGGTCGCGAAGGCGGGTATAGCGGTGCGGCTGTACCACCGCGATAACGCGGCCCTTGGCACCCTCGCGCGCGGCCGCCAGCACGGCCTTTATCTCGACCGGGTGGTGGCCATAATCGTCGATGACGGTCGCGACCCCCTGTCCCGTCGGAATCTCTCCGACCTTAGTGAAACGACGCTTCACCCCGCCAAACTTCGCAAAGCCCGTCTGGATCGTCGCATCATCAATGCCCATTTGCAGCGCCACACCGATCGCCGCCATGGCGTTCAGCACGTTGTGGCGGCCGGGCATCGGCATTTCGATCCCTTCGATCCGGCGGAGCGAACCGTCGCGCTCGCGGATTTGCACATCGAAGCGGTTGCCGCCGGGGATCGGCTGCACATTCTCGCCGCGAATATCGGCCTGCGCCGAGAAACCATAGGTGACGATGCGACGGTCCTGCACGCGCGGCAGGATCGCTTGCACCTCTGGATGATCGAGGCAGAGCATCGCGGCACCATAGAAGGGCACATTTTCGACGAACTCGACGAAGGCGTCCTTCACCTTGTCGAAGCTGCCATAATGGTCGAGATGCTCGGGATCGATGTTGGTGACGACTGCCAGCGTGCCGTCGAGGCGCAGGAAGCTGCCGTCGCTTTCGTCGGCCTCGACAACCATCCAGTCGCTCTTGCCGAGGCGAGCGTTGGAGCCATAGCTGTTGATGATGCCCCCGTTGATGACGGTCGGGTCCACCCCGCCAGCGTCGAGCAGTGCCGCGACCATTGAGGTGGTCGTGGTCTTGCCATGCGTGCCCGCGACCGCGACGGTGGATTTGAGCCGCATCAGCTCCGCCAGCATTTCTGCACGGCGAATGACGGGGACACGCTTTTCCAGCGCCAGATCAACTTCGGGATTGCCCTTCTTGATCGCGGTCGAAGTCACGACCACGGCGGCATCGCCCAGATTTTCAGCCTTGTGGCCGATCATCACGTCGATGCCCTTCTTGCGCAAACCTTCGACGACATAGCCCTCGGCCACGTCGGACCCTTGAACCTTGTAACCCAGATTGTGCATCACCTCGGCGATACCGGACATGCCGATGCCGCCAATGCCGATGAAATGGATCGTGCCGATGTCGGTGCCGACACCCTTCATGCCTTAATCTCCGGGAAAACTCCGTCATTCCCGCGCGAGCCGGGATGACAAAGGGGGTTCATATTCATGCAGGGACGCCCTGCAAATTCAGGCTGGTCGGGATCGGCCCGACCTTCAAAGGATCGTTCATGATCGGCGCGGGGCCGATGCTTTCCAGCAGGTCGGCCATGTCACGCGCCGCATGGGGACGGCCGCAGGCACGAGCGCGCTTGGCTGCGTTCTGAAGCGCGCCGGGCTCCATCGCCATCTTTTGCATCTGCTTGGCGAGCTCCACGGCGGTGAAGCGCGACTGCGGGATAGTCCGCGCACCGCCCGCCTCGGTCATCTCGCGCGCGTTGACCGTCTGATGATCATCCATCGCGCTCGGCAGCGGGACAAGGATCGCCGGGCGCCCCGCGCAGGTAAGTTCCGCCAGCGTCGATGCTCCCGCGCGAGCGATCACCAGATGCGACCAGCTGAGCTTTTCCGGCACATCGTTGAAATAGGTCGCCAGGTCAGCGGGAATTTCCAGGTCGGCGTAGAAGCGGCGGACCCGCTCGATATCCTCGGCCCGGCATTGCTGCGTCACCTGCAATCGGCGGCGCAGGCTGAGCGGCAACATGCCAAGGCCGTCCGGGACGACCGACGAAAGGATGCTGGCGCCCTGACTGCCGCCAATCACGAGCACGCGGAATACGCTCTCGTCCGTCAGCGCCGGAAACTCCTCGTCCCGCAGCGCCTTCACTTCCTCGCGAACCGGATTTCCGACCAAATGGACCTTGCCCGCATATTTGTCGCGCAGGCGCTCCACCTTCGGGTAAGCCGTAGCAATCGCATCGACGCGGCGGGCGAGGAAACGGTTTACGCGGCCTAGCACGGCATTCTGTTCGTGGATGGCGGTCGGGATGCCATCCGCCAGCGCGCCCAACAGCGCAGGCATGGCGGGATAGCCGCCAAACCCGACGACAGCGGTGGGGCGGAAGGTCTCGTTGAGCCGGCGGGCCATGGCGCGGCCTGCAAGGATGGCCTTAAGCGCGCCCATCCAGCTTTTCGGGTTCTTCGTCATGCGGCCAGCAGGCAGGACATGGACCTGCGCGCGATCGAAGATGCCCGGGATCTTGGCGCCGCGCTCATCCGTGACCAAAGCGACATGGTGGCCGCGCGCCATCAACTCTTCGGCCACAGCATGCGCCGGAATCATGTGACCGCCCGTCCCACCCGCGGCGAGGACGAAGTGACGGGAAATGCTCATCGACCACTCCATTTGACGACGGTATGCCGCCCCATGAAGGGATTGCGCCGTGTGAACGCAAGCAGCAGGCCGACCCCGATACAAAGGGCCAGCATAGAGGAGCCGCCATAGCTGATAAAGGGCAGCGTCATGCCCTTCGAAGGAAATATCTGGGCATTGACGCCCATGTTGATGATCGCCTGCAACCCGAACTGCGTGGTAAGGCCCGCTGCCGCCAGGATCGTGAAATTATCATCCTCGTCCAGCATGCGCAGCAGCACACGGACAACGATCGCCAGATAGACGCAGGCGATGCCGATGCAGGCGAGCAGCCCGAACTCTTCACCGATCACGGAAAAGATATAGTCGGTGTGCGCTTCGGGCAGGCGGAATTTCTCCTGGCCGCCTCCCGGTCCCACTCCCGTGAATCCACCATGGGTGATCGTGCGGAACGCCAACTCCGTCTGGTCCGGCCCCGTATCCTGCGCGACGCCGATGCCAAGGAAGTCATTGATGCGCTGACGGCCATTTTCGTAGAACATGTACATGGCGATCAGGCCAGCCAGCGCCACGCCAACCATCATGCCGATGAACCGCATCGACACACCGGACAGCAGCAACAGGCATCCCCAGCAGGCAAGGAAAATGACCGTCTGGCCGAAGTCGGGCTGCTTCATCAGGATCGCCGCGATCAACAGCGTCAACACGCCGGTCAGCGGAATGACCGGCAAGGACATGTCCTTGCCCCGCAGCGAAAGCAACCAGGCCATGGAGACGACATAGACAGGCTTCAGGAATTCCGAGGGCTGAAAGCGAAATCCGGGCAGGTCGATCCAGCGCCGCGCGCCGTTTACGCTCGACCCCAGGATCGGCACGCACAGCAACATCACGATGAAGAAGGCCGTCATGAACATGGCCAACCGCCGGGCCTGCTGACGGGGCAGCATCGATATGACGAGCATGATCGGCAGGCCGATGAAGACCCACATAAGCTGCCGATAGAAATAGATGAGCGGCGTGACGGATACGCTGCTGGTCGAACGGTCGATCGCCGCCACGGGCGACGCGGCCGCGACGGCAACCAGACCGATCGCCATCAACGCGACGATCAGCGAGAGGAGAACGCGATCGATCTCCCAGAACCAGATGGCCAGGGCCGTGCGCTCGCGCGGAACGGTGCGGTTCTTGAACCCCTTCACCAGTTCGCCTGCCCTGAACATTGTAATCGCCCCTTCTGCGCCCCTGCGCCGCCCTTAGCCGTCCAGGCCCCCTTCTTCCAGCGCCGCGACGGCCGCGACGAAGGCATCGCCTCTCGCCTCGAAATCCCGGAATTGGTCGAAACTGGCACAGGCTGGCGAAAGCAGCACGACGTCGCCCGGCTGTGCTACACGCGCCGCGCGGCGAACGGCGGCCGATAGCATCTCGCTATCATCCACCGCCATATGATCTTTGAGCAGATCGGCGAACATATGACCCGCTTCGCCGATCGTGTAAGCGGCAGCGACATTGCCGAACCATGGCGCGCATTCGTCCAGATTGTCTGTCTTTGCCAGACCTCCGACAATCCAGTGCAGCCGCGGGCGGCCATCGAGGGGCGGATAGGCTGCGAGCGCGGGCGCCGTCGAGGCGGGGTTGGTCGCCTTGCTGTCGTTGACGTAGAGTACGCCGTTCAGTTCCTTCACGCGCTGCATCCGGTGGGGCAGGCTGGCATAGCTGGTGAGGGCAGCCTCGATCGTCGCTTCATCGATGCCCAGCGCGCGCGCGACGGCGAGGGCTATCGCTGCGTTCTGCGCGTTGTGCGGCCCCTGGAGCGACGGCCAGTTCGCCTGCGCGGCGGGATCGATGTCCCCAGCCTTCACCTCTACCCGCCGAGCGCCCGGCTGAGCCGCGATGGATCGGCTCGGTTCATCCTCCGTCGCGATCACCGCGACATGGTCGGGCGACTGCATCGCGAACAATCGCGCCTTGGACGCGACATAGCCTTCAAAGCCATTATAGCGATCGAGATGATCCGGCGTGATATTGAGCAGCACGGCAACATCGCAGTCCAGGCTCTGCGTCAGGTCAATCTGATAGCTCGACAGTTCCAACACATAGATGCCGCCCTCCGGCAACGGCTCCTGCCCTAAAATCGGCAGGCCTATATTGCCGCCCATGCGGGTCGAGATGCCTGCTGTCTCTATGATGTGGTGAACCAGCGCCGTTGTGGTCGACTTGCCGTTGGTGCCAGTAATACCGACCACCCGATGTGCGGGAAGTGTTGGACGGGCGAGCGCAAACAGCTCGATGTCGCCGATGACGGGGACGCCCGCGAGCTTGGCATGCATGGCAATCGGATGCTTGTTGAGAGGCACGCCGGGAGAAACGACAACGCCGTCAAAGCCAGCCAGATCAATTTCCAGCGGGTCGGCCAGTTCGGCCTTGTCCGCGACGGCCGCGCGCGCTTCGTCCCGATTGTCCCAGGCGACGACGCGCGCACCGCTGGCCACAAGCGCCTCTACAGTTGCCAGTCCAGACCGGGCTAGGCCAAGAACCGCATAGGTTTTGCCAGCAAAGGCGGAGGAGGTAAGGGTCATCGCGCTCACCGCAGCTTCAGCGTAGCGAGACCAGCAAGTGCCAGCACGAAGGAGATGATCCAGAAGCGGATCACGACCGTCGGTTCGGCCCAGCCCAACTGCTCGAAATGATGGTGGATCGGCGCCATCTTGAACACACGTTTGCCGGTGCGCTTGTAGAAGAAGACCTGGATGATCACGCTCATCGCCTCGACCACAAACAGGCCGCCAATCACGCCCAGCACGATTTCATGATGCGCCGTCACAGCGATGACGCCGATCGTGCCGCCAAGCGCCAGGCTGCCCGTATCACCCATGAATACGGCGGCTGGAGGAGCGTTGAACCAGAGGAAGGCCAGGCCTGCCCCAATGATCGCACCGCATAATATGGTGAGATTGCCCGCGCCCGGCACATGCGGGATGCCAAGATAGGCCGCAAAGTCCGCGCGGCCGACCAGATAGACGATCGCCATGAACGCCATGCAGGCGATGATCACCGGCATGGTCGCCAGGCCATCGAGACCATCGGTCAGGTTCACAGCGTTGCCGAACGCCACGATCACGAAGGCGGCGAAGAGGAAGTAGAAGGGGCCAAGCTCGATCGCCGGGCCATTGTAGAAGGGCAGGTAGAGCGCCGTATTCCCGTGCTGGTTGACGATCAACCAGGCCGCTATGCCCGCAATCAGGAATTCGAACGCCAGACGCATCTTGCCCGACAGCCCCTTGTGGCTGGCCTTCGTCACCTTGTCATAATCGTCCAGAAAACCGATCGCGCCAAAACCCAGCGTTACGAACAGGCATGCCCAGACATAGATGGACGACAGATCCATCCAGAGCAGCACCGATGTGATCATGGAGGTGAGGATCATGAGGCCGCCCATGGTCGGCGTGCCGCGCTTTGCCAGATGGGTCTGCGGACCATCATCACGGATCGGCTGCCCCTTGCCCTGCCGCACCCGCAACCAGCCGATGAAGCGCGGACCCAGCACAAGACCGATGACGAAGGCCGTCGCGATCGTCGCGCCCGCGCGGAAGCTAAGATAGCGGACGAGGTTGAAAACCCCCGCGAAATCCATGGTCTGGGCGAGCCAGTAGAGCATCAGTTCTTATGTTCCCCAAGCGCGGCGACCAGGCGCGACAGGCCGATGCCGTTCGAGCCCTTGACCAATATGGCGTCGCCAGCGCGCATTTCCGTCCGAATGAGATTGGTGGCCGCCGCCGTATCCGGCACATGATCAAAGGCCAACTGCTGACCGTGCAGCGCCTCGGCCAGCGGTTTCATTTCATCGCCCACCAGAATGGCGTAGTCGACCTGACCGGCGGCAAGCGGCTCGGCAAGTCCGGCATGGAGTTCGTGGCTGCGATCGCCCAATTCCCGCATGCCGCCCAACACGGCGATGCGGCGGCTCGCATTTTCCCTGCCCAACTGCTTGAGCGTAGCGGCCATGCTTAGCGGATTGGCATTGTAGCTTTCATCGATCAGCAGCGCTTCGCCGCCAGCGACCGCGACAGACCGCCGCTCGCCACGGCCCGGCAGACCCGGCATTTCGGCGAGCGCCAGACCCGCAGCCGCCAAATCGCCGCCCAAGGCTTCGACCGCCGCCAGCACGGCCAGCGCGTTCGACACCCAATGTTCGCCGGGCGCACCCACGGTGAAGCAGAGTTCGGCGCTGGGCAGCGTGGCCGTTACCAATGTGCCGCCGCTCGCCGCCGGAACCATGTCACGCGCGCGTACATCGGCCTCTTCGTCAAAACCGAAGGTCAGGATGCGGGAGGCATGCTGCTCTGCCTTTGCGTAGAGCGTCGCGACATGCGGGCTGTCGTAGGGGATGACCGCCGTGCCGTCGGGCTCAAGCCCTTCGAATATCTCCGCCTTGGCCTGCGCAATCTTCTCTTCGGTACCGAAAAATTCGATGTGCGCCGGGGCGATTGCGGTCACGATGGCGACATGCGGCCGCACCTGCCGCGTCAGCTGCGCCAGTTCACCGGCATGGTTCATGCCCATTTCGAACACGCCAAAGGCCGACGCACGGGGCATGCGCGACAGGCTGAGCGGCACGCCGACATGATTATTGTAACTCTTGACCGACCGATGCACCTGACCCGGGCAGATGCGGTCCAGCGCCTGGAACAAGGCTTCCTTGGTGCCCGTCTTGCCGACTGACCCCGTGACCCCGATCACCTTGCCCTGCATGCGCGCGCGGGAAGCGCGGCCCAGCGCCTCCAGCGCAGCGGCACTGTCGGGGACCAATATATGAGGTTGAGGAACAGGTTCGCTGACGATCGCCCCAGCCGCGCCCTGACCGAAAGCCTTGTCGATGAAATGATGGCCGTCCGTCGTCTCGCCCTTCATCGCGACAAACAGGTCACCATGGGTCACTTCACGGCTATCGAAGGCGACGCCCGAAACGGCGAAGGGTGCCGAAGCGGCACCCCCTGTAGCCTGCGCTATTTCCTCGGAAGTCCAAAGCTCGCTCACCCAGCGCACTCCCGGGCAACAGTGACATCGTCGAACGGCAACACCCGATCGCCGATGATCTGCCCCTGTTCATGCCCCTTGCCCGCGAGCAGCACGATATCATCCCCACCGGCCCGCGCAATGGCTGCGGCGATCGCGGCGCGGCGACCACCGATTTCCTCCGCGCCCGACGCCCCCGCCATGACGGCGGCGCGAATGGCGGAAGGATCTTCCGAACGGGGATTATCATCGGTGACGATGACATGATCAGCCAACTCTGCGGCAACTTTGCCCATTTGCGGGCGCTTGCCAGCGTCCCGGTCGCCGCCAGCGCCGAACAGCGCGATCAGTTTACCGCGCGTATGGGGGCGCAGCGCTTCGATCGCGGCGCGCAGTCCATCGGGCGTATGCGCATAATCGACATAGACGGGCGCGCCCGCCTTGGTGATCACTGCCCGTTCCAGACGGCCGCGCACCGGCTGGACCCGGCTCAACAGCTCCAAAACCTTGGCCACATCCTCCCCGCCTGCAATGACGAGCCCGGCGGCGGTAAGTGCATTCGCCGCTTGATAGGCACCGATCAGCGGCAGATTGACCTTGTAGAGATTGCCCCCAGCCTCGACCTCCAGCGTCTGGCCCAACTGGGTCGGGGTGCGGTTGGCAAGGCGCAAAGCCTGCCCCTGCACCCCGACGCTCAGCACACGAAGCCCCCGCTTCGTAGCTCGCTGGATGACCTTGTCGGACCATGCGTCATCGGCCCAGACGACGGCCGCGCCGTCGGGCGCGACCACCTCATCGAACAGCCGCATCTTGGCGTCGAAATAGCTGTCCATGTCGCCATGATAATCGAGATGGTCGCGCGACAGGTTGGTGAAGGCGGCCGCGGACACCGGCAGTCCTTCCGTCCGATATTGCGCAAGACCATGGCTCGACGCTTCGAACGCTGCGTGGGTAATGCCCTCGCGCTTCAGGCCCGACATGTTGGATAGAAAGGTGACGATGTCCGGCGTCGTCAGCCCCGTCGACACCTGATCGACGGAAGTGGTGACGCCCAGTGTGCCGATCGAAGCGGAATGATGGCCCAGCATCCGCCATAGCTGGCGGGCCAGCTCAACGGTCGACGTCTTTCCGTTGGTGCCGGTGACAGCAACGGTCACTTCGGGGAACGGCGCGAAATATCGGGCGGCGAGCAAGGCGAAAAGACGGCGGGGATTGTCATGGGCGATATGGACCGCCCCCTCCACCTTCGCCTCCGGCCGCGCGACGACCGCAACAGCGCCCGCGCGCACGGCGTCGGCAATAAAATCCTCGCCATTCACCCGCAGTCCCTGGAAGGCGCCAAAGACCGTGCCCGGCGCAACCTTCCGGTTATCGATCGCGAAGCCCGACACCGAAGCGTCCAGCGGCGCCCCAGTGTCGAGCTTCACATCCAGCCCCTCGATAAGCGACCCGAGGCGCATCTCAATCCTTGTCCTTGTCCTGCCCAAGCAGGGGCATGAGGTCGGAAATATCGACGTCCCGCCGTTCGTCGGGCAACACACCCAGCATCGGGGCGGTACGTTCGATCACGCGCTTGACCACCGGCGCGGCCGTCCAGGCAGCCGTGCGCAGGCCGAAAGTCTGCGCGTTGCCCTTGGGCTCGTCCATCATCGTCAGCACGACGTAGCGGGGATTATCCATCGGAAATGCGGACGCGAAAGTCGTCACCAGTGAACTCTTGTTGTACCGGCCTTCTTCAGGCTTCTCGGCGGAACCCGTCTTGCCGCCCACCCGGAATCCCTTGGCGTCGGCGCTGCGACCTGTACCTGCCGCAACGATCATCCGCAACAGCTGCCGCATCCGCGCGCTGGTAGCGGCCGAAAAGACGCGGTGGCCTTCAGGCACTTCATTGGCGTGCAGCTTGCGCAAGGTGGCAGGCCGCCAGATGCCGCCATTGACCAATGCCGCATAGGCGGCGGCAAGGTGCAGCGGCGTCACGGCGATGCCATGACCATAGGACACAGTCATCGTCGTTATGCGGCCCCAATTATAGGGCCAAATGCTCTTGGCGCGTTCTTTCAGCTCGATCGGCGCGCGCTGGTCGAACTGCAGGTTGCGGAACAACTGCTGCATGGGCGCGGCGCCCATTTCATCGGCGATCCGTGCCGTTCCGATGTTGGAGCTGTGTACCAGTATTTCCGGCACATTGATCCAACGGCCGAGCGCATGGTCGTCCTTGATCTTGAACCCGGCCACCGCGAGCGGGGCGGTCGCGTCGTAGCGCTTCGCCATCGAAGTGACGACACCGCGATCCATCGCCTCGCCGATCGACAATGGCTTGAACGTCGAACCGAGTTCGTAGCGCGCCTGAACCATATGGTTGCAGAGTGGCGATTCGCTGCATTTCTTGCCCGCGTAATTCTGAAGCTTGTTGGGGTCGAACACGGGGATCGACGCCATCGCAATCACTTCCCCGGTGTTCGCGTCCATGATGATGCCGCCTGCGCCCTTGGCATTTTGCGCCACCATCTGCGCGTAAAGCTCGCTCTCCAGCGCGCCCTGCACCCGGCTGTCGATCGAAATGGCAAAAGGCTGACCACGCAGCGCCGGATCGGTCAGCCGGTCATTGAACGCCGCCTCGACCCCCATGCCACCCTGCCCGTCGGCATTGGGCGCAAAGCCGAGGACATGCGCCGCCAGGCTGCGCTGGGGATACAGGCGTTCCTTCTCACGGGGAAATTCGATGCCGATCTCGCCCAGCGCATTCACCGCCGCCACTTCCTCGGGCAGCGCACGGCGGCGCAGATAGGCCCAACCCTTGCCGGTCAGCTTCTTGTAGAACGCCGCCTCAGGCTCATCGGGAAAAATCTCGTGCAGCTTGCGCGCAAGTTCGGCGGGCTCGCCGATCAGCTTCGACGGGCGCACCGCAATGGAATAGGCGTCCATCGTGCGGGCGAGTGGCACGCCATTGCGATCGACAATGTCAGCGCGGGCGGGAAGCAGGCCCGAAACGGCGCCATCGCCGCTTGCGCCATGCGCGAAGATGCCCACCCAGGTGAGCCGTAGAATCACCACCGCCGTGATCGCCATGAACAGGATCAGCAGCAACATCAGCCGGTTGTGGGCAACCGCCGTCAGATCAACCCGCTGCTTGCCTGCCCTGGCGCCGCCCGGCTGAACGATGATTGTTGCCATCAGCGCGCGCCTTTCTTGCGTTCGCGCGCCGCCTTGGCGCTGATGTCGCCGATGGTGCTGTCGTCAAGCAGCTTGGCATCCAGCATCGCCATCCGTTCCGCATGGCGAGCCACCGGATTGGGCTTCGACACGTCCGCATCGTCCTTCGCCTTTTCGGCAGCGGTCTTGGCGGCGGGCTTAGCAATCTTTTCGACATTGTCAGCCGCATGCGCTTCACGGATCACGGCGATATCGCTGCGGATTTGGGTGGCTGCGGGACTCGCCGGGGCGGCCTGCGGCGCAGATGGCAGGTCGGCAGGGCTTTCGACCATCGCCACCATCACAGGCGGCGCGACATAGTCGGGGCCGTTGGGCTGGATGCCATCCAGGTTCGCCAGCGCCCGCTCACCGCCCAGATATTGCTGCGCGGTCGGCGTCGCGTACATGAAATCATCCTGATTCCAGCGCTCCAGCTGCCGCATGCTCGCTCGCGCGCTGAATTCCGTTTCCAGATAACGGATGTCCGCCCGCGCCCGCGCGATCTGCGTCTGCACCTTCATCAGTTCATTACGCTCGGTCGCGACTTTCAGCGATACCAGATAGGCGCCAAGCGCACCCAGCGCGACTAGCAGGATCCAGATCAGGCTCTGCAACCTCTTCACCGCGATCATGGGCGGGCGCTCCTGGAAGAACTTGGCTGAGAAACGGACGCTGATGTACGAACGGCGCTGCGCAGGGTCGCGGAGCGCGCGCGCGGGTTGCGGGCTAACTCCGCCTCGCCGGGACGTATCGCTTTGGCTGGCTTATGGAAGGTAGGCTCAGCTGCGGCCTTGCGTTCCGGCAGGTGGCGCGATCCCGCGCCTTCTCCGCCACTGCGCTGGCGCAAGAACTGCTTGACGATACGGTCTTCCAAGCTGTGGAAAGTCACCACGGCCAATCGACCCCCCTCTTCCAGCATCGCTTCCGCCGCTTCCAGCCCACGCTCCAATTCTTCCAGCTCGCGATTCACATGGATGCGGATCGCCTGGAAGGTGCGGGTTGCCGGGTCCTTCTTGTCGTGTGGCTTGTGGCCCAGCGCCCGGCGAACAACGCTTGCGAGTTGACCGGTGCGCTCCAACGGGCGGGCCTCCACGATCGCGCGGGCCACCCGGCGCGAGCGCGGCTCTTCGCCATAGCGATAGAGGACGTCGGCAATCTCCTGCTCAGGGGCATTGTTCAGGAAATCGGCGGCGCTCATCCCATCCTGGCTCATCGTCATGGTGAGGGGGCCGTCCGCCTGAAAGGAAAAGCCGCGCTCCGGGCGGTCGAGCTGCATCGAAGACACGCCGATGTCGAGCGTCACGCCCGATACCGAACTGATGCCACGATCGCCCAGCAACTGCTCCATGCGGGAAAATTCTCCGGCGATCAGGGTGATACCCTTCTCCGCCGCCAGTGCCTCGCCTTCCCGGATGGCATCGGGATCGCGGTCGAAGGCAAAAACCTTCGCGCCCTGCGCCGCCATCGCACTGGAATATCCGCCCGCGCCGAACGTGCCATCAACATGAATCTCGCCGGGGTTGATGGCGAGGGCATGCAGCACTTCATTAAGCAGAACCGGGATGTGACGATCCAGATCGGCAGGAGCGGTCACTTGCCGTCCCCCGCCGTCCGCTGGTCCAGCCAGCGGCGCACCTTGTTGCGGATCAATTCCGGACGATCCTTGCTGTCGACCAGCGTTTCCGGCTTCCAGATCTGGATGTAACGGCCCACGCCATAGAAGAAGACAGCATCGGTGATGCCATATTCATCCTTGATGTCCGGATGCATGGCGAAGCGGCCGCCGTCGTCGAAATTCACTTCCTCGATCGTGCCGAGTCGGCGTTCCAGCTCCAGGTCGGCATTATAGTCGCGGCCGTGCGCCCGTGCCTCGCGGGCCAGTTCCTCGACTTCGGTGAACAGGAAACGGCGATGCGATTCTCCAAAGCCCGTGGCGCAGGGGTTGTCGCCATGGACGGAAAGATAAAGTCGCGTTTCCCCAGCGCTGGACAGCTTGACCTGCCGACGCATCTCCAGAGGCAGCACGAAACGGCCCTTGCCGTCCGCTACGCTGAACGCGTTGCCTGTAAAGAGAATGATTTCCGGCACGTGCGGACTGCTGCCCCTCTGTTCGCAAGGGCGCAGGCAGCCGCTCACCAACCCGCGTCATTGCGGCCCGGTGCGCAGGACTAGCAAAGCCTGACAAACCCCTATGCGAATTAGATACCAAGGGCCAGGCCACAAGAAAAGGGAAAAGTCGGGAGATTTTGGGAAATCCCGTTTTGTTCTGGTTCTAAGGTTGATTTAGACCACCAGACGGCGTTTTGAACCGGACTTACGCAGCTCAGCCGACGCCGCATGCCGCTACAAAGCGACACATCCCGACATTGCCCAGAAAATCCCTCCCCAATGACGGAAGCGATCGGCGCTGAGTGAAAGAGCGAAGGAAATAAGATTCGACGCTAGCCACATCCAGTTTCGCGCATCAAGCTGCCCGTCCGCAGCAATGGCGACAGGCCAACGGCCAGGACCAGCGCCGATCCCAGCCAAAGCATCACGAATGTGCGGAGCGCCGCCTTCAAGCAATGCGCGGCGCAGCCCGGACCTTCAACGGCCGGATGGCTGTGGGTCGCGATCCATCGGCTTGCTCAGATTGGGGTCCGGCTGAAGATCCGGGACGATCGGCTGCTGTTCCGGCGCGGGCTGCACGCCCAGCTCCGCCAAAGGTTCCTTGGGCGCGACTGCATTGACGTCCAGGGTCGGCACGGTCGGCGGCGGCACTGCCGGATCATCGATCCGCGCCTTGTCGATCACGATATTCGCCAGACCCACGAGGAGCACCACGCCCGCCAGCCCCGTCAGGCCGATCTGGACACGCTGCAACCCTTCCTGTCGGCGGGGATGTTCAGCCATTAAGCGCTCTTTATCTTGTCGCCGCGACCCTTGTCGGCGATCAGCGATTGTGCGCGAGCCAGGGGAAGACCGTCAAGCCCTTCGCTTCCAGCCACTCACGATTGTAGAGGGTGGACAGATAACGGAAGCCTGTGTCGCACAGGATGGTGACGATCCGCTTGCCCGGCCCCAGCTCTTTCGCCAGCGCCACCGCGCCTGCGACGTTGATCCCTGAGGACAGGCCAAGACAAAGCCCTTCCTCCGCCAGCAATCGCTCGACCCAGTGCAGCCCTTCCTCATCGGAAATGCGGAACTGCGTGTCGATCGGCGCGCCTTCCAGATTGGCGGTAATACGGCCCTGCCCGATGCCCTCGGCCACCGACGACCCTTCCGCCTTCAACTCGCCATGGGCATAATAATTATAGAGCGCCGCGCCATAGGGGTCGGTCAGCGCGATGGTGATATTCTCGTCATGCGCCTTGAGGCCGAGCCCGACACCAGCGATCGTGCCACCAGTGCCCGCTGCACAAGTGAAGCCGTCGATCTGCCCCTCCAGCTGTTGCCAGATTTCCTCGGCCGTACCGACGATATGCGCCTTGCGATTCGCGATATTGTCGAACTGATTGGCCCAGACCGCATTCTCCGTCTCCTCGGCGATCCGGCGCGACGTGTGGACGAAATGGCCGGGGTTGGAATAGGCCGCCGCAGGCACGGTCACCAGTTCCGCGCCCAGTGCGCGCAGCGTGTCCATCTTCTCCCGGCTCTGGGTCTCGGGCATGACGATGATCGTCTTATAGCCCTTCGCATTGGCTACCAGCGCAAGCCCGATGCCGGTATTGCCCGCCGTCCCCTCGACGATCGTGCCGCCCGGCTGCAACAGCCCCTTTTCCTCCGCATCATTGACGATGAAGAGCGCTGCGCGGTCCTTTACCGACGCGCCGGGGTTGGCGAATTCGCACTTGGCGAAGATGTCGCAGCCCGTCTCTTCCGATGGACCGGTAAGGCGTACCAGCGGCGTGTTGCCAATCAGGGCGAGGCTATCATTCTGAACCAGCATGTTCCCCGCATAGCGGAGCGGATGCACGCTTGCCAAGCAAGGGAATGCTCATCCACCCAAAGAGCCGTTTTCATTGCCACGCAAAGATCGCATCGGGCGGGAAGAAAGTGGCAAGGCTTTTGCACTAATGACAGGTCATGCGGCACTCCGCCGCGATGAATTTGTGAAAGCAGACGGCTTCAGACATGGCGCGCGCGCGATTATGGCATATGGCATTGGCCGCCTTGGCGCTGATCGCGCTTGCCTTGCCGCGCCTGATCACGGCCGCTCCGCTCGATATGCTTGCCGACGCGGCGGCGCGCGATGCTGTCGCGGAGAGGCCGGGCGAAAATTTCCCCGGTTCCGCCTACTTCTTCGTTGACGGCGTCTTTCAGGATCTGCCCGCTTCTCCTGGCAACAGCCAGCATGTCCTCAAGCTCGACACGGTCGATGCCGCTCCCGCCGCTGCCTTTCGCGGTCAAACGCCGCTGGACAGCTACCGGGCAATCAACTGCCTGACTTCCGCCATCTATTATGAGGCTGGCAACGAACCCGAAGAAGGCCAGCGCGCCGTCGCTCAGGTTGTTCTCAACCGCGTTCGCAATCCGCTCTGGCCCCATAGCGTCTGCGGCGTCGTCTATCAGGGGTCCGAACGCACCGACTCCCTGTGCCAATTCACTTTCAGCTGCGACGGATCCATGGGCCGGGCCAACCATGTGCAAAGCTGGACGCGCGCCCGCCGCATAGCGGAACAGGCGCTTGCGGGTCGTGTCTATGCCCCGGTGGGGCTCGCGACCTTCTACCACACGCTGGCAGTCCGCCCAGGATGGGCTGCGTCGAAGCGCGCCGTTGCTGTGATCGGCGCGCACATCTTCTATCAGATGCCTGGGTTTCACGGTACGGAGGCGGCGTTTCGCACCCCCTATCCCGGCCGGGAATGGCAGTCCGGCCCTTCTGTTCGCGCTTGGCCGACAAGTCCACGCATCGCTGAGCGTTACGCCGAGCCCGTCGGTGCCCATGTGACAGCACCTATTATCGTTCCGCCCCCAGCGCCTCAGGACACACTTCCGCCGTCCACCATCCGGCCCGAATATAGAAATAGCGGACGGCCGCTCATCTGAAGGAGCCAGCGTCAGAAAATTTTCCACGCATTCTCCAATTACCTGATTTTGCTGGACAATAAAAATATTCCGAGAATGAAAAAACAGCGGAACCAAATCTCGCGATGGAGGGTTCTGCATACCGGATAGCAAATCTTTTGCCCCCCGCTCTTGCTATCCAAAAAAACATGAGCCCGGAACGCATCTCCCCCCCCCCGACGCGTTCCGGGCTCTGATTTTTTGGGCCTTTTCCGTTCAAAATCAGATATTTCCGGATGCGGAACGTATTTCGCGGCCGTGGGTTCTCCTCCTCAGCCGCTGGATAGCGAGGCTGTCCGGCTCGAGTTTTTCCTAGGAGACGACCATGACCAAGAAGATCCTTGCCGCTCTGCTGCTTACCGGTTCGCTGATGGTGGCTGCATGCAACACCGTCGAAGGCGCTGGCAAAGACGTGCAGAGCGCTGGCGCGGCCGTGGAAGACGCGGCGAAGTAAGCAGCGTAAACAGGCTCCCACCCTTGCGGCCCGCCCAATGGCGGGCCTTTTTTTTAGCTGGTGGAAGCGTCGGCTCCGTCCGTGGCTGCGGCTGCGGCTTCGCGGGCCTGCTTGCGATCGGTGAACCAGATCGCCACGATCGTGATTTCGTAAAGCAGCAATAGGGGAATGGCGAGCATCAGCTGCGACACGACGTCGGGTGGGGTCAGTACGGCGGCGAGGATGAAGGCGCCGACGATCATGTAGCGGCGCAGGCCGATCAATTGGGCGCGGGTGACGAAACCGGCGCGATTGAGCAGCATCAGCAGGACGGGCATCAGGAAGCTGATGCCGAATGCAAGGATGAACTGCATAACTAACGTAAGGTAGGCATCGGCGCTGGGGAGCGCCTCTACCTGGAGACCGCTGCTTTTTCCTTGGAATCCAAGGAAAAAATGGAACGCGGTCGGCATGACGATATAATAAGCGAGGCTGGCGCCCATCAGGAACAGGACCGGGGTCATCACCAGGAATGGCAGTAACGCCTTCTTTTCCTTGGCATAAAGGCCCGGAGCGATGAAGGCCCAGAGCTGGTTCGCGATGATCGGGAAGGAGATGCAGAAAGCCCCGAAGATCGCCACCTTCACCTGCACGAAAAAGGCCTCGTACAGCTTGGTATAGACCAGTCGCCCGCCCGCGTCGCCAAAGGCTTCCTTCAAAGGATGCACCAGAAAGGCGAATAGCTTGTCTGAAAAATAGAAGCAGACCGCGCCGGTGATGAACAACGCCCATACGCATTTCAGCAGGCGCCCGCGTAGTTCGATCAGATGGTCGAGCAGCGGCGCCTTGGAATCATCGATGTCCTTCATGCCTGCGCGTCGCCCTTACCGGCCGGAGCGGACTGCGCCGCGATATAGGGTGGGCCGTCGGCAGCAGGAGCCGGAACAACGGGCGCCGATTGCGCCACGAAGGGCGGCGGAGGCGTGGTGGCGGCGGGTGCGGGATTGTCCACAGAGCCCGGCAATGGCTCGATCGCGGGAACTGCTGAAGCGTCGGCCGGATGTTCCTGCATGATCCGCCGGTTCTGATCGGCCCACTTCTTTTCCAGTTCTTCCATCTCGACTTCCCGCACCATGGCATCGATGCCGGTGCGGAAATGGCGCGCCATTCCGCGCGCCTTGCCGACGATCTGGCCCACCTTGTACAGGGCACGCGGCAAATCCTTTGGACCGATCACGACCACCGCGACGATCACGATCAGCAGAAGTTCGGTCGAACCGATATCGAACATGCGCGCCTACCGCTTGGGCGTGAAATGAAAATCAGGCCTTGGTCTTTTCTTCGGACGTGGCGGTCGGTGCGTCCTGTTCAGGAACACGATGTCCTTCGATCCGCGTAGCGGGCTTGGCGGGCGCGATGTCGTCGTCATCGTCGGCCATACCCTTCTTGAAGCTCTTGATGCCCTTGGCAACGTCACCCATCAACCCGGAGATACGGCCGCCGCCAAACAACAGCATGACCACCAGGAGAACGATGACCCAGTGCATCAACGAAAAGGAACCCATTTTAACTTTCTCCTGACAGTAAGCCCTTTCTAGGCTTCTTCCTCATCATTTTCCAGAACGGATTGAGCCCCCAGGCCCTCCAGCGCGAGATCGACGGGATCGAGCAATCCGGCAGCGCGCAGATCATCCATGCCCGGCAGATCCCGGCGGCTGCTAAGCCCGAAATGTGACAGAAATTCGTGCGTGGTGGCGTAAATCAGTGGACGGCCCGGCACTTCCCGCCTGCCCGCTGGCCGGACCCAGCCTGCTTCCATCAGCACGTCCAACGTTCCCTTGGCCACCTGCACGCCGCGAATGGCCTCGACCTCCGCGCGGCTGACGGGTTCATGATAGGCGATGATGGCCAGCGTCTCCATCGCGGCGCGGGACAGTTTGCGAGTCTCATCCTTTTCCCGCCGCAATATATGGGCAAGATCCGCCGCCGTCTGAAAATGCCAGCGCCCGCCCCGTTCGACCAGATTGATGCCACGCCCGGCATAATGATCCGACAGCGCGGCAAGCACGGCGGCGATGTCCCCGACATCCCCCACATGCTGCCGCAATTCGACGGTGGTCAACGGATGTTCAGCAACGAACAGGGCGGCCTCCACCGCGCGCATGAAATCGTCCGGTTCCTGCATTACAACAAACGTCCCCCACTTTGTTCCGGTAGCGCGGCGCGCAGGTAAATGGGCTCGAAAATGCCGTCCTGCTGGATTTCCAGCCGCCCCTGCCGCGCCAGTTCCAGCGCCGCGACAAAGCTGCTGGCGAGCGCCGAACGCGCCATTGGCCCGTCCTGACCATCGGGCAGGAAGGATTCCAGCACGGTCCAGTCGATCGCCGACCCGACCAGCGCGCCGACACGCTGAATGGCTTCGTCCAGGGTCATTACCGGCCGGGCGACGACCATGTGAACGACGGGCTGCGTCCGCGCGCGCACTTGCCCATAGCATTGCAGAAGATCGTAGAGGCTGGCGGCCCATTTCGCCTTGCGCACCAGGCGTAGTCCCTCCGGACGGGGGCGAACGAAAACGTCCCGGCCAACGCGGTCGCGCGCCATCAGGCGGGCACCAGCTTCCCGCATGGCCTGTAACCGCTGGAGCCGCAATTGCAGGCGCAGCGCCAGTTCGTCGGGGTTGGGATCAGGCTGGGCCTGCTTGGGCAGCAGCAGCGAGGATTTGAGGTAGGCGAGCCACGCCGCCATCACCAGATAATCGGCCGCCAGCTCGAGCTTCAGCTTCCGCGCGCCCTCAATATGGGCCAGATATTGTTCGACCAGCGCGAGGATGGAGATTTCCCGCAGATCGACCTTTTGCGACCGGGCCAGCGCGAGAAGAAGATCGAGCGGTCCTTCCCAGCTTTCGAAGCTGACGTTCAGCATGTCTTCGCGCGGCTGCTGCGGAGGTATGAAGAGGTCTTCCATGGTTCAGGCGGCTCTCTGGCGCGTGGGCTGCGCGAAGAGTGATTTTTCACGCCGAGGCGCGGAAAGATGGCGGATGGCGCTCGCCCTCATGCAGCCACTACGGAGAGCAGGCTGTCGCGCGTGGCGAGAAGCTGCTCGAGGGGCGGGCTGGCCTGATCGAGTTGCGCCGACGCCATGGCGCGGTCGAGCCGGGCCTTCGACTGCGTGCTGATATCGGGAAGACTATTGGCGATGCCGATCATGTCGTCCATCCGCGCCCAGCAGTTGAGCGCGAGGTCACACCCCGCCGCGACGACGCCCGCCGCCAATTCGGGGATGCTGCCGTTCAGAGCCTTCATGTCGAGGTCGTCCGACATGAGAAGGCCGTCAAAGCCGATCCGCTGACGAATGATCGTTTCGATCACCCAGGCGGAAAGGCTGGCGGGCAGGTTCGGGTCCCAATTGGTATAGATGACATGGGCGGTCATGCCGATCGGTGCGGCCTTCAATGTCTGGAAGGGCGCGAGGTCGGTGGCGAGTTCTTCCTCGCTCGCGGTCACGATCGGCAATTCATGATGGCTGTCCACCATCGCGCGGCCATGGCCTGGCATATGTTTGATGATGCCGACGACCCCGCCCTTAGCCAATCCTTCGAGAGTGGCGCGCCCAAGCGCGGCGACCCGCATCGGCTCGGCGCCCAAGGTGCGGTCGCCCATGATGTCGCTGGCCCCGTCCTGCCGCACGTCGAGCAGGGGGAGTGCATCGACGGTGATGCCCACTTCGGCCAGCGTCACCGCGATGGCATGGGCATTGGCGCGGGCGGCTGCGATCGCGCTGGACGGAGCGATGTCATAGAGGCGATCGAACACAGCGCCGGGCGGGAAGCTGGGCCAGACGGGCGCCTGCATGCGGGCGACGCGGCCGCCTTCCTGATCGATCATGATCAGCAGGTCGTCGCGGCCGTGGAGAGCGCGCAGGTCGTCCGTCAGCGCGCGTAATTGGGCGCGGTCGGCGATGTTGCGGCGGAAGAGGATGTAGCCCGCAGGCTGCGCATCGGCGAAGAAGGCGCGTTCGTCAGAGGTGAGCGTCTCGCCGGAGAGGCCGAAAATTACCGGTTTCATGAGGGCGGATGGTAGCGGCGAAGGAGCGTCGTGTCGAAGGGGTTGTTGGGGGTGGGAGTAGTAGAGAGCGAGAGAGAGTGAGAACTTACTCCCTCTCCCCTTTAGGGGAGAGGGTCGGGGAGAGGGGAAGGCGCTGCGCTATCATGGACAGGACGGCCTCGATATTCTGCATAACGTCTGTGTTGGTGAAGCGAATGACGCTCCAGCCTTGCTCGCTTAGATAGGCAGTGCGATCTGCGTCGTACTCAGTAGTTGAACCGTGCGTATCGCCGTCAATCTCGATGATCAGCATCGCCGCCCGACAGGTGAAATCGGCGATGAATGGCCCAATCACACTTTGGCGGCGGAACTTGACACCAGCGAAGCGCTTCGCGCGCAGGTGATACCAGAGGCAAGCTTCGGCGGGCGTTAAGCTGGATCGCAGTTGCTTTGCAAAACCTAGCGATTTTCGGTCGCGCAACGGCGTTCCCCTCTCCCGCCTTCGCTACGCTCGGCACCCTCTCCCCTGAAGGGGAGAGGGAGTTAGGGGCAGCTTAGTTCACAACTATGCAACTCTCACCAGCAACCTTCAGCTTGCCGCACAGCGTGTTCGCCTGAGCGCCCGCCGTCGCACGGAGGCGGTAGAGGGTGCTGCCGCCGACTTCCGTAGGCTCGACCGACATGGTGAGCGGGGCGAGATAGGCGAAGCGTTTGGAGAGGCGGGTCCAGGCATCGCGCGCGCCGGACTGGCTGCCATAGGCGCCGAGCTGGATCACGGCCCCGCCCTTGTGCACGGGCTGCGCGGCGGCGGGGCGGACGTTGGTTTCGTCGGCGACGCGCGCGGTCACGCTCTGCGATGGCTTGCCGGGGACGGCCTGCCGTGTCTTTGCAGGACCCGTGGCGGTGACCGGCGCTTCGGGCACGCGGCTGGGATCGATCCGGCCGTCGCGCAAGACGCCTTCGCTGGCGGCGAAGCTGGCATCGCCCTCGCCCTCGAACTTCTTCGCATCGGCCTCGCGCGCGGGAACCTTGTAGTCGCCAGCAGGCGCGGCGATCAGCTTGCCTTCGCCGCCGCCGGTCGAGCGGTTCTTCAGCAGCCAGACGCCCGCAACCACGCCACCCAGCAGGACGAGCGCAGCCAGGATGAAGCCGAGCAGGCGGACGGGGGACAGGCCCTCATCCTCCTCATCCTCGATACCAGGCTCCAGCCAGGGCAGACGCTCGTCGTCGTCCAGATCGAGCCGCCCCCTCGCAAAGTCGCCCATTTATCCGTGCCTCCGCCTGGCTATTGCATTTCCGTCAACGCGGCCACGCCCATCAGGGCAAGGCCATTACGGATGATTTGCCCGATTCCACGGCTTAAGAAAAGGCGCGCAGAAGTTACGTCCGGATCGTCCGTCAGGATGACGCGGGCGCGCGGATTGTCGTTCCCCAAATTCCACCAGCTGTGGAATTGAGAAGCCAAGTCGTTGAGATAAAAAGCGATTCTATGCGGTTCGCGAGCCGATGCAGCCCCTTCGACCACCCGTGGGAACTGCGCCGCTAACTTAACAAGGTTAAGTTCTTCAGTCCCAAGGCGGGACAGGTCGGGCGCGGGAAGTGCGATTTGTGCCTCTTCGGCGCGGCGACCGAGCGAGGAAATGCGGGCGTGGGCATATTGGACGTAGAAGACAGGATTGTCCTTCGACGCCTCCACCACCTTGGCGAAGTCGAAGTCCATCTGGGCATCGGCCTTGCGCGTCAGCATGGTGAAGCGGACGACGTCCTTGCCGACTTCGCGAACCACATCGGCCAGCGTCACGAAATTGCCCGCGCGCTTGGACATCTTCACCGGCTCGCCCTCGCGCAGCAGGCGGACCATCTGGATGAGCTTGACGTCGAAGCGCGCCTTGCCCTCGGTCAGCGCGGCGACGGCGGCCTGGATACGCTTGACGGTTCCGGCATGGTCGGCACCCCAGATGTCGATCAGCTGGTCGGCAGTCTGCGCCTTCTGGAAATGATAGGCCATGTCCGCGCCGAAATAGGTCCAGGCGCCGTTCGACTTCTTGATCGGGCGGTCCTGATCGTCGCCGAATTTGGTGGAGCGGAACAGCGGGAGCTCGACCGGCTCCCAATCCTCAGGCGTTTCGCCCTTGGGCGCTTCGAGGACGCCATCATAAACGAGGTCGTGGTCGCGCAGCCATTTTTCGGCGGCTTCGGGCTTTCCGGCGGCTTGCAGTTCGGCTTCGGACGCGAAGATGTCGTGGTGGATGCCAAGCAATGCGAGGTCGCTGCGGATCATCACCATCATTGCGGCGACGGCTTTGGTGCGGAAGGGGACGAGCCATTCGCTTTCGGGTGCGCCTACGAACTTGTCGCCATATTCGGCGGCGAGCGCCTGGCCGACTGGGACGAGATAGTCGCCGGGGTAGAGGCCTTCCGGGATCGCGCCCACATCTTCGCCCAGCGCTTCGCGATAGCGGACATGGGCCGAGCGGGCGAGCACATCGACCTGGCCGCCTGCGTCATTGATATAATATTCGCGGATGACCTTGTGCCCGGCATATTCGAGCAAGGTCGCGAGCGCATCGCCGACGACCGCGCCCCGGCAATGGCCCATATGCATGGGGCCGGTGGGGTTGGCGGAAACATATTCGACGTTGACGGTGACGCCCTTGCCCGTGTCGGATCGGCCGTATTCCGCAGCCTCGGCATGAATCGCCGTCAGTTCGGCGCGCCAGGTGGCGTCGGTCAGCGTCAGGTTGATGAAGCCGGGGCCAGCGATGGTGGCGCTTTCCACCTCGTCCAGCTTTTCAAGGCCAGCGACGATCTTTTCCGCCAGTGCGCGCGGGTTGGTGCCTGCGGGCTTGGCGAGGACCATGGCCGCATTGGTGGCGAGGTCGCCATGGCTGGGATCGCGGGGCGGCTCGACCGTGACCGGCTTGCGATTGAGGCCAGCGGGCAATGTGCCGTCCGCCTCCAGCGCGTCCAGCACGGCATTCAAATGGGCAGTGAAACGAATGTAGAGAGACAAGGGTGTTTCCTCGAAAAGCACAAGACCCGTCCGGGCTGGGCTAAAATCGAAGCCTCATCCTTCCCTGCAAGAAGTAGAGCCCTTCGACAAGCTCAGGGCGAACGGAAGATTGGGTTCGCTCTTAACGTGTCGCGTTATATCGGAGCTGGTCCTGGGTCAGGTTGAAGCCCACGAGCAGCTCGAAACTGGTTCGTTGCAGCGCCGCCTTGACGTCGGGCTGGGCGAAGGGATCGATGGCCGCGTCGGCATCGCCCGCCTTGCGCTTCTGCGTGATCTTCGCCTGAATGTCGGCGGGCAGCGTCGCTGCGGCCTTATCGACATAGGAGCCTGCCTTCGCGGTCGCGGTGGCGCGATACTGGCCCGCGGGGAAGTCCAGCACGACCTGACCGACGCGCTTGGCGACGACGGCGTTGCCGCCACGCACCACGGCGGAGAAGAAGGGCAGCGTCACCTGCCGCGCGGCGGTGGCATCGGAACGGCGAGCGTTCACCGTGAAGGTCGCCTCGCTGTAGAATTGCGCGCCTTCCGCACAAGTCGCGCGCAGGTCGGTGATGTTCGCCACCACGTCGATCGCGCGGGCGTCGGTGCTGCCAGCAGGATTGAACAGCGTCACGTCACCCGTATAGGCGGGGATCGCGGCGGTCGGGCAGGCCGATCGGACGGCGACGACGCCACCCGTGGCATCGATTTCTCCCCGGCGCGAGCAGCCCGCAAGGGCAAGGGCGAGCATTCCGGTCAGCGCAAGTCGAGAAAAGGTCACGAGGCAATCCCTTGGGAACAGGCTGGGGCTTCTTATCCGCACCCCGCCGCTCACGCAACCGAAAGGAACGCGCCTCCCCTCACCCCTTCCTTCCGGCGCGACATTGGCCTAAGCGGCAGCCATGACCGCCCGTCTTCCCTTAAAGCTATTGATCGCCGCCCCTCGCGGCTTTTGCGCTGGCGTGGACCGCGCCATCATCATCGTCGAAAAGGCGATCGAGAAATATGGCGCGCCCGTCTATGTCCGGCATGAGATCGTCCATAATAAATATGTCGTGGACAATCTGCGGGCACAGGGCGCGATTTTCGTCGAGGAACTGGATCAGGTGCCCGACGGCGTGCCCGTGGTTTTTTCCGCCCACGGCGTGCCCAAGGCGGTGCCCGCAAAGGCGGAAGAACGCGGCCTTGATTATCTCGACGCCACCTGCCCATTGGTCAGCAAGGTGCACCGGCAGGCCGAACGGCAGGTCGAGGCAGGGCGCCATATCCTGTTCATTGGTCACAAGGGACATCCCGAAGTCGTCGGCACCTTCGGGCAGGTCGATGCAGGCAACATGACATTGATCGAAACGGTCGAGGATGCGGAGAGCTTTACGCCCGAAAATCCCGACAATCTTGCTTTCCTGACCCAGACCACCCTGTCGGTGGACGACACGGCGGCGATCGTCGAAGCGCTTCAGCGCCGATTCCCGTCGATCCACGCGCCCAAGGGCGAGGACATCTGCTACGCGACGTCGAACCGACAGGCGGCCGTGAAGGCCATCGCCGCGGCCTGCGACGCGGTCTATGTGATCGGCGCGCCCAACAGCTCCAACTCGCTGCGCCTGGTCGAGGTGGCCGAACGCGAGGGCACGCCGGCCCGGCTGATCCAGCGCGCGGACGACATCGATTTTGCATGGTTGGAGAATGTAGCGACCCTCGGCCTGACCGCAGGCGCCTCCGCCCCCGAAATATTGGTGCGCGAAGTCGTGGACCGGCTCGCCGCCCGATTCGACGTGACGGAGGAGCAGGTGGAGACGGCACGCGAAACCATCTCGTTCAAACTTCCCCGCGAATTGGGAGCGGCATAAGACTATGGCGGTCTATACCCATGTCCCGGCCGAGGAAATCGACGCCTTCCTGACTCGCTATGACGCGGGACGGCTGGTCTCCGCCAAGGGGATCGCCGAGGGGGTGGAAAACAGCAACTATCTGCTGGAAACCACCGGCGCGGACGGCAATGGCCACCGCTATATCCTAACTCTCTACGAGAAGCGGGTGGATGAAGCGGATCTGCCCTTCTTCATGGACCTGCTCGATCATCTCGGCGCGCGCGGCTGTCTGGTGCCGCGCTTTATCGCGGACCGAGAGGGCAAGCGCCTGCAACAGCTCGGCGGACGACCCGCCTGCCTGATCGAGTTCCTGACCGGCATATCCGTCACCGAGCCTACCGCCGGACAGGCGAAAGCCGCAGGCGCGGCGCTGGGCCAGTTGCATCGCGCGGCGGAAGGCTTTGCGGGCGAACGCCGCAATGCGCTCGACATCGCTGGCTGGCACGATCTGGCGGCAAAGTGCGGCGATCATTTCGATGATATCGCGCCCGGCCTTGGCCAGCGGGTCACGGATGAACTTGCCTATCTCGACGCGCACTGGCCCGCCGAGCTGCCACGCGCCGTCATTCATGCGGACCTTTTCCCCGACAATGTGCTGATGCTGGGCGATGAGGTGACGGGCCTCATCGACTTCTACTTCAGCTGCACCGATATCCGCGCCTATGACCTGGCCGTCACGCACAGCGCATGGGTTTTCAGCAATGATGGCGCGCACTTCTTTGCCGATCGGTCGGCCGCAATGCTCGCTGGCTATCAGGCGGCGCATGGACTTTCGGATGCCGAGCAGGCCGCCTTCCCGATCCTGTGCCGGGGCGCGGCGCTCCGCTTCCTGCTGACGCGAGCCTATGACTGGATCAACACGCCCGCCGACGCGCTGGTGACGCGCAAGGACCCGCTGGCCTATCTGCGGCGGCTGGATTTCTATGCGCAGACCGCCCCGGCCGAGTTGCTGCGAGCGTGAACGCGCTGTCGCAGGTCGAAATCTTCACCGACGGCGCGTGCAAGGGCAATCCCGGCCCAGGCGGCTGGGGCGCGGTGATGCGCTCTGGGGCCACGGAAAAGGAAATTTCCGGCGGAGAGGCGCAAACGACCAATAACCGCATGGAAATGACGGCCGCCATCGAAGCGCTGAATGCGCTCAAGCGGCCCTGTCAGGTGACGCTCTACACCGACAGCAAATATGTGATGGACGGCATCACCAAATGGGTGTTCGGCTGGCAGAAGAACGGTTGGAAGACCGCCGATCGCAAGCCGGTCAAGAATGCCGAGCTATGGCAGGCGCTGCTGGCAGCAGCCGCGCCGCACAAGGTCAGTTGGCAGTGGGTGAAGGGCCATGCCGGTCACCCTGAAAATGAGCGCGCCGATCAACTCGCCTGCGCGGCCGCCGAACTCTTCCGCATCTGAACGGGGGAGCGAAACGCCGCTCCCCCGACAGGGCTCAGGGATATTTTGCTGTCCAGTCCGCAGGATAAGGCGGTTGCCAGCGCGTACCGGCGACCCATGTCGTCCCACGCGGCGCAAAGCCCTCTTCGACCGTGCCGACCCGTCCCATCGCGTCCTTCACCGCGGCATCCCGACAACTGGGCACGACGGCTGACGAGGAACCCGATTCGCCCAGCTTGTCGCACAGATAGCGGGCGGTCAGCGCGACACGGTGGCGCAGTTCGTCCTTCCCGGCCTTTGTGCTGAGGTCGAGATCGGCATAACTGACATTCTGTGAAAGGGATCGGGCGTCGCTATAGCGACCCGTCACGATAATTTCCTCTGTTGGCTGAGCAAAGCTGGTGCTGCTACTTGCCATAAACAGTCCTGACAGGATCAGGACCGACCCTGATAATATCGACTTTCTCATCACGGCATTCTCCTACTCCTAGAGCATGAGCCGATCAGACTGAATTGGATCATGCTCTAATTGTCTTTTGTTTTCCGCATTTTCTTACCCAGCAGATGATCCCATCCGCTTCGAAAATGCTTTAGGATCGGCCGCATCTTTATTGTATCCCATCTATATGGGCGCGGCCATTGACCCAACGTGATGGCCGCCTCTTCGTTCCGAATAGCCGTACCCCGGCCTTAGTTTACTTGAAACGGGCGGGAGAATAAGCGGCGGGATCGATCCCGCTCACCGCTTCGGACATCGATCCGCCGGTCACCAGCGCCGATCCCAGCAACGCTGCTGCGGGTGCGGTCTGGATGCCGAAACCGCCCTGCCCCGCGAACCAGAAGAAAGCCGGTGCATCGATGTCAAAGCCATAGACAGGCGCGCGATCCGGCGCGAAGCTGCGCAGCCCAGCCCATTTGCGTTCCACCGCCTCGACCGGCCAGGCCACGACATCTTCGAAACGGGCGATCGCCTGCGCCACCGCGAGTTCTTCGGGCGCGGCGTCACAGGGTGGCGAAGGTTCTTCATCATGCGGGGTCAGCCAGATGCGCCCCTCCCCCTCCGGCTTGAAATAGAAGCTGGAGCCAAGGTCCATGACCAGTGGCAGGTCGGGTGACGGCATGGCGGCCACGCGCAATTGCACGACGGTGCGGCGAAGCGGGGCTATGCCGATGGGCGCGACGCCGCTGCGCCGTGCGACATCATCGGCCCATGCGCCAGCGGCGTTCACGATGATGCCGCAATCGATGACGCCGCCGTTCGTCTGAATGCGCCAGCCGCCCGGCGTTGCGGTCGCCTGCTCGAAAACAGTGCCCAGCCGCAATTTGCCACCCTTCGCGTGGAAGCGCCGCAGATACGCCTGGTGCAGCGCGGCGACGTCGATGTCGCACACGCCCGGTTCCAGCAGGCCGATCGTCCAATGGGGTCGCAGCCCCGTTACCAGCGCGGCGGGATCAACAGGGCGCAGTTCGACACAGCCCGAAAATTCCCGCATCAATTGGTCGCGCTCTGCCCTATCGGACTCCCGCCCGACGAACAGCGTCTGCCGGGGCGTTAGGAAGGATCGGCTTGCGAAGGCCGGATCGGGCGATTGCAACAGCGGCCCGGAAGCCGTGGTGAGCGGCTGCACCTGCCGCCCGCCATAGGTTTCCTCCCAGAAAGCGACGGAGCGGCCGGTGGCGTGATAGCCAGCGCTTTCCTCCTGTTCCAGAATCAGCACGGATGCCTGACCCGCCAGTTCCGCGCCCAGACTGGCACCTGCTATGCCGCCGCCGACGATCACGATGTCGAAACGGCTCATGCTGGCGCGTTCTCATCCAGAAAGGCATCGATCCGCCGCAGGGCATCCAGCCGTACCGGGTCGATTTCGCGCAAGATCTCATGCGCCGCCTCTGGCCCATAGACATGCATGCGCGCGCGGCGAATGCGCGCGGCGATGCGGCGGATGGCGGGCGTGGACACCAGCCGGTCGGCACTGGTGGCAAGGATCAGCAACGGCACGGCGATGCGCTCCAGCTTCCCGCCCTTCTCCAGCGCGAAGGTCGATTGCAGCGCCTCCACCACCCAGCGCCAACTGGGCGCGCCAAGCGCCACGTCCCGGCTATGATCGCGCCACCAGAGTTCATCGGCATAGCGTTCGGGATCATGCGTCAGCCGCTTCTGCCGCATTGCCCGCTGCCGCTCCGAATCTTCCTTCTGGGTCCAGGCCTGCCGATGGGAAAAGCCGAGCGCGCACATGGTCCGGGCGATGAGCACCGCCAGCCAGCGTGGGAGCGGGGCGGTATGGACGCCCATCATTGGCGCGACGGCGACCGCAGCGTCGGGCGGGGCCATGCCCTCGGCCAGCGCGCGCAGCAGCAGATGCCCGCCCATGCTGTGCGCTACGATCACGCATGGCCCTGTCCCCTGCGCCCGCCAATCGGCGACGAAAGCCTCCAGGTCCGCAACCCATAGCGCGAAATCGTCGATATGGCCGCAGAGCGGGTCGCTGCTCAGCCTGCCCGAGCCGCCCTGCCCGCGCCAGTCGAAGGCGGTGACCGCCCAGCCCCGGTCCGCCCAGTGGTGGATGACTTCGAGATATTTCTCGATCATGTCGCCGCGCCCGCCGAGCATCAGCAATCGACCGCGCTGTCCCTCGCCCAGCCGATAGCGGCGCAACGGCCAGCCATCGGGCGCGGTCCAGTAATCGAGCCGCCCATCCATCGGCCATGCGCGACGGTCAAAGGCCGGGGGAACAGACACGGGCGAATCCATGGGGCGCATGGTTACGGTTTGGTAAGCCATTCGGTCTAGGGTTTAGATTCATGACGGGGGAATATTTCACGACGGCGCTGCTGTGCGCCCTTGGCGTGCTGCTGGTCATCGCATCGGTGACGGATTTGCGGTCCCGGATCATATCCAACCGGCTGAACCTGGTCATCGCTGCGCTCGCTCCGCTGTGGTGGATCGCCAATGGCATGCCGGTCTGGCCGGGCATGCTGTTGCAGGTCGCACTGGCACTGACCGTGTTCGCGCTTTTCGCCGCGCTCTTCGCCATGGGATGCATGGGCGGGGGCGATGTCAAACTGCTGGGCGCGCTGGCGCTGTGGTTCCCGTGGGAAGCCGTGCTGTCGATGTTGATGGTCATGGCCATGGTCGGGGGCGTGGTGACGATCGTCACCGTGGTCCACCACCGGACGACCCGACGGCTGGGCCAGCCCCAGATTCCTTACGGTATCGCAATATCGGTCGCAGCCCTTTGGTTGATTGGCGAACGATATCTTAACCATTTTGCGTAAAATTCGGGGCTCGGGCGACACTTGCCTGACTGAGGGAGGCGAATTTCATCATGGACGGCAAGAAAATCGTGCTGCTGGCGGGGGCGCTTATCATAGCGGTCACAACAGCTCTTCTCGCGCGCAACATGCTGAGTTCGTCTAGCGCGCCCCAGGCTAGTGCTTCATCCATGCCGGTGGAAGCGGATCAGCCTCATGTGCTGGTCGCGACCAAGGCGCTCCCAGTGGGCACCATCCTCGACGCGGAAAGCTTCCGCTTCCAGCCATGGCCGAAAGATCTGGTCGAGCAGGCCTATTACATTCAGGGCCAGACCGATCCCGCCAAGCTGGCAGGCAGCGTCGTGCGCACCGCCATCTCGGCCGGTCAGCCGATGACCGTGGGTTCGGTGATCAAGCCGGGTGAGCGCGGTTTCCTTGCCGCAGCGCTCGGGCCGGGCATGCGTGCTGTCACCGTGCCGGTGTCGGCGCAGAATTCGGTCGCGGGCTTCGTCTTTCCGGGCGACCGCGTCGACCTGATGCTGACGCAGAGCGTGGCGGGCGGCGGCGACGGTGACCCGCTGAAGGTTTCCGAGACTATCCTGCGTAACCTCCGCGTACTCGCCACCGATCAGCGCATGGATGCGCTGGGCGCGGACGGCAAGCCGGTCGTACAAACCTATTCCAACGTCACCATCGAAGTGACGCCCAAGATCGCGGAAAAGATCGCGGTGGCGCAAACCATCGGTTCGCTGTCGCTGACACTCCGTTCGATCGCCGACAATGCGTCGGACCTCGACGCCGCCATAGCTGGCGCCGACGTCGATCTGCCCGATGGTGCCAATCCGAACGCGGAAAAGAAGATCATAGCCAAGCTTGCGGCCCGTCCGGTCGACAAGGGCGGCACCTATTCCACCGGCGCCGACGTGTCTCGCTACCAGCGCAGTTCCGTCCCCGCCAAGCCAGTGCAGACCGCCGGTGTCGAAGTGCCCGCAGGGGGCGGCGCACCGGCCAGCGCGGGCGGCATCAGCGGACCTGTGATCCGCATCGCTCGCGGCACCAATGTGACCGTCGTTCCGGTCGGGGGGAAATAAGATGAAGCGTATCAACATTGATGCGGGCAAGAAGGCGGTGAAACCGCTCATCGGCCCCGCGATCGCTCTCGGCCTCGCCGCCGCCATGGCCGCCACGCCGACCACCGCACTCAACGCCGCGCCTTCATCGATGCAGGACAATGCGATCCTGATGTCGGTGGGCGGCAGCAAGGTCATCAACCTGGGCGCGAAGATGTCGGACGTGGTGATCGGCGACCCCAATGTGGTCGACGTCCATGTCCGTGCCCAGAACCAGCTCTATTTGATCGCGAAGGCAGCCGGTGAAACCACCGTCTTCGCCACCGCGACCAACGGCAAGGTGCTGTTTTCCGGCACCGTCCGGGTCGGCAACAACCTGTCGAATATCGACGAAATGCTGAAGCTCGCGATGCCCGAGGCCGCCATCGCCGTCAATAAGATGAACGGCATGGTCCTGCTGACCGGCACCGTCGCCGCGCCAGAAGATGCAGCGGAGGCCGAACGGCTGACGCAGGCCTTTGTGGGCAAGGAAGTGACCGTGGTCAGCCGCCTGCGCACCGCGACGCCGCTTCAGGTCAATCTTCAGGTCAAGATCGCGGAAGTCAGCCGCGACATAGGGCATCAGATCGGCGTGAATCTGAGGGGTCTTGGGACGGGATCAGGCAACTTCAGCGGCTACATGAACCGGTCCGATCGTGGCTTCGCGACTTCAGGTAGTTTCGTGCCGGGCCTTCCCAATGGCGATATCACTCGTCAATGGACGTTCAACAGCCCGATCGATGGCACCACGTCGCTCGGCTTCGTAGCCAAATTGCTCGGCATGGATGTCGCGGGCGCGCTGGACCTTGCCGAATCGAGCGGCCTTGCCACCGCGCTGGCCCAGCCGAACCTGACCGCGCTGTCGGGTGAGACGGCGAGCTTCCTGGCGGGTGGTGAATATCCCTACACGGTCAGCAACGGCACGCAGGGCAACAGCATCGAGTTCAAACAATATGGCGTGCAGCTTGCCTTCACGCCGACCGTGCTGGCCGATGGCCGCATCTCGCTGCGCGTACGCCCCACCGTGTCGAGCCTCGACTTCTCGGTGAACACCACCGTCCCGGCGCTCAAGAGCCGCACGGCTGAAACTACCGTCGAACTGGGTTCGGGCCAGGCCTTCATGATCGCTGGCCTGCTCAACAACGACACCGCCAACTCGATCAGCAAGACGCCGGGCTTCGGCGAAATCCCGATCCTTGGCAGCCTGTTCAAGTCACGCCGGTTCCAGCGTCATGAGACCGAACTGGTCATCGTCGTCACCCCTTATCTGGTGAAGCCGATGAACGCGTCGGACGTGCACTTGCCGACCGATGGCTTCCGCAATGCCAATATCGCCCAGGGCCTTCTGCTCCAGCAGGGGAATGATGGGGTGAGCGGCGCGCGCGCGCCCTTGCCACGCCGCGAACCCGGCCCGGCGCCGACGTCCGACCCGCGGGCGGCAGCTCCCCGCGACTCAGGCAAACGTTCGGCGAAAGCCGCCGCCGCGCCTGGCTTCAGCTTCTGATCGGAAGGACGACAGTCATGACTTCCCTGTCCGCCAAAAATATCCTCCGCTTCGGCACGCTCGCCATGTTGGCGCTGCCGCTTGCCGCCTGCAATTCCAGCGTCAATCGCGGGGTCGAATCGGTGCATCAGCCGGTCGTCAGCCACGATGCCTACACTTTCGACGTTCAGGCTGGCCCTGACGGCGCCCTTGCCCCTTCGGAAGCGCGGCGCCTGGACGACTGGTTCGCTTCCATCGGCCTTGGCTATGGCGATCAGGTCGCGATTGTTACCGATGCCTATTACAGTCCTGAATTGCGCGAAAGCATCGCCGATGTCGTCGCCCGCCACGGCATGCTGGTGGGTGAGGACAGCTCCGCCGCGGCAGGCTCCGCGCCTGCTGGCAGCGTCCGGCTGGTGGTGCGCCGTGCAACGGCACGCGTGCCCGGCTGCCCCGATTGGTCGAGCAAGAAGGAAACCGAATCCCAGCTCGGCGCCACCTCCAACTACGGTTGCGCCGTGAACAGCAATCTTGCCGCGATGGTCGCCAATCCTGAAGATCTGGTGCGCGGCCAGAGCAGCGAAAGCGACCTGCGCACAGCGACATCCAACCGGGCCATTTCGACCTACCGTGAAAAGACGCCGACCGGTTCGGGCGATCTCAAGAACTTAGGACGCTGATCATGAACGCACCCTGGAAACCTGCCATGTCTGGACAGCGCGATCCCTTCCACGCCTTTGTTTGCGACGATCATAGCCACGATCTGCTGGCGATGGTCGCGGCCGAGATGGGCTGGGCACCGGAAAAGGTGAACAAGGGCGGCATGCGCAATGCCGTGCAGAGCCTGTCGGTCAGCGCCAGCCCGCAAATCCTATTCGTCGATATGTCCGAAAGCGGCGACCCGCTGAACGACATCAACAGCCTTGCCGAAGTGTGCGAACCCGGCACGGTGGTGATCGCCGCCGGTCAGGTCAATGACGTGCGGCTTTACCGCGACCTCGTCGCCAGCGGCATTCAGGATTATCTGCTGAAGCCCTTTGGCGCGGACCAGCTTCGCGACGCACTGGCTCAGGCGCAGGCGGTGTTCTTCGCCCCGCGCGACGCGGCGCCTGAACGGCCGCATCTCACCACCGCCGTCATCGGCACGCGCGGCGGCGTGGGCGCTTCCAGCATCGCCACCTCGCTCGCCTGGCTACTTAGCGACAAGCAGAAGCGGCCTACCGCGCTGCTCGACCTCGACGTTCATTTCGGCACCAACGCACTGGCGATGGACCTGGAGCCGGGACGTGGCCTGACCGACGCGATCGATAACCCCAGCCGCATCGATGGTCTTTTCATCGAGCGCGCAATGGTACGGGCGAGCGACACGCTGGCCATCCTGTCGGCCGAAGCGCCGATCAGTCAGCCGATGCTGACCGATGGTGGCGCCTTCTACCAGCTGCTGGAGGAGTTCCGCGCCGCTTTCGAATGCAGCGTCGTCGATCTGCCGCGTCACATGCTGATCCAGCATCCGCACCTGATGAGCGACGTCAATGTCGCCGTAGTGGTCACGGAACTGACGCTGGCGGCGGCGCGCGATTCGATCCGCATCCTGTCCTGGCTGAAGAGCAACGCGCCCCAAACGCGCGTGATCGTGGTTGCCAACCGCGTCCATGCAGGCGCGCAGGAAATGAGCCGCAAGGATTTCGAAACCTCGATCGAACGCAAGGTCGACATTTTGATCCCCTTCGACCTGCGGGTCGCGGCGCAGGCCGCCAAGCTGGGCCAGACATTGGCCGAAGCCGCCAAGGGCAGCAAGGTCGGCGCCGCGTGCGTCAGCCTGCTCGATGCCACCATGGGGGCGGCCGAGGATGGCGAAGCTGATGGCAAGCCCGCGAAGAAAAAGGGCGACTCCCTGCTCGGCAAGATCGGTGACCTCAGGGGGCTGATCCCGGCGCGCAAGGACAAGGCCAAGGCCTAGATTTGGTTCTGGCATGCCGTCATCTGGCGGCATGCCCCTTTACGGAACGGGCGATACCATGAGCAATTCGATATTGCTGATCATGCTGCTGGCGGCCTTCCTGGGTCTTATAGCGATGGCCTTTGCTGGCCCCTCGGCTGAAAAGGCCAGCAAGCGCCGTGTCGCCCTGATCCGCGAACGTCACAGCGGATCGACCGACGCGCTGATGGAAGCGCGCATGCGCAAGGCCATTTCCAATCGGCAGCCCGGCAACGAGATGAAGATGCTCGTTTCGCTGGTTCCCAATCCGGAAAATCTGGCCAAACGTATCCGCATGACCGGCAAGAAATGGACGGTCAGCCAATATATGACCTCCTGCGCCTTCATTGCTCTGGGCATCTGCGCCTTTCTGTTCGTGCGCGGCTTCGCACCGCTCCTCGCCATCATGGTCAGCCTGGCCGCAGGGCTCGCCCTGCCCCACATGTGGGTCGGCCGCCTGATCAAGAAGCGGGTGATGCAGTTCACGATGAAATTCCCCGACGCGCTCGAACTGCTGACACGCGGTCTGCGATCGGGCCTGCCCATCACCGAAACGCTAGGTGTCGTGGCAAACGAAGTGCCTGGGCCAGTGGGTGAGGAATTCAAGCTGATCACCGAACGCATCAAGATCGGCAAGACGATGGATCAGGCGTTGCAGGAAACGGCCGATCGCCTCGGCACGCCGGAATTCCAGTTCTTCGTCATCAGCCTCGCGATCCAGCGGGAAACGGGCGGCAACCTTGCCGAAACCCTGTCCAACCTCGCGACCGTGCTACGTCAGCGTGCGCAGATGAAGCTGAAAATCCGGGCCATGTCGTCAGAATCCAAGGCGTCGGCCTACATCATCGGCGCCTTGCCGTTCCTGGTGTTCGGCATGATCTGCTACATCAACTTCAGCTACATGCACCCCTTCTTCACGCCCGATCCGGCAGGCCTGTTCGGGATGTCGACGATGCAGGTCATCGGTCTGGGCGGCATGTGCTGGATGAGCATAGGCGTCTTCATCATGGCGCAGATGATCAACTTCGAAATCTGACGGGGGATAGAAAGACATGGAAACCGCTTCCCCCGCCGGCACTCTTTTCGGCATGAACGCCACGGATTTCGGCACCTTGCTGGCCGCCATGGCGACGCTGGCCATGCTGTTCGTGCTCTATACGGTGATGACCGTGCGCGACCCGATGGCAAAGCGGGTCAAGGCGCTCAATGAACGGCGCGAACAGTTGAAGGCGGGGATCACCGCGTCCACCGCGCGCCGCCGCGCCAAGCTGGTCAAGAAGAGCCAGACGACCGACCAGATGCGGTCCTTCTTGTCCAGCCTGAAGGTGTTGCAGGACGACCAGCTGAAGGAGGCCCAGCTGAAGCTGGCGCAGGCGGGCATCCGGTCGAAGGATTTGGCGGTCGCCGTCATCTTCGGCCGCATGGTGCTGCCGATCGTCATCGGCGGTCTGGCCGCGCTGCTGCTCTACGGTGTCGGCATTTATCCCGACTGGGGCGGCGCGAAGCGTTTCATGGCCTTCGCCGTGGCTCTGCTGCTGGCCTACAAGGCGCCCGACATCTTCATCGACAACAAGATCCAGAAGCGCTCCGCCGCGATCCGCAAGGGGTTGCCCGACGCGCTCGACCTGCTCGTCATCTGCGCCGAGGCTGGCCTGACCGTCGATGCCGCCTTCAGCCGCGTCGCCAAGGAATTGGGCAAGGCCTATCCGGAACTGGGCGACGAGTTCCAGCTGACAGCGATCGAACTCAGCTTCCTGACCGAACGGCGTATGGCCTTCGAAAATCTCGCCAACCGCGTGAAGCTGGATGCGATCAAGGGCGTGGTCACGACCATGATCCAGACCGAGAAATACGGCACACCGCTCGCTTCGGCCCTGCGCGTGCTGTCCGCTGAATTCCGCCATGAACGCATGATGCGCGCCGAGGAAAAGGCCGCGCGTCTGCCCGCCATCATGACGGTGCCGCTCATCCTTTTCATTCTGCCGACGCTGTTCGTCGTGATCCTTGGCCCTGCGGCCTGCTCGATCAGCACGGCATTCTGAGACAAGCTAAAAAGGGGAGGAAGGGGACGTCCGAGAGGGCGTCCCCTTTTCTTGTCTGCTCGGCCAAGCCGTTCCCTTTGATCGGCTGGAACATCGCACCCCGTTACCGTTCGCCCTGAGCCTGTCGAAGGGCTCTACTTCCTCTCGAAAGAAGAGGGCTTCGACAAGCTCAGCCCGAATGGGTTAGGTAATTCAGACAAGCGCACGATGCTCTGAAGGGATCAGTCGCCCAGGATAACATCGACCCCGGCCCGCGCGTGGATCGCCGTGCCGTCATAGATGGGCAGCACGTTCGCCTTCACATCCACGATCATTTCCAGTTCGGTGCAGGCAAGGATCGCCGCCTGCACATTCTCCTTGGCGATGTCCGTCAGTTCCGACCGCATATAGCGTTCGGATTCGCGGCTGACCTTGCCGATCGTCAGTTCCTCATAAACGATGCGGTCGATCCGCTCGGCGAGTTCCAGGTCCGCAGGCAGCAGCGAAATGCCATGGCCAACCAGCCGCTGGCGGTAGAATTTCTCGGTCATGACGTTGCGGGTGCCGATCAGCGCGGCCCTTTGCACGCCGTCCGCCTTCATCTTGCGGCCGACCGCATCGGCGATGTTGATGATCGGCGTGTCCACCCCGCCCTGCACTTCGTCATAGACGCGATGCATGCTGTTGGCGCAGATCAGCAGCGCCTTTGCCCCCGCCTGCTCCAGCCGCCGGGCGGACGCGGTCAGCACCTGCGCGGCATGCGCCCACTCCTCCTCCGTGGTGGAGCGGCCGATGTCGGCGAAGTCGAGACTTTCGATCAGCAAAGGGGCGCTGTGCTGCCCGCCCTTCGCACGGTACACCGCCTGATTGATGATCTGATAATAACGTGCCGTCGATGTCCAGCTGAGACCGCCGATCAGGCCGAGCTTCTGCATGGTGCGCCTTACCCCAATTGCCGTCCGGGAGTGCCCCGGCGTCTGTCCGCTTCAGCGTTACGGACGGGCCTTCGCGTCGGCAAGCCCCTTCCAGCGCGCGCCACCGCATAAGCGCAGCGCGATTCCCGTTCCCGCCGCTCCGCCAAGCCCTCCGGCAACGGCCAGGCCCATATTTTCCAGCAGAAAAGCGAAGGCTGCGGCGGCCCAGCCGACCATGCCGATGCTGATCGCGAGCAATGCCATATTTCCGCCCCCTCGCCTCAGCAGCGCGAAGACAGCAGCGGCACAGGCGCCACTTCCCGTCAGCGCCACCGCGCCGAGAGCCAGCAAATGGCGCGTCGCGACATCGGCGCTTCCCTCATCAACCAGTCCGAAGGCGAAGGGATTGAGCCAGGCCGCAGCGGCGGCGGAAATCATCGCCGCTCCCGCAAACCCGGCGAAAATCGTCAGCAGCACCGTCAACCGGCTTTCCGGCCATTCCCGTCCGAGCAACAGGCCAAACGCCCCGCCGATCAGTAGCGCGCCGATAATCTCCGGCGCGTTGAGCACGTCCATGTCGTAGACGGCGGCTGCGGACAGGATCACCGTCCCTGCCAGAGCCGCCTGGCGCCGCCGCCTGCCAGCCACGGTGCCCAGCGGCCACAACGCGAAAACGAACAGCGCCGCCGCTACGGTCTGAGCAAGGATGATCGCGTCAAAGCTCGGGCTCACGGGCGTTTTTCCGCCTGTTGCGATTTTTCAGCCCGGCGCGTCGCGACATAGCCGCCGCAAAAGGAAGCGCTGGCAAGAATGAGGGCGATCAGGCTCAGATAGCGCGCCCAAGGGCTGCTCACTTCCGCCGCAACCACTAGCGTTCCGGCGATGCCAGCCGGGGTGAGCAGGAACAGCGGGACGACTCGGCTGCTCAGGTCGTCCATCGACAGACGCCATGCGGCTATCGCACCAACCGCGCAGGCAAGAAGGAAATAGAAGAGGAGAAGCCCGCTCATTCCTGCCTTTTGAAGGTCATGTTGAGGCCGATCGAAACGGCGTTCCGCACGGCAGGGCCACCGCTACTGCTCGTCCCCAAAACGAAGACCTCCTCCCCCGCGCAACGCACGGGAGAGGAACAGCCCTTTACTGCAATCGGTCGCTGACGACCTTGCCGCCCTGCGTCAGACGGATGGCGTTACCGATTTCCTCGTCCAGCACCGGCGCATTCTGGTCCTTGTTCCAGAAGGCGGAGAGGAAATTATAGAGGTTGCGCGCGAACAGGGCCGAAGCATCGGCGGCAAGCCGCGAAGGCACATTCTTGTGCCCGACGATCTTGACGCCATGACGCTCGACCACCTGGCCCAGCACCGCGCCTTCGACATTGCCGCCCTGCTCGACGGCGAGGTCGACGATCACGCTGCCCGGTTTCATCGTCGCGATCTGCGCGTCGGTGATGAGGCGCGGGGCGGGTTTACCCGGGATCAACGCGGTGGTGATGACGATGTCCTGCTTGGCGATGTGGCTCGACACCAGTTCGGCCTGAGCCTTCTGGTAATCCTCGGACATTTCGGTGGCATAGCCGCCCTTGCCCTCGCCCTCGATACCCGCGACGCTTTCGACGAAAACCGCCTTCGCGCCAAGGCTTTCGATCTGCTCCTTGGTGGCGGAGCGCACGTCGGTCGCCGACACCTGCGCGCCCAGCCGCTTGGCCGTGGCAATCGCCTGAAGCCCGGCGACGCCCACGCCCATGACGAACGCCTTGGCCGGGGATATCGTGCCCGCCGCCGTCATCATCATCGGGAAAGCGCGGCCATATTCGGCCGCCGCGTCCAGCACGGCCTTGTAGCCAGCAAGGTTCGATTGCGAGGAAAGTATGTCCATCGACTGCGCGCGGGTGATGCGCGGCATGAACTCCATCGCCAGCGCTTCATAACCCGCCGATGCATAGGCATCGACACGCGCGCGCTCCACGAAGGGATTGAGACCCGCGACGATCCACGCGCCGGGCTTCGCGCCTGTAATGGTCGCGACGTCCGGCCCCTGAACGCCCAGGATAATGTCCGCGCCCGCCACCGTCGCGGCGCGATCGGCAATCGTTGCGCCCATCGCGGCATAGTCGGCGTCAGCGATGGCGGCGGTCAGGCCCGCGCCTGCTTCCACCGCGACATCGGCGCCCAGCGCCTTGAACTTCTTGACGGTTTCCGGCGTACCGGCCACGCGGCGCTCACCTTCGGCAAGCTCCTTGATGATTGCGATCTTCATCGACATCCCCCTCGCCGCTCCAATCTTAGCTGGAGATCAGCAGGACGACGATCGCAGCCAGCACCACGCATGCGGTGGTGCCCCACTTCACGAGGGACACGAACCCCGAATAGGTCTGGGTCGCGCTCTCCATATTTCCTTCTGACGCCATTTCCATTCCCTTAGTCGCCTGTGTTTTTAAGCGCGCCCCTCTTATCGACAAGGTTCTCCCCCCTCAACCTCGAAACAACGCAAGAAAAACTTTCCGGTTAAGGGCGCCTTTACCCCCTTGGGCTAGGCTGCTGCCACGGAACAAGAAGAGGGGTAAGATGGCGCGCGACGGCGTTCCCATGCTGATGCTGATCGATGAAGAGCCTGCCCAGCGCAGGCTTGTGTCGGCGCTCGCCGCACGCGCCGGGTGGCGCACGATCTTCGCCAGCGACGGTGACATGGCGATCGCCATGCTCGGCACGCAGGACGGCATGCGGCTCGACGCGGTGCTGCTCGACCAATGGATTCCGGGTCCGGAAGCCACCGGCCTCGTCCGCGAATTGCGCAGCCGCCGCCCTGCCCTGCCCATATTGATACTGACCGCGCATAACAGTGTCGCGGTTGCCGTCGATGCGATGCGCGCTGGTGCGACGGACTATCTGGCCAAGCCGGTCGCACCCGAAAGGCTGCTCGCCGCGCTCAATGCCACCCTGTCGCAGGAGCATGGCAAAGGCGAACTGCGCCCGCTCACCGAAAAAATCTCCGCCGCCCTGTCGTTCGAGGATGTCGTCGGCGCCGCGCCGCAATTCCGCGCTGCCCTCGCCATTGCGGCAAAGGCCGCGCGCGCCCGCGTGCCCGTCCTGATCGAAGGCGAAAGCGGCGTCGGCAAGGACGTCATCGCCCGCGCCATCCACGCGGCCTCGCCCCGCCACAAGCAGGCGATGATCACAGTCAATTGCGGAGCCATCCCGGCCAACCTGGTCGAATCCGACCTGTTCGGCCATGAGCGCGGCGCCTTCACCGGCGCATTCGAGCGTCAGGTCGGCAAGTTCGTCGCCGCCGACATGGGCACGATCTTCCTCGATGAAGTCAGCGAAATGCCGCTCGACGCTCAGGTGAAGCTGCTGCGCGTCCTTCAGGATGGCGAAGTGCAACCCCTGGGCGCGCGGCGGCCGGTCCATGTCGATGTGCGGATCATCGCCGCGACCAATAAGCGGCTGGTCGATGAAATCGAAGCGGGCCGCTTCCGCGAGGACCTCTATTATCGCCTGAACGTCGTGCAGCTGACCATCCCGCCGCTGCGGGAGCGGATCGGCGACGTGCCCGCGCTCTGCCGCCATTTGCTAGCCCGCATCGCCACCCAGCCGGGGCTGCGTGGCCTGGGCCTGACCGACGACGCGCTCGCGCTGCTGATGCAGCATGAATGGCCGGGCAATGTGCGCCAGCTGCAAAACGCCCTCTTCCGCGCCGCCGTCCTGTGCGAAGGGGACGCCTTGACGCCGCAGGATTTTCCACAGATCGCCGCCCACATCCGGACGCGCGCCAGTGGCGAGCCGCTCCACCCCCGCCTGCGCACCGTGCCGCAGACGCATCGGGAAGCGGCGGGCATCACCCTGTTCGAAGGTGACGGCCATGTCCGCCAGCTTGCGGAAATCGAAGCGGACGTCATCCGCCTCGCCATCGGCCATTATCGGGGCCGCATGACGGAGGTCGCCCGCCGCCTCGGCATCGGCCGTTCGACCCTTTACCGCAAGCTTGCCGAACTCGGGATCGACAGCGCCGCCTGAACCGCGCCCGTCGCGGCGTAGCGCTCATCCGCCGCTCGGCATCGTTGCGACGTTGAAATGTCGGGCCGCCTATGCTTTGGACAGGGCATGAAAAAGCTCAGCCAAGCCGCCCTCCTCTCCGTCCTCCTGCTGGCCGCCTGCGGACGCGCCGAGCCGGTGTCGGATATGCCGAGCCAGGAGGAACTGGCCGCCGCAGCCAATGCCGCCACGGCAAAGGCACTCGCGGAAAGCAAGGCGGAGGCTGCCGAGAACCGCAATTATGTGAATGACGATCGCGGCTTTTCGGTCAGCTTCCCCGAAGGCTGGGAACAGGATGCCGCCGCAAGCACGCCCGAGGGCACGGTCTTTCAAGACCCCGGCGCAGGCGCCGACGTCCGCGTCTTCTGGCAGCGCAATGGCGAGCAGCAGACGCTCCAGCAGGTCGTCCAGTCGATGAGCAGCGGTTCAGAAGGCGTCGATGGCGACTTCATCGGCGACAATGAATATCGCGGCACGGCCAATGATGGCGAGGGTAACAATGTCGCCGTCCGCCTGCTCCGCCAGCCGAACGGGGGGATCGTCACCGCCACCTTCGTTTACCCGGAGATGCTGAGCGAGCAATATCAGCCGATCGCGAAGAAGGTGCTCGATAGCTTGCGTGTTTTTGCGGCGAAGGGGGCGGTGCCTTCAGAGGCGGGGAATGCGGCCAACGCTACGGAGCGATAGAGGCCATATCCCCCCTCCCGCAGGCGGGAGGTGTCGGGGGTGGGCCTGCGCAACGCTGGAGCTTATTCTTCACGGCCAGCCCCCAAGCTCGCTACGCTCGCGCCCACCCCTAACCCTTCAAACGAGTCGCGCGCCTCGTGTGAACGCCTGCGGGAGGGGAAAATGTTGAAGTTGCTCGCAAACTATTCCGTCATGCCAGCGCGGGCTGGCATCTCCCTCGATAGCGCTCAACCCAGCCTAACGAGATCCCAGCTTCCGCTGGGATGACGAGCCACGCGAGATAATCACACTCCACCCATCAACCCACCACCGCCTCAGCCCGAGCAACAAGCGCCCGTGCCTCCTCAACATGCATCCCCTCGATCATGCGCCCCTCAAACCGCTCAGCCCCGCCCGTCGCCGCCTCGATCAGCCGCCGGGCATCAGCCACCGCCTGCGCGTCCGGCCCGAACACCTGATTGGCGACCGGCACCTGGCTCGGGTGGATCAGCGTCTTCCCGTCAAAACCAAGGGCATGCCCGGCGGCGCATTCCGCTTCGAACCCCGCTTCATCGTCCAGCCGGTTGAACACGCCATCGAATACCGCAATCCGCGCCGCCCGCGCGCTCAGGATCACGGACTGCAAGGCGAAGCTCAGCCCTTCCCGACCCGCCGAAGGAGGAATGCCAAGGTCCTGCCGCAGGTCATTGGTGCCCATGAACAGTCCAGCCGTGCCCTCCTCCGCCGCGATCGACGTGGCGGCAAGAACGCCAGCCGCGCTCTCGATCATGGCGATGACCGGCTTCTGGCAGACGCTGAACACGTCGCGCACCTGCTTGCCGCTTTCGACCTTGGGCAGGATGACATAGTTGGCCGAGGAACGCTTGACCGCGATCATTTCCGGGCCGTGCCACGGCGTCCCTTCAGCATTGATCCGCACGGCGCACAGCCGTTTGCCAAAGCCTTCAGCGGCAGCTTCGACAGCGTTGGCGCGCGCCTCTTCCTTCCGGTCGTCAGCCACCGCATCTTCCAGGTCCAGCATGACCATGTCGCAGGAAAGCGTGCGCGCCTTGGCGATGGCGCGCTTGTTCGACGCCGGCAGGAACAGCAACGATCGGGCGTGGCGCAGCAACATGGCAGGTCTCCTTTTCGGGCTGGGCGGCGGCGTGACGGTTTGACTTTCCCCGTTAACGAATCCGCGTCATAGTCAAGCGCTTCTTAAGGGGGAAAAAGATGCTGACGACCTTCGCGCTAACGGTGACTTTCCTGGTGCTCTTCTATCTGGCCGTGAGCGTCAAGGTGGTGCGTCAGGGCTATCAATATACCATAGAACGCTTCGGCCGTTTCACCGAAGTCGCGCGCCCTGGCCTCAATTTCTACCCGGCCTTCTTCTACGCCGTCGGGCGCAAGATCAACATGATGGAGCAGGTGGTCGACATTCCGGGGCAGGAGATCATCACCAAGGACAATGCCATGGTGTCGGTCGATGGCGTCGTCTTCTTCCAAGTGCTGGACGCCGCCAAGGCCGCCTATGAAGTCTCGGAACTGTACGTCGCGATCATGCAGCTGGCGACGACCAACCTGCGCACCGTGATGGGGTCGATGGACCTCGACGAAACCCTCTCGAAGCGCGACGAAATCAACGCCCGCCTGCTCTCTGTGGTCGATCATGCGACCAACGCCTGGGGCATCAAGATCACGCGCGTGGAGCTGAAGGACATCCGCCCGCCAGCCGACATCGTCAACGCCATGGGCCGCCAGATGAAGGCCGAACGCGAAAAGCGCGCGCTGATCCTTGAATCGGAAGGTCTGCGCGCTTCTGAAATCCTGAAAGCCGAAGGGCAGAAGCAAAGCCAGATCCTGGAAGCCGAAGGCCGTCGCGAAGCTGCCTTCCGCGACGCCGAAGCCCGTGAACGCGAGGCCGAGGCGGAGGCCAAGGCGACGCAGATGGTGTCGGAAGCGATCGCGAACGGCAACGCACAGGCGATCAACTATTTCGTCGCCCAGAAATATGTCGATGCGGTGAGCCAATTCGCCACCTCGCCCAATGCCAAGACCATCCTGTTCCCGGTAGAGGCGACGCAGCTGATCGGCACGCTGGGCGGCATCGGCGCGCTCGCCAAGGAAGCGCTCGGCAGTGACGGCGCACCGACCTCGCCCCCCGCCCCGCCCCGCCGCAGCCCCTTCGCGCAGGGTCAGAGCTGATGGACTGGCTCAGCATGCTGGACGATCATTGGGGTTGGCTGGTCTTCGCCGCCCTGCTCGGCGTCGCCGAAGTGATGATCCCCGGCGTGTTCCTGATCTGGGTCGCGCTGGCGGCGGCGGTGACGGGGCTGATCGCGCTACTGTTGCCGGTATCAGTGCCGGTGCAATTGCTGATCTTCGCCCTGCTTTGCCTGGTATCGGTCTGGGGCGGCCGCCGCTGGTATGTCGCCAATCCTGTGAACTCGCAGGACCCATTGCTCAATGACCGCACCGCCCGCCTGATCGGCGAGATCGTGCTGGTGGTCGAACCCATCGAAGCAGGCCACGGCCGCGTGAAGGTGGGCGACAGCGTCTGGTCCTGCCGAGGCCCCGACGCGCCGGTGGGTAGCCGCGTGCGCGTGGTGGGAGCCGACGCATCAGTGCTACAGGTGGAGTTGGCCTGAGGTGTCATTCCCCCCTCCCGCTAGCGTTCAAACGAGGCACGGGACTCGTTTGAAGGGGTTAGGGGGTGGGCTGGCACAACATCTGCCTTGTTATGTGAAACATAACCCAGAAGCTCGCTCCGCTCGCACCCTCCCCTAGCCCTCCCATAATCGGGAGAGTGATGACTTGAACGGGTGGGAAGCGGACTGGCGGCTTTCAGGCCCGCATGCCGTGAAAGCTGACAGTTGGGCGAACCCTATTCAGTGCTAAACATCACCGGTACATGTCCACGCTTCGCTGAGCGCCCACTTCTTTCTAGATAACTTTGGAATTGCGAGTAGCGACCATTTGACCTGTACCACTCCGCCACAGCAAAAAATCCCATTTGTCGCCGATACTTGGCCAAGATGTCGGCGCGTACTTGCTGCGGCAGGCCTGGCTTGAGCGCAGTTAGGTGACGATCTGCTAGGACGGTGGAGCTACCTTTTTGTTCGCCGCATCGGGCCTGAGCACGGCTCGCTGCTTCCGACACATCTGTATCATTCACCAACATCGAACCGCCCCCATTTCCTAATGCTTCGGCAAAACAGTCAAAGTAGGGCTTGTAAGTGGCAGCCAACTTCGGATCGGACCAGAGTTGCATAACCGGCATATTCTCGACCAGAGTTTCCGCATCGGATTTTTGAGCAAGCCCCGGCGCGGCCATCGCTAATCCAAGAACGCTGAATATCCCAAAGTATCTACGGAGCATAGGTTTCCTCAACCATAGGGACCGAGTGACCGATTTTAGCTATGGCATTTGCAAACACCAACGGCAATTTCTGGTCGATAGCTACTCGTCATCTAGGGCTCGCGTCCAGTGACCGGATTCGCGCATGATCATAAGTCGTTTGCCAGTCCGGCGATGCGAACCGCGAAAACCGGTAACCACATAATTGCAAAAGGCGCGTCCAGCCCCTTTGGCACTGCATCTGAGATTGAAGATCGCCTGAGGACTAGCCGAGAAATCCGGATCAGTGGCCCCATCATTTCCAACGATACCCAACATCGCCGCTTGCCAATCTGCGCGCTCGGCCCTCAGGACATCCGCTGTCCTAGGCAAGGGCGTCTTTGCTGGGCTCGAGGCCCCCTGGATGGCAAACAATACCGCCGCGACTACAGCATATCTCCCCATGCGACGATCCTGAGGTTATGGCCGCTTTTAGGCAAGGAGCTTTAGTCATTCAGCGGCAGCAACTGGTCGTTAGCGGACCCTCCTCACTTCGTCATGCCAGCGGAAGCTGGCATCTCAGTCGATGGCGCTCGGCCAACCCTCACAAGATCCCAGCTTTCGCTGGAATGACCGAAGTGCAGTGACAACAAATGGTCCTGCGCGGAGGTTCGCCCATCCCCAAACAAAAAGGGCCAGCGTCACCGCCAGCCCCTCTCGTACCACTGATCTCCGCCCGCTTACCCGACGAAAGCACGCTCGATCACGAAAGCGCCCGGCGCCGCGTTGGAGCCCTCAACAAAACCTTCGCCCTCGAAGAACGCGGCGAACTGCTTGATCATCTCCATGCTGCCGCACATCATCACGCGGTCGGTTTCCGGGTTGAACTTCTTGTCGCCCGAGATGCCTTCGAACAGCGCCCCGCTCTCGACCAGCTTGTCGATCCGCACATTGTTGCGGAACGGTTCGCGCGTGACGGTCGGCACATAATGGAACTGGTTCGCGGCCTGTTCGGAGACAAGCGGGTCCTCCGCCAGTTTGCCGGTCATCTCGTCATGGAAGGCAAGGTCGCTGACCCGGCGGACGGAGTGGACGACGACAACCTCTTCATAAAAGTCGTACACGTCCGGATCGCGCGCCAGGCTGAGGAAGGGCGCCAGGCCGGTTCCGGTCGACAGCATGAACAGCCGCTTGCCCGGCAGCAGCGCGTCGGTCACCAGCGTGCCGGTCGGCTTGCGACCCAGATAGATCTGGTCGCCCGGCTGGATCAGCTGGAGCTTGGACGTCAGCGGCCCGTCCTGCACCTTGATCGACAGGAACTCCAGTTCCTCGTCCCAAGCGGGGCTGGCCACGGAATAGGCGCGCAGCAGCGGCTTGCCATTGTCGCCCTGCAACCCGATCATCACGAACTCGCCCGAACGGAAGCGGAAGCTTGCGGGGCGGCTGATGCGGAAGCTGAACAGATGCTCGTTCCAATGCCGCACCGACAGCACGGTTTCGACAGTCAGGGCGCCGGTCGGCTCCAGTACCGGCTTTTCGATCGTCACGTCGCTCAAAACCTTGTCTCCTGCCAAATCCACTTCGCCAACGCCCGGTCAGGACGCCAGTTGCGTGGCTTTCGCAATAAGTGATGGCGGCGCGAATGCCTTTTCGGCCCCGCTAAGGCAAGGTGAAAAAACTTTCACGGCCGATAGCTGACGATCATGCCCCGCCAGCTTCAGCCAGATTTTCAGCCGAACAGCCCCTTGGCCAGCCTGCTGAGTTCGCCGATCGGGCTACCGTCGCCATCGCTGTCGAACAGGCCGCCAAGCTTGCCCAGAATCGCCTCGGGACCGCCGAACTGAGCGAACAATTCCTGCAACTTGTCCGCCGACACGCCATGCTCCGCCGCCGTGGTAGCGAGCGCCGCGACATCGGTTTCGCCAGCAGCGATCTTGCCGCCAATCTCCGCCATCAGCGCCTGCATCTGCTCGGCCGACAGCCCGAGCTTCGCCGCCACTGCTTCCAATCCGCCCACGCTGTTTATCAGTTGGTCAAGCATCGCCATAATCCCGTTGAATTGGGCACCAGAATAGCACCGTAAGCCGCCGCCCGAAAGCAAAAGAGCCGGAAGCACTGCTCCCGGCTCTTTTTCAACCTTTGGAAGCGGGCAGCCCGCTTGTCAGGCCGCCGTCAGCGCAGCCTGCCGCACCGAAGCATCGACATGCTCTTCAAACTGGGCGAAATTGTCCACGAACTGCTTGACCAGCTTGCCCGCCGTCTCGTCATAGGCCGCCTGATCGGCCCAGGTCGCACGCGGATCAAGGATGGTCGCATCAACGCCCGGCACCGCGACCGGCACCTCAAACCCGAAATTGGGATCGATCCGGAACTCGACATCATTGAGGCTGCCGTCCAGTGCCGCGTTCAGCAGGGCGCGCGTCACCTTGATCGGCATGCGCTTGCCAACGCCATATTTGCCGCCGGTCCAGCCGGTGTTGACCAGCCAGCAGGTCACGCCGCCCTTGTTGATCCGGTCCTTGAGCAGGTTGCCGTAGATCGAAGGGTGACGCGGCATGAACGGCGCGCCGAAGCAGGTGGAGAAGGTCGCCGAAGGCTCGGTAACGCCGATTTCCGTACCCGCCACGCGCGCGGTGTAGCCCGACAGGAAGTGATACATCGCCTGATCCGGGGTCAACCGCGCGATCGGCGGCAGAACGCCATAGGCGTCGGCGGTCAGGAAGATGATGTTCTTGGGCACCGGCCCCAGATTCTTCTCCGACGCATTGGGGATGAAGTCGATCGGATAGGAACCACGGCTGTTTTCAGCCAGGCTGTTGTCGTCGAGATCGATCTCGCGCGTATGCTCGTGGATGACGACATTTTCGAGCACCGTCCCGAAACGCTTGGTGGTGGCGAAAATCTCCGGTTCGGCGTCGGCCGACAGGTTGATCATCTTGGCATAGCAGCCGCCTTCGAAATTGAAGACCGCCGTGTCCGACCAGCCATGTTCGTCATCGCCGATCAGCGTGCGGCTGGCGTCGGCCGACAGGGTCGTCTTGCCGGTGCCCGACAGGCCGAAGAAGACCGCCGTGTCGCCGTTCGAGCCGATATTGGCCGAACAGTGCATGGGCATCACGCCCTTGGTCGGCAGCAGATAGTTGAGGATGCCGAAAACCGACTTCTTCATCTCGCCAGCATATTTGGTGCCGCCGATCAGGATCAGCTTTTCGGTGAAATTGACCGCGATCACCGTTTCGCTGCGCGATCCGTGACGCGCCGGGTCCGCCCGGAAAGTGGGCAGATCGATGATCGTATATTCAGGCGCAAAGGCGCTCAGCTCTTCGTGGCCAGGACGCACGAGCAGCGTGCGGATGAACAGATTGTGCCAGGCGAGTTCGTTGATGACGCGGACGTTGACACGATGCTCGGGCTGCGAACCGCCGAACAGGTCGGCGACGTAGAGCTTGTTCTTCTCGCCCAGCGCCTTGAAAAAATCTTCCTTCAGCGCGGCGAAATGCTCCGGCGTCATGGGAACGTTGGTCTTGCCCCACCATACGGTCGATTCGGTCTCGGCGTCCTTGACGATGAACTTGTCGTTGGCCGAACGGCCGGTGTGCTTGCCGGTCTTCACGACCAGCGGGCCATCCTTCGACAGGATGCCCTCGCCATTTGCGATGGCAGCTTCGACGAGCGGCGCAGTGCCGAGATTCCAATGTTGTTCAGCGGTCGTGGAAATGCCCTGCTGATCCAGGGTAATTGAGGATTTGGCCTGCACGCCTTAGCTCCTGATGTGATTACTCCGGCTCGCCAACAACGAACGCTTGCGACCGATCCGCTCCCAGCGCCGCTCTCCCTTGTGGGCGGCGACATTCCTGCAGATGGGAGGCCCAATAAGCCTTTGCATCCCCAGCGTCAAATCCCGCCAGCAAGCCGTTTGTCCCAGATTAAGTGGCGCAAACCGCATAATTGCCGTCCTACCCCTTTCTTGCGAGCAGGGCAGCCATCGTCTAACGCTGGACAGGAAGGCCTGAGCAGGGCGGCCAAGATCATTGGGAAGAAGCATGACTCCAACCATCGCCCTTGTGGATGATGACAAGAATATCCTGACTTCCGTGTCCATCGCGCTGCAGGCCGAAGGCTTCCTGACGCGCCTTTATTCGGACCCGGAGGCGGCGCTGAAGGCGTTGCTGGACAACCCGGCCGATCTTGCCGTGTTCGACATCAAGATGCCGGGCATGGACGGCCTGGAACTGCTCCGGCGCCTGCGCGAGAAAAGCCAGATGCCTGTGATCTTCCTGACTTCCAAGACCGATGAGCTGGACGAAGCGCTGGGCCTTGCCATGGGTGCAGACGATTATATCGCCAAGCCCTTTTCCCAACGCCTGTTGATCGCCCGCATCCGCGCCATCCTGCGCCGAGCGGAGGTGGGCCGGATGGCCGATGCCAGTGACGAGCCCGCAGCCGACCCGATCATACGCGGACGGCTTGAAATGGACCCCGCCCGCCATCGCGTCAAATGGATGGGCCAGGATGTCACGCTGACCGTTACCGAATTCCTGATCCTCGAAACACTTGCGGCGCGCCCCGGCGTCGTCAAGAATCGCAACCAGTTGATGGATGCGGCGTATCAGGATGACGTCTATGTCGATGACCGCACCATCGACAGCCACATCAAGCGGCTACGCCGCAAATTCCGTGAGGCCGATCCTGAATTCAACGCAATCGATACGCTCTATGGCGCCGGATACCGATTCTCCGAAGAGTGATCCGCGGGACGGCGGGTTGCGTTGGTCGGGCCGGATCAGCCTGACGCCGCGCATCCTGGCGGTCAACGTGTTCGCGCTGGCCCTGCTGGCGGGCGGCTTCTTCTATCTGGACAGCTATCGCACCCGGATCGTGGACGCGCGCCTCGACCAGTCCGCGCGCGAGTTGAAGCTGCTGGCGATCGGCCTGGAGACGGCGCCGGCCGAACGGCACAATGCCCTGATCGCCGCCTATGCCAGGCAGACGCGTGATCGCGTTCGCCGCTATGGCCCGGACGGACGGCTGATCGCCGACAGCTTTGCGATGAATGCTCCTCGTTACCGGCTGACCCTGCCGTCGGAAGAAGGGTGGCGGCGCCATGTCGCGCGTTTTCTGGACAAGGCGGTGGACCGCGTCGTCTTCGCCGACCGACCGCCCAATTTCGAAGAACCTGCGATCGATCGCGCCGATGCCTGGCCGGAGCTGCTGCTCGCCCGCAAGACCGGCCAGCCGCAGGCGAAGAACCGCTATGCGCCCGACCGCACCTTCATGATCTCGGCCGCGACGGGCTTGAAGGACGGCGGCAGCCTCCTCGCGACCGAAAATGCCCGCGACATCACCCGGACGGTGCGCGCCGAGCGGCTGAGGCTGGGCATCGTGATCGCCACGGCCGTGCTGGCGTCGGTGCTGCTGTCGCTTTTCCTCGCCCGGACCATTGTGCAGCCGCTGCAGCGCCTCGCCCGCGCAGCGGTACGCGTCCGCCTTGGCCGCGCGCGAGAGGTGACGGTGCCCCGCCTGCCCGAACGGCGCGACGAGATCGGCATGCTCGCCCGCGCGCTGTCGGACATGAGCCACGCGCTGCGCCAGCGGATCGATGCCACCGACGCCTTTGCCGCCGATGTCAGCCATGAGCTTAAAAACCCCATCGCCTCGCTCCGCTCCGCCCTCGACGCGCTGGAACGGATCGACAAGCCGGAGCTGCGCGATCAGCTGATGGCGATTGCCCAGGACGATGTGCGGCGGCTGGACCGGCTCGTCACCGACATTGCCGAAGCCTCCCGCATCGACGCGCAGCTCTCCCGCACGCGGTTCGAGCCGATCGACCTTGGCCTGCTGATCGAGCGCATGGTGGTGGCCCGCGAGGCACGGGGCGTTCCGCGCGGCATCCGCCTCGCCTTCGCCCGCCCGCGCAAGGATGTCGCCGTCGTGCTGGGCGAAGAGCAACGCCTGATCCGCGTGCTCGACAATCTTATCGACAACGCCATCTCCTTCTCACCCGATGGCGGGCTAGTGCAGATCGTCGCGACCGTGGCCGATCATGAAGTCCTCGTCAGCGTCGAGGATGAAGGCCCCGGCGTACCCGAGTCCCAGCGCGAGCATGTCTTCCGCCGCTTTCATAGTGTCCGCCCGGAAATGGAGAGCTTCGGCAAGCATTCAGGTCTCGGCCTCGCCATCGCCCGGTCGATCGTCGAAGGGCATCAGGGCAAGATCAGCATCGCCGACCGTGAGGATAATCAGCAGGGCGCCTGTTTCATGCTGCGCCTTCCCATGGGGGTTGAACGCGACCCCGGTATTGTCTCGGAATAGGACGGCTGCTCGAAGTTTTTGACCTTTGCGTGAATTCTTTGCGTCAATTCGATTCACACGCACCGTCTCTAGGTCTAGGATGCGTTCAGGGACATGGCGGCGCAAGACTCAACCGAAACAATGCATGCGACCAGCGTCGCGATAGACGGGCGGGCCGTGCTGATCTGCGGCGCGAGTGGCGCCGGCAAATCGGATCTCGCCCTGCGCCTGATCGACCGCGGCGCCACGCTCATCAGCGACGATTACACCATCGTGCGATCCAGCGGGGGGCAGCTGGAGGCGTCCGCGCCAACCACGATCGCCGGAAAGATGGAGGTGCGCGGCGTCGGAGTCGTAGACTTGCCGTCGATCGACGGGGCGCGGCTGGCGTTGATCATCGACCTTTCGCAGGACATTGATCGCATGCCGGGCGACCCGGAAGAATGGCTCGTCGCCGGTGCCCCCCTGCCAGTGGTCAAGGTTTCACCCTTTGAAGCATCGGCGCCGATCAAGGTCGAACTCGCGCTAAAAACGATGGGGCTGGCGTGACCGCACGGACGCCCAAGACCATCCTGCTGGTGTCCGGCCTTTCCGGCGCGGGTAAGACGACGGCGCTCAAGACGCTGGAGGATATGGGCTGGGAAGTCGTGGACAACCTTCCCCTCCTCCTGCTGGAGCGGCTGCTCGACACGCCCGTGCCAGCTGGTCACGAGGAACTGGATGACCGTCCGCTGGCGCTCGGCATCGACGCGCGCACACGTGGGTTCGACGCGCAGACGATCGTTCAGCGCATAAAGGCCCTGCGAACGCGCCGGGGCCATGACGTCGAAACACTCTTTCTCGATTGCTCCGACATGGAACTGGAGCGCCGCTTTGCCGAGACGCGCCGCCGCCACCCGTTGGCATCGGATCGCCCCGCGACTCACGGCCTCGCCCGCGAACGGGAACTGACCGACCCGCTGCGCCGCTGGTCCAGCCATGTCATCGACACGACCAGCCTGACCAGCAACGCGCTGCAACAGGAAATCCGCAACCGCTTTTCGCGCGAGGGGCTGTCCGCTCCGGTGCTGACGATCATGTCGTTCGGCTTTTCACGAGGCGTCCCGCTGAACGCGGATTTGGTCTTCGACATGCGCTTTCTGCGCAATCCGCATTGGGAAGCGGAACTGAGGCCCAAGACCGGGCTGGACCCCGATGTCGCCGCCTATATCATCGAAGACCCCGCCTATGAGGAAGCAGTGCACCGGATCGAGGAACTGCTGGCCCTGCTCATTCCCCGCTATCAGGACAGCGGCAAATCCTATGTGACCGTCGCTTTCGGCTGCACCGGCGGACGGCACCGTTCGGTCCATGTCGCCGAACGGGTCGCCAAATACTTGCAAGAGGCGGGCTTTTCGCCCACGGTCTCGCACCGCAATATGGAATCAGCGCCCCAGGATAGTCTGGAGAAGCGCGAGCCGGGAGGCCCGAAAGCTTAAATCATGAAACAATGTGGGCCGGTAAGTAGATGATAGGACTTGTTCTCGTCACTCATGGGTCGCTGGCGACGGAATTCGTCGTCGCGATGGAGCATGTGGTCGGCCCGCAGCAGCAGATCGCGACCATCTGCATCGGCCCGGAAGACGATATGGAGGTGCGCCGCGCCGACATCGCATCGGCGGTGGAGCGGGTGAATGACGGTTCGGGCGTCATCCTGCTCACCGACCTGTTCGGCGGCACCCCGTCCAACCTTGCCATATCGCTGCTGAAGGCGGGCGAGATCGAGGTTATCGCGGGCATCAACCTGCCCATGCTCATCCGCCTGGAAAGCGCGCGCAAGGTCATGGACGTGCGCCAGGCCGTCGCCGCCGCGCGTGAAGCCGGCCAAAAATATATCAGCGTCGCATCCGAATTGTTGGGCAGCACTACATGAGCGAAATCAGTCAGGAAGTCCTGATCAGCAACAAGCGCGGCCTCCACGCGCGCGCCAGCGCCAAGTTCGTGACGCTGGCCAGCGGCCTTCCCGCCCAGATCACCGTGCGCAAGGATGGCAGCGAAGTGACCGGCACATCGATCATGGGCCTCATGATGCTGGGCGCGGCGCTGGGCGATTCGATCGTCATCAGCGCCACCGGCCCCAGCGCGGAAGAATCGCTGGGAAAGCTGGTCACGCTGGTCGAAGACAAGTTCGGCGAAGAATAGCTCTTCCGCGCTCCGCCCCGGCCCGATAGAGAGGCCGCCTCGTTCCAAGGAGGAAAGCAGGCGCAGTGGCACGCGAAATCACCGGATTTTCCAACCCGCTGGTGAAGCGTGTCCGCTCCTTGCGCGAAAAGAAATTCCGCAAGGCCGAGGGGCTTTTCCTGGCCGAAGGGCTCCGTATCCTCACCGAAGCGCGCGAAGAAGGCGTGCTGCCCGAAATGTTGTTTCACGCCGGGTCCACCCATCCCCTCGCCGCCGACCTGATCGGGGCGATGGAGGCATCGGGTGGCGACGTCATCGAAACCACGCCGGACATTCTTTCCAAGATTTCCGGCAAGGATAATGCGCAAGCCGTCGTCGGCGTCTATCGCGACCGGCTGACCCCGCTGGCCAAGCTCGACCGAAGCAAGGCCGACATCTGGATCGTCGCCCAGTCGCTCCGCGATCCCGGCAACCTCGGCACCATATTGCGCACCGGCGACGCGGTGGGCGCTGGCGGCCTCATCCTGATCGACGATTGCGTCGATCCCTTTTCGGTGGAGTCCGTCCGTGCCAGCATGGGCGCGCTCTTCACCCAGTCGATCACCCAGGCGCGCTGGGGCGAATTCATGCACTGGCTGCGGCAGGGGCCGGGCGAACTCATCGGCACCAGCCTCAAGGCCACGCAGGACTATCAAGAACCGCGCTATGCCAGCCCCTCCTTCCTGTTGGTCGGCAATGAAGCGCAGGGCCTGCCCGAATCCTATGAGGCCGAGTGCGACCAGCTGGTAAAAATGCCGATGCTGGGCAAAGCGGACAGCCTGAACGCGGCCGTGGCCTGTGCTGTAATGGCCTATGAACTGCTGAACCAGAAACGAGCGAAGAAGACTTAAGACATGGCAAGGGGCGGGGAAGACATGGCTGCGGACGGAATAGGCGCGATGCTGCGCCACAAGCGGGTGCTGGCAGCCAGCCTGATCGGCACGGCGGTCGAGTTTTACGACTTCTACATCTACGCCACCGCCGCCAGCCTCGTGTTCGGCCCCCTCTTCTTTCCCGCCTCCTCCCCTTCGGCGCAGCTTCTCGCCGCCTACGGCTCCCTCGCCCTCGCCTTCTTCGCGCGGCCCCTGGGCGCGGCGGTGTTCGGCCATTATGGCGACCGCATCGGCCGCAAGGCGACGCTCGTCACGTCGCTCATGCTGATGGGCGGATCGACGCTCGCCATTGGTTTTCTGCCTACCTACCAGATGATCGGCTGGTGGGCGCCTCTGATCCTCTGCATCCTGCGCTTCGGTCAGGGCTTCGGCCTTGGCGGCGAATGGGGCGGCGCGGCGCTGCTGGCGGTGGAAAACGCCCCGCCCGGATGGCGCGCCCGCTTCGGCATGTTCCCCCAGCTCGGCGCGCCAGTCGGCTTCCTCGCCGCCAACGGCCTATTCCTGATCCTAGGCATGTTCCTGACGGACAAGGATTTCTTCGCTTGGGGCTGGCGCCTGCCCTTCCTTGGCAGCGCGGTGCTGGTGTTCCTCGGCCTCTGGGTCCGCCTGAAACTCACCGAAACCCCCGAGTTCGCCGCCGCCCAAGCCGAAGCGCCGCCGCCCGCACTCCCCCTCGCGACGCTCCTCTCGAACCACTTGGGCGCAGCGATCGCGGGCACCTTCGCCGTCGTCGCCTGTTTCGCCGTCTATTATATCGCGACCGCCTTCGCCCTTGGCTATGGCACCACCACCCTCAAGATCGATCGCGAGACCTTCCTGGCGATCCAGCTCGGCGCGATCCTTTTCATGGCTCTCAGCATCATCATCGCCGGATGGTGGGCGGACAAGACCAGCCCCACCCGCGTGCTGGTCGCAGGCTGCATCGGCACCGTCCTGATGGGCATCATCTTCGGCCCCGCCATGGGCACGGGCCAACTGCTGCCGATCTTCCTGATCCTCAGCCTCGCCCTGTTCCTAATGGGCTTCGTCTATGGACCATTGGGGGCCTATCTGCCCCACCTCTTCCCGGTCCAACTGCGCTACACAGGCGCCTCCTTCTCCTTCAACCTCGGCGGCATCATCGGCGGTGCGCTCGCCCCTATCGTTGCAACATGGCTGATCCAGGTGCAGGGGGTGGCGCTCGTCGGCCTCTATATGTCAGCGGCAGCCGCGATCAGCTTGGGCGGGCTGTGGTTCACAAGCCGACAACCGGCCTAGCGCTAGGTCACCCACCAGACTTGCGCCCCGCCCGGGAACCGGTTATCCCAATCTCTGCGGACCGGGCCCCTCTGGCGCTGCTTCTCCCTAGAAGCGACGTGATGTCGGACCGCATCGGGTGACACCGGTGCAGGTTCCTTATCCTTCCCTGTCATCCGATCGAGCGAAACGCACGAAAGAGGATGGCACATATGAAGCCTTTTACCTTTATTCTCATGCTTCTGGCGCAGCGCGTCGATGACCGGCTGCGGATGGAGCAGCTGCGCTCAGCGCCTGATCCCCGCCGCATCGAAAGGCTGTTGCAGCGCAGGGAGCAGCTGAACGCCCGCCTGCGCCGGTCGATAGCGCGCCCCGCGTGGAACGGGAGCTGACGCCATGGATTTCCTATCGCTTGTCTGGCTCGGCACGCCGCTCTGGATGTGGCTGGCCTTCCTTGGCATCGTGATCGCCCTGCTGGCGCTGGACCTCGGCGTCCTGCACCGGCGCGAACGCGAGATTGGCGTGCGCGAGAGTCTTACTCTTTCCGCCTTCTACATCCTTCTCGGCCTTGGGTTCGGTGCCTGGATATGGTGGCAGATAGGCGCGACGGCGGGCCTCAACTACGTCACCGGCTTTGTGGTCGAAAAAAGCCTGGCGATGGACAATGTCTTCGTCATCGCGATGATATTCACCTATTTCGGCATACCGCGTCTCTATCAGCATCGGGTGCTCTTCTGGGGCATATTGGGCGTCATCCTGTTGCGCGCGGTGATGATCGGCTTCGGCGCGGCGGCGGTGCAGCACTGGGGTTGGCTGCTCTATTTCTTCGCCGCCTTCCTGATCGCGACCGGCATCAAGATGTGGATGACCGCAGAGAAGGACTATGACGTCGGCGCGTCGCCTGTGCTGCGCTGGGTGAAGCGCCGCATGAGGGTGACCGACACTCTGCATGGTCGGCATTTCTGGGTGAGGCAGGCCGATCCCCGGAATGGAAAGATGGCTCTGTTCTTCACGCCGCTGTTCCTGGCGCTGGTCATGATCGAATTTGTCGATGTCGTGTTCGCGGTCGATTCGGTGCCGGCGATCTTCGCGATCACCACGGACCCGTTCATCGTCTATACGTCCAACATCTTCGCGATCCTTGGCCTGCGCGCGCTGTATTTCGCTCTGGCCGCGATGGTGGAGCGTTTCCACTATCTCAAATATGCGCTCAGCCTGCTGCTGATCTTCATTGGATCGAAGATATTTGTCGCCGACGCGTTGGGCCTGGCTAAAATCCCGCCGCCGGTCTCGCTGGCCGTCACCTTCGCCATTTTGGCAGGCGGCGTGGGTTGGTCATTGTGGAAGACGCGACCAGAAAAGGCGACGCTTCCTGCCGAAGTCCAGTAGGATCTGATCGGGTCAATCGGCCCCAAAAGCAAACAGGCGGCGCCCTTTCGAGCGCCGCCTGTTCAACTTGGCGACCGTAAAGCCGCGAGGAGGATCAATCCTCGGTGCGGACGTCGCGGCGCTCGGCGATGCGAGCGCGCTTGCCGGTACGGCCACGCAGATAATAGAGCTTCGCACGACGCACGACGCCACGGCGGACGACGGTGATCGAATCGAGGTTCGGCGAGTAAAGCGGGAACACGCGCTCCACGCCTTCACCGAACGAAATCTTGCGCACGGTGAAGTTGCTGCCCATGCCCTTGTTCGAGCGGGCGATGCACACGCCTTCATAATTCTGGACGCGGCTGCGGTCACCTTCGATGACCTTCACGCCGACGCGCAGCGTGTCACCGGGGCGGAATTCCGGGATATCCTTGGCGAGAGCCGCGATGTTTTCTGCCTCGATCTGCTGGATCAAGTTCATAACTCAAGTCCTACTTTTCGCGTTGCGCACCAGAGGGCGACTGGTCCCGAACGCCGATATGACGTTCCCAAAGGTCCGGCCGCCTTAGCCGTGTATCTTCTTCCGCCCTTTGTTTCCGCCAGGCGGCGATTTTCGCATGATCCCCCGATCGCAACACTTCAGGGATCGCGCGCCCTTCCCACAGAGCGGGCCGGGTATAGTGCGGATATTCGAGAAGTCCGCTTTCGAAGCTCTCGTCATCCCCACTGGAAGCCGCGCCCATTACTCCGGGAAGCAGCCGAATGCAAGCATCGAGCAGCATCAGCGCACCCATCTCGCCGCCGGACAAAATGATGTCGCCCATGCTGATCTGCTCCACCGGCCGCGCCTCAAAAATACGCTCGTCAAAGCCCTCGAACCGCCCGCACAATATCGTCGCGCCCGGACCCGCCGCCATTTCGCGCACGCGTGTCTGGGTGATCGGCTTGCCACGCGGCGTCATGGCGATCACCGGCAGGTCCGGCCCCTGCTCCAGCGCATGATCGATAGCCAGCCCCAATATGTCGGCGCGCAGCACCATCCCCGCGCCACCGCCCGCTGGCGTGTCGTCAACGGTGCGGTGCTTGTCGGTCGCAAAATCGCGGATATGGATCGGCTCGCACGACCATTTCCCTTGCGCCAGAGCGCGCCCCGCCAGCGAAACGCCCAGCGGTCCCGGAAACATCTCCGGATAAAGCGTCAATATTTGCGTCCGAAAACTCACGCCTTGCGCTTGCGTAGCCACGCCGCGGACATGCCGCCCAGCAACGACACGGCGCCGCCTGCCATCAGGGCTATGCCGATCGCACGCAGCAAATCGGCAAAGGGCCGCTCCGGGTTCATCAAAGCAGGCAGGAGAAACATCATGGGAATAGGGATGACCAGCGCCACCGCCGCGCCAATCTTCAACGCGCGCTTCCATGGCATGGTGAACAGGCGCCACCCTGCGGCGATCATCATGAGCAGATAGAGGGCGGTAAGAATTTGGGGCATCAGCGACAGCCGATCAAACCGCAAAGGCCGCTTCGATCACGGCCCGTCCGTCCGCGATCGCGACCGCATGCATGGGCGCCATGAAGCGTTTGCCGTTGGGCCGTTCGACCTCGATGATATCGCCAGCGCCGAAATTCTCGACCGCGACGATATTGCCCAGCCCCTCACTCTCGCTCGAGAAACAGGGCAAGCCGATGAGGTCGGCATGATAATATTCGCCCTCCTCCAATGGAGGCAGGGCAGAGCGGGGAACGGTGAGTTCCGTCCCGCGCAGGGCTTCGGCCTCGCTTCGGTCATTGACCTCGGCGAAACGCGCAACCGCGCCATTGGAACCGGCGCGCACCGACTTCAATGTCAGCTTGGCGCCAGAAGCGTCGAAGCTCTTGTAGGATTTGAGCGTTTCCACGCCTTCCCCAAAGAGCTTCAGACGAACCTCGCCCGCCACCCCATGCGCGCCAATGATGACGGCGAGAGTGAGGGGTTTGTCGCCACTCATGCCTCCCCTCCCTTCCAGGGAGGGGATTGAGGGGTGGGTGCGAGCGAAGCGAGCCTGAGGCCCGCTCTACCCACCCCAACCCCTCCCTTGAAAGGGAGGGGCTTCATCATGTCAGCCTTCAGCCTGTTCTTCAGAAGCGGCTTCGGGAGCAGCTTCCTCAGCGGCAGGCGCTTCTTCGACAGCCGGAGCTTCTTCAACCGCAGGAGCGGCAGCGGCCTCAGCGGCAGCAGCCTTGGCGGCTTCAGCAGCTTCAGCGGCTTCGGCAGCCTTGGTCGCGCGATCTTCGGCGCGATCCTTGGCCTTCTGGCCCGGCTCAGCCTTCTTCGGGTTGCTGCGAGCAGCGCGTTCCTTCACGCCAGCGGCGTCCAGGAAGCGGGCAACGCGGTCGGTCGGCTGCGCGCCAGCGGCAACCCAGTGCTTCGCACGCTCAACGTCGATCACGACGCGCTTCTCGTCGCCCTTGGGCAGGACGGGGTTGTAGCTGCCGATACGCTCGATGAACTTGCCGTCACGCGGGGCGCGGCTGTCGGCCACGACGATGCGGTAATAAGGACGCTTCTTGGAACCACCGCGCGAAAGACGAATGGACGTTGCCATGCTGTTTTTGACCTTTCCGTACTAAAACTACTTGTTTCTCAATTCGTCATCCCAGCGGAAGCTGGGATCTCTCTGCCCTTGGAGAGAAGTGAGATCCCAGCTTGCGCTGGGATGACGCTCTACTTCACTTCTTCATGAAATTCTGAAAGCCCGGCGGCAGGTTGGGCATATTGCCCCCGCCGCCAAGGCCGCCCAATCCACCAAGACCGCCAAGGTCCGGCGCGCCGCCCGCGCCGCCCATCAGCTTGTCCATGCCGCCGCCGGTGAACATCTTGGCGAGGCCCTTCAATCCGCCCATCTTGCGGATTTTCTTCATCGCCGTTTCCATCTCCTGATGCATTTTCAGGAGCTTGTTGACTTCCTGCACGGTGCGGCCGGAACCCTTGGCGATGCGAATCTTGCGCTTGGCGTTGATCAGGGCGGGCTTTTCCCGCTCCTTGAGCGTCATCGACCCGATCATCGCGTCCAGATGGATCAACGTCTTGTCGCTGGCGCCACTTGCCGCCATCGCCGCCTGCGCCTTCTTGAGGCCCGGCAGCATGCCCGCGAGCGCGCCAAGGCCGCCCATGCGCCGCATCTGATTAAGCTGGCTGCGCAGGTCGTTCATGTCGAACTGACCCTTCGCCATCTTCTTGGCGAGCTTGTCCGCTTCCTCAGCGTCGATCGTCTCGGCCGCACGCTCGACCAGCGACACGACATCGCCCATGCCCAATATGCGCTGCGCCACGCGCGCGGGATGGAAAGGCTCGATCGCGTCGAGCTTTTCGCCCGTGCCCGCAAATTTGATCGGACGGCCCGTGACCGCGCGCATCGACAGCGCCGCACCGCCACGCGCATCGCCATCCATACGGGTCAGCACCACGCCGGTCAGTGGCACCTGCGCGGTAAAGCTGGTCGCGACATTCACCGCGTCCTGCCCGGTCAGCGAATCGACAACGAGCAGGATTTCCGCCGGGTTCGAGACTTCGGCCACCGCCTTCATCTCGTCCATCAGCGCCTGATCGACGTGCAGACGGCCCGCCGTGTCGAGCATCACCACGTCGAAGCCCTGAAGCTTCGCCGCCTGCAACGCGCGCTTGGCGATATCGACCGGCTGCTGGCCCGCCACGATCGGCAGGGTCGCGACATCGGTCTGCGTGCCCAGCACCGCCAGCTGCTCCTGCGCCGCCGGACGCTGGACGTCGAGCGACGCCATCAGCACCTTCTTGCGCTCTTTTTCCTTCAAGCGCTTGGCGATCTTGGCGGTGGTGGTGGTCTTGCCCGACCCCTGCAAACCAACCATCATGATGACGGCGGGCGGGCTGACATCGATCAGCAGATCGGACGTTTCGGAACCGAGCGTCTCGGTCAGCGTGTCGGAGACGATCTTGACGACCATCTGCCCCGGCGTGACCGACCGCAGCACATCGCTGCCCACCGCCCGCTCGGTCGCCTGATCGACGAACTGGCGCACCACCGGAAGCGCGACGTCGGCCTCCAGCAGCGCGATTCGCACCTCGCGCATCGCGGCGCGGACATCGTCCTCCGTCAGCGCACCGCGCCCACGCAGCTTGTCGAATACCCCGCTCAGACGATCGCTTAGCGAATCGAACATCATCACCTCATTTGGGCCGAAAAGCCCGGAAAACAGCACCACCCCGCTAAACGACAAAACCGCCGGCGGGCGAAAACTCGCCGGCCAGCGTCCATCCGGTGCTCCCTTGTGAGCGCCATGGATCTGTCAGGGTATCAGACGGCGAACCGCCCAATTGCGATGTGGCCCTTAGCGGAAAGGGGGGAGGGATGCAATGACGCGAACCACATTCTCTACCCGTCACCCCGGACTTGATCCGGGGTCCCGCTTGGTCCCGCGCAAGTAAGCGGGATCCCGGGTCAAGCCCGGGGTGACGGATGAAGGGCAACTCTGGCCTTTTCCCCCCACACCCCCTACATGCGCGACCATTATGGGCCGATTTTCCAAAATGCACGGGCTGGGCAATGACTTCGTGGTGATCGACGCGCGCGAGGGGGCGGTCGAAATGACCCCCACCCGCGCCCAAGCCATAGCCGACCGCCACGCAGGCATAGGCTGCGACCAACTCATCCTCATCGGCCAGTCCGATCGCGCGGACGTATCCATGCGCATCTTCAACAGCGACGGCAGCGAAGTCGAAGCCTGCGGCAACGCTACCCGCTGCGTGCCCCTGTTCGTCGGCCGGGACGTGCTGATCGAAACCAAGGCGGGACTGCTAGAAGCCAAGGCGATCGATGGCGGCGCAACCGTCGATATGGGCGCGCCCCGGCTGGACTGGGACGCCATCCCGCTCGCCTACGCTATGGACATGCTCACCATGCCGGTCAGCTGGGAAGACCTTCCCGCCCCCGCCGCTGTCAATGTCGGCAACCCGCATGTCGTCTTCTTCGTGGACGATCTGGACGGTGTGAACTTTGAGCGTCTTGGCCCGCTGATAGAGAGTGATCCGCTCTTCCCCGCCCGCGTCAACGTCAACTTCGCACAGATCATTGGCAACAATCATATCCGCCTCGTTGTGTGGGAACGCGGCGCCGGTCTCACCCGCGCTTGCGGGACCGGCGCCTGCGCAACAGCCGTCGCAGCCGTGCGCCGCAAGCTCGTCAGCGGCCCCACCCGCGTGACCCTGCCCGGCGGCGACCTCGTCATCGATTGGCAGCCCGGCGGCCACATCATGATGACCGGCCCCGCCACCCACGTCTTCGATGGCGAGGCCGACTGGACCCGCTTTTAGAGCATGAGCGGCCCGCAGATCATCACCCTCGGCTGCCGCCTCAACATCGCGGAAAGCGAAGCCATCCGCGAGATGGCAGGCGGGCAGGACGACTTGATCGTCGTCAACAGCTGCGCGGTAACCGCCGAAGCGGTGCGCCAAACCCGCCAAGCCATCCGCCGCGCCCGCCGCGAACGGCCAGAAGCGAGGATCATGGTCACCGGCTGCGCCGCACAGACCGAGCCGGAAACCTTTGCGCGGATGGCGGAAGTCGATGCGGTGATTGGCAACCGCGAGAAACTCGACCCCACCCACTACCCGTCATCCCAGCGGAAGCTGGGATCTCAGGCGGCAGGGCACGGCGTTGGGCATGAGACCCCAGCCTTCGCTGGGGTGACGTGTGAGGCGGAGGCGGTCGTGAACGTCTCCGACATCATGGCCGTCCGCGACACAGCGCCGCACATGGCCAGCGCCTTCGCCGAACATGCCCGCGCCTTCCTCGAAGTGCAAAATGGCTGCGACCACCGCTGCACCTTCTGCATCATACCCTATGGCCGAGGAAACAGCCGCTCCGTCCCCGCAGGCGCCGTCATCGACAAGGCGCGCGAGCTTGTGGAAGCAGGCTATCAGGAAATCGTGCTCACCGGCGTGGACGTCACCAGCTATGGCCCCGACCTCCCCGGATCACCCTCGCTTGGCCTGCTGGTCGAGCGCATCCTGAAAGCCGTGCCCTCCCTGCCGCGCCTGCGCCTCTCCTCCATCGACAGCGTCGAGATTGACGACCGCCTCTTCGACCTCATCGCCCATGAGCCGCGCATGATGCCGCACCTCCATTTGTCGCTCCAGGCTGGCGACAACATGATCCTCAAGCGTATGAAACGCCGCCACATGCGCGCCGACGCCATCCGCATAGTTGAGCTCCTGAAGGCCGCCCGCCCCGCCATCAGCATCGGCGCAGACATAATCGCCGGCTTCCCGACCGAGGACGAAGCGATGTTCGAAAACAGCCTGAAGCTGGTCGAGCAATGCGCCATCGTCCACGGCCACATCTTCCCCTACTCCCCGCGTGCGGGCACACCCGCTGCCCGCATGCCGCAGGTTGATCGCGCCACCATAAAGGCCCGCGCCGCCCGCCTCCGCTCGGCCTGCGAAGCGCAGCGCCAGCAATGGCTGCAAAGCCTCATTGGCAGCACCCAGTCTGTGCTGGTCGAGCGCAACGGTCTCAGCGGCCATGCGGAAAATTTCGCTCCGGTGCGTTTCGAAACGCCCCAGCCCCCCTCCTCCATCACGCCCGCGACCATCACGGCCCTTGAGAATGGCGTGCTGATCGCGCAATAGGCTCGGCAATGACTGAATCCGGCACCAGCTGGCGCGACCGCCTCTTCGGCGGCTTGAAGCGCACCTCCGACAAGCTCGGCGAAAACCTCACCGGCCTCTTCACCAAGGCCGCTCTGGATGACCAGACGCTCGACGAGATCGAGGAAGCGTTGATCGTCAGCGACCTCGGCCCCGCAATGGCTGCCCGCGTGCGTGATCGCTTATCCGAAGGCCGCTACAACCGCGAACTCACCGAAGATTATCTGCGCGAGATCATCGCGGAGGAGATCGAGAAGGTCCTCGCCCCGGTCGCCCGCCCGCTGGAGATCGAAGCCTTCCCTCGCCCCCAGGTGATCCTGGTCATCGGCGTCAATGGCTCCGGCAAGACCACCACCATCGCCAAGCTCGCCAATAATTTCCTGGAGCAGGATTATGGCGTGATGTTGGCGGCGGGCGACACATTCCGCGCCGCCGCGATCGGGCAATTGAAGGTTTGGGCCGACCGCCTCGGCATCCCCATCGTCGCGGGCAAGGAAGGCGGCGACGCGGCAGGCATCGTCTTCGATGCCGTGAAGCAGGCGACCGCCACCGGCATCGACGTACTGATCGTCGATACGGCAGGCCGCCTCCAGAACAAGACCGAGCTGATGGACGAGCTGGCCAAGATTCGCCGCGTCCTCGGCCGGTTGAACCCGGCCGCACCCCATGACGTTGTGCTGGTGCTGGATGCGACCACGGGACAAAATGCATTGAACCAGATCGAGGTCTTCAAGGAAGTCGCGCAGGTGACCGGCCTCGTCATGACGAAGCTGGACGGCACCGCGCGCGGCGGCGTGCTGGTCGCGGCGGCGGAGAAATATCGCCTGCCCATCCACGCGATCGGCGTCGGTGAAAAGATCGAGGATCTGCGCCCCTTCGACGCAGGCGACATGGCGCGCGCGATCGCGGGAACAGCCTATGCGCGATAAGCTCCCAACCTCCGTCATCCCAGCGAACGCTGGGATCTCGGGCCGCTACGGCCCAACCCAGCCTCATAAGATCCCAGTTGAAATGAGTCACGCGCCTCATTTCAACGCTGGGAGGACGGAAATGCACAATGACTGAAACAAAACCCACCCACGGCGGCAATCTGAGCCTTGCGCTCGACTTCGGCCCGCTGCTCGTCTTCTTCCTGAGCTACAAGGGCGCGGGCTGGATCTGGGGTCCCGGCAATCCGATTACCGCGATGACCCTCAGCACGGCCGCATTCATGGCCGCGATCGTCATCGCCGTGATCATTTCGAAGATAAAGCTCGGCCGCGTGTCGCCGATGCTGTGGTTGTCAGCGATGCTCGTCCTCTTTTTCGGCGGCCTCACCATCTATTTCCAGGATCAGAGCTTCATTCAGATCAAGCCGACGATCATCTACAGCTTCTTCGCCCTGATGCTGTTCGGCGGGCTGCTCCGCGGCAAGGCACTGCTCAAATATCTGCTGCAAGCCGCCTATGACGGCCTCACCGACGAAGGCTGGCGCAAGCTGTCGCGCAACTGGGGCTTCTTCTTTGTCGCCATGGCGATCGCCAATGAACTGATGCGCCACTCAATGACCTTCGACGCATGGCTGTCGGTGAAAGTCTGGGGCGTCACCATCGTCTCGCTGCTCTTCGCCCTCGCCAATATCCCGATGCTTACGCGCCACGGACTGACGCTAGGCAACAATATCGACAGCGAGGAAATCGGCGAAACCACCCCGCCGCAGGGGTGATGGAGAACCCTTATACTACCGTTCTCCTGCGAAGGCAGGAGCACATCATATAAAACGCAGGGCGGAGCCAGCCTCAACCAGCCCCGCCCGCGCATTCATCATCAACCGCCGTTGAAGTTCACCATGCAGTAAAGCATCGGCAACGACAGCAAGGTGTTCATGCGCGAAAACATCATCGCCGTGGTCGCAGCCTTGGCCTTCACCGCATCCTCGGCAGGCACGATGCCCAGCGCCTTTTTCTGGTTCGGCCAGATGATGAACCACACATTGAACGCCATCACCAGCGCCAGCCACATGCCCACGCCGATCAGCACGAAGCCCTGCTGAAGCGTCAGCGCTTCCACCAGATAGGCGCTGCGCCAGGCGATGGTTGCCCCGGTCAACACGGTCAGCGCCGCGCCCCAGCGGAAGAAGAACAGGGCCGAAGGCGCGATGAACTTCGACACGCCCGGCTTGAGCTCGGCCGGAACCTTGGGCATGGTCGGGATCTGGACGAAGTTGAAATAATAAAGAAGGCCGATCCACACGATGCCGAAGAACAGGTGGAGCCAGCGCAGGATCGCTTGCTCTGGAATCGTGTTCGCCGGAACCGAGAAAATCACCACAAGCGCAAACGCCAGCCCCACGGCGAGCACGAGATGCAAATTACCGAAGAATTTTGCCATTGATCCGTCCCCTATTATCCGGCCGCTATTTGTGAACGGCCTGACCGATGATTCTATGTCATCGTTACGCTGCTGTCACATGGATATTTCCATGCAGCTAAACGAAAATATCCTGTTTTCCGCAGTGCAATAAGGCTGCTACGGGGCCGGGACCCTTTCGGTGGCATACCCGTTATGCCGCCATCCATCCCAAGAACCCGAGGAGTTCCGACATGGCCTTTGTGCTGCCCAATCTGCCTTACCCCAAGGATGCCTTTGGCGACATTCTTTCGGTTGAAACCTTCGACTATCACCATGGCAAGCATCACAATGCCTATGTCGTGAAGGCGAATGAACTGGTCGTCGCAGACCCCGCCCTGCAGGGCAAGTCGCTGGTCGAGCTGATCAAGAGCAGCAAGGGCGCGCTGTTCAACCAGGTCGGACAGATCTGGAATCACACATTCTACTGGCTGTCGCTGTCGCCGGAAAAGAAGCAGCCGACCGGCACGCTGCTCGCCCTCATCAACGAAGGCTTCGGCTCGGTCGATGCCTTGATCGAAAAGCTGAAGGCCGAGGCCGTCGGCCATTTCGCCAGCGGTTGGGCCGCGCTGATCCTGAAGGACGGCAAGCTGGAAGTCACCAGCTATCATGACGCCGACACCCCTGTCGCGCATGGCCACACGCCGCTGCTGATCCTCGATGTGTGGGAACATGCCTATTATATCGACTATCGCAATCTGCGCCCCAACTATGCCGAGCGCCTGCTGAAGGACGCGATCGATTGGGATTTCGTGGCGCTGAATCTGGACGGCGAAGGCGCGAGCCGCGCCGATCAGCCGGGCTGATGCTTTTCACGCCGTCCGCCGCCCGAAAGGCGCGGCGGACGGCGCCTCCCTCGGTCAATATCCGCCGAAAAGAACGGATTATTAACGGCGCCGTGCGAAAAGCATCTTATCCTATGTTTGGAAACGGCCGATGGACCTGCAGCAATTACAAAGCCAGCATGACGCGCTTGACGTAGCCGCCGATGGATTTTTGCAGCTGATTTCCGACAACGCCACGCCCCGCCAGCTTGGCACCTTCCGCTGGCAGTTTGCCCGGCAATTAATGTCCCGTCTCGCCCTGGAAGACCATATCTTCTATCCCGCGATGCAGCGGCAGGCACATGCACCCCTGCGGGAAACAGCGGCGAAGCTGCAAGCGGAAATGGCGCCGCTGGCGCTAGACTTCACCCACTATATGTCCCGATGGAGCGATGATCGCATTGCTCGCGAATGGCCCGAATTTTGCCGCGAAAGCCGCCAGATCATCGATGCCTTGCTCAACCGGATGCGCAAGGAAGAGAAACTGCTGATGCCCCTGCTCGCCCAAGCGGGGCTTGAGCCGCCGCTCAAACAGGCTAGCTGACCCCGCCATCGGCCGGGGCAAGACCCAAGCTTCGCGCGACTTCGTCCAGATCAGCGCCCGGCCGGGCCAGCAGCCAGTCCCGCGCCTGCGCGCCATTGACCACGGTCACCGCCCCCTTGGGGCAAACACCGAGGCAATTCACCTCGATAATCCCCGCCGCCGCCTTGCGTCCTTTCTTCAGCGACAACCACTTCCGTAGCGCCTTGGCGAGCCGCTCGTCCCCATCGGGACCAAAGCCCCCATCCAGCTTCTTCGAACATTTGCGGCAGACCAAGACCGCATTCTGCCAGTTGGACCGGACCTGATCCTTCAATCCACGGTCTCCCGCGGCTTCCACGTCCGCCGTTCCTCCGCCGACCGCAGCACTTCATAGGCGGCCTGGATCGTCTGGAAACGGACGGCGGCGTCCGCGTCGCCCGGCTTCACGTCGGGGTGATATTCCTTGGCCAGACGCCGCCAGCTCTTTTTCACCGCCTCGAAATCGGCGTCGTCCTCCAGTTCCAGCGCTTTCAAAGCGTGAAGCTCGTCCCGCGACCGGCTGCCGTCACCCGGCCCGCCCCAACCATGATAGGCGCTGCCCTGATAGCCGCCAGCGTCGCGGCGCTCGGCACGCTCGCGCTGCTCCCGCTCTTCCTTGTCCAGCCCCTGAAAATAGTCCCAGTTGCGGTTATATTCGCCCGCATGATCGGAACAGAAATACCAACGTTCCGGGCTGTTGGGCGACTTGGGCGCGGGGCAGTTGCCCGGCTGGTCACAGCCATACCGGTCGCACATGCGCACCTGTTGCGCCTCACGCGATGCGCCGTAGCTGCGCCAGCGGGGAAATCCCCAGTCATTTGATCGGCTGCTTCGTGCCATCGGTCCCAATTAGGTAAGCCGCAGGCAGAACGCCACCCCGGCGGTTCATGAAATTACTGCTATCTCATCCTCCCCGCGCGAAGCGGGGGGAGGGGGACCGTTCGCAAAGCGAATGGTGGAGGGGAGCGGCGGTGCAACCGTCGCTAACGCGACGGCCCCTCCACCAGCCTCCGGCTGGTCCCCCTCCCCATCTGACGATGGGGAGGATCTTAAATGCCAGAGGGCCTATAAGCCGGGTCCTGTCCACTCCTTGCGGAGATGGGCGGCCATTCCTCTAGGAGACGGATTGCTCCGTCCCTCAAGCAACCAACCCGGGCGGTCTCAGCCGAAACTGGCCTAGCAGTCGAAGCTGCGCGCCGCCCCTATTCGGTCTTGCTCCCGGTGGGGTTTACCGTGCCGCCTTCCGTTGCCGGAGACGCGGTGCGCTCTTACCGCACCCTTTCAATTTCGCTGCGCCGAAGCGTTAGCGACCTGCTTTCTGTTGCACTGTCCCTTGGATCACTCCAGCCGGCCGTTAGCCGGCACCGTCATTTCGTGGAGCCCGGACTTTCCTCGCCGTGGAAGTTACCCGCCACGCCGCGGCCGCCCGGCCCTCTGGCACGGCGCGCTATACACGCACTGCGCGCGCCCGTCATCCCCGCTTATTCATCGCCCCTCGGCTTTGGCAGCAACAAGGCGAGCAGGATCGCACGGCATTCGCCATCGATCACCCCGTCGATCAATTCCGGCCGGAAGCGCCGCTGGAACGCGACCACCGCCGCATCGGGCTCGGCAATGTCATAGCCAAAGCGCTCCAGCGCCAGCAGGAAAGCACTGTCCGACCAAAGCGGGTCCATCAGATTGCGGGTGGGACGCGGCAGCGCCAGACGCAGCCGGGACAGTCGCCACCAGGGGAAAAGCTCGCCCGGGTCCTGCTTGCGCGCCGGGGCGACGTCGCTATGCCCGACGATATTGCCACGCGTGATGCCGTGACGTTGCACAATGTCATGCATCAGCGGAATGAGTGCCTCAATCTGCGCCTCGGCAAAGGGCCGATAACCCCATTCATGGCCAGGATTGACGATTTCGATCCCGATACTCGCCGAATTGACGTCATCCGTGCCGCGCCAGTGGGACCGGCCCGCATGCCAGGCCCGTCTGGCTTCATCGACCATGCGGACGATCTTCCCCTCCTCGGTCACCACATAATGGGCGGAAACCTTGGATTCCGGGCTGGCCATCCAGTTGATCGCGCTCTGGGCGTCCGGCATGCCGGTATAATGCAGCACCAGCATGGATATGGGCAGCTTGCGGTCGTCAAAATTGGGCGACGGCGTTTCGATCATTGGAATGTCGCTCATCGGAAACCCGTAACCATCATCTGTCCTCGCCCCGCCGCATCAGGACGGGCAACTGCCGCAGACAATGACCGAGAGCGATAGGCCGATCAAGCGCAAGCACTTCCCTTTGACCCCGCGTCAGGGACAGGATGTGCGCAAAAACCTGGTCAGATGGCGCGGCGAAGCGCCTCGTCGCTCTTCCGCGCCGTTTCCAGCCGCCGCGCATATCCGCCGCGAAATTCAGGATGGGGCATGAAATCCTCGCTATGGCCGATCACGGTCTCGCCCGCTCCCAGCAACAACACCGACTTTTCCTGGCTGTGCCGCTTCAGAAGGCGGAATACCTCCTGCCGCCGTTCCGGCGTGAAATAAAGCAGCACATTGCGGCAAAGAAGCAGATCATATTCACCCGATGGGGCCTTCGGATCGAACAGATTGTCCGTCCGGAAATCGATCATCCGGCGCAGTTCTGGACTGGCGCGCCAATTGTCTCCAGCGGGTTCGAACCATTTGATCAGGTCGCCAACGGCAAGACCGCGCTGAACGTCCATCTGCGAAAAGACGCCGCTGCGCGCCTGATCTATGGCGGCGGTCGAAATGTCCGTCGCCAGTATTTCGATGCGCCAGCCACGCCAGCGCGCGATGTCGTTGCGCAATTGAATCGCGAGGGAATAGACTTCCTGACCCGTGGAACAGCCCGCACTCCAGATCCGCAGCACCCGGTCGCGCCGATCCGCATAAAAGGACGGCAGGATATGCCGGTGGATCATGTCGAAGATCTGGAGATCGCGGAAAAAGCTGCTTTCGTTGTTGAGCAGCGCGTTGATCACCTCATCTTCCAGCCGCGGATCCCGATTGCCCAGCAAGCGGGCGGCCAGTTCGTCCATGTCGGCAAGGCCATGGGTGCGCATGACCGGCTTCAGCGCCGTTTCCATCCGCCATGCGCGGCTTTCCGACAATATCTGCCCGGTGCGCGCCTCCAGCAGAGCCGAAAAGATGCGGGCGGCGCCGCTCGAGGATGAATCGGTCGAAAGGGTCAATGTGTCAAACCTCTGCTCTTTCCGCGCCGCGCGACGAAATCCATGATGGCATAGGGGTCCAGCAACGCACAGCTGAGCCCAGCCGCTGTCACCGATCCCGGCATGCCCCAAACGACGCTGCTCGTTTCATTCTGCGCCACGATCCAACCGCCTGCGTCAACGATGTCATGTCCGCCGACCGTGCCGTCACGGCCCATCCCGGTCAGGACGACGCCTGCTGCGCCTGGCCCATAGGCTTCGGCCATGGTGGTGAACATCGGATCGACGCCGGGCAGGTTTCCCGCAGGCGTGCGCTGGGGATTCAGCGTGACCATCACCCGCCCATATAGCCCCCGGCGGACCTGCAAATTGGCGTCGCCGGGCGCGACATAGATGGTATCGGGCACCAGCATTTCGCCCTGCTCGCCAACCTTCACGCGCAGACTGGTCATCCGGGCAAGCTGCTGTACGAAATAGGATGTAAAGCTGACCGGCAGATGCTGGGTCAGTAGGATCGGCACGCCCAGCGGCTCGGTCATGCCGGCAAACAACTGACTCAGCGCGTGGATACCGCCTGTCGAAGCACCGATGCCGAGGCAGGCGAGCGGAGCGGTGGGCTTGCTCGCCGCCATGACGACCGGCTGCGCCTCAGCCCCCTGTGCCAGATTGGCGCCGAACAGGCGCGACAGCCGATCGATCAGCACCTGGGGAAACTGTTCGCCGAAGCAACCGCTGCCGGGCTTCGTGAAAATGTCGCTCGCTCCCAGCGCCAGTGCCTCGATCGCGGCTCCGCTGCCTTCCTCGCAATTTCCGGAAAGGATGACCACCTTGCCGCCGGGATTCGCGCGAAGAAGGGCGGGAAGCGCCGACAATCCGCTCTGCCCCGGCAACTCGATGTCCAACAGGACCAGATCGACCTCATGCGCGGCCAGATAGCCCAATGCATGTTCGGCGCTGTTGGTCTTGTGAACCACCGAAAACGCCGGATCGCTATCCAGGATACGCGCGATCATTGTCCGCACGACGACGGAATCGTCGACAACCATCGCGCGGACTTGCGGTCTGCTCTGGCTGGCCAGGATAGGCGTGACGGCGGACATTGATGGGCTTTCTGGCGACAGGAAAGAACTGGGGCGAATCAGCGAATCAACGGTTCAGATGACGCCCACGATCGACAGCTTGCTTTCAAGCGTCTCGCGATCGAACGGCTTCATCACATATTCGTCGGCGCCCGCCTCCACCGCTGCCTTGATATGACTGATGCCATTTTCAGTGGTGCAGAAGATGATCTTCGGCCGAGCGGTTACCTTCGCGGTGGAAAGCGCCTGAAGAAATTCCATTCCGCTCATGACCGGCATGTTCCAGTCCAGCAGGACCACGTCCGGCGCTGCGGCTTCGCATTGGGTCAGGGCATCCTGCCCATCCACCGCTTCACTTACCGACAAATCAAGTGATTCCAGGATATGCCGTGCAACTTTGCGGATGACTTTCGAATCATCGACTACCAGACAGTTTTTCATGAAGCGTCCCTTGGATTTTTCCCCGTGAAGGAAGATTAGCCACCAAAGCCGAGTAATTCGTAAACGAGCCAGGAATTTATGCGGCCTGTGCCAGCAGCCCGGTCTCGATGAAGCTCGCCAGCGAAACCAACAGGTGCGGATGCCCATCCTGTTCGACGATCGCCCGCGCATACGGTGCCCAGGCACTGTGCAACTGGCCACGCAGCGGCAGATCGCCTTCGGGCACCTGGCAAATATCATGCACCGCATCCACCATCAGGCCATAGCTGTGCCCACTGATGTCGGCGATGATTGCCAGGCCCCGCCGATCCGGCGGCGTGGGCGCGCCATGGATCAGGGCGGGCACGTCGATGATCGTGAGTACACGGCTGCGCAGGGCGGACAGTCCCGCGACATGCCCCAGCATGCCCGGAACCGGTGAGATGTCGGCCAGCTTGACGACCGCCTCGACCTCATTCGCCTCCACGGCGACGCGGGTGTCGGCCAATGTCGCCAGAAGGTAAAGCTGCTCCATAAATCCCTCCTTAGCGCCGGGTGCCGGTGATGGCCGCCATCAGGGCGTCCTGATCATAGCGGTAGATGCTGCCATCCTCTGGCCCCGCCGGTTTTGGTGACGCGCGCAGTTGAACGATGCGGCATCCCAATATCTCGGCCGCCTGCGTCAGGTCACGGTCAGAACAAAGAACCACGTCCGCCGGATCGACGGCCTCTTCCTGGGGCAGGCCCAGAAGGACTTCATGGCCCGCCTGACGCAGCAAGGGCGCCAATATCTCACGCGTCCAGCCATCCTCGCTGTCAGCAAGGACGCACCGTCCCCGAACCCGTCTTGCGAAGCCACTATCTGGCAGGGAGGCAAACAGCGCGAAGGGATTAAGGACCTCAAGATGTTCGCCATCGACCATGGCGACGCCGCTCAGCACGCCTTGCAGGGCGACCATGTCGGGCACGGCAGGCATTTCCACGATGTCGAGAACAGCGGCGACCGGATAGCAGGCTTCCTGATTGCCATCCCGAAGCCGCAGCGCCGAAACATGATCGGCAGTAAATTTATGCGCGCCGTTGGCCACCGGCACCAGCCGTCCATCCAGCCGCACAAAGGCATGAGCGCCCGAACGACCAAAGAGCGACGCGTCAACGTCCTCCACCCGCTCAACCAGCGACAGCTTGATCAGCCGTCGTTCGCCCGACAGCTCCTCAAAACGCAGGGCCGACACCATCTCGACCCGGACAGCGCCATCGTCATTGTCATCCGCCTGATCATTGGCCCGTTCATCCGCAACATTCGGCAGGCGCGCGGCATTGGCGAGGCCCGCCGCGTCGAGCAGCAGCATCGGCTTGCCATTGTCGGGCAGCGTCATGCCCGCATAGACGCCGGTCGCCATGACCAGCGGAGACGCGGGACGAATAACCAGTTCCTCATGGTTATCGACAGCGGCGACACCCAGGGCGAAGGGAACGCCGGTCGCGGATCGCACCACCATGATTGCGCGCGGACCCGGCTGAGCGGACTTCTCCATTCCCAGAACATCTTCCAGATCGATCATCGAATGACGCACCGAACGGATCGTCGCGATCTTCGCGCCACCGACTTCGGCGACGTGCAGCGTCTCGTTATTATCGTGCAGTATCTCGACCACCGCCGCGCGCGGAATGGCGAAGTGCAGCCCCCCAGACCGAATGATGAGGCCCGGAATGATCGTCAGCGTCAACGGAACGCGCAGCACGATCCGCAATCCCCGCCCCAGCTCATTGTGCAGCGCGATGACGCCGCCGATACGCTCCACATTGGCGCGCACCACATCCATTCCGACCCCCCGGCCCGATATCGCGGTTACGTGGCTGGCGGTCGACAGCCCGGCCTGGAAGATCAGCTCCAGCTTTTCAGCCTCGCTCATTCTGGCGGCGGCATCGCGGGTCAGCTTGCCTGCTGAGACTGCCTTTTCCACCAGTCGCCCGGTGTCGATACCCTGCCCGTCGTCGCTGACCTCGATCACGATCTGATTGCCCGACTGGCGTGCCTGCAACTTCAGCGTCCCGGCTTCGGGCTTGCCCAGCGCCTGGCGCCGCTCGGGCGTTTCGATGCCATGGTCGATGCTGTTGCGCACGATATGGGTCAGTGGATCGACCACCATCTCCACCATCTCGCGGTCCATTTCGACGTCGCCGCCCTCAAGGACCAGGTCGATCCTCTTGCCCAGTTCGCGGCCCAGATCACGCACCATGCGCGGAATGGCGGTAAACAGCCGCTCCACGCGCTGCATCCGTGTCTTGGAAATGGCGTCCCGCATGTCGGCAACGCATGTGGAAAGCCGTTCGAAGCTGCTTTCCAGCTCAGGGTCGCTCGACCGTTCGCGCAGCTTGCGGGACAGTTCGTTGCGCGCCAGCACCATGTCCGACACGCCGTTCATCAACTGATCGATCAGCGATAGCGGCAACCGGATGGTCCGTGGCACCGCCTGCGCGCCACCCTGACGCACGGCCTCGATCGCGGGAGCAACGTCCGCCGCCGCCGCCGGTCCTTCCTCGCGTGCGGCGAGAGCGCCAATCAGATAGTCGTCATTTTCATCCGGCAGCGCAGCGCCGATCGCCACCGCCTCGGCAAGTTCGGCGATCCGGTCCATAATGCCCAGCACGGCGCTCACCGTCGCCGGATCGGCGGTACGGTTTCCAGCGCGGATTTCCGACAGCACGTCCTCGGCCGCATGGCTCAGCCGTTCAAAACGCGGCAGGTTGAGGAAGCCGCAGCTGCCCTTTACCGTATGGAAGAAGCGGAAAATGGCGTCCAGCCGGTCGCGATCGCTGGGATCGGCCTCCCAGGCAACGACCTCGCCCGCCAGGGCTTCCAGCGTTTCCTGTGTCTCGGCAATGAATTCCTGAAGTAGTTCGTCCATTCCCTTGGCCTTCACGGATGCGCGCGACGGCACCATGGAGAAGGCGTGGTTAAAGGCTCGTTAAAGACGTTGAACAGCAAACAAAAAGGGCGCCGCGATCATCATCGCGACGCCCTTTCCGGCTTGGGAAAGCGAAAGCTTAGCGCTCCGTCTTCTCTTCGACGGCATCGGCAGCGCGTTCACCCGCTTCGCGAGTGGCCTCGGCCTTGTTCTCCAAAGCGTCGGCGGCGTTCTCAGCGGCTCTCTCGGCATTGCCGGACAGGTTATCGGCCATCGCTTCCATGTTGCTGGCCTGGTTGTCGATGGCGTCCGCCTGATTCTCGTATGCGTTCTCGACCTTGTTTTCCTGCTTGGAATCGCACGCAGCAAGCGCGATCAAGCTGGCAAGGCCGAGGACTGAGACGATGGTTTTCACGGCGTGTTCTCCTGTTGCGCCCCCCTGGGGCTGACGTCATTCGGCAAGAATTCCGGCCGCGCAAAGCACCCAGAACTCTGACCGCGATCAACTGGTCGCACGGCAGATGGTTCCCGCCGCAGGCTCCTTTCGTCGCAGAAACGAATTATTTTTTGAGGTTATCGCGAATTTCACGGAGCAGCAGCACCTCCTCCGGGGTTGCAGCAGGCGCCTCATCGGGCTTGGGCATCAGCCTGTTCACTGCCCTCACCAGCAGGAAGATGATGAAGGCGAGGATGAGGAAATTGACCAGCACGGTCAGGAATTCGCCCCACCCCAACATGGCGACCCCTGCGCCCTTGAGGTCGGCATAGCTTTCCGGATTGCCCTTGAACCCGGCCGGTATGTCGCCGAGCCGGATGAAATAGCGGGAAAAGTCCGCCCCACCGAACAGATAGCCCACCACCGGCATGATCAGGTCATCGGTCAAGGACTTGGTGATGGTGGCGAAGGCGCCGCCAATGATGACGCCCACAGCCAGGTCGATCACGCTGCCCCGGTTGATGAATGTCTTGAATTCGGAAATCAGTCCCATGTGAGAACCCCTTGCACTGATTGCGTGTTTAACAGGATGAGCCGTTGCACCCGCTTCGACAACCACCTATTTCCGACATCGTAACAATGCCGAGGATGTTCCATGACGATCCTGCGCCGATTTTCCCCTGCTTTCCTCCTGCCTTTGCTGACCGCCTTTGCGCTGTCCGCCTGCGGCATCAACAGCGTCCCCACTGCGGAGGAAGCGGCCAAAGCCAAATGGGCCGACGTTCAGGCGCAATATCAGCGCCGCTCCAACCTGATCGGCAATCTGGTCGCCACCGTGAAGGCGGCCGGCAAGCAGGAACAGGACACGCTGGTGAAGGTCACGGAGGCGCGCGCCAAGGCGACATCGGTACAGGTCAACGCCGAGGATCTCTCCGACCCCGCCAAGGTCCAACAATTCCAGCAAGCGCAGGCGCAACTGAGCCAGGGCCTCGGGCGGCTTCTTGCATCGGTGGAGGCTTACCCCGACCTCAAGACCAACCAGAATTTCCTCGACCTCCAGTCACAGCTGGAAGGTACCGAGAACCGCATCGCCGTCGCCATTCGGGACTATAATGAAGCAGTGCGCGCCTATAATACGCGCATCCGCACCTTCCCTGACGCGATCGGTGCCAAGATCATCTATGGCGCCAAGCCGATGACCCCCTTCCAGGCAACCACGCCGGGAGCCGAAGAAGCGCCCAAGGTCGACTTCAGCAAGTAAGCGCCAGCGATGCTCCGCCGCCTGCTCCTGATCTTCGCGCTCCTGTCAGCGATGCTTGGCATGGCTCCGTCCGCCGGAGCCCAGAGCTTTCCGAAGTTCGACGACAAGGGCGTGGTGGATGCCGCGAACATCCTCGACCCCGCGCAGGAACAGGCGCTCAGCCAGAAGCTGATCGCGCAGAAGCAGGCGAGCGGGCGGTCGCTGGTGGTAGCCACCATTCCAGACCTGCAAGGCTATGACATATCGGACTATGGCTACCGCCTCGGCCGCGCCTGGGGGATTGGCGACAAGAATAACCAGGGCGTTTTGCTGATCATCGCACCCAATGAACGCAAGGTGCGGATCGAGGTCGGCTATGGCGTCGAAGGCATACTGACGGACGCGCTGTCGTCGCAGATTATCCGCAACGCGATCACGCCCCGCTTCAAGGCTGGCGACATGGCGGGCGGGATCGACGCGGGCGTCGATCAGATCACGTCGCTGCTCGCCCTGCCCCCGGACCAGGCGCGAGCACGTGCCGTGCAGGCGGAGGCCGAAGCCCGCCAGCAGGATAGCGGAGGCGGCGGCATCCTCGGCTTCTGGATCATCATGTTCTTTATCTTCTTCGTCCTGCTGCCACTGCTGTCACGAGCGCGCGGCGGCAAGCGCTATCGCCGTGGTGGCGGCGCGCCTGTCATTATCTGGGGTCCCGGCATGGGCTCTGGATGGGGCTCTGGCGGCGGGGGCGGATCAAGCTGGGGCGGTGGCGGAGGCGGCTTTTCAGGTGGCGGCAGTTTCGGCGGCGGCGGCGCCTCGGGGGGCTGGTGATGCAAGTCCTTCTCAATCAGGCCGACCACGACGTTGTCACCACCGCCGTCAAGGAAGCAGAGGCACAAACATCCGGCGAGATCGTGACGATCGTCACGCGCCGTTCCGACAGCTATCATGACGTCGGCCTCAGCTGGGCGGTGGTGGCCATATTCCTCGCTTTGTCTTCCATGGCCGCGTTCCCGGCGCAGCTGCGCGCCTTTCTGTCCACTCTGCTGCTGGATTGGGAACATGAGCTTGCCGACTGGAAGCTCATCCTAAGCCTGACCGGCCTTCTCATCCTGACGTTTCTCGTGGTCCGCTATCTGCTCGCCATCATGCCGCTGCGGATGCTGATGACGCCGCGCGCTACCAAGGCCCGCCGGGTGCGCCGCCGCGCGATCCTTCTCTTCCGCACCGCCGCCGAAGCACGCACGCGCGGCCGCACAGGCGTCCTTATCTACCTGTCGCTTGACGAGCATCGAGCCGAGATCGTCGCCGACCGCGCCATCAACGAAAAAGTCGCGCCCGAAGCATGGGGTGATGCCATGGCGACGCTAATCGATGCGATCCGGGCGGGCCAGCCCGGACAGGGCCTGGCACAGGCCGTGCGTCAGGTCGGCGCCGTCCTCGCGATTCATTTCCCGCGCGAGCATAATGACATCAACGAATTGCCAGACAGGCTGATCGAATTATGAGTGAGCAGGATATGGCCGCCCCGGAAGAAATCATGTGGGCTGGCCGCTTCATCACCGCCAAACGTCGCGGCAGGTGGGAATATGTCGGCCGGGCGCGCGGCATCCATGCTGCCGTCATCCTCGCCATCGACGAGGATGCGGACGGGCGGCGGCATGTGCTGCTCGTCGACCAATTCCGGGTGCCGCTTGGCCGCCGCTGCATCGAACTGCCCGCCGGCCTCGTCGGCGACGATGAGGAGGGCGAGGCATCCGAACGCGCGGCCATCCGCGAACTGGAAGAGGAAACCGGATACCGCGCAGGTCACATGGAGGCCGCTGGCGACTTCTACAGTTCGCCCGGCATGGTATCGGAAAGCTTCTGCCTTTTCCGCGCCCATGATCTGCAAAAGACGGGCGATGGTGGAGGCGTGGACGGGGAAGATATCCGCGTCCACCGCGTTCCACTGGATCAATTGGCGGCGCAGATCGCCGTCTGGCGGGCCGAAGGTTTTGCCATCGACGTCAAACTGCTGCTGCTCCTCGGTGCCGAGCTGAGCCGCTAAACGTCACGGCACGCGATACCAAGCGGCTACCCTCTCCAACGCCAGCGTCAGGACCAGCTTGCCCGCCCTGCTTGGCCATCCGAGCGCCCGCTCCGCCGCGACCAGCCCCTCGCCAGCGCAGGCAACCCGCCATAATATGTCGCTAAGCCCCGGCCCGGCGGCGGCGATGGCGGCATGGAAACGCTCCCGCGCGGACAGTTGGGCCATGCTGGGATCGGGCGCTCCTGAGCCACTCCTTGGGCCACCGATCGAAGGCGCCGCGTCCCATCGCATGGTGACACGCGGACCAAACCCCGCCTTCTCCCAGTCAGCGCGCAACAACTCCCCCGCCCTGAAATAGCGCTCACTCAGGTGACCGCGCGCATGCAGCCATGCCAGCGGTGATTCGCCTAAGTTCACTGCCACTGTCTGGACATGTCCTGCGGGGTCCTCGATCTTCTGCTCCACATATTGGCTTCGCATCGGCTTCCTCCTTATGCATGAATGATGCGAAGGGGCTTGCCACGACGAACCATTTGTAGGAAAGACGAAAAACCAAATAGGTGAAAAATCGGGAATAGGCATGATCACCCGGATTAGAGAAGTTCGAAAAGCCAAGGGTTTGACGCTGGAGCAAGTCGCGGCGCTTTGCCGCCCTGCAACCACTGCGCAGACGATAGGCAGGCTGGAAACCGGCACGCGAACCGTATCGGTCAACTGGTTGAACCGCATTGCCGACGCTCTGGGCGTTGGCTCGTCCGAGTTGGTGGCGCTGCCGGGTCAAAGCGTGGTGCCGGTCGCGGCGCTGCTCGGCCCCGAGGGTGCCCGCGCGCCCACGCGGAGCCTGTCCTTCCCCCCACCCGTGCCTGCCGACGCAATGATCGGCGTCCAGGTCTCGGCCAGCATCGGCGATTATCGCAGCGGCGATGAAATCTGGTGCCGCCGCATCGGCCCGGACGAATTTGCAAGCGCGCTCAATCGCGACATATTGCTGCCACGCCATGCCGGACGCTTCGTCTTTGGCAGACTGATCGGACGAGAGGGTGACAAGTTGCAGATACTGCCGCTCGGAAGTGGGAGCCGTCAGCAGGTGATCAGCGACCCACCCTGGGGCGCCGTGGCGGTTCAGTTGGTGAGACAATTATAGCCAAAGCCGTGCTTCAGCCCTAACTCTCGATTAACCGCGATGCCTTAAGGGGGACAGCATGACGCTGAATGTCCTTACGCTCTCGACCCTGTTCCCGGACATGAGCCGTCCGAATTTCGGGGTGTTCGTCGAACGGCAGGCGCGGGAACTCGCCAGCCGCCCCGATGTCAATGTCACGGTGATCGCGCCGCTCGGGGTTCCGATCTGGCCGATTGGCCTTGGCAATCAATATGCGCCGCTCCGCGCCCTGCCGCGCAAGGAACGCTGGCAGAACCTCACCGTCTATCGCCCGATTTTTTCGACGATCCCGAAGATCGGCGCGCGCTACAATGTCGGCAGCATGACGCGCGCGATCTTGCCGCTGGTACGCCATCTGCATGAACAGCAGCCCTTCGACGTCATCGACGCCAGCTTCTTCTTCCCCGATGGCCCCGTCGCGCAGCGCCTGTCACGCGCCCTCGGCATCCCCTATTCCGTCAAGGCACGCGGCGCCGACATCCATTATTGGGGCAAACGGCGCGACACGCGCGGCATGGTAAAACGCGCCGGGGCGGAAGCTGCGGGCCTGCTCGCCGTGTCCAGCGCAATGCGCCGGTCGATGGTCAAGCTCGGCATGGACGCGGAAAAGATCCGCGTTCACTATACCGGCGTCGATCTTGATCGCTTTGAACTGGCCGATCGCGCCGCCGCCAAGGAAGCATTGGGCTTTGAAGGCCCTGTGGTTCTGTGCGTCGGCGCGCTCATTCCACGCAAGGGACAGGAACTGCTGGTGCAGGCGCTTCCGCGTCTGCCCGGCATCACTTTGCTCTTCGCTGGTCAGGGTCAATATCGCCGGGCGCTGGAAAAGCAGGCGGAGGAACTGGCCGTCGATCGCCGCATCGGTTTTCTGGGCTCGGTCCCGCATGACCGGCTGCCGCGCATCTATGCTGCCGCAGACGTGATGGCGCTGCCCTCCTCCTCTGAGGGGCTCGCCAACGCCTGGGTCGAATCGCTCGCCTGCGGCACGCCGATCGTCATCACCGATGTCGGCGGAGCGCGCGAACTACTCGACCGTCCGGAAGCGGGCCAGATCGTTGACCGCGACCCTGAAGCTATCGCGGCCGCCATCGGAGAGATTCTCTACAACCCGCCCGAGCGCGAAGCGGTGCGCGATGCGGCACTGCGCTTTACGTGGGAGGCCAATGCCGACCTTCTGCTCCATCATCTGAAGGGCATCGCCCGCAACGGCTAGGCCGGGTGGAGGGGTTCGCCTGTGAAGGACACCCCCCGCCCCTCTCAGATCATGGGCCGCAAGCCGCAACCGACGGCGCTCGGCATCAGTGTAAATCGGTCACTTCTGGCAGGAAACAATGGCAGCGATCACGGACAGCGTCTCTTCCGGGTCACGCACGCGCACCGTGTCCAGCCCCAGTTCCTTGGCCGGATAGTCATTGCCGCCCGGAAAGATCGCGTCGCCAATAAACATCATCGCATCCAGAGCGATGCCGCTCGCGTCGCGCAACTTCTTGAGGCCATAGGCCTTGTCCACACCTTCCCGCGTGATGTCGATCGATGTCGCGCCACCCATGTTGATCGACAGGCCGGGCAGACGCTCCCGCAAGTCGGCCTGGATGATGCGGCGCTTGGCAAAGTCGGGGTCCCATCCCTCCTTCGCATGAATAGGAGCCTGCTGCCCCAGCGCGGAGAAGGTGATCTGGCTGCCCCGATCCTCGATCCGTTCGCCCCATGTTTCTTCCGGCACGAAACCGGTCGCTTCCAGCGCCTGATCGAAAGCAGCGAAGATGTTCTGCTTCTGCGCTTCGTCAAATAATTCGGCATAGACCGGCGTCCATGCGCCTGCCTGATGCGTGAAAAGCTTGGTGCCGGTCGTCGGCATCAGCCACAGGCGCGACAGGTCCGCGCGGCCGGGCAGGCGGCTCGCCACCTGCTTGTTGAATTGCGGCCAGTCACCCCCGGAAATCACGGCAACATGCGCGACTGTCATCAGGTCAGCCATCGCCTCCCCCATCTCTTCGCCCAAAGGTTGCTTGCTTTCCGCCAGCGTTCCGTCGAGATCAAAGGCGATCAACTCTTTCATTTGGGCAAGCTCCTGGACTCCATGTCGGCGCAGCTATCATCAATTGAGCGATCGGCAAATGCACGGAAGTGAGGAAATGATGCAGCACATGTCGTTGGAAATGGGAAGCGATTGGCTGCTGCTCGACCGTGGCCAGAGCTCGGAGGTTTTTCATATTGGCGACGGAAAAGTCATCAAGATCTTCCATCCCGCCGTGTCCGAAGACATGATCGAGCGCGAAAGGGCGGCTGCCACACTGGCCGATTCCCTCGGCCTCCCCACCGCCGCACCCCGCGCGCGCGTCGAGGTCGATGACAAACGCGCCCTCATCTATCCAAAGATAGACGGCCCATCCGTCGCCAGAGCCATTCGCAAGAAGCCCTTCTCGGCGGCCTCCCTCCTCCGGGACATGGCTCGCCTCTTCCATAAGATGCACGGTCGCTCGGCATCCGGACTGCGCACGGTGAAGTCCGTGCTTCAAACCGATATCGAATATGGCCCGGCGCCCGATCGGCTCAAGCGCGCCGCCACCGATTATCTCGCGCGCCTCCCAGAGGGCAATCAACTCCTCCACGGCGACTTCCACATCGACAATATTCTGGTCAACGATGGCGGGCTGGTGATCCTCGACTGGGCGAAGGCCGCGATCGGCGTGCCCGCCGCCGATGCCGTCAGGAGCGAGATGCTGATGCGGTTCGGCGAGGGCCCTGCCGACCCCATCACCAACATCTGGCGCGACTGGGCCGCCCGTCAGCTTGGCCTCGCCTATCAAAGGCAAAGCGGTGTCACGCCCGATCAGCTTTCCCGATGGCGCCCCATCGTCGCGCTAGCATGGCTCCGCGCACGCCCTCCCGTCCGCAATGCAGCTTTCACCCGCTATCTGAACAACGCCCTACGCGGCGCGCGAATCCGGTCTTCAGCTGACCCGCGCAAGATTGATCCGCCGCACTGGTCCATCCGAACGGCGCTCCCCCTGCTGCCTTTCTTCGCAAAGCCGCTCCACGGCATTGTTCACCAGCATATCGAGGCCCTGATCGCTTAGCAGGCCGCCCCGGATCAGGCATCGATCGATCAGCACCCGGCGGAACGCCGCATAGAGAGTCTGGTCCGGCGCGCCCGGATCGAGCCAGAATTCGTCCAGCGTCCCCCTATAAACAACGCCGGGCACCTTGTAGACAGCATGTCCCAGCACCAGCACCGGCTTACCCTTGTTCAGCGCCAGCGTACCCACCGTGCTGTTGACGGTCACCACGCCAAGCGACCGGCCCACCACCTGCGCGATGTCGAGGTCTGCAAGATAATAGACCCGATCCGCGACACCATATCGGGCTGCGAGCCGCCGCGTCAGCCGCTCCCAGGCGACCAATCCCGAATCCAGCGGATGCCGCTTCACCAACAGGTTAGTGCCCTCGGGTGCATATCGCGCGAAGCTTTTGATCACGAACCTCAAAGCCGCGCGCATATTGCCGAAGGGCGAATGCACGCGAATCTGATAGTCCGAATCCAGCTGTAGCGGCAGGGCGAAATAGGGCTTGTCCTTAATCTCGTCCCACTGGGTCCGCGACAAACGCACGTCACGCTTTCGCAGCATCAGCTTCTTGAACCATCCCGCCGCCTCCAGCAGGAAGCTTTGCGGCCGATGCGTCCGGTAAAAGGGAAAGACCGGCCACATCATCGCCGACGCCAGTCCGTTGCGCGTCGTATTCACCGCGCGCCTGCGGAAGGTCGAAGGAATTTGCGGCTCCCGCCCGCCCTCCGGCGGCAGGCCCAGCGCCTGATCCAGATACCATTGCGGGTCGAGCGGCAGCGTTGAATTGCCGTTCACCCCGTCCTCTTGCAACGTCATGAAATCCGGCCGGATATAGCCTTCCTCCAGCACATGGACGCGCAAGCCCCGCAGCCGCGCCATCTTGTGCGCGGACGCATGATAGGGGCGGCAATCGCCATACAGGATCAGGTCGGTGACGCCATGCTGGACGATATAATCGTCAAAGAAGAGCGGCCAGTTGCGGAAGGAACCACGATAATCGGTCGCTTCGCCCGGCCAATCGACCTTGTCGCCGCCGTTGATGTTGATCCGCAGCGCGCCATGCCCCCGCGCCCGCAAGGCGTCCGCCAGCATCGCGAAAAAGGGTCCATGCGGTCCCTGAAGAAAAAGGAAGGTCTTGGCTTGGCCGTCAGCCATGGAGATGCTCGGCAGACAAAGTCATAAATCTTCTAATTTTCCCCTGTAGCGTCCGCATTCGGATCAGCCATGAAATTGATGACGTCGATCCACTACCCAAACGCTCCACCATGATTTCGGGGCCGCAGGGCAGACCTGTTACCGGGTCGAGGTAACGTGGATAGAGAATCAGGGCGGCCGCCACAAGCTGGTCGATCGTCAGCTTGCGCCCTCGACGCGGATTGGGCTCGGCCAGGTCTCGCGTCAGGCCCCATCCGGCGTAGAATGGCATGCCATGCACCGTGACAGGCCGGTCTCGCAGCAGTGCCTCGAACCCGGTGAGCGATGACAGCACATGCACTTCGTCCACCGCCTGCACCAATGTCATCAGCGGTGCACCACAATCGAGCGCGTCGGCATGTTCATGCACGACGGCGTCGCTCAAATGCCCGCGCCGCAGCCCGGCTTGCACATCGGGATGGGGCCGGTAGATGATATGGGCATCCGGCTCAGCCCGCCGCGCCCGCTTCAACAGGCCCAGATTGCCCTCGACCCCAGCGCCGCCAAGCTGGACCGACAGGTCATCCTCCACCTGCCCGACGACCAATACCGTGCGCTTGGCGCTAGGGAGGCTGGGCATCTGGCCACCATCCTGCCCATATTTGGTGACGCCCGTCGCCCGGATCGTCGCGCGAAGTCGACCGGCGCGCTCCACTAGCGCCGGTGAAAAAGCATGTGTTGCAAGCAACGTCTCAAGATCGCTGGGCCCGCCCGCATCATAATAAATGCCAGACCGGTCGATGACGACCGACCCCGGCGGCGTCAGCGCAGCCCCCAGCCCCTTCGACCGCAAGAAGCCATCCTCCACCCGCGCAACCGCAATGTCCGGCGCGTCCGCCTGCAAGGACGATGGCACCCGCGATGGCCAGACCGCCAGCGCTCCGCCCTCGCGCCTTGCCCGCCGCACCCCGGCGCGTGGGGAAAGGAAGGGCGGCGAACGCACCCCATCCCATAGGAACCGCCTTATCGCTTCGCGCTTCCAGAAGGCCATGCCGCTGGCGGCGGTGATATGCCGGTTGCCTTGCAGATGGCGGCCCCACTCCGCCAGTTGCGCGACGGCTTGCTCGACGCCCACCACCTGGCCGCTGAAACAATCCCGGTAGCTGGCCGCCGCGACCGCGCGCTTTGCCGCCAGCCGAAGCCGTTCAGGCGCGATCACTTCCCCATCAGGTCCATGCACAGCAACGCCCAGCATCCCCGCAATGATCGCCAGCTCATCGTCGGCGGCCGCGTGGACGGAGCGCGCCTGCGCCACCAGCGCCCAGGGATCATATTGTTTGCCGGAAGGCCGCGCTGGCAGAATGACGATCTCATCGCGCTTCAAGCCCTCGCGGGGAAAACGACACCCCGCCCGCGCCACCAGCCTCACGCCCTCGCGCTGGCGAGCCCAAAAAGCGCCGCCAACCCGCGCCGCCGCGATCTGGTCGATAACGCTGTCCGGAACCTCGTCCGGTTCGCCCGGCTTGTCGCGCAGGATGCTCACCGCCGCCACGCGCGGGGCAATTCCGGGAAAGGGCGGCGATCGCAGGAAGGGCAGCGGCGTCACTTCGTCAAATCCCGTCCGCACCCGGCAGAAAAGCAATTGTCCACAAAACTTTCATGCGCACCCCCGGCAGGGACGTCAAGCGGGCGCGGTAGCCGTCACATCGTCCAGCAATTGCATGATGATGTCGAAATAGTCCCGCCATTGTGGGGCGCGCCAGGCGTTGATGCGCGCCATCTGCGCCGCGCGTTCGGGCGAATCCGGCAGCGCATAGGCTTCGATCAACCGCATCCAGCCCAGCCCGTCCAGCGGGTCGAGATAGTCCGGGGCCTCTCCCCCAACTTCCCGATGCGCGACGATGTCGCTGCAAATCACCGGCACACCCACCGACAGCGCCTCGATCACCGGGATGCCGAACCCCTCCTCAAACGAAGGCATCAGCATCGCCCGCGCCCCCGCGACCAGCGCGTGCATTTCCGTGTCCGGCACGCTGCCCGCTTCGATGACATGGCCGCGCAGGATTTCCGCCCGCTCCAGCATGTCGACGACATTCTCATTTTCCCAGCCACGACGGCCGATCAGCACCAGCACTGGAGCCCGATCGCCCAACCGCTCCACCAGACGCCGCCACAGATTGAGCAGCAGCAGGTGGTTCTTTCGCGGCTCGATCGTGGAGATGTAAACGAAATAAGGCCGCGACGGCACCTCATGCCTATCGCCCCCAAAAATATCGGGCGGGTCAGAGCCGAAATGAGCGACGCACAGGCTGCGCCCTTCCATGCTCCGCGTCATGAAGGGGCCAAGCGCATCGATCGTCGCCTGGCTGTTGCCGATGATGCCATCGGCATAGCGGTCGATCGTGCGAATCCGCCGCCGATGTTCCTCCGCCCCCTGCGGCCGCGCGAACTCCGGATGGGTGAGCGGGATGACATCATGCACCAGCGTCACGAAACGCGCGCCTTCCGCCCGCAGGATCGCGCCCACCTGAGCCGGGTCGTCCAGATGATGGGGCGACACTTGCAGATAGACGCGCGGGCTGCGGGCACGGGGAACCGGGCGGGGACGCAGCGCGATCAGGTGACGGATCACCGCGGCCCGGCTCGCCGCCTCATCCTTGGCGCTGCTGTTGCGCCAACGCGCCGCCGTGAAGGCCAGAAACTGCCGCACCGCCGCACTGTTCAGCCGCCCATAATAGCCGCCCGCCGGATGCACGGCGGCAAAGGCCAGCCGCTCCGGTATCCGCTCCAGCAACTCGCGCGCATAGACATATTCGACCCGGTCGATGCCGGTCGGCGCCGCATGGAAGCTGCGCGACAATAGGCGCGAAATGTCGAGGATGATCTCCGCCTTGCCATCCGCAGCCGCGACATAGCTTCTTGCTGGTTTCGATCGCAACGCCAGCCGGGCGCCGGGCGCCTTGAACGGTTTCAGCGCCATGTCAGCGCTTCTCCATCGGCTTTGTCATGAAATTCGCGCGGCTCAGAACTGGGCACGTATCTCTTCCGCCAGCGCTTCGAGGGCAGCGGGATCAGCGAAATTGCCTTGGGCATGGGCGGAAAAGCCCATCGGCCCACCCTGCCAGCGCGGCACGATATGAAAATGCAGGTGAAACACGGTCTGCCCGGCAGGCGCGCCGTTGAACTGGGCGACATGGATGCCGTCGGGATCGAGCGCCTTGGCCGTCGCCTTGGCGACTTTCCTCACCGTGGCCATCACCTGCGCCAGCGCATCCTCCTCGATCTCAAGGATGTTGCGCGCCTTCGACCATTTGGAAATGACCAGGCTGTGTCCCTTCGACTGCGGCTGGATGTCGAGGAAGGCATATGTATACGCATCCTCATACAGCTTGGTCGACGGGATCTTGCCCTGAAGGATCAATGCAAAGACATTGCCTTCGTCATAGGTGCCCTCAAGGCTCATGCCGCGTTCCTCAGCTCAGATAATGAGCCGTGGTCTTAGCGGCGACTTCCTCCGCCGTCACGCCCGGCGCGAGTTCAACGAGCTTGAACGGGCTGTCATGGTCGGCGCGCATGAACACGCACAGGTCGGTGACGATCATGTCGACCACATTCTTGCCGGTCAGCGGCAGGGTGCAGGCCGGGATGAACTTGGGCGTGCCGTCCTTGGACGTATGTTCCATGACGACAATGATCTTCTTGACGCCCGCGACCAAATCCATCGCGCCGCCCATGCCCTTGATCATCTTGCCGGGGATCATCCAGTTCGCGATATCGCCATTTTCCGCGACTTCCATCGCGCCCAGCACGGTCAGGTCGATATGCCCGCCCCGGATCATGGCGAAGCTATCGGCGCTGGAGAAATAGGCGCTGTTCGGCAATTCGCTGATCGTCTGCTTGCCCGCATTGATGAGGTCGGCGTCTTCGTCACCCTCATAGGGAAAGGGACCGATACCCAGCATGCCATTTTCCGACTGGAGCGTCACTTCCACGCCAGCGGGAATATGATTCGCCACCAGCGTCGGGATACCGATGCCCAGATTCACATAGAAACCGTCCTTCAGCTCCTTCGCCGCCCGCGCGGCCATCTCGTCACGGCTCCAGGCCATTATGCGGTCTCCCTCTGGCGAACGGTGCGGAATTCGATCTTCTTCTCGTAAGGCGCGCCGACGATCATGCGCTTCACATAGATGCCGGGCAGATGGATCGCGTCAGGATCGAGGCTGCCGATCGGCACCACTTCCTCGACTTCGGCGACACATATCTTGGCGGCGGTCGCCATCGGCTGGTTGAAGTTGCGCGCAGTCTTGCGGAAGATCAGGTTGCCGCTTTCGTCAGCCTTCCATCCCTTGATGATCGCCACGTCAGCGAAGATGCCACGTTCCAGGATATAGTCCTGCCCGTCGAAGCTCTTCACTTCCTTACCCTCGGCAACCGCCGTGCCGACGCCCGTCTTGGTGTAGAAGCCCGGAATGCCCGCGCCGCCCGCGCGGCAGCGCTCAGCCAGCGTCCCTTGCGGACAAAACTCCACCTCCAACTCACCGGCCAGATATTGCCGCTCGAATTCCTTGTTCTCGCCGACATAGGAGGAGATCATCTTCTTGACCTGCCGGGTCCGCAGCAGCTTGCCCAGCCCCTCGCCGTCGATCCCGGCATTGTTCGATGCGATAGTAAGGTCCTTGACCCCCGAATCACGGATCGCGTCGATCAGACGCTCGGGAATTCCGCAAAGTCCAAAGCCGCCTGCACAAAGGTGCATGCCATCGAAGAGAAGGCCCTCCAACGCAGACGCAGCATCGGGGTATAGCTTCTTGACCATCGCTTTTCCTCCTCCTGAATGCGTTTCGCCCATAGGAGGAAGCGGGCAGCCGGTCAATTTGCTGCAATGGCGAAAGTAGCGCTCCCGTGTTCCTGCGAACGCAGGAACCCAGTCCCGCCCTAACCTGGTCACTCCTGCCCGCGCAGGAGCACAAAGCGCTTAAATCAACCCGGCCAACGGGCTGGACGGGTCAGCATACATACGCTTCCCCATCCGCCCGGCGCGATAGGCCATGCGCCCGGCTTCGACGCCAGCCTTCATAGCCGCCGCCATCAGCACCGGGTCCTTCGCCTCCGCAATCGCCGTGTTCATCAGAACGCCGGTGCAGCCCAACTCCATCGCCTCTGCCGCTTCCGACGCCGTACCCACACCTGCATCCACCAGCACCGGCAGCTTCGTGCCCTCGACGATCAGACGGATCGTCACCCGGTTCTGAATACCCAGCCCAGACCCGATCGGCGCGCCCAGCGGCATGATCGCCACCGCGCCCGCATCCTCCAGCCGCTTGGCCGCGATCGGATCGTCAACGCAATAGACCATCGGCTTGAAGCCTTCCTTGGCCAGAACCTCGGTTGCGCGCAAAGTCTCCACCATGTCGGGGTAAAGCGTCCGCGCCTCGCCCAGCACCTCCAGCTTGACGAGGTCCCAGCCGCCCGCTTCCCGCGCCAGCCGCAGCGTGCGAATTGCCTCCTCGCCAGTGAAGCAGCCTGCCGTATTGGGCAGATACGTAATCTTCTTAGGATCGATGAAGTCGGTCAGCATCGGCGCCTTGGGGTCCGACACATTGACGCGCCGCACCGCCACGGTGACGATCTCCGCCCCCGAAGCCGCAACCGCCGCCGCATTCTGCTCGAAATTCTTGTACTTGCCCGTGCCCACGATCAACCGCGACCGGAAAGTCTTGCCCGCGACCGTCCAGCTGTCGTCATCCACCGCCGACACATCCCCACCGCCCACAAAGTGCACAATCTCCAGATCGTCGCCATCCTCGACGCACACCTGCGCCAGCGTCGAGCGCGGCACGACCTCCAGGTTGCGCTCCACCGCGACCTTTTCCGGCACGAAGCCGAGTTCGCTCGCCAGTTCCGCCAGCGTCATGCCCGCGCGCACGCGGCGATGCTCGCCATTGATGGAGATCGATACTGTTCCGTCAACGTGCAATGCTCTGTCCTGTCTCTTACGAAAGAAGGTGTCTCGACTTGGCGGGACACGAAAGGCTAAGGATTACGGCGCATATAGGGGCCACGACGCCCCTGCCGCAACATGCTAAGGGGGATTGCCATGGCCGACGCGCGGAAAATCTTTGTGTTGAACGGCCCGAACCTCAACATGCTGGGCACGCGGGAACCGGAAATCTACGGCTATGACACGCTGGACGACATTGCCGAGCGGATGGAGGATGCCGCCACCCGCGCCCATGTCGAAATCGATTTCCGCCAGTCCAATCATGAAGGCCACCTGATCGACTGGCTTCAGGAAGCGCATGAGGAAGGCGCGCATGCCGTCATCCTCAATCCCGGCGGCCTCACCCACACCTCCATCGCGCTCCACGACGCGATCAAGGGCATCAGCGTGCCCGTCATAGAGGTACACCTGTCCAACCCGCACAAGCGCGAGCCATTCCGCCACAAAAGCTATGTCGGCATGGCGGCAAAGGGAACGATCGCCGGTTTCGGCCCGCTCTCCTACATGCTCGCACTGGAAGCCGCGCTCGAGCTGTAACTCGTCGCTCAAAAGTTGCGCTTTGCCCCAAATGCGCATAGGCGCGGGCATCGCATAAGACATTTTACGGTCCAGGGACTTCAAATGAACGATAAGGCTGAAAAGGGCGCAATGCAGGTCGACGTGCAGCTGGTGCGGGATCTCGCCGCCCTGCTCGACGACACCAACCTGACGGAAATCGAGGTGGAGGACGGCGATCGCAAGATCCGCGTCGCGCGCAAGGCCGCCAACGCCGCCGCCGTCGCCTATGCGCCCGCTCCTGTGGCAGCCCCGGCCGCTGCCGCGCCGGTGGCCGCGCCCGCAGCAGCCCCTGCCGAAGCCGCAACTGCTGTTGCCGCCAACGCCGTTCGCTCGCCGATCGTGGGCACCGCCTATCTGTCGGCAGAGCCGGGCGCAGCGCCCTTCGCCGCCGTCGGTTCGACCGTGAAAGCGGGCGACACCGTGCTGATCGTCGAGGCGATGAAAGTCATGAACGCCATCACCGCGCCCAGCGCTGGCACGGTCAAGGCGGTGCTGGTCGATAACGGCCAGCCGGTCGAATATGACCAGCCGCTGATCGTCATCGAATAAGGCCGCGCGACACATGGCCATCGAAAAGCTGCTGATCGCGAACCGGGGCGAAATCGCGCTCCGCATCCACCGCGCCTGTCATGAAATGGGCATCAAGACGGTGGCGGTCCACTCCACCGCTGACGCCGACGCCATGCATGTGCGCCTTGCCGACGAAGCGATCTGCATTGGGCCGCCCGCCGCCAAGGACAGCTATCTGAACGTCGCGGCGATCATCTCCGCCGCTGAAATCTCCGGCGCGGACGCCATCCATCCGGGCTATGGCTTCCTATCGGAAAACGCCCAGTTCGCGGAAATCGTGGAAGCGCATGGATTGGCCTTCGTCGGCCCCAAGCCCGAACATATCCGCATCATGGGCGACAAGGTCGAAGCGAAGCGCACCGCTGGCGCGCTCGGCCTGCCGCTGGTCCCCGGCTCCGACGGCGCGCTCTCCAGCGTCGAGGAAGCAAAGGAAGTGGCCGCGAAGATCGGTTATCCGGTCCTCATCAAGGCAGCATCAGGCGGCGGCGGACGCGGCATGAAGGTCGTGCCGTCCGAAGACCTGCTCGAAACCTCGATGAAGCAGGCGGGCAGCGAAGCCAAGGCGGCGTTCGGCGACGACACCGTCTATATGGAAAAATATCTGGGTAACCCCCGGCATATCGAATTTCAGGTGTTCGGCGACGGCAACGGCAACGCCATCCACCTTGGCGAGCGCGACTGCTCGCTCCAGCGCCGCCACCAGAAGGTGCTGGAGGAAGCCCCCTCCCCTGTCCTTTCCGCCGCAGAGCGCGACCGGATGGGCGAAGTCGTGCGCAAGGCAATGGCCGACATGGGCTATCGCGGCGCTGGCACGATCGAATTCCTGTGGGAAGACGGCGAATTCTATTTCATCGAAATGAACACCCGCCTTCAGGTGGAACATCCGGTGACTGAGATGATCACCGGCATCGACCTTGTCCGCGAACAGATCCGCGTCGCCGAAGGCAAGCCGCTTTCGGTCGAGCAGGCGGATATCGAGTTCAAAGGCCACGCCATCGAATGCCGCATCAATGCGGAGGACCCCAAGACCTTCGCGCCATCGCCCGGCACCGTCACCAGCTATCATGTTCCGGGCGGCATGCACGTCCGCGTCGATAGCGGCCTCTATCAGGGCTACCGCGTGCCGCCTTACTACGACAGCATGATCGGCAAGCTGATCGTCTATGGCCGCACCCGCGAAGGCTGCATCATGCGGTTGAAGCGCGCGCTGGAGGAATATGTGATCGAGGGCATGAAGACCACGATCCCGCTCCACCAGAAGCTGCTCAAGGACCCCGAATTCCTGAACGGCGATTACACCATCAAGTGGCTTGAAGAGTGGTTGGCAAAGGACGAACAGGCGTGAAGGTCATCGTGGTATGAGGGCCACCATCTGGCACAACCCCCGCTGCTCCAAATCGCGCGCCGCGCTCGCGATCCTGGAGGGTACGCCGGGCGTTGAGGTCGAGATAGTGGAATATCTAAAAACCCCGCCCAGCCGCGCCGAAATCGAAACGGTGCTGACAAAGGCGGGCGTCCGTCCTTCCGAGGCGCTCCGCAAGGGCGAAGCCGTGGTGAAGGAAATCGGCCTCGACGTGACGGATGACAAGGCGGTTCTAAACGCGATGGCCAAGCATCCGATCCTGATCGAACGTGCCATCATCATCACGGATAAGGGCGCAGTAATCGCCCGCCCACCCGAACGGGCAAGCGAAGTCCTCTAAACAGCCTCCTCCTCCCCTCCCGCAAGCGGGAGGGGCCGGGGGTGGGCCTGCGCAACGCCTGTGAAATCTTAGAACTCGCGCAAACTTCCACGCCTGTCGTTCCTTATGACGAACGGCTTGGATGGGTGGTTTGCGGACTGGCAGGTTTTGGCTCGAGATGAAGAGATAGCAGGTAGATTACGCAGCATCTTTACTGCTTCAGGACAATTCAAACCTTCAAGCGCGCTGGCTTACCTTATGAACGCTCCCATTTCTGTCTTTCACGCCGAACCCTAACTTGTACTTGGCCACCTTCAACACTCCACCCTTGCCATGTTTTGACCTTCAGTCGGTAGAGTGGAAGGACTTTCTGAACGGCATCGTTCCAAGCCTTAAAATCTTTCTCGTCCTTAAATGGGGAACGGGCGATGATTTCACAGCGCTTTAGTTCACCTCGGCGGTCAACATCACAATCAAAAACCGAGTATCGGTAATCATAGCCAGAAATTTTCGGAAGGTATCTTCTCAACTGATCTTCCGAAGGGCGCTTGAGCCAGTCTGGTGTGCCAATGTAGAATGGCTTTATCTCGGGCGGACCGGAAGGTAGGTCTGCCTTGATTATTCCCCCTCTCCGGCGGCGCTCCTCGATGGTTTCGTATACCGGATCAAAGACAACACGGTTCGCCTCTCCCTTACGAAAACGACCAACAACATAGCCGGTTTTCCCGTTTGTTGTGGCCCAGCGGCACCCGCCGCTTTGAGCGCCATCGACAAGAACGTTGATCCAAGAGGCCTTGGATGAGCCTCTGACTACCTTCAGTATTTTGGCCCGGCGGGGAGCGATGCCAGGCCGGACATTTCCTGCACGCGGGAAGTAGACCAGCATGATCGAAGCGTCTTTGGGCAAGCCCTTGGGTAGATCGTAGAACACGACTTCCGATGCTGGCTGAGGAACGCTGCATGCAAATGAATAATTCGGGAGAAGTAGAAATGGAATGAGGAAGCACAAAGCTGTTAATTTCGGCTGCTTGGTCATCTTGCGCTCCCGCATTAAACATCAAGTCCGCTAACCGCAGAAGCCTTTGGTTTCGTTAATGACCGGCTTTGGTCGCTGCCGGTCATAGCCCCTCCCTTTCAAGGGAGGGGTTGGGGTGGGTGCGAGCGCAGCGAGCTCTGTCATATCGGCCATGGAAGAACGCCGCTTGCGCGGCGACCCACCCCCGTCCCCTCCCTTGAAAGGGAGGGGTGATTGAAGGCTGGACTTGATCGTTAGCAGACAGCCCCCTCCTCCGCCTCAGTTTCACGCGTGCCCCGATTGCCACACCATCTCCAAAAACCATCCTATTTCTCCAACACCGCGCGATTTCACCCTGTCCTATTCCGCATCGGCTCGCTTATCCTCGATCCCTCTTTGAAACGTCCGGCACATGCGCACACGCGCGCTCAGGCTCGCGCGCGCATATGGTGTGAACTTCGGCGGAAAACCGCCATTTTTCGTCGCTCCGTTCGCCAGTCCGCAAAAGCAGCTCCTATTTTCATCTGCCCCTCGGGACAGCGTGCTCAATCATGGGGACAGCCATCTCAACCAACCCCACTGGAGCCACCCAGCATTACCCGCTATCCCCTGCGCCCATGGCCCAGAATCATCTCTACCTCGTCGACGGCAGCGGCTACATCTTCCGCGCCTATCACCAGCTTCCGCCGCTCACCAACAAGCATGGTCAGCCTGTCGGCGCGGTCTATGGCTACACCACGATGCTCTGGAAGCTGGCCGAGGAACTGGGCAAGGCAGAAGGCCCCACCCATCTCGCGGTGGTGCTGGACAAGGGCAGCCACACCTTCCGCAACGACATGTACGACCAGTATAAGGCGAACCGCCCGCCCGCGCCGGAGGATCTGGTCCCGCAATTCCCGATGATCCGCGACGCCACCCGCGCCTTCTCCCTCCCCTGCATCGAGGAAGCCGGGTTCGAAGCTGACGACATCATCGCCAGCTATACCAAGGCCGCCGTCGCGGCTGGCTGGCACGTCACCATCGTCAGTTCCGACAAGGACCTGATGCAGCTCATTCAGCCCGGCGTCGACATGTACGACACGATGAAGAATGAGCGGCGCGGCGCCGACTATGTGATGACGAAGTTCGGCGTCCAGCCGGAGCAACTGGGCGATGTTCTCGCGCTGATGGGCGATAGCGTCGACAATGTCCCCGGCATCCCCGGCATCGGCCCCAAGACCGCCGCCAAGCTGATCAGCGAATATGGCGGGTTGGAAGCCGCGCTTGAGGCCGCGCCTTCGATGAAGAAGTCGAAGATGCAGGAAAACCTCATCGCCCATGCCGACATGGCGCGCCTCTCGCGCAGGCTGGTGGCGCTGCACGACGGCATGGACCTGCCCGAACCGCTGGAGGACCTGACGTTAAAGGGCATTCCGCCTGAACCGCTCCAGACCTTCCTGGAACATCACGGCTTCAAGTCGCTCCTGACCCGCCTCGGCGCGCCCGCCGCCGCCGTCGCGGTCGCGACCGCCGCGCTCGCCGTTACGGAAAGCACGCCCCCGTCCGCCGCGGTCCTCGAAGAAGAGCCGCCGATCGACCGCAGCCTCTATGAAACGGTGGTGACGGAAGACGCGCTCGATCGCTGGATCGCCGCCGCCCATGCCGAGGGTTTCGTCGCCGTCGATACCGAAACGGACATGCTCGACTGCGTATCCTGCGCGCTCGTCGGCGTGAGCCTGGCCGTGGGGCCAAACGCGGCCTGCTACATTCCGGTGGGTCATGGCGGGAAGGACATGTTCGCGGAGAAGCCAGATCAGCTTCCCCTCGCCCTCGTCCTTGCGAAGCTCAAGCCGCTGCTCGAAGACGACAGCGTCCTCAAGATCGGTCAGAACCTCAAATATGACCTGACCGTCATGCGCCGCCACGGCATCGAAATCGCGCCCTATGACGACACCATCGTCATGAGCTTCGACCTCGACGCCGGACAAAGTCTCGCAGGCCACGGCATGGACGAGGCGGCCAAGGTCCACCTCAATCACACATGCATCAGCTTCAAGGACGTGTGCGGCACCGGCAAGAGCCAGATCAGCTTCGCCGAAGTCCCGCTCGACAAGGCGACCGAATATGCCGCCGAGGACGCCGACGTCACGCTGCGCCTGTGGAAAATCTACAAGAACCGCATCGCCAATGAAGGCGCGACCCGCGTCTATGAACTGGTGGACCGCCCGCTTGTCTCCGTCATCGCGAAGATGGAGCATGAAGGCATCAAGGTCGATCGCGAAGCCCTCTCCCGCCTCTCCGCCGAATTCACCGCCGAAATCGCCAAGCTGGAAGGCGAAATCCACGCCATTGCGGGCCAGCCTTTCGCCATCGGATCGACCCAGCAGCTGGGCGCGATCCTGTTCGACAAGATGGGATACAAGGGCGGCAAGAAGGGCAAGTCCGGGGCCTATTCCACCGACGTCACCATCCTTGAGCAATTGAAGGCCCAAGGCGCGGAAATCGCCGGAAAGATTTTGGAATGGCGCCAACTGTCCAAGCTCAAATCGACCTACACCGACGCGCTCCAGGCCCAGATCAACAGGGACAGCGCCCGCGTCCACACCAGCTATTCTCTGTCCGGCGCGCAAACCGGCCGCCTGTCCTCGACCGACCCCAACCTCCAAAACATCCCGATCCGCACCGAAGTCGGCCGCCAAATCCGCCACGCTTTCGTCGCCGAACCGGGCAACGTCATCCTCGCGGCGGACTATAGCCAGATCGAGCTGCGCCTCGCCGCTCATATCGCCGACGTCCCGGCGCTCCGAGAAGCCTTCCTTGCAGGCGAAGACATTCACGCCGCCACGGCCCAGCAGCTGTTCGGTGAAGTGAACCGCGACACGCGCGGTCGAGCCAAGACGATCAACTTCGCCATCCTCTACGGCATTTCCCGCTGGGGCCTCGCCGGACGGCTGGAGATCAGCGCCGACGAAGCGCAGGACATGATCAGCCGCTATTATGAGCGCTTCCCCGGGATCAGCCTCTACATCACCGAAACGCTCGAAAAGGCGCGCGCGCGCGGCTATACCGAGACGCTCTTTGGCCGCAAAACCTGGTTCCCGCGCATCAAGGCACCGATCCAGCACGAACGCCAGGGCGCCGAACGCGCCGCCATCAACGCCCCCATTCAGGGCACCAGCGCCGACATCATCAAACGTGCCATGGCCCGCATGGGACCAGCGCTGGCGGCGCAAGGGCTGCACAATGTGAAGATGCTGCTCCAGGTCCATGACGAACTGGTCTTTGAACTGCCCGAAGCGGACGTGGAACAGGCAAGCACCGTCATCCGCCAAGTCATGGAAACTGCCGCCGAACCGATCGTGAAGCTCAGCGTGCCGCTAGGCGTGGAAATCGGTCACGGCCCAAGCTGGGGAGCGGCCCACTGATATTTCGCGCAGAGGGCGCAGAAGCTGGCTAAGGCGCGAGTTTTCTGGTTCACGCGGAGACGCCGAGACGCGGAGGTGTCGCGCTGAGAGGCGAAGCCATATCGCCAAATCGGCAGTCCCACCTAGCTGGACATTGATAAGACAGAGGCTGCGCCGCCTTTTTCTCCGCGCCTCCGCGCCTCCGCGTGAACTAAATCGTCTTTGCGCCCTCTGCGCCTCTGCGCGAATCCAAAAGCCATCAATTCCGCGCGTATCGGTCCTCATACCGCACGATGTCATCTTCGCCCACATAGGACCCGGTCTGCACCTCGATAAACACCATCGGGATGCGGCCCGGATTTTCGATCCGGTGAACTGCGCCTACCGGCACATATACGGACTGGTTCTCCGACAGCAGCTGAACGTCTTCGCCCACCGTCACCTTGGCCGTCCCCTCGACGACGATCCAATGTTCCGATCGATGGAAATGGCTTTGCAGGCTGAGCGAGGCGCCAGGCAGAACTGTGATGCGCTTCACTTGGAAGCGCGAGCCGACGACCAGGCTCTCATACCAGCCCCACGGCCTATGATCCTTCGGAAAAGCCTCCGCCTGCGGCGCGCCCTTGCGCTGCAACGCTTCGACCACCAGCTTCACATCTTGCGTGCGCGATTTGTCGGCGATCAGCACCGCATCATTCATCGCCACCGCCACGATATTGTTGAGACCGAGCCCGACCAGTTCCAACCCCTCGCTCTCCGACCGCAGCAATGTGTCGCGGCAATCCAACGCTGTCGCAGCACCCGATAGCGCCACGCCATTCTCATCCGGCTGCGAATGGCTCCACACCGCATCCCAGCCGCCAAGGTCGGACCATTCCGCATCGAACGGCACGACCGAGAGATTGTCGGCCCGCTCCATGATCGCATAGTCGATGGCGACGCTTTCCGCCTGCCCCCAAGGCTCCGCCGCCAATCGAAGGAAGCCGAGATCGCTCTCCGCCTGCTCAACGGCAGCTCGCACAGCCGACAGGATCGCAGGCGCATGTTGCTCGAAAGCGGCGATCAGGTCCTTTGCGGCAAAGAGGAAGATGCCCGCATTCCACAGATAATCGCCCGTCGCCAGCATCTCCTCCGCCCGCGCCGCATTGGGCTTTTCGACGAAACTGGCGAGCTTGATCGGCGCACCCGAACCATCCGGCTTGTTCTGTGCCTGAAGATAGCCATAGCCCGTCTCGGGCCGCGTCGGGCTGATCCCGAAGGTGACAAGGTCGCCACCCTGCGCTGCGCCCAGCCCCTTGCCCACGGCTGCATGAAACGCCTCAACATCGGGCACGACATGGTCGGAAGGCGCGACAAGCATGATCGCGTCGGGCTTGCGCGCCACCAGATACAGCGCAGCGGCCAATATGGCGGGCGCGGTATTGCGACCTTCCGGCTCGATCAGGATAGCCTGCGGGTCAATATTTTCCTTCGCCAGTTGCTCGGCGATGATGAAGCGGAAGAGTGAGTTGGTAAGGACCAGCGGCCGGTCAAAGGAAAATCGCTCGGCCTTGCCAGAAAGACGCCGCGCGACCGACTGGAACAATGTCGTCTCGCCCAGCAGCGGCACGAATTGCTTGGGATAGGATTTGCGCGACAGCGGCCAGAGCCGAGTACCCGACCCTCCCGCAAGAATGACGGGCGTGACCTCATGAGGTGCATTGCTTGTCGACATGAAATCCTGGCCGCGAAGTGGAACTGAGGGAAAGCTCTAAAGGATCAGCGGCCAGAGGCAAGCGCTTCAAAAAAGGACGGCACGATGGCCGTCCTAATCAAACAATTCTTCCAGGAAGCTCTTCTTGCGCTTCTTCTGATAATATCGGCCATCGTCGCGATATTCGCGATCCGGCCGATAGGGAACCTGCTGCGGCGCCGGAGTTGCGGCAGAGCCTGACCGCTCGATGATCTTGTCGAGTTCGCCCCGGTCCAGCCACACGCCGCGGCATTGTGGGCAATAATCAATCTCTACCCCCTGCCGATCCGTCATCGAAAGTCCGACATGACAGACCGGGCAGAGCATGGCCGACACGGCTTCGGGAGTGCGCATCATTATTCCCGTTCGCCGGTCAGGCTGAGCAGCATCTGGAACAGGTTCACGAAGTTCAGGTACAGCGACAGCGCACCCATGACCTGCATCTTCTGCGCCACTTCATGGCCAGCATAGGCGAAATATTCGGACTTGATCCGCTGCACGTCCCACGCCGTCAGACCGGTGAAGACAACTACGCCGATGATCGAGATCACCATCTGCATGGCCGATGAGCCAATGAAGATGTTGATGAGGCTCGCGACCAATATGCCGATCAGGCCCATGATCAGGAATGAGCCCATTTTCGACAAGTCACGCCCGGTGGTATAACCCCACAACGCCATGGCAAGGAACATCACCGCCGCCGAGAAGAAGGCTTGTGCGATGCTCGCCCCAGTGAAGACCAGGAAGATGCTGGCCAGCGACACGCCCATGACGGCGGAAAAGGCCCAGAAGGCCATCCGCGCGCCCGCAGTCGTCATCTTTTCGATGCGGAAGCTGAAGAAGAACACGAACGCCAGCGGCGCGAAGATCGCCACCCATTTGAGCGGCGTGTTGAAAATCGCGGCGGCCAGCGCGGGCGTATTGCCGATGAAGGCAGCGACCAGGCCAGTGATGACCAAGCCGATCCCCATGTTACGGAAAACGCCCAGCATGTGACTACGCAGCCCGGCGTCATGTTGCGCCGCCTGTGTCGTCCCATAATTGGGTGTACGAACGGGATTGTTCACGGCGTTAAAAACTCCATCCTTCAACAACAAACATCATGTGGATCGAGTGGCCCGGCGCGGTCTTCGCGAGGCTAGAAGGGGGGACAGCCCCACGAACCTGCACCGAGCGCACTCGATGCGGTCCGACATCACAGCTGGATCAACTCCAGCCGCCAGAGGGGCCCGGCCCGCACAAGCAATATTGGAAGTAGAACGCAGGAACGCAACCCATCAGCCCGCCAGCAACAATTTGTTACAAGTCCACGCGAGAGTTGACGGGTCAGTTGAACCGCCGCATGGCTTCGCTCCATGAGCGACCAGTTCACCCCTGCCGAGCAGCATGCCGACGCGCCCTTGCGCCTCTTCAACAGCCTGACCCGTATGGTCGAACCTTTCGCTCCGATCGACGCGAACCACGCGCGCGTCTACAGCTGCGGCCCTACCGTCTATAACTATGCCCATCTCGGCAATCTGCGCGCCTATGTCTTCACGGACACGCTGCGCCGCACGCTGCTGTGGAAGGGCCTGGACGTCACTCACATCATCAACATCACCGACGTCGGCCATCTCACCAGCGACGCCGACGCGGGCGATGACAAGATGGAGGCTGCCGCCCGTGCCCAGGCGAAGAGCATCTGGGACATAGCGGCCCACTATACCGACGCCTTCAAGCGTAACATCGCCGACCTCAACATCATGGCCCCCAGCGAATGGACCATCGCGACCGACTATGTCCCGCAGATGATCGAGTTCGCCAGGAAGATCGCGCCTGCCCACTGCTATGAGTTGGAAGGCGGCCTCTATTTCGACAGCAGCACCGTTCCCGACTATGGCGCACTGGCGGGTGGGCGGGACGATGCTGCCCACGCTCGCATCGATCCGGTAGCGGGCAAACGCAACCCGTCGGACTTCGCCATCTGGCGAAAGTCACCGCCGGGCGAGCAGCGCCAGATGGAATGGGATTCACCCTGGGGGAAGGGAGCGCCAGGATGGCATCTCGAATGCTCGGTCATGAGCGAGGCGCGCCTTGGTCATCCGTTCGACATTCACACCGGCGGCATTGACCATCGGGAAATTCACCATCCCAACGAGATCGCGCAGAATCAGGCTTATTGCGGCTGCAGCGATGCGCAACCCGGCTTCACCGGTGCGCGCTGGTGGATGCACAACAATTTTCTCGTCGATCGCCAAGGCAAGATGAGCAAGTCGAAGGGCGGCTTCACCACCCTCTTCTCGCTGATCGACGCGGGCGTGCATCCGCTCGCCTACCGCCTGCTGTGCCTGGGCGCCCATTATCGCAGCGAGCTGGAGTTCAGCGCCGAAAGCGTCGGCGCGGCGCTGACCCGGCTCAAACGTCTGATCATGGGCGTAGAGGGGCTGAAAAGCCGCGCCGAAGGCGTAACCTGGCAGTCGCCCCGCCTCGATTACCTTCGCGCCAACCTTCACCCCAAGCTCGCGCCGCTGCTCGAACAGTTCGACGCCGCGATCAGCGACGATCTGATGACCCCGCGCGCTCTACCACTGCTGGAAGAGGCGATTGCCATCAAGAAGGTGCCGGTCGATGAGAAGCTGTGCCTGATCGCCGCGTTCGATCAGGCGTTGGGGCTCAACCTCCTTCAACTGAGCCGCGCGGACCTTCGGATCATGCCCAAAGACGCGGAAACGACGCCCACCGAGGTGGAGGCGGAACTCGACCGTCGCCAGAATGCTCGTGCGGAAAAGGATTTCGCCCTGTCGGACCAAATCAGGGATGCTCTCATCGAACGTGGCATCGACGTCATGGACGGTGACCCGCAGCGCTGGGAATGGCGGCCAAGGCTAGGGTAAATCCTTTATTTACCATATGTTACGGTTTCGTAATAATGCGCCAGTCCGTGTCGCGCGCGCGCCTGCCCGGCTGGACAGACCAGTGCAGGAAGCGCACCATCCGCTCATGAAATGGCACATTCTGACAGCTCTGCTCCTGTTCGGGAGCCCGGTGGCCACTCCGCCTGCCGTCGCCCAGCATTTCATGTTCGAAACCGGCACCACGCTGCGCGCAAAGTGCCGCAACAAGGCGCCGGAATATGCGCTGGCCTGCACCGCGTACATCGTCGGCGCGGTGGACGGCATCAAGAAGGACGTGTTCATTGGTCGCGCCCAGCCTAATTGCTGGCCTGACCGGATGCTGGCGGAAGAAGTGCGACGCATCGTCGTCGCCTATCTTGAACGCTATCCCGACCAGCGCAACGCCCCTGCCTCGGTCATCGTCAGTATCGCGCTGAACGAGCATTATCCTTGCAAGAAATGAAGCGGCGGAACTTGGTTCGCGCAGCACGTGGACAATCCGCTGCACCTGAAACCCGCCTTCTCCGCGCCGCATCCTGGATGGGGATGGTATAAACTTGCTTTGATTCCCACATGGGCGTAGGGGCGGCCACTATTTTTAGCATGAGGAGACATGACGTGACGGCGAAGTGGACGCCGGAAAGCTGGCGGGAGCATAAGGGCATTCAGATGCCCTTCTATCGTGACGCACAGGCGCTGGCCGCCGTGGAAGGTCAGCTCAGCCAATTTCCCCCGCTCGTCTTTGCCGGCGAAGCGCGAAACCTAAAGGCTGAACTCGCCAAGGTCACGACCGGCGAGGCATTCCTGCTGCAAGGCGGCGACTGCGCCGAAAGCTTCGCGGAGTTCCACCCGAACAACATCCGCGACACGTTCCGCGTGCTGTTGCAGATGGCGGTAGTGCTGACCTTCGCGTCCAAGCTGCCGATCGTGAAGGTCGGCCGCATGGCGGGCCAGTTCGCCAAGCCGCGCTCGGCCGACACGGAAACGATCGGTGGCGTGGAATTGCCCAGCTATCGCGGCGACAATGTCAACGACATCGCGTTCACGCCGGAATCGCGCGAGCCCGATGCCCAGCGCATGATCCGCGCCTACAACCAGTCGGCGGCGACGTTGAACCTGCTGCGCGCCTTCTCGACCGGCGGTTATGCCAGCCTGGATCGCGTGCATGGCTGGATGCTGGATTTCATGGGCCGCAGCCCGCTCGCGGCGAAGTTCGACGCTGTGGCCGACCAGATCGGCGCGGCGCTCGACTTCATGCGCGCCTGCGGCCTGTCGCCGGAGACTGTGCCGCAGCTTGGCGGAACCAGCTTCTACACCAGCCATGAGGCGCTGCTCCTTCCCTATGAGGAGGCGCTGACCCGTCAGGATTCGCTGACCGGCGACTGGTACGACACGTCCGCGCACATGCTCTGGATCGGCGATCGCACGCGGTTCGAAGGGTCGGCGCATGTCGAATATCTGCGCGGCATCGGCAATCCGATCGGCATGAAGTGCGGCCCGAGCCTTGAGCCCGACGCGCTTATTCGCCTGCTCGACATCCTGAATCCCTCGCGCGAGGCGGGCCGCATCACGCTCATCACGCGCTATGGTCATGACAAGATCGAGGCGGGCCTGCCCAAGCTGGTCCGCGCGGTGATGCGCGAAGGCCATCCGGTCGTCTGGTCCTGCGACCCGATGCACGGCAACGTCATCAAGGCGGCCAATGGATACAAGACGCGGCCCTTCGACCGCATCCTGGCCGAGGTGCGCGGCTTCTTCGCCGTGCACCGGGCCGAGGGCAGCTTCGGCGGCGGCATCCATGCCGAAATGACCGGGCAGAATGTGACGGAGTGCACTGGCGGCGCCATCGCCATCACGGACGAGGGCCTTGCCGATCGCTACCACACCCATTGCGACCCGCGCCTCAACGCAGCACAGAGCCTGGAACTAGCCTTCCTGCTCGCGGAGATGCTGAACGAGGAACTGAAGGAACGCCGCGCGGCGGCTTGATCCTTCAGAACGATCGAAGAGAATCCCGCCGGATATTTCCGGCGGGATTTTTCATGGGCCTTCCCCGCCGAGGACACGGGAAAACCAATCCTGTCACGACAGCGTCATTAACTTATGATTGTCCGCTTGCTTTGGCGGGTCAAAGCCGTAGCTTTCACCCCATGGCAAAGGAACCGGCATTGGCGACCATCGCCGTCTACAGCCTTAAAGGTGGCGTTGGCAAAACCACCTTCGCGATCAATCTGGCTTGGGCATCTGCATCCATCTCGCGGCGACGGACTTTGCTGTGGGATCTTGATCCGCAAGCTGCGGCCAGCTGGCTTATCTCCACGGACAGGCAGAGCCGCGACGCGGCGCAAGCGATCTTCAGCAAGGATGTGGAGGTGCGCAAGCTCATCCAGCCTTCGACCGTGCCCGGCCTCGACCTGATCGCCGCCGACACCTCTCTGCGCAGCCTCGACCACCTCTTTCGCGAGATGGACAAGAAGAAACGGCTCGCAAAGCTGATTGAAAATCTGGGCAAGGATTATGACCGCATCATCCTGGATTGCCCGCCCGGCCTCACTGAAACCAGCGAACAGGTACTGCGTGCCGCCGACATGATCGTGATTCCGGTCATCCCCTCGCCCCTGTCGCAACGTGCAATGGGCGAAGTAGCGCGCTACCTCGTCCAGCGCGGCGGATCGCATCCACCGATCCTGCCCGTCTATTCCATGGTCGACCGCCGCCGCGCACTTCACCGCAAGGCGCTGGAGGAACAGCCCGGCTGGCCCGCTGTCCCGATGGCCAGCATGGTCGAGCAGATGACGGTGAAGAGGAAGCCGCTGGGTGCCTTCGCGGCGTCTTCACCCCCGGCGCAGGCTTTCGCAGGCCTGTGGACGACGATCGAGCGGCAGGTGTTGAAAACGAACTGAGAAGGCTACTGAACCGCCGTTCGCCCTGAGCTTGTCGAAGGGCTCTACTTCTCTGAAGAGAAGTGAAGGGCTTCGACAAGCTCAGCCCGAACAGAGGTTAGTTATCCTATTATGCCTCAGTGCGTTCCGGAGCGGACGCACCAATCAAGCAGCAATGTCATAAGGCCTGATCTCACCCGTCAGATACAGGTTCCGCGCCTTCGACCGGCTCAATTTGCCCGAGCTTGTCCTCGGCAAGGTACGCGGCGGCACCAGCTCCACGACACAGTTCATACCGGTGATCGCCCGCACCCGCTCGCGGATCTGGTCACGAAGCCGCGTACGCTCGTCATTGTCTGACGTGCGGCAATGCACGAGCACCGCAGGCGCTTCCTCGCCACCCGGCGTGGTGATCGCGAAGGCCGCGATGTCGCCCTGCTTGAAACCAGGCAACTGCTCAACGGCCCACTCAATATCCTGCGGCCAGTGATTCTTGCCGTTGATGATGATCATGTCCTTGGCGCGGCCGACAATGTAGAGATAGCCGTCGCTCAGATAGCCCATGTCGCCGGTGTCGAGCCAACCATCCGCCATGCAGGCGTCGGTAGCCTCCTGATCGCGGAAATAGCCCACCATCAGCGATGGGCCGGTAGTCCAGACCTTGCCGATCTGCCGCTCATTCAGCAGCCCGCCGTCCTCGTCACGGATTTCCACAATCATGTCGCGCGCGGGCCTGCCGCAATTGACGATCGAACGAAAGCGTTGCGGGCGTCCCTCGGTCGCGTCGCCGCCCGACAGGTCGGTTTCCTCGACCAGCTCGACGATGATACCCTCACCGGGCGGCATGATGGTGACCGCCAACGTGGCTTCGGCCAGACCATAGCTCGGCAGGAAAGCCTTGGGCGAGAAACCCGCATCAGCGAAGGCGTCGACGAAGCTCTGCATCACGTCGGGCCGGATCATGTCCGCGCCATTGCCCGCGAGCCGCCAGCGCGACAGGTCGAACCGATCCTGAGCCTTCGTCTGGCTCGACATGCGCCGTGCGCAAATGTCGTAGCCGAATGTCGGCGAATAGCTGATCGAGGTGCCTTCATTGCGGCTGATGAGGTCCAGCCACGCGAGCGGACGACGGGCAAAATCCTCGGTCTTCATATAATCGGTCGACACCTGGTTAGCGACGACGGACAGGAAGCAGCCGACTAGACCCATGTCATGATACCAAGGCAGCCAGCTGATGCAGCGATCGCTATCCTGCACCTGCATGCCATGGCTGTGCGCGGCGAGGTTGCTGAGCAGCGCATGGTGCGTCACGGCGACGCCATGGGGGAAGCGGGTCGAACCGCTCGAATATTGCAGATAGGCGATTTCCTCGCCCTTCGCCTGCGGCAGATCGCAGGCCACGGCCTCCCGCGCGATGAAGTCCTCGAAAGCGATGCTCTCGACATCCTTCTGACGGCCTGACTCACCCGCCATCTCTTCCAGCTCCTTGGGGAAGAGGAACAGCATCGGATCACAGCTATCCAATTGGACATTCAGCTGGTCGATATAGCTTTCCTTGCCGCCAAAGCTGGTGGGCAGCGGCAGCGGCACCGGCCACGCACCGGCATAGATAATGCCGAAGAAAAGTTGCGCAAAGTCCGTACCCGTTTCGGCCACCAGAGCCACGCGATGCTCCGGCTTCACACCATGGGCGATCAGGCGGTGGGCGCATGCGATGGCATCGGCGCGCAGTTCGGCAAAGGGATAGGGTCGCGCCAGATTGCCCCGCGCATCATGAAAATTCAGCCCGCGCTGACCCTGCGCCGCATAGTCGAGCGCCTCGCCCAGCGTCTCGAAATCCGAGAAGCGCCGGGGAAGGGCGTCATTGGTCGGCGTCGGTGCCATCATGCTTTGCGAACCCGTCATATTGGTTTCACCCAATTTCAATCTTGTCATCCGGGCGCGCCGCTATCATCTTTGACGCGGCAATGCACCGGATAGTTGCATTCCAGCTTGGCCTTCTACAGCATGAGGCGCGGTAAAATTCCGGCCCCACTGTGGCATAATCAAGGCGCCCGTCGCATAAACCATTGCCATGAAGGCGCTCATATGACCGGCAAACGCCCCCGACCGCCGCTGGATGGCGATAGCCTGCGCGATCTGGCCCTGCGCTATGTCGGCCGTTTCGCGACGAGCCGGGCGAAGCTGCTCGCTTATCTCAACCGCAAGTTGCAGGAACGCGGATGGGCTGGCGAAGGTCCGCCCACGCCGGAACGGCTTGTCGAGCGGCTGGCCGAACTGCGCTATGTCGATGATCGCAGCTTTGCCGTCATGAAAAGCGCGGCGCTTACCCGTCGCGGCTATGGCGCACGCCGCGTTGCACAGACCCTGCGCGCCGATGGCATAGCGGACACTGATCGCGCGGAAGCAGACGCTCAGGTCGATAACGATAGTTGGGCTGCGGCCGATCGTTTCGCCCGCCGCAAACGCCTCGGCCCCTATGCCACGGCAGCAACCGATCCTAAGCAGCGTGAAAAGGCCATCGCCGCTTTCCTGCGCGCAGGCCACAGTTTCGACACCGCCCGTCGCTGGACGAACGCTGCTCCAGGCGAACCGCCAGACCCCGACCAGTGACGGCGCGCCATGGGGCTTCGCAAAATCTGTGGCGCCACTACTCCCGGATAGGCTAGCACAGCAGGATGCGGATCGCCTTTCCCTTCCTGGTCGCGGTTTTAGCCGCCTGTTCTCCCACTCAGCCCAAGGCGGAAAAGACCGCCAGCCCTACAAACCAGCAGACCAATCTGCTCCCCCTTGAAATCCGTACGGACTCGGGCAAGCACCGTTTTGCGGTGGAAACCGCCATCACCGAAAAGGAGCAGGAAAAGGGCCTGATGTTCCGCAAGTCCCTGGATGCAAATAGCGGCATGCTCTTTCCCATGTCGCCGCCCCGCACCGCCAGCTTCTGGATGAAGGACACGCTGATCCCGCTCGACATGCTCTTCATCCGCACCGACGGGGTGATCGCCTTCATCGCCGCCAATGCCGCACCCTATTCACGCGTGCCGGTTTCTGCAGGCGTTCCTGTGGCGGCCGTCCTTGAACTGCGAGGCGGGCGGGCGGCTGAACTCGGCATCGCCGAGGGCGACAGTGTATCTTGGGGCAGCTGCGTCGATCCCGCGGTCAAAAGCCCCGCCAACCTCGATTTCTGCCCACCGCGCACCCGCTGACGCCATATCCGCCTTGCCAATCCCCCACGGCAGGCGCTAAGCGCTTGCCCCATGGGAATCCTGGCCAAGATCTTCACCTGGTGGAATGGCGCGACCATCGGCACCGCACTTTATACCTCCCGCAAGGGCAAGAAAGTGGGCGAGGACCATCAGGGCAATGTCTATTATGAAGGCGGCACGGACGTGCACGGCCACACCCGCCGCTGGGTAATCTACAACGGCAATAACGACGCTAGCCGCGTGCCTGCGGAATGGCATGGGTGGCTGCATCACACGATCGAAGGAACGCCGGAAAGCTTCCTCCCCCCGCCCCGTATCTGGGAACGGGATTTCACGCCCAACGCGACTGGCACTCCCAATGCTTACCGGCCCACGGGTGCGCTGGAAAAAGGTGCGCAGCGCCAGCGCGCGACCGGCGATTATGAAGCGTGGAGCCCCGACGCATCATGACCCTGCGCCCGGCGGGGACGGTCCTGCCGATCCTGCCCCTCGCCCTGCTGTTGTCGCTTGCGGCCTGCGGCGGCGATGAACTCCCCACTGCGAACCAGACCGGCCCCGTGAAGATCGAGGGGCAGAAGATTCGCAATGGCGATTCTTCTGCCCTGCCTGGCACGCCCATGGCGGATCGCGTCGCGGTGATCGGCCTGCTCAACAAGCGCAACGGCATCACCACCGACCTCACGATGAAGCCCGGCGACGCCTTACGCGTAGGCGACGCAATCGTCCGCCTGCAGGCGTGTGAGACGACCGCCCCCTGGGAAAATGTTCACGAAACCGGGGCTTTCGTTCAACTCGATGTGCGCAGCACCGCCGACAATAAGTGGCGCCGCAACTTTTCGGGCTGGCTGTTCAAGGAACGGCCCGACCGCAACGTGGTGCAGCATCCTATCTACGATGTATGGGTAAGAAGCTGCACGATGTCCTGGCCGGAAAGCGGCCCCGACACGGTCAAGCTTGGCGGCAAAGGCGAACCCCCATCGGACGCGTCTCCGCCGAGCGGCGCAAATGCCAGTTCGGCCCAGCCCCCCGAACCCCCGGCCAATGCCGAAGAACGGCCCGCGCCTAGCGGCACATCGCCCAGCGCACCTGCCAACAACCCCAGATAATCCTTCTGGCTGATTTCTATCGCGCCCAATGACCGAAGATGGTCGGTCATGAATTGGCAGTCGAGCAAGGTGAAGCCTGAAAAGAGCATGCGGGCGGTGAGCCAAGCCAGAGCGACCTTTGAAGCATCGGTTTTTCGAGACACCATGCTTTCGCCAAAAAAGGCTTGGCCCAAAGCGACGCCATAGAGGCCCCCCGCCAGCTCCTCGCCATCCCAAACCTCGATCGAATGCGCAAAGCCGATCTCGTGCAGATGCCGGTATGTCTGCTCGATCTCCTTGTTGATCCAGGTCGACGGCCGATCCTCCGCCGCCTGCGCGCATAGCGAGACAATAGCGCCAAAATCGCGGTTGGCAGTCACGCGGAAACGCTCCTGCCGGATCGTCTTGGCCAGCGAATGGGACATGCGAAAGCCATGGAGCGGCATGATCGCTCGCCGCTTGGGCTCAATCCAATAAACCTCCTCCGCATCCCGGTCATCCGACATGGGAAACACGCCGATGGAATAGGCCTGCAGCAGGACCAGAGGATCTATCGTCATTGGATGAAGGCTTAGCGAGACGATGGCACGGGCGCCAGAGGGGCTTTGCCGCAATTCTAAAACGTAGCTCCGCAATGACATCGAGGGGTGGATTGCAGTCATAGCCCCTCCCTTGAAAGGGAGGGGAGATAAAAAGAGTCGGATTTTGGTCGTCAGCCGACAAGTCGGCCTGTCCCAACCCGTTCGGCGACCTACCTCTCACCCCTCACTTTCAGCGCGAATAAACCGCAGCACTCCTGCCATCCGCGCAAGCCCGCCATTGTCACTCGGATGGTTCTTGCCATCCAGCACGGGCACCTCATCGAAATCAAAGGGGCTCATTCCCTCAAGGCATGCCACATTCACCCCATATTCGTTTGCATTGGAGCGGCGCTGGTGGTGCGTGTAGATGCCGCACCGCGAGCAGAAGAAATGCTCCGCCGCTCCCGTATTGAAGCGATAGCTCGTCAGCATATCGGCGCCCCGAACGACATGAAGCCCGTCCAACTTCGCCGTAACAGCTACGGCGCCCCGCATCCGGCAAAATGAGCAGGTGCATCGGCGGGCGCTGTCGAGGCCATTGCTCAGCTCAACCTCGAACCGGACGGCGCCGCAATGACACTGGCCGCCATGTCTGCTTGCATCCGCCATCGCCCGACCTCCCTCGACTTGAACTTAACCATAAACAAAAAGGGCGAGCCTTGCAGCCCGCCCTCTTACCTATCTCATCTGACGAAGCGCCTTAGTAAACGCGCGCCTTGGGCTTGATATATTCGGCCTCGTCGGTGAGCGTGTAGTCGTGCACGGGACGGTAATCGAGCGACACCTTGCCGCCCTTGCCGCCCCAACCGTCGAACCAGCTGACGGTGTGCTTCATCCACGTCTCGTCATCGCGATTAGGGAAATCCTCATGCGCATGCGCGCCACGGCTTTCCTTGCGGTTTTCCGCGCTGACCATGGTGCAGACCGCCTGGGACATCAAATTGTCCAGTTCCAGCGTCTCGATGAGGTCGGTGTTCCAGATCAGCGAACGGTCGGAAACGCCAACGTCTTGCATGCTCGCATTGACCTGCGCCATCTTGGTGACGCCTTCGGACAGCAGCGCGCTGTCGCGGAACACGGCGGCATGCTTCTGCATGGTGTGCTGCATTTCGAGGCGAATCTTCGCCGTCGGCGAACCACCCTTGGCGTTGCGGTAGTGATCCAGACGCGACAGCGCCAGATCGGCCGCATCGGTGGGAAGCGGACGATGCGAGCCATTGGGCTTGATCGTTTCCTTGAGGTGCAGGCCGGTAGCGCGGCCGAACACGACAAGGTCGATCAACGAGTTGGAGCCCAGACGGTTCGCGCCATGGACCGACACGCAGGCTGCTTCGCCGACCGCGTAGAGGCCCGGCACAACGACTTCCGGATCGTCGCCGACCTTCGTCACCACCTGACCATGATAGTTACAGGGGATACCGCCCATATTATAGTGGACAGTCGGCGTCACCGGCAGCGGCTGGCGGGTCAGATCCACGCCCGCGAAGATCTTGCCGCTCTCGGTGATGCCCGGCAGACGCTCCGCCAGCACCTTGGGATCGATATGGTCGAGGTGCAGGAAGATGTGGTCCTTGTTCGGACCCACGCCACGCCCTTCGCGCATTTCCATCGCCATAGAGCGCGACACGACGTCACGCGACGCCAGATCCTTCGCCGACGGTGCATAACGCTCCATGAAGCGCTCGCCCTCGGAGTTGGTGAGATACCCACCCTCGCCGCGTGCACCCTCGGTGATCAGCACGCCCGCGCCATAGATGCCGGTCGGGTGGAACTGCACGAATTCCAGGTCTTGCAAAGGCAGACCAGCGCGCAGCACCATGCCGCCGCCGTCGCCGGTGCAGCTATGCGCCGAGGTGGCGGAGAAGTAAGCACGGCCATAACCGCCGGTCGCCAGCACCACCGCCTTGCTGCGGAAGCGATGGATCGATCCATCCTCCATGCAGATGGCGATCACGCCACGGCATTCCTTGCCGTTCGGGCCGTCTTCCATGATCAGGTCAATAGCGAAATATTCGATGTAGAAGTCCGCGTCATACTTCAGGCTCTGCTGATAGAGCGCATGAAGCATGGCATGGCCGGTACGGTCCGCGGCGGCGCAGGTGCGCTGCACCGGCGGGCCGGCGCCCATATTCTGCATGTGACCGCCGAAGGGACGCTGATAGATCGTGCCATTCTCGTTGCGGCTGAACGGCACGCCGGCATGTTCCAGCTCGATCACGGCCGCAGGCGCTTCGCGCACCATATATTCGATCGCGTCCTGGTCGCCCAGCCAGTCCGACCCCTTGACGGTGTCGTACATGTGCCAGGTCCAGTGGTCGGGCGAGTTGTTGCCGAGCGAAGCGGCGATTCCACCCTGCGCCGCGACGGTATGCGAGCGAGTCGGGAACAGCTTGGTGATGCAGGCGGTCTTCAGGCCCGCTTCGGCGCTGCCCATGGTCGCGCGAAGGCCCGAACCGCCAGCGCCCACCACGACCGTGTCGTAGGTGTGATCGATGATCTTGTAGGCTTCGCTCATTACTTGACAATCCCCGTGAAGGCGATCTTGGCGATCGCGAAGATGCCAGCGGCGGCGCCAGCGATGGTGTAGAAATTCAGCAGCAGGATGCAGAAGAAGTTCAGCCCCTTGTCGTGAACATAATCCTCCAGCATCACCTGCATGCCCAGGCGCAGGTGATAGAAGATGCTGACCAGCATCAGCACCAGCGGCACTGCTACCAGCGGATTGGCGATCCAGTTGCGGACGCTCTCATAATCCAGCCCCGGCAGGCTCACGAGGCTGAAGATCAGCCACAGAACGAGCAGCAGGTTGCCGACAGCCGTGTAACGCTGCGCCAGCCAGTGGTGCGCGCCATGCCTGGCCGAACCAAGGCCACGAACGCGGCCGATTCCGGTTCCCGTACCCATCAGATTTTCCCCGAAAAGATAGTGGCCCACAACGCAACGGTGGCCAGCGTAGACAGCACCGGGATCACCAGCGACCAGGTCTTGTTGGTGTTGAGCTCATAGCCCGCACCCATATCCAGTACGAAGTGGCGCAGGCCCGACATCAGATGCTGGAAGAAGAACCAGCTGATGCCGATCATCACCAGATAACCAAGCGGCGAAGTGGCGCATTTGATGAAGGTGGCATAGGCTTCGGGACCGATCGCAGCGGCCATCAACCACCAAACCACGCCCAGAATCCCGACCGTGGCCAGACCGTTGCCGGTCACGCGGTGCAGGATGGAGATGGCCATAGCAGGCCCCCATTTCCAGATCGTCAAATGCGGCGAGAGCGGCCGGCTCGTGGTTCGCGCCATATCTACCTACGTCCCTGATGCTTGTCCCTGATTCCCGTCCCCTTAAGAGCGAACGGTCAAGAGGGCAAGCCGCGCTGGCAGAGGGACCGGGCGATCACGGCTAAGAACTGATTAACCAGATCGCGCTATGACCCGACGGACAAACAAGAGAATTGAGGTTTGCCGCATATGACGTCCGTCGCACCAGCGAAGAGCGCAATGATCGCCAGCATGGCGGAAATAGATCCCACCGGCGAATTGGCGGCGGGGCTTCGCGAGATTCGGGACATGATAGGCGACGGCGCGTCGATCGCGGCCCGTACCTTCTTCGACAGCTACATGGATCAATCTCATCTGCGCAGCGTCCTGGCCGCCTCCACGATCGCCAAGATCGAAACCGAAGCACATGAATATGTGCGGCAGAAGCTCAGCTTCTATGAGGCAGGCAGTTGGGCGGGCAGCTCCATCGCCTGTGTCCGATTGGCCCGCAAACGCGGCTTGCCCCTGGGTCTCGTCCTGACGGCGGTATCGGAAGCCAACAAGCAGTTGACCAACCTCGTCTGGCAAAAGGCGGCGGATGATGCCACCCGCCAGCGCCTTGTAAACATCATCACCATGGTCAGCATGGTCGATGCCAGCATGATGACCAACGCCTTCGCGGGCGACGAGGCAGAAGCGCAGCGCAACGAACGGCAACGCATCGGCACCCTGTTCGAGCAGCGGATCATGGGTGAGATCGACGGCGCTTCCCAGCTCGGCGAATCGCTGCGTGAACAGGCGAAGGATGCCTCTGCCGCCACACGCGGCATGTTGGGCAAGGCTTCGGAAGTCGCCGCTGCCGCTGAACAATCGGCAATCGCGATGCGCGAAGCAGCCCGCACCTCTGCGGGGCTGATCCGGGCCATCGAGGATGCCCGCACGGAAGTCGAAAGCGCCGCAGACGTTGCGCAGCGTGCCGCGCGGCAGTCGGGCGATGCGGTGACGATGTCGGCAACTCTGACTGAGCATGCGAAATCGATCGAGTCGATCCTGGGCCTGATCCGCGACATTGCGGGCCAGACGAACCTGCTCGCCCTCAACGCCACCATCGAAGCGGCGCGCGCGGGCGACGCGGGACGCGGCTTTGCTGTGGTGGCGCAGGAAGTGAAGAGCCTTGCGAACCAGACCGCTCGGGCGACCGATGAAATCGCGGGCAAGATCGCGGACATTCAGGCTTCGACGCGGCAGTCGGTCGAAACCAATGAACGAATCCGCGATACGGTCGGGGAAGTGCAGTCGAGCGCCGATCGCATCCGTCATGCCATGGACGCTCAAGCCCAGACGGTTACCATGATCACCGCCGCTGTCGATGAGACAGCGCTGGCGGCCGACTCCATGTCGAGCACCATTTCCGCCATCCGTCAGGATACGGAAGTCGTTGCTTCCGAAATCGACCAGCTGGAACGCGGCTTCATGAGCGTCGAAGGCAAGCTTGCCAGCCTGCGTGCCGCATCCTCCGATTTTGGACGGCAGGTGGCCTGAGTTTCAGGGAAAAGACAGCCGGAGAGCGACTGAAGCCCTATCGACTTCCCCTTCCCGCTTGAAGCTTCTAAAGGGCGCGGCATGACTGATGCCGCGCCCTCTTCCGTCCAAAGCTGGAAAGTCACCCTGCCCTGCACCCGTGCCGAGGCGGAGGCGTTGGACGGTGACATCGCGGGCTTCGCGCTCATGGACAAGCCGCCGGTGCTGATGACCAGCGAAGCGGCGCCGGATGATGAAAATGCGTGGCAGCTTGATGCCTATTTCGAAGGCAAGCCCAGCCCCGCCGCGATCAAACTGCTCCGTACCCTGATCCCCAGCGCGGGCGGCACCAAGCCCCTGATCGAACAATTGCCTGATGAGGATTGGGTAACCCTGAGCCAGCAAGGACTAGAGCCAGTCACGGCCGGACGCTTCCACATCCGCAATTTGGCCAGCGATGCGGAGCAGCCGGGCCACGTCAATTTCCTGATCGAAGCGAGCCGCGCCTTTGGCACCGGGCAGCATGAAACCACCGCAGGCTGCCTTTTGATGCTGGACCGCATGCGGCAGGTTGGCATGCGCTTTGGCAATGTGGCGGACATTGGCACGGGCACCGGATTGCTCGCCTTCGCAGCGCTCCATTTGTGGCCCCATGCCTATGCCACCGCTTCCGACATCGACCCGATCGCCGTCGACATCAGCGCGGAAAATGCCGCAGCCAACGATATCGCGGTCGGCAAGGGTCAAGGCCAACTGGCGCTGTATGTCGCGGCGGGCGTTGATCACCCTGCAATCGCGACGCGCGCGCCCTATGATCTGCTGATCGCGAACATACTCGCTGGCCCGTTGATCGAACTCGCCCCCTCGCTTTGCGCGCTCGTGGAAGAAGGGGGCACGATCCTGCTCGCCGGATTGCTGAAGGAACAGGCGGAGGCCGTTCTGTCAGCCTATCGGACTCAGGGCATGCGCCTTGCCGAGCGTGTGGACAATGGGGACTGGCCCACCTTGCGGCTGCGCAAGCGTCCCCGTATCGGCTGGAAACGCCCAACCCGGCTGGACAGGCAGGCGCGCGGTGAGGCGCCGGGGTTCGGCAGCCTCTAAAGCCGCACGAGCAATGGATGGCCCTTGCTCACTCATCCGGCTGACTAGGGCGCCGCGAACCCATTTCAAGACGTGATGCAACATTGCCACAGTTCGTTGTGCAATGCGGTATGTCGTTGTTTGTGATGCTTTACTCTTCCCGCTTAGGCTCCCTAAAGCGCGCTCAGACAACATCCGGTTACCCAGAAAAGGAGCCCCCCATGAAAAAACTGATCGCTTCGGCGTTGCTGCTTGCCAGCGTTTCCGCACCGGCCTTCGCTCAGGACGCCGTGCCCTTTTCCGGTCCCTATGTCGGCGCAGTCGTCGGTGTGGACCATGTCGATTTCAACTCGGTCGACCATGACAGCGGCCTGCTGTATGGCGGCGTGATCGGCTATGACGTCAACGTCAACGGCGCCGTGTTCGGCATCGAAGGCGAATATGCCGATTCCGACGTTAAGAAGTTCGGCGTTCGCACCGATCGCGACCTCTATGCAGGCGTCCGCATCGGCGGCGAAGTGGTGCCGAACGTCCTCGCCTATGCCAAGGGCGGCTACACCAATGCCCGCCTGGAAGACGCGCTGAACAACAACGTCAAGCTGGACGGCTACCGTCTGGGCGCCGGTCTGGAAACGACGGTTCAGGGCTTCATCGTTCGCGCTGAATATCGCTATTCGCGTTACGAGCAGATCGGTGGCGTGAACCCCGAGCGTCACCAGGGCGCGCTGATCCTCGGCTACCGTTTCTAAGACACGGCTATAGCAGAAAAAGAAGGGCGTCCCTCTCATGAGGGCGCCCTTTTCTTATACGCTCGAAAGTGACCGGCACCGCGACGCTTGCCACGCACTACCAGCGGCCTAATGTCGCCTTGCCATTCTCATCAGCGAGGCTTGCCATGACTATCTCTCGCCGCGTTACGGTTCATGAAGGCCCCGGTGGAACCTTCGAGAGCATGGCCGTCTTCGACGAAGACGCAGGCGCACCCCGGCCCGGCATCCTGCTTTTCCCTAATGCGCTGGGCACCAAGGAAGCGGACTTCGCCTACGCCGAAAAGGTCGTGGAACTGGGATACACGCTATTGGTCGCGGATATCTATGGTCAGGGCAAGCGAGCCAGCCGGAATGACCCCGACATGGCGCGCTACATGAACGAGGTTAATGCCGACCGCGCCCTGCTGCGTGACCGGCTCAACACGGCTCATTCCGTCCTCAAATCACTTCCCGAAGCGGACGCGAGCCGGACGGCCGCGATCGGCTTCTGCTTCGGCGGCAAATGCGTGCTCGATCTGGCGCGCAGCGGGGCCGACATCGCGGGCGGCGTCAGCTTCCATGGGATTTATGACGCGCCAGCTTTTCCCAACGCCGCCATCAGCGCGAAGCTGTTGGTGTGCCACGGTTGGGACGATCCCTTGGCTCCCCCAGCGGCTACGGTGGCATTGGCCGACGAACTGACGAAGGCGGGATGCGATTGGCAAATCCATGCCTATGGGAACACCGGACACGCATTCACCGATAAGGCGGTGAACATGCCGGAAAAGGGCCTCGCCTACAGCCCCGACGCGGACCACCGCAGCTTCCGGTCGATGAGAGACTTTCTCGCCGACCTGTTTAGCTAGGCGGGCTGCCGTCATGGCGGATCATCCAGCTCAAAGCCCCCCGATCATCTCCGCCAGCACTGCAAGGCAGTCCTTGGCAAGCTGCTTCGACCGTGCCGGGGACCAGCCAAATTCCGGATCGGGCAAATCATCATTGTCCTTGAAGGGCATTTCCAGCGTCATCGCGACCGCGCCGAAACGTTCGGCGACCTGATTGGTGGACATGGTCAGGTTGCCCTTGCCCGGCGCCGATGAAGGATAGCCGCGCACCGTCTGAAAATCAGGCGTCCGGGCCGCCAGCGTATCCCGAAAGCGATTATAGAGGGCGAGTTGCCGGTCGCCGAGCGAAGGGATGCCTTCAAATCCCGCCAGGAACACTGCGGCGATAGCTTCGTCGCCATGCACGTCCATGGCGAAATCGACCCCCGTCCGGTCCATCTCCTGCCGGACAAGGAAGACTTCCGGGCTGCGGTCCATCGATGGCTCGTGCCATTCACGGTTGAGGTTCACGCCCGCCGCGTTAGTCCGCAGATGTCCCCGGCGGCTGCCATCAGGGTTCATGTTCGGCGCGATATGGAATGTCGCCTTGGTGCGGAGCAGCCGGGCGACGGCATCCTCCTCGTCGCAGAGCCGTTCCAGCGCGCCTTCCATCCACCACTGCGCCATCGTCTCGCCGGGATGCTGGCGGGCGTAGAGCCAGACCTGCTTAGGCCCGTCGCCCAGCGTCAGAAGGTCGAGGGGCTGCTTGTCGAGCGTCAGGCCCAATTCCCGATGCTCGACCCCCGGTTGGCAACCAGCCCAGGCAATCAGGTCGTGGTGCCGCTCCATCGAATAAGGCGCAAAATAGGCAACCCACAGCGCGTTGCGATCCGGCGAGAGGCTGATGGTGAGGACGCCATCGGCATAGCTGGTATCCGCCTGGGTCCAGACTTCCCGATCCTCGCTGATGCGCGCCTTATAGCCCGGCCAGCCATCCGGATAGGCGGAGGTCCCGCCATTGACGATAGCCAATTCCACTTCCCGCCCGGCAACGCCCGCGATGCGGAAGTGGAACCATTGGTAGAAGTCGCTTTGCCTGTCCTTGACGATCTCCAGCTCGGCCCGGACCCTGTCGCCAGTATCGATAATGGAAAGAACGCGAATATTGCCGCTGTCGAAGGCATTGCTGATCGAGATGGTCATTTCACGGTTATAGTGCGCCCCGATTCCCCCGGATAGCCCCCGATCAACGCACTGGCGAGCTTTTGCGCGGCGATACCGGGCTGAGCGGCGGGCGTACCCTCGCGCGCCTGGGTCAATGCCCGGCCTTCCCAGATCGTCGTCGAATCGGATCGCCTGCGGATCTGCACCTGCAACTCCGTCGTCACCATATCCTTCGGCCGCCCCGAGAGGTTAATGCCGATACCCAAGCCCAGCCCTGAATAGCCGCCGCTGCCGACTGCTCCGCCAACACCCACACTCACGGGCCTGCCATCATTGCCGTAGCCGGTTGGACGGAAAGATCGGCGGAAGCCGACTGATGCGACATAGTCGCTGCGCGCTCTGGCAGGTGCAGCGATGAAACCCACACGCTGCAACTCCTGTTCAACGGCAGCGGCATAGGTCCGGAACTCCAGCCCTGCATCGGGATTGGCAGCCATTTCTTCCACCGCCAACGTTCCGCTCTGCGCCGGATTTCCGACATGAAAGCGGGTTACCTCGACGGGCGGCACCGCCGTGGCACATCCGGCGAGTGACAGGGCAAGGAATGAGGGAAGGAGTATCTGCTTGATCATGCTAATCTCCGACAAAGATGCGGCAGTCCATAGACGATGCCGAACCGGATATCCCTTCAACAGTTGAAGCCATGTCTTTGCTGCATATGGCATGAACGGGGCAAAAGTGCGGCCAGCCGCCCTTGACTTTCAGCCGCCCCACCCATAGGGGCTGCGCTTCGATTTTCCGATCACGCAAGATTCTTAGAAGGCTGACTTCCATGAAGATCCGCAACTCGCTCAAGTCGCTCAAGGGCCGTCACCGGGACAACCGCGTGATCCGCCGTCGCGGCCGCACCTATGTTATCAACAAGACCAATCGCCGCTTCAAGGCCCGCCAGGGCTAATTGAGCGAGCCGATCTCCGCCGTCATATTCGACGTCGGACAGGTTCTGTACCATTGGGAGCCTCGGCTCCTCTACGAGCGCCTGATCGATGATGATCGGGCGCTCGACGCGTTTCTGCGCGATGTCGTGTCGATGGATTGGCATTGCCAGCATGACATGGGCCGTCCGTTCTCGGAAACCAGCGCCGAACTGATCGATCGCCATCCGGAACATGAAGCGCTGATTCGGATATGGGGCGAGCGTTTCATCGACAGCGTCCAGCCTGCCGTTGCAGGCATGGCGCAATTGGTCGGCGAATTACGGGGGCGGGGCGTAGCGCTCTACGGCCTCACCAATTTCAGCGCGGAATTCTGGGATTCCTTTCACGCGCGGGAGGCGGATTTCTTCGCTAACTTTCGCGACATTCTGGTGTCTGGCGCTGAAGGGTTGGTGAAGCCCGACCCTGCCATCTACCGCTTAGCGCTCAGTCGCTTTGGCCTGCGCACCGAGGAGGCTTTCTTCATCGATGATCGGGTAGAAAATGTCGCGGCGGCGGAAGCGCTAGGCATTCGCAGCCACCTCTTCCGGGACGCAGAGACCTTGCGCCGCGATCTTGCAGCGCAAGGCCTGCTACAGCTTAATCCCGCCCTGTAAGCTCATCACCGCGAATGGCGGTGACATGCAGCACGTTGGTCGACCCCGGAGTGCCGAAGGGGACGCCTGCCAGCACCACGATCTTGCTGCCCTTCTGCGTCATATTATGCCGCAGCGCCATGCGCCGGGCCTTGCCGACCATTTCCTCGAACGTATCGATATCCTTGGTGCGCACCGCATGCACGCCCCAGGTCAGACCCAGCTTTCGGGCAGTGTCGAGCCGGGGGGTGAGCGCCAGGATCGGCGTCAGCGGCCGCTCGCGCGCCACACGGCGAACCGTGCTGCCTGATGAAGTGAAGCAGGTAATCGCGCTGGCCCCAACGACAGAGACGATGCCCGCCGCCCCTTCCGCCAGCGCGTCGGCGGTAGTCGCGTCCGGCTTGGTTTCGGTGAAATGCAGCCGGGCGAAATAGCCGGGGTCACGCTCTACGCTGTGGGCGATGCTATCCATCATCGCGACCGCCTCTTCGGGCCAATCGCCCGCCGCTGTTTCCGCCGACAACATGATCGCGTCGGCGCCATCATAGACGGCGGTGGCGACGTCCGACACTTCGGCGCGGGTGGGCGTCGGCGCCTTGATCATCGATTCGAGCATCTGCGTGGCGACCACCACCGGCCGCCCCATGCGCCGGGCCGTCGCGACAATCTGCTTCTGAAGCGGCGGCACGGCCTGGGGCGGCAGTTCGACGCCCAGGTCGCCGCGCGCGACCATCACGCCGTCGGCCAGCTCCAATATCTCCTCCAGCCGCTGGACCGCGGCGGGCTTCTCGATCTTCGCCATCAGCGCGCCATGGCCGCCCATCAGCTTGCGCGCTTCAGCGAGATCCTCGGGGCGCTGCACGAAACTCAAGGCAATCCAATCGCAGCCCTGTTCGACCGCAAAGCTCAGGTCGCGCCGGTCCTTTTCCGTCAAGGCGGGTACGGGAACGACCACATCGGGTACGTTAACGCCCTTGCGGTTCGACAGGGTGCCACCGACCTCGACCACCGTTTCGATCCGGTCATCGGACACATTCTTCACCCGCAGCACCAGCTTGCCGTCGTCCAGTAGCAGCCGGGTTTCAGGGACCAGCGCCGCGTAGATTTCCGGGTGTGGCAGGTTCACGCGCCGTGCGTCGCCCGGCGTTTCGTCGCGGTCGAGTATGAAGGATGCACCCACCTCCAGAACGGCAAGGCCGCTCTTGAACGTACCGACGCGCAGCTTGGGCCCTTGCAAGTCGCCCAATATGGTCGTCGGCCGCCCGAATTCCTTTTCCAGCGCCCGGATGGACGCGATACGCGACGCATGATCCTCATGCGCTCCATGGCTCATGTTGATGCGGAAAGCGTCTGCCCCGGCGATGAACAGCGCGCGGATCACTTCCGGCGTGTCGCTCGCGGGGCCAAGGGTCGCCAAAATCCGGACCTTGCGCGAACGGGGCGGCAGTTTCGTCATTCTCAAAAAGCTCCTGGCCGTCATGGTCGCGCCCTGGCTTGCCAGAGCGCCGTTTTCGATTATCCCTACTGCACGACAGGATGATGTAGATCAGCGAGAGGATCGCCTTGGCCGACAATATGCTCAACGATGCGGTTGCCGCAACCGCCTTCCGCCGCCTGATTGCGCATTTGCAGCACAGGACCGACGTCCAGAACATCGATCTGATGGGAACGGCGGGCTTCTGCCGCAATTGCCTCGCCGATTGGATCGCGGAAGCCGACGGCAATTTGAGCAAGGACGAAGCGCGCGAAATCATCCACGGCATGCCCTTTTCGGAGTGGAAACAGCGCCATCAGAGCGAGGCGACGCCGGAACAGGTCGCAAAGATGCAGGAGAGTGTGGCGAAGAACGCTGACAATCATTAGGAGCGTGCGCCAACCCGATTCACATTCTATCCGGAGATACATTATATGAGCGAGGGCAACGTCGCCGCCGATCAGCTACGCCTTCTTATCGAACGCATCGAGCGGCTCGAGGAAGAAAAGAAGGGCATCGGCGACGATATCAAGGATGTGTATCTGGAGGCCAAGGCGACCGGCTATGATCCGAAGATCATGCGCCAGATCGTCCGCCTGCGCAAAATGCCGCAGCATGACCGGCAGGAAATGGAAGCTATTCTCCAAACCTATCTGTCCGCGCTCGGGATGGAATAATCCATCCCTCCCCGTTCGCCCTGAGCTTGTCGAAGGGCCTTTCTTCCTACAAGACAGGCCCCTCGAACGCATCAAGACGCAGGGAGACACGTCATGTCCGAGATAATCGTCAGCACCACCAGCCGCCTCGAAGGGCGTCCGGCAAAGGAATATCTCGGCATCGTCACCGGCGAGGTGATCGTGGGCGCCAACCTCTTCCGTGACCTGTTCGCTAGTGTGCGGGACATCGTCGGGGGCCGTTCGGGCGCTTATGAGGATGTCCTCCAGCGCGCCCGCGAACAGGCCATTGGCGAGATGAGGATGCGCGCGGCGACGCTGGGCGCCAATGCCGTGGTCGGGGTCGACCTCGATTATGAAGTGCTGGGTTCGAACGGGTCGATGCTGATGGTGTCGGCATCCGGCACCGCGATCCTCGTCTAGTTGCGCTTGGGCAGGACGCCCGCTAGAGAGCGCGCTTCGGATCAGACAAGATTAGGAGCAGGCCGTGGCCGGCCATAGCAAATTCAAGAACATCATGCATCGCAAGGGCGCGCAGGACAAAAAGCGTTCCTCGATGTTCTCCAAGCTCAGCCGCGAAATCACCGTGGCGGCGAAGATGGGCATGCCCGACCCGGACATGAACCCCCGCCTCCGCCTCGCCATCAACGCGGCCAAGGCGCAGTCCATGCCCAAGGACAATATCCAGCGCGCCATCGACAAGGCGATCGGCGGCGACACGGAGAATTACGAGGAAATCCGCTACGAGGGCTACGGCCCCGGCGGGGTGGCGATTATCGTCGAAGCGCTGACCGACAATCGCAACCGCACCGCGACCAACGTCCGCACCGCCTTTTCCAAGAATGGCGGCAATCTGGGCGCGTCTGGCGCGGTCAGCCATGGCTTCGACCGCATGGGCCTGATCACGTATCCGGCGAGCGCTGGCGATGCCGATGCGATCTTCGAGGCTGCTCTGGAAGCGGGCGCGGACGATGTGTCGTCGAACGAAGACGAACATGAAATCTGGACCGCCATGGACGCGCTGCACGAAGTCGCCAAGGCGCTGGAAGGCAAGCTCGGCCCGGCCGAAGGCGCGAAGCTCGCCTGGAAGCCACAGACGACCGTCGAAGTCGATGAAGGCAGCGCCGCGACCCTGATGAAGCTGGTCGACACGCTGGAAGACGATGACGACGTCCAGACCGTGTGGGGCAATTATGAAGTGTCCGACGAGGTCATGGAGAAGCTGGGTTGATAAACACCCTCCCCTCTCCCCGGCGGGGAGAGGGTTGCCCGGCGTCGAGAATCCGGCTGCTACCTTCCCCTCTCCGAGTGCGGCTAACCGGCAAGCCGATAAGCCTCCCAATCCTCTCCCCTGAAGGGGCGAGGAAAAATCCATGATCATCCTTGGACTCGACCCCGGGCTTGGCACCACTGGCTGGGGCTTGATCGCGGCTGACGGCAATCGCCTCACGCACATCGCCAACGGGCAGATCAAGACCGACGCCGAAATGGCGCTTGCCAGCCGCCTGCTCGTACTCGACCTGGCACTCACCGACCTCATCCTTGAACATCAGCCCAATGGCGCGGCGGTCGAGGAAGTGTTCGTCAATGTGAACCCGCAATCAACGCTGAAGCTGGGGCAGGCACGCGGCGTCGTGCTGCTTGCGGCATCCCGGTCGGGGATGGAGGTTGGCGAATATGCGGCGCGGCTTGTCAAAAAATCCGTCGTCGGCGTTGGCAACGCGTCGAAGGATCAGGTCCATGCCATGGTTTCGCGGCTGTTGCCGGGAGCCAAGGTGGCGGGGCCGGATGCGTCCGATGCGCTCGCCGTGGCGATAACACATGCCCATCACCTTGCCAGCGCTCGCCGCATTCCGCGCCGCTGAGTGAGCAGATAAGCCTGGAAGCGGGATCCCGGATCAAGTCCGGGATGACGGATGTGTTCTAAGGCGGTCACTGCCAATCGAAGCTTAGCGGGGCTTCCCGAAAGGCAAAGCGGTCGAGATGGTCGGCCACGACTTGCTTGAAACGTTCCACGTCAGCACCCTCCACCGGGTCGATAGCCACCGTCAGCGTGTCTTCGTCGGCAGCCATGCGGATCGGCCCCATAGGAAAGGCGATCACGCCCTGCGCATCGAAGTCGGTTTCAAACTTGTGGCTCCAATGCTTGCACAGCTGCAGGAGATAGCGGCTGCCGTTTTTGGTCGGCACATTGGCGGTCAGGATCATGGGTCGAGCCTTTCGATCTGGCTGGCCGCTTCGTCGATCCGAGCGACGACATCGACCGTGGTTTGGGAATCGGCGCCTTCCCTTTCAAGCCGCCCACGCGCGGCCACGGAAAAATTGTGCATCGTCCGCAGCGGAGCCTTCTGCCCTCCCGCATATGAAAAAACCCGCCGGATCAAGCCCGGCGGGTTTTTGGATTGGCTAGCGAATGGTCGTCAGTCGGGCTTCTTGGCAACACTCACCAAGGCCGGGCGCAGCAGGCGATCGCGGATCGTGTATCCCGCCTGCATTTCCACCAGCACTGTCCCCGGCTCAACATCATCCGACGGCACTTCCATCATCGCCTGATGCTTGTTGGGATCAAGCGGCTGTCCAACCGACACCAGCTTTTCGATGCCATTGCGGCCAAAGACGCCTTCCAGTTCCCGGCCCGTCGCTTCGAGGCCAGCGACCAGCCCCTTGAACTTTTCATCCTCGCGCAGTTCCGCCGGGATGGTTTGCAGCGCGCGCCCCAGATTGTCCGCCACCGAGAGCATGTCCCGCGCGAACGACGTCGTCGCATAGGCGCGCGTGTCGGCCAGTTCCTTTTCAAGCCGCCGACGGACATTCTGCGTTTCGGCATGGGCGTAGAGCGCGTCCTGCTTCGCCGCCGCCAGCTCACCCTCCAGCGCTGCAAGGCGTTCAGCAGCCGCATCGCCCACAGGCGCTGCGTCCTCGGGCAGTTCGTCAACGACTTCAGTATTTTCGATATTCAGCTTGTCTTCGCTCATCTCATCAATCTCGATAACGTCTGCGCAGTGAAATCCACCATGGGGATCACCCGCGCGTAGTTCAAGCGCGTTGGGCCAATGACGCCGACAACGCCGACAACACGGCCATCGCCGCCACGGTAAGGCGCGGCTATGACCGAAGAACCGGAAAGGGAAAAGAGCTTGTTTTCCGACCCGATGAAGATTTTCGTCGCGCTGCCCGCCAGCGCGCCTTCCAGCAGGCGCGAAATCTCCTGCTTGCCTTCCAGTTGTTCGAGCAACTGGCGCACCCGTTCCAGGTCGGCGGCAGTGCCGTCATCCAGCAGATGCGCCTGACCACGCACGATCAGGACGGGACGGTCATCCGCATCCTGCGACCAGACAGCGATACCACGCGCCACCAGTTCTCGCGCCGCGCCCTGAAGCGCGGTCCTCTCGCCCTCCATCTCGCGACGCAGGGCTTCGCCCGCCTCCCTGAGCGTCATTCCGGCAAAGCGCGCGGACATGAAGTTCGCCGCTTCGTTCAGCATGCTGGGCGTCACGCCTGCGGGCATGTCGAGCACGCGGTTTTCTACCGAGCCGTCCTGTCCCACCAACACGGCCAGCGCCTGACGGCCGTTGAGCGGCACAAAGCCGAACTGGCGCATCACCGGCTCGCGCTTGGGCACCATGACGATTCCCGCGCAGGCAGAGAGGCCCGATAGCGCGGCAGTCGCTGCGGACAATGCTTCCTCGATCGGGCCACCCTCGGCAATGCCTGCCTCGATCGCGCGGCGTTCCTCGACCGAAGGCTCGGCCGCCTGCATCATGCCATCGACAAAAAGGCGCAATCCGGTTTCGGTCGGCATGCGCCCTGCCGAAGTGTGCGGGGCGGCCAGCAGTCCCAGCTCCTCCAGATCCTGCATGACGTTGCGGATCGATGCAGGCGACAGGCTGAGCGAGGCGATTTTGCTGATGGTGCGCGAGCCCACGGGCAGGCCGGTGCCGAGATAGCTTTCGACCACCACCCGGAAAACGTCGCGCGCCCGCTCATTGAGTTCGGTAACTGGTGTGACCGCCATGCGCCCCTATCTAGGCGAGCGAAGGGCCGTACTCAAGCCGGGGCTATCTGACGGCGGACGGCTTCACCATCGCGTCGATGTCCAGCATCCGGGGAACGGCCGCGATGGTGGCACGCAACTTGCCATAGCTGGCGTCCATGCATCCCGACTGGAACTCCAGCCGGGTGGTCGGCTGCTGATCCCTGGTCCATTCGATGGTGTAGCCGGGCATGTCGGTCGCGAAGCGGGTGCAATTCTCCCCGTGGGTGATGCGCCGAACTGTTCCTGCAGGAGGCCGGAATTGCGCCAGCGCGGCGCGGAAACGGCGATATTGCGCTGGCGTGACGGTGAAGCGCGTCGCACCCGGAACGGCCGTGAACCGCTCAGGCTCCAGCAAGCCTGAGCCATCAGGCGTCACCTGCAGGCTGTAACTGGGGCAGACGCCGAAACAGGGCCCAGCCGAAAAACGGATCGTGTCACCGCGGGCAGCGGGCTTTTCAAGTTCAACCCGCTCTGCCGCACAACCGGCTGTCAGGGCGGCGACCGCGAAAATCATCATCCGACGCAACTGCATGGGCGCTTCCTACCATCTTTCGCACGTATCGCCACTGGCAAGACGACGCTCCCAGCGCTAAGCCGCACCGACTGAACCCTTCGGAGAAAATTTTATGCGTCCTTCCGGCCGCGCGCCCGACCAGATGCGCGACATCACCATGGAGCCCGGCTTCACCATCCATGCCGAGGGCAGCTGCCTGGTCAGCTTCGGCGATACGCGGGTGCTGTGCACCGCTTCGGTGGAGGAGAAGGTGCCGCCCTTCCTGCGTGGCAAGGGTTCAGGCTGGGTGACGGCGGAATATGGCATGCTGCCCCGCGCCACCCATACGCGCGGCAGCCGTGAGGCAGCCAAGGGCAAGCAGTCGGGCCGCACGCAGGAAATCCAGCGTTTGATCGGCCGGTCGCTGCGCACCGTCGTTGATATGAAAAAGCTGGGCGAGCGGCAGATTGTTATCGATTGCGACGTGATCCAGGCCGATGGCGGCACTCGGACGGCGGCCATTTCCGGCAGCTGGGTGGCTTTGCGCATCGCCATCGACAAGCTGATCGCTTCGGGTGCGCTGACCGAAGATCCGATCATCCAGAAGGTCGCGGCGATCAGCTGCGGCATCTATAATGGCACGCCCGTGCTGGACCTCGACTATGCCGAGGACAGCAATGCCGAAACTGACGCCAACCTGATCCTGACCGGCGACGGCAAGTTTGCCGAAGTGCAGGCGACCGCCGAAGGCGCCGCCTATGACGAGGAGGAGCTGCTCCGCCTGCTGCGGCTGGCGCGCATCGGTTGCTCGCAGATCTTTGCTGCGCAGGACAAGGCGACGGGCCGCTAAGCGCATTCGTCCGTTCGTTTCGAGCGTTTCGAGAAATGCTATCTATGCACTACGCGCTTCTCGACTATGCTCGAAGCGAACGGGGAGAATGACATAATCATGAGCGACGATTTCGGACAGGAACAGGCGATCCGCAAGCTGGGTCCCGGCAAGCTGGTGATCGCCAGCCATAATCCCGGCAAGGTGCGGGAGATTGGCGAACTGCTAGCGCCCTTCGGGATCGAGACCGTGTCTGCGGCGGCGCTGGATCTGCCCGAACCGGAAGAAACCGGCACGACCTTCATCGCCAATGCAGAGCTGAAGGCGATGCAGGCGGCCGATCTGTCGGGGCTTCCCGCGCTGGCGGATGATAGCGGGCTGTGCGTTGAGGCACTGAATGGTGATCCGGGCATCTTCTCCGCTCGTTGGGCGGGTGAAACCAAGGATTTCAGCATCGCGATGCAGCGCGTATGGGATGCGATCGAAGCCAAGGGGCCTGATGCCGGGCATGGCGCGCATTTCATTTGCGCGTTGGCGGTGGCTTGGCCCGATGGTCATGTCGAGGTGTTTGAGGGTCGGGTTGACGGCATCCTCATCTGGCCGCCGCGCGGGGAAAAGGGCTTTGGCTATGACCCGATGTTCCAGCCGCTGGGCCACACGATCAGCTTTGGCGAGATGGAGCCGGAAAAGAAACATGCAATGAGCCATCGTTCGGATGCCTTCGCGCAGCTGGTCGCGGCTGTCTTCTAAAGAAGCGAGGCGGGCTTATTCGCCCATGCTGGCCAGACGGGAGCCGAAAGGGCTGTCGTCTGCGTCCAGCGGGCCTTTGCCAAATGCGTTGCCCGCTGGGAAATAGCGGCAGACGAGATAATCGTAATTCTGCCCTTCGGCGAGGGCGCAGCCGACCTTTTGCGTGCCGCGCCAGATCATCTGCGTATAATGGCCGACATCTTCCCAGCGGCCAGACATGCTGATGTCCGGCAATTTTCCTCCACGCCGGAACAGGCGCTTTTCATTGAGGAAAGCACCGATCATCGTCTCATATCCGTAGAGACGCCGCGGACCCATCCAAAGATTTTCACCGCTGGGAACGGCGCGGGATGCGCGCGGGGAATGTTGGAAGCGGTTGGTCACGGCCATCTGCCGGGCATATTGGGCAGCATCCTGAGCGAGGGCGCTATCCCATGCCAACGGCGTGAGGCCCAGAGATTGGCGCTCGTCATTGTGCATGCCCAGTACGACGTCGCGCAGCAATAGGTTGCCGCGTTCCGCCTCTTCCATACCGTAATAGGCGGCGGGCATGACCGTCTGGGTCGGCGCCGCCCGGCCCAACGGGGAGGCTTTCGTGGGCTGATCAGCAATGATCCCTGTCATCGCAAGCGCTGCCATTGCTAGCCGTGCGGCCCAAAGCCGTCTAAGGACGCCCCCACTCATGCCCCTGCCCCCGATCGATTCCCCGGCCTCCGCGCCTGAACCTATGGCCCTATATGTGCATTGGCCATTTTGCGTTTCCAAATGTCCTTATTGTGATTTTAACAGCCATGTCCGTGCGGACATCGATACCGATGCCTGGCGCACCGCGCTGTTGGAGGATCTGGCTCATGAAGCGGGGCTGACTGGCGGGCGGCCGCTCTCATCCATCTTTTTCGGCGGCGGAACGCCGTCACTGATGCCGCCGGAAATCGTCTCGAACATCATCGACGCTGCCGCCAGCTACTGGCGGCCCACGGCGGACATGGAAATCACGCTGGAGGCTAATCCAAGTTCGGTGGAAGCAGCGCGCTTCGCCGATCTGGCGCGTGCGGGGGTGAACCGCGTGTCACTGGGGGTGCAGGCGCTGAATAATCAGGCGCTGCATTTTCTCGGCCGGGCGCATGATGTGGACGAGGCGCTGGCTGCGCTGGATGTCGCGCAGTCCGAATTCGACCGGGTGAACATGGACCTGATCTATGCGCGGCCCGACCAGAGCGAGGCGGACTGGGAGGCGGAGCTGGCGCGCGGCCTGTCTTTTGGCACCGATCACCTGTCGCTTTATCAACTGACGATCGAGCCGGGCACGCGGTTTGCCACGCTCGTTGCTCAGGGGAAACTGACGCCTGCTGACCCGGACCATGCGGCGACCCTCTATGAGCAGACGCAGGCCATGACCGAGGCGGCCGGACTGCCCGCCTATGAAATCAGCAATCATGCGAAGCCCGGTCAGGAGAGCCGCCACAACCTTACCTATTGGCGCTATGGCACCTATGCCGGGATCGGTCCCGGCGCGCATGGACGGCGCGAGGGGATGGCGACGCTTCGCCACAAGAAGCCGGAAAACTGGATGGGCGCGGTGGGCCGGAATGGCCACGGGCTGCAAAGCGAGGAAGTGCTGACGCCAGAAGATCGCGGGCGTGAAGCGCTGCTGATGGGATTGCGGCTTGCGGAGGGCGTCGATCTTGATCGCATCTCGGCGCTATCCGGTATCCCCGTCGAGCAGTTGATTGATGAAGCTGCCATTGCGCGGCTCGCCCAACTGGACCTGATCGAGCGCAAAGGGCCGCATCTGAAGATTACGCCAGCAGCCATGCTGCTACTGGACGCTATCCTTCCAGAGATCGTTAAGGTCTGACTGCTGCGATTCAGTTAGCCGCTGCGACGCCTTCGTCGGTCATCAGCTGCTGAAGCTCACCAGCTTCATACATTTCCATCATGATGTCGCTGCCGCCGACAAATTCGCCCTTCACATAGAGCTGGGGGATGGTCGGCCAATCCGAAAAAGCCTTAATGCCCTGCCGAACCAGCTGGTCCTGCAGCACATCTACGGATTCATAGGCGACGCCCAGATGATCGAGGATGGCAATTGCACGACTGGAAAAACCACATTGCGGGAACAGAGGGGTGCCCTTCATGAAGAGCACGACGTCATTGCTATTCACAATATCGGCGATCCGTTGATGCACGGCGTCGGTCATGGTCGGTCCAGTCCTGTCGGGCGCTGAAAAATTGCAGGCAGCGCGCATGAAAAATGATAGCGGTTAGTTGGGAACGGCAGTGGTCAGTTGCAAGGCATGGAGCACGCCGCCCATGCGACCGCCAAGCGCAGCATAGACGGCGCGCTGTTGCGCGACCCGGCTCATGCCCCGGAAGCTTTCCGCCACGACGCGCGCCGCATAATGATCGCCATCACCGGCGAGATCGGTAATTTCGACCTCCGCGTCCGGAATAGCCGCCCGGATCATATCGGCAATGTCTTGCGCAGCCATCGGCATGGGGGGCGTCCGTCCTGCTTACTGGGCTTCGATGAACTGGCGGCGCGCGATCACCTGCTGCTCTTCCAGAGCCGCTCGCACGCCCGGCTCGTCAATGTCTACGCCAGCTTGGGTCATATCACCCACGAGCTTGCGGATGACATCTTCATCGCCCGCTTCTTCGAAATCGGCCTGCACTACGGATTTGGCATAGGCGTCGGTCTCTTCCGGCGTCAGGCCCATACGCACTGCGGCCCATTCGCCGAGCAGCCGGTTCCGCCGCGCCTGGATGCGGAACTGCATCTCCTGGTCATGGGCGAACATATTTTCAAAGGCCTTTTCGCGGTCGTCGAAAGTCGTCATGCCTGTGCCTTGTCAAAAAGAAGCTGAAGTCTGGGATGAGATAGGAAGATCGAGACGGTTACGCAACGGCAGGAACAAGCCAGGGCCGCAGCCCGGCGTCCTTCGCCTCGAACTGGCTGATCGTATCGGCCTGCCCCAAAGTCAGCCCGATCTCGTCCAGCCCGCCCAGCAGGCAGTGCTTGCGGAACGGGTCGATTTCGAACTGGAACCGGTCCTGAAACTGCGTCGTGACGGTCTGATGTTCCAGATCGACATGGATCGGATCACTCTTCGCGACCTCCATCAGCCGGTCGATCGCTTCCTGCGGCAGAACCACGGTAAGGATGCCGTTCTTAAACGCGTTGCCCGAGAAAATGTCGGAGAAGCTAGGCGCAATCACCACCTTGATGCCAAGGTCGGCTAGCGCCCAGGCGGCATGTTCGCGGCTGGACCCGCAGCCGAAATTGTCGCCCGCGATAAGTATGGGGCTGCCAGCATATTCCGGATCGTCAAAGACGTTGCCCGGTTCCTTGCGCAGCACTTCGAACGCGCCCTTGCCAAGGCCCGAGCGCGAAATGGTCTTCAACCAATGCGCCGGAATGACGATGTCGGTATCGACATTCTTCATCCCGAACGGATAGGCCTTGCCCTCAACGATATTCAGCTTGTCCATCAATGCGCCCGCTTGGTCTCCAGGCGGCGGCTGTCTTCCGCACGCCCGAGGGTCGCCGCCATGGCGGCACTGGCCAGCGCGCCGAGCGCCAGCACCCAGAATACCTTCTTCATGCGACCACCTCTCCCTGTTTTTCGTTCAGCAATTCTCGCACGTCGGTCAGATGTCCGGTGATGGCGGCAGCGGCTGCCATGGCGGGGGATACGAGATGAGTGCGCGAACCGGGGCCTTGGCGGCCCATGAAGTTGCGGTTGCTGGTGGAAGCACAGCGCTCGCCGGCAGGCACCTTGTCGGGATTCATGCCCAGGCACGCTGAGCAGCCCGGTTCGCGCCATTCGAACCCGGCATCGGTGAATATGCGGTCGAGCCCTTCGGCTTCGGCCTGCTGCTTCACCAGACCCGATCCGGGAACGACCAGCGCCTGCTTGATGCCGCTGGCGATATGCTTGTCCTTCAGCAGGGCGGCGGCGGCGCGCAAATCTTCTATGCGGCTGTTGGTGCAGCTGCCGATGAAGATATGTTCGACCGTCACGTCCTCCATCCGCTGTCCGGCGGTGAGGCCCATATAGTCGAGGGACTTCTGCGCGGCGGCGCGCTTGGACGCGTCGGCGAAGCTTTCCGGATCGGGAACGACGCCAGTCACCGGCACGACGTCCTCGGGGCTGGTGCCCCAGGTCACGTTGGGCACGATGTCGGCGGCATCGATGACGATCGTTTTGTCGAACTGCGCGCCTTCATCGGTCGCCAGCGTCTTCCAATAGGCGACGGCGGCATCCCAATCGGCGCCCTTGGGCGCCATGGGACGGCCCTTCAGATAGGCAACGGTCTTCTCATCCGGGGCGAACAGGCCCGAACGCGCGCCTGCCTCGATCGACATGTTGGCGACGGTCAGGCGGCCTTCGATCGACATGTCGCGGAAGACAGAGCCGCGATATTCCATGACGTAGCCGGTGCCGCCCGCCGTGCCGATACGGCCGCAGATGGCCAGCGCCACATCCTTGGGCGTAACGCCGAAGCCCAGTTCGCCTTCGACGACGACTTCCATGGTCTTCGATTGCTTGAGCAGCAGGGTCTGCGTGGCGAGCACATGCTCAACCTCGGAGGTGCCGATGCCGAAGGCCAGCGCGCCTAGCGCCCCGTGCGAGCTGGTGTGGCTGTCGCCACAGACCAGCGTCGTGCCCGGCAGGGTGAAGCCCTGCTCCGGCCCCACTACGTGAACAATCCCCTGTTCAAGATCCGCATCGCCGATCAGGCGAACGCCGAACTCCGGCGCATTTCTTTCCAGCGCGGCAAGCTGCTGCGCGCTTTCTGGATCGGCGATGGGGATGCGGTTGCCCTGCGCATCGCGGCGGGGCGTCGTGGGCAGATTGTGATCCGGAACAGCGAGCGTCAGATCGGGGCGGCGCACCAGGCGGCCCGCTATCCTTAGACCCTCGAAGGCCTGGGGACTCGTCACCTCATGTACGAGGTGGCGGTCGATATAGATGAGGCAGGTTCCATCGGGACGGCGTTCAACGACATGCGCGTCCCAAATCTTCTCGTACAGCGTGCGGGGCTTGACCATAACCCTTTCCCCCTAGACCCAGAGGGGGCGCAGCGAAAGGGGGCATGGGACCAATATTTGCTGTTCCCGGGGATAGCAGGCTTGCAAGGGGCGAGTCAGGACGCGCGGTAATCCTGCATGATGCGGCCAGCGGCACCGACATCCGCCTCATGGCTTTCCTCCCGCCAGGTTTCGGCGAGAGCAGCGGCCTCCCATTCCCGCATTGCGGGGTGGGCCAGCATGTGATCGACCCATCCGTGCGCCACTGGCCCGACGTTCAGGTCATAGGTCCGTACCCGGAATGCGACGGGCGCGTAGAAGGCGTCGATCGCGGTGAAGGCTGGCCCGGCGAGGAAGGGGCCGCCAAAGCGCTTCAGCCCCTCCCCCCACAATTCCGAAAGCCGCGCTATGTCGCGGTTCAGCTGTGGCGAGGGCAGGTCGCGTTCGACTCGCACGCCGACATTCATGGGGCATTCGTTGCGCAGGGTCGCAAAACCGCTGTGCATTTCCGCAACGGCGCTTTGGGCGAAGGCGCGGGCGGATTCCTCCTGTGGCCATACGGCAGGGTGGCGATCGGCAAGATAGAGGGTGATGCCGAGGGAATCCCACACCGTCCGATCGCCATCGATCAAGGCCGGCACCTGGCCGGTTGGTGAAAAGTTGCGGAAGGCAGAGTAATTTATGCTCTGCACAAAGGGCTCAAGCCGATCCGCGAAGGGAATGCCGAGCGCCTTCATCAGCACCCAGGGACGCAGTGACCAGCTGGAATAATTCCGGTTCGCGGTAATGAGCGTGTAGGGCATGGGGGCTCTCCCGTCGGGTCTGACACCTTCAGGGTAAGCGTCCAGCCGTTCGGGCGAAAGCACAAAGCGGGCTTGACGGTGATTAGAAAAGCCTGCCGCCGGGATCACCGGAGGCAGGCTTTCTCTCATCGACAGCGGGCGATTAGCGCAGGCGACCGAGCCGGTGATACAGGTTGGCGAACTTCACCGACTCCGGCGTGTCTTTCACCTTCTGCAGATAATCGGCCACCGCCGTCCTGAGCAGCGAAAAATCCTCGGTCGAGAAAACCGCGCGGGACCTCGTGGGTTCAGTCATTTCGTCCTCCTTTCCTTGGTTCTTCAAGCTGCGAACTGGTTCATCGTATTGTGGCTGCCGCCAGCCTTCAGTGCTGCCTCACCGGCGAAATATTCCTTGTGATCATCACCGATGTCGCTGCCCGCCATATTCTGGTGCTTCACGCAGGCGATGCCCTCGCGGATTTCGCGGCGCTGGACGCCCTCAACATAGCCGAGCATCCCGGCGTCGCCGAAATATTCCCGCGCCAGATTGTCGGTCGACAGCGCAGCCGTGTGATAGGTCGGCAGCGTGATGAGATGATGGAAGATGCCCGCCCGCGCTGCGGCGTCCTTCTGGAAGGTGCGGATCTTTTCATCAGCCTCACGGCCAAGGTCGGTGGCATCATAGTCTGCGCTCATCAGGCGGGCGCGGTCATAGGCGGAAACGTCCCTGCCCTGTGCCTGCCAGCTGTCGAACACCTGTTGGCGGAAGTTCAGCGTCCAGTTGAAGCTCGGCGAGTTATTGTAAACCAGCTTGGCGTTCGGGATGACCTCGCGGACGCGGTCCACCATGCCCGCAATCTGTTCGACATGGGGCTTTTCGGTTTCGATCCACAGCAGGTCTGCGCCGTTCTGAAGCGAGGTGATGCAATCCAGGACGACCCGGTCCTCGCCGGTTCCGGAGCGGAACTGGAAAAGGTTTGATGCCAGACGCTTGGGCCGCAGCAGCTTGCCGTCGCGGGCGATGACGACATCGCCGCGCAGGGTCGATGGATCGGCGACCTCTTCGACATCGAGGAAGCTGTTATACTGGTCGCCAAGGTCGCCCGGCTCGCGGCTGAAGGCGATCTGCTTGGTGAGACCGGCGCCGAGCGAATCGGTGCGGGCGACGATAATGCCGTCATCGATGCCGAGTTCGAGGAAGGCATAACGGCAGGCGCGGATCTTCGCGAGGAAGTCCTCGTGCGGAACGGTGACCTTGCCGTCCTGATGGCCGCACTGCTTTTCGTCCGAGACCTGATTCTCGATCTGGAGCGCGCAGGCGCCCGCCTCGATCATCTTCTTGGCGAGCAGATAGGTCGCTTCGGCGTTGCCGAAACCTGCGTCGATGTCGGCGATGATCGGGACGATGTGGGTTTCGTGATTGTCGATCGCGTTGGTGAGGCGATGGACCTCAACTTCATTGCCCGTCTCGCGGGCCTTGTCGAGGTCGCGGAACAGCATGCCGAGTTCGCGGGCATCCGCCTGGCGCAGGAAGGTGTAGAGTTCCTCGATCAGCGCGGGGACGCTGGTCTTTTCATGCATCGACTGATCCGGGAGCGGGCCGAATTCGGAACGCAGCGCCGCGATCATCCAGCCGGAGAGGTAGAGATATTTGCCCTTGGTCGTGCCGAAATGCTTCTTGATGCTGATCATCTTCTGCTGGCCGATGAAGCCGTGCCAGCAACCCAGCGACTGGGTGTAGTTCGCCGGGTCGGCATCATAAGCGGCCATGTCGCGGCGCATGATCGCGGCGGTGTAGCGGGCGATGTCGAGGCCGGTGGGGAAGCGATTCTGGAGACGCATTCTGGCGACCGAATCGGCGGCGATGCCATTCCAGTTGGACTCTTCGCCCAGCAGGGAGGAGGCGCGGGTGATTTGTTGGGCGTAGGTCATGGGAATCCCCTGAATGAATTGGCGAATTAAAATCGTTCTGGGGGAGGATGACCTGGGGCGGGAGGGGGTGTGAGGTTCAGTTGTCGATCTTTACAAACTTTCCTTGTAGAGTTGTAATGTCTGCACAGGAGCGCAATCGAACATGGCCAAGGATCGTCCCGTCTATATGGGGCCGCGCTTGCGGCGGTTGCGGCGGGAGTTGGGGCTGACCCAGTCCGATATGGCGGCGGACCTTGAAATCTCCGCCTCCTATGTTGCGCTGCTGGAGCGGAACCAGCGGCCGTTGACGGCGGACATGCTGCTGCGGCTGGCGCGCACATACCGGATGGACATGAGCGAGCTGGCGGGCGACGGCGGCGCGGAGCAGACGGCGCGGTTGCAGGCAGCGTTGAAGGACCCGATGTTTGCCGACATCGACCTGCCCGCGCTGGCCATGCAGGATGTCGCGATCAACTATCCGGGGTTCAGCGAAGCGCTGCTGCGGCTGCACACCGCCTATCGCGAGGAGCAGATGGCGCTGGCCGACCGGAGCGGCGATCGCGCCGACGCACCCGATGAAGCGCCCGACCCGGCGGCCGAGGCGCGCCGATTCCTGGGCGCGCGGCGCAACAGTTTTCCGCCGCTGGACGATGCGGGGGAAAGGATCGCCGCGCAGATCGAACAAGCAGGCGGCACGGCAGCATGGCTGAAAAGCAAGCATGGCCTGCGCGTCCGGCGCCTGCCGCCCGATGTCATGGCGGGGTCGATGCGGCGGCTGGACCGGCATCGCGACGCGGTGCTGATCGACGATGCGCTGGACGGCGCGAGCACCGCCTTTCAGCTGGCGATACAGATCGCCTATCTGGAGATGCGCGCGGACATGGAGTCCCTGCTGAAGGACGGGCAGTTTTCCAGCGCAGGTGGACGGCAGCTGGCCCGCCAGGGCCTCGCCAATTATGGCGCCGCCGCCATATTGATGCCCTATGCGGCCTTTGCCAAGGCGGTGGAGGCGCGGCGCTACGATGTCGAGGCACTGGCCCGGCAATTCGGGACGAGCTTTGAACAGACGGCGCACCGACTGACCACGCTGCAAAAGCCGGGGCACGAACGCGTGCCTTTCTTCTTCCTGCGCGTCGATAGGGCGGGCAATGTCAGCAAGCGGCTGGACGGCGCAGGCTTTCCCTTTGCGCGGCATGGCGGATCATGCCCGCTCTGGTCGATCCATCATGTGTTCGAGCGGCCCGGCGACGTGGTGACGCAATGGCTGGAACTGCCCGACGGACAACGGTTTTTCTCGATCGCGCGGAGGGTGACGGCGGGCGGCGGCGGCTGGGGCGCGCCGCGTGTGGAGCGGGCGATCGCGCTCGCCTGCGCGGCCGAACATGCCCATCGGCTGATCTATACGCAGGGACTTGGGGCGTCCGAGCCGACGCCGATCGGACTGACATGCCGCCTGTGCCACCGGAGCCAGTGCATGGCGCGATCCGCGCCGCCCATCGGGCGTGAAATGCTGCCGGAGGACTATCGCCGGGGCTACGCGCCTTTCGGCTTTGCCGACGGTTGAGCAGCGCCGCAACCGCCGCACGAGCGATCCCGGTCGCTTCAGCCAGCGGCGCGCGTCTGCGGCGCCGACGAATCAGCAGGAGTCGCGAGCCAGTCGAGAGCCTCCTGCTCGGTTTCGAAATAGCCGTAGGTTGTGTTCATATTTTGCAGCCGTCTCGTCTGCATCCGCAGGAGCACCGAAGGCGAGACTACGGCGATGCGGCCGGTATCCGAATCCTTGTGCGTGTAGGAGAGGCGACCGAGCGCTTCGCTGACTTCGGGGGTATGGATTTCCGTGCGGCAGGTATTGACCAGAACGTCGCACGACGGATCCGCCGCGCGGACTTCTTCCTCGAGCGCGCGGCCGAACTGATCGACCGCATCCAGATTCCAGAAGCCGTAAGTGGTGATATGTAGCAGCTTGCGATCGCGGTCATAATCGCCCTCGAAAAAGCCTTCCAACTTCTGCACAAGCCCTCCTAATCCAGAAGGACTGCGTTCAGTCCTCCTGCAAATCCAGCCAGGCAACCACATCATTGTCGGTCGCGATGAACAGCCCGTCCTGGATTTCCTGAGGCTGTTGCTGCGCTATATGCACGGCTTCGCTTAACGGGCCGTAAAAGAGGGTGGTCGCAGCGCCGCCTTCTTCGCTGTCGCTCAGATGATAAAGGCGGACGGTGGCGGAATCATAGGTGCTGCGCATGACGCCATTATCGGGCGGCGCAACCGAGGGCGCAAGCCGGGCCTTCAACGGCGATCGGTGACCTTGATGCCGGCGCCCAGACGATTCGCGCCGATCTTCACCGCGTCGCTTGTGAAGTTGGCGACGAAGCTGCTGCTGCGTTGCAGGCCGGGCACGAAAGACGCGCTGTTGCCAGCGATCGACAGGCCGCCGCTGTCATGTTCGCGCCCTTCCGGAGCGACGGTGATGAAGGCGCTGTAATTATCCTTGTCCCGGCCCTGCACCATTTCATTGCCGCTGATCTCACCACTCGCCCCGTTGGACAGGTCGATCATATAGTTGGTGAGGCGGCCGTGGCTGTCGTCGAAGCTGTTGCCGGTGATGGTGACGCGGGGCGTGCGGGTTTTCAGATAATGGCCGCCATCGCCCTGATCGAATCGCGACCGCGTGACGGTAAGTTTGCCATATCGACCGATATAGATGCCATGGGCGCAATCCAGATCGCGGTCGCACCGGCCAAGATGGCGGAAGGTGGATTTGTCGATCGTGACGCTGTTGCCCGGCGAGTCGCCGCTCAATATCCCTTCCTCGCTGTTGCGGAACAGGCTGTTGGTGACGGTGAGATTGCCGCCTTCCAGCCGGATGCCCGCGCCATTGCCATCTGGCACGCGCAGATTTTGGAACACGATGCCATCCACGCTGCTTGACCGGCCGCGCAAGACCAGTGCCGCCTTGCCTTCACATGGCATGCCGTCGAGGATGACGCTGCCCGCCGTCTGGGCGCGGAAGGCGACGTCCCCGCCCTGCTGCACCGCGCATTGCGCATAGGTGCCGGGCGCGATCAGGACCGTGCCCTTGCCATTGCCGATCGCCGCCACCGCATCCTTTAGCGAGGTGTAACCGCGCCCGCTTTCGACCACGGTGAAAGGCGTCGGCATCCCCTGTGCCAGGGCAGCCGCGCCAGCGGCGGCGGAAACGAGCAGGATCGTCGAAAGGATGCGCATAACTAAAGACATAGACGGTTGGGAAAGGGCGGCCAATGCGGAGTCGTGGTTAATGAAATCCTGTTCCGGGACAGGTGCGATCGCCCTGCCCCTCGCTCGCCCTGCTAGGGCCGATCGACATTCAGTTCTGGCGGCCTGCAAATGGCGGCTCTCCGCGCTTCCGGTGCTCACGTACTGTGAGTACGCTGCGTTGAAGCGAGGCGCGTGACTCGCTTCAAGGGTCACGGAAAACCACCATTTTCGGCTCGCCATCTCCTGAAGGTCGATCGGCCCTAAAACGATCTGGCGGAGGCCCGATTTTAGAGCATGGCCATGTTTGAGTAATCGTCACCCCGGACTTGATCCGGGGTCCCGCTTCTTTTCCGACGCTGCTGAGGCAGCGGGACCCCGGGTCAAGCCCGGGGTGACGGAAAATCAACCTTAGTACCGATGCTTCCATGTAAGACGATCACGCTCTAAAAGCTTCAACTTGAGCCTGATAAACCCTAAGCCTGTCATACGCATGACCGTGGCTGCTCCCCTGCTTCGATCGATGGCTGTCCTGCTGGGCGCGGCCGCGATGATCGCGGGCTGTTCGCAGGAGGCGAGCGGGCCGGTGGTGGTGAGCGTGATCGGATCACCCGCTGACTTCGCCAAACCGATCGAGAACCTGCCCAATCCAGGCGCCAAGCTGATCCTGGAGGCGACGGCGCAGGGGCTGGTCGCCTTTGACGCCAGCGGCGAGATATTGCCCGCGCTGGCCCAGCGCTGGATCGTCGAGGAGGATGGGCGCAGCTACATCTTTCGCCTGCGGCGCGCGCTATGGGCCGATGGGCCGAAGGTGACGGCGAAGACTGTCGCGCAGCTGTTGATGGCGCGGATCGAGACATTGCGGCGGCTGGACCCGGACGGGCCGCTGGACGCGGTGGAGGCGGTCGTGCCGATGACCGGCGAGGTGATCGAGATCCGCCTGTCCCAGCCCCGCCCCTATTTGTTGCAGATGCTGGCGCAACCGCAAATGGCGCTGTTGTCGCGACAGGGCGGCACCGGGCCTTACCGGCGCGAGGCATGGGGCAAGGCGTTGACGCTGACGCCGGTCGACAAGGCACCCAGGGACGAGGATGGGGAGGAGGCGAAGGCGGCGGCGTGGGAAACACGCATATTGCGCGCGGACAGAGCCGCGCTGGCCATCATTCGTTTTCGTGAGGGCAAGGCGGCGGCGGTGCTGGGCGGGCGGTTCGCCGACCTGCCGCTGCTGGTGCCAGCCGGGGTTGATCGCGATGCGGTGCGGATCGACCCGGTGCAGGGCCTGTTGGGATTTGCCGTGACCGGCAAGGGCAAGCTGCTGGACGATGACGGCGTGCGGCGGGCGATCAACATGGCGATCGATCGCAGCCAGTTGCCCATCCTGTTTCCGCTGGGCGGGTGGGCCATTACCGACAAGATCGTGCCTACGCAGCTTGATCTGCCTCGGCCCCCGACTGCGCCGGATTGGACAGCGATGCCGTTGGGGGACCGGCGAGCGGCGGCCAGTGCGGTCATCACGCGGTGGCGCAGCGACAATGGCGATGCTCCGGTGCTGCGGGTGGCTTTGCCGCGAGGGCCGGGGGCGACGAGCCTGTTCGCCCTCGTCCGCCATGACCTGGCGATGATCGGGTTGGGCGTCGAGCGGGTGGGCATGAAGGATGATGCCGACCTGCGGCTGATCGATGAAGTCGCCGCTTATGACAGCGTGCTCTGGTATCTCGGCCGCGCCGGATGCGCGCGCAAGGTGCATTGTTCGGAGGAGGCCGATGCACAGTTGCGGGCCGCTAGCATGGCGGGCAGCGCGGCCGAGCGGATGGCGCGGGTGGCGCAGGCCGAGGCGCTGATGCAGGCGCATAACGGCTATGTTGCCTTGGGCGCGCCGGTGCGCTGGTCGCTGGTGTCGCGGCGGCTGACCGGATTCATGCCTTCGCCCCGCGCGCGGCATCCATTGAACCATTTGTTCCGCGCCACCAATTAAGGGGGCAGGAGGAACATGATGGCGTTATCGCAAGACCAGTTTGACCGCGTGGTGCGTGACCTGCCGGGCTTTGGCCGCGACCCCGCTTCGGTGCGGCGGCGGATCGAGGCAATGGAGGCGATGCTGGAAGGATTGTTCGTCATTCCCGGTACGAACCGGCGCGTCGGGCTGGACAGCCTGGTAGGGTTGATCCCGGTGGTGGGTGATTTGGCGACTGCGGCCATGGGCGCTTGGATCGTGTGGGAAGCGCGTAATCTGGGCATGTCGAAATGGCAGCTGACTCGGATGGCGGCCAATGTGGGGTTCGACACGGTCGTGGGCGCGATCCCCTTTGCGGGGGATGTGTTCGACTTTTTGTTCAAGTCCAACACGAAGAACCTGCGCATCATCCGCAAGCATTTGGATAAGCATCATCCCTCGACGGTGACGATCGAGGGTTAAGAGGCTTTACGCAAAGGCGAAGTCCAGGCCGATGTCGGCAGCGGGAGCGGATTGGGTGAGGCGGCCGACGCTGATGTAGGTGACGCCGGTTTCCGCCTTGGCGCGGATGGTCTGGAGCGTGACGCCGCCTGAGGCTTCGGTCGGCACGCGGCCGCCGACGAGGGTTACGGCGCCACGCAGGGTGGGCGCGTCCATATTGTCGAGCAGTAGATGGGTTGCCCCGGCGGCGAGCGCGGGTTCGATCTGGTCGATGCGGTCGACCTCCACGATGATGCTTGCGATCCCGGCAGCGGCGGCGCGGCGGACGGCTTCCTCTACCGAACCTGCGACCGCGACATGATTATCCTTGATCATCGCGGCATCCCACAGGCCCATGCGGTGATTGGTCGCGCCGCCCTGCCGCGTGGCATATTTTTCGAGGACGCGCAGGCCGGGAATGGTCTTGCGCGTGTCGAGCAGGGTCGCGCCGGTGCCCATGATCGCATCGACATAGGCGCGGGTCATGGTGGCGATGCCGGTGAGGTGCTGGACGGTGTTGAGGGCGGAGCGCTCGGCGGTCAGCATGGCGCGGGCCTTGCCGCGGATGCGCATGATGTCAGTGCCTGGCGCGACGCGGTCGCCGTCCTGGCGGAGTAGCTCGATCTCGACGTCAGGGTCGAGGGCGCGGAAGAAGGCGGCGGCGATGGGGAGGCCAGCGAGCGTCACCGCGTCGCGGCTGTCCATCACGCCTTCGAAGATCGCGTCGGCGGGGATGACCGCTTCGCTGGTGACATCGCGACCGTCAGGGCCGAGGTCTTCGGCGAGGGTGGAGGCGATGAAGGTGTCTAGGTCGAAGCCGGGCAAGGTGAAGGTCATCTGGCCTCTCTGTGCATTGATCGGAGTGGGATAGCGAACGCAGGCGGCGCTCACCGCCTCGTCATCCCGGCCTTGAGCCGGGATCCCGCTTTCACACGATGGAACGTAAAGCGGGACCCCGGGTCAAGCCCGGGGTGACGGAAAACAAGGAGCATGCCCTAGCGATTGCCCACGTCGCCCTTCCCTACCGTGCCGCTGGCGAGTTCCAGCATCCGGTCTAGGCTCTTCTTCGCGGCGAGGCGGAGGCCTTCTTCCATTTCGATGCGGGGCTGGAGGTCGCGGAGGGCGAGGTAGAGCTTTTCCATCGTGTTGAGCGCCATATAGGGGCAGACGTTGCAGTTGCAGTTGCCGTCCGCGCCGGGGGCGCCGATGAAATTCTTGTCGGGCACCGCCTTGCGCATCTGGTGGATGATGTGCGGTTCGGTGGCGACGATCAGCGTGTCTCCGGTCATCGTCTTGGCATATTGCAGGATGCCGCTGGTGGAGCCGACATAATCGGCATGATCGACGATATAAGGCGGACATTCGGGGTGCGCGGCGATGGGGGCGTCGGGATGCTGGGCCTTGAGCTTCAGCAGTTCGGTTTCGCTGAAGGCTTCGTGGACGATGCAGACGCCGGGCCACAGTAGCATGTCGCGGTTGAACTTGCGCTTCAGATAACCGCCCAGATGCTTGTCCGGGCCGAAAATGATCTTCTGGTCGCGGGGGATTTGACTCAGGATCGTTTCCGCCGACGAACTGGTGACGATGATGTCGCTAAGCGCCTTCACCTCGGCCGAGCAGTTGATGTAGCTCAAGGCGATGTGGTCGGGATGGGCCTCGCGAAACGCCTTGAACTGGGCGGGCGGGCAGCTGTCCTCAAGCGAGCAGCCAGCGTCCATGTCGGGCAGGACGACGATCTTTTCCGGGCTCAATATCTTGGCGGTTTCGGCCATGAAGCGCACGCCGCAAAAGGCGATGACGTCGGCATCCGTTTCCGCTGCCTTGCGGGACAGTTCGAGGCTGTCGCCGACGAAATCGGACAGGTCCTGAATTTCCGGCTTTTGATAATAATGGCCGAGGATGACGGCGTTGCGTTCCTTGCGCAGCCGGTCGATCTCCGCGCGCAGGTCGGTCCCCTGCGGGATTCCGGTGATGGCGTTCATGTCCCTAACTCCTCACGGCCTTTGACCGCGCCACTAGCGGGCGGCGCGGCGGTTGGCCAGTAACTGTTTCCCCCTAGCGCAATTGCCAGCGGCCATCCCCTGCGACCTCCGCCACACCTCGGCCGTCCAGGTCGATGAGGTGGGCAAGGACCGATCGCCCGGCGGCGGGATGAAGGCGCGGATCGACGCCTTTATACATTTGCGCCACCATCGCCGGGATTTCGGACGCGCCGTGGCGCTGAAGGAAGCGCAATATCTGCCCTTCCCGCTGTTTGCGATGCCCCATCATGCCGCGCACCAGACGGCGCGGATTGGGCACCGGATCGCCATGGGCGGGATAGTAGATCACATCCTCCCGATCGAGGAGCCGCTGCATCGACCGCATATAATCGGCCATGTCCCCGTCCGGGGGCGAGATGACGCTGGTGGACCAGCCCATGACATGATCGCCGGTGAAGAGGGCGTTTTCCTCGGTCAGGGCAAAGCAGAGATGGTTGGAGGTGTGGCCGGGCGTGGCGACGGCTTCGAGTGTCCAGCCCTCCCCCGTCACCTGTTCGCCGTCGGCGAGGATGCGGTCGGGCGTATAGGAAGGATCGAAGGCGGCGTCGGCGCGCGGACCGTCATCGTCCAACACCAGCGACGCGCAGCCGATGATGGGCGCGCCGGTCTGTGCCGAGAGCGGCGCGGCGGCAGGGCTGTGGTCGCGATGGGTGTGGGTGCAGAGGATTGCACGCACGGGGCGGTCTGCAATCGCGGCGAGCAGCGCGGCGAGATGATCGGGATCGGCGGGGCCGGGATCGATCACCGCCACGTCCTCTGACCCGACCAGATAGGTCTGGGTGCCCGTATAGGTGAAGGGCGAGGGATTGGGCGCCAGAACGCGGCCGATGCGCGGCGAGATTTGCAGCAGCGTGCCCGTGGGCATGTCGGCCATGTCAGGTGCGGTTGCCATGCGCTCCATGTGCCCATCTGGGCGGGATTTTCAAGGGCCGGTTGATCGGGGGATTCCGTTTGGTGACGCCATCGCCTAGACTCGACGCCATGAGCGCGAGTGGTGATCTTGTGGAAGCATGGCGGCAGCATCTGGCGCTGGACCGGCGGCGTTCGACGCATACGGTGCGCGCCTATATGGCGACGGCGGAGCGGTTGATCGCGTTCCTGACGGAGCATCGCGGGGAAGCGGTGACGGCGGCGGGGTTGGCGCGGGTGGATCAGGCTGACCTGCGGGCGTTCCTGACGGCGCGGCGGATGGACGGGATCGGCAATGGATCGGCGGCGCGGGAATTGTCGGCGGTGCGTGGGTTCCTGAGGTTCACCGGCGGCGAGGATGCGCGGGTGCCGCTGCTGAAAGGGCCGAAGGTGAAGCGGGGTCTGCCCCGGCCGATCTCCCCTGACGAGGCGGTGGCGCTGGCGGGTGAGATTGCGGAGACGGCGCGCGAGGGCTGGATCGGCGCGCGGGACTGGGCGGTGTTGTTGCTGCTCTATGGGGCGGGGCTGCGGATCGGCGAGGCGATGGGACTGATGGGCGACGTGTTGCCGCTGGGCGATACGCTGCGGGTGACGGGCAAGCGGGGCAAGAGCCGACAAGTGCCGCTGCTGCCGCAGGTGCGGGCGGCGATCGAGGCTTATGTGGCGGTTTGCCCTTATCCTATGGCGCGGGAGGAGATGCTGTTCCGGGGGGCTCGGGGTGGTCCATTGTCGGCGGCTTTGATCCGGCGCGCGGTGCAGGGTGCGCGCGGACGGCTGGGGCTGTCGGATCGGACGACGCCGCATGCTTTGCGGCACAGCTTTGCGACGCATTTGCTGGGGCGCGGGGCGGATTTGCGGTCTTTGCAGGAGCTGTTGGGGCATGCCAGCCTGTCATCGACGCAGATTTATACGCAGGTGGATGCGGCGCATCTGCTGGATGTTTATCGGAATGCGCATCCTCGGGCTTGAGTTGGCTAAGACAAACATAGTCCCCCTCCCGTAAACGTTCAAACGAGGCGCGTGACTCGTTTGAAGGGTTAGGGGTGGGCGCGAGCGTAGCGAGCTTCGACCTCGCCGTTACAAGACTCAATCCAACGTTGCGTCAGCCCACCCCCTAGCCCCCTCCCGCCTGCGGGAGGGGGAACAGCCCACTCACCCCCTCGGCTTCCAGGTTGCCAAGCGCCAGAGGTAGAGCGCAATTGCCCCGACCACGCACGCCATCGCCGCGGGCCCCACATATTTGTCGATGTCGCGGAAATTCTGGCCGAGGATGTAGCCCGCATAGGCAAGGATAATGTTCCAGATCAGCGCGCCGCTGGCCGTCCAGGCGAGGAATTTGACATGCCCCATGCGGAACAGCCCGGCGGGCAGCGAGATCATGGTGCGGAAGGCGGGCAGGAAGCGGAATACGAAAACGACGATCTGGCCATATTTGCCGAATATATGGTCGAGCGCCTCCACGTCCCGCCATTCCAGCGTGGCCCAGCGGCCGTAGCGGTCCACCAGCGGCTTGAGCCGTGCGAAGCCCAATATATGGCCGACCAGATACCAGAAATAATTGCCGACCGTGGTGCCCAGCGTGCCCGCGACGAGCAGCCACTCCATCGCCATGCGGCCTTGGCCGACGCGGATGCCGCCGATGCCCATGATGAGTTCGGACGGGATCGGGGGGAAGACATTTTCGATGACCATCAGGGCCAAAATGCCCCAATAGCCGCCTGCGTCGATGAGATGGAGGACCCAGTCAGTCAAGGCACGTCATTCCAGCGAACGCTGGAATCTCTTTTGGAGGGCACGGCCTGGGGCACGAGGTCCCAGCTTCCGCTGGGATGACGGGGTTTTTGTTAGACGGTTGAAGGTGGCTCAAGCAGCTACTCTTGCGGCGAGGCGGGCGTCGATCGCGTCCCAGATCATGCTGCCTGTGTCCGTACCGTTGAAGGCGTCGATCGACACGATGCCCGTGGGCGAGGTCACGTTAATTTCGGTCAGCCATTCGCCGCCGATTACGTCGATGCCTACGAACAGCAGGCCGCGCTGCTTGAGTTCCGGCCCCATGGCGGCGCAGATTTCCAGTTCCCGGTCGGTGAGTTCTGTGCGTGCGGCTGATCCGCCCACAGCGAGGTTGGAGCGGATTTCGCCTGCGCCGGGGATGCGGTTGATGGCGCCCACGATTTCGCCGTCGATGAGGACGATGCGCTTGTCGCCTTGCGCGACGCCGGGGATGAAGGCCTGGACCATGAAAGGCTCGACCCATGAAGCGTTGAACAGTTCCACGAGCGCGGAGATGTTGGCGCCGGACTGGCCGACATGGAAGACCGCGTTGCCCGCATTGCCATAGAGCGGCTTGACCACGATCTCGCCATGTTCGGCGAGGAAACTGCGGACTTCCGCGAGGTCGCGGGTGATCATGGTCGGCGGCATGAAGCGCGCATAATCGAGCACGAACAGCTTTTCGGGCGCGTTGCGGACGGAGGCGGGATCATTCACCACCAGCGTTTCGGCCTGCACCCTCTCCAGCAAATGGGTGGCGGTGATGTAGCTCAGGTCAAAGGGCGGGTCCTGGCGCATGAGGACGACATCGACGTCGCGGCCGAGGTCGAGCATCTCGGGCTCGCCAAGGGCGAAATGATCGCCTCGAACCTTCTGCACCTTTACCGGGCGCGCCTTCGCCAGCACGCGGCCGTCGCGATAGGTGAGGTCGGGCGCGAGATAATGGTAGAGCCGATGCCCCCTCGTCTGCCCCGCCAGCATGATGTGGAAGGTGGAATCGCCCGCGATGTTGATCTCTTCCATCGGATCCATCTGCACGGCGATGGTGAGGGGGTTGAGCTCAGTCATGTCCAATCCTTTTTCCGGGGATGAAAGGATCAGCCCCCATGCCAGACATTCGCCAGATGGCGCGGCGGACGGCCCGGCGCAAGGAGGATCACGTCGATCCGCATGTCGTCGCCCGGCTTTGCAAGGTCATAGAAGAGCATTTCGGCGGCGGACGCGACGCGCGAGAGGCGGCGTTCGTCTATCGCGAGGTCGAGATCTGCGGCGGTGGCGCGGGCCTTTACCTCGACAAAAGCGAGCATCGCGCCGCGTCTTGCAACAAGGTCTACCTCGCCGGCGGGTGTGCGCAGGCGGCGGCCGACGATCTGCCAGCCCTTGAGCCGTAGCCACCATGCGGCGATGCGTTCCGCTTGGCGACCGCGTTTTTCGGCCTGTTGGCGTCTCACCCTTTGAGTTCCAGCGCGCGATCGTAAAGCGCGCGGCGGTCCAGGCCGAGTTTCTTGGCGACCTCTCCGGCGGCTTTGGAGACGGGGAGTCGTTCCATCGCTTCGAGGAGGGCGGCGTCGGCGTCTTCGGCGCTGGCGGGGGGGGCTTCGCCGGGTGGGCCGACGATGACGACGATCTCTCCCTTGGGCGGGGCGTCGGCGTAGCGGGCGGAAAGTTCCGTGAGGGTGCCGGTGCGGGTTTCCTCGAATGTTTTGCTGATTTCGCGGGACACGGCGGCTTCGCGGTTCCCCAGCCCCTCGGCCATCGCGGCGAGGCTTTCCGACAGGCGCGGGCCGCTTTCGTAGAAGATGAGCGTGGCGCGCAGGGTGGCGACTTCGGCCAAGGCGTCGGCGCGGGCCTTTTGTTTGGCGGGGAGGAAGCCCATGAAGAGGAAGCGGTCGGTGGGAAGGCCGGACAGGGTTAGCGCGGCGATGGCGGCGCTGGGGCCGGGCAGCGTAGTGATGTTGCGCCCGGCGGCTCGCGCGTCGCGGACGAGCTTGTAACCCGGATCGGAAATGAGCGGCGTTCCGGCATCGGACAGGAGCGCGACCGATTCGCTCGCCATCCGCTCGATCAGGCGGGCGCGGACGCCTTCGGCGCTGTGGTCGTGATAGGGGATCATCGGGCGATCCGATCCCGCGTGACGCAGCAAACGTGCGCTCACCCGTGTATCTTCCACGGCGATTACATCGGCAAGGCGCAGGACTTCCGCCCCGCGCGGGCTAAGGTCTCCGAGGTTGCCGATCGGCCCCGCAACGATGTAAAGCCCGGGCTCCAGCCCAGAAGTTGTATCTTCCATAAGGACGCCAGATGACAGAGACGGATGCCCTCCGGCAAGCGGACATGTTCGCGGCAATGAAGCGCGGTGCGCGTATCCTGTTCGCCGCCAGCGCTTTGGCTCTCGCCGCCTGTCAGTCGATCGTGCCGCGTGGGCCGGGTCCGGTGCGGCCGACGGAGCCTGTTCCGAGTGGCCCTGATGTGACGCAGGGCCTGCCGACCGACGCGCTGCGCAATCGCGTCGCGCTGCTGGTGCCGATGAGCGGGCCGAATGCGGGCGTCGGACAATCCATCGCCAACGCTACGACGCTGGCGCTGCTGGATACCAAGGCCGACAAGGTGCGCATCACCACCTATGACACCAGCATGGGCGCGGCGGCGGCGGCGAACAAGGCGCTGGCGGAGGGCAATCGCCTGATCCTGGGGCCGCTGCTGGCCGAAGATGCGCGGGTCGTGGGGCCGATCGCCGCAAAGGCGAATGTCCCGGTGATCAGCTTTTCCAACGATGTGAGCGTTGCCGGAAACGGCGTCTACATCATGGGCTATAACCCCAACCAGTCGATCGAGCGCGTGGTCGAATTTGCCAAGGGCAAGGGGCTGTCGAAGTTCGCCGCGCTGGTGCCCAAGGGCATGTATGGCGAGCGGTCGGGCACGTCGCTGCTGCGCGCGGTCGAGGGGGTGGGCGGGACGGTCGTGTCGATGCAGACGTTCGACCGGACGCCTGCATCGATGACGGCGGCGGTCAAGAAATTGCAGGCGTCGTCCAGCTATGACGCGCTGCTGATCGCGGATAGCGGGCGGGTGGCGTTGCAACTGGCGCCGATCGTGCGGAAGAATGGCGGCGCGACGGCGCGGCTTCTGGGCACGGAATTGTGGACTACGGATCGCGGGCTGGCGGCCGCTCCGGCTTTGCGGGGCGCGTGGTTCGCCAGTGTGTCGGACGGGCTTTATGGGCAATTGGCGGGCAAATATCGCGCGCGTTATGGCAGTGCGCCGTTTCGGCTATCCGCGCTCGGCTATGACGCGGTGCTGCTGACCGTGCGGATTGCGCGGGATTGGAAGCCTGGGACCGTGTTCCCGGCGGCAAGGCTGCGCGATTCGGGGGGCTTTTCGGGTATTGATGGCGCGTTCCGGTTCGGGCGTGGCGGGGTTGCCGAGCGGGCGCTGGAAGTGTCGGAGGTTGGTGCCGGGACTTACACGGTGGTGGCGGCTGCGCCCAAGGCATTTGGGGAATAACTCACCTCACCCCGTTGGGGCGAACGGATGTGGTGGTGATCAGCTTTTGATCCGTCCGGTCGGCAGGATCAGCGGCCATTCGCCATCAGCCTCGATGCAAGCCGAGATGCCGTAAACCTCGGCAAGGCTTTGTTCGGTGAGCACCTCCATGGGCTTGCCGTCAGCGACGAGGCGGCCCTTGTCCATCAGCAGCAATCGGTCGCAATAGCGCGCCGCCATGCCGAGGTCGTGCAACACCGTGACGACCAGCGAGCCGGTGCGGGCTTCGGCCTTGAGCAGGTCCATGACATCCAGTTGATGACCGGGGTCGAGCGCGGCGAGGGGTTCGTCGGCGATCAGGGCTGGCGCACCTACTGCCAGCGCGCGGGCGAGGAGGACGCGGGCGCGTTCGCCGCCTGATAGTTCGGTCGCGATCCGGCCCTTCAGGTGGAGGACATCGGCGCGGGCGAGCGCGGCGTCGACCAATGCTTCGTCTTGCGGCGAGAGGCGGGACAGTGGGCCGAGATGGGGCATGCGGCCGAGCGCTACCAGCCGTTCGACCAGCAATGGCCAGTGCAGCGTCTGGCCTTGTGGTAGATAGGCGACTCGGCGCGCTATGTCCTTTCGGCTGAGGCTGGCGATCGGAAGGCCGTCTATCGACACGGTTCCGTTTTCCGCGCGGACGAGGCCGAGCAAGGCGCGGATCAGCGTGGATTTGCCAGCGCCATTGGGACCGATGATGCCGACCAGTTGCCCCGGCTTCAGCACTGTGGTGACGCCGGTTACGGTGGCATGGCGGCCTAGGCGGACGGACAGGTTTTCGGCGCGGATGGTTACCATAGCCGCCGCTCCCGCATCAGGTGGACGAGGAAGACCGGAACGCCGAGCAATGCGGTCAGGACGCCGAGCTTCAATTCGCTGCTGGTGGGGATCAGCCGGACACCGATGTCGGCCAGCGTGAGCAACGCCGCGCCGCCGAGCAGCGAGGGGAGCAGGATGGCCGAAGGGGAGCGATCCGTGAGGGGGCGGACCAGATGGGGGACGATGAGGCCGACGAAGCCGATTGCGCCCGACACGGCGACCGCTCCGCCGACGCCGATCGCGACGCCCAGCATCATGCGCAGCCGCGCCCTGGAGAGGTCAACGCCCAGTGCTTGGGCGCCCTCCTCCCCCAAGGTCAGTGCATCGAGGCTGCGGCCGTCGGCGATCAGCAGCGCGGTGCCGATGAGGACGCAGGGCAGCGCGATCCAGACATGGGCGTAGCTGCGATTTTCGAGGCTGCCCATCAGCCAGCTCATAATCTCCATCGCCGCGAAGGGATTGGGCGAGAGGTTCAGCGACAGGCTGATGCCCGCCCCCGCGAGGGTTGCGACCGCTATGCCTGCGAGGATCAGGGTCAGGGGGCTCTCGGACGGACCAGCGAGCAGGAACAGCGCGGCGATGGCGATGAGGCTACTGGTGATGGCGAGGGCGGGGAGGATGAGCGGGTGAAGCTGCGCGAGGCCGAAATATAGGGCGCAGACAGCGCCGAGAGCCGCCGCGTTGGAGGCGCCGAGGACGGAGGGTTCAGCGAGCGGGTTGCGGAGATAGCCCTGAAGCGCGGCTCCGGCGAGGCCAAGCATCGCGCCGACGATCAGGCCGAGCAGCATGCGCGGCAGGCGCAGGTCGATGAGGATAGCGCGGGCGACTTCGTCACCGCCGCCGGTGAGGACGGCCAGGATGCGGGCGGGAGAGAGTGGGACCGCGCCCAGTGTAAGGGAGCCGAGTGCTGCCAAAAGGGTGAGCGCGAGAAGGATGGGGAGCAGCAGGGGATGGCGGCGGGCCTTCATGGCTTGCGCGCTCCAAGGCTGCTGATAGGGGTTGTAGTGCTGCGGCGAAAGCGGGAGCACGGCGCTTTGCGGAGGCTGGATTGGTGCGCAGAAGGATGTTGGCGATATGTTGTTTGGTCAGCCTGACCGGCGCTGCGCCCGCGCCGCCCAAGCGTATCGTGTCGCTCAACACCTGTTCCGACCAATATGTGCTGGCGCTCGCCGATCCGGGGCAGATCGCGGCCTTGAGCCCCTATGGCCATGATCCGGAACTGTCGGCGGCGATCGGGCAGGCGCGGCGTTTCCCCGTGCTGAAGCGTCCGGCCGAAGAGGTATTGGCGTTGCGCCCCGACCTGGTGATCGGCTTTCCCGATGGCGCTGGCGGCGTTGTGGGCGCGCCGGATGGGCGATGGCGCAAGCTGGGGCTGGCGAGCGCGGACAGTTTCGCGGCGATCAGGGGACAGATCCGGCAGGTGGCGGCCATTGTCGGCCATCCCGCGCGGGGCGAGGCGATAATCGCGGGCATGGAGCGCGACCTTGCCGCCATGCCCCGATCCCGGCGCGGCGGCGTCGCCGCCTATTATCAGCGGCGCGGCTATATGACCGGGACCGGCACTTTGGTCGATGAGTTGATCCGGCGCGCGGGCCTCACCAATCTGGCGGCGAAACTTGGTAAGCCAGCGCTGGCGCAGGTGCCGTTGGAGGAGATGATTGCGGCCAGGCCCGACTATCTGATCGTGGAAGAAGGCAGCGAAAAGGTCGTCGATCAGGGGACGGAGATGCTGCACCACCCGGTGCTGCGATCCATCCCCCGCATCCACGTACCGCAAGCGTGGACCGTGTGCGGCGGCCCCGCCTATGTGCAGGCCGCGCGCAGCATCGTCGCGCAGGCGGACGCCGCAAAAGGCAGGGTGCAGCCAAAGGCCGCGCCCCTGCGATGAAGGGGGGCAGTCGCCCACCCCCTTCACCTTCTACCGTCAGAAGCGGACACGCACGCCGCCATAGGCCGACCGGCCGTAGGTGCCATAACCATAGGCGGTGGCGTATTCCTGATCGAACAGATTGTCGATGCGACCATAGATTTCGAGCCTTTCCGTGATCGGGAAGGACGCGCGGATATCCGTTAGCGCATAGCCGTCAATCTGCACCCGGTTGCGGGTCACGGGGTCGAGATCGACGCTGTCGCTGACCATCGTCACGGTCGCCCCGGTCGACAGGCCGAAGGACCAGGCATAATCGACCGATGCGCTGACGGCGTTAGCGGCGCGGCGCAGCAGGCGCTCGCCAAAGGCCGCGCTGCCCGGCGAACGATCACGCGCATCGACATAGCTATAGGCGGCGGTGAAGGTCAGTGCATCGACCGGACGCAGCGTCAGCGTCGTTTCCACGCCCTTGGCGCGGGTGCGATCCAGATTGCCATAGGTGAATGTCGTATTGTCGTAATTCAGCTGGTCCCGCGTGTCGCGCCAGAATCCGGTGACGGACAGCACCGCCCGGTCGCTCCCCAGATTCTGGTCGAAGCCGATGTCGTAGCTCTTCGAACGCTCGGGCTTCAGGTCCGGATTGCCGCTGAATGTATCGTAAAGCTGATAGAGCGACGGCGCCTTGAAGCCCTCTCCGTAGCTCAGGCGGAAATTGGTAGCGCCACCATTGGGCGTGTAGTTGGCGTTCGCGCCGAACGTCGTCGCGCCGCCGAACTGGCTGTGATCGTCATGACGCACCCCTGCTGTCATGGACAGGCCCGCTACCGGCTTTACCACGGCCAGCGCATAGATGCTGTCGATGTTGGCGCGGTGGCTTTCCTGCGAACCGAAGCCGAAAAACTCATAATCGGGCCGCTCATGTTCATAGCCGAGCAGCAGCTTCACGTCATCGATGGGCTGATAGACGCCTTCATATTCGAAGCGCAGGTTCGTCCCGGAATAGCCGAAGTCCGGGGCGTTGCCGCGCACGAAATAATAATCGCGATCCTGCTGATACCAGGTAACGGCCGCCCGGTTGGTCAGCTTGCCGTCGAACAGCGCCAAATTCACGCCCGCATAGCCGATATATTGATTGGACTTCGCGACGTCGGGGCTGTCGGCCGGCGTGCCAAAGAAGCTGTCATAGTCGAGATCGCCGTTGATATAATAGCCGCGCAGGTCGAGGCTCAGATCATCGGTGAAGGCGATCTTCAGCCGGGCATTGCCAGTGATATTTTCATAGCCATCCTTTTCCGCGCCACCGAAATCGGAAGAGACAGCGGAGATGCCATCGGTGCGGAAATAGGCGAGGCCCACGCCGCCCGACAATATGCCGCTGGTGCCCGATACATCCGCCTTCGCATTCAGCGTATCGGCATAGCCATAATCGACCGACGCCTTGCCGCCGAACCCTTCGCTTGGGATACCGGTCATGATGTTGACGACGCCGCCGATCGCCTGGCTGCCATAGGCAATGGAGTTGGAACCGCGCAGCACCTCGATCCGGCGGATATTGCCGACAAGCAAATTGCCGAAATCATATTGATCGCCGATGCCGCTCGGGTCGTTGACCTTCACGCCGTCGATCAGCACCAGCGTCTGCGTCGTTTCGGCGCCACGCACCGACACGCTGGTGACGTTGCCCAAGCTCCCGGTACGATTGAAGCGGACTCCCGGTGTGGTGACCAGCAAATCGACGACGCTGACATTCTGGCGGGTTTCAATCGTCTTTTCGTCGATCACGGTCACCGCCTGCCCGACTTCATCGGTAGGCTGTTCGATGCCGAGCGCGGTGACGATGATTTCGTCCGCGTCTGCGGCGAGCGCGGGGGTGGCGGCGAGGAGCGCCAGCAGTGAAATTCCGGTCCTGATCATATTTCTGTCTTCCCTGAGCGCCATGCGACATGAGCCCAGGGCCTGCCGCATAAGCGGCCGGTGTGCGGGAAGAAGAGACGCCAGCCCCGTCACGCGCACCGATGCGGCCCTGCGCCGCTTCGTCGCTCAGACGGAAAACACCGTGCCCGGACCTATCCCTGGACCCAAGGCAAGAGCGACCATGCGCCGGTAGGTTTCCTGGCTCGCGGGTCGTCGCGGTGATGCACGCCTTCCCGGACTTTTGGTCCAGTGGCTGGTCCCCCTCGCCTTCCCCTTTGAAGGCTTGCGGGTTTCCCTGTGCATCGCGCTCGCCGCTTACAGTTGCAGGGACAGCCGCGGAGTTGGACGGTGATCCCGTCCGCACCGCATTCCCTTTCCGGCGCGATCTTTCGTGAACAGTTGCCCGCTCACGCCGCGCGCCATAGGGGAAGTTGAGGGTTCTGCCAAGGAGTGGATAATGCGATTGCTGGGTGCGGTGCTGGCTGGGGGACGATCCACCCGGTTCGGAAGCGACAAGGCTCTCGCGCTGATGCCGGACGGGCGCACGCTGATCGACCATGCTGTGGCGGCGATCGCGCCGCATGTGGAGGCAGTGGTGGTCTGCGGGCGGAGCGTCGAGGGGCTGACGGGGCTAGCGGATCGGCCAGCGGCGGACATGGGGCCGCTGGGCGGGCTGAACGCGGCGCTGCATTATGCGCGCAGTCAAGGTTACGATGCGGTGCTGACGACGGGGTGCGACATGCCCGTTTATCCGGCGGCGCTGGTGGAGGCGCTTGTGGGTGACAGTGGGGCGGTGCTGAAAGGGCAGCAGCTTGCGGGCTTCTGGCCTGCGTCGCTCGCGGACGAACTGGACGCGCATCTGGCGGAAGAGAATAAACGCTCGATCTTCGGGTGGATCGAGCGGGTGGGCGCGCGACTGGTGGAGCGGCCGGAACTGGTGCTGCCGAATATCAACCGGCCGGAGGATCTGGCGCGCTGGCGCGAGCCAAGCTGAGCTTACCGAAGCCCCCTCCCTTCCTTCCAACTAAGTTCGGGGGCATTCGGCAAGCTCAGGGCAAAAGTTGCGCAGAGCCGATCTTCAAAGCTGAAGAGCGACGCTGGCTGCAACCCCTACAGGCATGGACGTTCCCGCCACCGCTTCGCCGATCAGCAGCAGGGTCGGGTCTTCATCGCTGATCGTGGCGACCAGAAAGGCAAGCGCGGAGAGCTTGCCGCGGATCAGGCGTTCGGTGGGGAGCGAGACGTTGACCGCCACCATCACCGGCGTTTCTGGATCGCGCCCGGCGGCGATCAGCTGGCGGCTGATCTCTCCGGCGGCGGCGCGGCCCATATAGATGCCGAGCGTGCCGCCGGGACGGGCCAGCGCTTCCCAGTCGAGCTTGAGCGGTTCACCGGCTTTGAGATGCGCGGTCACCAGCGTCAGGCCCCGCGCCTTGCCGCGCAGGGTGAGCGAGGCGCTGCCGCTTGCAGCGGCTGCGCTTGCCGTGGTGATGCCGGGGCAGATGCGGAAGCGGATGCCGTCGGCGGCGAGATGCTCCATCTCTTCGGACGAGCGGCCGAATACCGAGGGGTCGCCGCCTTTCAGGCGCACGACGCGCTTGCCTGCTTTGGCGGCGGCGAGGAGGAGGTCGTTGATGCTTTCCTGTGCCTTGCTGTGGCGGCCGGAGCGCTTGCCGACGCTGACCCGATCGACACCTTGCGGGATGAGGTCGAGGACGCCGGGGCCGACGAGGGCGTCGTAGAAGACGATCTCGGCTGCGGCGATCAGCTTTTCGGCCTTGCGGGTGAGGAGGTCCGGGTCGCCGGGGCCTGCGCCGACCAGCCAGACTTCACCCGGGGCGATTAGTTCATTCGGCTGCATGAAGGGCCTCCTGCGGAATTTGGGCGAGGATGTTGGCGAGCGCGGGACGGCAGGACCCGCAATTGGTGCCAGCGCCGATCGCCTTGCCGATGGCGGGGACATCGACCAGGCTCTGGTCGCGGATGGCGGCGACGATCTGGTTGAGGCCGATGTCGAAGCAGACGCAGATGGTCGGCCCCTTGTCAGGCTGGTTGCCGGGACCGCGCGCGGCGAGGACGGATGCGCCCACCTCTTCCGCCTCAAGCTGGCCGATGAGCCAATCGCGCGAAGGGAGCAGGCCGGTGCGGGTGACGAAGAGGACTGCGGCCAGCTTGCCTTCCCGGATGATCGCGACGCGGCGGGTGCCGCGCGTCATGTCGACGGCTTCGACGCGGTCGCCTTTGGGCAGGCAGGCTTCAAGCCGCACGGGGTCGCCATTGCCCGCGACTTCGTAGAGCGCGCCGCCCGGAACGGTGACCTTCGTGGCCCAGAGGCAGGGGACCTTGGCGGGCTGCTCGCCGCGCAGGATGAGGAAGCCCTTCCACTCCGTCGCGACCTTTTCGATGCTGGCGGGCGTCGATTTGAAGCCGGGCTGGCCGGAATGGGGATCGACGAGCGGCCGGGGCAGCAGGCCGGTGCGGCCGCCTGTGGAGACCTGATCCGTCCAGTGGATCGGGGTGAAGATTTCACCCACACGCTGGCCTTCGCTGAAAGCCACGCGGAAGATGCTGTTGCCCTGCGCGGTCTGGACGCGGGCGAGGTCGCCGTCGCAAATGCCCAGTTCCTGCGCGTCCTGCGGGTGGATATCGACCAGCGGCTCCTCGCGATGGCGGGCGAGCTTGGCTGAGAGACCGGTGCGCGTCATCGTGTGCCACTGGTCGCGGTAACGGCCGGTGTTGAGCGTCATGGGCCACTGCTTGAGCGGCTCCTGAAGGTCCATTTGCTTGGTGAGGACCAGCCGCGCCTTGCCGTCGGGGGTGGAGAAGCAGCCATCGGCAAAGGGCTTGTCGCCGCCCCAGCGGAAGGGCTCCATCGCTTCATAGGCGTCGTTGCCGATGGTGGCCTGGGCACGGAGGTTGAGCAGGCGCTGGCCGTCATTCTGATAGGCGGTCAGGCGGGCATGTTCGCGCCAGATGTCGGCGGGCCGGTCATAGGCGAAGGCGTTTCGAAAGCCCATGCGGCGGGCAACTTCCTTGACGATCCACCAGTCGGGTTTGGCGTCGCCGGGGAGCGCCAGGAAGGGGCGCTGGCGGCTGATTGTGCGGTCGCTATTGGTGACGGTGCCGTCCTTCTCGCCCCACCCGGCGGCGGGCAGGCGGACGTCGGCATGGACGCTGGTGTCGGTGTCGGCGATGATGTCCGACACGACGAGGAAGGGGACGGATTCCAACGCTTCGCGGACGCGGTTCGCGTCGGGGAGCGAGACGGCGGGGTTGGTCGCCATCACCCAGAGCGCCTTGACCCGGCCTTCGTTGATGGCGCGGAACAGGTCGACGGCTTTGAGGCCGGGCTTGGTCGCCATGTTCGGGGCGGCCCAGAAACGTCCCACCCGCTCAACATTTTCCGGCGCGAAGTCCATGTGGGCGGCGAGGGTCGAGGCAAGGCCACCGACTTCGCGGCCGCCCATCGCGTTGGGCTGGCCAGTGATCGAGAAGGGCGCGGCGCCCGGCTTGCCGATGCGGCGGGTGGCGAGGTGGACGTTGATGATCGCGTTCACCTGATCGGTGCCACGGATCGACTGGTTGATGCCCTGGCTGAACAGGGTGACGGTGCGCGGCGTGGCGGCGAACAGCTTGAAAAACTGCTCCAGCAGCGCGGGCGCGATGTCGCAGGTCTTGGCCGTCGTCCAGAGATCGTGGCTGGTGCGGATATGCTCCCAGAAGCCTTCCGGGGCGTTCACATGCTCGGCCACGAAGGAGGGATCGGTGATCCCTTCAGCGTCGCACCAGGCGAGCAGGCCGTTCATCAGGGCGACGTCGGTGCCCGGCTTCACCGGCAGATGCAGGTCCGCGCCTTCGCAGGTTTCGGTACGGCGCGGGTCGATGACGACCAGCTTGGTGCCCCGTGCGGCGCGGGCGCCCTGGATGCGCTGATAGACGATCGGGTGGCACCAGGCGGTGTTGGAACCGACCAGCACGATCAGGTCCGCTTCATCGAGGTCGCCATAGGTGGCGGGCACGATGTCCTCGCCAAAGGCACGGTTGTGACCGGCGACCGCGCTCGACATGCAGAGCCGCGAATTTGTGTCGATGTTGGACGTGCCGATGAAGCCCTTCATCAGCTTGTTGGCGACATAATAATCTTCGGTCAGCAGCTGGCCGGAGACGTAGAATGCAACGCTGTCGGGGCCGTAGCGATCGACGGTTTCCTTGAACCGCTTGGCGACGAGGTCCAGCGACTTGTCCCAGCTGGCGCGCTTGTTGCCGATCATCGGGTGCAGCAGGCGGCCGGTCAGGCCGACGGTCTCGCCCAGATGCGTGCCCTTGGAGCAGAGGCGCCCGCCATTGGCCGGATGCGCTTCATCGCCCTTGATCGTGACCGACCGGGGTCCGGTCGGCGTGGCCGAGATGCCGCAACCGACGCCGCAATAGGCGCAGGTGGTGCGGATGGCCTGGTTCATGCTCTTACCTCTTCGTCCCGAGGAATAGGAATTGGGTGGAAGCGCTTGCCGCAAGGGATGGCCAACAAGACGCCCCCACCCGGGTCCCCGCCGTTGTGGCTAGGGACCGGAAGCTTGATGCTCGTCAGGCTGCCGCCTTCATCGCTGCCGGGCGAGCGATCAGGATGCGACCGCCCTCCTCTTTCACGGCGATGGTCGGCGTGCAGCCTTCGTCATTGCCCTGCGCCTCGCCCGTTTTCAGGGCGATGTTCCAGTTGTGCAGCGGGCAGGCGACGCTGTGGCCATGGACGATACCCTGGCTGAGCGGTCCCTTCTTGTGCGGGCATTCATTGACCAGCGCGAAGACCTTGTCGTCGCTGGTGCGGAAGACAGCGATTTCCTTCTCGCCTGCGATTTGCACCGTGCGAGCGCCGCGCTGGGGAATGTCGGCCAGCGTTCCGATGTCGATCCAATCGGTCATGATGGTTACTCCGCAGCGATGGCGATGGGTTCAAGATGCTGGTGCAATTCGCTCTCCGCACCAGCTGCGCGCTGCGCCCAGGGGTCTTCCTGAGAGAAGCTCTGCGAGTAGAGGAAGCGGGCGCGAAGAGCCTCGCGGCCTGCTTCGTCTTCCACGATCCGCTGCTTCACATATTCCACGCCGACACGCTCGATCCACGGCGCGGTGCGCTCCAGATAGCGGGCTTCCTCGCGGTAGAGCTGGGTGAAGGCGGCGCAGTAATCGAGGGCCTCCTGCTCGGTCGCGACCTTGCAGAGGAAATCGGTGGCGCGGACATGGATGCCGCCATTGCCGCCGACATGCAGTTCGTAACCGCTATCCACGCAGACCACGCCAAAGTCCTTGATCGTAGCCTCCGCGCAGTTGCGGGGGCAACCGGATACGGCGATCTTGAACTTGTGGGGCATCCACGATCCCCAGGTCATCCGTTCCGTCTTGACGCCAAGGCCGGTCGAATCCTGCGTGCCGAAGCGGCACCATTCGGACCCGACGCAGGTCTTCACCGTGCGCAGCGACTTGCCATAAGCGTGGCCCGACACCATGCCCGCGGCATTGAGGTCGGCCCAGACGGCGGGCAAATCTTCCTTCTTGATGCCGAAAATGTCGAGACGCTGGCCGCCGGTGACCTTCACCATCGGCGCATCATATTTCTCGACCACATCGGCGATCGCGCGCAGTTCCTTGGGGTTGGTCAGGCCACCCCACATGCGCGGGACGACGGAGTAGGTGCCGTCCTTCTGGATGTTGGCGTGCATGCGCTCGTTGACGAAGCGGCTCTGCTGGTCATCGACATATTCGCCGGGCAGCGCGCAGAGCAGATAATAATTGAGCGCAGGGCGGCAGGAGGAGCAGCCGTCGGGGGTCGACCAGTGCAGCTTCTGCATCACTTCGGGGATGGAGCGCATATTCTGCGCGACAATCTCACGGCGGACATCGTCATGACCAAAGCTGGTGCATTTGCACATCGTCTTCGGACCAGACTGGACCTCATCGCCCAGCACCACCGCCAGCAGGTTTTCGACAAGGCCCGTGCAGCTGCCGCAGCTCGCAGACGCCTTGCAGGTGCCGCGCACCGCGTCGAGGCTGCATGCACCCTTTTCGATGCAGGCAACGACCTGGCCCTTGCTGACGCCGTTGCAGCCGCAAATCTCGGCATCGTCCGAGAGCGCCGCAACGGCCGCCTTAGGGTCCAGCGCGCCTCCTCCAGAGGCGAAGGCCTGACCAAAGATCAGCAGGTCGCGGATTTCGCCGACATCTTCCTCGCGCTTGAGCAGGTCGAAATACCAGCCGCCATCGACGGTATCGCCATAGAGTACCGCGCCGATGATCTTGTCGTCCTTGACGATGACCCGCTTGTAGACACCGCGCGAGGCGTCGCGCAGGACGATGTCCTCGCAGCCTTCGCCGCCGGAGAAATCACCAGCGGAAAAGACGTCCAGACCCGCAACCTTGAGCTTGGTCGAGGTGACCGAACCCTTGTAACCCGTATGCTGATCAGTGAGGCCGTCCGCGAGGCTGCGGCACATGTCCCACAGCGGCGCGACGAGGCCGTAGACATTGCCGTCATGCTCGACGCATTCGCCAACCGCCAGAACATCGGGGTCGCTGGTGACCATGTGGTCATCGACCTTGATGCCGCGATTGACTTCAAGGCCAGCTTCACGGGCGAGAGCGGTCGCAGGACGGATGCCCACCGCCATGACGACGAGGCTCGCGGGGATTTCCGTGCCATCCTTCAGGCGGACGCCCTCGACCTTGCCGTCGCCGTAGATCGATTCCGTGTTGGCGCCGGTCAGGATGGTCTGGCCGCGCCCTTCCAGCGCGCTCTTGAGCAACCAGCCCGCCGCTTCATCGAGCTGCCGCTCCATCAGCGTGTCCATCAGGTGGATCACGGTGACCTTCATGCCGCGCAGAGTCAGGCCATGCGCCGCTTCCAGCCCGAGCAACCCGCCGCCGATCACCACCGCAGAGCCGCCCTTATCGGCGGCTTCCAGCATGGTGTCGACATCCTTCATGTCGCGGAAGCTGATCACTCCGGCCAAGTCCTTGCCCGGAACCGGGATGATGAACGGATCGGAACCCGTTGCGATCAGCAGCTTGTCATAGCCAACAGTGCGACCCGACTGGCTCGTGACGGTCTTTGCGGCGCGATCGATTGCCGTCACCGGATCACCGGCGATCAGTTCGATCTTGTTTTCATCATACCATTCGCGGCTGTTGATGACGATGTCATCAAAGCTCTTTTCCCCCGCCAGAACCGGCGAGAGCATGATGCGGTTGTAGTTCACATAGGGCTCTGCGCCGAAGATGGTGACGCGATAGCGCCCCGCATCACGGGCCAGCAGTTCCTCAACCGCACGGCAACCGGCCATGCCGTTGCCCACAACAACCAGATGTTCGCGAACATCGTCGGAGGGCACGAAGATATCCTCTTCGTTGGCCGTCTCCGGTCCGGCGTTGTTCTGAAAATCCATCCCTTGACTCCAGACAATAAAAAAAGCCGCCATCCGGACCCCTGGGCTTTGAACCCAGGAGTCTGGATGGCGGCTTTGCCATCATTAACGCTTTGACGATCCAACCCTGGATCACCGCAGCTATGTCAGTAGAGGACAACCTTGTCCTTCGCAGTGCAGCATAAATGAAACGCGGCTGGGGTCAAGCGATTCGGCGGAAAAGTTAGAGATTGCGCTCAGCTTCCACCTTTTCACCGTTTCCCCTGAGCTTGTCGAAGGGCTTCACTTCTTAGGAAGAAAAGGGTTTCGACAAGCTCAGCCCCAACGGAGGTAGAGCGGTTCTCATTGCCCAAAAACAAGGGCGGCGGCTCCTCTTTCGAGTGCCGCCGCCTCTCCTCTCCGGTAAGCGTTGATCAGATACGCGCGCCGGTGCTCCAGGTCGCGCGCCACTTGGCACGCACCAGCGAGATACCGAGGAACGCGACCACGGCGAGGCCCGCGAAGATCAGGAAGCCGGGGGCAAAGCTGCCCGTGAACTGCTTGGCGATACCCAGCGAGGATGCGAGGTAAAAGCCGCCAATGCCGCCCGCCATGCCGACCAGCCCGGTCATCACGCCGATTTCTTCCTGAAAACGCTGCGGCACCAGCTGGAACACCGAGCCGTTGCCCACGCCCAGCGCCAGCATCGCAGCGACGAAGAAGCCCAGGGCAGAGACCAGCGTCGGCGCATAGGCCACGCCCGCCAGCGCCAGTGCAGCAGCGATATAGACCATCATCAGCGCCTTCACGCCACCGATCTTGTCAGCCAGCGCGCCGCCCATGGGACGAACCAGCGAACCAGCAAACACGCAGCCCGCGGTGCAATAGCCCGCCATGATCGGGGTAAGGCCGAACTGGTCGGTGAAGTAGATCGGCAGCGATGCGGCCAGACCGACGAAACCACCGAAAGTCACGGCATAAAAGCCCATCAGCCACCAGGCGTCGGCGGTTTTCAGCGGGCGGAAATAATCCACCAGCTTCTTGGGCGCAGGCGCGTTGGGGGCGTTCTTCGCCATGAACATGTACAGAATGAAGACGATGGTGAGCGGGATGCAGGCAAGACCAAGCACCGCGTTCCAGCCGAACAGCTTGCCAAGGATCGGCGCGAACAAGGAGGCCAGGACCGTACCCGAATTGCCCATGCCGGCAAGGCCCATCGCCTTGCCCTGATGCTCAGGCGGATACCAGCGGCTTGCCAGGGGGAGCGCGATGGCGAAGGAAGCGCCTGCAAACCCCAGGATGACGCCCAGCGCCAGCGTCCCGCCGAAGCTATTCACGCCCATGAACCAGGCGGTGAAGAGGCCAAGGATCACGATGACCTGGCTGATCGCGCCCGCCTGTTTGCAGCCAATGCGGTCGACCAACAGGCCGTTGACCACGCGAAGCAGCGCGCCCGCCAGTGTCGGCACCGCGACCATGAGGCCCTTTTCCGCAGGGGTCAGGCCCAGCGTCTTGGAAATGGAGGGCGCAAGCGGCCCGAGCAGCACCCACACCATGAAGGCGAGGTCGAAATAGAGGAAAGCGGCAATCAGGGTCGGCGTGTGGCCAGCTTTCCAGAAGCTGGTTGGTCCGGCTGTCCCCTCGCCGCCTTTCTCGCGATCCCAATAAGCAGTTGCCATGACGAGGTCCTTCAATCCAAGTGAAATGGACACAAAAAAAGCCGCTCTCCGGACGCCCGTTTGTGACGGGACCCGGCCAGCGGCTTTGCTGCAAATATTGTTTGAGGAGAGCGCGACCCCATCCTTGGGCGTGCTCATCCATGAACGCGCTTCGTCGCGCGACCTTTGCCTTATCTAATGATTCGTTTCATGTTGCAAGGCACAATTTTTTCAGGCGCCACGCGCGTTAGAAACTCTTCAGGAAATCCTCGATATGTTCGGGGTCGAATGTGCGGCCGTCGAAGAAACGGTCGGGGCCGAGCGTCAATTCGCCGCGCTTGGAGCCCACGGCCAAGGGGGATGCGACGGCGCCCTCCACCTTCATGCTGGCGCCGGGAATCGGTACATTGCTTTCGGCCAACGCGCGGCGGAAGATGTCGGGGCGGAATACCGATCCCGCCTTGGCCGCGTTTTCAGGCGTATGATCCACCATCTTCCAACGGGCGAGTTGCGAATAGAGCCATAGCGCCTGGCTACGCCACGGAAAGGGCGTCGCTTCGCGGGAGAAGAGCATGAAGTCGGGCATGTCGAGCGGCGGCATATCCGGCCGTGCGGTAATGCGGCCCGACAGTGCGCGCAGGATGAGGTCGGCGGGCTGATCGACGAAATGCGGTTGCGACAGGAGGTGGGCGAGCGCTTCATGATTCGCCGGGTCGTCGCACCAGGCGGCGGAACGGACCAGCGCGCGGATCAGTGCGTCCACGGTTTGCGGATTTTCCTCCAGCCATGGCGTCCGGAAGGCCAGCACCTTTTCAACGCCGCGCCGCCAGATCCGTTCGCCAATCGCCACCGCTTCGGCAAGGCCCGCTTCGACAGCCGCGCTGCCCCAGGGTTCGCCAGCGATGAAACCGTCAATTTCGCCCCCGCGCAGGGCCTCAACCGTCAGCGAAGGCGGCACCACGCGCAACAACACGTCGCGATCCGGATCGACGCCCGCACTCGCCAGCCAGTAGCGCAGCATAATCGCGTGACTGGAAAAGCGGTGGACGACGCCGATCACCGGCTTGCGTTTCCACAGGCCGATGGCGGCGGCGAAGTCATGGGCGGTGCCAAGCGGATCGTCGAGCCGTGCGGCGACGTCAGGGTCGAGCGCCTGCGCGAACTCGCGCGCCATCACCAGCATGTTGCCATTGACGTTGAGCTTATAGGGCGCCGACAGCGGCGCGGGCTGTTGGCTCAAACCCAGCGTCACCGCGATGGCGAGCGGGGCCAGCATGTGCGCGGCCTGCACCTGACCGAAGATCAGCCGGTCGCGCAACGTCGCCCAGCTGACCGTGCGGACGAGATCGAGGGCGATCCCCTCCTCCTCCGCGAAACCCTTTTCCCGCGCCACCGCCAGCACGGCGGAATCGGTCAGCGGCAAATAGGCGATGCGCAAGGATATCGTCATAGGCCCCCTCCCAACAGGTCGCTCGCGGTGATCAGTGCCTGGGCGACATCCACGATCTTTTTCCCCTGATTCATCGCGCTCGACCGCAACAGCGCATAGGCGTCCGGTTCGTTGATGCCGCGCTGGCTCATCAGAATGGATTTGGCGCGGTCGATGATCTTGCGGTCGGAAAGCTGCGTCCGCGCCTCGTCCAGTTCGGTCTGGAGTCGGGCGAAGGCGTTGAAGCGACGGACGGCGAGTTCCAGCACCGGCTTTACCCGCTCCTTGCGCAGGCCATCGACCACATAAGCGGAAACGCCCGCGTCGATCGCCGCGCCGATCATGGACTCGTCCGACTGATCGACGAACATGGCAATCGGCCGGGCGAGCGCGCGGCTGACCGACAGCATTTCTTCCAGCGTATCGCGGCTGGGGCTGCCCAGATCCATCAACACGACGTCGGGCGCCATGCGTTCGAGCCGCGCGACGAAGCCGCCGCGCGGGGGGACGATGTGGATATCGTCATAGCCCGCCTCGCGCAGTCCTTCTTCGAGAACCGTCGCGCGCAGGCCGCTGTCATCGATGATGACGATTCGCATGTGGACCCAGCCCTTTTGCTCTTTCAGTGACCGCGATGCTGCGCCGCGTCAATTGGGGGAGCGCGCTACGGTTGCCAGGGTGAGCGGCCTGCTGTATCGGTGCGGGCCAGTTTCCGGAGGATCGACATAATGGACTTGCAACTGATCGCGCAGCCCCAACGCTCTGCTTTCAGGAAGTTTTTTGTCCATGCCTGCGATTATTCTCTCTCGTTTAAGTTGGTCCGCGCCTGACGGGACCGCCGTCCTTTCGGACCTCGATTTTCGTTTCACTTCCGAGCGGATCGGACTTGTCGGACGCAATGGCGTCGGCAAATCGACGCTGCTTGCGCTTGTTTCCGGCAGACTGAAGCCCAGCGGCGGCAGTGTTCAGCTGGACGGGACGGTGGCCGAACTGCGGCAGACGGTGCAGGTCGAGCCGGGCGAGACGATCGCGGATTTGTTCGGTGTGCGGGAGGCTATGGCGCTGCTCTCCAAGGCCGAGCGGGGCGATGCGGACATGGCCGAACTGGAAGCATGCGACTGGACGCTGCCTTCGCGGATCGAGGAAGCATTGGCGGAAGTTGGGCTGAGCGTAGAACCCGATACACCGCTCGCCCAATTGTCGGGCGGTCAGCGGACGCGGGCGGCGCTGGCCGGAGCGATCTTTGCCCGCCCCGATTTCCTGCTGCTGGACGAGCCGACCAATAATCTGGACGCGGAGGGGCGCGCGGCGCTGATCGCTTTGCTGGGGCGATGGCGGGCCGGTGCGATCGTGGTCAGCCATGACCGGGCGCTGCTGGAGGAGATGGAGGCGATTGCCGAGCTGACGACGCTGGGCATCAGCCGTCATGGCGGCAACTTCTCTTCATGGCAGGAGCGCAAGGCGGTCGAACTCGCGGCGGCCGAGCAGGACTTGGCCCATGCCGAACGGCATCGGAAGGACATCGCCAAGCGGACGCAGATCGCGGCCGAGCGCAAGCAGCGGCGCGATGCCGCCGGGGCGCGCAAGGGCGCCAAGGGCGACATGCCGCGCATATTGATCGGTTTGAGGAAGGATCGGGCCGAGGGTTCAGGTGGCGAAGCGGCGCGGCTGGCGGAGCGTCTGCGGCGGGAAGCCATGCAGGCGGCAGAGACGGCACGGCAGCGGATCGAGGTGGTCGAGAGCCTGACCGTTGCCCTGCCCTCCACCGCCGTTCAGTCTGGCCAGAGGATCGTGACGCTGGACCATGTGACGGCAGGTCATGATGCCAGTGCGCCGGTCCTGCGGGAGCTGTCCCTGAGCGTCAACGGGCCGGAACGGATCGCGATCACTGGCCCCAATGGCGCGGGCAAATCAACGCTGCTCCATGTGATCGCGGGCAGCCTGCCTCCCTTGGCGGGGAAGGTCGAGCGGCCGGTGGGCTGCGCGCTGCTGGACCAGAGGGTGGAACTGCTCGATCCACGCGCCAGCATTGCGGATAATTTCGCCCGGCTGCACCCAAGCGCGACGCATAACGAAGTGCGGGCGGCGCTGGCGCGGTTCCGTTTTCGGGCAGATCTGGCGTTGCAACAGGCGGGTAGCCTTAGCGGCGGGCAGTTGTTGCGCGCCGGGCTGGCCTGCGTGCTGGGAGGCGCCACCTTGCCGCCGCTGCTGATGCTGGACGAGCCGACCAATCATCTCGACCTCGACAGCATCGCGGCGATCGAACAGGGCCTGCGCGGTTATGACGGCGCGCTGATCGTGGTGAGCCATGACGCGGCTTTCCTGCGCGCTATCGGCATCGACCGGGAGATAGGCTTGCTCTAATGCGCCGCCGACATGTCCACCTGCCCGGTCGGCTTGGGCGCGAACCAGACCAGCGCGCCTGCCAGGAAGAGGACCAGTGCCGCCACGAAGAAGACATGGTTCATCGACAAAATGGTCGCTTGCTGATCGACCAGATTGGCGATCATCTGCGGCGTCTGCTCAGCCGACAGCCCGGAACCGGCCAGCTGCGATCCGACGCCCGGATCAAGTGCCGACACCATTTCATTGCGCGCGGTTCGCTGGCCATTGCCCCAGCCGGTCAGCACGATGGAGGTGGATATCGCGACCGCCAGCGTGCGCAGGAAGCTTTGCATGCCCGCCGCCGACGCCGTTTCTTCCGGCCGCACCGATCCCAGCGTCAGGGTGGTCAGCGGGATCATGAAGAAAGGCATGGCAAAGCCCTGCACGACCTGCGGCATGGCCAAAGTCCAGAAGTCGGCCGTGCTGGTCCAGCCCGAACGCCACATGGTGACCATACCCATCCAGATCACCGAACCCGATATCAGCAGGCGCACATCGATCTTGCCGACCGCGCGGCCCGCAAAGGGTGCGGCGAAGATCGCGGTCATGGCCGTGAAGGCGGTGACGAAACCTGCCGAATAGGCGGGATAGCCCATGGACATCTGAAGCCATTGCGGGATGATCACGATGCCGGCGAAATAGGCGCCGAAGCATAGCGACAATGTCAGCACGCCTGATGTGAAGCCGATATGGCGGAACACCCGCAGATCGACGATCGGATGCTCCTCCGTCAGTTCCCAGATGATGAAGACGAGGAAGCCGATCCCGGCCATCACGGCCAGCGCGACAATCATCGGATCGCCAAACCAGTCATGGTCGCGGCCGGTGTCGAGCATAATCTGGAGGCAGCCGATCCAGAATATGAGCAAAGCGAGGCCGATAAAGTCGATGGGGAGCTTATGCCGTTCCGTTTCGGCGGGGCGCAGCAGCACCATCGCGGCGAACACGCACACCACCGCGATCGGCAGGTTGATGAAGAAGATCCAGTGCCAGCTCCAATTGTCGCTGATATAGCCACCGATGATCGGCCCCACCGCTGGGCCAGCGAGCGTGGTCATGGCCCACAATCCCATCACCTTGGCCCGCTGTTCGGCGGGAAAGATGCGCATCAACAGGGTTTGCGACATCGGCATCAGCGGGCCGCCGCACAGCCCCTGTCCGATACGGCAGGCGACGATCATGCCGAGCGTCGTCGAAAGGCCGCAGAGAAGCGAGAAGAGCCCGAAGCCGATCATGCCCCAGATGAACAGGCGCACCGTGCCGAACCGCTGGGCGAGCCAGCCGGTAAGCGGCACACAGATCGCCTCCGCCACAGCATAGGACGTGATGATCCAGGTGCCCTGGTCAGGCGAAATGCCAAGGTTCCCAGCGATGTGCGGCACCGAGACGTTCGCGATCGTCAGGTCCAGCACGACCATGAAATTGCTGAGCGCCAGCACGAACCCGGCCAGCATCCGCCGCCGGGGGTCCATGAAAAATCTTTCCGCCGCCTCCGTCACCGCGTGGCTCCTCAGGCGCCCGAAAGGTCGATCTCGACCTCGGTCGAGAGGCCCACGCGGAGCGGGTGCGCAGCAAGTTCCTTGGGATCCAGCGCGATGCGCACGGGCAGGCGCTGAACCACCTTGATCCAGTTGCCGGTCGCATTTTGCGCGGGGATCAGCGCCAGCGACGATCCGGTGCCGCCCGAAAAGCCGATGACCTTGCCATGATAAACGACGTCGCCGCCGTAGATGTCGGCAATGACCGTGGCGGGCATGCCGACGCGCACGCGGCGCAGCTGCCGTTCCTTGAAATTGGCATCGACATAGACTTGGCTGAGCGGGACGATGCTCATGATCGGGCTGCCCTGCGCGACGCGCTGGCCGACCTGCACCTGACGGCGCGTCACCACGCCATCGATCGGCGCGCGGATGATCGTGCGGCCAAGGTCGAGCCGGGCATTTTCCAACTTTGCCTTGGCTGCGAGGACGGCGGGGTCCGTTTCGACCGTCGAACCACTGACAAGGGCATCATTGGCGGCGAGCTGACCTTCGGCCGCGCCCTGAGTTGCGCGTGCCGTCGCCACGCCTGCGCGCGCCTGTTCAAGGCCCGCGCGGGCGGCGGCAAATGCCTTGCGCGCGCTGGTGACTTCTTCGCCCGAGACAGCACCTTCGGGCGCCAGTGCCTCGCGCCGCTGAAGGTCGATGCGCGCCTTGTCATAATCGGCCTGCGCCGCGGCGAGCTGCGCGCCGGCCTGCGTGATGTCGGCACCGCGCGCCTGAACCTGGGCGGCGAGCGATGAACTGGTCGCGGCCGTCTGGCGGAAGCGGCGGCGCGCCTCGGCAAGGTCGGCCTCCGCCTGCGCAACGGCGATGCGGGCGTTGGTGGGATCGAGCCGCACCAATATGTCGCCGCGCTTCACCGCCTGCGTGTCAGTCACCCGCACTTCGACGGCCTGCGCGGAGATGAGCGGCGTCACCTGCGCGATCTCGGCATTCACATAGGCATTGTCCGTGCCGACATGATTGCGGCCGATCAGCAGATACCAGAGAGCATAGATCGCGCCGATGACGAACACGGCGATGGCAAGGCGAACCAGCCACTTCTTGCGCTGCTCCATCCGCGCGCTCTTGTCGGCGCTGCCGGTATCGGCGGTGAATTCAGGGGCTGCATCAGCCATTGGGCAGGTCCTTGGACGATGTGCCGCTGGCAGCGAAGCCGCCGCCCAGCGCGCGAATGAGGGCAATGTCAGTGGAAAAGGTCAGCGCTTCAAGCTCCGCGACGGATTGGCGGGCGGAAAGCAGCTGGTCCTCGACATTCAGAACGTCGAGGAAGGTGAACAGGCCGCCTCTGTAGCGCTTCTGCGCTATGGCATAGGCTTCCTCGGACGCGGCCAGCGCGGCGCGGGCCTCGGTCAGCCGCTGACCCAATATCCGGCGGCCGGTGACGGCGTCGGCCACGTCGCGATAGGCGCCGAGGACGGTCTTGTCATAATTGGCGACGGCTTCATCGAAGGTCGCCCGCGCGCCACGATAGCGGCCACGCAGTTCCCCACCATGAAAGATCGGCAGGCTGATCGCTGGCCCGACATTGCCGAACAGCGAATCCTTGCTGAACAAGGTGTCGAGGAAAGAGCGCGGACCCGACGTCGAGGGATCAAGGAAGGACGTATTGTAGCCGAGTGACTGCACCCCGACGAGGGCGCTGAGGCTAATGGCCGGGAAGAAGTCGGCGCGGGCGACCTTGATGCGCTTGGCGGCCGCTTCCGTGCGGGCAAGCGCGGCGGCGACATCGGGACGGCGTGCCACCAGGTTGGTGGTGACATCGGCGGGCAGGCCCAAATCCGTGACCTTGCCCAGATGCGGCTGCGTGATGGCAAGGCCGCGATCAGGGCCTGCGCCGATCAGCGCCGCGATCTGATGCCGCCGGACGGCGATGGATTGGTCAATGCCCGCCAGCACGGCGCGGGCGGCGGACACTGTCGCATCGGCTTGCCGCACGCTACCCCGCGTTTCCAGCCCGTTACGCTGCCGCTCCGTCACCAGTTTCTGGCTGGCGGATCGGATGTCGAGCGCGCGTTGCTGGATAGCTCGTTGGTCGAACAGGCGGGCCAAGTCGGCATAAGCATCGGCGATGCCCGTCGTCAGCATCAGACGCGCCTGCTGCGCATCGATGTTGGCAGCCTCCGCCTCCGATGTGGCGGCAGCCAGCGCCGCCCGGTTCCGGCCCCACAGATCAAGGTCGAAATTCAGGTCGAGCGCGGCTTTTCCCGTACCCAACCAGCCTTTGGGCACAAAGTCCTTGGGGAAGCCCATATTATAGCTCTGCTTCGTCGCGGCCGCCGATCCGGTAAGATCAACGGACGGGAGCAGCGGGGCTCCGGCCTGCTGCGCGGCGGCGGATGCTTGGCGGAAACGCGCGGAAGCGGCAGCGATGTCGGGGGAGGCGGCAAGTCCCTCCTCCATCAACGCGTCGAGTTGCGAGTCGCCATAGCTTTTCCACCATCCATCGGCTGGCCATAGCGCGTCGCCCTGCCCCAGCGTTTGCGACGCCGCGATGCTGGAGGCTGTCCGGGGCGCGGGCGCCTTGCCGAGATCGGGCACGGCCGCGCAGGCGGAAAGCGCCAATATCGCGACCGGCAGAAACCCGGCATGCGCGGAATTACTGAGACGATTTAGGGACATAAGAAACTGTACCATGTGGTATGAAAACTGCCTTTGCGCCTGCTGCACGGCCTTGTCAACAAGATAATCGTACTATATGGTACGCCTTTATGAGCGCCCCTGCAGACCTTGCCTCCCTATCCCGCCGCGAAGCAAACAGGCGCGATCGCCGTGATGCGATCGTCGCGGTCGCCCGCCGGTCATTCCTGGAAAATGGCTATGCCGCGACCACCATGTCATCCATCGCCGCCGAACTGGGTGGGTCGAAGGGCACCTTGTGGAGCTATTTCCCCGGCAAGGAGGAATTGTTCGCTGCCGTCCTACGCGACGCGACGGAAACCTATCATGCCAGCCTCGCCCAGCTTCTGGACACGGGTGGTCCACTTGATCAAACGCTCCTGCGCTTCAGTCATGATCTGCTGCGCAAGGTAACGTCACCAGACGCGATCGCGCTGCATCGGCTGGTAGCGGCGGAGTCGAGCCGCTTTCCCAAAATGGGCGAGATTTTCCTGGAGCTTGCGCCCTTATATACGCGCAACCTGCTAGCCCGCTTTTTGGAGGGGGCGATGGAGCGGGGCCAATTGCGCCGCGCCGATGCCCAGCTTGCGGCGCGGACGCTGATTGTGCTCACCTTGTCGGGCAGTCACCAGCAGATGATCTGGGGCAATGGCCAGCCGCCCACGCCCGAGCAAGTGGAGGCCGATGTGGCTTTTGCGGTCGATTGCTTCCTGCGCGCCTATGCGCCCGAAGCGGAAGCACCTTCACACGAAAGATCGCATTAACCATTTCTTTGCGCACTTATCCTAGATCAAGGCGTGTGAGGAGACGCACGCCATGCAGTTTTTCAAATCCGCTGCGAGGACGCTCAATACCGACAGCGACAAGGCGAAGAGCGCTCGCCCGCTCCGTCGCCGCAGGCTTTTGCTGATCGAGGAAGACGACACGGCCCGCGCCGTGATCGCGCGTCGCCTTTCCCATATCCATTATGACGTGGTGCTGGCCGAAAATGGCTTCGTGGCGCTGAACCGCCTTCTCAGCCGGTCGGTGGACATCATCCTGATCGACATGGGGCTGGCGATCCTGCCGGGCATAGCCACCATGAAGAAAATCCGCGCCGCTGGACTTGCCGGTCAGGCAAGTTTCGTGATGATCGCGGGCAAGCAGGATAACGCCAGCGTCGTGGAAGCACTGGAAGCGGGCGCGGACGATTATGTGACCAAGCCTTTCGACTTCGACGTGCTGGACGCGCGGCTCCGCCATTTGTGCCAGCGCGCCGATGAGGTGAACGCCCTCACCCGGCACAATGCCGAACTCGACGCCCGCATTGCGCGACGCGCCGTGGAACTGGGCGAGACGCGCGACGCGCTTGAGGAAATGCAGGTCGACAGGGCGCGGCTGGTCTCATCGATCCAGGCGTTGAATGATGAAATCGCCCGGCTGAACGCTGCCCGCCCCTGAAACGATCAGGGTTTCAGCGCTTCAACCAGCGAGTCGCGGTGAACCAGCCGCCAATCCCGATCGCCATCGCGACGCAGACCCCTACCACGCCCCAAAAGGCCCAGGCTTCATGGGCAAAGGGAATGCCGTTGACGTTCATGCCGAGCAGCCCGGTCAGAAAGGTGAGCGGCAGGAAAACCAGCGCCACGACCGATATGATCAGCGCCTGCCGGTTCATCTGTTCCGCGCGCAGGTCGGTCAGCTCTTCATGCGCCAGCGCCGATCGTTCGCGCACCGCTTCCAACTCCTCCGCCATGCGGGCGCAGCGATCCGCCGCTTCCTGCAAATGCAGCCGGTCATCGGGGTGAAGCCAGGGCGCATCCGCCGCCGACAATCTTTCAAGCGCCTGCCGCTGCGGTGAGATGAAGCGGCGATAACTGATCGCCGACGCCCGGATTTCGGACACCTGCCGCCGGACCTCCGCCGCGCCATTGTCGCTCAACGTGCTTTCGATCTCGTCCAGATCGTCGCCCAGTTGCGCGACTTCCGGATCAAGCGCCTCGGTGATTTCCTGCGCAAAGGCGGCGATAAGGTCGCCCGGATCGCGAATCTCTCCGGCCAGCATCTGCTTCACCACCGGCTCCATCGCCGCGAGCGGGCGGTAGCTGACGGTGATTACGCGCGCATGTTCGGCCCACAGGCGGATCGACACCAACGGATCGCCGCTTGCCTCGGCGTCCGCCCCCAGACCGCGCAGGTTGATGAGCGCACCATGCGCCATCACGGTGCAACGCGGCCGGGTTTCCTGCGCCAACAGCGCCGACAGCGCCGCCTGCGGCATATGGTCGCAGCGCGAGACGATGCTTTGCGCATCCTCCCGCCAGCCATCGGCATGAATCCAGCTGAACGGAGCATGGTCGGCCTGCCCGCAAAAATCATCGAGCGAGATTTCGCGGGCATGGCCGCCTTCATTGACGAACACCCGGCTCATTGCGGCATCTCCAGCCAGAGCGAGAGCCCCTCGCCCGGCGCATCCGGCGGCATGGTGGCGGGGATGCGCACAGCGTCGGCGCGAGCACGGTCAAGGATCACCGCTGGCACATCGGGCCTATGATAGATGCGATCGGCCTCCCCGAGCAGGCGCGCCGCGCGGAGCGTCAGGTCATCGGGATCGCCCGACAGCAGGCGCAACGCGACAAGACGGGAGGGTTCCGCATCGCCCTGCTGAGCAAGCCAGCGGGGCACCTCGTCAGCGGCATCCTCGCGCAGCGGATCGATCAGACCGCCAGCCGACAGCCCGGCATCAATCGCGCGGCGGCGGGCGCTGGCATCGGGCCAGCGTGCGCGGATGACGGCACGGGCAGCGTGCAACGCGGTAGCGAGCGCGCCCAGCTTTTCCGGCAATATTGCCTCGATCCGCTGGCGCAAGGCCTTCGCCAGTCCTGCCGACGCACCGCCCGTGCCGATGGCGATCAAGACAGGCTCCCGATCGATAATGGCAGGCAGAGTGAAATCGCAAAGCTCCGGCCGGTCGGTCGCGTTCACCAGCACGCCCCGTGCCTTGAGCCGCGCAACCGTCGCATCATCGCCATCGGCAACGATCGCGATGGCCGCGTCCTCAGCCTCCCCGACGACGCGCGCGCCCGCCCGTTCCAGCAACCGCCGCTTGGCGTCCGCTGCCTCGCCGCTTCCCGTCAGGATGACGGCCCTGCCCTTCAACACCAGGAAGACGGGCAGGCTTTGCATCAGCCCTGCACCCAGTCCGGAATGCTGTCCGCCTCGATCAGCGCCTCGATCGGCGGACGGGCGCGGACCACGGCCCATTTGTCGCCGGACACCAGCACTTCGGGCGTCAGCGGGCGGCTGTTATAGGTGCCCGCCATGGTCGCGCCATAAGCGCCCGCCGTCATGAAGGCGACCAGATCGCCCGCCTGCACCACATCCATGTCGCGGTGCATGGCAAAAGTATCGCCCGTCTCGCACACCGGACCCACCACATTGGCGGTCTCCCGCACGCCCGAAGGATCAACGGCGCGAATGTCGTGCCAGGCATCATAAAGGCTGGGCCGCATCAGGTCGTTCATCGCCGCATCGACGATGACGAACGGTGCCTGCGCACCCTGCTTGACGCGCACCACCCGCGACAGCAGCGCACCCGCATTGCCGACGATGACCCGGCCCGGTTCGAACATCAGGCGCACATTCCAGCCCTGCGTCACCCGCGTCACCATCTCGCCATAGACAGCAGGCAGCGGCGGGATCGGGAGCGAGGGGTCGTAGGGGACGCCCAGTCCGCCGCCCAGATCGGCGGTGCGGATGGCATGCCCAGCGCCGCGCAGCTTTTCGATCAGGACGCCGACCTTCGTGAAGGCCGCCTCAAGCGGGGCTAGATCGGTCAGCTGGCTGCCGATATGGACGGCGACGCCCTGCACATCCAGACCGGGCAGGTCGCGGGCGGCGCCATAGCTTTCCAGCGCCCGATCATAGGGAATGCCGAACTTGTTTTCCGACTTGCCGGTCGAAATCTTGGCGTGCGTCCCCGCGTCCACATCGGGGTTGATCCGATAGGCAACGGGCGCTTGTCTGCCCATGGATACCGCGACTTCCGACAGCATCTCGGCTTCCGGCTCGCTCTCCAGATTGAACTGGTAGATGCCATGCTCCAGCGCCAGCCTCATCTCTTCGGCGGTCTTGCCGACGCCTGAAAAGACAATGCGGTTGGCCGGAATGCCCGCCGCGATCGCGCGCAGCAGCTCGCCACCCGACACCACGTCAGCGCCCAGCCCCAGCTTCGCCAGCGTCGCCAGCACCGCGCCATTGGGATTGGCCTTCACCGCAAAGGCGATCAGCGGATCGTCCAGCCGCGACAGGGCCTCTCGAAAGACATTGACGTGGCGCGTCAGGGTAGCGGTCGAATAGATATAGACCGGCGTGCCGACCGCCTGCGCGATGTCCGCCATCGGCACCTGCTCCACATGCATGGCGCCGTTCACATAGTCGAAATGGTCCAAGGCTCTTTTGTCCTAGCGAATCTTGTCAGGGCTGGTTTTCGGGCGGCAGGTTGAACGGATCATCCTTGCGCTCCTCCGACTGCGAGAGGATGTCGACGCTCCGCTCGGGCCGCGACTGCATGGATGGGGTCATGAGCTGCTGCGCGGTGGGGGCAGCCACCGCGCCGACCGGCACCGCAGGCATTTTCTGCCCTGCGACCGGCTTTAACGGCTGACGTCCGCCACAGGCGGCAACCCCAAGCGCCAGCAGGGCGAAGGCGACGTTCCGGCTGATGGCGATCCTCATGCCTGTTCCTTCCGCGCCTGGGTGATCCGCGCGCGCACCTGATCGGGCGCGGTGCCGCCATGGCTTTTGCGGCTCGCGACCGACGCATCGACCGTCAGCACCGCATAGATGCGCTCATCGATGCGGGCGTCAATCGCTTTCAGCGTCTCGATCGGCAGGTCGGCGAGCGGCGTGCCCGCGCTCTCCGCCGCCGCGACGGCGCGGCCGGTGATATGATGCGCCTCGCGGAACGGCACATTGGCTTCGCGGACCAGCCAGTCGGCCAGGTCGGTGGCGGTGGCAAAGCCGCTTTCGGCAAGGCCGCGCATGCGATCGGTGCGGAACGACACCGTCTCGATCATCCCGGTCATCGCCGCGATGGACAGGCCCAGCAGGTCATGCGCCTCGAACACTGGCGGCTTGTCGTCCTGCATGTCCTTGGAATAGGCGAGCGGCAGGCCCTTCATCGTGACGCAAAGCGCCGTCATGCAGCCCATGATCCGCCCGGCATGGCCGCGCACCAGTTCGGCGGCGTCGGGATTGCGCTTTTGCGGCATGATCGAGCTGCCGGTCGAATAGGCGTCGGGCAACTTCACGAAGCCGAAGGGCTGGCTCGCCCAGATAATGAACTCTTCCGCGAGGCGCGACAAATGAAGGCTGCATTGTGTCGCCGCCATCAGATAATCGAGCGCGAAGTCGCGGTCGCTGACGCTGTCGAGGCTATTGTCGGTCGGCTTGGCAAAGCCCAGCGCCGCCGCCGTCGCATGCCGATCGATCGGGAAACCCGTCCCGGCCAGCGCCGCCGCGCCCAGCGGGCATTCGTTCAGCCGGTCGCGCGCATCGGCAAAGCGGCTGCGATCACGGCGCACCATCTCATAATAAGCCATCAGGTGATGGCCCAGCGTCACCGGCTGCGCGGACTGAAGGTGCGTGAAGCCCGGCATCACCGCGTCGACATGCTCCTCCGCACGAGCGAGCAGCGCCTGTTGCAGCGCCTCAAGCCCCGCCTGCACCTCATCAATGGCGTCGCGCACCCACAGGCGGAAGTCCGTCGCCACCTGATCATTGCGCGACCGCGCGGTATGCAGCCGTCCCGCAGCCGGGCCGATCAGTTCGGCCAGCCGGGACTCGGTCACCATGTGGATGTCTTCAAGGTCCAGATTAACTGGCACGCCATTCGCTTCATATTCGGCAGCGATGCGGTTCAGCCCTTCGGTAATCGCCTGCGCGTCCTCGCCTTCGACGATGCCCTGTTTGGCCAGCATCGCCACGTGCGCCTTGGACCCGGCGATGTCCTGCTTCCACAATCGCTTGTCGAACGGGATGGAGGCATTTATCTCGCGCATGACCGAAGCCGGACCAGCTGCGAAGCGTCCGCCCCACATGCTGTTGGAGCCGTCTCCCGTGCGACCTTCCCCGTCCCGATCAACTTTGCCCTGCGTAATGACACTGCTCCTGCTGGCTGGCCTCGGCGCGTGCGATAGGCAATCGCCGGGCGCGGGGCAAGATCAAGCCAATAGCAGCGCGCCAGTCCCCCCGACAAGCGGCGAGGCGCCCAGAGAGGGGACGGCCGCCCCGCAAAGCGGCAAGGGCGCGTTCAGCTTCACGCTCGACCGTTCAAAGGCAGGCACCCGCGCCCCCGATTTCGCCTTCGCCGGGCCGGATGGCAAGGACGCCACCTTGCAGGATTTCGCGGGCAAGCCGTTGCTGGTGAACCTGTGGGCGACATGGTGCGCGCCCTGCATCGCGGAAATGCCAACGCTCGATGCCGTCGCCAAGGCGTACGGGGCCAAGGGTCTGGCCGTGCTGACCATATCTCAGGACAGCCAGGGCGAAAGCGTGGTGAAACCCTTCTTCGCCAAGCATGCGCTGCCGCACCTTAAGAGCTTCATCGATCCGGAAAACCAGTTCGGCTTCCACTATGCGACCGGCATGCTGCCCACCACCGTGCTGTACGACCGGCAGGGCAAGGAGATGTTGCGCGTGATCGGCGCGATGGACTGGAACAGTAAGGAAGGCCGGGATCTGATCGAGACGGCTTTGGAGTCTTAGAGTCAAATCCTCCACCATGCTTCGCATGGTCCCCCTCCCCATCTTTCGATGGGGAGGATTTTCTAACCTAGCGACCTCGCTTCCCGCACCACCAGCACCGGCACGCCATCACGCACCGGAAAGGCCAAACCCGCCGCCTCCGAAACAAGCTCGCTGCTCTCAGCATCCCATCGCAACGGCGTCCGCGTCACAGGGCAGACCAGCTTCGCCAACAGATAAGGGTCCGGCGAAATCATTGCATCGTCGCCCCGCCATCAGGCTCCATCCGGCCAACGATCTGCATCAGCTGAATGATCCGGTCGCACCGCTCGCTTAGGCTGTCCGCCTCTAGCAAGGTCTGCTTGGCGGCCGGATCGAATGGCGCGATCTGGGCTATGCCGTTCACCAGGGACGTGTCGTCGAGCCGCGACACGGCGGTCCAGTCCACGACATAGCCCAATGCTTCGGCAAAGCGCCGCGATTCCTGTTCAAGCGCCGCGCGCTCGACGGCGTGAAGCACCTCATCCTCCGGCGCTTGCTCGACATCGGCCTCGATCTGGCGAAAGGCGGTGGTGACGTCGAGTTCGCGGATCACCCGAAAACGCGCCAGCCCTTCCAATATGATGTTGAAACGGCCGTCATCCAGCACTTCGAATTCGCTGATCCGGCCCAAGCATCCGACATCGTACAGGGCGGGCTTGGCCCCCTCCCCACGCGGCTGGATCATGCCGATGCGCCGGTCCCGCGCCATGGCATCATGGATCAGCGCCCGGTAACGCGGCTCGAATATGTGCAGCGGCATGTCCATGCCCGGCAGCAACAGCGCCCCGGACAACGGAAAGATGGAGACGCGGGCGCGGTTCACCGGCCGCGCCGTCAGGAAAAGAGGATCTGCGACAATTTCCGCCGCTGCCCCGCGACCCACGGGTCTTCAAGGCCGGTGGCCTCGAACAGCTTGAGCAGTTGCGCCTTTGCCGCGCCTTCATTCCATTCGCGGTCGCGGCGGATGATCTCCAGCAGTTCCTCGGCGGCACGATCCCGCTCGCCATTCGCCATCAGGCCGCCCGCCAGTTCGAAGCGTGCATCATGATCATCGGGATTGGCGGCAACCTTCGCCTCGACCCCGGACAGGTCGGAAACGGGCTTGGCGTCCCGCGCCAAAGCAAGGGCGGCGCGGGCGCGGTCGATCGCCTGATCTTTGGCGACATCGGCGGGCAAAGCGGCGAGCACGGCCTCCGCTTCGTCCAGCCGCCCAAGCGCCACCAAAGCGCGCGCATGCCCGGAAGCGACATCCGCATTGTCAGGCACCATCTGGCCAACCTGCTCGAACACCGAAAGCGCGCGGTCTGGCTCCCCACCCGCCAACATTTCCTCGCCCATTTCAATCAGCGGGGCGATTTCCTCCAGCTGCGTCTTCTCATCCGATTCGATCGGCAACTGCGCCAGCAACTGGTCGAGATATTGCTTCAACTGCCCCTCGGTGCGTGCCTGGCTCAGGTCAGCGACCGGCTGGCCCTGGAACACGGCATAGACGGTCGGGATCGACTGGACACGAAACTGGGCGGCGATGAACTTATCCTCATCGACGTTGATCTTCACCAGCTTCACGCCTTTGGACGCATAGTCGGCGCAAACCTTTTCGATGACCGGCGTCAGCTGCTTGCACGGGCCACACCATTCCGCCCAGAAATCGACAATGACCAGGCTGGTGCGCGACGGGTCCACCACGTCACGGCGGAACGCCTCCACCGCTGCTTTATCGGTGTCGCTCATTCCTAGGGTCGCCACTGCCGTATTCTCCTGCCTTGTTGCGCTTGGGTGCCGCGTCCATACAGCGCCTTATGTGGGGCGTCACCCTATCCGCACAAGATCAGAAGGTATAGCCGACGCCGACTGCGCCGATCCATTGATTCCTGGAACCCGCGATGCTGACGATGGGTGAGTCCGCATAGGCACCCAGCATCCGCGAATAGCCGCCCAGCGCGAACAGCGCCCAGCCTTTACGAATATCGCCCGACAATGACAGGCCGCCGGTCAGGTTGACGCCGACCTTCTTGAAACCCGAGCCATCGCCCGCGCGCGAATATTCCGGCAGACCGGACGCCAGCGCCCCGGCGGCATCGACATCATAATAATAGCGGCCATATTTCTTGCCCACATAATCGGCCGACACGCCCAGACCCACGAAACTGCGCGTGGACAGCGGGGTGAAATATTCGATCGCTGGCGTCACGATGAAGCTTTCATGTGCGCCCGCGACATCCTTCGTCACAGCAACGCGGACGGACAGATTGTCGTAGGCGCTGGTGAGAACGCCGGTCTTGCCGATGCCGACAAAGCCGCCAAGCTCCACCGCCTTATCGCGTTCGCCAAGCGCGCGCACTGCGGCATCCTTGATATTCTTGCGGCTCGACCGATCGAAACGGACGCCCGCCACTGGCCCCAATTGCAGGTCGATATCCTGCCCCCGATTGGGAATGACATCGAAATACAGGCTCGGCCCGCGGGTCCAGAAGGCAAAATCGCTCACCTTGCCGCGCAGCTGCGGGACGGGGATCACCCGATAGTCGTCCGACCCTTCATAGCTGGGAATGACGGCGGCGCCGATCCCGACGGTCAGCACGTTGCTGTCGTTCGTTTGGGCAAAAGCGGTGTCGGCGGCACCCAGCGCAATAAAGGCAAGGCCCGCGAACAATATCTGTCGATGGTTCATAAATCCCCTGTTCCATCTAAATGGTCAGCGTTTAGAATGTTTCGCTGCCATTACAGTTCCGGATGGATGCAATCAGAGGAAATATTTGACCTTTATGTCCTGACGCATCGCCGACCCGGTCACGGTAAATTGCGCAGATCGGAAACTGGGCGCGCCGAACCGGATGGCCGGGTTTCGGGAAAAGCCCACGCCCTCGCGCGGGATACCGGCGAACGTGTCGAGCTTCCCATTGCCATTTTCATCATGGATGATCGCGACGCCATAGGTTCCGGGCGCCAGATCGCCCAGCGGGATCGCCGCCGATGTGGCGGCGACGACCAGATGGCGCTTGTCGGGATCATGGCTGCAATCGGGAAAATAGGCGGGCGAGCGCGCGACGCAGACCAGCAGATTTCCCTTGTGCGATCGCAGGCCTTCAACCTCGATGCTGATCGGCTGCGGCTGGCCCACCGGCGCGGCGCCGGGCAGAATCAACATGGCCCCGGCCGCGAGCAGCAATTTTTCCTTCATCCGTGCATCTTCCTAAAATCGCCCAGTCCCCGGTCGGTCCCGCACAGCCGGTCCCAGACACGAAAATAAAGCCCGTAATTGCAATTATATTGTTCATGATGCCGTTGATGATGGCTGGCAGTGATCAGCCAGCGGCCCGCCGGTCCCTGCACCATCCAGCGCGGAAACATCTCCCACCCCATATGGTTCGACACGCCCATCACCGTCATGATCGCCAGCACACAGCCCAGCGCCGCAACATGAATGGGGATCAGGAACACCAGCGCCGGAATGACGATGGCGCCGCTCAACGCTTCCCATGGATGAAAGCTCATCGCCGCCCAGGCCGTTGGCGGGCGGCTCGCATGATGCACGGCATGGGCGGCGCGGAACAGGCGCGGCCGGTGCATCCAGCGATGCGTCCAGTAAAACCAACTGTCATGCGCCGCGAGGTATAGCAGCACGGATATAGGCAGATACCAGAGCGGATAGGCCGCGACGTCGGTATAGATACGCGTCCAGCCCTGCGCCTGCCATCCCCAGGCGACCACGCCCGCCGGAATGCCGTAAATCAGCGCCGATGCCAGCGACCACGCAATCTCCCGCCGAATCTGCGGGTCCAGCCCGGCATAGAGTCCCGGCTGCCGGACACGCGTCGCCAGCGCAAAGCCGCCGCTGGTGACCAAATAGCGCACCGCCACGATCGCGCTCATGGCAAGAGCGGAAAGAAGGATCGCGGCCAGCATGGGATCGACTATAGGCAGCAGCGCCCGGCCCGTCACCCCATCAGGTCCGGGGCCGCGCCTGACGATAACTGCCCAGCATGCGCACCCATTTGCTGTGGAATTCCAGTTCGGCGAGCGCGCGATCGACGGCAGGGTCGCCCGGCATCCCCTCAATGTCGCAGAAAAACTCCGTCGCGGCGAAACTCGCACCGCGCTGGTAGCTTTCCAACTTCGTCATGTTGACGCCGTTCGTGGCGAAGCCGCCCATCGCCTTGTACAGCGCGGCGGGGACATTCTTCACCTCGAACAGGAATGTCGTCATGACCGGCCCATCATCGGGCTCCGGCATGGTCGGCTCGCGCGACAGTATAAGGAAGCGCGTCATATTGTCGTCGCTATCCTCGATATTCTCCGCCACCATCTTCAGCCCATAAAGCTCGGCCGCCAGATAGGGCGCCACCGCGCCCTCCCCCGGCTTACGCGATTCCGCCACCAGCGCCGCCGCGCCCGCCGTGTCGGCATAGGTGACCGGCTGGATACCCCGCTCGCGCAGATAATGGCGGCATTGGCCCAATGCCTGCGGATGGCTGATCGCGCTTTTGACCGGGCTGTCGTCGATGGCCATCAGGCAGTGGCGGATGCGCAGGAAATATTCGTCAACGATGTGCAGCCCCGATTCGGGCAGCAGGAAATGCATGTCGGCAACGCGGCCATGCAGGCTGTTTTCGATCGGAATGATCGCCCGCGCCGCCAAGCCATTGCGCACCGCGTCGATCGCATCTTCAAAGGCGAAGCAGGGCAGCGGCACCCAATCCGGCGCATATCCCAGCGCGGCAAGGTGCGAATTGGCGCCCGGCGCGCCCTGATAGGCGATGGCGCGCGACGGGTCCGCTGCGGCCTTTTCGGCGAGTTCCGCGACCAGCGCGCGGGCGGGGGCAGGATAGTTTTCCATGGATGAAGCGCGCTTAGGCACTCCTCCACGCGCGCGCAAGCGTGTCGGAATCCCCGACTGACACCGGCGAAGGCGTTACAGCTTCCAACCATGCTTGCACGTTCGCTCTTGCGTCATTATGGCAGCGCGCTAGAGGGGGCGCGGAAACCAAGCCGCCAGAACAGAAATTCAAGGGAATCCAAGCGAAATGAGTGATCGTTTCAACACCATTGCAGGCTGGGCGTTGTTTGCGGGGATCATTGCGCTGGGTGGCGGCATCGTCAGCTCCAAATATTTCCATGACGAACGGCCCGAAAAGATGGGCTACGCGATCGAAGGCGTGGAGGCCGAGGGCGAAGGCGGCGCAGCTGCCGGTCCGGGCCTGAACACGCTTCTCGCCAGCGCGGATGTCGCCGCCGGTGAAAAGGTCTTCGCCAAGTGCGCAGCCTGCCACACCGTCAACCAGGGCGGCGCCAACGGCATCGGCCCCAACCTTTATGCTACCGTTGGCGAAGGCATCGGACAGGGCAAGGGCGGCTTCGCCTTCTCCGACGCGCTCAAAAAGAAGGGCGGCAACTGGACCTTCGAGAATCTGGATCACTGGCTGACCAGCCCGCGTGAATTCGCGCCCGGCACCAAGATGACCTTCGCGGGCCTCGGCAACCCGGCCGACCGCGCCAACCTGATCGCATGGCTCAACACGCAGGGCTCCAACCTGCCCCTGCCCGCCGCCGATGCCGCACCCGCAGAAGCGAGCGCAACGCCCGGCGAAGCCGCCGCCAATGCGACGAACGCTGCCGAAAGCGTCGAGGGCAAGGCCCCGGCCAACGCGGCTCCGGCGACCGGACCTGCCGCTGCTGGCAAATAATAGCGGAGGGGTCGGCCCCTCCTGTTGAACCTGACGGGCGCGGCAGTGAATGCCGCGCCCGTTGCGTTTTGGGAAATGCACCCTTTTGAAACTCGGGTCGTCTCAGGGCTTTACGACTTCACCATCCTCCTTGGTGAATCTCTCGGGCTGACGGTCCAATAGAGTCAATACGACCTCTGAGGGACGACACAGCTTTGTGCCCAGGGGGGAGACCACAATAGGGCGGTTCACAAGAATGGGGTGCTCAACCATCGCCGCCAGGATTTGATCATCCGTGGCATCCGCGCCCATCAAGCCGAGTTCCGCGGCAGGCGTGCCCTTTTCTCGCAACAGATCACGCGGCGACGCGCGCATATCGGCGATCAGGCGCTCCAATAGGGAACGGGTCCAGCCGATGTCGCGATATTCAATGACCTCGGGACGATAGCCCGCAGCCTGGATCATCGCGAGCGCGTTACGCGACGTGCCGCAATCGGGATTGTGATATATCCTAATGGGAAAGGTATCAGGCACGATACGGGTCCTCCTGTAAAAGCCAGCCAAACACCATCAGCGCGACTATGGCGCCTGCACTTTGGCCGCCGATGAACAAGGGGATCGATGATGGCGCAATCCCCGCAAAGCTGTTCGTCAGGCCGCGAGCCACGGTCACGGCGGGATTGGCGAAGGATGTGGACGCCGTGAACCAGTAAGCGGCCGTGATGTAGAGCCCCACCGCCGTCGGCGTGAACTCGGGTCGGGACCGCTGTGTCGTCAATATCGTCCCGATCAGGCCGAAGGTGGCGACGGCTTCCGCAAAACCCTGCCCCCAGCCGTCACGCAATTTGGTCGAGATTTGCCAAACCGGCTCGGCGAACATCGTGTGCGCTGTCCATACGCCAACAACGGCGCCGCAAATCTGTGCGACCACATATTGCACAGCCTTTTGGGGGGTGACTTCACCCCGCAGCAGGAAAACAAGCGTTACCGCCGGATTGAAATGTGCGCCTGACAGCGGCGCGAACATATGGATCAGGACGACGAGGCCCGCCCCGGTCGCCACCGTGTTCGCCAACAATGCAATCGCATCGTTACCGGCGGCAAGCCGCTGTCCCATGATCCCCGACCCCACGACGACGGCCAGCAGCATGGCCGTGCCCAAGGCTTCAGCGGCAATGTTGCGGATGACTGTCATTGAGGCGAACAGCAATTTGCGGTGTCCACCATGGCGACCAAAGGCGCGCAGATTTCCGGACGTCCTGCGCAGCAGTCGGAAACGAGGAACTTCAGAAGATCACCCATCCCCTCATAATCGGCGGAGTAAATAACCGATCGCCCCTCGCGTCGGGACTGGATCAGGCCAGCGTGCCCTAAGATGGTGAGATGCGTGGAGAGCGTGCTTGGCAATGCGCCCACTTCGCGCGCTATTTCTCCGGCCGGGACACCTGAGGCCCCTGCACGAACAAGCAGGCGGAAGACGGCCAGCCTGTGATTATGCGCCAATGCCGACAGTGCTTCGACGGCGTCCGGTAACGACATCTGCTGATTTTCACCTGCCACGGATGGCGACCTTCCGATTCGACTATTCGATAAAATCCGAAATATCGAATTATCTCGCCCAAGCCAATGGGTGCGTTCGCCTATCGGAATCAAGCGTCCTTATGACCGGCCCTGGTCACAAGCCGACCCGAATCTCCTGTCGCCAGAAGGCCGTTTTAACGCTCCGCGACCAGCAGCTTGTCGATTTTGCGCCCATCCATATCGACGATCTCAAATCGCCACCCCTGATCGTCGATGAAATCACCGACCTCAGGCAAGCGCTTGAGCAGCCACAGCGCGTGGCCCGCGACCGTGGCATAATCCCGGTCCTCGGGCAGGTCGATACCGATCCGATCCGCGAGCAGGTCCATCGGCATCTGGCCCGACACCAGCAAGCTGCCATCCTCCCGTTCGACGAGGTCGGGCTCATCATGCACGTCGCGATCGGACGCGAAATGCCCCGCGATGGCGGACAGCAGGTCGGCGGGCGTCGCGATGCCTTCGAAATGGCCATATTCGTCATGCACCATCACCATGGGCACGTCCGCACGGCGCAGCACTTCCAGCGCGTCCATCGCATCGACCTGATCGGGCACGACCTCCACACGGCGCATCAATGACTCCAGGTTCAGCCGCTCTCCCCTGAACAACGCGGTCATGATGTCGCGCGCCTGCACGACGCCGATAATATCCTCAACCGTTCCCCGCCCCACTGGCAGACGGGTATGCGGCGTTTCGAGTAGCCTCGCCCGGATGGTCTCATCATCCGCGCCGATGTCGATCCAGTCCACATCCATGCGCGGCGTCATGACTTCGCGCACCGGCCGGTCGGCCAGCCGCACGACGCCCGAAATGATCGCGCGCTCGCTTTCCTCGATCACGCCAGACCGGCTCGCCTCCGCGACGATCAGGTGCAATTCCTCGGCCGTCACATGATGTTCCGACTCCCGCGTCATGCGCAGCAGGCGGAAAATGAGCGCGCTCGACCCGTCCAGCACCCACACGATCGGCGCGGTAATCTTGGCGAGCCAGAGCATCGGCGTCGCCATGAGGACCGCAATGGGTTCAGGCGAGCGCAGGGCGAACTGCTTGGGCACCAGTTCCCCGATGATCAGCGAGGCATAGGTGGTAAGGCCGATGACCAGCGCAAAACCCAGACTCTCGGCGCTGTTGGGCGACAATCCGAATTGCTGGAGCCGCTCGCCGACGGGTCCGCCAAGGCTCGCGCCGGAATAGGCGCCCGCGATGATGCCGATCAGGGTGATGCCGATCTGGACCGTGGAAAGGAACTTGCCGGGATCGCTCGCCAGCATCAGCGCCGTGTGCGCGCCCCGCCGCCCCGCCTTCTCCATCGCCTGCAACCGGGGACGGCGCGCCGACACGATCGCCAGTTCCGACATGGCAAAAACGCCATTCAAAGCGACCAGCGCCAGAATGATGACGAGGTCTGCCCAGGGAAAGGGCGTCGGAGCGTGCGGGGGGATCGTGGCCATGGTGGTCAACTACGCCCTATAACCCTGTTCCTTACAGTTTCACAACCGTCCCCTCACCTGCGGTTCAGTTCGCCTGTGGAACAAAAGGCGGGCTTTGACGATTGGGGCCTGCATCCGCGCTTTCGGGTGCAAGACAAAAAGGGAACTGAATCTATGCGGATTTCTCATCGCATCATGGGCACGGCAGGTCTGGCCGCCATGCTCGCCACCGCCGCCTGCACGACCGACCCCAACACCGGGCAGCGTCAGATTTCTAAGGCTGCGATCGGCGGCATCGGTGGCGCGCTGGGCGGTTATCTGCTCGGCGATCTCGTCGGCGGCAAGCGGGACCGCACGGAAAAGATCCTGGGCGCGGGCATCGGCGCGGTCGCGGGTGCCGGAATCGGCGCCTATATGGATGCGCAGGAACGCAAGCTGCGCGAGGAAACCGCTGGCAGCGGCGTGGACGTGATCCGCGATGGCGACAATCTGGTGCTGCGCATGCCGTCGGGCATCACCTTCACCACCGACAGCGCAGCCGTTCAGCCGCAATTCCGCCCGACGCTGGACGAAGTGTCGTCCGTGCTCGCGCAATATCCCAAAACCTATATCGACATTTACGGCCACACCGACAGCGACGGTGCGGACGCCTATAACCAGACCCTGTCAGAACGCCGCGCCCAGTCGGTCGCCGACTATCTGACCACCCACGGCGTCCAGTCGGCTCGCATCGCAACGCGCGGCTTCGGCGAAACCCAGCCCATCGCCTCCAACGCCACGGTCGAGGGCAAGGCCAGCAACCGCCGCGTCGAAATCAAGATCGCGCCGGTCACGGAAAGCGACGTCCGGGCTTAAGCCTGCCGCCACTTCGAACGGAGCCGGGACGCGCCACAAGCGCTCCCGGCTTCTTTTTTAGCGGGCATTCGGGCGTCTTGTCGGGACGATCCTAAAGCATGATCATATGTGAGTGATCGTCACCCCGGACTTGATCCGGGGTCCCGCTTCTTGTCTGACGCTGCCGAGGCACGGGACCCTGGGTCGAGCCCGGGGCGACGAAAAGGAGCCTAAATGCGGATGCTTCCGCGTACGACTATCACGCTCTAAAAACTCGCCTTCAGCCCATCGATCACGAATTGCGCAGCCAGCGCCGCCAGCAGCACCCCCAGCAAGCGGGTAATCACCGCCTCGATCTTGCTGCCCAGCCGCGCCATGATCGGCCCCGCCGCCAGCAACGCCCCCAGCATCAGCACCAGCGTAACCAGCACCGCGCCCATGACGACCAGCCGCTCGGATATGCCATCAGCCCGCGACATCAGCAGCATCACAGTGGCGATCGATCCCGGTCCCGCGATCATCGGCATCGCCATCGGGAAAACCGACACATCCTCGACCTCAGGCGTCTCGGCGATCTTGTGCGCGCGGTCCTCGCGCCTTTGGGTGCGCTTTTCGAACACCATGTCCATGGCGATGATGAACAGCATGATCCCGCCCGCGATCCGGAAACTGTCGAGCGCGATGCCCAACACCCCCAGCAGCTGCTTCCCCCACAGCGCAAAGATAAACAGGATCACCGCCGCGATGCCAACGGCGCGGATCGCCATCGCCCGCCGCTGCGCATGGCTCGCCCCGGTCGTCAGGCTGGCATAGATGGGCGCGCAGCCGGGCGGATCGATGACCACGAACAGCGTGACGAAGGCGGAGATGAACAGCTCGATCATGCCCCCGGCGCCGCCACCCTGTCGTCTATCACCATGTCATAGCTCGTCCCGTTCCAGACGCGCACAGTGACATGACGCCCGCCATCGGGCGCAACCTCCGCATTCCACAAAAGGCTTTCATCGGCAGGTGGCACCGTTGCTTTCGCCTTGGCGCCCACCATCTCAGGCGTTTTGCCCCGCTTGCAGGTGGCGACCTTCCCCATCAGAAACTCCGGCGCCGGACGCGGCGCGGCAAGCGTATCGCCATGATCCAGCACCCATTCCCACGCGCCCCGCTTGTCCCGCCGCCAGATCGTCGTGAAATAGCCGACCGTTCCATCCGGCCGCTGCCAATTGCCTGTGCTCGCCGCCAGATTGCCGTCGCACGACACATATATGGTGGACGGCGTCCAGCTCACCGGCTTTGGCGGATCGGCGCGGCCCTTCAACCATTGCTTCGCCAGCACCCGCTGCGGCACGAACATCACCGCATCCTCGGCGGCAGTCTCGCGAAAGGCGGTCCATTGCCCCTTGTCCCGCGCCAGACGGTTGAAGGCGATTTCGGCGGCAAAGACGGAACTGGGATCGGGCTGATGCCGCATCGGGGGCCGCGCCGCGACCAGCCCGATAAGGCAAGCCGCGATCAGGACGGCCCGCTTTGCTTTCACAGCCCCTCCGGCTTTGCCAGCCCCGCGCGCGCATGAGCCGCCACCAGCGTATTGCGCAGCAGCACCGCAATCGTCATCGGCCCCACGCCGCCGGGCACAGGCGTGATCGCCCGCACATGGGCCAGCGCTTCCGCCGTGGCGACGTCGCCGACGATTCGGCTCTTGCCATCCTCGGTATCCGTCACGCGGTTGATGCCCACGTCGATGACGGTGGCGCCCGGCTTGATCCATTCGCCCTTCACCATCTCGGCGCGGCCCACGGCGGCCACTACGATGTCGGCGCGATGCACGACCGAAGCCAGGTCCCGCGTGTGGCTATGCGCGATCGTGACTGTGCAATTCTCGGCCAGCAGCAATTGCGCCATCGGCTTGCCCACGATGTTGGAGCGGCCCACGACCACCGCCTCCATGCCTGACAGGTCGCCCAACTCATCCTTCAGCAGCATGATGCAGCCCAGTGGCGTACAGGGCACCAGCGCCTCCTGCCCCGTCGCCAGCCGTCCGGAATTGACGACATGGAACCCGTCCACATCCTTGGCCGGGTCGATCGTGCCGATCACCGCCGCCTCGTCAATATGGCCGGGCAACGGCAACTGGACGAGAATGCCGTCCACCCGGTCATCGGCGTTCAATTCCTCGACCAGTTCGAGCAACGCATCCTCGCCGATGCTGGCGGGCAGCTTGAACTCCAGGCTTTCCATGCCCGCCTCGACCGTCATCTTGCCCTTGTTGCGGACATAGACGGAACTGGCCGGGTCCTCGCCCACCAGCACGACGGCGAGGCCCGGCTTGCGCCCCGTACGTTCGATAAAGGCGGCGACGCCCTCCGCCACTTTCGCGCGCAGCGTGGCGGCGAAGGCTTTTCCGTCGATGATCTTGCCGATGGTCATGCTGCCTCAACCCGTTCCTTGATGATGGCGGACAGGCGCGCCAGCGCGTCGACACCGCCCTTGATACGAAGCCGCTTTAGCCGGTTGCTGTCACCCGATTCCAGTGAAATCGCGCTACGTGGCCAGTCTAGCCCCTTGGCGAGCAGCGCAATGAGCGCCGTGTTCGCCCTGCCCTTTTCCGCGACGGCGCGGACGCGCGCGCCAAGCCATTGCGCGCCCTTCTCGTCCGTCCAGCACCCGCCAATATCTTCACGCGCCGCGCCCGGCGTCAACCGGACAGAGAGCAGCAGGTCGTTTCCGTCCTGTCGCCAGACGCTCACACCTGCCCGAAGAGCGGCGGCAATATCGCCTGACGGATGATCAGGATGGCGAGCAGCACGACCATGGGCGACAGGTCGAGCGCGCCAAGGTCAGGCATCACCCGTCGGATCGGATTGTAGATCGGCGCCGTCATCCGGTCGAGCGCAACGATGATCGTGCGCACGATGTCACTGGACGTGTTGATGACATTGAAGGCGATCAACCAGCTCATGATCGCCTGGATGATAATGATCCACCACAGCACATCGAGCAGGATGACAATGATCTGATAGAGCGCGTAGGCCATGCGGTCTCCAAATTGACTGCCGCTGCTCTAGCCGAGCGGGGGAGGCCGCGACAAGGGTTCCCTTGTTCTTCTGCCTACTTGGCGTCATCCCAGCGAACGCTGGGATCTCAGGAGAGGAAGCGCGACGCCGCCCGAGATCCCAGCTTTCGCTGGGATGACGGTGCGAGAATCCCTCACCGCCGCACTAAAGTACCCGCACCGCGCTTCGTGAAAATCTCCAGTAGCATCGCATGCGGCACCCGTCCGTCTAGAATGACGGCAGCGTCCACGCCGCCCTCGACCGCCTTCACGCAGGTTTCCAGCTTCGGAATCATGCCGCCGCTGATCGTGCCATCCTCTTGCAGCACCTTGATCGCCGCCGGGTCGAGGTCAGTCAGCAACTGCCCCTGCTTGTCCAGCACGCCCGCGACATCGGTCAGCAGGAAGAAGCGCGAAGCTTGAAGCTCCGCCGCGATCGCGCCCGCCATGGTGTCGGCATTCACATTATAAGTGTGTCCGTCAGCACCAATGCCCACCGGCGCGATGACCGGGATGATGCCGCTCTGCGTCAGCGTGTCGAGGATCGACCGATCGACCTTCACCGGATCGCCGACAAAGCCGAGGTCGACATTGCGCTCAATCCCCGAATTGGGATCGGGCGCCCGCGTATCGCCGACCTTCTCGCACAGGACGAGCCCGCCATCCTTGCCGGAAATGCCCACAGCCTTCCCGCCCGCGCCGGAAATCCAGCCGACGATTTCCTTGTTGATGGAGCCCGCCAGCACCATTTCGGCAATCTGCGCCGTTTCCCTGTCGGTGACGCGCAGGCCGTTCACGAAGTGCGATTCGACGCCCAGCTTCTTGAGCATCGCGCCGATCTGCGGCCCGCCGCCATGCACGACGACGACATTGATGCCGACCGCCTTCATCAGGACGACATCCTCGGCAAAGTCGCGCGCGGCTTCCGGATCGCCCATCGCATGGCCGCCATATTTCACGACGAACGTCTGCCCCGCATATCGCTGCATATAGGGCAGCGCCTCCACGAGCGTTTCGGCCTTGGCGAGGAGAGCGGGGTCGGGGGCGTGCTTGCTGTTCATGGGCGCGCGCAATAGGGCCTTATAGATGCGGGGGCAAGTTGGGCAATTTCCCCTCTCCCCTTCAGGGGAGAGGGTGCCGAGCGTAGCGAAGGCGGGAGAGGGGCCTGTTAGACCTTGGCGTTGCTCCCCTCTCCCCAGCCCTCTCCCCCTAAAGGGGAGAGGGAGAGAGTCCCCCCTTCACACACCCACTCACCAGGCCATCCGGTACTTGACCCCCATGGCCTGCGCCAGATGCCGCTGCCGCCGCTCGACCGCCTCGCCGAACAGGTCCATGTCCACGCCTTTCAACCGCAATTCCAGCGTGTCGCCCACCATCTCCAGTTTCGACGCCAGCAAAGGCCCCTCGACCCCGCCCGACAGCCGTTGGCCAAGACGGATCGCCAGCCCCCACAAGGTCGCCCGCTTGAGCGCTGCGGCAGAAGCCAGTTCCCCAATGCCTGGGACAGGGGCAGCAGCTCCACCAAAATTGCTGTGCAGCGCCTGCGCCAGCATCGCCCGCTCGGGCGCGGTAATGCCCACCCAATTGCTGTGCAGGGCAATCTCCACCCCACGTTCCGCCCGGAAATCCGGATTGGCGCGCCAGCCGACATCGGCGAGCAGGCAAGCGGCCCGACGGATGCGCCGCCAGGACGGCTCATCGTCGCGGAACAGCGGCCCGATCCAGCGGTCGATCATGTCGCCATGGCCCGCGAAGCGCCCCTGCGCCTCGCCCTCCGCCTCCGCCGCGACCAGCAACGGATCATGCGTGCGGATGTCGGCGGGCAAATCCTCGAACAGCAGCCCTTCGCGCAGGCCATAGGCCGACACGACCAGTTCACTCGACTTCAACTGCCGGACGACGACCGACAGCAGCGCCGCCGCATCGGGCAAAGTCGGCACGCGCGACCCCGTGATCGACGGAATATCCTTCAACCGCGCCCGGCCCACATGCGACACGATCCGCGTCAGTTGCTCCGCGCGGGCGGCGGGCATCGCATATTGATGCACCACCGGCAGCGGAAAGTTGGTCAGCTGCATGTCGAACCGGGCCAGAGCGCGCCACGACCCGCCCACCAGATAGAAGGGCAGGTCAGGTCCGGCATTCCAGCCCGCCTTCGCCAGCATCTTCTTCACCTGCCGTTCCAGAACGGCCGGCCCCTTCGCCCGGATCTGCGGCAGGCGCAGCACGCCCAGCGGCAGCGATATCGTCTCATGCACCGCGCCGTCGCGTACCCGCGCCAGTTCCAGACTGCCGCCGCCCAGATCGCCAACAATGCCGTCCGCGCCGGGGATGCCCGACAGAACGCCATAGGCCGCCGCAACCGCCTCCTGCCTCCCGGACAGCAACTCGACTTCGAGGCCCATGTCCTTGGCGCGCAGGATGAACTCTTCGCCATTGGCGGCATCACGCACGGCGGCGGTGGCGACGCAGCGCACGTCCCGCACCTCCATCTCGCGGCACAGATGGGCAAAGCGCCCTACCGCCCGCAATCCGCGCTCCATGGCTTCCGGCTCGATCCGTCCCGTCCGCCCAAGCGACGCGCCCAGCCCCGCCATTACCTTTTCATTGAACAGGATGAAGGGGATGCGCCGTGGCCCGTCATAGACGACTAAGCGCACGCTGTTGGACCCGATGTCGATGATGGCCGTGCGCGCCTTGGCATGGGCAGGTGAGGTCACCATCGTTTCAGCGATGGCGCGCACCTGGCTCAGCATCGAATTCATGACCGTTCAGGCCCGTCCGCGCAGGCGCAATGTCGGCACCGCCCCACTATCCAGCGACGCACCCCGGCCTGACAAAGACGGGTTGGTCATGAAATAGCGGTGCAGGTTGAACGGGCGATCCGTCGAATCGACGCGGGCATAATGGCCGTCGCTGTCCAGCTCCCAACTCTGTTCGGTGTCGATCAGGTTGGCGACCATCACCTGGTCCAGAATCTGGTCGTGAACGGTCGGGTTCTCCACAGGAGCCAGAAATTCGACACGGCGGTCAAAGTTCCTCGGCATCCAGTCAGCCGAGCTGATGAACACCTTCGCGCCATTATTGGGCAGCGCCTTGCCATTACCGAAAGCGGTGATGCGGCTATGTTCCAGAAAGCGGCCGACGACCGACTTCACCCGGATATTTTCCGACATCCCCGGCACGCCCGGCCGCAGACAGCAGATGCCGCGCACGATCAGGTCGATCTGCACTCCCGCATTGCTGGCGGCATACAGCTTCTCGATGATCGCCGGATCGACCAGCGAATTCATCTTGGCCCAGATATCGCCGGGGCGGCCAGCGCGGACATGCTCGATCTCCGCATCGATAAGCTGACAGAGCCGATCGCGCAGGTCGCGAGGGCTCATCACCAGCTTTTCAAGGCTCTGCGGTTCGACATAGCCGGTGATATAGTTGAACAGCGCTGCGGCATCGCGGCCATAAGCGGGATCGGCGGTGAAGAAGCTCAAATCGGTGTAGATGCGCGCGGTGACGGGGTGATAATTGCCCGTGCCGAAATGGCAGTAGGTGCGGAACGCCTCCCCTTCGCGCCGGACCACCATCGACACCTTGGCGTGCGTCTTCCAGTCGATGAAGCCATAGACCACCTGCACGCCAGCGCGTTCCAGCGCATCGGCCCACATCAGGTTCTGTTCCTCGTCGAACCGCGCCTTCAGCTCGACAACGGCCGTCACCGACTTGCCCGCCTCCGCCGCGTCGATCAGCGCGCGGATGATCGCCGACTGCTTGCCCGCGCGATACAGCGTCTGCTTGATCGCGACGCAGTCCGGGTCGGACGCCGCTTGTTTCAGGAACGAAACGACGACGTCGAACGCTTCGTAGGGGTGATGGACGACAATATCTTTCGCCCGGATCGCCGCAAAGCAATCCCCGCCATATTCGCGAATGCGCTCGGGGAAGCGCGGCGCATAGGGTTCGAACTTCAGGTCCGGCCGGTCTTCCTCGACAATGCCGCTCAAGTCGCCAATGCCGACAAAGCCCTCGACCTCGGCAATGATCGCCTCATGCCCCTGAAGCATGTCCTGCAACATTTCCTCGACTGGCTCGGGAATGCGCTCCTCAATCTCCATGCGGATCACGCGGCCCCTGCGGCGGCGCTTGATGGCGCTGCGGAAATAGCGGACCAGATCCTCCGCCTCTTCCTCAATCTCGATATCGCTGTCGCGGATGATGCGGAACACGCCGCTGTTGCGCACTCGATAGCCGGGGAAGAGATCGCCCGAAAAGCGGCGGATCACCGCTTCCAAAGCCATGTAGCGCGCAGGCGTACCCGGCATGCGGACAAAGCGGGCGAGCGAGGACGGGATCATCACCAGCTCGCGGATCGGCTGCTTGTCCGACAGCCTTTCCAGATCGAAAACGATCGACAACCCCTGATTGGGAATGAAGGGGAAAGGATGCGCCGGGTCCAGCGCCTGCGGCGTCAGGATCGGAAAAACCTGGCTCAGGAAATGCTCGCGCAGCCATGTCTCGCTGCCCGCATCGATCTCGCTCGCAGGCCCCATGACCTCGATCCCGACCCGCGCCAGTTCTCCATGCAGCGCGCCCCAGACCTTCTGCTGCGCCGTCATCAGCCGCGCGGTTTCGTCGGTGATCGCAGCAAGTTGCTGCGCCGGGGTCAGCCCATCGGCCGACCGCATGTCGACATCCTGCAACTGCTGGCCTTTGAGGCCCGCCACGCGCACGCTGAAGAACTCATCCAGGTTCGCGCCGGAAATCGACAGGAAACGCAGCCGCTCCAGCAGCGGATGCGCGCGGTTCATCGCCTCTTCCAGCACGCGCTGGTTGAACGCCAGCCAGGACAGCTCCCGGTTGAAATAGCGGTCGGTAGGCAGTGTCAGGCTGGCGGACGGATCAGCTTCGGCCACGTCTCTCTCACTATGATGAGGGGTGCGGATCGTCCGCCACTATAGGCAAGAAACCCGCCGCTTGCAGGCTCTCTTTGGCCATAGCGACAGAAATCTTACGTCCCGATGACAATGCCGCCTCGTTAAGCAGGCGAACAGCCTCGGCAATCGCGGCATAGCTGCGCTCGATCCGGCGCAGCAGCCACTCCGGTAAATCCTGCGCATAACGCGAACCGGCGCGGCCAAGCGCCCGTTCGACAAGCGCCCGGGCCAGCGGCTCGTCCGGCTGTTCGATCGCGACATGCGGCGCGGCGGCAAGGCGCGACCGGAGGTCCGGCAGAGCCACGTCCCACAACGTCGGCGCGCTGTCCCCGATCAGCAATAGCGGCTTGGCGCTCGTCTGCGCATCATTCCAGGCGTTGAACAGCAGCCGGTCGTCCTGCCCCTGCGCATCGTCGATCACCGTGCCGCCGCTCATCGCGGCGAAACGGCGGCCCAGCATCGATCGCCCCGACCGGGCCGGGCCACTCAACACGCTGATCGCCAAAGGCCATTCGCGCCAATTTTCCAGATGGCGGACGGCGACATGATTGGCGTCGCTGACCAGGAAATCATCGTCCGTCCCCTGCCCTGGCCATTCGAACGGCAGGCTGATCTGGCTCATTGCGGCGCCGATGTACCCGCTCCCGCAGGGGCCGCGCCGCCACGGCGAATGCGCAACGCATTGCCCGAACCCGATACGGTGAAGCCCCGCGCCTGAAGCCCGGCACGCAGCGCATCAACACTGCCGTCGAAGCTGACCTGCATCACCGAAGTTCCACCTAGCGCCAAGCTGCTGGTAGCCGCCGACCTGACACCCACGATAGACCGCACCGCCGCCTCGCCCTGCGCCACCGATCCTACATCGGGCGTGTCGAACTGGATCGAAACGCTGCTGGTCGTCGCCGACGGCACCAGCGTTTCGGTCGTCTCCAATGACTGTTCGGCCCCATTCTCGATCGCGAGCGCGTCCGGATCAACCGGCTCCTCGATGATCAACGAGGGGTCGGGCCGCAAACGGCCGTCATTGAGCGCAGCGGTATACAGCTGATCGATTCGCCGCGCCGCTTCATCCATCATCTGCGGGATCGCGCTTTCGGCCGACGCGCGCAGGGAAAAGCTGCCGATCAACGTATCGTCCGGCCCATAGCGCGCCGTAAAGGTGCCCGTTACCGGGCCACCCGGATATTCCCGCTGAAGCCGCGCGATCGGCACCACCACATCGGCCGCGCCATATTGATCCAGCAACACGCGCCACCACAGCCGCCCGCGCCGCCCCACCTGACCAGCATTCAGCAGGATCGGGTCAGCGATCGATCCGCTCACCCGCACATAATCGATCGCGCTGTCCCCGGTCCGGAACCGCGCCCAGGCCTTCTGCCACTCATTGATCCGCTCATAGGACACGGCCGAGCCGCCATCCCACATCACCGGAATGACCAGCAGCGGCGGCGAGCGCATGACATGGCCGGATACGCCCAGCACCTGCCCCGTCCGCGCGCGGTCGAACAATATGCCCAGCGTCGCGATGTAGCGGGTCGGCCCGACCTGCTCATATTCGATCTCCACGCCGGAGATCATCGCCTCAAGCTGCGAATCGGAAAGGGTCGGCACCCCGGCCGCGCCATGGGTACGCGTCCACAGCATCCGCCAACCCTGCCGCTGCGCCAGCCGCCAGCCCGCTAGGCGCGCGCTATTGGCATCCTTCCCCAGCACATCGACCTTGATGCCGCTGACCTGATAATCGCCCCCGCTCGCGATCGGCGGCACGCCGCGTTCGCCCTCCATCTGCGCGAACAGGGCGGCAGCAGCGAGGCCCAGCATGATCGCGCCCAGAATCTGGACGGGCCGCGACAAGCGGCGGATCAGCGATGAAGGCCGGAAAATCTGGCTTTGGAAGGCAGTGGACAGGCTCACGCGCGCCCTTTTGGCGAGATTTCCCCCATCTGCCAAGCGGCAACCCATTTGCCGTTCCGTTTTCCGCATCATTGCTATAGTGGGCGCGGGCATGAGCGACACCGAATCCTACAGCTACGCCAAGGCTGGCGTCGATATCGCAGCGGGCAATGCACTGGTCCGCGCCATCGCCCCCTTGGCCAAGGCAACCCGCCGCCCCGGCGCTGATGCTGAACTCGGCGGCTTTGGCGGTTTCTTCGATCTGAAGGCCGCTGGCTATGACGACCCGCTGCTCGTCGCGGCCAATGACGGCGTCGGCACAAAGCTGAAACTCGCGATCGACCATGACCGCCATGACGGTGTCGGCATCGACCTTGTCGCCATGTGCGCCAACGACCTCATCGTGCAGGGCGCCGAGCCGCTTTTCTTCCTCGACTATTATGCCACCGGCAAGCTGGAAAGCGGCGTCGCCGAACGCGTGATCGCTGGCATCGCCGAAGGCTGCAAGCAAGCCGGTTGCGCCCTCATCGGTGGCGAAACCGCCGAAATGCCGGGCATGTACGCGGCGGGCGACTATGACCTCGCCGGATTCTGCGTCGGCGCGGTAGAGCGCAGCAAGGCGCTGACCGGCAACAAGGTGAAGGCAGGCGACGTCCTCTTGGGCCTCACCTCCTCGGGCGTCCACTCCAACGGCTTCTCGCTCGTCCGCCGCCTCGCCGCCGACAAGGGCTGGAAGCTCGACCGTCCGGCGATCTTCGACAATGAAGTGCTGCTGATCGACGCGCTGATGGCGCCGACGCGCATCTATGTGAAGCCGCTTCTGCCCTTGGTGCGCGACGGCAAGATCAACGCGCTCGCCCACATCACCGGCGGCGGCCTCCTCGAAAACATCCCCCGCGTCCTGCCCGAAGGCTGTCATGCCGTGGTCGACGCCGACGCCTGGGAACAGCCGCGCCTGATGGCATTCCTGCAAGCGCAGGGCCATATCGAGCCGGAAGAAATGGCCCGCACCTTCAACTGCGGCGTCGGCATGGTGCTCGCGGTGGACGCTGACGCAGCGGACGCCGTGACCGCAGAACTCGAAGCCGCAGGCGAAACCGTCGTCCGCGTCGGCGTGGTCGAAGCTGGCGAAAAAGGCTGCACCGTCAAGGGAAGCCAGGAGACCTGGAGCGCCAAGGCCGACTGGACCGCCACGCATCTGGGCTAAATCAAAGTGTCGAGATAAGAAAGCCGTTCGTCCTGAGCTTGTCGAAGGGCTTCACTTTTCTTCAAGAAAGAGCAGGGCTTCGACATTCGAACGAGGCAAGTGACTCGTTGAACAGCTGAACGGGGAATAGATGCAAAAGGCAAAAGTCGGCGTTCTCATTTCCGGGCGAGGGTCCAACATGGCAGCGCTGCTTTACGCCGCCAAGCACCCCTCCTGCCCCTATGAGATCGTCCTGGTCGCCGCCAACGATCCGCAAGCCGCTGGCCTGACCCTCGCGCAGGCAGAAGGCATCCCCACCTTCGCCCAAAGCCACAAGGGCATGAAACGCGCCGAGTTTGACCAGATCATCGACGCGCAGCTGCGCAAGGCTGGCGCGGAATATGTCGCGCTCGCCGGGTACATGCGCCTGCTCTCACCTGAGTTCGTCGCTGGCTGGGAAGGCCGGATGCTGAACATCCACCCCAGCCTCCTCCCCAAATATAAGGGCCTCGACACCCACCAGAAGGCGCTCGACGCGTGCGACAGCCATGCGGGCTGCTCGGTCCATGTCGTGACCAGCGAGCTGGACGACGGCCCGGTGCTGGCGCAGACGGAAGTCGCCATCCTCCCCGGCGACACCGCCGACAGCCTAGCTGCTCGTATCCTGATCGCCGAGCATCAGCTTTATTCCCGCACCCTCGCCGACTTCGTCACCCGCGAGCGCCAGCCCGAATGGCTACTCGCCAAGGTCCGCGAATGCGCCCTCGCCCTTCCCCAGGCGGATGAGGTAACGTCCCACGGCATGCCCTGCTTCGGCATCGAAAAGGGCAAAAAATTCGCTTATTTCAGCCATGATCATCATCGCGACGACATCACCGCCCTGCTCGTCAAGACCACAGCGCCCGAAGAACAGGCGATGCTGATCGACAGCGACCCCGCCCGCTATTTCCGCCCCGCCTATTTCGGCGACGGCTGGGTCGGCATCCGCCTCGACCTAGGCGACACCGACTGGGATCATATCGAAGACCGGCTGGCAAAAAGCTGGCGGGAAATCGCGCCCAGGAAGCTCATGGGCCTGATGGACGTAGCTGACGAGTTTTGAAAGTCACCTGTTCCCGCGCAGGCAGGAACAGGTGACTTTCATTTTCAGCCGTTCCACTCCACATAAGCCGCCATGACCGACAGCCCCGCCCCCGCCCCCATGCCCGCGATCGAGATCACCAACCTCACCAAAGTCTATGCGGGCGGAAAGCGCGCGCTCGACAATATCAGCCTCACCATTCCGCGCGGCCAGATTTACGGCCTGCTCGGCCCCAATGGCGCGGGCAAGTCGACGACGATCAACATCCTCGCCGGCCTCGTCAACAAGACCAGCGGCACCGCGAAAATCTGGGGCTTCGACATCGACCAGAACCCCCGCAATGCCAAGAACAGCATCGGCATCGTGCCGCAGGAGATCGTCTTCGATCCCTTCTTCACGCCATTCGAGACGCTGGAGAATCAGGCGGGCTATTATGGCGTGCCAAAGGAGCGCCGCCGCTCGATGGAACTGCTGCGCGCTGTCCATCTGGAGGACAAGGCCAACGCCTATGCCCGCACTCTGTCGGGCGGCATGAAGCGCCGTCTGCTGGTGGCAAAGGCGATGGTCCATTCGCCGCCGATCCTCGTGCTCGACGAACCGACCGCAGGCGTGGATGTCCAGCTTCGCCAGCAGCTCTGGGCCTATGTCCGCGAACTCAACGCGCAGGGCGTGACCATCGTCCTCACGACGCACTATCTCGAAGAAGCCGAAGAGCTGTGCGATCGCATTGGCATCATCAACCATGGCCGACTGATCACCGACAAGCCGACCCGTGAACTGATCGCGATGGCGCAGGAAAAGGTCGTGCAAGTGACGGTCGACCGCGACATCACCGCCGCGCCCGATGCTCCCTGTTTCGAGAAGGTCGAACTATCCGACCCGCGCACGCTGACCATCACCTATATGAAAGACCGCGCCAACGCCGGGCAGGTGCTAAGCGCCGTCCAGGCAAGCGGCCTGTCCATCGTGGATGTCGTCACGCGAGACCCGGATCTGGAGGATGTCTTCCTCAACCTAACGGCAGCGGCGTGAAGGAGGAAGGGCAACCTGCTCCCCCTCCCGCAGGCGGGAGGGGGCTGGGGGGTGGGCCAGCGCGACCTTTCAAAAACCGAAACACCACCCGCGCCAAGTCCCTCCGCAACCAAGCCTCCCCACCAGAACGCCTCCTCTGGCAACATCTCCGCAACCGTCAGCTAAACAGCCACAAATTCAGCCGCCAAATCCCAATCGGCCCCTACTTCGCCGATTTCCTCTGCCGTGAAGCCAAGCTCATCATAGAACTCGACGGCTCCACCCACGACAACAGAACCGATTATGACGCGCGCCGCGACGCCTATTGCCGCGCCCAAGGCTATTCCATTTTACGCTTCACCAATGCAGATGTGCTGACCAATCTGGAAGGCGTGATGTCCCACATAGTCACCACGCTTGCGCATTTGCCCACCCCCAGCCCCTCCCGCCTGCGGGAGGGGAGCGAGTAAGTCCATGCCCACCACCACCCACGACGTCGTCATCATCGGCTCCGGCGCGGCAGGCCTAACCGCCGCCATCAACCTGGCGCAAGACCGCAAGGTCATCGTTCTCGCGAAAGCCGCGCTCGACAGCGGCTCGACCAACTGGGCGCAAGGGGGCATCGCCGCCGTCCTCGACGCAGGCGACAGTTTCGAAGCCCATGTCAACGACACCATGGTTGCGGGCGCTGGCCTCAACAATCGCGAAACGGTGGAGCTGGTCGTATCCGAAGCCCCCGCCGCCATCGAGAGGCTGGCGAAACTCGGCGTACCCTTCAACGGCGGCGAGGAATTTGGCGAACGCTGGCACCTGACGCGGGAGGGCGGGCACAGCCACCGCCGCATCGTCCACGTCGACGACGCCACCGGCCACGCCGTTCAGGTCGCCCTGCTCAAGGCCGCCCGCGCCAATCCCAACATCACCCTGCTGGAGGATATGGTCGCGATCGACCTCATCACCTCCCGCCATGGCGAGCGCTATTCGGGTGACGGTCATGTCTGGGGCGTCTACGCCTTCAACAAGCGGACCAAGCATGTCGATGCGCTGCTAGGGAAAGCGACGATCCTCTGCACCGGCGGCGCGGGTCGTACCTACCTCTTCTCCACCGCCCCGCGCGGTGCGACCGGCGACGGCATCGCCATGGCCTGGCGCGCGGGCTGCCGCGTCTCCAACATGGAGATGAACCAGTTCCACCCGACCTGCCTCTATAATCTGGAGGTCAAGAATTTCCTGATCACCGAAGCGGTGCGCGGCGAAGGCGGCCATCTGAAGCTCCCCCCCGGCGTCCCAGGCGGCGGCGAGCGCTTCATGCCCCGCTTCGACCCGCGCGCCGAACTCGCCCCGCGCGATGTCGTCGCCCGCGCCATCGACCATGAGATCAAGCGGCTCGGCCTCGATTATGTCCATCTCGACATCAGTCACAAGGAACCGGAGTTCGTCAGGCACCACTTCCCGACCATCTACGCCCGGCTGCTGGACCTCGACATCGACATCACCAAGGAGCCGATCCCGGTCGTCCCGGCGCAACATTATACCTGCGGCGGCGTGATCATCGATCTCGACGGCCGCACCGACATGCCCGGCCTCTATGCCGCTGGCGAAGTCACCGAAAGCGGCCTCCACGGCGCCAACCGTCTGGCCTCCAACTCGCTGCTCGAATGTTTCGTGTTCGGCGAGACGGCGGCCCGGCACATCCGCGCCCATTGGGACGATCTGCCCGCACCCCCGCCAATCCGGCCATGGGACGAAAGCCGCGTCACCAATAGCGACGAAGAGGTCATCGTCCAGCATAACTGGAAGGAAATCCGCCGCTTCATGTGGGACTATGTCGGCATCGTCCGCACCACCAAGCGGCTGGAGCGCGCGCAGCACCGCATCGACCTGCTCGCCAAGGAAGTGGACGAATATTACGGCCATTTCCGCGTGACGCCCGACCTAATCGAACTGCGCAACCTGCTGGAAGTCGCCCGACTGGTCGTGCGCTCCGCGCTTCGCCGCAAGGAAAGCCGGGGCCTGCACTACACACTGGACTATCCGGACATGCTGCCTGAGGCCGTGGACACGGTGCTCGCGCCCTGACGGTGGGCGGCTCAACTGGACAGGAATTGCTTCACCGCCGCGCTGAACCGCGCGGGCTGATCCGCCATGATGACATGGCCGCCCGGCCCGATCGGCGTCAGCGTCAAATCCTTCTTGGCAGCATAGGCCGCGCGAAAGTTTCGACCGATCTGCGCCGCCTGACTGGCATCGGACCCGGTGGCGTAGACCACGTCCATGGGCACGCTGATGCGGCCAAGCTGCGGCCCAAGGTCGATATTGGCGAGGTCGCGAAGGGCATTGGCAATGACATCCGGGTCACTCCCCCTCGCACCGGGAGTTTGCGCCAATATCTGCGCAAGGTAACTCCGTCCCGCCTTGGTCCCGGTAAAATATTGGCTCAGCTGATCGGCAAGATAGCCCATGCCCCGCGCCGTGCCGCCCACCATGGCCGCGCCGTCGGGCAGCATATCGACCACCATCAATCGGCCCGCCACGCCCTTCAGCCCCAGCATCATAGCCAGCGTGCCGCCCATGGAATGCCCGACGACCGCTGGCCGTCGCAGCCCTGCTGCACTGATGTAGCGCGCAATCTCATCCGCCAGCGGCTGAATCAGGGGACCGCTCACATTGGCATCGGCTGCCAATCCCGCAAAGCCGCGCACATGGACGAGGTGCCAGCGATAGCCCGGCAAAGCCGCCATCACGCCACTCCACAGCCCCGGCCCGCTCGCCAGCCCTGCTATCAATATCACGTCGCGGCCGGTGCCCCGAACCGTCACGGCGATCCTGCGCGACGCAAACGGAGCCGCCATAGCCGTGCTGCCGAACATCAGCGCGCCCGCCACAGCCGCGCCGCCCAGCAGGAGCATTCGCCGGTCCAAAACCTCTATGTTCATCTCGTCTCCATCCCCGGTCGCGGCTTAACCTTAACTGAGCGCAAGAAGCATTCCGTTCAGACTCCTTACATCGCAATTGTGGAATCATTCGTCGCATGAACCTTGTCAGTCGGAAGGCTCGCGCCACCAAGAGAGGTAGGGAGAGCGCGGGGACGCAGATGAAGAATGGAAATGACGGGCGCGACACGCGTCCTTATGGCGGTTCGGCCCGTCTTGTCTTGTTGATGGCGGCGCTTTCGGCTTGTGTCAGCGCGCCTGTGGAACCTCATGCGCGCGCCACGCCGCGGGTGCAGCCGACGACATCGACCTTTCCGATCAAGCCTGTCGCCAATCCGCCAAAGCCTTTCCAGGCGCTGGACGTCGATCAGCGTGAAACACCGCCCCCCGCGCTCGTTAGCGTCGTTCGTAACCTGGGCCAGAGCTTCAGCGGAAAAGTCGGCATCGCCGTTCGCCGCATCGGCAGCGACTGGACGGTCGCGTGGAATGGCAACTCGCTTTTCCCGCAGCAGAGCGTGTCGAAACTCTGGGTATCGATGACGTTCCTCGACGCGGTGGATCGCGGCAAGATTCGCCTGTCTGATTCGGCGACGATCACGCGGAAAGACCTGACCCTGTTCCACCAGCCAAGTGCTGCGCTGGTGGGCAACAGCGGATGGACGACGACCTATTCCGACCTGATGCGCCGCGCGATGACGCAAAGCGACAATACGGCGAACGACACCCTGCTGCGCGCGGTTGGCGGGCCGGAGGCTGTGCGATCCTATCTGTCACGGCGCTACATCAAGGATATCCGCTTCGGGCCGGGCGAACGACTGTTGCAGGCGACGACCGCGGGTCTGGAGTGGCGGCAGGATTATTCGATCGGCCGCAATTTCTACGCGGCTCGTGCCAAGCTGCCGATGGCGGCGCGAGCGAAGGCGCTCGACAATTATCTCGCCAGCCCGCCTGATGGCGCCGCGCCCTCTTCGATCGTGCAGGCGCTCGCCAAGCTCAAGGAAGGCAGCATGCTTTCCCCCGCTTCGGCCCAATTGCTGATGTCCATCATGAGCGAAGCCAAAACTGGGCCGCAGCGTATCAAGGGCGGGGTGCCCGCTGGCTGGCATTATCTGCACAAGACCGGGACCGGGCAGGAACTAGGCGCCCGCTCGACCGGCTTCAATGATGTCGGCATCATGACGGCGCCAGACGGGACCAGCTATGCGGTGGCGGTAATGATCGGCAGCACGACCGAATCGATCCCGACGCGCTGGCAACTGATGCAGGCGGTGGCAAAGGCCGTGGCCGCGAACCACGAAAAGCGGTAACGCCGCCTTAGCGATCAAGCATCCTGTCGAGCGCGGCGGCAATCGCCGTCATGCCCGGCAGCGTGGGATGATAGGGTGCGCTGACCGGCTTGCCGCCTTGCACCGGATAACCGTCCATCCACGGGTCGCGTGCACAGACGTCATGACCGACGGTAAGGCGCGAGGCCGCAAGAATGGATGAGCCGGTCTCCCGCGCCACGCGCGCCGTCAGCGCCGCCAGCCGTTTCGCCATGGCCCGCGCCATCTCCGCCTCTTGAGGAGAAACCGGCGTGGCGGCACAAAGGCCTTTCCCCGGAAGCACCACAGGATAATCGACCCATATCAGCCTGGCCTTGGGCGCGCGCTGCCGCACTTCGGCCGCGATACGGCGAAGCGCTGCGTCCAGCGCCGTCCATCTTTCTTCCTTGGGCGCCAGGGTGGGCGGACAGCGAACCCCGCTCGCCGCATTCACCTGACGGCAGGAAGCCCCCATCAGACCCCCGATATAGCCCACGTCATTGCCGCCAATGGTGATGGTGACGAGCCGCGTTTCCGCCGTCAGCGCTTCGATCTGCGGGCGGATGCCTGCCCAACCGTTGAGTACGCCGCCGGTCGTCGCCCCGCTGCAACTGACATCGACCAGCTCCAGCCCACGCCGTTTTGCAAGCTGCTGCGCATAGTTGTTTGCGGAGCGGGCGCACATGGCCGGTTTGCTGTTCGCGGATGGCGCAATTCCCGGCCCTGCGGCGAAGGAACTGCCCATCGCCACATAGACCGATCCCGGAGCAATGCCGCCATCGTACCGAACGCTCTGGTCATGCGCGCAGCCGGTGACGGCCGCGACCAACCCCAGCAGGAAAAAGCGAGGGAAGGAAGTTTGGAAAAACCGCCGCATCCGGCCCTGCTCCTCAATCCAGATTGGGCCGCAACCAACGCTCCGCGGTTTCCAGGTCAATCCCGCGCCGCTGCGCATAATCTTCCAGCTGGTCCCGGCCGACGCGCGCCACGCCGAAATATTCCGCCTGCGCGTGGCCGAAGTAGAAGCCGCTGACCGCCGCCGTGGGCAGCATGGCAAAGCTTTCCGTCAGAGTGATCCCGGTCGCATGATGCGCGTCCAGCATGTCGAACAGCAGCGGCTTCAGGCTATGCTCGGGACAGGCAGGATAGCCGGGAGCCGGCCGGATGCCGCGATATTGCTCGCGGATCAGCGCCTCGTTCGTCAATTGCTCGCCTTCCGCATAGCCCCACAGCGCGGTCCGCACATAATGATGCAGCCGCTCGGCAAAGGCTTCAGCCAGCCGATCCGCCAGCGCCTTTAGCAGAATGTCCGAATAGTCATCGATCGCCGCCTTGAAGCGCGCCAGATGCGGCTCGATGCCATGGATCGATACGGCGAACCCGCCCATCCAGTCACCATTGGGGCTGATGAAGTCGGCAAGGCACATGTTCGCCCGGCCTTCGCGCTTGGCGATCTGCTGGCGCAGCATCGGCAGCGTGACATGCTTTTCATCCTCGACATGGACGATGATGTCATCGCCCTCGCGGCGGCAGGGCCATAGGCCCACGACCCCACGCGCCGTCAGCCACTTCTCGCTGACGATCTTGTCCAGCATCTTCTGTGCATCGGTGAACAGGCTGGTGGCGCTTTCGCCTACGACCTTGTCCTCAAGAATCGCCGGATAATTGCCCGCCAGTTCCCACGCGCGGAAGAAAGGCGTCCAGTCGATATAGTTGATGAGGTCTTTCAGATCCCAATCCGGGAAGCTGTGGATACCCGGCAGCAGCGGACGGGGCGCCTTCAGCGCCTCATCCATCTCGAATGCGTTGGCTCGGGCGTCCTCGATCGACAGCAGCTGGCTCTGCCCCTTGCCTTCGCGCGCCTTGCGGACATGCTCATAATCGTCCTTGGTCTTCTGGACGAAATCGGCCTTCTGCGTTTCGGATACAAGCGCCGTCGCCACGCCGACCGCGCGGCTGGCATCCAGCACATGGACGACCGGCCCCGTAAAAGCCGGGTCGATCCGCAGCGCGGTATGCACGCGCGAAGTCGTCGCGCCGCCGATCAGCAGCGGCATGGTCATGTTGGCGCGCTGCATTTCCTGCGCCACCGTCACCATCTCGTCCAGCGAAGGGGTGATGAGGCCGGAAAGCCCGATCATGTCGGCGTCATTCTCGTTCGCGGCCTTGATGATGTCCTGCCACGGCACCATCACGCCCATGTCGATCACTTCAAAGCCGTTGCACTGAAGCACGACGCCGACGATGTTCTTGCCGATATCATGAACGTCGCCCTTGACCGTCGCCATGATGATCCGGCCCTTGCCCTTGGCGCCCGGCTCCTTCGACGCCTCGATGAAGGGCAGTAAGTGCGCCACCGCCTTCTTCATGACGCGCGCAGACTTCACCACCTGCGGCAGGAACATCTTGCCCGCGCCGAACAGGTCGCCGACGACATTCATGCCGTCCATCAACGGCCCTTCGATCACCTCGATCGGCTTCACGGCGGCAAGGCGGGCCTCCTCCGTATCCTCGACCACATACATGTCGATGCCCTTGACCAGCGCATGCTCCAGCCGCTTGGCGACCGGCCAGCCGCGCCATTCCTCGGCCGCCTTTTCCGACGCCGCGTCCTTGCCCTTGAAGCTTTCGGCAAGCTCCACCAGCCGATCGCCTGCTTCCGGATCGCTGTTCAACAGCACATCCTCGCACGCCTTGCGCAGCGCGGGGTCGATGGCGTCATAGACGTCCAACTGCCCCGCATTGACGATCGCCATGTCCAGACCCGCCGGAATGGCGTGGTAGAGGAAGACCGAGTGCATCGCCCGGCGCACCGGCTCATTGCCACGGAAGGAGAAGCTGAAGTTCGACAGGCCGCCCGAAATATGGACATGCGGGCAGCGCTTCTTGATTTCCCGGCACGCCTCAATGAAGTCGACGCCGTAATTATTATGCTCCTCGATCCCGGTCGCCACTGCGAAAATATTAGGATCGAAGATGATATCCTCCGGCGGAAAGCCGATCGACATCAGCAGCTTGTAAGCGCGCTCGCAAATTTCGACCTTGCGCGCCTGCGTGTCCGCCTGCCCCGTCTCGTCGAACGCCATGACGACCACGGCCGCGCCATAAGCCATGCAGAGGCGGGCATGATGCAGGAAAGCCTCCTCACCCTCCTTCATGCTGATCGAGTTCACGATCGGCTTGCCCGAAACGCATTTCAGCCCCGCTTCGATCACTTCCCATTTGGAGCTGTCGATCATCACCGGAACGCGGCTGATATCCGGCTCCGACGTCATGAGTTTCAGGAAAGTCGTCATCGCCTCGACCGCGTCGAGCAACCCCTCGTCCATGTTCACATCGACGATCTGCGCGCCATTCTCCACCTGATCGCGGGCGATATCGATGGCGGCGGCATAGTCGCCCGCCATGATCAGCTTCTTGAACTTGGCGGAGCCCGTGACGTTGGTGCGCTCACCGATGTTGACGAAAGTGGCGGTCGATTGGGTCATTGTCTGAACCTTCTCCCTCTCCCCTTCAGGGGAGAGGGCCGGGGAGAGGGGAATGCGAGGAGAGGCCGCCTTTACAGGCCCCTCTCCCTAACCCTCTCCCCTAAAGGAGAGAGGGAATTTTGATCTACGCCGCGATGTGCATGGGCTCCAGCCCGGCAAGCCGCGTCACTACCGGCAACTCAGGCACCACCCGAGGCTTATGCCCCGCCAGCGCCTTCGCCACAGCACCAATATGCGCAGGCGTGGTGCCGCAGCAACCGCCGACCATGTTTACCAAGCCTTCATCCACCCACTGGCGGATCAGGCTCGCCGTCGTCTCCGGCAACTCATCATACTGCCCCAACTCATTGGGCAGGCCCGCATTGGGATAGGCCAAAATCAGCGTATCGGCATTCTTCGCCAGCTCGCTCAAATAAGGCCGCAGCAAATCCGCCCCAAAGGCGCAATTCACCCCGATGGTCAGCGGCTTCAAATGCCGCAGAGAATACCAGAAGGCGTTGATCGTGTGCCCCGACAGATTCCGCCCCGACATATCCGTAATCGTAAAGCTCAGCATCAACGGCACCGGCCGTCCCGCCGCCGCCTCGGCCTCGCGCGCGGCCATCCCCGCCGCCTTGGCGTTCAGCGTGTCGAAGCAGGTCTCGACCAGCAGAAAGTCTACCCCGCCCTCGATCAGTGCGTCGCACTGCTCGCGATAGTCGGCCTTCAGCGTGTCATAATCGACCTCGCGATAGGCCGGATCATTGACGTCCGGCGAGATCGACAAAGTCTTATTCGTCGGCCCGATCGACCCCGCAACAAAGCGCGGACGTCCATCCTTAGCCGTCGCGGCCTCGCACGCCTTGCGCGCAATCCGCGCAGCGGCGATGTTGATCTCCCGCACCAGATGTTCGCAGCCATAATCGGCCATAGCGATCTTGGTCGACGAAAAGGTGTTCGTCTCGATCATATCCGCACCCGCGTCGAGATAGGCGGTGTGAATGCCCTCCACGATGTCCGGCCGCGTCAGGCACAGAAGGTCGTTATTGCCCTTCTGATCCTTGGCGAGATCGAGCGACCCGCGATAATCCGCTTCGGTCAGCCCGTGCTTCTGGATCGACGTTCCATAGCCGCCGTCGAATATCATGATCTTCTCCGCTGCCACGGCGCGGAAGCGTTCCTCGGCGGTCATGCCGTCTTCTCCAGTTGCGGGCGGAGGCCGAGCAGATGACAGATCGCATAGCTCAATTCCGCCCGGTTAAGCGTATAGAAATGAAAGTCGCGTACCCCGCCCGCATAGAGCTTGCGGCACAATTCCGCCGCCAACGTCGCGGACACCAGTTGCCGCGCCGCTGGCAGATCGTCCAGCCCCTCGAACAGTTTGCCCATCCAGCCCGGCACGTCAGTGTTGCACATGGCCGACATGCGCTGGACAGCCGCGAAATTGCTCACCGGCATGATGCCCGGAATAATATCCGCCGTGATGCCAGCAGCCGCCACCGTGTCGCGAAAGCGGAAGAAGGTTTCCGGTTCGAAGAAGAATTGCGTGATCGCTCGGCTGGCTCCCGCATCCAGCTTGCGCTTGAGGTTATCGATGTCGCTCTGCGCGCAGAACGCATCCGGGTGCGTTTCGGGATAAGCGGCCACCGAAATCTCGAACGGGTGACGCTTGCGCAGGCCCTCGACCAGTTCCGCTGCGCCCTTGTAACCCTCAGGATGCGGCTGAAACTTCGTACCCGCTTCCGGCGGATCGCCGCGCAGGGCGACGATATGGCGCACGCCCGCTTCCCAATAGGCGTCCGCCACCTCGTCGATCTCGGCCTTGCTCGCCGCGACACAGGTCAGGTGCGCGGCAGCCGACAACGGCGTTTCCTTCGCGATCCGCGCCACCGTATTGTGCGTCCGCTCCCGCGTAGATCCGCCAGCACCATAAGTCACCGACACGAACTTGGGCGCGAGCGGCGTCAGCGTCTCGATCGCCGACCACAGCTGCTCTTCCATCTTCTCCGTCTTGGGCGGGAAGAATTCGAAGCTCACATTCAGGTCGCCCGCCAGATCGGCGTAGAGCGGCGCTTGCCAAGCCCGCGCGGCCTCTTCGACGGATGGGAAGCTCAGGGTCATAGGGAAACTCGTCCTTCGATGGGCAGGATTCGCGCGCCCCGGCGGCGGCCCAGCCATAATACTACCGTCAATTCCTGGCCGGGCAGCACCTCCACCCGTTCCAGCTCCAAACCTGCGTCCGCAAACCAGCTTTCGATCTGCGCATCCGAAAAGCCAAGCCGCGCATGTTGATCGCGCAGCCGCAATTCTTCCCGTTCATGCGCCGCGAAATCGGCGATCAGCACCCGGCCGCCTGCCCCGGTGACGCGCGCCGCTTCCGCAATCACCGCTTCGGGCGCCTGCGCATAATGCAGAACCTGATGCAGAACCACGGTGTCCACGCTGCCCGGCTCCAGCGGCAGCGCCCCGAAATCGCCCAGCACCAACGCATATTTGTCGCCTGCATCGGCAGGCAGCTTGGCCCGCGCCAGCCGCAACATATCGGGGCTGCGGTCAAGCGCGGTAACCTGATCCGCCGAGCGCCCGAACAGCTCGATCATCCTGCCCGTACCCGTGCCGATATCGAGCAGATGACCGATGGATTCAGCACTCAAAAGCGCGGTCATGGCCGCTTCGACATCCACATCGGGCACATGCAGCGACCGGATCGCGTCCCATTCCTCGGCATGTTCGGCAAAATAGCTTTCCGCCGCCCGTGACCGATCCGCACGAACCGCCGCCAGCCTGGCAAGGTCGGCCTTCTGCCACAGATCTTCGCTTTCCGACGGCACCAGCTGATCGAACAGCGTCAGGAAGGGCGCCATGGCCTCCCCCCTGACCAGGCGCAGGAAAACCCAATTGCCTTCCTTGCGCCGTTCGACCAGACCCGCCTCCGCAAGGATACGGACATGGCGGGACACGCGCGGCTGGCTCTGCCCCACGACCTGCGCGATTTCACCGACCGCAAGCTCCATGGCGCGCAGAAGATAGATGATGCGCAGCCGCGTCGGATCGCCAAGGGCGCGGAATATGTCGATTGCAGCGCTCATGGGCACATCATATAAAGAAATCTTTATATACGTCAATGGCCCTGCCGCCCTTCAAACAGGCCATGGAAGTGGAAGCCCGGAAATTGGCGAGTCGCACTATGGGGATTGCCTTGAGTGATCCAAGGCATTACGAATCGGCCCCGCAGGCGCAATGGGGGGTGAACTTTTCTCCGAGAGTGGTCTGCGACGTTTTTATCTCTGAGAGGGGTTTGCCCATGTCCAAGTCGATTGCTCTTTCGCTCGTTCTCGCCGCTTCGCTCGGCCTCGCCGCTTGCTCGAAGGGCGAAGACAATGCCGCCAATGCTTCGGCCAACGCTGCTGAGAACGCTTCGAATGCTGCTGACAACGCCATGAACGCTGCCGAGAATGCTGCTTCGAACGCCAGCAACGCCGCTTCGAACGCCAGCAACGCTGCATCGAACGCTGCCGCGAACGCGATGTAATTTCCCTTCTCGGGATTTTTGGAAACAGGGCCGCCCGGCAACGGAGCGGCCCTTTTCTTTTGGGCCGCGCGATTGCAATGAAAAGGGCTGCCCTTTTGGGGCAGCCCTCCTCTATCCAGCAGCGGGTGACTGATCAGCAGTCCCGATCGATCGCCCGGCCAGCCAGCGCACCCACGCCCGCACCGACAATCGCGCCCGTGGTGCCGTCACCCCGGCGGCCGTAGCGGCCACTGCCCTTGCCGATTTCATTGCCCAGCAAGCCACCGGCAATCGCGCCTATGATCGTGCCGCCCGTGCCATTGTCCCGGCAGCGATAGCCGCCGCGATAGCCACGATAATAATTGTCGCGATAGTAGCGGTCGCCACGATAGCCGCGATAATAGTCACCCCGGTATCCGCGATAGCCCCGATCGCCGCGATAATAGTCACCGCGATCATAACGGCCCCAGCCGTCACGGGCCTGCGCAGGCGCTGCGGTTACGGCCAAGGAAGCAACGCCCATTGCCAGCGCGGCCCCCATATTGATCAGAAACTTGGTCTTCATGGCGTGCTCCTCAATCATGTCGTTACCGACTCCGGCGCGTCTCCGCCGCCCCATCGATTGCACCCCTTTTGGCCGATTCGCATTGAGCCAAGCCTGAATGGGCGTGTCAGCCACCGTTCAGATAAAAAAGCACCGTCCCCAGCCGGTTGCCGCTCATCAAGACCTGACCTGAACGCTCATCACCGCAATGGAAAAACTGGTCCCTGTCCCGCAGGCGAACAGCATATATGAACAATCAGCCGTTGGTCCGGCAGGCGGGATTGCCTATGGCGGGGCGATGCGCCGTATCCTGATCGTCCTGCTGCTTGCGATCCTGCTTTTGCCGGCGCCGCACAAGAACAAGCCTGAACTATTTGGGCCTGGCCCGCTGCTCGTTACCGCGCGCGCCCTGCCACTAAACGCGTCCGATCCGGCTGTTCACGGCATCGGCGCGCTCGATTATCTGGGAGGCTGGCAACTCAGCAGCCCCCACCATGGATTTGGCGGCATCTCCTCCCTGCTGGTAGATCAGCAAGGACAGGTGCTGGCGTTGAGCGATTCCGGCACTCTAATGGGTTTCGCGGTCAGACCTGCAATCGACAACCGCCATCCCTTCATCGCCCCCCTGCCAATCAGGGTGCAGGACGGGTCCCAGCCGTGGTGGGCATGGGATTCAGAGGCGATGGCGCATGATACGGAATCGGATCGCTACTGGGTCGGCTTTGAGATGCTTCAGCGCATCTGCCGCTACGCCCCCGGCTTTTCGCGGGTTGAAACGTGCCGCACCTGGCCGGAGATAGAGGCTTGGCCGGAAACGGGCTCGATCGAATCCATGGCGCTCCTGCCCGACGGGCGCTTCCTCGTGATCGCGGAAATGGGAATGACGGCGGATGGAAGCCATGACACGCTGCTCTTTGCCGGAGATCCGGCGGAGCAAAGCACCGCATCGCCCATGCACCTTCGCTATGTAGCGCCACGGGGCTATCGTCCGACGGATGCCGTCGCTCTGGATGACCGTCACATTCTGGTGCTCAATCGCCGCGTGACGCTGCGCGATCTGTTCACGGCCACTCTGGCCCTCATAGAGCTGCCGTCCCATCCGGAATCCGGCGATCGGTTGACCGCCCGCACGATCGCCCGTCTCGCTCCGCCCCTGCTGGCCGATAACTTCGAAGGACTGGCTATCACGCGCGAGGCCGGGCGCACTATCGTGTGGATCGTGTCAGACGATAATCATGAATTTTTTCAGCGCACCCTGCTGCTGAAATTTGCGCTGCGCGGGGCGCCCCGCATTCGTTGAGAAAAGAGCGGTGTCGGGCAGCGCCGCACATGCGGGAATGATGCGCGGGCGCATCCTCCCGGCACGCAAAAAAGCGGCCCGTTACCAGGCCGCTTCTTAAAGCCGAAACGAATCGAACCGAATCAGGCGGCCGGAGCAGCCTGCTTCTTGACGATGTCGCGCTTCAGACGGCGCGCCTTCAGCGACAGCTTGTCGTCGTTGGTCTTCAGCAGCCAGTTGTCCAGCCCGCCATTATGTTCAACCGAACGCAGGCCATGCGTCGACACGCGCAGCTTGACGGTGGTTTCCAGCGTTTCGGAAATCAGCGACACATTCTGCAAGTTGGGCAGGAACACGCGCTTCGTCTTGTTATTGGCGTGGGAAACATTGTGACCCACCTGGCGACCCTTGCCGGTCAGCTCGCAAATGCGCGACATAGTCAATCAACCTTGTAGTTCATGTTCGTTCGGAAAGCGGCGCCAGTAGCGGGATTCCGGAAAGCCGTCAACCCGCCCACCGGCCAGATCGGATCGCTTTCGCAACCCTTTCCACGGCTCGGACGTTTGCAGCCGATAGACGAAAGGAGGGAGCAATGCGACTCATTGGTGGCTTGTTGGTGATTGTTTTGCTGGTGCTGGCCGCTGGCATCGCGACCGGCTTCATCGACCTGCAAAAGACGCAGGAGGGCAGCCTGCCCAAAATCGCCGTGGAAGGCGGGCAAATGCCAAAGTTCCAGGCCGACGTGGCCAAGGTCGAAGTGGGCACGCGGAACGAAACCGTCGAAGTGCCGACCGTCGATGTGAAGAAGCCCTGATCATTTTATAGACGATAGCTATGCTGTAAGGGCTGGCGGATGGCACCGCCCTTTCCGCTTCCCGAACCTATGCGCCGCGCGCTCGAACTCGCACGCGCGGCTGAACTTGCGGGCGAGGTGCCGATCGGCGCCGTCGTCACGCTCGACGGGCGGATCGTTGGCGAAGGAGAAAATCGCAACCGGCGCGATTGCGATCCTACCGCCCATGCTGAGATCGTTGCGCTTCGGGCTGCGGCGGAAGGGCTGGGCGATTTCCGCCTCACCGGCTGCGACCTTTGGGTAACGCTGGAGCCCTGCCCGATGTGCGCAGGGGCCATATCCCACGCACGCATCGCCCGGCTATATTATGGTGCTGCTGACCCCAAAGGCGGCGCGATCGAGCAAGGGCCTCGACTTTTCACCCAACCTCAATGCCTGCACCGACCTGAAGTCTATGGCGGACTGGGCGAAGCGGAAGCGTCAGCGCTGCTGCGTGACTTTTTCGCTGCCCGCCGCTGAATAATCGATGCGATAGAGGGTGTAGGGCAAGGCGAAGCCGCTCTTCAACGCCACGGGATGCAGCCAGCCGGGAACATCGCCCCGCATCAACCCCGCATAAAAGCCGCGAGGGCTGCGGGATTGGTAAACCGTCCCTTCCGGAAAGCCCGGGCAGATCAGCAGGTAGGTCGCATGATGCCGCGCGGCGATCGGCCGAAATGCGTCCGCCGGTCCGTCGAAGGCATGGTGCAGGTCCAGAATAACCGTGCCATTGCGATGATAGGGACCCGCGATCGCGCTATGATGCGTGGTCGCGATCAGGCGCGGCCCCAGGTCCACCATTGTGAAAATGGTAGCGGAAGGAAGCTGGTTCAGCACCTCCAGCGCGGGCAGCGACCGGCAGCGGCCATTGGCCTTGCTGATCGACTGTAGTCGAGTCTTCGCCGCCGGGCGTTGTACTTTGGGCTTCTCACCAGTCACGCTGACCCACAACTGATTGATCTGCGGATAAAGCGGCGTCGCGAACGCTGCTACGGCAAGCAGTGCGGCTCCGACGATGCCGACCACACGCGCAAGAGGCCTGCCGAAGAATATAAGCTGAAGCACACGGTGCGCTGCCCAAGCCGCCGGTGGGATGGCGAGCAGCTGCGCCGCTGGTCCGGCCCGCAACTGCCAAAAGAGAAGCGCCGTCGAGAATAGCATCATCAGCCCGACCGTCGCCCAGGCCCACAGCCGGTCGCTGTCACGCCGCGACTCCCAAAGCGCCCAGATCAGTCCGAACAGCCCCGCAACCGGAATGGCCATCAGCGGCACGATCAGGCTCCACGCCTGAACCGTGATCGGCTTGGCCTCACGAATATTGGCGAGCCACAGCCGCTCCAGTTCCGGCGAAATCTGATAGGCGCCCGTCAGGCATTGCGGCCAATTGAGCCATGCAAAGGCCGCGACGGCGCCCCCCACCAGCACGCCAGCGCACAGCCGGGCCTGCCAGCTGCGTAGTGGCAGCAGCGCCAGCAGTGTCATGCCCGCGCCCACTGCCCCGAATATGGCGACCCAGATAGGCGAGATAGCGTCGCACACCATCTGCCGGTTTGCGTAGCTTGCAAACAGCAGGAACAGGATGGAAACCGAGCCAGCAAGGCTCAGCGCATAGGGCAGCATCCGCCTCGCCGCGCCTTCCTTGAATACCCAACGAAGCGCGATCAGCGCCCCGCCCGCCGCCAGATAGACGATCATCTCCATACCGATGGTGATCGACAACGCGCTGCTCACCCCCGCCACGATGCCGCCGCGCAGCCAGTTACGGTCGATCAGCCCCGCGAGCATCAGTACCGTCAGGGCCAGCTGCCACCCATGATGATCGACCCGCATCGGCAGGAACATGCTGATGCCCATCTGCGCCGCGAAGGGGGCCAGGGCGGCCAGTATCCAGCCATTGCCTCCAGCGAGGCGGCGCGCAATGAAACCCAGCCCCAGCATCAGCGGCAACAAAGGGATCATCGGCGCAATCGCGCAGGCCAGCCGATCCGCCAGCCCCTGCTCCAGAAACGCGCGGAAGAACAGCATCAGCGCCGCGATCGGCAGATCGACCAGCCGCGACCAGTGAATGTTGAACCCGGCAGGCGGATCAAGCCGATATTGCCTCAGATCATACCAGCCCTGCCCCGCCAGCCAGTCCTTGACCTGCAAATACCGCATATTGTCGTCGGTATCGTTGAGCGTCAGCCAGTGGATGGCGGGCCAGCGCGAATAGAGCAGCCAGGTCACGGCCGCGACCCACATCAGGAAGGTCAGCCATTTCCAGTGCACCTGCGCCCATGCAGACGTCCAAACCAGGGCGCGCCGGGATCTTTCCCGCAGGGTGAAGCCGCTTTGCAAGTTCATGGCCGGTGGATTAGAGCGTTCGCATCAAATCGCAACGGGGCCTTCATGAAATTGCTGTCACGTCTGACGCCGGAACGGCAGGCCCTGTTCTGGCAGATCGTGCGATATGGCCTCAGCGGCCTGTTCATCACAGCCTGCCAGGCCACCATCTACTGGACGCTCGCGGCGCTAGCCGGATGGCACCCGCAGCTTGCCAACACGACCGGTTATGTGGCGGCAGTCCTGATCGGCTATGTCACCCACAGCCTCTTCACCTTCCGTGATCAGGATAGCGACGGGAACCATGCGGCGCGCGGCGTCAAGTTCGTGGCCGTGTCCCTGCTTAGCTATGCTTTGAACGCCCTCTGGGTCTTCCTCTGCGTCACCCATATGAAATGGCCGGAATGGTCGCCCATCCCGGCCATGATATTCGTGACGCCAGCAGTGGTGTTCGGCCTCAATCGCCAATGGGTGTTCCGCTAGGCGCGCGTCAATGGACGAAGCGGGCGACGACATCCCTGTACGACCGGCTGACCTTCACCTGAGCGCCTGATTCCAGCACCAGGAAGCATTCGCCATTGGTGTGCGGCTTCACCTGCCGCACTTGGCTGAGATTGACGATGGTCGACCGATGCACCCGCTGGAAATTGCGCGGGTCGAGCCGCTTCTCCAGATCCTTCATCGTCTCCCGCAGGATGAGCGAATTGTCCGCCGTATAGATGCACATATAGTCGCCAGCGGCATCGATCCGCTCGATCGAATCGACATCGACGCGGAAAATCTGCCCCCGGTCCTTGATGTTGATAAGCTTCTCGAACCGATTTGAAGATGGCGCCTCTTCATCCGCGTTGAAATCGTTCATGGCATCGGGCGCGACCTCCGCCAGCACCTCGCGCAGCTTCTCCGCTTCCTGCACCTGCTTCTTTTCCGACAGGCGCTGACGCACGCGGTCCAGCGCGTCGGCAAGCCGCCCTTCATCCACCGGCTTCATCAAATAATCCACTGCCTGCGCCTCAAAGGCACGAATCGCATGATCGCTATAAGCGGTGCAGAAAATGAACAGCGGCGGCTCAACCTCCATCAGGCCCTGAACGACGGAAAAGCCATCGAATCCCGGCATCTGAATGTCGAGGAACACAAGGTCGGGTTTATGCGTCTTTATCGCGCGGATGGCTTCGCGGCCATTCGAGCAGGTTTCAACAATTTCGACATCCTCATGCGCTTCCAGACGCAGCTTGAGGCCTTGAATAGCCAGGCTTTCGTCATCGACGAGGATTGTTCTGATGGTCATGCGGCCACTTTCGATGGTTCATCCAGATTAAGCGGCATTTCGATATGGACCGAAAAGCCGCTTGGCGTGGAACGCGTTTCAAAGCTCTGTCGTTCCCCGAACGCTTGAATCAGGCGATCGCGGATATTCGCCAGGCCAACGCCTGTCCCCTCGCTCATTGGGATGTTCGGGCGAGTGAACCCCTCGTTCAATCCCGGGCCGCTATCCGATACGACGATCCGGACATTTTCACCGGCAGGCTGCGCCGTGATGGAGATTTCGGCGCCTTCTTCCTTGGGGGTGACCGCATATTTGATGGCATTTTCCACCAGCGGCTGGAGCAGCAGGGAAGGCAATCGCGACTGCGCGACGGCCGGATCGATGTTGAATACCGGCCGCAGGCGGTCCTCGAACCGCATCTTCTCAATCTCCAGATAGAGTTTGAGCGTCTCCACCTCCTGCTCGATCGTCACCTGCGCCGTGGGTTCATTGATCAGGGTATAGCGCAAAAAGGACGACAGGCGTGAGAGCATCGCGTTGGCGCGATCCGTCTGCTTCAAAAGCACCAGCGTCGATATGCTGTTCAGCGTATTGAACAGGAAATGCGGATTGAGCTGATAGCGCAACATCGCCAGTTGCGCGCTCGACGCCTGATTTTCCAGATGCAGCAGCTGGTCCGCCTGCTCCTCCACCTGAAGGTAGAAGTTGATGGCATAGTAAAGCGCCGACCAGGCACCCAGCAGCGTTATGCTGAGATAAAAGGCGCCAAGGAAGAGTTGCAGCCCCGCCGTTTCGCTCGCCCGGTTCTGGGTCGAAAAAACCCAGGCGTCGATAAAGGCGACCAGTCCAGCCGCCATTACCACGGTAACGATCGAAGCACCCCAGGTGATGATCGGCCGCTGTCGTTGCAGAAATCGGAAGATGACCGCGATCAGCAGGGTCACCGAATAGCCCGACACAGTGGAAATCATCACCGGGATCAGGCTGGACAGCGGCTGCCCATTGGCGATGGTGGACGACCCACGCAGCAGGAACGCACCCGCCCAACCGACGGATTGCAGGTTCCAGAAAGCGCGGTTCTTGTCAGCGAAAAAAGGCTGAGGCTGAATAGGTTGAACAGACATCGCCGTCAGCCTAGGCGAATTGAGGTTCAGGGTGAAGCCACCCAAGTTACGCCGCCGTAGCAGCTTCCTGATCCATCGGCGTGACCTCGTCGGGGCAAAGCCAGACAAGGTCCTTTAGTTCCAGCGCCCGGCCATCATGCGCCTGAATGGTCACACGGCGAATCGGCTGGCCATCGCGCTTGTCCGCCAGCACCTGGCAAGACGGCGATCCGCATCCCCATTTCTCGCCCCATTGACGCAATGCGATCATGACCGGGGCCAGTTCCTGCCCCTTTTCCGTCAAGCGATATTCGATCTTGCGCCGGTCGCACTGCATCGGCTGACGCAGCATGATCCCGTTCTCGACCAGCCGCGAAAGCCGGTTCGCCAGGATGTTGCGCGCGATACCGAGCGACGATTGAAAATCTTCAAAATGCCGGATGCCCGACAATGCGCCGCGCAGGATGAGAAACGACCAGCGCTCGCCCATCGCTTCCAGCGCGCTGGGGAGCGCGCACTGTTCCAGGTCCTGCGCCAGATTATGTTTCATCGTCCGTCTAGATAGCTCAAAGCCACAGCCCATGCAAAAGAGCAGCCATTTTGTCCAAAGATGGGATTTTTTTGTTGCACAGCAAGATGCTTCCCGGACAATCGGGTCACGATGCTGCGTCAATATGAACTTGTTGAGCGGGTGAAGCGCTACGATCCGGATGCGGACGAGGCGATGATCAACCGCGCCTACGTCTTCTCCGTCCAGAAACACGGGTCCCAGAAGCGCGCCAGCGGCGACCCCTATTTCAGCCATCCGATCGAAGTGGCGGGCATTCTTACCGACTTCAGCCTGGACGACCAGACGATCGTGACCGCGCTGCTGCACGATACGATAGAGGACACGCTCGTCACCTATGACGAGATTGAGAGCGCGTTCGGCAAGGACGTCGCCAAGATGGTCGATGGCGTCACCAAGCTGTCGAAGATTGAAGCGATGTCGGAAAATGAGCGGGCGGCGGAGAATCTCCGCAAATTCCTGCTCGCCATGTCGGACGATATTCGCGTTCTGCTGGTGAAGCTGGCCGACCGGCTGCACAATATGCGAACGCTGCACTTCATCAAGAATGAGCAGAAGCGCCGCCGCATCGCCCGCGAGACAATGGACATCTACGCCCCGCTTGCGGAGCGGATCGGCATGTATGATTTCATGCGCGAGATGCAGCTGCTCGCCTTCCGGGAGCTTGAGCCGGAAGCCTATGACAGCATCACCAAGCGGCTCGAACAGCTGAAGGAAGGCGGCCATGGCAAGGTCGATCGCATCGGCGCGGAACTGCAACTGCTGCTGGGCGGCAAGAACCTGTCCGTCACCGTGTCAGGCCGCGAAAAGCACCCCTATTCCATCTGGAAGAAGATGCAGGAACGGCACATCAGCTTTGAACAGCTGACCGACGTCATGGCCTTCCGCGTCATCACCGAAACGACAGAGGACTGCTACCGCGCGTTGGGCGTCATCCACCAGACCTACAAAATGGTGCCGGGCCGGTTCAAGGATTACATCTCCACGCCCAAGCGCAACGGTTATCGCTCGTTGCACACCACGGTGATCCATCAGGATAACGCCCGGATCGAGGTGCAGATTCGCAGCCGCGACATGCACAACGACGCCGAACTCGGCCTGGCCGCGCACTGGGCCTACAAGCAGAAGGGCGACGCGGCCGATCATCATGCGGCATGGCTGCGCGACCTGGTCGAAATCCTGGAACAGAGCCAGGATGCGGACGAGCTGCTCGAACATACCCGCATGGCGATGTATCAGGACCGGATCTTCGCCTTCTCGCCCAAAGGCGAGCTGCACCAGCTACCCAAGGGATCCACGCCGGTGGACTTCGCCTATGCCGTCCATACCTCGCTGGGCAACCAGACGGTCGGCGCCAAGGTAAACGGCCGCGTCGTGCCCTTGCGTACCGGCCTTGAAAATGGCGATCAGGTCGAAATCCTGAAATCGGAAGGGCAGGAGCCGCAGCCGGGTTGGCTCACCTTTGCGATCACCGGCAAGGCCCGCGCAGCGATCCGTCGCTATATTCGCCAGAAACAGCGCGGCGAGGAAGTTGCGCTGGGTGAGAAGCTCTATGAGGAAATCATCGGCCGCTTCTCGCCCGAATTGGCGAGCGAATTGGGTGACAAGGCGCTGAAGGCCGCGCTGAAGCGGCTAAAGCTGGATGATCGCGGGTCTCTGATGGTGGCCATCGCTACTCATCGCCTGCTCGATTCAGAGGTGATGGAGGCTCTTATCCCCGGCTCCACCAGCGTAGACGGGATTGAGGAAGCCCATCCGCGCCAGCACGCGCCCGTCTCGATCCGCGGCCTGACGCCCGGTATCGCCTATAATCTGGGCGACTGCTGCCACCCTGTACCCGGCGACCGCATCGTCGGTGTACGCCGCACGGGCGAACCGATCGAGGTGCACACCATTGACTGCCGATCGCTCGAAGCCGGGCAGGACGACGATTGGGTCGATCTCAGCTGGGACAGCAAGTCCAAGGGCGGAACCGCGCGGCTCCAGGTCATCGTCAAGAACCAGCCCGGCGCGCTTGCCGCCGTCGCCAACGTGTTCGGCGCGACCAAGGCGAACATTCTGAACCTCCAGCTGGTGAACCGCGAAGGGCCGTTCCACACCGACATCATCGATCTGGAAGTCAACGACGCCCAGCACCTGAACCGCATTCTCTCCGCGTTGCGAGCACTGGACGCGGTAGTACAGGCCGACCGGGTTTAGGGCAGCAGCATCTCCCCCTCCCGCAAGCGGGAGGGGGCCGGGGGGTGGGCTAGCGCAACGCAAGATCTTATTCTTAAGCAGCACGCCAACAAAGGCTGGCATCTCGGGCAAAAGCGCTGACCGCGGATCTTCTCCCTCTCCCCTTCAGGGGAGAGGGCCGGGGAGAGGGGAATGACGAGCCGCAGCTCCTTATGGCCCCTCTCCCGCCATCGCTTCGCTCGGCACCCTCTCCCCTGAAGGGGAGAGGGAATGTTCCTATCAGTCGCGAGCCATCCCCACCTGTATCCCCAACATCACACCCCCCGCAAAAACCATCCTATTTCCCCCACACCCTCCCATTCCCGCTGTCCTACACAGCCCCAACCTGCCTATCTCCCAGCCCTCTTTGAAACGTCGAACCGCTTCCCATGACGCCCACGCGCGCCCGGGCACGCGCGCGCATATGGTGTGAACTTCGGGACAAAAATGGCGCTTTTCCGCCATTCCCTACGTCACTTTCAACTTTCGCGTGACAGCAAACCTCCAATTCTGTAGAGGCCCCCGCAGCGGACCCTTCGGGGTCTTCCGTCCGAGACAGTCGGTGAAGGGAATTTGCCCTTCTTAATTTCCGGCCTAGACGGGGAAAAGCTCTTTACCGGCCGGACCTTGTGTCCTGTCCGGGTCTGCCTGTTCTCCTCAAGGGATACGGGCCAGTCGATCTCTCCCCTTCGGACTTTAAGTGCCCCGCGTTCGCGCGGGTTTTAGTCGTTTGCTGGTTCGCCAGCGAACATGAAGTGGAGAATGGCATGGATCGTAATCAGAAAGCTGAGGTCGTTTCCGCGCTGAACGCACATCTGGCAGATGTTGGCGTGGTCGTCGTGACCCGCAACCTCGGCATGACGGTCGCACAGTCGACCCAATTGCGTCAGAAGATGCGTGCAGCCGGTGGCACCTACAAGGTTACGAAGAACCGCCTCGCCAGAATCGCCTTTGAAGGCACCGACTATACCGCGCTCAGCAGCCTGCTGACCGGTCCTGTCGGCCTCGCCTCCTCGGCCGATCCGGTTGCCGCCGCCAAGGTTGCAGTCGAATTCGCCAAGACCAACGACAAGCTTGAGATCGTTGGTGGCGCAATGGGCGAAGTGCTGCTCGATGTAGAGGGCGTCAAGGCGCTCGCATCGTTGCCGTCGCTGGATGAACTGCGTGCGAAGATCGTTGGGCTGCTCGTTGCACCCGCGACCAAGCTCGCGACCGTCACCCAGGCACCGGCTGCGCAGCTCGCGCGGGTCTTCAACGCCTATGCGGAAAAGAACGCGGCCTAATCGCCGCGGTCCTACCGACAAGACAGGTTATCAACTTTCAATTGAGGGGCTCATGCCCCGCCCAGAAGGGAATATAGTAACATGGCAGACATCAACGCACTGGTCGATCAGCTCTCGGCCCTCACCGTCCTCGAAGCCGCTGAGCTGTCGAAGGCTCTGGAAGAAAAGTGGGGCGTTTCGGCCGCTGCTGCCGTCGCCGTCGCCGGTCCGGCTGCTGGCGCCGCTGCTCCGGCTGCTGAAGAGCAGACCGAGTTCGACGTGATCCTCACCGGCGACGGTGGCAAGAAGATCAACGTCATCAAGGAAGTCCGCGCCATCACCGGCCTGGGTCTGACCGAAGCCAAGGCGCTCGTCGAAGGCGCGCCCAAGGCTGTCAAGGAAGGCGCCAGCAAGGACGAAGCCGAGAAGATCAAGAAGCAGCTGGAAGAAGCCGGCGCGACTGTCGAGCTCAAGTAATCGGTTTTGCTCCGCCCCGCGCGGAGCACCGATCCAGCTCAGCTGGAACAAGGGCGGTATCTTCGGATGCCGCCCTTTTCTATACGGATACAGCGGAGCAGCCTGCCTGAGTACGTCTGGATCAGTCGACCCTAAACGCGCCCCAGCGCTTCTATAAGCGCCTGCCCAAACTCCTTTACGGCCACATCACCAACGCCCGCGTCCAAAGCCTCCTCCAACGCGGACGCATGGCCGCCAATATCGGCATAGCCAAAAATCCCGGCCACGCCCGCCAGTCCATGGGCGAGATGCAAAAGGCGGGAGCGATCCCCTGCTTCAAGCGCCGAAATGATGGCGCTCCGATCGGACGCGGCCCGCTCATGGAAGCGCTGTCGCAACTTCTGCATTTGCGCTTCCGCATCACTCATGGCTCCAGCAATGTCCGCACGGTCCCCGCGAGGCTCATCGGATCGAACGGCTTGGCAAGCACGGTTCGCGCACCGAGGGCCTTGAGGTTCGTCACGTGCCGTGGATGAGTTTTGGCCGTGATGAATGCGACGGGAATTGTCGCGGTGGCGGGCTCAACCTGCAACGCCGCCAAAGTCGCAGGCCCATCCATGCCCGGCATCATCACGTCAAGCAGGATGAGAGCAGGCTGCCACTGTCTCGCCTGCTCCAACGCTTCCGCACCCGAGGCCGCCGTTCGCACCTCGAACTCCGGGTCCAGCTCAAGCGACATGGCCGCGATCTCCCGCAGGTCTGCCTCATCATCGACATAAAGAATGCGGGTCAACTCGGGCCTTTCTGTCAATTCGGCATCACAGTGGCAATTCGACAATAAACGTCGCCCCTGTTTCCGCCGCGGAATCCATCGCGATGCTTCCGCCATGCGCCTCTACGATGCCTTTGCTGATTGCGAGGCCGAGACCTGTGCCCGCATGGCCGTGCTGATGCGCACCGTCCTCCTGCTCAAAACGCTTGAACAGCCGCGCGCGAAACTCCGGCGAAATCCCCGGCCCCTTGTCAGCAACGCTGATCCGGGCGACGTCCCCCGCCCGCTCAAGGGAAACACGCACCGTCCCACCCGAGGGCGAAAATTTGCAAGCGTTGGACAGTAGGTTGGTCATCACCTGACACAGGCGATTGCCATCAACCTTCGCAACGACCGCTTCGGCCGGGCGGTCGAATTCAAGCTTAACACTGAAGCGCTCGGCATATGGCTCAATCTGCTCGATCGCCTCGATCAGCAGCAAGCCCAATTCCCGCCCGTCGAAATGGAAGACCAGCTTCCCCGACTGAAGTTTGTCCATGTCCAGCAGGTCATTGACCAGATGGATCAGCCGCTCCGCATTCTTGCTGCCGATCGCGACCAGTTGTTTGGCCCTGTCAGGCAATTCGCCAGCGGCGCCACCCGCCATTAGTCCCAATGCACCGGAGATAGCGGTCAACGGCGTCCGCAATTCATGACTGACGGTCGATACCAGTTCGTCCTTCAGGCGGCTGATCTGCCGTTCCTGCGTCACATCCCGCGCCGTCATGATGAACCGCCCCCCACGGATCGATTCCCGGCGGATATCGAGGATGCGACCGTTCCGGCGCTGAATCTCCAACCGACGACTGTCGCTGGTGCGGATAGAATCGACGAAGCCCGCGACGATCTGATCCGGGTCACCGGGGCCCAGTTCGCCGCGCTGTGCGGTCAGGCGGATAAGCTCACGTGCGTCCCTTCCGCCCGTCACGCTATCGGGATCATAATCGAACAGATCGACAAAGGCTTGGTTCCACAGCATCAGCCGCAGGTCCCGATCCACCACCGCGACGCCGCCACTGACGTTTTCCACTGTTAGCTTCAGCAACTGGCGTTCGTCATCAAGCTTGCGCCGATGTTCGTCAGCCGCAAATCCTTCGACCCGCAATTCGATGAGGTCGATCACCGTCCGTGCCAGCTGGGCGAGCCGCTGCCGATGTGCCTCGCTGAAATCACGCGGCTTGTAATCGACGATGCACAAGGTCCCAAGCGGCTGGCCATTGGCCACCCGCAAGGGCGCACCGGCGTAGAAGCGGACGTGCGGCGGCCCTGTGACCAATGGGTTGCCGCTAAACCTCGGATCCTTCGTCGCATCCGGCACCACCATGACCTCCGGTTGCAGGATCGCGAAGGCGCAAAAGGCGACATCCCGCGAGGTATGGGTTTCATCTATCCCGCACGCGCCGCGAAAACATTGCGTGTCTGATCCCACGATCGACACCAGCGACATGGGCACATCGAACAGGTCAGCTGCGAACTGGGTTATATGGTCGAACGGGCGTTCCCGACCGATGCCGCCAAGCCGGTAATGTTCCAGCGCTCGCAACCGATCGGCCTCGTCCCCCGGAATGGGAGGCTTCATGCCTTGGGCATCCTTGGGCTGCCGCTCCTGCATCGTTGGCATCGGTCCTCAAGTCCCGCTTATGATCACGGCACCAATCGACACCTTAACTGCAACGAAATCAACACCTTCCTTGAGAAGCAATGTCAAAGCGGATCAGGATCGAGGTAGAGATAGCGCGCGTCGAACTCCGCGAGGGCCTTCAAACCCTCAAGATCAAGGATCTGCGCTTCGCCCCGCTGATATTTCAAAAGCCCCCGGTCGCGGAGCAATCTGAGCGTGCGGTTTACATGGACCGAAGTCATACCAAGGCTGTCGGCGAGCTGAGATTGGCTCATCCCGATATAGAACCGGTCGCTCGCCTGATCGATCACCTGTAGACGGACATATAGTTCGCAAAAAAGAGCCGCCATCCGGCCCGCCGCCGAACGCTGACCGAGCGACAATTCCCATTCGCGGCTCATGCACGCATCCAGGTTTGTGCTGAACCAGTACAGACGGCCGATACGCGGCCACTGCTCGATCAACTGGCGGATTTGCTCATGGGGCACCAGGGTCACGACGCAATCCGTCAGCGTCATGACATCATGCTCCAGCCGTTTCAGCGTGAAGCCATGAATGTCGACAAAGTCGCCCGCTAGGTGGATTTGCGTGATCTGCCGCTTGCCATCCGCCAAATCCTTGAAGCGGCACATCACCCCTTCGAGCAGCAATGTGCTGGCCTCAAGAGGTTCGCCCTCATGCACGATAATGCTGTTGCGAGGCACATGACGGCCCGGCGGCGTGATCGCCCGGATGGCCTCTTCCTCTTCCGGAGATAACGGGTGACGGAATCTAAGTTTGGCGAGATGAGCCTCTACCATCGCGGTCTCCTGGGGCGAGCCGGAGACACACAGCCTCGCTGAAGGACACTCGTCCCATCTGTACGCCAGAATCACTCCTTATGTCGATCCAGCCCGTCAGATCGACGACGCCCATCAGCACTTCCTCGCTCAGGATCGAGCGTATGCTGCTTACGGCAAGAGCGCGGGCATCAGCCTCTTCGGCCAACTCCCGCCCCTCGTCATCGCGGGTAAAGCCGGTGCCATTGTGAAGATCGAAATGAAGGCGGCGCATGGCATGGGGAACGCCGCCTTTGACGGTAAGTTTCACGCAGCTCAAGACGCACACTTCATGCCGCGCGCTTGGAGCCGACTTTTCTGCTATTTAACGCGCCGCGAGGAGGATCGGCCGATCGGCCGCCGCCTGCGCAAAGTGTTGAGCGCGCAAACTGCTCAGCATGTTGTCCCTGTCCGTCGCATCATTCGCCACAATCACCCATGCCTCGAACTTCGACCCAGGGCGCACCTCCTGCGGTAAGGGGTAAAGCGATCCCATCGATCGGATAGCGCGCATCGATATGCGATCGACACTGCGGGATGCCGAAGAGCCCGCCAGAGAAATATTCTCCGGCCGCCCTTGTTCTCCCAGACGGAACTGCACGCGGGAATATCCGATCGATGCTCCATCACGATAAAGGGAAGTTGCCTGGCGGATGCTCCGCGACAATCTTGATGCTGTCCGATCCGTCCACTTTTCATAGCTTATTGCGCTTTTATCGGGTGCTACCACCGTCAGTTGCCCAGATCCCTGCCTAGCATCTGCCGCCATCGGCACAGCCAAGCAGACGCAAAGCGCCGCCATCACAGGCTTGGCATACATAGAGGCCTCCTCTGTTTCTCTAGCAATTTTTACTGAAAGGCCGCTGCGGCAGCGTCGGACCAGCCGAGAGCAGCGGCTGCTTATATATTGCAAAGCCGCGTGGCCGGGTAACAAATTATCGCCAATGAAGTCATGGGCATAAGAATTATTTCATCGGAGCTTAATTTATCGATCGAAAGTAATTTACCCGCTTAACTTGTTTTAGCTTGGCAAAAGACAGCGTTAAACCGCTACCCTCATTGGATTTTGATGGATTTACCTTACGGCAACGCCGCACGACTCAGGCGGAAATCGCCAAGCCGACGGCTTCCCCAACCTTGATGCCATCAATGGCCGCCGACAATATGCCGCCTGCATAGCCCGCGCCTTCGCCAGCGGGGTAAAGTCCGGCCACATTCAGGCTCTGAAAATCCTTGCCTCGTGTGATGCGGATGGGGGATGAGGTTCGGGTTTCGACACCGGTCATGACCGCATCAGGGTGATCATAATTGGCAATCTGTCGGCCAAATGCGGGCAGCGCCTCGCGAAAGGCGTCGATTGCAAAGTCAGGCAGGCAAAGGGACAGATCGGTCATGGTGACGCCCGGCTTGTAGGAAGGGATGACCTCCCCGAGCGCTTCTGAGGGACGCCGCGCCATGAAATCGCCGACCTTTTGGCCTGGAGCCCAGTAGGAAGAGCCGCCTGCGACAAAGGCCTGGCTTTCCCAATGCCGCTGAAGGTCGATGCCCGCCAAAGGCCCTCCCGGAAAATCCCGCTCCGGCTCTACGCCAACCACCAGGCCTGAATTGGCGTTGAATTCCGCACGGCTATATTGGCTCATGCCGTTGGTGACGACACGTCCTTCTTCAGACGTGGCAGCGACCACGCGCCCGCCGGGACACATACAGAAGCTGTAAACGGTGCGGCCATTCTCGCAATGATGCGCAAGGCTGTAGGCCGCCGCTCCAAGTACCGGGTGACCCGCGCAATTGCCGTAGCGGGCTCGATCGATCCAGCTTTGTGGATGCTCGATCCGCACCCCGATTGAAAATGGCTTGGCTTCGATATGAACGCCGCGCCGGTGCAACATCTCGAAAGTCGGGCGGGCGCTGTGTCCGACGGCAAGCACAACATGGTCGGCCTCTATAAAGCTGCCGTTGGAAAGGTGCAGTCCGCGCAGGCGCTGCGTTCCGTCGCCTTGCCGCTCCATCTCCAGTTCATCGACCTTGTGCTGCCAGCGATATTCGCCGCCCAGTTGCTCGATCTGGCGGCGCAGGCTTTCGACCATGCTGACGAGGCGAAACGTCCCAATATGGGGATGCGCTTCGGTCAAAATATCTTCAGGCGCGCCCGCAGCGACAAATTCCTCCAGCACCTTGCGGCCCAGGAATCGCGGGTCCTTCACGCGGCAATAGAGCTTGCCATCCGAAAAGGTGCCCGCGCCGCCTTCCCCGAACTGGACATTGCTGTCGGGATTCAGTTCGGCTCGCCGCCAAAGACCCCAGGTATCCTTGGTCCTCTCCCGCACAACCTTGCCACGGTCGAGGATTATGGGCCGGAAGCCCATCTGCGCGAGGATCAGTCCCGCGAAAAGTCCACATGGGCCTGCGCCCACCACGACCGGGCGTTTCCCCGACCAGCCCTGTGGCGCATGCGTGACGAAGCGGTAGTCGGTGTCCGGGCGACGGCGCACGTCGTGGTCATCCCCAAGCCGTTCAAGCACCGCGGCCTCGTCCACCAGCTCGACATCGACAGTATAAACCAGCTGGATTGCACTCTTCCGCCGGGCATCATTGCCCCGGCGCACGATGACGTGACGGACGAGGTCCGATGCCTCAATTCCCAGCCGCTCGCAAATGGCGGCAGGCATCGCATCGGCCGGGTGGTCGAGGGGCAGCTTGAGGCCGGAGAGACGCAACATGGCGCCGCCTCTAGCCGCATTTACCGCCCCGCTCCACCCCCTCATGAGGATAGGCCGCTGCCTTTTCAGAGACGCGCGCGCAGGCCCGCGTAAACCGCCCGACGTTCGATGGGATAGAAGGCCGCACTGGCCTGGTTCCCAGGGATCGATGGATCGTCCGGTTTGTAGCTTACGAGCGCTCCGATATCGCCTATCGCTCGCTTACCCGTCAGATTGCGTGCATCGACGAACAGGCTGACGCCCTTCGTCAACTGCGCCTGCGCCCCGATGTTGAACGTCGCATAGCCATCAACCCGCTTGCTATTGCTATAATCGACCCAAGCACCCTGCGGCACCCATTCCACAGCCGGAGCGATGCTGGCGCGATCGGTTCCCAGCTTAACTTCCGCCCGGTAGAAATGACGTGGCACGACGGGGAGGCGGTTGTCGCCAAATTGCGCGTCATTACGAAAACGGAAGTCGCTATACTGGTAGACCTGGCGCAACGTCGCCCACGGCGCGAGGGTTAGGTCCAGCGCAGCTTCGATGCCCTGGTGCCGCGTCCGGCCCGCGTTGAATGTCGCGGCCGGGATGATGCCCGGCTGGACATTATATTGCAGCAACTCGCCTTTCAGGTCCGCGCGATAGAGGCTTATGTCCCAACGGGCTGGCCCCATGCTGCCACGCGTGCCAATTTCCGCCGTCCAGGCCCGCTGCGCATCGAGTGGCGTGAAACCGGGTAGTGGCCCACTTGGTCCAGCGGCAATCTGGCCCAGTTCGATGAAGCCAGGCAACTCCACAGACCGGCTGTAATTTGCGTAGACCTGCACCGCCTGAGAGGGTGCATACAGAAGCCCGACTTTAGGCGCGAAGCTATCGAATTTCGCCTCGCCGCTGCGTGAAGGCACGAGGCGATTGTCCAGCCGCCGCTCACCATGCGTATAGATGCCACCTGCGATCAGCCATAAGCCCTGAACCGGAGCGATCCTGGCCTCCACATAGCTGTTGATCGTCTGCGCCCGCGCCTTTTGCATGGACGTGAGAGCGCCCGCTTTGCCGTCGATATTAACAAACTGCCGGAAATCACCATGGCCAAAACGTGCCTGCGTCCCCAGCGTTAGTTCGACCGGAAGCCCCCGCACCTCTCCCGAAAGGTCAAGGCTGGCGAACAGTCCACGATCCTCTGATTTCTGATCGACCACCTGATAAATGGGATGATTTAGAGCCTTCGCATTGAAATAGGCGCCGAAGGCCAATTGACCGCCGTCCAGTTCAACCGTGGTACGGTTTTGAAACCGGATGGAATCGATGTTGCGCGCCTGATCACCTGCAAAGTTGCCCTTGGCCGGGTCATTCAGCGCATCCGCTTCGGTCAGCGCTCCCGACAGCTTCTGCCGGATCGTTTGGGCGCTGACATAGAAACGGGTTTCCACCCGATCGTTCAGCTTGATCCCAACATTGCCGTTGAAACGCAAAGCGCGTCTCTCTCCGTGAGCGCGGTCCCCATCGGACCTGTCGGCGGTAATGGATGCCCAAGCGTCACCACGAGCATCGGCATAACCATAGGCCGCCTTCGCACGCAGCGTATCGAACGAGCCGCCATCTATGCGCAATTCCGCGCCCGGCATCGTCCGTCCGGTCGGTGTCACCGCATTTATGGCGCCACCCAAAGTCGATCCGCCAAGTCGCAGCGCATTGCCGCCGCGATAGACCTCCAGATGCTGGAACACCTGCGGATCCAGTTCCTGAAAGTCTCCGTTGTCGTCGGCCATGTTGATCGGGATGCCATCCTGCAACAGCGTCAGGCCCCGCATATGGAAGCTCCGCGACAGTCCGGAACCGCGTATCGAAATGCGCACCTCCTGGCCAAAGCGCGGTTGCGTGTAGACACCTGCGGAGAAGGCCAGCGCGTCGCGCAGCGATACGGCCAACTTGTCTTCGAAATCCTTGGCAGCAACGACATCGGCGCCGCCCGCCGTCCGGCTTATATGGGTAACGGCATCTTCTACTGTAGGACTGGCGGTTACGATGATACGGCCCTGGTCACCAGCTTCATCAGCGAAAGCTGGCGTGGAAAGCAGCGAACAGGCAAGAGCGCACAGCGACACGCTGCGCAAAGCGGTAAATGTAGACATGAATTCATCCTCAAGAAAATCGTGCCGCGCTCAGCGCAGGATAACCGACAGCTTCAGGAGGACAGAGGAGGACCGGATGATGGCGGGGGGGGTGCGGCAAGTCGGGCGATCAGTCCCGTCTTGAGCGCGAATGCGATAGGCCCGAAAACAGTCTGCCACGCTGGCAACGGCAGATCGGCCAAAATCAGCGGCGGAACCACCGGCTGAACCGAGGCGGCGAAGGAGCAATGTTGTTGAACCGGGACGCCGTCATCCTGCGAATGATGTTCTTTCCCCGGCGCTTGATCGCGATCGACCAGGACGCTGACCGCGCCCTGCCCCGTACAGAGCGTCACCATCACGCCCCGATCCGTACGAACCGGCATGAAACCGGCAGGCGTAATCAACTGGATGGCCAGGACAAGCAGCGCCAACGCGGCCAGCAAGCCCCGCGCGACTTCCGATCGTCTGATTGCCCCCGTCATAAGGCGCCGCTTAACCTCCCAAGGCCCGACTGTCATCAGGGCAAATTGCCGCAGATCGCACTTGACGTTAACGTAAAGCTTTCCTAGCTAAGACGCCATGGATCAGCGCAGCGGCATCGCGGGCATCGAATTGCCCGACAACAAAGAACGGCAAAGCTACACCATCACCGACCTGTCGGAGGAGTTTGGCGTCACGGCCCGCGCCCTGCGTTTCTATGAGGATGAAGGGCTGATCGCACCGGAACGCCACGGCCTCGCCCGCATTTATTCGCGCCGTGACCGCGCTCGGCTTGCCTGGATCCTGCGTGGCAAAAGGGTCGGCTTCAGCCTCGCCGAGATCCGCGAAATGATCGACCTTTACGATGCGGATGAGGAACATGAGGAGCAGCGGCGCGTCACAGTCGCCAAATGCAAGGCTCGCATCGAACTGCTCACCCGCCAGAAAAGCGACATAGATGCTGCCATCGCGGAACTTTCGGGCTTTGTCGCAGCTCTCGACAAGCCCTGAACATTCGCGACTAAAAAGATAACCGGAGAAGATTGATGCCCAGCTATTCCGCCCCGATTCGCGAAACCCGCTTCATACTCGACCATGTGGTGGGCCTTGATCGCTACACCAATCTGCCCGGCTTTGAGAGCGCGACGCCGGATCTGGTGGATGCCATCCTCACAGAGGGCGCGAAGATTGCTGAGGAAGTACTCTTTCCGCTGAATGCCGTCGGCGACAAGGAAGGCTGCGTTCGAAACCCGGATGGCAGCGTCACGACGCCGCCGGGCTTCAAGCAGGCATTCGACACCTATGTGGAAGGTGGATGGACCACGCTGCACGCGCCGGTCGAATATGGTGGACAAGGCCTGCCCAATATTGTCGCGTCTGCTGTTGGCGAATATGTGCTGTCGGCCAATCACAGCTTCGAAATGTATCATGGCCTGACCAGCGGGGCCGTGTCCGCTCTGCTCGCCAAGGGCAGCGAAGAGCAGAAGCAGAAATATCTCCCCAACATGGTGTCTGGCAAATGGACGGGCACGATGAACCTGACCGAGCCCCATGCGGGCACGGACCTTGGCCTCATCAAGACCAAGGCGGTGAGGCAGGGTGACGGCAGCTATTTGATCACCGGCACGAAGATCTTCATTTCTTCCGGCGAGCAGGACCTTACCGAGAATATCATCCACCTGGTGCTCGCCAAGACTCCGGACGCGCCCGAAGGCAGCAAGGGCATCTCCCTCTTTGTCGTGCCCAAGCTGTTGGTGAATGACGATGGTTCACTGGGTGAGCGCAACGCGGTATCGTGCGGATCGCTCGAACACAAAATGGGCATCCACGGCAACGCCACCTGCGTCATGAATTATGATGGCGCCAAGGGATGGATCGTGGGCGAGGAGAATAAGGGCCTCGCCGCCATGTTCATCATGATGAACGCCGCGCGCATGTGGGTAGGCATGCAGGGCCTCGGCCAGGCGGAAATCGCGTTCCAGAACGCGGTCCATTATGCGCGCGACCGGCGGCAAGGCCGCGCACTGACCGGCCCACAAGACAAAGACGAAAAAGCCGATACGCTGTTCGTCCACCCGGATGTGCGGCGCATGCTGATGGAGGCGAAGGCGCTGACCGAGGGGCTGCGCGCGCTGATGTTGTGGGGCACTATGCAGGTCGATCTGGCGCAGCACGCCGCGACGGAGGAGGAACGGCAGGCCGCCGACGATCTCGTCCAGCTGCTGACCCCGGTGCTGAAAGGCTATGGCACCGACAAGGGCTTCGACGTTGCGGTCATGTGCCAGCAGGTGTTCGGCGGTCATGGCTACATCTGGGAAAATGGCGCCGAACAATATGTACGCGACGCCCGTATTGCCCAAATCTACGAAGGCACCAACGGCGTGCAGGCGATGGACCTGGTCGGCCGCAAGCTGCCGATGAATGGCGGCCGGGCTCTGCAGGCTTTCCTGAAAATCGTCGCGGACGAGGTCGCGCAGGCGAAGGGTAATGAGAAGCTGGCTGGCGTGGCCGAGGCGCTGGAGAAGGCAAGCGGGCAGCTGGGCGCGGCGACCATGTGGCTGATGCAGAATGCGATGCAGAACCCTAATAATGCAGGGGCTGGCGCGGTACATTATATGCATATCCTGGGCATCGTTTCGACCGGCCTTATGTGGCTGCGCATGGCGAAGGCAGCTGCTGCGCTGCTGGAAGCGGGCGAAGGGGATGCGCGCTATCTGGAGGCGAAGCTGGTCACGGCGCGCTTTTTTGCTGAGCGGGTGATGCCGGATGCGGGCGCGCTGCGGCGGAAGATCGAGGGTGGCGCCGAGAGCCTGATGGCGATCGATCCCGACATGTTTTTGGCGGCCTGAACGAGGCACTCTCATTCTTTACAGGTGGGGATGACGAAATGGCTGGGTTTGTTGCCACCCCCCTCCCGCTGGCCGGAGGGGCCGGGGGTGGGCTTTCGTGACATTCGCCTTGCTTTGCAGCGGGTCGCTGGCCCCCTCCGCTACCCCTTTCATGTGCGGAAAGGCATTTCTGATTGGGTCGTGAGCGGATATCCTTCCGTCATGCCAGCGCAAGCTGGCATCTCTCACGACAGGGCACAGCTTAGCCTCATGAGATCCCAGCTTACGCTGGATGACAGGAAATGGGTGGTTGGCGGACGTTGCCCGTCTCCGGCGGCGTGATATTAGTCGGGCATGAGTTGGATGTATCTGCTGACCTCGCTGGCTTCTCCCGCCGTCGTCGATGCCCCGCCTTTTCAAAATTTCGATGTTTTCCGAAATGCATTGTCGCACGACGCATTCAACGAGATGCGCTGCAAAGGCATGTCTGCTGAGCGCACGAAACGCCTCTACAATCAGCAGTATAAAGCACGCCAAGACCGGATAAGGGCCGCAATCGTAGCGAGCCACGGCACTGAATATCTGAACAACGAAGATATCATCGCCATCGGGCTTCCATGCCCGCACTACAGGGGCGCAGAAGAGCGCCTGAAGCGATTTTTGTCTATGGTAGAACAACGCTTAAGCATACCACAACAATAACCGCCTGTCTGGCATTGGTGGTTGACCGTCGGGCGACGAAACGAACGTTCACCGGGGAGAGAAACGAGTTCTGCCCAGCTGATGCAAAAAGGCCGGGGCAGATGATGCTGCGCCCGGCCTTCTGATTTTCAGGTCTGAGACGGCGCGCGCTTAGTCGCCCCACAATTCCTTGAGCTTGCTGAAGAAGCCCGTCGACTGTGGGCATTCCTCACCGGTTTCCGTATCACGGAAAGCCTCAAGCAGTTCCTTCTGCTTGGCGGAGAGGCGGGTCGGGGTTTCGACATCGACCTGTATCACAAGGTCGCCTTGTCCCCGGCCGTTCAGCACCGGCATGCCCGCGCCGCGCTGGCGGATCTGCTTGCCGGACTGGATGCCGCTCGGGATCTTGATCTCGTGACGCTGGCCGTCGAGGCCGGGCACTTCGATGCAACCGCCGAGCGCCGCCGTGGTGAAGCTGACCGGCGCGCGGCAGAACAGGGTCGTGCCGTCCCGTTCAAAGAGCGTATGCCGCTTCACATGCAGGAAGATGTAGAGGTCGCCCGCAGGTGCGCCGCGTGCGCCCGCTTCGCCTTCACCGGAGAGGCGGATGCGGGTACCTTCATCGACGCCGGCGGGGATGTTGACGGACAGCGTCTTGGGCTTGTCCACCCGGCCTTCGCCGCGGCAGGTGCGGCAGGGGCTTTCGATCACCTGCCCCGCGCCGTGACAGCCGGGGCAAGTGCGCTCGACGACGAAGAAACCCTGCTGCGCCCGTACCTGGCCATGACCGCCGCAGGTGCCGCAGGCCTTGACGCCGGTGCCGGGCTGCGCGCCCGAACCGTCGCAGCTTTCGCAGGAGGCCGAGACCTCGATTTCTATCTCGGTCTTCTTGCCGTGATAGGCTTCATCGAGCGTGATCTCCATGTCGTAGCGCAGGTCCGCCCCGCGCCGCTGCGCCTGACGCCCGCCATTACCGCCGAAGCCGCTCTGGCCGAAGATCGTCTCGAAAATATCGCCGAGGTCGGAAAAGCCGCCCGCGCCTCCGCGCCCGTTGAAGCCGCCACCGCCGCCATTCTGGGCATTGGTATAGGCAGCGTGACCGTAGCGATCGTAGGCCGCGCGCTTCTGCGGGTCCTTCAGGCACTCATAGGCTTCGGAAACCGCCTTGAACCTCGCTTCGCCGTCGCTGCATCCCCCGGTCTTGTCCGGGTGATATTTCATCGCCAGCTTGCGATAGGCGCTCTTGATCACGCCCGCGTCGGCGGTGCGCTCGACCTCGAGCAATTCGTAATAGTCCAATTCGCTACTCATCTCGCCCCCGGCGCGCGCACGTCCCTCGGCTTCGCCCGGCACGAACGGCTACCATAACCGTTCGGTTCGAGCGAAGTCGAGAACCGTTTCATCGGGCCTTATGCCTTGTTGTCGTCTACTTCCGAAAATTCGGCGTCCACGACATCGTCATCAGCCTTCGGAGCTTCAGCGCCCGGAGCCGAGGCCTGAGCCTGTTCCTTCTCGTAGATCGCCTGGCCGAGTTTCATCGCAACCTGGGCGAGTTCCTGCGCTTTGGCCTTCATCGCTTCGGCGTCGCCGCCTTCGACAGCGGATTTGGTCGCGGCAATCGCGGTTTCGATCTCGGACTTAAGGGCCGCTTCCACCTTGTCGCCATGTTCGGAAAGCTGCTGCTCGGTGGTGTGGATCAGGCTTTCGGCATTGTTCTTGGCCTCTGCGCCTTCACGCCGCTTCTTGTCCTCTTCGGCGAAGCGTTCGGCGTCCTTGACCATCTGGTCGATGTCGGCGTCGCTGAGGCCGCCCGAAGCCTGGATGCGGATCTGCTGTTCCTTGCCCGTGCCCTTGTCCTTGGCATGGACGTTGACGAGGCCGTTGGCGTCGATGTCGAAGGTGACCTCGATCTGCGGCACACCGCGCGGCGCGGGCGGGATGCCCACCAGATCGAATTGGCCGAGCAGCTTGTTGTCCGCCGCCATTTCACGCTCGCCCTGGAACACGCGGATCGTCACCGCCTGCTGATTGTCGTCAGCGGTCGAGTAAACCTGCGACTTCTTGGCCGGGATGGTGGTGTTGCGGTCGATCATGCGGGTGAACACGCCGCCCAGCGTCTCGATGCCGAGCGACAGCGGGGTGACGTCGAGCAACAGCACATCCTTGACGTCGCCCTGCAACACGCCCGCCTGGATGGCCGCGCCCATGGCGACGACTTCGTCCGGGTTGACGCCGGTGTGCGGTTCCTTACCGAAGAATTCCTTCACGGCCTCGCGCACCTTGGGCATGCGGGTCATGCCGCCGACGAGGACGACTTCGCTGATCTCGCTCGCGGAAATGCCAGCGTCGGCCATAGCCTTCTTGCAAGGCTCCATGGTGCGCTTGATGAGGTCCGTCACCAGACGCTCCAGATCGGCGCGGGTGATGTTCTTCACCAGATGCTTGGGGCCATTCTGGTCAGCGGTGATGAAAGGCAGGTTGACTTCGGTCGACTGCGCCGAGGACAGTTCGATCTTCGCCTTCTCGGCCGCTTCCTTTAGACGCTGAAGGGCCAGCTTGTCCTTGGTGAGGTCGATGCCCTCATCCTTCTTGAAGCCTTCGGCCAGATATTCGACCAGCTTGGCGTCGAAATCTTCACCGCCAAGGAAGGTGTCGCCGTTGGTCGACTTCACCTCAAACACGCCATCGCCGATTTCGAGAATCGAGATGTCGAAGGTGCCGCCGCCAAGGTCATAAACCGCGATCGTCTTGCCGTCCTGCTTCTCAAGCCCGTAGGCGAGTGCAGCAGCGGTCGGCTCGTTGATGATGCGCAGCACTTCCAGGCCAGCGATCTGGCCGGCGTCCTTGGTCGCCTGACGCTGGGCGTCGTTGAAGTAAGCGGGAACGGTGATGACCGCCTGCGTGACCGTCTCGCCGAGGTAGCTCTCGGCGGTTTCCTTCATCTTTTGAAGCGTGAAGGCAGAAATCTGCGAAGGCGAATAATCCTTGCCGCCCGCCTGAACCCATGCGTCGCCATTGCCGCCCTTCACGATGTGATAGGGGACCAGCTCCATGTCCTTCTTGGTGGTCGGATCGTCGAAGCGTCGGCCAATCAGGCGCTTCACCGCGAAAATCGTGTTGTCTGGATTGGTGACGGCCTGGCGCTTGGCAGGCTGGCCGATCAGGCGCTCGCCATCCTTGGTGAAGGCCACGATCGACGGCGTGGTGCGCGCGCCTTCCGCATTTTCGATCACCTTGGGCTTGCCGCCATCCATCACAGCCACGCAGCTGTTGGTGGTGCCAAGGTCAATGCCGATTACTTTTCCCATCTTGTCCTCTTAAACCCCAATTTCATTCAGCGGTTGACGGCCCCATACCTCACGAAAGCGCCAAGGCAAGGCCGTTTGCGGATGGGATATAGGCGTGATCTTTCTTGGCACAAGAAGCGCGGGCGATTACCGTAACAACCGACCGGAAACGAGACAGTCACGAAAGCCTCCTGATGCGCGCACTCTTCAGCCTCTTTGCCCTTGCCGCTCCTTTCACGCTTGCGGCATGCGGCGATCCTGCACCGACCTATATCGACCAGGCCTGGGTCCGCCTGAGCCCCAACAAGGATACGCCATCGGCTGGATATTTCGTGGTGCATGGCGGTGACGCAGCGACGCAACTACGCGGCGTGCTTACCGATTACGCGCTCAAGGTAGAGATGCATGAGAGCATGGATCATGACGGCATAATGATGATGCAGAAGATCGATTCAGTCGACATTCCCGCTAAGACGAAGGTCGCCTTCGCGCCGGGCGGCAAGCATCTGATGATCTGGGGAGTCAATGATACGGCTATCAGCCGGGGCAAGATGACGCTGACCTTCCTCCTCGCCAATGGCGACCGCCTGCTGGTCGATGCCGCGATCCAGAAGCCTGGCGCGCCGACGCCCAAGGCCGAGGAGTCCAGCAAGCATTGAGCAGCCGCGCCCTTACACAGGGAGAAATCATGCTTGCCCGCTCGGTCTTCGGCGATGCGATACTCTATGATCAGGTGCGGGCTCACAATCGTAAATGGTGGCCATTTCAGCCCGCCCGCGTGACGATGTCGCCGGACGGCCATCTCTGGTTCAATCCAAAAAGCGGCCTCTTCTGCGCGGATTTCTGCGACCAGGGGCTGCACTTGCAGGGTCATTTCATCCACGAGATGACCCATGTCTGGCAAGCTCAGAGGGGCGGCAAATGGTATCTGCCGCTGATGCGCCATCCCTTCTGCCGCTATGGTTACGACATTGTGCAGGGTCGGCCTTTCGGGGGGTATGGACTTGAACAACAGGCGGAGATCGTCCGCCATGCGTTTCTGATGCGGAAAGGCGCACGCGTGGAGGGCAAGCCGCCGCTGCATGTCTATGAAGAGCTACTCCCCTTCAGCCGGGCCTAGTCGTAAGACAGGTTTTCGTCGCCAAAATCTGTTATCTTGGCCCGCATGCGGCTGATCGCACCATTCCTACCGCTGGCGGCCTTCTTCGCCACGCCAGCCTTGGCAGAGCCTTCGCCCACTCAGTGTGCGGGCCATTATTATCTTCGTGGTGTCATGGAAACCGGATCTGAACTCATGCTCCGGCCGGACGGGCGGTTTCAATGGTATCTCGTCTACGGCGCTCTTGATCTTTTCGCCGAAGGACGCTGGCAGGAGGTGGATGACACCGTCCGGCTGCTGGCCGAACCGACGAAAGACGTGCCGCAGCCCGGTTTCAATACGTTGACACTAACCATCCGGGGCAACGAACTGATCCCGCCCGATGGACGCGGAGCGTACATCCGTCCCTCAGACGAAGCGGACTGAAATCCTCAGCTAACCGCCGCCTCCAGCAAACGGATGCTCCCCGCATCAGCATCAATTTCAGCGCGCACGCCCAACGGCAGGCTGAACTGGCTCGCGACATGACCTATGGCAGCGCCTTGAAATGCTGGAACGCTAAGGGGGCCGAAATGCTGCTGTAGCACTTCGGACAAGGTGAAACCGCCATAGGACGGCTCGCGCGCGCTACAGCTCGTGCACTGACCAAACACCACGCCCGCTACCTTGCCGAGAATGCCTGCCTGCGACAGCTGGGTCAGCATCCGGTCGATCCGGTAGGGTGCCTCATCCACATCCTCCAGAAACAGGATGGCACCCGCAAAGTCTGGCAGCCAGCCCGTGCCCATCATGGCCGCCAGCACGGTCAGGTTACCGCCCAGCAATCGCCCGCTGGCACGTCCTGCGCCAAAGGTCCGGATGCGTCCGCCCAATGGAACCAGCCGGTCCTCCTTGGGCTGCGGGTTGATCAAGGTCGGTGTGGCACCTTCAAAGGCAATCGCGCGAAAGGCGTCCCAGCTGAATTGCGGCCAGCTGCTTGCGGCATTGGGTCCATGGATCGTCGTAAAACCCGCTCGCGCCGCAAAGGCCATGTGTAACGCTGTTATGTCGCTGAATCCGATCAGCAGTTTGGGGTTCGCGCGAATCGTTGCAAAGTCCAGATGAGGCAGGATGCGCGCGCATCCCCATCCGCCTCGAACAGCAAACACGGCCCGGACCTCCGGATCGGCAAACATCGCGTTCACATCGGCGGCCCGGTCCTCGTCCTTGCCCGCCAGATAGCCATGTCGTTCGACCAGATGCCGGGCCGGCTTGGGCTTCAACCCCATCGCCAATATCGTTTCCCGCACGACAGCCAGATCGAACATATCATCCGTAAAGCCCGCAGGCTCAACAAGCCCCACGACATCGCCCGGACGCAAACGTGGCGGCTTGATGAGGGTTGGAACAGGTGCCTTGGCGGCCAACAGGGCGGTCCCCATGCCCGCCAGCATCATCCGCCTGTCGAAGCCCGGATAGCCGCTCAAAAAGCGCTCCCATCCTTGCGCCGATAGCCTCCCATCGACCATCTAAGATCGATGTCAGGATAATGCGCGTCCCCCTGCGGCACTCGCCCGAAAGCCAGGAACTCGCAATCGCCCTCACTTTCATTGATAAGCTGGTGCCCATTCGGCTCTCCCTTTGGAAAAGCTGCCATGTCACCTGCCTGCATAGAAAAGCGGCCTTCTTCTTCGATCAGCACGGCCTGCCCGCTCAGCATGACGACGAATTCATCTTCGTCCTCATGCCAGTGCCGCTGCGATGAAGCCGCGCCTGGTTTCAATATCACATGACTGATGCCAAAATCGGCGAGCCCGCAACCATGGCCGAGCTTTCGCACCCAGCGTCCATCGACTGCCCCAGAATAAGGTGCCGGATAACCGGTCCTGTTGTTCTGCTCTATGGCTGCAAGATCGATCTTGGGCATGATCTCTTCCTCCGCTGGCAAAGGCGCTCGGGTTTCGCTAACGCAGCCCCATGAGCATGACCAGCACCAATGCCGACACAGTGGACATAGCACGAAAGCTGATTGCATGTCCTTCGGTAACGCCTGCGCGGGGTGAGGTTTTCGCCGTGCTGGAGGCGATGCTGGTCCCGCTCGGCTTCACGGTAGACCGCTTTGTTGTGGGGGAGGAGCCTGACGGTCCGGTCGAAAATCTGCTCGCCTGGCGGACGACCGGAGCGGGTCCGCACTTCGCCTTCGCCGGGCATCTGGACGTAGTGCCGCCCGGGGATGGCTGGACAAGCGACCCATTCACGCCCGAGCTTCGCGGCGACCTGCTCTACGGTCGCGGCGCGGTCGATATGAAGGGGTCGATAGCTGCATTCGTCGCCGCGCTTGCCAGCATTCCGGAAGACCTGCCGGGTACGGTCAGCCTCATCATCACTGGCGACGAAGAAGGCCCTGCGGTTTTCGGCACGCTGGCGCTCATGGATCGCATGGCCGCGCATGGACTACGGCCCGATCTCTGCCTGGTTGGTGAACCCACGTCATCCCAGCGGCTCGGAGACGTCATCAAAGTGGGCCGACGCGGTTCGGTGAACATGTGGATCCGGGTTGACGGAGTGCAGGGGCATGTCGCCTATCCGCATCTGGCCGACAATCCCGTGCCACGGCTCGTTCGCATTCTTGCCGCCATAGATGCCGTGGTGCTGGACGAAGGCACCGACTGGTTTCAGCCAAGCAATATCGAGATCACCGACCTGGAAGTCGGCAACTCCGCAACCAATGTCATTCCAGCCGCAGCGAATGCGCGCATCTCCATCCGCTTCAATGATCGACATAGTGGCGCGCAGTTGATTGAACGGATCAACGCGATCGCCGCAGCGGAGGGCGGCACCGTCACCGCAAAGATCAGCGGCGAACCATTTCTGACCGAACCCGGAGCCTTGTCCAGTCTTGTCGCAGGAGCGATCAGAGAAGTGACCGGGGTGGAAGCGGAGCTTTCCACTACTGGTGGCACTTCGGACGCGCGTTTCCTGTCGCGCCTCTGCCCAGTAGTCGAATTCGGCTTGAATAATGCGACGATGCACAAGCTGGATGAGGCAGTGGCCGTGCAGGACCTGCAAGATCTGACGCGCATATACGCGCTTATTGTCCGCCGGGCCCTAGCGGCCTGATCTTCAAACCATTCGGCGCTGGATGGCCTGCTTTGGTGCAAAGCGGGCCAGATAATCCTGCTCGCTGGTGGGTCGGGCAAAATGATATCCCTGGAACAGCGTGCAACCGATAACGCGCAGCATTTCCATTTGCGCTTCCGATTCGACACCCTCCACCACAACCTCCATCCCCAGCCCCTGGATGAGGCCGACAACGGCACTGCAAATCGTACGTGCCTCGGCTGATACGGCGATGTCGCGCACCAAACTCCGGTCGATCTTGACCCGATCGACGGGCAGCTCCTTAAGGCGGGACAGGTTGGAATAGCCAGTACCGAAATCATCGATGGCGATCCGCACGCCTTCCTCACGCAGCGCTTTCAACTGCGCACGCACCCGCTCGTCCATTCCCATCGCCAGCGATTCGGAAATTTCCAGCTCCAGCATGTGCGGCGGGGTCTTATGCGCCGCCATGGCGTGCCGCAGCCGCAGGAAGAAATCCGCTTGGGACAGTTCCCGTGACGAGATGTTGACCGCGATGCGCTGCCCGATCTCGGCCTTCGACCAACGCGCCGCCGTTTCGCAAACGCGGCTCATTACCCAATCGCCCAACGCCACGATGGCGCCGCTTTCCTCCGCGACAGGTACGAAGAAGCCCGGCATGACCATGTCACGTTCGGGGTGTGCCCAGCGGATCAAGGCTTCGGCCGTGACGACCCGGCCACTCACAGCCTCCACCTGCGGCTGGAACTCCAGAATAAATTCGTCCCGTTGCAGCGCCAGCAACAAATCCCGCTCCAGTTCAGCGCGGTCGGCGGCTTCCAGCGCCAGTTCGGCAGTGAACATCTCGGCCCGGTTCCGGCCCCGGTGCTTGGCATGATACATGGCGATATCGGCGGATCGCAGCAGGGCAGAGAGGGTATCGCCGTGATCGGGGTAACAGGCGATGCCGATCGATGCGCCCAACTCGATATGCTGGCTGCCCAGATCGAAGCGCTCGCTCAGGGCGAATTGAATAGCGCGCGCGATCCGGCTCGCAGCCTCGGGTCCGGGCAACTGGGGGAAGAACATCGTGAACTCATCACCCGCGAGCCGACCGATGACCGCATCGTTCATGCCTGCACTGACCTGCGCCATCACGACTTCGCGGAGACGTCCGGCGACACGAGCGAGCAGTTGGTCGCCCGCAGCATGGCCCAGCGTGTCATTCACCCCCTTGAAGCCATCGAGATCGATAAAGAACAGCGCCGCTGCACAGGTCTCTTCCCGCTCGGCAAGTAACCTTTCAACCTGTCGGCAAAAGCTGGTTCGGTTGGCAAGGCCCGTCACCTGGTCAAACAATGCGAGCGTTTGCACATGGTCGAGGTTGGTGCGGACCTGACTGAACAGGCTGGTCATCGCCACCGACAAATCGGGCAATTCGACGGCGATCTCGGGCGGTACGGACGATTGCAGATCACCATGGGCAGCGGCGATCAGCCTTTCGGTTGCGACATCAATGGCGCTCGCGGTCGTGGCGACCGTCTGGCGCGCTGAAGCCCAACTCAATGTGCCGCAAAGGATCGCGACGATCAGCGATCTGCCGATACCCAGGATATCATTGGCCTGATCCTGCCCAAGCACAAGCGACAGGATGAACACCAGCGCTCCCGCGGCGCAGGCGAAGGCGGTGGCGCGGCTTTTCAATGTCACGCCCTGCATGTGCCTCCTGCCCAGAGCGTAGCTCGATAATGAGCCACGGATCGGGATGCTTATGGAGGATGCTGGTTAAGAAAAGGTCAGTGGCAGACCTTCGCACGGCTATTTTTTGCGCCGCAATATGATGTAGATAGCTCCGTCGCCGCCATGGCGGGGATGGGCCTGTCTGACGCTTGCGATCCGGTCTGCAAAGGGGCTGGTTTCAAGCCAGTGACCGATCTCACCCCGGATTGCGCCCCGCCGAGATTCTCGGTTTGGAACAGCAGCTTTGGGAGGCTTCCCTGTAATCACGAGCAGGATGCGCAAATCACGGGCCAATGCGGACGAAAGCGCCTGATTCAGCATTGCATACGCGCTCGAGAGGGTGTGACCGTGGAGGTCGATTGCCACGTCCGGTGCCAGTGTCCCGCCACGGATACGGCGCTCCCATCCATTATCGAGAATAGCTGCCGGGGAGCGGGATGGACGTGTTTCCATAGGCCGCGAAGGAACAGGCGGCAAAGCTCGGCTGCCTGGCACCGTTGCGACAGGCTCAGTCATATCGACTTTATGCCCACTAGGCCGCAGTGGGCGAACGGATCGAGTAAGAGCGCTCCAAAGCGCCTGTTCGTCAGAGGAAAGATGCCGACGGGCCATCGCCAGCCGCAATTATTGTGACGTCAGCCGCGCCGCCGATCCAACGGGCAGCAAGATCAGCGCGCTACCGCGTGCCGACATGCCCCCGGCGATCGACCGTGCTCGGCTACCTGCACCCCAGAAACTGTCGAACCGATTGGCGCCCTTGATGGCACCGCCCGTATCCTGGGCAATCCAGACGCCATTGGGCTCCGCGCGATCAAGCGAAAGCAGCACCGGCGCGCCCATCGGGACATATCGCGGATCAGCGGCGACGGTCGCCTCAGCCGTCACCGGCACCCCCATGGCGCCAATCGGCCCCGGCCCTGCCAGTTCGCGAAAAAACACGAAGCTCTTGTTTTCATTCATGATCTGCGCGCCCTCCACCGGGTTGGCGCGCAACCATGCCATGATATCCTGCATCGATCCCGCCTGGATCAGTCCGCGATCCTTCATCAGCTTGCCGATGCCAGCATAATCGCGGCCATTCTGCCCGTCATAGCCGATCCGCATGACATCGCCACCGGGCAGCAGCAGACGTCCACTGCCCTGCACCTGAAGAAAGAAGAATTCGACCGGGTCCGCCGCCCACGCAAGTTCGAGTCCGCGACCAGCCAGCGCTCCAGCGACGATTTGGGAACGCTCGTCAAAGGGGACGAAATTGCTCCCTTGCACCTTGCCGCGGATGGTCTTGCCCTTGAGACTGTCACTGAACAAGCCAAGACTGACGTCGATCAGCTCGGGCGGACGGCGATAGATCGGGATCTGGTAGCCTGCTTGCTCATTTCGCGACCCGGAGATTTCAGGCTCATAATATCCCGTGACGAACGCTGTGCCGGGACCGACCTGCACCGCCTCGAAATAGCGGGCGAAAAATTCATTGGCGCTGGCTTCAGGCCAGCTGGACGCGGCAGCGCAGGCATTGTTCCAGTCCGATCCTCTTGTAAGGCCGCTCTGATCGATGCGCTTCATCAGCGACGGGCAGGAAAGACGAAATGCCTCCAGCGCCTTGCGTGAACGCTCTCCCGCTTGGATCAGTGGCGCAATGTCGGGACCACGCGTAACTCCGGCGGCGACCGCAGTTAAATTGTCGGCAGCCTCGGTCGATGGCGTCGCGGACGGTAAAGCGGGGCGCGGCGTCGCGGGAACTGCGCTGACCGGGGCCTTGGACCCGCGCACTGGTCTCGAAGGGGCAGGACCTGTCGCTCCGGGTGGGATGACACCGCCCGCGCATGCCGACAAGAGCAGCGCAGCCGACAGCGCTGCCCACGGCTGCCTGAAGTTCATGCCGCCTCGTCGGTTTCGCTAAGCTTCCAGTTGGGATCGGTGCTGCGCAGGTCGCGCGTGAATGTCCAGATATCGTTGGTGCTCACCGCATCGGTCAACGAACCAGCGACGACATTGCCGTCCTTGTCCCTGGTCACCGCTGCAATATCGGCCTCGAAACGAAGCGAAACTTCGGCAACACGTCCATCGACGCTGGCCCCCACGATCTGCGCCTTTTCGATGCGAACAAGCCGGTTGTCGAGCACATGACCAGCCGCCTCACGCTGTGCGATCGCTTCCTCAAAAGAGGTCAGCACTTCTGCATCGCACAGCCATTCCAGTTCCGAACGATCGCCCCGCCAGAATGCCTCCAGCACCATCTTGTAGGCTGCTTTTGCACCCTCGACAAATTGCGGGACATCGAAATTCCGGTCGGCCGCGATCAATGCACGCACGCCAGCTTCGCCACCTTGGGCAATCAAGCCATCGGCCAACCGCACCGAATCACCGGCCATGTCCGTCATCGTGCGAGGCTGAAGAACAGTTACCTTCGCCCTGTCCTCAGCCGAACGCAACGCAGGTTCCTGCTCATGCCCCGTCCGCTTTCCCAGTACGGAGTAGAGCCGCAACGCCAGAAAACCGGCGATGAGGGCGAGGATCACGATTACATACACGGGGCAAAGAACCCTTTAGACTAGATCTGAAAACGACAACGCAATCAACATAGGCATGTTTCCGCCCATATTCAAATGGCGCCTTTCGGCGGCGGCATTGCCCTGCCCCGCCGCCCCTGCTAAGCGCACGGGCCAACGTCTTGGGGCCGGTTGCCCCCGGACCAACAGGAAATTCAGGGAACTCAAATGGCCGACGAAGCCGATACGATCCAGACCAGCGCGGGTAACGGCGCCGACACGAGCCCACAGATCGCGCTCATCAGCCAATATGTGAAGGATCTCTCGTTCGAGAACCCTAATTCGCCTGCCGTCTATCAGTGGCCGGACCAGCCACAAATCGATGTTCAGTTCAACATCGGAGCTGACAAGGTCGGTGATGAAGTCGTGGAAGTTTCGTTGAAAATCGAGGTGAAGGCGCTCGCTCCGCAGGGCACGGCATTTGCGGTCGAACTGCTGTACGCCGCGCTCTTCGGCATGCGCAATGTGCCGGACGAACAGCTTCAGCCTTTCATGCTGGCAGAAGCGCCGCGCCTGCTCTTTCCCTTCGCCCGCCGCGTTCTGGCCGATGCGATCCGCGATGGCGGTTTCCCGCCGCTGTTGCTGGACCCGATCGATTTCGGTGGACTTTACGAGCAGCAGGCTCAGGCGATCGCACAAACCGCAGGCGAACCGGCTGGTCACGCCTGAAGCACATATGAGGCCGCACTCCGCTCCCGCTGGGCTCGCCAAGCTTGCGGTAAGCGGAGTAAGCGGTCTGCCCTGCGCTTCGGCCGTAGGCAGAACGGACCAGCCCAACCTCGCTCGGCGGGAGAGATAACCCCATGAAGTTGGTCAAGGCGCTTGGCTCGGTAGGCGGGCTGACGCTCGCCAGCAGGGTGCTCGCGCTGGTCCGTGACTCATTGGCCGCGCGCTATGTCGGTGCAGGCTTTGCGTCGGACGCCTTCAATGGCGTAGCTTTTCGCCTGCCCAACATGTTTCGCGCCCTGTTTGCGGAGGGCGCCTTTTCCGCAGCCTTCATTCCGATGTTCAACCGCAAGGCGGCAGGGCCGGGCGGTGTCGCGGACGGTTACCATTTCGCAGAACGTGCGCTTGCCGTCCTGCTGCCGGTGCTTATTCTTTTCACCGTCATCCTGATTGCTGCGGCCTACCCCATCACCTGGCTGTTGTCTGGCGGTTTCTCGCGCCAAAACCCGACGCCGGAGCAGTTTGCCTTCGCGGTGCTGTTGTCGCGCATCACCCTGCCCTATCTCGCGCTGATAAGCCTTGCTTCGTTGCTGGGCGGCATATTGAATTCGCTCGATAAATTCTGGGTGAATGCCGCCGCGCCGATATTGCTTAATATCGCAATGATCGGCGGGCTGTGGCTTTTTCACGGGGCGGACGAATATGAAACGGCTCGTGTCCAGGCCATGTCGGTCACTGTGGGCGGAGCGTTGCAACTCTTATGGCTGGTCTGGGCCTGCCGTCGCGCGGGCGTATCGATGAAGATCAAACGCCCCCGTCTTGACGGTGACGTGCGTGAATTGCTGCGTCTTATCGTGCCAGCTGCCGCCGGTGCTGGCGCTTCGCAGATCAACCTGCTTATTTCCACTGCCTTGTCCGGTTGGCTGCTAGCCTCCGGGTCGATCACCTATATCTACTACGCCGATCGGTTGAACCAACTGCCGCTTGGACTGATCGGGATCGGCCTTGGCACCATATTGCTGCCGACCATTTCCCGGCTTCTGTCGACGGGGCAGGAGCAGGTGGCCATGGAAACGCAAAATCGCGGCGTGGAGTTGGCTCTCTTTCTCACATTGCCCGCGACGATCGCCTTCATCACGGTTGCCGAGCCGATCGTTCGCGGCCTTTTTCAATACGGCCGCTTCAGCGTTGAGGATGCGCGTCGCTGTGGCTGGGCATTGTCCGCCTTCTCGATCGGCCTCCCCTCCTATGTGCTCGTGAAGGTTCTGACGCCCGGCTATTATGCGCGTGGCGACACCAAAACGCCGGTGCGTTATGCGATGCTATCCATCCTCATCAACATCATCGGCAATATCGCACTAATCCCCCTGCTCGGGCATGTAGGCCCGCCGCTGGCGACTGCGATGTCCTCGACCGTCAATGTCGCCATGCTTTATGCAACGCTGGTAAAGCGCGGCCATTTCATCGCTGATGCGCAGCTGCGCCGAAGGCTTCCTCGACTTGCGCTGGCAGCACTCGTCATGGGCGGCGCGCTTGTCGCGGGCGAAAGCCTCCTTGAACCATGGTTAGCGGGGGCAATGATCCAGCGTTATCTTGCGCTGGCCGTGCTTGTCGGCGCGGGGATAGCGCTTTACGGGATAGCCTGTTTCCTGACTGGCGCCTATCGGGTGTCCGACCTTAAGGCACTCATGCGCCGACGGGGTTCAACCACGACCCAAGAGAATGGATAGAAGAATGCGCGTCCTTTCCGGCATCCAGCCGACCGGTAATCTGCACCTAGGCAATTATCTGGGCGCGATCCGCAATTGGGTGCGCATGCAGGATGAGATGGATGCGGCAAGCCAATGCTTCTTCTTTCTGGCCGACATGCACTCGATCACCGTGCATGAGGGGCGCGAGCAGCGCATCCGCAATGTCCGGGACATGGCGGCGGCGCTTGTCGCTGCGGGGATTGATCCTGATCGCTCCGTACTGTTCAATCAGGCACGGGTCCCCGCCCATGCGGAGCTATGCTGGTTACTGAACGGCACGGCGCGGATTGGCTGGCTGAACCGCATGACACAATTCAAGGACAAGGTCGGCAAGGATCGCGAAGGCGCCTCGATCGGCCTGTTCGTCTATCCGGTACTCCAGGCAGCCGACATCCTCGTCTATAACGCTACGCATGTGCCTGTGGGCGAGGACCAGAAGCAGCATCTCGAACTGGCCCGGGACATCGCCACAAAGTTCAACACGGATTTCGGGGTCGAGCTGTTCACCTTGCCCGATCCGATCATCCCCAGGGAGTCGGCGCGCATCATGTCCTTGCGCGATGGCACTGCAAAGATGTCGAAGTCCGATCCGTCGGACATGAGCCGCATCAACCTCACCGATGAGGATGACGCGATCATGCAGAAGGTGAAGAAGGCCAAGACTGATCCGGAACCATTGCCCGAAACGGCAGAGGGTCTGCAGGGCCGACCGGAAGCGAATAATCTGATCGGCATCTACGCGACTTTGGCGGGAAGAACGGCCGACGCCGTGTGCGCCGATTTTGCGGGCAAGGGTTTTGGGGCTTTCAAACCTGCTTTGGGCGAACTGTTGGTTGAAACCCTCCGGCCTATCCGTACGCGCTTTCTTGAACTGCGCACGGATGACGCGGCTCTCGACGCTATATTGGAGAATGGTGCGGCGAAGGCGCGTGCCGCCGCTGAACCCGCATTGCGGTCGGCCTATGATGCGATGGGCCTGATGCGCTGAAACGCTGCCCGTACGTCGTCGACGGAATAACGATCGCCGTGGCGTCTTGCCTATAGCTGACCTTTTTGCGCCCGCCCGCCTTGTTCGAGCGTTCAAATGATGTTCAGTTGCGTTCTGCTATTGACGGGCGCAAGGTTGCAATGGCTCTCTGCCTTAGGGACGCAAGAATATGAAACTTATCAAAAAGATTGGCATGGTTGCGGCGCCGACGTTGGCGCTGATCGCCCTTTCTGGCTGTGCTTCATCCTTCAAAGCGAATGTTGCGCGCTTCCAGCAATTGCCTGCACCCGCCGGGCAGAGCTTCACGGTCGTCGCCGATGACCCCCGTCTCGCCGGTGGCCTTGAATTTTCACAATATGCAGGGATGGTAGGTCAACGCCTGGCGCAGACAGGCTATACTCCCGCATCTGATCCGGCCCGCGCGGACCTTATCGTGCGCGTCGCCTATCATGTCGACAACGGGCGTGAGAAGGTGCGCTCCACCGGCTTCGGCCCGCCCGATCCCTATTTCTATGGCGGCTGGGGCTGGCGCGGCCGGTGGGGTCGGCCGTGGGGCTACGGCTTCTATGATCCGTGGCTGTTCGGCCCCGGTTACAGCGACGTCAGCAGCTATACCGTGTATACCAGCGACCTCAGCATGAAGATCGATCGGGCGGCCGATAACCGGCGGCTGTTCGAAGGCAAGGCGTCCGCGCAATCCCTGTCGAACAGGTTGACCTATCTCGTCCCCAACTTGATCGACGCCATGTTCACCGGCTTTCCGGGGCAGAATGGAGAGGATGTGAAGATCACCCTACCCCCCGAACGGAAGGGCTGACCTCGAACGAAACGCTCGTGGGCGGTCTTCGCCTTGGAGTAGTAGAAGACCGCCGAATTTCTGGGCTCGAAAGGATCCGGGAAGCCGACGGGCTGTCATGATCCTTATGGACTGCTGAAGCATCTGCCCCTTCATAACCCCCTCGCCCTCAGTCGGCGACTTTGGTGCCGAGAGGATCGCGCGGACCACGTCCATGCCCTCCACCACATGGGCAAACACAGCAAACCCCTGATTATCGCCCGGCAACGCGGGTTGCGCGTCCATGCTGGGCATCTTGCCAAGGACGATGAAGAAATCCCCGGTGGCGCTTCCAGGCGCATAGCGTGCCATGGAAAGCGCGCCTTCATCATGGGTAAGCCCGGTTTGCGTGGTGAACTCATGGGCGATGGGTGGGAGTGTGCGCGCGGGATCATTCTGCGTTCCGCCCTGGACGAAGCCATAATCGGCTGTCCCCACGGCGCGGTAGAATGTGGTGCCATCCAGCCGCTTTTGATCGACGTAGCGCAAGAAGTTGCGCGCGGTGATCGGCGCCTTGGCTAGATGGACGGCGACGATGATGCGGCCAGCACTTGTATCGAGCGCAACCTGCACATCCTGGGAAGGAGAAGAAGCCGGAACCTGAGCAGCAGCGGCCGTGAAGGAAAGTACAGCAGCGAGCAGAAGGGCAAAATGTCGGATCACGGCGACACCCTAATCCATCGCTACATCGCTGTCAGCGTCAGTTTTCCAGCTGGCGCAGGAGGGCGCGGATGTCGGCGTCTATATCCGCATTCGTTTGCCGCAGTCCCTCGATCGTGCGCACGGCGTGGATGACGGTGCTATGATCGCGGCCGCCAAAAATGCGTCCGATTTCGGGCAGCGACCGGGGCGTCATCTTCTTGGCGAGATACATGGCCACCTGACGGGGTCTCGCCACAGCGCGAGCGCGGCGCTTGGACCGCATCTCCGAGGCGTCGATCTTGTAGTGCGCCGCGCAGACCTTCTGGATCTCGTCTACCGTGATGCGGCGCGCGTTGGCGCGCACGGCGTCGGCGAGCATGCTTTGGGCAAATTCCAGATCGACGGAGCGGCCAGTGAGTTGGCCGTAGGCGATCAGTTTGTTGAAAGCGCCTTCTAACTCACGAATGTTTGAGCGAATTGAACGCGCTAGAAAATCGATGACGGCGTCAGGGACCGGCGGGTCGCCGGCGATGGCGCGCTTGGCTTCCAGGATGGACAGGCGCAGGTCGAGGTCGGCCGGGCGGATGTCCGCGACCAGCCCTCCGGCGAGGCGGGAGAGGATGCGGGCGTCGATCGAATCGAGCAGTTGCGGGGCGCGGTCGGCGGTCACGACGATGCGAGCGCCAGAATCGATCAAGTCATTGATAGTGTGTAGAAATTCTTCCTGCGTGGAGCCCTTGCCCGCGATGAACTGGATATCGTCGATCAGCAGCAGGCGGGCAGCGCGCAGGCGCGCCTTGAACATCATGGTCTCGTTCGCGCGCATCGCGTTCACGAACTCCATCATGAACCGCTCCGCCGACATGTAGAGCACGGGCGCGGCGGGAGAGTGGGTGGAGAAGTGCTGGGCGATGGCGTGGAGCAGGTGCGTCTTGCCCTGTCCCGTGCTGCCATGGATGAAAAGCGGGCTGAAACGGGGCTGCGCTTCTGCCGCGATCGCCTGCGCCGCGGAAAAGGCGAGATGGTTAGACTCGCCGGTTACGAAATCGGCAAAGCTGTGGCGCGGCTGAAAATTGCAGGCGGGGGCGGCATCAAGGGAAACCGGATCAACAACGGCGATCTCCTCCACCGGTGCGGCTTCGAGCAGGCGCGGGCCGATGGAGTTAGGCGCGCGGCGAAGCCTGACCTCCCGGACCCCTACGCCAGCACAGCGCCATGCCATGCAAAGGCGGTCACCAAAATGACCGGACACGAAATTGGCCGTGAAGTCGGAGGCGAACAGCAGGTCCAGCGTCTGGGATTCGGGGCAATAGTCGCCCAGCCGAGCGGCCTTCAGCCACTGATCGAACATGCGCGGGCCGATGTCGCGGCGAAGCCCGGCGCGGATCGCGTCCCACGCCGATTCCAGACGCGCATCATCGTGCGATGCCTGAACGCTCAAACTATCCGCCACTGCCGTGAAACCCTTCATAAACAGTCGACCCCCATCAACTGTGCCCCTGCCGGGCAGGGACCATCAGACGCAAAAATCCGTTTGGAAAAGCGGGAGCTTCCCCAACAAGTCTGCGCAAAAACAACCTAATGACGATCACCGGAATCGATTCGAGTGGTGATCAGAGAGATGAAAATAGACAGGCAATCTTCGCCTGATCAAGGGCAAGGCCCTTCAAAAATATGAAATAAAGACGTTGACGCGGAAAACCGGGGAAAATGGCGAAATGAACAGAATATCACGCAAATACAGATACTTAGCAAATATACACCTCTGTGCCCTTTTGCTCGAATCGTGAGGGAATCGCGAGAAACTGCGGATGTCCGTTACGGCCGCGTGACGGAATCATGAAAAAAACCCGCCCCAGAGCGGGACGGGTTTTTCGATTTTTACGTGACGATCGAGTGAAGCGGCTCAGGCGAGCGCGCTAACCCGCTTCGTGAGACGCCCGAACTTGCGAGCGGCGGTGTTCTTGTGCAGCACGCCGCGTGCGACGCCACGAGCCAGTTCAGGCTGGACGGACTGAAGCGCCGTGGCCGCAGCCGACTTGTCGCCAGCAGCGAGAGCGGATTCGACCTTCTTCACCAGGGTACGAATCCGGCTGATGCGGGCGCCGTTGATTTCGGCGCGGCGTGCGTTGCGGCGGATGCGCTTCTTGGCTTGCGGCGTATTGGCCATTTAAAGTCCTCGGTCTCGTCAAATCTCGTGAATAGGGTCAGCCGGAATCGCCAGCCGTCCCTGTGAAGGTGCGCCCCTTACAGGGGATAAGCCAAAGCGTCAACGGGAAGGCGCGTGCTATTTCTGGCATTTCGGGCAGTAGAAGGTCGACCGTCCGCCGTCCACGCGTCGCCGGATTACGCCGCCACAGGCGCAGCTTTCGCCTTCCCGGCCATAGACACGCCACTGTTTGGAGAAATAGCCCAGCTCCCCATCGGGCCGGGCATAATCGCGCAGGGTCGATCCTCCGGCCGCAATCGCGGCTGTCAGCACTTCCCGAATCGCGTCGGCCAGCAGCCCGAGCCGCGCCCGACTGATCCGCCCCGCCTCGCGCGTTGGGGAGATGCCCGCCATGTTGAGCGCTTCACAGACATAGATGTTGCCGAGTCCCGCCACGATTCGCTGATCGAGCAGCGCCGCCTTGATCGATGTCGCCTTCCCTTTCAGCACCTGCGCCAGATAGGCAGCCGAAAAATCAGGTCCGAGTGGCTCCGGCCCCATGCGGGTGAAGGGACCGTAGGCGTGGGAGCCGTCGGTGCGCACGAGGTCGATCGAGCCGAAGCGGCGCGGATCGTTCAAGGAAAGCAGGTGTCCGTTTCCAGTCTCGATCAGAAGATGGTCATGCGTTCCAATCTCCGCCGGGTCGATTCGCCAACGCCCCGACATGCCAAGATGAAAGATCAGCGTGTCGCCGCGATTGGTTTCGATGAGCCCATATTTGGCGCGGCGAGACAGCGATGTGACGGTCGCGCCAGTCAGTCGCTGCCGCAGATCGACCGGTATGGGGAAGCGGAGATCCGCGCGGCGTGCTTCGACACGGGTCAGAACCGCGCCCTCCAGCACCGACCGGAGGCCAGCGACCGTGGTTTCGACTTCGGGCAGTTCAGGCATTCAAATCTCTCTTGGATAGCGATCGGATCGTCAGGCCGAATTATGCCGACAAGTCACTGAACATTTTCGCCGATCTGGGGTGTTTCCACCGGACATGCAAATGCTCTAGGAGGCTGGCCCATGAACGACACTGCTTCTTTCGGCTATCGCGACGTGGATGCCTCTGAAAAACAGGGGATGGTGCGCGCGGTCTTTTCCAATGTTGCGTCCAAATATGACCTGATGAACGACGCCATGTCCGTGGGCGCGCACCGGCTGTGGAAGGACCAGTTTGTCGGGCGCGTGAAGCCGCGCAAGGATGAAGCGATCCTGGATATGGCGGGCGGCACTGGCGACATCGCCTTTCGCATGGCCAAGCATGGCGCGCACGTCACCGTGTCCGACATCAACCCCGAAATGCTGGCGGTGGGCGTCGAGCGCGCGAAGAAGAAGGGCCTCGAAGGGCTGATCTGGTCAGAGCAGAATGCGGAAGAACTGACATTCAAGGACCGCAGCTTCGACGCCTATACGATCGCCTTTGGCATCCGCAATGTGACGCATATCGACAAGGCGCTGCGGGAAGCGCACCGCGTGTTGAAATTTGGCGGGCGCTTCTTCTGCCTGGAATTTTCGACGACGACCTGGCCGGGCTTTGCCGATGTGTATGACGTCTATTCGCATCGGCTGGTGCCGAAGCTCGGCAAGCTGCTCGCCGATGATGAGGACAGCTATCGGTATCTGATCGAATCGATCCGGCGCTTTCCGCCTATGCCGGAATTTGAGCGGATGATCCGGGAGACTGGTTTCGTGCAGACGAAGGTCGAGCCGATCCTTGGTGGGTTGGTGGCGATCCATTCGGGGTGGAAGATTTGATGGTGGGGCGACTCACAATGAGGCCGTTCCCTTTCAAGGGAGGGGCTTAGGTAGATGCCATCCCACATCACGCATATTTGGCGGCTGCTGAAATGGGGCCGGACGCTGGCGCGACATGGGGCGCTGCGGGGGATTGAGCGCGATCCGTTGACGCCTACGCCCGTGAGGCGGCTGGTGCGATTGGCGCGGGTGGGGGCACGGGTGCCCAGGCAACCGCGCTATGCCGATGCCTTTCAGGCGATCGGGCCTGCGGCGATCAAGCTGGGGCAGACGCTGGCAACACGCCCCGATCTGGTTGGGGATGAGGCGGCGAACGACCTTTTGCGGTTGCAGGACGCACTGCCGCCCGTGCCTTTCGCCACCATTCGCGCGCAGATCGAACAGAGTTTCGGACGTCCGCTGGAGAGCATCTATACCAGCTTCGATGAAGCACCGGTGGGTGCTGCGTCGATCGCGCAGGTGCATCGCGCCATTACCACGGACGGCCGCGATGTCGCGGTGAAGGTGATCCGGCCGGGCGTCACGGATCAGTTCAACCGCGACATCCAGACCTATGAATGGGCCGCTGCCCATGTGGAAATGTTGGGTGGCGAGGTCGCGCGATTGCGGCCGCGCCTGGTCATCGCCAACATGAAGCGCTGGACCGCGCGCGAGCTGGATTTGCGCCGGGAAGCCGCTTCGGCGTCCGAACTCGCCGAGGCGATGGAGGCGATGCCGGGCTATCGCGTACCCGTCATCGATTGGGATCGCACGACCGGCAAGGTCATGACGATGGAGTGGATCGACGGGATCAAGATCTCTGATCGCGACGGCCTGATCGCGGCGGGTCATGACGTAAAGGAACTGGCAGCGCGGCTGGTCAACGCCTTCCTGCGGCAAGCAATCGCCGAGGGGTTCTTCCATGCCGACATGCATCAGGGGAACCTGTTCGTCACCGCCAATGGCGATATCGTGGCGATCGATTTCGGCATCATGGGGCGGATCGACCGGCGGGCGCGCATGTGGCTGGCGGAGATTCTCTACGGGCTGATCACCGGCAACTATAAGCGGGTCGCCGAAATCCATTTCGAGGCGCAATATGTGCCCGGCCACCATAATGTCGAGGAGTTCGCGACCGCCCTGCGCGCCGTGGGCGAACCGATGCGGGGCAAGCCGGTGCGCGAACTATCGGTCGGGGGCATGTTGGACGGGTTGTTCGCCATCACCCGCGACTTCGACATGCAGACCCAGCCCCATTTGCTGCTGCTCCAGAAGACCATGGTGATGGTGGAGGGTGTGGCGACCGCGCTCGATCCCGACATCAACCTGTGGGAGACGAGCGGCCCCTATGTGAAGGAATGGCTGCGCGCGGAACTGGGGCCAGAAGCCAAGGCTGCGGATGCGCTGATCGAGAATTGGCGGACGCTTCAGCGGCTGCCCGGCCTTGTGCGCCGGATCGAGGAGGCTTTCCCGGAGAAGGGAGGAGCGCCGCCGCCGCCGCCGCTGACCGAGGTGAGGCTGATCCGCATCGGCGGGGGGTGGCGCTATGCCGCGGTGGCCGGTGTTGCCGCGGTGACTGGAGCGGTCGTTACGGCCCTGCTACATCTGCAACTATGACTCAGCGCCGCATCCTCCTGATCGTCGCCGGTGGCATCGCGGCCTATAAGTCGCTGGAACTGGTGCGGCTGCTGAAGAAGCGCGGTATCGCCGTGCGCGCGGTGTTGACGGACAGCGCAACCAACTTTGTGACGCCGCTGTCCTTGGGCGTGCTGACCGAAGACCATGTCTATGGCGACATGTTCGACCTGAAGGAAGAGCGGGAGATCGGGCATATCCAGCTGAGCCGACAGGCTGATCTGGTCGTGGTCGCGCCCGCGACGGCAAATATTCTTGCCAAGATGGCCAATGGCATCGCCGATGATCTGGCGACGACGCTGCTGCTGGCGACGGACAAGCCGGTGCTGGCGGTGCCCGCGATGAACGTGCGCATGTGGCATCATGCAGCGACGCAGCGGAATCTGGCGCGCCTGCATGCCGATGGCGTCCATCTGATAGAGCCGGATAGCGGCGAGATGGCTTGCGGCGAGTTCGGCAAGGGGCGTTTGCCTGAACCCGAAGCGATCGTGGAAGAGATTGAGCGGTTGCTGGAGCATCCGGCTGCGAAAGATCCGCTTGCGGGGCAACCGGATTTTGAGGGCGCGGAACTGCCGCTTAAAGGGCGGCATATTCTGGTTACCGCTGGACCGACGCATGAGCCGATCGATCCGGTGCGCTACATCGCTAACCGCTCTTCGGGAAAGCAGGGCTTTGCCATCGCGGCGGCGGCGGCGCGGGCCGGTGCGCGGGTGACGCTGGTCGCCGGGCCGGTGCATCTGCCGACGCCTGCGGGCGTGGATCGCGTCGATGTGGAAACCGCGCGGGAGATGCTGGCGGCGGTCGAGGGCGCGCTGCCCGCCGATGTGGCGATTATGGTGGCGGCGGTTGCCGATTGGCGCACGGCTGACGCTTGCGAACAGAAGCTGAAGAAGGATGGATCAGGCAAGCCTGCGCCGCTGGCGCTGGTGGAGAATCCTGACATTCTGGGCACCTTGGGCAAACATGCGGGGCGCCCTGCCCTGCTGATCGGTTTTGCCGCCGAGACCGAGAAGGTTGCCGAACATGCTGAGGCCAAGCTGGCGCGCAAGGGTGCGGACTGGATCATCGCCAATGATGTGTCAGGCGACGTGATGGGCGGCGACAGCAACAGCGTGCATATCGTCACGGCGAACGGCATCGAAAGCTGGGAGCATTTGCCCAAGGATGCCGTCGCCACCCGAATCATCGAAAAGGTTGCCAATGTCCTCCCCTCTCTCTCCGATTGAAATCCGTCTGAAGCGCCTGCCCCATGGTGAGGGGCTGCCGGTACCTGCCTATGCGACCGAGCATGCAGCGGGCATGGACGTGGTGGCCGCCGAGGATGTGATCATCGTGCCGGGCGGGCGGCATGCCGTGGCGACAGGCTTCGCGATGGCGATCCCAGATGGCTATGAGGTGCAGGTGCGGCCAAGGTCGGGACTGGCGCTGAAGCATGGGATCAGCCTGCCCAATACGCCGGGCACGATCGACGCGGATTATCGCGGGGAATTGAAGGTCATCCTCATCAACCTGGGCGCTGAACCTTTCGTCATTTCACGCGGTGACCGCATCGCGCAGCTGGTGGCGGCGCCGGTGCAGGTGGCGCGCTTCGCCGAGGTTGAGGAACTGGACGAGACGGTCAGGGGTTCGGGTGGTTTCGGATCGACGGGAGTGAGTAGCTCATGACCCTTTCCGACGAGCAGCTGGAACGCTACGCCCGCCATATCGTCCTCAAGGAGATTGGCGGCGCGGGTCAGGCGCGGCTGCTGTCGGCCGATGTCGCGGTGATCGGCGCGGGCGGGATTGGCAGCCCCGCTATCCTCTATCTCGCGGCGGCTGGCGTCGGCACGATCCGGGTCATCGATGACGATCATGTCGCGCTTTCCAATTTGCAGCGGCAGGTGCTGTTTGGCACCGGCGACTTAGGCGCGCCGAAGGCTGAAGCCGCGATGGCGGCGGTGGCGCGGCTCAATCCCGATTTGAAGCTGATCCCCATCAATGCGCGGATCGATGCGGGCAATGCCGCGCTCATGCTGCGGGACGCGGATGTCGTTCTGGACGGATGCGACAGTTTCGCGACGCGGCTGGCGGTGGCGGACTGCGCGCAGCGGCTGCGCATCCCGTTGGTGTCGGCGGCGGTCGGGCCGTTTGAGGGGCAGCTCGCAACCTATCGCGGCTGGGAGAACGATCAGCCCTGCTATCGCTGCCTTGTCGGCGATCCGGAGGACGCGCCGGAGCGGAATTGCGCCGAAACAGGCGTGATTGGCGCTCTTACCGGCGTGATGGGAAGCCTGGCCGCGCTGGAAGTCATCCGCGCGCTGGTCCCCTTCGGCGCGGACATGGCGGGCAAGCTGCTGCTCGCCGACCTGCTCTCCATGCGGTTCCGTACGTTGAGCGTGGCCAAGGACCCCGGCTGCAAGGCGTGCGCCGCCGAACTATGCGCGAACTGAGAATTGTCGTCGCCACGGCTGACGCGGAGCGGCTACGCGGCGCACTGGTGCTGGCGAGCGCGCAGGCGGCGTTGGGCGGAGCGGCCAGCATCTTCCTGCAACTGGATGCGGTGGCGCTGCTGCGGCAAACCGCCCAAGCGCCAGAGGATGCCGCGCATCTGGCGGCGGGCCTGCCTTCCCTTAGCCAATTGATCGCCGAGGCGCTGGCGCTAGATGTCGGCATCCTGGCCTGCCAGAGTGGCATGGCGCTGCATGATGTCGCCGCCAGTGAATTGCCGGAAGGCGTTTCCATCAGCGGCCCCATCGCCTTTCTTCAGCAGACCGGGGATCAGGCGCGCCTGATCTTCGCCTGATCAGAAGGGCTTTCCCCAGAATTTCGCAACCTTGGGGTCGGCCGCGCAGGAGAAGCGCAGCGCCTGCCATGAAACGCGGTCGAGGGCCGGGCGATAGGCCGAACCCGGCTGGACCGCTTCGGCGAAACGGCGGCGACGACCGGCGGAGAGCGGGTGCGAGGAGAGCCATGTCATGGCCCTTTCTCCCCTATCTGCCTCCTTGCCGCCGAGCTTTTCGAAGAAGGCCGCGGTGGCGGCGGGGGAAATGCTGGCGGCGCGCATCTGATCGATCGCGACGCTGTCGGCTGCCGCTTCGGCCTCCCGCCCATAGCTGAGCGCAAGCACCCCGTTCAGGTAGCTGCCTGCACCGCCCCCTGCTCCGCCGAGCACAGCGCTGAGGCCCAATTGGCGGACAAGGCCGGTCAATGTGTCGCGGTGACGAACATGGCCAAGTTCATGGCCCAGGACGCCCGCGACCTCGTCGGGCGAGCCCGCCTGCTGGATGAGGCCGTCGAACAGGATGATGCGGCCGCCGGGCAGCGTTACCGCATTGACCATCGGAATGTTGGCAAGCGTGATTTCGCGCGCTTCATGATGGGGATCGATCCTCTCCGCCAACGTCCGCAACGCGGCATCCCCGGCGGGCGTGTGGCAGAAGCGGCCGCCGAAATCCCCGACCATGGTGTCGCCCATGCGGTTTTCCCAGGAACGCGGAATCAGTGGCGCAATGGCGCCGGGGGCTTCGAGTGCACCCCAGACAACCAGTCCCGCCACAACCGTGAATAGCCCCGCCGCACGCCAGAAGCCGAAGCGGTCGATCCAGCGGCCATAGCGTTCGCCCCGGGGCAGATGCGCGGACAGACCCGCTGGTGGCTCTCCTGAAAAACCCATGCGCCATCCGGGAATAGCGCTGTGCCCATAGGCAGAACGCCCGCCGTCCGAGCCGATCACGGTCAGGTCGGACCAGATGGCAGGCGCACCGGCCCAGCCGCTTTCCGGTTCCTCCAGCACGAAGCCATCCCCGACCGGGCGGAGGAGCACGCTCCGCCGCGTCGCGGTGACGCCGTCATAATGCCAGAGCCGGAAATCGGGCAGGCCGGTCAGAAGGCACCTACGTCGAGCGCGTCGAGCAGGCCTTCGCCATGGCGGCTGGTCTTCGTCTGCGATTGGGTGAGATCGTCGGTATAGATTTCGCCCGTTGCGTTCATGTGGGTGATGAAGAATTTCCAGTGACGATACTGGAGGAAGATCGACCCGATACCGAGGGTGCAGACGACCAGTGCGATGTCGCCGAAGAACAAGGCAAGCCAATCATCCGTGCTGGCCTCAAAGGAAAATTCCAGGCCAGCGAGGGTCAGGTTACCGATCGTTTCGCGCAGGAAGGCCGCATAATAAGCGAGCGCGATGAGGCCAAGCAAAGCATAAACGCCTACGAAGATGACGATGAACGACAGGATGCGCAGCAGCGGCGGGAAGCTGGATGTCACCCAAACGCCGCCAATGGCCCCTCCGAAAGTGCCCGCCATCGCGACGCCGAGCAGGACGAAAAGCAGCGGAGCGAGATAGAAGAGCAGGAACCTCTTCATGAGCGGCCGGGCGCGACCGACCGCAACGAATGGATGCGAGCCGAAGCTCATCGCGTTCATGCGCCGGTTCCAGAGCGAAACCATCGACCATGGGATGAGCAGGCCCAAGGGTATGTAGGACACCATGGTGCGCCACATATATTGCAGGCCGAAACCGAAGCCGCTGTCGTCGGCGCCACCTCTGATGCCGTGCCACCAGGTGCGGCTGAGCCGATAGCGCAGCGCGCGGAAGCGGGCGACGCCCGTGAGGTAAAAGATAGTGAAGGCCGCCGCCATGGTGAGCACAGCTGCGAGGCCCGCATGCTCCCGAAGCACCAGCGCCTGCGCGCCGAACTGAAGAAACATGAAGGGCACGCCCATGAGCAGCAGCACCATCAGAAATCCCAGCAACAATTCCTTACCGGTGCCCGTCCATTCGAGCCGATCGTCGATGAAGCGCGTGTTCGACCAAAGGTAGCGCCGCGTCCGCGTGGTGGCCCAGAAACGATAGATGCCCAGTGTGACGATCGTCAGCAGCAGGTTGGTAAAAGCGATGGGCGCATATTCGCGCCAGCTTCCTTCAAAGGCGAAGCTCTCGCCGTAAAAGCGTTCCTGGTCCATGGTCCCCCCGTAGTCCCCGGCAGCAAAAGACTATGCGCCGGGCGACTGGTCAAGGGGGATCATGTTTGCGGTCCTTCCGTCAGAAGGTGGCGTAGCGCTCGTTACCAACAAAGCCCATATTCTTGACGCCCGCTCGGCGAATGTCGGCGAGTACTTCGTCCACCACGACATAGCGGGCGTCAGCGGCGGGCTGGAACTGCAACTCCGGTTCGACAGGCTTCGCAAGGGACGCGGCGAGATATTGGCGCAGAGTGAGCCGATCGATTGCGGCCCCGTTCCAGCGCAGCACGCCGTCCCCATCGATCGTCAGCCTGTTCTTGACTGGATTTACGGGCGGCTGCGTCACCGTGTCAGGCGTTTGGGGAAGGTCGACGCCGACGCTGTGCGTCTGGATCGGTATCGTGATGATGAACATGATCAGCAGTACCAGCATCACGTCGATTAATGGGGTGGTATTCATCTCGCCCATCGGTTGTTCGGGCTGAGACGCGTTGGATTGCGCAAAGCTTGAAGCCATGAACCCCTCCTGTTGAATGATATATCAACACATTCAACATGCCTGTATCAGCGTTCCTTGGCAAGGGTCCCTTCTATTGACAGACGGGGCCGCCCATTTATGGGGAAAGTGCGGCATTTTGCGCTGCCATCCAATCACAGAAAGACTTGTCCCTTGTCCGCCATGCTGAAGATCACCCTGCCCGACGGTTCCGTGCGTGAAGTCGCGCCCGGCACTACGCCGGCGGATATTGCAGCGGCGATCGGGCCGGGTCTGGCTAAGGCGGCGATCGCGGCGCGTGTGGACGGCGAACTGCGCGACATCATGCGGCCTCTGGAAGGCGACGCGCAACTCGCGCTGGTGACGAGCAAGGATGAGGCGGACGCGCTGGAACTGGCGCGGCATGACTTTGCGCATCTGCTGGCCGAAGCCGTGCAGGCGTTGTTTCCGGGGACGCAGATCACCTTCGGCCCGGCGACGGACGACGGCTTCTACTATGATTTCGCCCCGAAGGACCGGCCCTTCACGGAAGAGGACCTGCCCGCGATCGAAGCGAAGATGCGGGCGTTGATCGCAGCCGACAAGCCGCTCCGCCGCGAGGTGTGGACGCGCGAGGACCTGATCGCGCGCTGGAAGGCGGAAGGCGAGACGTTCAAGGCGGAATGGGCGGCGGAGCTTCCCGAGGGCGAGGAACTGACGGTTTACTGGTCCGGTGGCGAGTGGCTCGACATGTGTCGGGGGCCGCATCTGGCATCGACCGGCAAGCTCGACCCGAATGCTTTCAAGCTGACCCGCGTGTCGGGAGCTTATTGGCGCGGCGACCAGAAGAACGCGATGCTGTCGCGCATCTATGGCACCGGCTGGCTCAACAAGAAGCAGTTGGACGCGCACCTCATGCGCCTCGAAGAAGCGGGCAAGCGCGACCATCGCAAGCTGGGTGCGGAGATGGACCTGTTTCACCTCCAGCAGGAAGCGCATGGGTCGGTCTTCTGGCATCCCAAGGGCTATCTGATCTGGCGCGAGCTGGAAGCCTATATGCGCCGCGCCATCGATGCGGCGGGCTATCGCGAGGTCAAGACGCCGCAGGTGATGGATGCGCGCCAGTGGGAGCAGTCGGGCCATTGGGGCAAATATCGCGAGAATATGTTTGTCATCCCCGACGAGGTGCCGAACGTCGAAGATGAAGGGCCTCTGGTGTCGGATGATGCCGACTGGATGGCATTGAAGCCCATGAACTGCCCCGCGCATGTCCTGATCTTCCGTCAGGGGATCAAAAGCTATCGCGACCTGCCGTTGCGTTTCTATGAGAATGGCTGCTGCCACCGCAACGAGCCGCATGGCGCGCTGCACGGGTTGATGCGGGTGCGACAATTCACGCAGGATGACGCGCATATCTTCTGCCGCGAGGACCAGATCGTTGCGGAGGTGCGGGCCTTCTGCGAACTGGCGGATCGGATCTACAAGAATTTCGGCTTCACTTACTCGATCAAGCTGGCGCTGCGTCCGGAGAAGCGCTTCGGCACCGAGGAAATGTGGGACAAGGCCGAGGAGGAACTGCGCAACGCCGTCGCCGCTGCGGGGCTGAACACGCCCGAATATGGCTGGGAGGAGCTGCCGGGCGAGGGCGCCTTCTATGCGCCAAAGCTGGAATGGCATCTGACCGATGCGATCGGGCGGACCTGGCAGGTGGGCACGATCCAGTCGGATCGGGTGCTGCCGGAGCGACTCGACGCATCCTATGTGGGGGAAGATGGCGAGCGTCACCGGCCCGTGATGCTCCATCGAGCGATTTTCGGGTCCTATGAGCGGTTCATCGGCATCCTGATCGAACATTATGCGGGCAAATTCCCGCTCTGGCTCGCCCCGGTGCAGGCGGTGGTCGCGACCATCGTTTCGGACGCGGATGACTATGCGGACGCGGTGGTGGAAAAGCTCCGGGCCGCCGGAATCCGCGCCGAAATCGATGTTCGCAACGAAAAGATCAACTACAAGGTGCGCGAGCATAGCCTTGCCAAAGTGCCCAATTTGCTGGTCGTCGGTCGCCGTGAGGCCGATGAAGGCACGGTGGCGCTGCGTGAGTTGGGCAAGGAGGGGCAAAGCGTCCTTGCCGTTGATGATGTCATCCAGCGTCTTGCAAAAGAGGCGCTCGCCCCCGATATGCGGTGAGGCAGCGATGCCACATGGGGCCGGTGATTCCGTAACTGCGGACTTGCCGCCCCTTTCGGCTTTGCGCTAAAGGCCGCCAGAGCCGTTTTTGGAACAATAATAGGAGAAGCCGCTATACGTCCCCCAATGATGCGCCGCCCGATGGCGCCGCCGCCTAAGTCCGGTCCCCGTTACAATGAGTTCATCACCGTGCCCAAGGTGCGCGTGATCGACGACGAAGGCGAAAATCTGGGCGTGATGTTGACGCAGGAGGCCATGGAGCGCGCTTATGAGCTGGGCCTGGACCTGGTCGAAGTGTCTCCGACGGCCGATCCGCCGGTCTGCAAGTTCCTCGACATCGGCAAGTTCAAGTACGAGGCCCAGAAAAAGGCCAATATCGCCCGCAAGACCCAGAAGACGCAGGAACTCAAAGAGATCAAGATGCGTCCGAACATCGACGATCATGACTATGATACGAAGATGAAGAAGGTCCATGATTTCATCGGCGACGGCGACAAGGTGAAGATCACCCTGCGCTTCCGCGGTCGCGAATTGTCGCACCAACAGCTTGGCATGCAGCTGCTCCAGCGCGTGGCGGAGAATGTCGGCGAGATCGCCAAGGTCGAAGCCTATCCCCGCATGGAAGGCCGCCAGATGCTGATGGTGCTCGCGCCGAAATAAGGCTTGCCGGTTTTGGCGGATGCTTTTTGGGCGGGGTCTGGGTTCAGGCTCCGCCCATTTGCTATTTAAGGCACCGACGCAGCGGCGATACGCCATCGGCCGTGAAGCATTTCCCGGGATCACATTGATGCGCCGATGAGGATCGACAGCGTGCTCCAGCTGGTTCATGCATAAGGGGCGGCAAAGGCAAGCCGTGGTCTTGTGGAGCTTTCCGAACCATTGGATCGGAGAGTTCGGCTTTTTTATTCGAAGCGTTCCTCAACCGGGCCGGTGAGCCCGGCTGGTTGCGGGCCGCGCGAAATGGCAGAGAGGATGCATATGTTCAGCCACATCATGGTTGGTGCCGACGACATTCAGAAATCCAAGCAATTTTATGACGCGACGCTGGGCGCTCTAGGTGTGTCGCCGGGTTTCATCGACGACAAGGATCGTGTCTTCTACATGACGCCGACCGGTGCGTTCGCGATTTCCAAGCCGCTCAACGGTGAACCGGCCTGTGCGGCCAATGGCGGAACCATCGGCTTTTCTGCCTCTTCGCCCGAGCAGGCCGATGCATGGCATGCGGCGGGGATCGCGGCAGGCGGCACGACTTGCGAAGATCCGCCCGGTGTTCGTGACGGCGGCATGGGCAAATTGTACCTGGCCTATCTGCGCGACCCGGCAGGCAACAAGCTGTGCGTACTGCACCAGATGGCGGCCTGACGCGACGGGGCTTTTTCAGGAGCGCTGACGTGGCGCTCCTGAACTCTCGCATTTCAGATCAATTCGGAACGATCAGATATTTCTCGCCGGTGCGCCGGGCATTGTAGGTCAGCACGGCTTCGCGGTTGAGCGCTTCGGACAGCGAGATGTGGCCCTTATAGTGGCTGGCGAAGGTCGTCGTGATATTGTCCATCACGCGTTGCTTCATCCGTTCGATCGTTTCCGGTCCCGCCTTTTGCAGGAAGGGGAAGAGCAGCCAGCCGCCAACAGACCAGCCAAACCCAAAGCTGCGCGTCAGGATGGTGGGGGACAGGTCGAGCGCGCCATAAATATAGGCTTGCTTGGGGCTGTCGGAACCATAGCGGCTGTAGGGCGCGTCCTTGCTGGCGACCTGTTCCATGGCATGCAGGATCTGGCTGACGAGATTGCCGCCACCGATCGCGTCGAAGGCGATGGTCGCGCCGGTGGCTGCGATGGCGGCTTCAAGCTGAGCAGGGAAGTCCTCTGCCGAACTGTTGAGCACATGGTCCGCGCCGATCCCTTCGAGGATCGCCACCTGCGCGTCGTTGCGCACGATGTTCACCAGCGGAACGCCATCTTCCTGAGCGATGCGCACCAGCATCTGGCCCAGGTTGGAGGCGGCGGCGGTGTGGACGATGGCCTTGTGCCCTTCCCGCTTCATGGTTTCTACAAAGCCAAGGGCCGTCATGGGGTTCACGAAGGCGGACGCGCCCTGCTCCGCCGTCACCTCATCGGGCAAGACCATGCAGGCGCGGGCGTTGACGATGCGATATTGCGCGAACATGCCGCCGCTGATCAGGGCGACGCGCTTGCCCAGCAGGGCCTGAGCTTCCGGGGATTCGCCAGCATTGATGACGGTGCCAGCCCCTTCATTGCCGATCGTCATGGGCTGACCCACCCGACCCGCCAGCGCGCGACGGGCCGCGTCAGGCATGAGGGCGACGATGCGGCCTTCGCTGTAATCAGCATTTTCAAGGTCGGCGGAGGCGAAAAGCAGGGCGAGGTCTGACGGGTTGACGGGTGCGGCTTCTACGCGGACCAGCACCTCGTCCGCCCGAGGCGGCGGTAGCGTCTCCTCCGCCAGTTCCACGGTCAGCCGACCATCCTCGTCCAAGGTCGATAGAAGCTTCAATCCTTGGATTCGGGTCATGGCTATGTCCTTTTCAGGCTGAGGGGCGGGCGCTGTAGAGGTTGGGGTACATCGCCTTGAACGCGGCAAGCTTGGGCATGTCCCAACGCTGGATATAGGGATGGCGCGGGTTACGGGTCAGGAAATCCTGATGATAGGCGTCAGCGGCCTGGAAGCCGGTGAAGCGTTCGACCTTCGTCACGATCGGGTCGCGCCAAAGCCCCGCCCTGTCCAGTTGCGCCAGATAAGCGCGAGCGGCCTTGTCCTGCCCCGGAGTGAGGGGGAAGAGCGCGCTGCGATATTGGGTGCCGCGATCGGGACGTTGATAGTTGAGCGTGGTGGGGTCGGCGATCACCGAAAAGAAGACTCGCAGCAATGTGCCGTAGCTGACCTGCCGGGGATCGTAGGTGACGCGGACGGATTCGGCGAAACCCGTGTCGCCTTCGCTCACACGGTCATAGTCGACCTTGAGGTTGGCAGGGCCGCCAGAAAAACCGGAGGTGACGAGACGGACACCCTTGATGTGGGAAAAGACGCCCTCGACTCCCCAGAAACAGCCGCCAGCAAAAACTGCGGTCTCCAGCTTTCGGGTTGCCGGGGCATCTATCGCGGGTGCCGGAGCGAGGACGGGGCGCTCGGCGCGCAGGGGAGAGGCAACGGCGGCGGCCGCAGAGAGGGCGATGAGGAAGGCGTTAAAGGGCCGCATTTGAATTCGCCTCGGGGGCGCTGTCGGACGCCGCCATGGCCGGGGTCGTCAGGGCCGGAGGATCGGCGAGGTGGAGGGCGAAGACGCCAGCGGACCCGATCACAAACCCGCCGAGAAAGCGAAGGAACAGGTCGGATTTGAGGAATGTCAGCATGGCCTTCTTCCTTCTATCATTTCCCGGAAGGACGGGGATTAGCAGTGGGAGGGTTAGCCTTTGGTGAACGAGGCGGCTAGTCCCGTTTCGAATTGAAACGGGATATAGGCAACCTTGTTCTGGCTGCAAGACGGTGTGCCGGACGGGAGTCCGTTTTTTTTCGGATAGGATGAGGGAAACGGCTTGTGTTGCGCATTTTCCCCTCCACCATTTGCGGAGCAAATGGTCCCCCTCCCCATCTTCGATGGGGAGGATTAAGGGGACTTATTTGAGGGCGGCGCAGGCTTCCTGGATGCGCTTGCACGCCTTGGACAGAATTTCTTCCGAGGTCGCGTAGCTGATGCGGAAGGCGGGCGAGAGGCCGAAGGCGGCGCCGTGGACGGCAGCGACGCGGGCTTCGTCGAGGAAATAGCCGATGAGCTTTTCGTCGGTGTCGATCAGTTGGCCCTTGGGCGTGGTCTTGCCCATCAAGCCGCTGGCGTCGGGATAGACGTAGAAGGCGCCTTCGGGCGTCGGGCAGTCAAGGCCGGGCGCGTCGTTCAGCATCGAGACGACCATGTCGCGGCGCTTCTTGAAGGCGGCGTTGCGCTCTTCAAGGAAGTCCTGCTCCCCGGTCAGCGCGGCGACGGCGGCCGCCTGGCTGATCGAGCAGGGGTTCGACGTGGACTGCGACTGGAGCTTGCCCATCGCCTTGATGATCCATTCCGGGCCACCGGCGAAACCGATGCGCCAGCCGGTCATCGAGAATGCCTTGGAGCAGCCGTTCACGGTCAGGGTGCGGTCGTAAAGGTCCGGGCATACCTGCGCGATGGTCGCGAAGGGGGTCGGCGCGTACCAGACATGTTCGTACATGTCGTCGGTCATGATGAGCACATGCGGGTGGCGACGCAGCACTTCGCCCAGGCTCTTCAGCTCATCGGCCGAATAGGCCGCGCCCGAAGGGTTGGAGGGCGAATTCAGGATCAACCATTTGGTGCGCGGCGTGATCGCGGCGTCGAGCTGGGCGGCGGTGATCTTGTAGCCCTGGCTCGCGGGACCTTCGACGAAGACGGGCGTGCCGCCCGCGAAGTTCACGATGTCGGGATAGCTGACCCAATAGGGCGCCGGGATGATGACTTCATCGCCCACGTCGACAGTGGCGACCAGCGCGTTGAACAGCGTGTGCTTGCCGCCCGAGTTCACGCTGATCTGGCTGCGCTTGTAGGTCAGGCCGTTGTCGCGGTTGAACTTGAAGGCGACCGCGTCCTTGAGGTCGGCGGTGCCATCGACGTCCGTGTAGCGGGTCAGGTTCTTGCGGATCGCGGCAATGCCAGCTTCCTTGACGAAGTCGGGCGTGTCGAAGTCGGGTTCGCCGGCCGAGAGACCAATGACATCGACGCCTTCGGCTTTGAGGGCATTCACACGCGCGCTCATCGCCAGGGTGGCGGAGGGCTGGATGCGACCGAGGGCAGCGGAAGTCTGGCTCATCGTGACACTCTTTCTGATGAATAGTGAGTCCGCGCGGGCGGACGCGAGGCTCCTTAGTGCGCTATGGCGCGGGGGGCAACCGCCAGATAGTTTTCGTCATTCCAGCGGAAGCTGGAATCTGGGGAGGCTTGGTGCGCGTTGGCCTGAGATCCCAGCGTTCGCTGGATGACGGAAGTAAGCCGAGCAGGAGAGGCTGCTGGCCCACCCCCGACCCTTCAAACGAGTCACGCGCCTCGTTTGAACGCTTGCGGGAGGGGAGAGTTTCTACCTTGCGAGGGAGGCCGCGACCATGCCTCGGGCGGCGTTGCCGATGAAGAAGCCGTTTTCCAAGTCGCGCGGTTTGAGGTCGGCTTCGACCGCTTCGTTCATTTCAATGAGGCTGCGGCGCAGGACGCCGGGCAAGATGCCGCGCGAGAGGGGCGGCGTCACCAGCTTGTCGCCGCGTTCGACGAAGATGGAGGAGAAGCAGCCTTCGGTGAGGAAGCCTTCTTCGTCGGTCATCAGCACTTCGTAAGTGCCGCCGCGCTTCAACGCGTCCCGATAGATTGTCCGGTCGGTGGTCTTGTGCGTGAGGCGAAAGTCATCGGTTCGGCTTTTCCGGGGCACGATCGCCACCTGCATGATCGCCTGGGGCCAGGTGCGATGTTCGCGCACTTCGATGGCGATGGAGCCGCGCCGCGAGACGAGAAGGCGGAGGCGGCTGCGTTCGCGCAGACGGAAAGTCGCGGCCTGTAATTCGTTGCGAACGTCGTGACGGTCGAAGACGAAGTCGAGTGCCGTGGCACTTTCCTTCAGCCGTTCCAGATGCAGCTCCAGCAACCTGATACCGTCGACCGGATCGAAAGCCATGGTTTCGAGCAGATCGAACCGTCCGTCATCCAATGACATCGAAACTATTCAAGCCCCCTACTGTCCCGCAGTCGTAAGGAAGCGCCCCTTGGCCAGGCATTCCGCCCACTCGGATGCCGCATCCGAGTCCGCGACAATGGCCGAACCCAATCCCAGGCGCCCCTCCTTGCTGCCTTCTTCAACCCAAATTGTGCGAATGGCAACATTGAAGGCAGCGTCTCCGTTCGGATCGATCCAGCCCATGGTGCCGGTATAGATGTCGCGCGGATGTGCCTCCACTGCATCGATAATTTCCATCGCCCGCACCTTTGGCGCGCCGGTGATCGATCCGCAGGGAAAGAGGACGCGCAGGATATCGACGGGCGACAGGCCCGGTAGCAGCCGTGCGCGGATGGTCGAGACCATCTGGTGCACGGTTGGATAGGTTTCGACATGGAAGAGATCGGGCACGATCACGGTTCCGGCGCGCGACACGCGGGACAGATCGTTGCGCAGCAGGTCGACGATCATCAGATTTTCCGCGCGCTGCTTGATGTCCTCCTCCAATTCCCGCGCTAGTGCCGCGTCCCGGACGGGGTCGGCGGAGCGGAGGGCGGTGCCCTTCATTGGCCTGGCGGTCAGCTGCCCGCGCACATTGGTGAAAAAGAGTTCGGGCGAGAAGGAGAGGATATTGTGGGCGCCGGTGCGGATGATGCCGCCGTAGCCCGCGCGCTGGCGCGGACGGATTGCGGCGTAGAGCGCCATCAGGTCGCCGTCGAAGCGCGCGGCGCAGGGGAAGGTCAGATTGACCTGATAAATGTCCCCTGCCCGGATATAGTCCTGCACCTGGGCGAAGGCCGCGCGATAAGCCTTTTCATCCATCAGCGGCTGCGGCGCTTCTATGCTGACGGCGGAGGGATTGGGCAACAGGTCCGGCATCAGCGCGGGATCGATCAGCCGATGCCCTTCGAACAGGCCGAACCACAGGAGCGGCATGGCGGGCGTGTGGTCGCCTTGTCGGAGGGCGATCGGCTGGAGGCGATCCTCCAGCATCAGCCCCGCCTCATAGCTCATGTAACCGGCGGTATGGAGGCCCATCTCGCCCGCTTCGGCGATGCGGTCGAGGGCGGGCTGCACATCCTCAAGGCAATTGGCGCAGATGATCTCCACCGGGTCACGATAGAGACGCGCGGGCGCGGGATTGCGCTCTCGCGCATCGTCGAACAGGACAAAGGCTTCGGAGGCACCCGGCAGTCGCATGGGGGCCGTCTTAACAGCCTTTTGGCGGGGCGAAAGGGAGGTAGGCGCTTAAACCTGTGTTGCACAGTCCGCCGCGCGGCCATAGGGACGGCGCATGAGCAATCATCCTTCCGCAGATGCTGTGGCGCGGCCGCTTCGCCCGGCCTTGACGTCAGCGCTGCGCGGCCGTTGCCCCGCCTGCGGCGAGGGCGCGATGTTCGCGGGCTTCCTGAAGCCCAGTCCGGCCTGCAATACGTGCGGGCAGGCGTGGGATGTTTCGCGGGCGGACGATTTCCCCGCCTATATCGTGATCCTGCTGCTGGGGCACATATTGGTGCCTTTGATGATCGAGGTGAATAGCGCGTTCGCGATCCCGCTGGGGGTGCAGGCGGCGCTGTGGCCGGGGCTTGCGGTGGTGCTGGCGGCGGTGATGATCCAGCCGGTGAAGGGGGCGGTGATCGCGTTTCAGTGGGCGCGGCGGATGGATGGATTTGCTGGGGGTTAAGGCGGGGTGATTGGGGCTGCGTTGGCTGGGGCCTGTTAAGGCTGCTCGGGGCTCGATCGCCTCACCATTTATCTGGATTTCTCCACCCTACTCTTCGAGAAAGAAAGGAAAGCCCTTCGACAAGCTCAGGGCGAACGGGGGTGAGGGAGGTTGGTTCAGGAGACGGCGCGGGCAAGCCTCACGAGACCCCAGCTTTCGCTGGGGTGACGGTCATGAGTTAGGCCGGCTGGCGCAGGAAGTTGCGCTCCATGGCTTCGCGCAGGCTGGCGTCGATGCTGCGGCGGCCTTCGGAGCCGTGGGTGACGACGGTAGTGTCGCAGGTGGCTACGCAGACTCCCTTCTGGAAGGCGGCGGAGCTGACGGTCCAGCTGGTGCGGCCGATATGGCCGATGCCGCAATGCACTTCGAACGGATAGGGGAAGTGCGATTCCTCCACGAAGTTGAGCGATACGGCAGCGACGAGCCAGCGCACGCCCTGTTCCTGCGGGTGACGGCCGAGATGATGGTGGAAGCGGATGCGGGCGGTTTCGAAGATGCCGGAGATGGCCACATTGTTGATGTGGCCCATCGTGTCGATATCCTGGAAGCGCGTATCGATGCTGGTGATGAAGCTGTAGGCTTCCGGGCTCAGCCGCCAGGATTCGGGTTTTGCCATGTCCTGCTTTCCGATGGTTGTCCTTGAAGCTCTTACGCTTCGCCGACGCGGATTCAATCGCTCAGGGAAAATTGACGCAACTGCGACCTTTTTGACACAGCGGATGTTGGTCGCGGTGCAAAAGCGCCGCCATCGCGCGGGAGATGGACTTTTGCCCCCCATTTCTGCCAAAGCGCGAACATGACCGACAAGCCACAGAATGTCCGCATCGAAGACGGTGTTTTTCTGGGCTTCGTCCTGTTGGTGTCGGTGGCCTTTGCGCTGGTGATCGAGCCGTTTTTCGCGGCCATCCTGTGGGGCGTGATCGCCGCCATATTGTTCGGGCCGATCAACCAGAATCTGCTGCGGCAGATGCCGGGCCGCCCCAATAGCGCGGCGGGGCTGACGCTGTTGCTGATCGTGGCGGTCGTCATCCTGCCCGCGATCGTGCTGGCTGTCTCGCTGGTGCAGGAAGCAGGGCTTTTCTACGCCAAGATACAGTCGGGCCAGATCAATATCCCCGCCATGTTCAATGCATTCCGGGCGAACCTGCCGGATTGGGCTTCGAACCTGCTGGCGCGCGTGGGCATCACCAATTTCGCGGCGGTGCGCGACATGCTGGGTCAGGGGATCGCCAACAGCTTCCGGTCCGTCGCATCGCAGGTGTTCCAGATCGGGCAGAGCGCATTCAGCTTTTTCGTGGCGTTGAGCGTCACGCTCTACCTCACCTTCTTCCTGCTGCGCGACGGGCCTGCGCTGGCGGCGCGGCTGGATCGCGCGGCGCCGCTGCGTTCCACCCACCGGCGGGCGCTGATGCAACAGTTCGTTGTCGTCACCCGCGCCACAATCAAGGGCAGCGTGGTCGTAGCCATCGTTCAAGGGATGATCGGCGGCACCGTTTTCTGGGCGTTGGGGATCACCGGAGCGCTGCTGTGGGGCGTGCTGATGGGATGCTTTTCGCTGATCCCGGCGGTGGGCACGGGATTGGTGTGGGTGCCGGTGGCGATTTACCTGCTGGCGACGGGCGCGGTGGTCAAGGGGATCATCCTGATACTGTGCGGCCTTTTCGTCATCGGCCTGATCGACAATCTGCTGCGGCCGATGCTGGTCGGGCGGGATACGCGTATTCCCGATTATGTGGTGCTGATCACGACACTCGGCGGCATCGACATGTTCGGATTCAACGGCATCGTCATCGGGCCGGTGATCGCCGCGCTGTTCATCGCGACATGGAACATCGTCACGCGGATGCGGACGGGCAACGGGCTGGAAGGGCCGTTGACGCAGGAAGAGACGCCGTCCGCTTAGGCGGATCGCTGAGGGTTGTACTAACCGCCCTTAGGAGGAGACATTGTCGGCGATATCCTCGGCAAGGCGATCGAGTTCGGCTGGCTGCTTCTTCTTGCTGATCAGGGCGTAGGCCAGTTCGCCCTCCTGCCAATAGGCGACGGTCTTGCCATCGCGGGTGAGCACGGCCGGTTTGGCGGGCGCCACGCCATCGTCGCGGACGGCGAACAGGGATACCGGACGGCTGACGTCGTTGGTGATGGTCATCTGCAGGCTAGGGCCGCTGTCGGAAGGGAAAAGCTGTACATCGGTGATACGCCAACCCTGCGGCAGGACGGGAAGCGCGATGCGGGCGAAGGAGCCGACTTCGCCGACGTTGAACACTGTGGGCGGCGAACGGCGCAGGACGGCCCGCATTTCCGCGACTTTGTGCGACTGCAAGGCTTCCTTGATGAAATATTCCTCCGCCCGGCCGCGATCGACCGACACGCCCTTGCCCATGGCGAACCAGCCGCCTGCCAACACCAGCAGGGCCGCAGCGACGCGCGCGAAGCGGGATGTTGATCGGGCAAGCGAGAGCGAGACGGAGGCGGCATGAGAAGGCGGCCGACGAAATGGCGTGACGTTAGCACAAGCCGCGACGGTTACTGCGGTGTCAGTCCGGCGGTGGAAAACCGCGTCGAAATGATCGCCTGCGCCGTCACGATCGACGCGGGTGAAGCCATGGCGCTCTAGCAGGGTGAAGACTTCGCCTGCATCAGCACCATAGCGGTGAAGGTTCTGGTTATCGATTTCGACGACCGCTGCACGCGTTTGCGGGAGGGCGAGGATCGGCGCCAGCCCCTGAAGGACGGCATATTCAAATCCCTCCACATCGATCTTCACCGTGATGGATCGCTCGCCGATCAGCTTGAGGAGGCCGGGAAAGTCGCCGATCGACAATGTCATGACCCGTTCCCCCTCCTCCACAGGCTCGCTGGCGATGGAGAAGCGCCCGGAATGCCCTGTCGCGCTATTGTCGAGCAGGTCGGGACGGGTCAGGGCCGCAAGGGCCATGTTGAAGGGCAGGACATTGCCAAACGCGTTCAGGCTGATGTTCCGGACCAGCTTTGCGAAGGTGGAAAAGCAAGGTTCGAAGGCGACCACCAGCCCGTCCGGCCCCACGCGTTCCGCTGCAAGCAGGGTAAAGATGCCGCAATTGGCGCCGACATCGATGAAGCAGTCACCGGGACGGAGGCATTCCACCTCATCGGAGACTCGCGCGCCATATTCCCCGGTCAGCCCGAGCAGATGAGTCCGGTCGCGGACATCAAAGGCCAGTCGGACACGGCCATAGCTCGATCGAATCGGCGTGCCATCCAGCAACCTGGCGAAAGGCGACAACAGCCGCCATTTCCCGCGAAAGCGAGGCAATCGGTGGACATAGAGGTTCAACAGCCAAGGTCGAACCACCCTGAAACCGGGCATCAGCGCACCTCACTTCCCTTATGGCCGGCAATTTACGTCATGCATGATCGTCCGTGGCCGACTTTTCCGGAGTACCCCCGCAGTTGCCCGCCCGCGGGTCGGGCCGATGCTCCATACGGCGTCAGATAAGTCGCCGACGTTACTGGAGAATGACGGCGCGCCTCACTTAGCCGCCACGGCTTGAACGTCCCTCGTGGCAGGATCGCCGGTGATCCAGTGGCGCAAATCTATCTGGAGGATGTCTTGCAGGATCAACAGGTCCTCGCAGTAAAAATCGCGGAGCATCTGCTGCAATTCATCCGTGAGGGGCGGGTAGCGGATCGGCGCCGCCAACGACGCGCGCAATTTTGCCAGATGGGGGTTGGAGCGGAGCGGGTCGAGCACCGGGCGCATCGGTTGCAGCATACGGCGCAGCGGCAACGGCAACATCGGGCTGGCGCTGTCATTTTTCCGGCTGGCCACCTCTTCCGGCGCGATATGCACCGGCACGCCGATATGGGTGCACACGTCCGCGATGACCTGTTCGGGCTGCTCCCGCAGCGACTCGTACAGGATCACGTGGATCTGATTGCGCGGATAATGGCGGAGGAAACGGCGCAGATGGGCGCCGTAAAGTCCGCCCGACAGGAAACGCGACTGTTCAGGCTGCGCGCTTTCCAGATATTTGCGCGGGTCGCTGCTGACCTGTCCGCGTCGGAAGAGCATGCAATAATCGGAATAGGCGCGCTGGACCGGGTCGCGCAGCTGAACGATGAGGCGGGCCTCGGGAATCATGGCCGCCATGCGCTCCGGAGCTTGCGGATGCGCTAGATAGTCCGCCGACTTTTCCCCGATGATGCGGCCGGGCGGAGCGGGATCGAAGAGAGAGGCGTACCATTCCGGGCCGCGATCATATTCCGAACTGAAATAATGGGGTTCGGCGTCAGGGAGCCACAGGCCGGGATGATTGCGGAGTTGATGAGCGATCCAGGTTGTCGCGCCTTTCATGGCGCCGATAACGACGAAGCTTGGCTGGCGATCAATCATGTTCTTCAGATAGGGCGGATGTGGGCGCCGGGCAGTTGGGCATAGGTACGATCCGAAGAGGGGTAGAGGCCTTATCCCTTTGAGCAGAAATCAAATCCCCATCCCCATTCGTCATCCGAAAGGATGGGCGGCTGGCCTCAAGTATAGGTGCGGAATGGTGCGGCGTTTTTCGGCTGCTTTGTCCTATGCTTGCCCTTGCCGCACCCAATAGCGCGGCGATCCGGGAGCAGTCACGGGACCGCATGAAGATCATCGTCATCGCCAGCCTCGCCTATTCGGTGATCAATTTTCGCGGACGGCTGATCGCCGCAATGATCGGCAACGGGCATGAGGTCATTGTCTGCGCGCCCGGCCGTGATCCCGAAATCGAGGCAAAGCTGGCGGCGATGGGCGCGACCTATCTGCCCATGCCCATGGCGCGGGCGGGGATGAACCCCTTTGCCGATATGGGCACGCTGAGCTGGCTGATCGGTCGCTTCCGGAAACATCGGCCGGACGCGGTAATGGCCTATACGCAGAAGCCGATCATCTATGGCGGCATCGCCAGCCGGTTTTTCCCGTCCATCCGCTTCTACGCAATGGTGAGCGGGCTTGGTCATGTGTTCAGCGACGGTGAATCGCGCCTGCTGCCCTATGTGCGGGCGATCGTGTCCATCCTGTACCGGCAGGCGCTGCGCACCGCCAAGGCGGTGTTCGTGTTCAACAGCGATGACCGTGGCGAGATGCTGCGCCACCATATTCTGCGCCCCGACAGCCGGGTCATCCAGGTGCCAGGGTCGGGCGTGGACCTTTCCCATTATGCCCAGGCGGCTTTGCCGGAAGGACCGCCCGTCTTCCTGATGATTGCGCGACTGCTGCGCAACAAGGGGCTGATCGAATATGTCGAGGCCGCCCGGATCGTACGGGCGCGCTTTCCCGATGTGCGCCTGCAACTACTTGGGCCTCTCGATGAAAATCCGGCCGCCGTTTCGCGTGAGGCGATCGCCCAATGGCAGGACGAAGGCATTATCGAATATCTGGGCGAGACGCGCGATGTTCGCCCCTATCTGGGGCAGGCCAGCATCTTCGTTCTGCCAAGCTGGTATAGGGAGGGGCTGCCGCGCACGATACTGGAAGCGATGGCGGTGGGCCGGGGCGTGATCACCACCGACATGCCGGGCTGCCGTGAGCCGATCAGGCAGGGGGTAAACGGTTTCATCGTCGCGCCGCGCGATGCGAAAGCGCTGGCCGACGCGATGGTGCGGATATGCAAGCAGCCGACCCTGCCCGCGCAACTGGGCATGGCGGCGCGCAAGACGGTTGAAGACCATTATTCGGTCGAGATGGTGAATGCGCTGCTGCTTTCGACCATGGAGATGAACGGTCCCGTGGCCGGGCGTGCTGGGCGGAAGAGGGTCAACGCGCAGATCCTTGCCGGAGAATCCTGATGGGCATGAGGCGGCTGATCGACATGCTGTTCGCGGCCACCGCTTTGCCTTTGGCGCTGCCGGTCATGGCGGTGATCGCCGGTGCCATAAGGCTAACCGGTGGCGCGCCGGTGCTGTACCGGCAGATGCGCGTGACGAAGGGCGGGCGGCGCTTTCCCGTCATCAAGTTCCGGACGATGACCGACGCCCGCGACCGGGATGGGCGGTTGCTGCCCGACGCCATGCGGACGACACGGATCGGCGGGTTCCTTCGGCGCTCACGGTTGGATGAACTGCCCCAGCTTTGGAATATCCTGACCGGGACCATGAGCCTGATTGGCCCCCGCCCCCTGCTGCCCGCGACCATAGAGGAAGCGGGAGAGCGGGGACGGCAGCGGTGCGCGGTCAGGCCCGGCCTGACGGGTTGGGCACAGGTCAACGGCAACACGCTGCTGGGTGAGCGGGACAAGATCGCGCTAGACCTCTGGTACATTGCAAACCGCTCCTTGTGGCTCGACCTTACCATCCTTGCCCGGACGATCAGCGTGGCCGTGCGCGGCGAACGGTCCAACCAGTCATCGATCAGGAGGGCGCATGAAGGCCATAGTCGTTGGCGCGGTTGAAAGCACGCGGGTCGCGGTGACGGCCCTTGGCGAATCCCACCAATGGGATCTGGCGGCGGTATTCACCCTGCCGCCCGACCTTGCCCATCGTCATTCCGATTTCGTCGATCTTTCGGGCGAGGCCGAAAAAGCCGGGGCGCGGATGGTGCGGACCGCCAATATCAATTCCGATGCCGCGTTGCAGGCGATCCGCGATGTGGCGCCCGATTATATCTTCGTCATCGGCTGGTCGCAGATTTGCGGGGAAGCATTCCGCGCTACCGCAAGGCGGGAAGTCGTGGGCTATCATCCCGCGCCACTGCCACGCCTGCGGGGCCGCGCTGTCATTCCATGGACCATCTTGCTGGATGAGCCCATTTCCGCTTCCTCCCTCTTCCTGATCGATGCGGGGGTGGATAGCGGGCCGCTGCTTGGCCAGCGCTATTTCCATCTGGCGCCGGATGAGACGGCGGCGACGCTCTACGCCAAGCATATGGCAGCGCTGGAAGCGATGCTGCCGGGCGTGCTGGAGGATATTGCGGGCGGATCGCCGACGCTCACGATGCAGGATGAGCGGTGCGCCACCTATGCCGCGCGCAGGCGGCCGGAAGATGCGCTGATCGACTGGTCGGCGCCGGGATCGGCGATCTGGCGCTGTGTCAGGGCCTGTGGCCATCCTTATCCCGGCGCCTGGACGAGCTATGCAGGCGAGAAGATCGTCATCGAAGAGGCGGCGCTGGTGCCGCTGCGCCATCATGCCGCCGCGACGCCGGGGCAGATTGTCGAGCGTATGGCGGAAGGCTTCGTCGTGCGCTGCGGCGACGATCAGGGATTGCATGTGTTGCGGTGGCAGACGGCGCGGGAGGCGCCCCTGCCCAACCACGCCATATTGGGACGGGCCAAGGCAGCGGCATGACGATGATCGACAGCATAGAGCGCGCGCTGGTGATCGCGCCCCATCCCGACGACGAAGTGCTGGGCTGCGGGGGAACGATCGCGCGCCTTGCCGCCATGGGTCGTCATGTCGAGGTCGTCATCGCGACGCAGGGAAAGCCGCCGCGCTTCACTGCGGTGCAGGTGGAGCGGGTGCAGGCAGAAGCGCGCCAGGCTCATGAGGTGCTGGGCGTCGCGCGGACGCATTTCCTGGATTTTGAAGCGGCGGCATTGGATTGCCTGCCGCGCGCGGAGTTGAATGAGGGCATCGCCGCTGTGGTGGCGGAGAGCCGTCCTGACGCATTGTTCCTGCCCTTCCTCGGCGACCTGCATTTCGATCACGGCCTGATATTCGAAGCCGCGATGGTGGCGGCGCGGCCCGTCGGGGCGCATTATCCAAGGCGCATTCTGGCTTATGAGACCGTGTCGGAAACCAATTGGGCGGCGCCATATCTGACGCCTCCGTTTCAGCCGCACGTCTTCATCGACATCAGCGAGCATCTGGATCAGAAGATCGAGGCCTTTGGCTGTTTTGAATCGCAGGTTCGTCCTTTTCCCAATGAACGATCCTTCGAAACCCTGCGCGCGCTTGCGCAGGTGCGGGGTAGTTGCGTCAGCCGGCGGGCGGCGGAAGCCTTTGTGCTGATAAGAGAGGTAGCCTGACATGGACGCGCCCGCGACTCGGACTGGAGGAGCATCGGCAACCTTGGGCACGGATTGGGAAGGACCCGACCGCAGCGGCCGGTCGCTGCGCATGATGCTGAGTTCCGCCGGGCGGCGGGTCGGCCTGATGCGGAGCTTTCGCGAAGCGGCGGGCGCGCTGGGCGTCGACCTTGCCATGTTCGCGTGCGATCTGAAACCGGACTGGAGCCCGGCTTGTGTCGAGGCGGACGGCAGCTTTGCCGCGCCGCCTGCGGAGAGCGAGGGCTTTATCCCTGAGATGCTGGACATTTGCAGGCGCGAGCGGATCGAACTGATCGTGCCGACGATCGATACCGAGCTTATCGCCTATGCCAATGCGCGCGAGCAGTTCGCTGCCATCAACTGTCATGTGGCGGTTTCTGACGCGCAACTGGTGGAGATGGCGCGGGACAAGCTGGCCACGGCGCGGTTCCTGACGGATGCGGGCTTGCCCTCCCCCGCGACGATTGCGGTCGAAGACTATCTGGAGGGATCGGCTGACCTCCCGCTCCCGCTGCTGGCCAAGCCGCGGCATGGCAGCTCCAGCCGGGGCATCGGCATGGTCTATGATCGCGAGGAAGTGGCGGCGCTCGACAAGAGTGAACCTTATATTCTCCAGCAGTTTCTTGCGGGGCGGGAATTTACGATCAGCCTCTATTTCGATGGCGCAGGACAGCTGCAATGCGCGGTTCCGCATGAGCGGCTGCGGGTACGGTCGGGGGAGGTCGAGAAGGGCGTCACGGTGCGGGATGCGGTCATCCAGGACCTGGCTTGGCGGTTGGGCTCCGCCCTTCAGGGCGCGCGCGGGGCGATGTGCTTTCAGCTGCGGGTGGATGCGGAGGGGAACGCCTCCATTTTCGAGATCAATGCTCGGTTCGGCGGGGGCTATCCATTGGCGCATCGGGCGGGGGCGCGGTTTGCGCAGTGGATGCTGGAAGAACGGCTGGGACTGCCGCGTACGGCGCATGATGGCTGGCAGGACAATGTCCTGATGCTGCGTTTCGATGATGCCGTTTTCGTCTGAAAGCACCCGGTTCGAGCGCGTCATCGTCTTCGATCTGGACGACACCCTCTACCTCGAGCGCGACTATGTGCTGAGCGGGCTGAGGGCCGTGGGGCAATGGGCGAGTAACGCGCTGGGCATCGACGGGCTGGGCGAGGTGATGCGCGCGCGGTTCGACGCGGGGCGTCGCAGCCAGATATTCGACGACAGCTTGCAGGAGCTGGGGCTTACGCCGTCGCCCCCTCTGATCGCGCGGATGCTGGCTACGTACCGGCAGCACCGGCCCGACATCTGCCTTGCGCCCGATGCGGAGCGGTTCCTTGCGGGGCGTGATGGCAGAACGGGCTTTGCCGTGATCACCGACGGCTTTCTTGATGCGCAGAGGCGCAAGATCAGGGCGCTGGGCCTATATGGGCGCGGTATCCACCTTGGTATATGCACCGACAAATGGGGGCGCGAGTGCTGGAAGCCAAACCCGCGCGCGTTCGAGCATGTCGAGCGGATTTTCGGCCGGTCGGGCGGATCGCTGACCTATGTCGCGGACAACCCGTCGAAGGATTTCACCGCGCCCCGGTCACGCGGGTGGCGGACGGTGCAGATTGCCCGGCCCGACCGTATCCACAAGTTCGGCATGCATGAGGGCGTGAAGGCCGATCAGATCATCGAGACGCTGGAAGAGCTTTGACGAGCGCCTCTATTTCCGAGCTTCTTCCACCGTCCAAGGGGCGACATTGATCGCCCGGCGCAGGCACAGCGTCAGGCTGCCCAGCCAGATCACGCCGAACAGCAGATGGGCGATGTTCGCGCCCATCGCTCCGACCGACGGAACCAACGAAAACACGGCGCAATAGAAGGCGAGCGTGCATGCCATGACCGTGCGGAGAAGTGCGCGCTGGTCGCCCAGGGCCAGCAGCCCGGCGCGGCTGGCGGACCCGCTGATCGCGAAAGTGACCGCGAGGATCTGCACGGTGAGCAAGGGAACGGCTCCGGCAAAATGCGGCCCGACCGCAAGGCGCATCAAAGGCCCGCCCACCAACAGCATGGCAACGAAGCAGAAGACGCCAAAGGCCCCCAGCAGCAATTCGGTTTGAACGAGCACGCGGACGAAGGCGTGGCGCTTGCCCGCCGCCACCAACCGGCTGAGATCGGGATAGACCACGGCCTGCACCTGCGCGCCGACCTGGAGAAGTATGCGACTGATGCGTTTGGCGATATGGAACAGGCCCGCGCTTGCCGGATCGGCGAGCCATCCGACGATCAGCGTGTCCACGACCTGCACGCTCGACCAAAGGGTGAGCGAGAGGTTCGACCCGAGCGCGAAGCGCCAGATGTCGGGAAAACGGCCGGTGATCCCTTTCGCCCTTGCTCTTAGCAGTTGACGAAATCCAGGCTGGGGCAAAAAGCGCATGGCAAAAACGAAATTGGCAATCGAGCCCAAAATCTGGGTGATCGTCCATATGAGGATGATCTGGAGCATGCCCGCGCCCGCCAGATAAGCAACCACCACGCAGAGGAGGCGGACTAACGCGTTCGCGACCTGAATCTGCGCCACCGCGCGATATTGGCCCGCGAGCCTGAATATGGCGGTTGAGACACCGTTGAAGTTGAACAGTAGCGAGGTGGCGAAGAGGAGCGTGTAGCCGACATGCTGGAAGGAAAAGCCGAACAGATAATGTCCGGCGATCGTCAGCACGCTCGCGATCGCCCAGGCCGCGATGCTGCCGCCGATATCGAGCAGCCAGCCGAATTTGAGCAGCGCGAAATAGGTGACCGGGTCCGCGTGAGGATCGACGGTCGCCCCATTGCGGATCAGCGGCTGCCACGACTGAAAGCTGACGAGCCGCTCGCATGCCTGACCCAGCGTCAGGATCATGGCGAATATGCCATAGGTGGCAGGCCCCAGCAGCCGCGCGACCAGGGCAATGGACAGAAGCGTCAGCGCCAGCGTCGCGGCGGTGCCGGACAGAAGATGGAATACGGCCCGCGCACGCCGATGAGTCAGCGCATCGCGCAACCGAATCGCGGAAAAGGTCATCTTCAATCGAAATCCCACCGCATTCATCGGCACGCCACCTTCAGTCCTGTTTTTCGAGACTTATGATGGGACCGAAGCAGGGAAGACGCAGCTTCTCTGTCGTCTTAACTCCGAATAGCCGGTGCGGAGGAAGAATTGCGAAACGGGGCCGCGCACTCACCAGCAAGCAAGCGGCGCCCCGTTCCGTTCAGAAACGGCCGGTCTGCGCCGCCATCAGGCGAAGATGAAATCCGCAGCGGTGAAATTATGGGCGGTCAACGTCCCCAGGGGATCGGCAATGTCGATGCTGAACTTCGCCCCGGAAGAGGTGACGACATCCAGCAAGACGTTACCCGAGGCTCCATCATGCGCGAACACCGTACCGGGCGCTCCGCCCGAAGCATATTTGGTGACTCCCAGCTTTTCCAGCACGATGCGGTCGGCACCGTCCTGGAAATCCTCTATCCGGTCGCCGCCATCCAGCGCACCCGCGCCCTTGAAGACGAACCAGTCGGCGCCCGCGCCACCCCACAGCCTGTCGGCGCCCAGATCGCCGGTCAGCTTGTCGTTCCCGGCATCGCCGTGCAGCTCGTCGGCACCGCCGCCGCCCAAGAGCAGGTCGTCACCATCGCCGCCGAACAGAATGTCGTTCCCCGCCTCCCCATTCAGGGAATCCGCGTCCTTGCCGCCGTCGAGGAAATCATTGCCCGCGCCCGATTCCATATTGTCCCGACCGTCGCCGCCATAGAGCTGATCCACGCCGCCTTCGGAATCCAGAATATCGTCGCCGCTGCCGCCCGACAGATAGTTGTTGCCGTCGCCGCCATCGACCCTGTCATTGCCGTTGCCGCCGTAGACATAGTCGTCGCCCGACTGCCCCTTCAACTTGTCGTTGCCGTCTTCGCCGTAGATCCAGTCATTGCCAGCGCCGCCGGCCACGGCCTGGGTCGTCAGCAGGCCGGTCGCCGGATTGATTTCGTTCAGGAACCCGTCATCGCCAGCGCCAGCGTAGATGATGTCATCTCCCGCGCCTCCATCGATATAGTCGCGGCCCCCGCCCGCGAGGATGGTGTCATTCCCGGCATCCCCCAATATCTGGTCGTGCCCGTCGAGCGTTTCGATGCGATCGTTGCCGTCCCCGCCGACGACGATGTTGTTGCCCAGGCCGCCATAGATACGGTCGTTACCGAGACCGCCGTCGAGCGAGTCATTGCCGTCCTCTCCCCAAAGCTGGTCATCGCCCAAACCGCCCTTGAGGAAGTCGGCGCCCGCTTCCCCATGAAGCACGTCGTTGCCATCATTCCCCTCAATATAATCGTCGCCTAATCCGCCCCACAGCTGATCATTGCCTGCGCCACCGAATATACTGTCGATTAGGGATGTTCCCTTGATGGTGTCGTCTCCGACAGTCCCGTAAAACTTCGCCATTCACCCGCTCCCAGTAGAGGCCCCACGCGCATAAAAATGGTGCGGGACCGACATAACTGTCTCACGCTAATCTAAACGATAGGTTGATTGAAACCGCCGGGCAGGCGCGGATTCCGGCCAGTCCTGGAGCACGAGAAAGGCGATTTGGCCGCGCGCTTCCGGCATTATGCGTTTTAGCGCAGTGACTTCTCCAAACGGGAAACCTGTTTGCCACGCGTTAGGGCGCGCGCGCCGATACGAAATCAGCGTCGTTTAGAAGTGTCAAAAACAGGCTGCACCGTTCAGATAGCGACAGGCCTGATCGAACTTGCCCCGGACTGGCGCGGGGCGATCGCCTCCATCGCTGCGCGCTCCCATTGGACAAGGACGCGGTCGACGGTGAAACGCTGAGAGGCGGCCCGCGCCCCTTCGGACAGGCGGCGGCGCTGATCGGGGTCGGCGCACAAGGCGGCGATGGCCGCGCCAAGAGCGGACACGTCGCCATCCGGGACCAGCAGGCCGCTGATCCCGTCGGCGATCATTTCGCCGGGGCCGAAGCGGCAATCAAAGGAAATCACGGGGACGCCCGCCGCCATGGCTTCGCCCACGACGATACCCCACCCTTCGAAGCGGGAGGAGAGGACGAAGATGTCGGCTTCACGCAGCCAGCCGCCATGATCGTTTGTGACGCCCGGCATCGACACCCGGTCTTGCAGGCCGAGGGCGTCCCGTTGCGCTTCGAGCTTCGCGCGCTCCGGCCCCTCCCCCCAGATGGTGAGCGACCAGTCGGGGATGAGAGGGGCCGCGCTGGCGAAGGCATCCAGCAGCAGGTCGAACCCCTTTTGCGGCACCAGCCGTCCGACGGCGACGACCTGCCTGCCGCATGGGCGCGCCTCATCGATCGTGACGGGAGCATAGGTGGGATTGGGAATGACCCATTGGCGGGGACGCATGACCTTGGGGAAATATTGCATCGCGCCTTGCGTCATCGTCACCAGCCCGTGCGCGCGGGCATAGGTGTAGCGACGCAGAGCCGACCAGAAGGCGCCGGGTCGTTGCTGGGCGGGATTGTTGCGTTCCGACACGATCACCGGGATGCCGAGCGGCTTTGCGGCAAAAACGGTGACGACGTTGGTGCGTGTCAGGAAACTGATGATCAGGTCCGGGCGCGTGCTTGCCAGTGCCTTGCGGAGCGCGCCGATGCGATTGAAGACCGCGAGGGCGGATCGCAGCACCGGCAAGCGCCCGACGGGAAAGCCCAGCTGCGTGATGCTGACAGCCGGATCATGCGCATAATAGGGACGCGCTCCGGGCTCTTCGAAGGCGAACAGGCTGACCGTCCAACCCGACCGGCTGAAATGATTGCACAGCAGGCTGACGATATGTTCCGATCCTCCAGCACGCAGGCCGGGCAGAATGAAGGCGATGTGCGGCTTGCCTCTGGCTGAGGCATCCGTCCGGACCGGCATTGTCATCCGCGCACAGTGAAGCCTTGGCCGCGTCAAATCCATGGAACTTGCGGATTATCGCCAGTTGGTCGTGGCGGCCAAGCGGCTTAGCCAGAACCGCAGGCCGCTCGCATTTGGGCTAATCCCTATTGGCCTTCCTCATAGCCAAGCGCCCACTTCATGCCGCCGCCACACATTGTAGGCTCAACGGCTATGATAGTAGCAGCAACAGAATTTTTCTCGCACCCGGCAGAAGCCCTTCCGCAACAGGTCGAAGACGCCTTCTTCAGTTCCATCAAGAACCCGAACAACACGTTCAAATGCACCTGGGGCGGACGGTTCGGCGCGCTGGACGGCCGTCTGGTGGAAGCGGTCAAGGCGCGCGGGCTGGATGTGCGGGAAGTACTGGACGTCGGCGTATCGTCGGGGACGACCACGCTGGACCTGTGCGACGCCTTTGCCCGTGAAGGCTATCGGCCGCGCATCACCGGCACCGATCATGCCATCCATGCGTGGATCGTCCCGCTGGGCAAAAGGTGCGCGGCGCTGCTGAACCCCGAAGGTCAGCTGTTGCAGGTCGACTTGTCCGGCCGGTCGATACAGCCATGGCGGCGCCGTCTGGATTATCTGACCGGCATGTGGCTAGTGCGGCCGATCCTGTCCCGCATCGTCGGCGGTCTGGCGGCGCGCAGGCTGCGCGAGGGTGTGGGCGTCAGGAAGGTCGAACTGGTCAGCCCGCGCGTCCGCAACCATGGCCTCATCACGATTGTCGAGGATGATGTGCTGGCCCCGCGTGACGGTTTCGGCCGCCGTTTCGATCTGGTTCGCGCCGCCAACATCCTCAACGAAAATTACTTCGCCGAAGCCGACCTTCGGAAGGCGGTGGATAATCTTCGGTCCTATCTCAAAGGTCCAGGATCGCTGCTGTTCATCGTGCGCACGCGGGTGTCCGGGGACCATCATGGGACGCTGTTCGCCATGAGCGACAGTGGCGCCCTGGAGGTGGTGGAACGGATTGGTGCCGGATCCGAAATAGAAAAGTTGCTGACCGCAATGTGATCGGCACGGCTTCAGGAGCCCCCATGAAGATTCTCCACGTCATAACCGCTTTGAATGTCGGGGGCGCGGAAACCATGCTCGCGAAGCTGGTGGATCATGAACGCAGGCAGGGCGGCGCGATGCAGCCGTCGGTCGTGTCGCTGATGCCACCGGGTGTAGCTGGAGACCGCATCCGTGCGAGCGGCGTGCCGCTTCATCATTGCGGCATGAGAAGGGCCATCGATCTCCTGCCGGGGCTTTCCCGCCTTCGCGCCGTCATTCGGCAGGAACAGCCAGCGGTCATCATGGCGTGGATGTATCACGCCCATCTCGCCACCCGGCTGGCGACCTTGGCGAGCGCGGACACCGTGCCGGTGATCTGGAATGTGCGCCACAGCATCGATGAACTGTCGCAGGAAAAGCCCCTGATGCGAGTCATCGTGCGGCTGGCCGCCGCATGTTCATCCTGGCCGCGCACGATCATCTATAACTCCCATGCGGCGGCGGCGCAGCATCAGCGGCTAGGCTTTCACGCGGGAGATATGGCGGTCATTCCCAATGGGTTCGATTGCGACCTCTTTCGTCCACGTGAAGAGGCTCGCGATGCGCTTATCCGCGATCTAGGGATTGCACCGGGCGCGCTGATCGTCGGGATGGCGGCGCGCAATCATCCGATGAAGGATGCGGCCACTCTGGTCGAAGCGGTCCTGCGCGCTCGCGAGCGTGGCGCCGATGTTCACCTGCTGCTGACGGGTCAAGGCATGGACGAACCCAGCGGTCCGCTTGCGCGTCTGCTGGCGTCCATGCCCGCCGATCGCCTGACCCTGCGGAGCCATGACCGGAATCTTGAGACATTGCTGCCCGGCCTCGACATAGTCGCACTGCCTTCGGCCTGGGGTGAAGGCTTTCCCAATATACTGGGCGAGGCGATGGCGTGCGGCGTGCCCTGCATCGCGACCGATGTCGGGGACAGCGGCTGGATCGTCGGCAAAAGCGGGATGGTCGTTCCGCCACGCGACCCGGCGGCGCTTGCCGAGGCGATCATGGCGATGGACCGGCTGGGTTCCGATGGGCGCCACCAATGGGGTGAGATCGCCCGCACGCGCGTGCAGGAGCAGTTTTCGATGGGCCAGATCGCGGCGCGTTACCACCAGCTTTACCGGGATGTATCTGGTTCCTCCTTTCCGGAACGGGGAGCCCCCGCCTCGCCACGCCGCGCACAGGTGATGTGAACATGTTGCAGGTCTTGCCCGCCTCCCCCTCTCTGTCCGGATCCGCCGCGACGCTGGACCACGAAGCCGGAAGCGCTGCCCCGGCGCGCATCTGCTTCCCCTTTGCCGGGGGCGCGATGGGGGGGAGCCATATCTCCGCGACCAAGCTCATCCATCAGCTGGATCGGAGCCGCTTCTCGCCCCTCATCGTCCTGCATTATGGATCGGGGCAGTTCGGCGATTTCCTGCGATCCGAAGGGCTGGAGTTCGTCACTCTACCGGATACCCGATTCTTCGGCGAGTCGCCTGGCGTTCCTAAGGCGGGAGGCAAGGCGGAGACGGTGAGCGCCTTGATCGATCAGTGGCGCATGACCCGTTTTCTGAGGCTGAACGACGTCCGGATCGTTCATACCAATGATGGGCCGATGCATATGTCCTGGGCACTGCCCGCGCATCTGGCGGGGGCCAAGATGCTGTGGCACCATAGGGGCAGTCATGATGCCCGAGGCGTCCGCTTCGTCGCCCCCTTCGCGGCGGATCGCATCGTCGGCGTATCCGCCTATGCCTTGTCCGAGGTGCGCCGTCGAAAGCGCGCGGCGCGCAAGACTTCCGTCATCTACAGTCCCTTCGACGCGGACGCCGAGCCGATCGACCGGGCGCAGGCGCATCTGGCGCTGACATCGGAGCTGGGCGTCGATCCCGACACCCGCCTTCTTGGCTTTTTCGGCCACTTCATCGACCGCAAAAGGCCGCTGATGTTCGTGGAGACGCTGGCACATATTGCCCGGACGCGGCCCGAACTGCCCGTGATGGGATTGATGTTCGGATTGCCGTTGACGGACGGGATAGAGGAACAGATCAACGAAAAAGCCAAGGCGCTGGGCGTAAGCGATCGCCTGCGCCTCATGGGCTTTCGCTATCCATCGGCGGCATTAATGGCGGGCTGCGACATCCATGTGGTGACGGCGGTCAACGAGCCCTTTGGCCGGTCGCTGATCGAAGCCATGCTGCTCGGCACGCCCGTCATTGCTGCCGCGTCGGGCGGTAATATCGAAGCGATCGACCATGGCGTGACGGGCATGCTGGTCGAACCCGATGATCCCGCCGCCATGGGGCGGGCCATCGTCGAGTTGCTCGATTGCCCGGATCGCCGGACGGCGGTCGCCGCACAGGCGCAGATCCTGGCGAACCGCCGTTACGGCGTGGAGCAGCATGCGTCGCAAGTGTCCGCAATCTATCAGTCGTTCCTCGGGACGGGGCCGCGCCGGAACCGGAGGCGATGGTGAGTTCGAATGCGGTGGCCGCCCTGGGTGTCGGGATCGCCGCGCTACTGGTGGCTCCGTTTGTCACGCCTTCCGATATCGTGCGGCAATTGACGGGCACCGGCAATTCCGACGGAACTTCAGTATTGCCCGAAGTACCCGGTGCCGAAGCATTTCCCGGAGCCGAAGGCTTTGGCCGACGGACCCGTGGCGGACGTGGCGGCGTGATTATGCCTGTCACCACGCTGGCGGACCACGGCCCCGGTTCCCTGCGCGCATGCATAGAGGCCAAAAAGCCGCGCGTGTGCATCTTCCGCGTCGCTGGCGTGATCCGTTTCACGACGGATCGGCCGGTGATCCGCCACCCCTATATCACCGTCGCCGGTCAGACCGCGCCTGGGGGCGGAATATTGATCACCCATGCGGGAGGCGAAAGCGGCAACACCCCGATCGTTGCCAAAAATACGCATGACGTGATCATTCGCCATATCCGCGTACGAACCGATCTCAACGGGAATGCTGCCGCGAGCAACGGATCATTTCTTTTTGAGAACAGCCACAACATCATCTTCGATCATGTCAGCGGTGCCTGGGCATTAGGTCAGATCATCGGCGGCTTTGGCGTGAACGACAATGTCACAATGTCCAACTCCATCTTTACAGAGGGCATTTCCCGGCGGAGCAAATGCGCGATGCTCGCTTTCGACCCGCGGGAGCCGCAGAAGGTCAGCTTCATCCGCAACCTGTGCGCTCATAATGGAAGCAGAAGTCCGGACGTGAATTTCACGCCCAAGTCATGCGTGGAGATCGTCAACAATGTTCTTTATAATGCCAGGTCCCAATTCACCCGCGTGCAGGAAATCTATGGCGGAACGCCCGTCAACATCGTCGGCAACTATTACAAAAATGGTCCGGACGGTACGGACAAGATTGCCGCAATAGATCGTGATGTGGGCGCGAGCACAGGCCAATCGGAAATATTCATGGCCGCCAACAGGCTGGATCAGGTCAAGGTGATGACAACCCGCGCCGCAGCCGCTGCACGTGTGGGGCGGCCCGTCTGCCCCCTCAGCATGAAAGTCGCCTCACCCGAAAAGGCCTATATCCAGGTACTGGCCGGCGCTGGAGCATTTCCGCGAGATGCGCTCGACCTGCGTACCGTCAGCGATGTTCGCAACCGGACAGGGAATATCCTGCGTAACGCAAGAATGCGAAACGGACCACGCCCGCTACCCCGGATTGCGTCCGGAACGCCCTATGTCGATCTGGATGAGGACGGGATGGCCGACAGCTGGGAGCGGGCCAATGGCATGAACGCCCGGCGCAATGATGCCTGGCAGGATGCCGACCATGACAATTGGCTGAATCTGGACGAATTCCTGGATTTTGCCCATCGCGAAGTCATGGCCGGGCGGCAGATACGCTGATCTTCTATCCAATCAATATTGCAGGCGGATTTCCGCGCCGACGATCGAGCGGTCGAAATCGTCGAACGCTCTTGTGCTGTCGCGATTGGCGATGCGGCCGGTGAGCGCGAAGGAAATATTGCGGTTCACCAGATATTCGACTTCAGCCACACCGGCGATCGTCCGTTCGTGCTGGCCCGACCCAATGAAACTGCTGCGGCGGTACAGCACGGAAGCCTGCCAGCGCAGATTGTGATAAATCTCATTCTGCACACCCAGCCGGAATCTCGTGTCAGTCCGCGACTGCGCGCCAGTGCGGACAGTGGCGACATCGCCCCGGAAGCCATCGAGCGTGACCGCCCATCTGGGCGAAGGCGTGTAGGTCAGCCCGGCCGAAACCGACAGGCCGGTCCTGCTGTCAAATAGCGCGTCGTCGGGGTTGAAGCGGAACACGCCGACGGACGCTTCGCCACGGATCAGGCCGCCGGGTTCAAAGGCGACCCCTGCCCGTGCGCCATAGGTTTTGGAATCGCGGTCTACACCCGACGCGTCCACCGGCAACCGGAACTCGCGCCGGGTGATAAAACCCTCGCCGAACACATTCATCATGCCGCTGACCCGGTATCCCAGCCGGGCGGAGCCGGAATATTGGTCGAAGTCGCGTTCGGCATCGACGGCGGCCAGGGCATTGTTCTTGAGCCAGGTGCCCTTCACGCCGAGATTGAAGCGGGCGCCCTGATGCGTATAGCCAAGGTCACTTTGCCACTGGTCATATCTGCGCGGCGGCGTGCCGACGCCCGTGCGGGATTCAGGTTCGCCGCGGTCCTCGACCAGCCGCATCCAGCCCGCGCTAGCGGTAATATTATCGGCGCCCGACAGGTGATACACGCCGCCGATACTGGTATTTATGCCCTCGGAATTTTCAGTGTCATTCTTGAAATAGCGCCGGATTACCCCCCGCGCCTGCGCCGCCAGCTCGAATTTGCTATCGCTCAGCCGCAGGTTGAGCCACGGCGAGATGGTCAAGCGCTCATCGTCGATTTCATTCGAGGACAGGGCGTAGATGTTGGAATCATATTCAAGCCGGGCATCCGCGCCGAGATAGGCCGATATTCTGCCCAACTGCACCGCTCTCGCCTCATATTCCTCCGGCGTTTCCAGCAGCGGCGTGGCTCGATCCAGCTGCTGTGCGGCAGCAGGAAAGGCCATGCCCGTCAAAATGACGCATGAGCAGAAGGGGATGAGGCGCTTCGCTGTCAAAACCATTTCTCCACGACTTTGATGGTGTCACCCGGCTGGATCGGCGTATTTTCGGAAGCCTTGGCGGTGGACGCTTGGCCATTCACCTGACGGATGATGGCAACCGTGTTGCGATTGGCGCGAAATGTGTACCCGCCTGCCACCGATACTGCGGTGACGACCGTCATACCGGGCCGATAGGGATATTCGCCGGGGCTACGCACTTCACCAAGGATGTAGATGGGCCGCAGCTTCACCGGCTGAACACTGACGGCGGGCGAGACCATCAGCCGTTTTTCCACCAGCAGGGCGGCGATGCGCTGTTCCAGTTCGGGGATGGTCGATCCCCTGACCGGAATCCCGCCCATCAGCGGCAACGTCAGTTCGCCGCGATCATTGACGACGAAGGCCGTGCCATTATCGATTTCGGTAAAGCCGGGAACGATGATGCGAAGTTCATCACCCGGACCAAGCCGATATTGATCGGCGTTGGCGGTGGAAACGGCAGGCAGACCGGACACAGAGCCGGTACAGGCCGAAAGCGCGAGCATCAGGGAAATGCCGATAGAGTGAACTAGCCGCATGACCACCTCCCATTTCCTGGCCACTTCTGGCCATTTTTGTTACAGTTTCAGAACAGAAATAAATTAATGTCAATTGCTGCTGGATAGTTATTTGTTCGGAAAGGATAAACTCTGGTCGCCTTCCCGAGCATCCTCGAGCGCCTCCAGCAGCGCATCGACGATGATTTTCATATCTTTATCGCCTAGCAGATGATCGACCGGCAGCATGAGGCTGCGTTCGCCTATTTCGGCGGCGATCGGCAGGGAATGGAGATTGGGGTGGGCACTGTTCCGGACGGCCAGTTCCCGGGACATGTCCGGGCATGATCCTGTCCCGGCGGGTATGCCATGACGAGCGAGCGCGGCGATGACGGCAGGTCTAGCATCCGCCGCGTCCAGCATGAGGTAGAATTTGTAGAAGGCGTGATCCACCCCCTGCGGCACCTGTGGCACATGGATCAGCGGATGATCGCCCAGTCCTTCGCGCAGGATGGCGGCATTGGAGCGCCGCCGCGCCAGCCAGGGCGGCAGCTTGCGCAACTGCGCCCGCCCGATCGCGGCCTGCATTTCCGTCAGCCGCCAGTTGGTGCCGAAACTTTCATGCAGGTAGCGGAAGGCGTTGCCCGCCGCAGGCGCCGAGAGCATCGCGACATTCTTGCCATGGTCCTTATAGGCCCAGGCGCGTTCCCAATGCGCTTCGTCCTTCAGCAGCAACATGCCCCCTTCCCCGCCCGTCGACATGATCTTGTCGGTGCAGAAGGAAAAGGCGGCGGCGTGGCCGAAGGAGCCGACCTTCTTTCCATCGATGGCGGCGCCATGCGCCTGGGCACAGTCCTCCACCAGCCACAGGCCATGCCCGTTCGCGATCGCCGACAGCGCCTCCATGTCACAGGGCCAGCCAGCCAGATGGACGCACAATATGGCTCTCGTCCTTCCGTTGATCAGCGGAACCACGGCGGCGGGATCGATCGTGTGGCTGTTGGCGTCGATGTCCGCGAATATTGGCACCGCGCCGACCGCCGCCACGGCAGAGGCGCTGGCGAAGAAGCTGCGGGCCGGAACGATCACCTCATCGCCCGGCCCGACGCCCAGCGCGCGAAACGCCAGTTCCAGCGCCAGCGTGCCGTTGGCGAGAGAGATCGCATGGGGCATGCCGCAATACAGCGCGAACTCGCGTTCGAAGGCGCGGCACTCGTCACCATGCACCAGCGAGTTGACGCGGCCGCTTTCCAGCACCCGGACCACGGCATCGATCTCGTCCGGCTCATATTGGGGCCAGCGCCGGTCTGGCGGCGGGAAAGGCGGGATGGCGACGGCCGCAGCACCTAGTTCGCGCGTCTGGGCTATGCGATTCATATCCTCATCCCCAGGATCATGGGCATCGGTCGCGCAAACGCTGGCACCCGGTCATTCATTCGCAGCCTTGCCGACAAGGTCGATCTCCCGAGTCAATTCTCGCAGCGTTTTTGCCCAGTTCGATTGGGCGGGCGCGCGCAGCAATTCCTTCATCAGGTCGCGCACCCCATCCTCGTCATGGGTATGGATGAGGTTTGCCAATTCGGTGAAGGCATTCACCAGCTTTTCGAGCGGGACCGGGCAGGGGCTTGCTTCGATGACTCCAGGGATGCTGGAACGAAGCTGTTCCTCGGTGGTGTCGAACAATTCCTCGTAAAGCTTCTCGCCGGGACGAAGGCCGACGAACTTGATCGGCACGTCGATGTCCGGACGCAGGCCCGCTAGACGGATCATTCGCCGGGCGATGTCGACGATCTTGATCGGCTCACCCATATCGAGAACGAAGATGGTGCCGCGATCAATGTTGGTTTCCATGGCGCGGGCGCTGCTTTGCAGGATGAGTTGCACCGCTTCGCCCACGGTCATGAAATAGCGCTTGATGTCCGGGTGCGTGATGGTGAGCGGCTTTCCGGCGGCCATCTGCTGCTGGAGCAGGGGCACGAGCGATCCGCTGGAACCCAGCACATTGCCGAACCGCACCGTCATGAAACGCGGGCTGTCCGGGTCGCACTGGCCGATCAGGTCAAGCGCCTGGCAGTAGAGTTCGCCGAGGCGCTTGGTGGCGCCCATGACGCCCACCGGATTGACCGCCTTGTCCGTCGACACCTGGATCATCGCGAGCGAGCCATAAGCGCAGACGGCATCCGCGACGTTTCGCGTGCCAAGCACATTTGTATGGGCGCCCTCGCACGGATTGGCCTCGACAATGGGCACATGTTTGAGCGCGGCGGCATGGAAGACAACCTCCGGCTGATGACGCTGGAAGACGTCGTCGAGCGCCGCGCGGTCGCGGATCGAGCAGAGTTCGGGCCGGCAGATGAGATCCGGGAACTTGTCCCGCGCCTGCATCTCGATGGTGTAGAGATTGAACTCGCAATGATCGAGGAGGACGATCTCCGCCGGGCGGAAGGTGGCGATCTGGCGCACCAGTTCGCCGCCGATCGTGCCGCCCGCGCCCGTCACCAATATCCGGCGGGCGCGGATCAGCCGATCGACGATGCTGCGCTGGAGGGAGACTTCGGGTCGGCCGAGCAGGTCGGCCAGCTCGAACTGCTTGATTTCCAGGCGGGCCGTTCCGTCCTTCGCCTTTTGCAGGTCATTGGCGTGCGCAACCGTCAGGTCGCACTGATCGGCCAACTTCACCAGATGGGAGAAGGACCGGCGGGGCATCGTCCTGTCGCCGCGTATGACGAGGCTTTCGGGCTTCAGCCCCCGCGTCGCCAGCATCTCAACGATCTGCGGCAATTTGTCGGGCGAACCCAGCACAGGTACACCGGCGACCTGCAACCGCGTCTCGCGTCCGTCAAAGGTCAGCGCGCCGACGACATTGAACCGATTGGTCCGCTCGGCGCGAAGCATGTCCATCAGCGACCGTATCCAGTCCAGCTCACCCAGCAGCAATATGTTGTGACCGCCGCCGGGAGGAACGATATGCGCCAAGGCGAATTCGCGCAGGCCCCGGCGCACCGTTCGCACGCCGATCATCGCCACCAGCAGCAATGCCGAATGCAGCAGCGCGAAGCCGACCGCCTCCAGCGGCACGGCCCGTATCTTTGCCGAGATGATCAGGCACATGCTCCATGCCGCCGTAGCTCCGCCCGCGACCCCCGTAGAAAGCGCGATGCAGTCGCCGAAGGAGAGGAAGCGCCAGCTTCGCCAGTAAAGGCCCGTCAGGCAGAGAGCGAACACCGCCACCAGGGTGAAGAAGATCATGAGGCTGGGACGGTCATAGAAGGCCGCCGAAACGCTGCCCGGTATGGCCATCACGACCAGAAGCAGGGTGGTCAGGATCAACGACGCGTCGATCAGCATCAGCGCTGCAAAGCGGGCCGGGCCGGGAAAGCCGGTCGGCCGCGTCAGCAGATCGTGCAGCAATATCGCCCATCCAGGCCCACCAGCGGAAACCTCCGCACGCGGGTCTGCGAGATCGTCGAGAAGCGGGTCAGATCCAGCGGGCGGCGCGCTCGCATCCATAGCAAAACCCTTGCGGTTCAAGAGAAGGACCTCCGACGAACAAGCCCCGCATGCTGCCAAAGAGGGCCTGTCGCAGCATGCGGAGCGCGATCGTCCAGATCACGAGTAAAACGGTAACAACTTGGCCCCCGGCCGCAATGAACCAGACAGCTATCATCCCTTGTGGCAGGAATCGGTGCGGGTGTTGGCCGAACGAGCAGAATATCCGCAGGCATGCGCCCCGAATGATTTGCGGGAGGAAGCTGGATTAAGTCTTTTGGCTAATTGACATGTGCGCCGGGTCGTATTCGCCCACGACATCGACTGACGGGCTAAATCCAAGCCGCTGCCAGAAGATCATTTCCACAATAGGTTACGCGCGAATCGCACATGCTGTTCAGCACATGTCATCAGGCCGTCCTAAAGGACAGCGCTTCCTTGCTATTTGGGATGGTTCAGATAAATTCATGAATAGACAAGCGGTTAGCGAAATCGCGCCAACGCACGATCTTCACGTAAGTTAAATTTTTCCAAAATGTTACGCCTATTGTTCGACGCTGCATTTGTGATACTCTCCGACCCGATAAGACAGGGGTCGCCTTCAGCAAGTGCTTTTGCATTCAATCCATCACAGTCTTTCTGTGGTGTTGAGGGAGGCGGACGATGACAATGGATTCAGATGTTGTGCTTGTGGGCGGAAGCTCCATCGTCAGAGAGGGTCTCCGGCGGCTTCTTTCGTCACAACAGCGTCAGATCCTCTATACCGGGGCCAGACTGGACGAGCCTTGCCCCGCCCACGTCGCCGATTCCGACTGCCTTTTGCTGCTGATCGAAGATCAGGACATGGAATGGAACGGCGCGGCGCTTGCCCAAGCGCGCGAATATTATCCAAGCGCGCGGATCGCGATACTCGCCAACAAGTTCGATTTCGACGCAATGCTGGATGCTTTTCGATCGGGCGCCGAAGGCTATCTGATCAATGACCTGTCTTGCGAACGATTGGGAGGGTATCTCGACCTGATCGCGTTGGGGGAAAAGATCTTTCCTTCGCAACTGGCCCAGAAGTTGATCGATCAATCCGCCGTCTGCGAGGAAACGCCCAACGCGGTATCTATCGACTGCGCCAATCTGTCGGCACGGGAAATGGAGATATTGCGGCGCCTTATCGCAGGGCTGCCCAACAAAGTCATCTCCCGCGAGCTTTCGATCAGCGAAGCCACAGTCAAGGTTCATGTGAAAGCGGTCCTGCGCAAACTGCGGGTGTCCAATCGTACCCAGGCAGCCATATGGGCAGCAGGACAGGGACTGCATGGTCTGGCAGCTGACAGCGCTAGGCCCTCTCCGCCCAAGGCCAGCCCTGCCGCTTTCCCGCCGAAAGGCGCGACGCGCGAGACGGCTGGTTATTCGGCAAGCGTGTGAAAATCGCTGAAGAACAGAGGTAGCATTGAGCGGTGCTAACCATCCGTTTTCATTGCCTGACCCCCTACCCAATCGGATATCGTCCCCTGCCCTTTTGAACGCCGGGCAGGCATTATGTGCAATGGACTAAGTCCGGCCAGATTTGCATCCTAGTCGCGGAACAAGGCAGAAAAATAGCCGGAGCGCCAGGCGTGCAAACCAGTCAGTATCAGGCAAGCCATTATCCACTGCCCGGCGGCCGTCGTGCCAGCCCCGCCCAGGAACGAACGCAATTCTGGACGGACGAACTCCACAGATGGGAATTCGTCCTGTTGCAAGGCGCGGTGTTTTTCGCGCCTTACAACGCCTTCCGCCATCCCAGCCTTTACATAACCATAAGCGACGTGATGTTCGCAGGCGCCTTCTTCCTGCGTGTGTCGACAGGGAGGGTGGCGTCGCCCTTTGCCAGTCTGACCTGGCTCTGGGTGCTGGGACTGCTGATGCTTAGCGGCGGCCTTTTCATAGGCAGCGTTTTCAAGGGCGATGTGGTCAGGTGCCTGGTGTTGGTTACCCAATATTCCTTCGCCTATCTGCTCGTGCCGCTCGTCCTGCTGCGCCGGTCGGAAGAGGAAGTCGTCCGCCTCATCAAATGCGGAATCTGGGGCATGGTGGTCATGTGCGCGCTCGGCGCCATGGTCTACTCGGCCGGTTATTACAGCATCGACAGGGAACAGATGGCCCTCGTCACCGGCAACAAGCGGCTACAGGGTTTTGCCGGCAATCCCAATGGCATGGGCGTGCTGACGGTCATGGCGATGACGCTCGTCTGGCTGATGCTCCTGTCCAAACAGATGCGGCCGATGATTGCGCTGCCCTGCCTCGCCATTCTCATCACGGGCGTGATCCTGACCAGTTCCAATACCGGACTTTACAGCATGATCGCCGCCGCCCTGATTTTCTTCGGCGGCAGACGGAATTTCAAGACCCTGATCATCGTCGCGTCGCTGGGCGCGACTGTGCTCGCATTCGGGCAGAATTATCTTCCCGCGACATTCCAGACCAGGGTCCTTTCCGCCCTGAACTCAGGCGATCTTTCGACCGCGGGTACGTTCGAGTCCCGGCAGGAGTTGAACCGGGAAGCGTTGGAGATGGCCGACAAGAATCTCATCATCGGCCTTGGCGCGGATCAGTATCGGCAGGAAAGCCGCTATGGTCTTCCTGTCCATAACCTCTACCTGCTGCTGCTGAACGAGGGTGGCGGCCTGTCGCTGTTGGGCTATCTGGTGCTGATGACCGTTCCCATATTGGCGGGCATCGCCGGCTATAGAGCCCGATATGGGAAGCTGGTGCTGCTGACGATCGTTACGACGCTCGTAACCTTCGCCAACGCGGTGATGGGCATGCCGCACGTTTATGGGCGATGCTGGTTCCTGTTCGTCTTCCTCGCCGTCAGTCCCGCACTGATCGGACCGGGAGTGATCAGCCCTCGTTTCTTGCCTTCGCCCTCGCAACGCAGAGGCATGCGCGGCCATCTTCCTCCGCTGGAAAGCTGAAGGCTCTTCCCGGTTTCCAGTGACCGTTGTCCTTGCTCGCGCTCCTGGGCACCATTGACACACCTTCCGGATTATTCACCCTTCTTCCGTCTGAGGCCTTCGAAAGGCCAGACAGAAGGGTTAAGTGGCCGTGTCAATTTGGGCAGGATATGCGGGCGCCATGGCATCAGTGGCGATTGCGATTTTGCGGGGCATCTCTGCGCGCCTGCCTGTTAAGTCCATCGTTCGTCAGCAGCCTTCATGGCCCAAATGATCGGCGCTGCAATCTCGCGCATGAGATTGCATGAGGTTCGTTTCGGAAGAAAGGCGCTTCAGCCCTCTTCCCGCCGACAGCTTCTGATGAGCCCGCAACTTGGCACTCTGCTCTGGGGAGAGCGCCTACCCTGGCGCGCGCAACGACAGGCCAGTCCGCGAAAGGCTGCACGAAGGGATCGCGCAGCCTTCAGGCCGTCATGCCATATGGTCCGCGCGGTCGCGCCAGCGCGATGGGGCCATCCGCTCATACCAGCGGCGAGGGGTCGGCATTTCGCCGCTGAAATATTCCGCTGAATCCATGTAGAACTGGACCGGATCGCCATAGCCGCGACGGGCGTGTTCCGCATAATCGACGCGATTGATGACGACACCGTCCACCGGCTTTTGCAGCACCTGCAACGCCGCGCGCACCTGTTCGATCGTGGTGCGACCCCACCGCACCACCAGCAGCGTCTGATCGGCCGCATCCATCAGCATGCGCGAATCCCGCGTGGCAAGCGTGGGGGGCGCATTGATGATCAGGAGATCATAATGTTCGCGCAGATGGTCCAACAGGTCGTTGACCTTCCCCAGCCGCATGATCGCGGCCGGATTGCGCGCAGGTTCACGCGCGCTGAGGACAACGGGTTCATAGGTAGTGATTTCGGACGGCTGCTCTGCGTCTGGCCTTTGCGTCAGGGCGAGCGTTGGAAGCATATGGCGCGCATCGACCGCACCGCTGAGAAAATCGATGAGGTCCGGCTTCCCCCCCGCATCATCGGTGGGACGCAGAACGTCACTGGGACGGCGCAGATCGAGGTCGATCACGATCGCGCGGCGGCCCATGGCGACGGCCGCAGCCAGCAGGGTGAGCGTGACGGTCGATTTGCCGTCTCCGGTAATGGGCGAGGTGATCAGCACGGTCTGCGCCCTTCCCGGCTGGGCCAGTTCGGCGACCTCGCTTCCCAACCCACGGGCCACCTCGGCAAAGAGCGACTGGGGGTCTTGAAGCACCGGGTTCGCCTTTGCCGACCTCAGGGCGTCGCCATCCAACTCGGGCAGCAGGGCAAAGGTGCGCAGGCCGAACTGATGATATATCTGCTCGGCATTCCAGAGGCGGTTGTCCGTCAGCTCGATGCCGAACACCACCAGCAGCCCCAGGATCAGCGATCCGACGAACGCGGCGAAGGTCGCGGACTTGGGCCGGGGCGAAATCGGGTCCTGCGGGACGGCGGCAGGCGACATCAGGCGCGAATGGATGCCCGATGCCGCGAGGCTGGCTTTCACCTGCTGCGCACGCGTGCTCATGGCGGTGAAAGCACTGCGCGCGGCTTCCGCATTGCGTTCGAGCGAGTTCAACTCGACCGTCGCGGCGGTGTTCGCGAATGCCTTGCCAGTGATCGAACGCAGCGTTCCTTCCAACTGGCCTGCGCGCGATGCGGCAGAGGCCGCCTCGCTCCTTGCGATGCCCGCTTCACGGGCGGCCGCGTTCTGGGCCTGGGTCGTGGCAGCGGCGATGACCCTCGCCTGTTCCTGCTGCATGCTGCCGGTGGTTTCCGCGATCTGCGCTTCTACTCCACGCATCTTGGGATGTTCGGACCCATACATCATGGCGAGTTCGCTGCGCGTGCGGGTCAGATCGTCCAGTTGCCGCCTTTGCTGGTCGAGCAGCGGGGACGTCGCGCCCGCCGTCGTGATGTTGCTCACGGCGCTCGCGATGCCAGCTGCCCGCGCGCTTTGCGCGGCGCGCATGGCGGCGGCGGAGGCGGCTTCGGTGGCGATCCGGTTGATCTGTTGATAGTCTTCCGACCCGCCGGCGCCGGTGAGCATCTGATGCTGGCGCCGGAAGTCGGCGACCGCCTTTTCGGCTTGATGCGCCTCGATCGCAAGCCGCGCCCGCTCGTCATCCAGCTGGCTGACGATTTTGCCCTGCCGGTCGTCGCGCATGACGGAGCGGTAGGCGGCAAGGCTGGCGGGATATTGATTGGCGATTTCCGACGCCAGGTCGGCCGACTCGGATCGCACGGTGATGTCGATGAAGTCGGAATCCTTGGAGCTTGAAATCGATGTGCTGGATATCAGCCTGCCCGCGAGGCGGGACAGGCGGCGGTTGTCGACGACGGCGTTAGCGGGAAGCGGCGCTTCGACGAAGCGCGGATCGGACGCGAGCTTCAAATCCTGCACCACGCGTTCGGCAAGGGAACGGGACCGGTAGATGCCCGCTTCGTTGGCGACGCGCTGCTGGTTGCGCGCGGCCATGTCGGGCGATCCGCTGTCGTCATTCAGTTCGACCTGCACCGTCGCCGTCGCCTGATAGATGGGCGTCGCGGTCAACTGAACCACCAGTACGATGAGGACCGCGAAGAACACGATGGCGCCGAGCAACAGTTCGTGCCGCCGGATGATCTTGATGACCTGGCGGGCCGACAGGCTGGAGGGCCGGGAGCCCCCCTCCATCGGCCGGTCAGACATTGCCTCGAGCAGGGGCGCGTTCAGCGTTCCCGATTGCGATAGCATGAATAGATCCTCCACAGCGGCATTCTGACCTCATTGGCCGCCGACCCTCCCGCTTTTGCCAGGTCCGATCAAACAATCTTCGGTCGCAGAGCGCAGGCATAATGATTAACCCCTTCGGGCATCGCGTGACGCAAGAGGCGCAGCCCTGCCCCCTTCCGCGCACCGCACGCGGCAGTCTTCAGTCCGGAAAAGCGGCATCACGGCTAACCACTTCCACCCGGTGCGATTTTTCTATAGATTACCAATGAGGTTATTTCCGGGGCGACTCAATAAAAGCCGGGTCGATGGCTGTGAGGCGCGCCTGCATTGATGGGAGAGAGCCTGTGCCGATTGCGGTCGCCATCGCCATGCTGGTGTTTGGTTCGGTCGCATTTCACCTGTTCAGCCCATGGTGGCGGACGCCGATCGCTTCAAATTGGGGTTCCATCGATTCCGCGCTGGACGTAACGCTCTGGATTTGCGCGGCGGCCTTCATCATCCTCAACCTGTTCCTGGCCTGGGTGCTGGTCCGCTACCGACATCGCACCGGACACAAGGCGCATTATGAGCCGGAAAACGCCTCATTGGAGAAAAGGCTGACGCTCTGGACGGCGATCGGCATCGCGGGGATGCTGGCTCCCGGCCTCGCCGCATGGGGCCGCTATGTTTCCGTGCCGCAGGACGCCACTGTCATTGAGGCGGTGGGGCAGCAGTGGCAGTGGTCCTTCCGCTATCCCGGACCCGATGGCGTGCTGGGTGCAGCGGCGGTCAAATATGTGACGCCTGACAACGCGCTCGGCCTCGATCCCCTGGACCCGTTCGGACGCGATGATGTGCTCATAGAGGCGGGTGACCTGCATCTGCCGCTGGGCAAGCCGGTCAAGATGGTGCTGCGGTCCAAGGATGTGTTGCACGACTTCTATGTGCCGGAGTTCCGGGCAAAGATGGATCTCGTGCCCGGCATCGTCACCTATTTCTGGATGACCCCGACTAAGGTGGGCACGTTCGACATCCTCTGCGCCGAACTGTGCGGCACGGGCCACCATGAGATGCGCGGGCGCGTGGTGGTGGAGTCGCCCAAGGCTTTCGCCGCCTGGCAAGCGCAGCAGACGAGCTTTGGACAAATCCTGGCCGAAACGCCGCCTGCCGCCATGTCCATCCTGCTGATCAAGGCCAATGCCTGCAGCGTCCCCGCGTCCTGGAGCAAGAGTTGATGGCTACCACCCTGGCTGACGATCTGCGGCCGCTGCATCATCCCCACAGTTGGGTCACCAGATATGTCTGGAGCCAGGATCATAAGGTCATTGCCATCCAATATAGCTTGACCGCCATCGCGATCGGACTGGTGGCACTGGTGCTGTCCGCGCTTATGCGGCTGCAACTCGGCTTTCCCGGCGCCTTCCCCGCGATCCAGCCCGACAATTACCTCCAGTTCGTGTCGATGCATGGCATGATCATGGTCGTCTATCTGCTGACGGCGCTGCTGCTCGGGGGCTTTGGCAATTACCTCATCCCGTTGATGATCGGCGCGCGGGACATGGTGTTCCCGTTCGTCAATATGCTGAGCTACTGGCTCTACCTGCTGTCGGTCATCGTTCTGGTATCGGGCTTTTTCGTGCCGGGCGGGCCGACTGGCGCGGGATGGACGCTCTATCCCCCGCAGGCGATCAGCGAGGGAACACCCGGTCATCAATGGGGCATCGCCACCATGCTGGTGAGCCTTGCCATATTCGTGGCCGCTTTCACCATGGGCGGGCTGAATTATGTGACGACGGTGCTGCAAGCGCGCACGAAGGGCATGACGCTGATGCGGATGCCGCTATCGGTATGGGGCATCTTCACCGCATCCATTATGGGCCTGCTCGCCTTCCCGGCGCTGTTCGTCGCGGCGATCATGATGCTGTTCGACCATTTCGCGGGCACCAGCTTCTTCATGCCGACGATGCAATCGATGGGCGCGATCACACCCACGGAGGGAGGAAGCCCCCTCCTCTTCCAGCATCTCTTCTGGTTCTTCGGCCATCCCGAAGTCTATATCGTCGCCCTGCCCGCCTTCGGCATCGTGTCGGACCTGATCAGCGTCCACGCCCGGCGCAACATCTTCGGCTATCGCATGATGGTGTGGGCGATCGTCATCATCGGCGCCCTGAGCTTTCTCGTTTGGGCGCACCATATGTATGTAAGCGGGATGAACCCCTATTTCGGGTTCTTCTTTGCAACATCAACGCTGATCATCGCGATCCCTACCGCGATCAAGGTCTATAACTGGCTGCTGACATTGTGGCGCGGCGACATTCATCTGCGCGTGCCGATGCTGTTCGCGATCGCGTTCATCTTCACCTTCATCCATGGCGGGCTGTCGGGGCTATTTCTGGGCAATGTCAGCGTGGATGTCCCGCTGTCCGATACCTTCTTCGTCGTCGCCCATTTCCACATGGTCATGGGCGTGTCTCCAGTGCTGGTGATCTTCGGCGCGATCTATCATTGGTATCCCAAGATCTTCGGGCGAATGTGGAACGAGACCTTGGGCAAGCTCCACTTCTGGATCACCTTCCTTGGCGTATATGCGATTTTCCTGCCGATGCATTATCTGGGCATATTGGGCGTGCCGCGCCGTTATTATGCTCTGGGCGAAACCGGGTTCATCCCGCCGTCGGTACATCTGGCCAATGAATGGATCAGCATTGCGGCATTGATCGTCTTTGCAGCGCAGGGACTTTTCTTCTTCAACATGATCTGGAGCCGGTTTTGGGGACCGCGCGCAGACCCGAACCCGTGGGGCGCGGCGAGCCTGGAGTGGCAAACGCCGCAGACGCCGCCCGAACATGGCAATTGGGGACCGGCCCTGCCCACCGTCTATCGCTGGCCCTATGATTATAGCGTGCCGGGCGCGCCTCGCGACTTCATCCCCCAGACGGAGCCGCGCTCATGACGATCCTCTCGCGCCTTGCGGAGAGAAGCTGGGAACCGGCGAGCGACCGAGACCCGGCGACTCAATCCGGGAACCGCCCGTCCGCCGGGAGCGTGGGGCTCCGCGTCTATTTTGCCGTTGCAATGGTGATGTTCTCATTGCTGGGCGCGGCCTATTTCATGCGTATGGGGCTGCACGCCGCCATGGGGCATGCGGACGACTGGGTCGCCATGCCCGATCCGCCGCTGCTCTGGGTCAATAGCGGGATATTGGTCGCGAGCAGCATAGCATGGGAGATCGCGCGCCGATCCAACGTAACTGGACGAGCGGCAGGCGCTTCCCTCGCGGGCGCTGCGCTCGGCCTGGCATTCCTCTTCGGTCAATGGCTGCTGTGGCGTCACTATCTTGGCGACGGCTATTATCTGTCGTCCAATCCAGCCAACGCCTTCTTCTATCTGCTGACGGCGCTTCACGGTCTTCACATCGTCGGAGGCCTGGTAGCCGCCGCTTGGGTGCTGGCGGAGCGGGACCCCGGCCATATTCGCCTGTGCGCGGTCTACTGGCATTTCCTGCTCTTCATCTGGATTTTGATCGCCGCCCTGCTCGTATCGACATGAGGTCCATCACCATGGCTCACACGGTGCCCGACGGAAGAGACAAGGAGATTATCACTCCCGCTTTGCGGGAGATTGTCGCCGACTGGTCCGCCGATCAGGAAGTCTTCCGCCACACCCATTGGGGCAAGGCGATGATGTGGATCTTCCTGCTCTCGGACACATTCATATTTTCCTGCTTCCTGACAGGTTACATGACGATGCGAGCGTCGGCCGTGGAGCCATGGCCCAATACAGCGGAAGTCTTCGCGCTCAATATCGGCGGGCACGACATTCCGCTGGTCCTGATCGCGATCATGACATTCGCGCTTATCAGTTCCAGCGGCACCATGGCGATGGCGGTCAATTTCGGTTACCGGCGCGACCGGCGAAAGACAGCTATCCTCATGCTGGTGACGGCGCTGTTCGGCCTGACTTTCCTCTCGATGCAAGCGTTCGAATGGAGCAAGCTGATCTTCGAGGAAGGCGTGCGCCCCTGGAGCAATCCGATGGGCGCGCCGCAATTTGGCGCAAGTTTCTTCATGATCACCGGCTTTCACGGTTTGCATGTGACCTGCGGCGTCATCCTGCTGCTGATCATCGCGTCCAAGGTGGCGCGCGGGCATTATGACAGGGCGGGCGACTATAGCGCGGTAGAGATCGCTGGACTTTACTGGCATTTCGTCGACCTCGTCTGGGTCTTTATCTTCGCCTTCTTCTACCTTTGGTGATGTCCATGAAGCATGAGATACCCGGCAGCGATAGCTCCATAGTCCATGAAGGGCAGCATCATCCGATCAGCCTCTACCTGAAGGTCTGGGGCTATCTTTTCGTCCTCAGCGCCATGTCCTATATGGTCGATTATATGCATGTGCAGGGGATCGTCCGCTGGACGCTGATCATCCTGTTCATGCTGCTGAAGGCCGGGCTGATCCTGTCCATTTTCATGCATCTCGCCTGGGAAAGGCTGTCGCTGATCTACGCGATCCTCGTGCCGCCGCTGCTGCTGCTGGTGCTGGTGCGGATCATGACGATCGAGGCGGATTATGCCTATTGGACGCGCGCGATCTTCATGGGTGGGGGAGGATGAAGCCATGAACCGGATGCGCTGGCTGGTGACGGGGCTGTGCGTCGTGGGTGCCACGGGCGCGCTCTGGAGCTTCAATTGGTTTGCCGGGCGGCTTTATCCAAATGCCAATGCAGGCTCCCTCGCCTACAAGCCCGCCGACGACATGCCGCCGCGCGTGGACATGGCGTCGGTGCAGCGGGACTGGCCATCCAGCCTTGGCGACCCGGGCGAGGGCAACCGGCTGATCGCCTATCACCGGGATATGCGCGGCAAGTCGCCCGCGCCATCCTCTGCCGCCGCCGCTACCCCTGCGGCGGCGCCAGTCGACCTTGGCACATTGCTCGCCAGCGCGGATGCGAATGCTGGCAAGGCGAAGACGCAGCTTTGCGCCAGTTGCCACGACTTTGGCCAGGGAGGACCAAACCGCATCGGGCCTAATCTGTGGGGCGTGGTAGGGCGGCCGGTCGCCAGCCATGCGGGCTTTGCCTATTCCCCTGCGATGAAAGCGCATGGGGGCAGTTGGACCTACGACCAGCTATTCGCGTTCCTCGTCTCGCCAATGCGGGATGTGCCGGGAACGAAGATGAGCTTTGCAGGGCTTCGCCGTCCGGAAGATCGGGCGGCTGTCATCAAATATCTGGCGACGTTGGGAGGCGGAGCGCCACCCTTGCCGAAACCGGCCGCCCAAGCCGGTCAATGACCTGTCCGACACCCGCTCCCGAAAAGTGGAGCAGGTGTCGTCAGCGCAACCTCAGCGCACGACCGCGCGCGTGTAGAGATGCCAAGTCGAATATCCCAGCAGCGGCAGCACGACGGCCAGTCCGACGAGCCCCGGCAATGCGCCCAGGATCAGTAGCCCCACCACGATCAGCCCCCAGGCTGCTACGGTCACGGGACTGGCCCGAGCCACCCGAACCGAAGTCCGCAGCGCGTTGCCCCAACTGACCTTTTTATCGATGATCATCGGGAAGGACACGACGCTGACCGCCAGCGTGATGATGGCAAAACACAGGCCGACAAGATTGCCGACGATGATCATCTGCCAACCTTCGGCGGTTCCGAACACCGCATTCACAAAGGCTCCTAAGGATGAGACGACTTCAGGTCCGAACCTGCCGACGGTCGAATTATAGATGAACCAGGCGGCGGCCAGCCATCCCAGGAACAGCAAAGCCGTAATGCTGGTCAGATCGAACAGCGAAGGCGCTGACGGCCCCCGGACCACGTCCAGGAAATGGCGCCAGCGGGAATCCAGTCCATGTTCCCGGCGCCGGGCGAGTTCATAAAAGCCGCTGGCCAAGGCTGGGCTGAACAGGACGGAGCCCGCGAGCAGCGGAAACAGCAGCGGCAGGATCGACACGCGGCTCGCGATCAGAATGGCGAACAGCACGACAACCGGATAGATCAGCCCAATGAACACCAGATCGCCGCGCTTGGCCTGAAAATCTTCCCAGCCCTGTCGCAGCGAGATACGCAGATCATCAAAGCCGATCTTGCGGATTTCATAATCGTCCCGATTGGAAGCCAGATCAGCTGGATGCGTAATCGCCATGGTCGCTCTCCCTTCGCGAAGTCACCATGACGGACGCTCAACCTTCAATCCTCAGTCGGGACCGGTGACGGGGGCAGCCTTTTGACCTGCGCAGCGCATCGTCTCGGCATGAGGGACGCCTCATGGCCAACCCCGGCAGACTACACCAAAGCGTAATGGAGCGGAACCAAAAAGCAGCCTATCCTTGCCCTGGGAGCCGTCCTGACGAGCCTTCAGTGATCGCTTTTATCGATCATCATGACCAATCTTAATCGCTTCCTTAGCTAGCAGGCCGGGTTTAGCCTGCCCTCTGTACTCAAAAGGAGCCGAAATCATGGACGCGAAAACTGGTGAAAGCCCGCTGGGCTGCCCGATGAAGGAGCCAGCCGCGCTGCGGTCACTGCTCGGACGCACCAACCGCGACTGGTGGCCCAATCAATTGTCCCTCGAAATCCTCCACCAAGATGGCGCACATGCCAATCCGATGGGCGAGTCCTTCGACTATGCGAAGGAATTCGCATCGCTCGACCTGGAAGCGGTCAAGAAAGACCTGCATGCCCTGATGACCGACAGCCAGCCCTGGTGGCCCGCTGATTATGGGCACTATGGCCCCTTCTTCATCCGCATGGCCTGGCATAGCGCGGGCACGTACCGCACTGGCGACGGACGCGGCGGCGCTTCCTCGGGCGGGCAGCGTTTCGCGCCGCTCAACAGCTGGCCCGACAATGCCAATCTGGACAAGGCACGCCGCCTGCTCTGGCCGATCAAGCAGAAATATGGCCGTAAGCTGTCTTGGGCCGACCTGATGATCCTGACCGGCAACGTCGCCATTGAGTCGATGGGCGGTCCCGTCTTCGGCTTCGGCGGCGGGCGCGAGGATGTGTGGGAACCGGAGAAGGATATCTACTGGGGCACGGAAGAACAGTGGGTCGGCAATCCCGACAACCAGACCCGCATCCAGCCCGACAAGGAAATGGCGCTGGAAAATCCCCTCGCGGCGATCCAGATGGGCCTCATCTACGTCAATCCGGAAGGGCCGGGCGGCAATCCCGATCCGCTCCAATCTGCGCGCGACATCCGCGAAACCTTTGCGCGCATGGGCATGAATGACGAAGAAACGCTGGCGCTGACCGCTGGCGGCCACACCTTCGGCAAGGCGCATGGCGCGGGCGACGCTTCGAAGATCGGGGCTGAACCCGAAGGCGCGGACATCGCGCAGCAGGGGCTCGGCTGGCAGAGCGGGCATGAAAGCGGCATGGGCGATCATACGATCACGAGCGGCATCGAGGGCGCATGGACGCCAACCCCGATCCAGTGGGACATGAGCTTCTTCCACATGCTGCTCGATTATGATTATGAGCTGGTGAAGAGCCCGGCGGGCGCGCATCAGTGGCAGCCCATCAACCAGAAGCCGGAAGACATGGCGCCCGGCGCACACAGCCCCGACAGGCGGCTGCCGACGATGATGACCACGGCGGACATGGCGTTCCGGGAGGACCCCGAATATCGCAAGATCGCCGAACGCTTCCGCAATGATCCGGACGCTTTCGCCGATGCCTTCTCGCGCGCCTGGTTCAAGCTGTGCCATCGCGACATGGGACCAAAGAGCCGCTATCTGGGAAGCGATGTCCCCGCCGAAGACCTGATCTGGCAGGATCCGATCCCGGCTGCGGACTATGCCCCGATCGAGCAGGCGGACATTGCAGCGCTGAAGCAGGAGATCGCGTCGTCCGGGCTGACCGTATCGGAACTGGTGCAGACGGCATGGGCGTCGGCATCCACTTTCCGGGGATCGGACAAGCGAGGCGGCGCCAATGGCGGACGCATCCGCCTAGCGCCGCAAAAGGATTGGGAGGTGAACCAGCCCCATCAGCTGGCCCGCGTGCTGGGTGTGCTGGAAGGTATCAAGGCTAGGTTCGATGGCACAGCTTCCGGTGGCAAGAAGGTCAGCATCGCCGACCTCATCGTTTTGGGTGGCTCTGTCGGCATCGAAAAGGCGGCGAAGGATGCGGGGCATGACGTGACCGTGCCCTTCACGCCGGGCCGGACCGACGCATCGCAGGAGCAGACCGATGTCGAAGGCTTCGCCGTGCTGGAACCGAAGGTGGACGGGTTCCGCAACTATCTGCCAGTCAGCTATCGCGTGCCGGTGGAGGAACTGCTGATCGACCGTGCCAACCTGCTGAGGCTCAGCGCGCCTCAGATGACGGTGCTGGTCGGTGGATTGCGGGTGCTGGGCGTCAATCATGGCGGATCGCAGCACGGCGTCTTCACCGACCGGCCGGGACAGCTTACCAACGACTTCTTCGTCAACCTGCTCGACATGGGTACGGCGTGGAAGGCGGAAAGCGACAAGGGCGACGTGTTCGTCGGCAGCTGCCGCAGCTCTGGCGAACCGAAGTGGACCGGCACGCGGGTTGATCTGGTCTTTGGATCGAACTCACAGCTTCGCGCGCTGTCGGAAGTCTATGCGTCGGCCGATGCAGGGCGCAAGTTCGTCGATGACTTCGTCGCGGCATGGGTCAAGGTGATGGACGCCGACCGGTTCGACTGAAACGATCGGTACTAACCGCCACCGCCTGAACACAAGGCCGCCGCAGCTTTCATGAGGAAGCTGCGGCGGCCAATTTCATCTAACCTCAGTGAAGGTCGCGGCGGCCATAATCCGTGTCGCCAAAGCGGCTGGGCCGCGTCATGTGGGACATGCCGTCAGGTTCGCCAGGTTCGTGCACCAGTTCTTCGAAGAGAGCGCGATAATGGATCATCGCCTGACGCAGATCCTCGGTATCGGCTTCTCCGCGGGCGTGACGTATGGCGATGTCATGGGCCGAGCGATAATTCTGCACGACTTCCGGGTGATAAACGGACAAGTCGGCTGAACGCCTGTCGAAATCGACGATGGGATAGCCGCGCGCCTCCATTACTTCGGTCAGCAGCACGTCAGCGCGCGACACCGCACCTTGAGGATCATCAACGAACTGGTTCTGGACCTTCATCCAGCCATCGGTGAACATGTCGGTTTGCTGCGGGGAAAGGCGGCGCAGCGAAAAGCTGGCCACGCGCTTTTCCCGTTCCTGCAATTCTGCTTCCGCCTTGCGGGAGCTGCCCGCCTCCTCGACAGTGCGGTCATATTCAGACCCGAATTTCGATCGCAGATTGGCATGCTGCCGGTTGCGCATGATCAGCACGGCTAATCCGGCCAGAAGAACAAGGACGACCAGCCCAAGGCCGATCTCCAGCGGAGTGAGCGTCACCATGACATCTCCTTGGCCTGTTTTTAAGGCCGCTTATGACGCCCGCCGCCAGATGCTGTTAACCGGGGTGAATGAGCTTTGTTCCCGCAAGACGAAGACGAAGAAATGGAAGCGGAGGGAACGATGCGCCGCGCCACCGGTTGCCCTCACTCCCCTGTCAGGAGTGGCTCCCATGCATATCGAAACCCGCGAAGGTCATGTCATCCATGTGAAGGACATGGGGTCGGGCCACCCGGTGATCCTGATCCACGGCTGGCCCCTGACCGGCGACATGTGGGAATATCAAACGCTTGCGCTGCTGGAGTCGGGATATCGCGTGATCACTTACGATCGTCGCGGTTTCGGGCAATCGGGTCATCCCGCCGATGGCTATAATTACGATGTTTTCGCGGATGATCTCGCCGCCGTCATTGATAGGGTGGGCGCGGCCAAGGTCTCCCTGGTCGGATTTTCCATGGGAGGCGGCGAAATCGCCCGATACCTGTCGCGCCATGGTTCGGCGAAGGTGGACCGGGTAGCGCTGATCAGCTCTGTCGTGCCGTATCTTCTGAAAGATGACAGCAATCCCGACGGTGTCGATGAATCGGCACTGGACCAGATGCAGGCGCAGGTGCGCGAAGACCGTTTCGCTTTCCTGCAGAGCTTCGCCAAGACCTTCTACGGCATTGGCCTCGTTTCCAAACCCGTCAGCAGCGCGCTGCTCGATTGGACCTTCATGCTGGCGATCATGGCGAGCCCCAAGGCGACGATCGATTGCATCCACGCCTTTGGCCGAACCGATTTCCGGCCCGACCTGGGCGCGTTCACCATACCGACGCTGATCATCCACGGGACGAGCGACAAGACGGTGCCGATCGATCCGACCGGGCGAGCGGCGGCCGCTGCGATACCGGGGGCGCAGCTCATCGAATATGATGGCGAACCGCATGGCCTGTTCGCCACTGCGCCGGATCGGTTGAACGCCGATCTGCTGAGCTTCCTCGCGCAATAACTGCAGCGCGCCGTCATGCAGAAGACGAACCCGTTCAGCCTTTTCAGGAACAGCTGGCAGCTGGGGCTGGAAGTCTGGACGGTGATCGGCCTCAGGATACCCAGGCTGCTGGCAGGCAACCCAGCCGCAGCGCGCGAAGCGCATCTCATGATCGCGGAGAAGATCGAAGCGATAGGCGTGCTGCAATGGAGGGCGATGACCGGCGATCTGGGCACCAGCCCCGATGCCGCGATGCGCGGTTCCATTGCCCATTATCGCAAGGCCGTTGGCCGCAATCGACGACGTCTCGCCCGGCGGAGAAAATGACCCAGCCAAGCCTGTTCGACGCGCCCCTGATCCCCGGACTGGATTATCGCGAGGATATGCTGACCCGCGATGAGGAAGCGATGCTCATCATGAAGATGGACGCGCTGCCTCTGTCGCCGTTCCGCTTTCAAGGATGGACCGGCAAGCGGCTGACGCTATCGCTCGGGTGGACTTATGATTTTGACAATGGCCACTTCGGCCCAAGCGACCCTGTTCCGCCATGGCTTCAACCAATCAAGGCGCGCGCTGCCCGGTTTGCGGGCGTGGCAGATGCCGACCTGGTGCAGGCATTGTTGATCCGATACGATCCACGGGCGGGCATAGGCTGGCACAGGGACCGGCCGGTCTTCGAACATGTTGTCGGGATTTCATTGGGCAGTCCCACGACATTGCGCTTTCGCAGACGCACGGCGAAGGGGTTCGACCGCCTATCCGTCCCCGTTGCCGCTCGATCCATCTATCATCTGTCCGGTGAAGCCCGGCATGAATGGGAGCATAGCATCGCGGGCGTGGACGCACCCCGCTGGTCAATCACTTTCCGTTCGCTGTCCGCCAAGGGCGCTGAGATGGCGCGCGCCGGAACCACCCGGGCGGCCTTTTGATTGGACGAGTTTTTGGAAACCCTCGAACCAATCGGGTCGCGAAACGTCTTGTGAAAGCCATGAGGATCGCGACCTATAATGTGAATGGCGTGAACGGGCGCCTACCGGTGCTGCTGCGGTGGCTGGAGCAGGCTGAGCCCGACATTATATGCTTGCAGGAGTTGAAGGCTCCGCAGGAGAATTTTCCCGAGCGCGCCATCCGGGACGCGGGATATGACGCAGTTTGGCACGGGCAGAGCCGGTGGAATGGCGTCGCTATCCTGAGCCGGGTTGGCGCCATCCATGAAACCCGGCGCGGATTGCCCGGCGATCCGGATGATGTGCAGAGCCGCTATATCGAAGCGGCGGTGAACGGGATCCTGATAGCCTGCCTCTATCTTCCCAACGGCAACCCCCATCCCGGCCCCAAGTTCGACTTCAAGCTCCGCTGGTTCGATCGGCTGCACGCGCATATGGCCTCGCTCATCGACGTGGACGCGCCGGTGATCGTCGCGGGCGACTATAATGTGATGCCGACCGACCTTGACGTGTATGCGCCCGACCGGTGGCGCGACGATGCCCTGTTCGCGCCGGAGGTTCGCGCCGCCTACCAGCGCCTCCTCGATCAGGGATGGAGCGACGCGATCCGGCAGCTGCATCCCGATGATGTGATCTACAGCTTCTGGAAATATTGGCGTGGCGCCTTTGAGCGCAATGCCGGTCTACGGATCGATCATGCGCTGCTGAACCCCGTGGCCTCTGCCAAGCTGGTCAGCGCGGAGGTCGATACCCGGCCCCGCGCCTGGGAAAAGACGAGCGATCATGCCCCGGTCATCATCACGCTCGACCTGGGCGGAGCGGAGCCATGACGCAGGCCAAGGATCCCAAGGGATTAGCCCTGCCGCTGCCGATGGAGGCTCGGCTTGTGTCCGAACTGCCCAAACCGCCGGGATGGCAATATGAGCCCAAATGGGATGGCTTCCGCGCGGTCGTGGGCCGCGATGGCTCGCAGGCCGACATCCGATCCAAATCCAGCAAGTCGCTCGCGCGTTTCTTTCCGGAGATCATGGATGCACTGCTCGCAACGACCGAGCGCCGCTATGTGCTGGACGGCGAGTTGATCCTGCCACTGAACGGTGCGCTGTCCTTCGATGCGTTGCAGCAGCGGCTGCATCCGGCGGAAAGCAGGATAGCGCGCCTGTCCCGCGAAACCCCGGCGCAGCTGATGCTATTCGACTGTCTCGCGCTGGGCAGCAGCGACCTCATGCACGCGCCGTTGCGGGAACGGCGAAAGGCGCTGGAGCGCTTTCACGGGAAGAATGGGACCGAGACGCTGCTCCTGTCCCCTGCCAGCGAGCGGATAGAGGATGCCGACCGCTGGCTGGAAGGCAGCGGCGGCGCACTCGACGGGATCATCGCCAAACAACTAGACCTTCCCTATCGATCCGGGGAACGCGCGATAATGAAGATGAAGAATTATCGCAGCGCCGACTGTGTGGTTGGTGGTTTCCGCCGCACGGCTGATGGGCACGGCGCTGCATCCTTGCTGCTGGGCCTGTATGATGAGGCGGGCAAGCTCAACCATGTGGGCTTCACCTCCGGGTTCAAGGCGGATGAGCGGCCTCTTCTGTTGCAACGCCTTGAGCCGATTGCGGGAGGCTCCGGCTTCACCGGCAAGGCGCCGGGTGGGCCAAGCCGCTGGAACAAGGGCGAGGAAAGCGTCTGGGAGCCTCTAGCTCCGAAACTGGTTGTGGAAGTGATCTATGATCAGGTGACCGGCGGGCGCTTTCGCCATGGCACGCGCTTTTTGCGCTGGCGGCCCGACAAGGCGCCGCACCAATGCACATGTGATCAGTTGCAGATGGAGCTGCGCCCGGCCGAGATCGATCAATTGCTTGGCCGTTGAGTGAACTGCCAAAACCCCGGTCGACCCGCTTTTGTCCCAGTAAACGCTCTCATACTGATCCCTGTTAGGCATTTTTGAGGGAACGCCGCGCTCTCCCCCGAATTGAACAGGGGTACAATCAGGAGAGTATTTTCCGTGGCTACCCGCTTCGTCGCACCCGAGTGCGCATCGCAATTTCTTCAACAGAGTTTTCAGGAACGCCTCAGTCATTGGAACCGGCAACGTCTTGCCCCCTCCTACCCGGAGGATTGGGAAAGCCGGTTCCGTCAGGATGAAGCCATGCTGCGGTTGGAACATGGCTTCATGGAAGAGCTGCGCGCAACGGTGCGCGACCGGGCGGCAGAGGTGCCGACCGATCCCGAAGGCTTCATCCAATGGTTCGAGGCGCTGGAGCGGACTGGCCCCGGCCAGCATGACGCGCTGTTTCCCTGGCTCGCGGACCGTGCGTCGCGCGATGAAATCCGCTGGTTTCTGACGCAGGAAGCGGCGGGCGAGGCTGGCTTTGACGATCTCGTCGCCCTGACGCAGGTGAAGCTCCCCGAGTCCGCCAAGCTGGAACTTGCGCGCAACTATTGGGACGAGATGGGGCGCGGCCAGGAAAAGGGCATGCATGGCCCCATGCTGGCGCAATTGGTCACGACGTTGGAACTGACGCCGACTATCGAGACGACTGTCTGGGAAAGCCTGGCGCTGGCTAACGCGATGACCGCGATGGCGACGCAGCGCTGCTATGCCTGGCACAGCGTCGGCGCGTTGGGCGCGATCGAACTGACCGCGCCGGGCCGATCGGCGCACACCGCGCGCGCCTTGCGACGAATTGGGCTCAGCCAGTCGGAGCGACGATATTTTGATCTGCATGCGGTGCTGGACGTCAAACATAGCCGCGACTGGAACGAGCTGGCGATCAAGCCGCTGGTGGCGGAGGACCCTCGCCGAGCCGTCGCAATCGCGGAAGGCGCGTTGATGCGCCTTAGCTGTGGCGAGCGCTGCTTCAACCGCTACCGTAGCCATTTTGGCTTGGAGCAAGGATGATGGCGCGATCCAACGGCCGCATCCTGATTGTTGAGGACGACCCGCTGCTGGCTGGCATGATGGTCGATCTGCTGCTGGCGGAGGATTATGAAGTCGATGGCCCCCACGCCAGCATCAGCGACGGCATGGCCGCGCTAGCCATCCATATGCCCGATGGCGCGGTGGTAGATTTGCATCATCCCAGCCGTAGCGTGAGCCTCCTGAAGGACGATCTTGAGACCTATGCCATCCCTTTGCTGGAAGGAGAGGATAGCGAGGCGCAGGACCTTCAAGGACGCTTGCTGCCTTGGCTTCGGCATATGCGGCATTGAGGGCGCGAGGGACAAGCAACTCTTGTCCCGCGCCATATCGCGGCTATGACCCTGCATCGTGATCGAAGCAGGAGACGGCATGGGCCGCATCATCGGAAAAGTCTTTCGCGGAGCGGGCATCGGGCTACTGTTTCTCGTAATCGCCTTGTGTCTGGCGATCACGATCATCCCGCCCTTTCTCGACCGCATCTATTATGACGGGCCGGTCAGCCGCCATTATGACGGCGAGCACTTCTTCAATCCCGATGGCGAGATCGAGTTTTCCGGTCCTCCGGGGACGAACCGCCGGGGCTTTCTCCTCCGCTGGCTGACGGGGCAGGACGAGCGCCCCGAATGGCCGCTGACGGTCGCAGTAAAGCCGACGCGCCCGCCAGCCTTCGCCGCGCCGCGCGGCATGGTGGCGACATGGGTCGGCCATGCCACGGTGCTGGTGCAGGCAGCGGGGGTCAATATCCTTACCGACCCCACCTGGTCCGACTATGCGAGCCCCTTCCCACCTTTAGGACCAAAGCGGGTCGCGCAGCCGGGAATCCGGATGGATGATCTGCCGAGGATCGACCTGATCATCGTCAGCCACAATCATTATGACCATATGGACATACCCACGCTCAAGAAGCTGTGGGAACGAGATCGGCCCAAGATCATCGTCAGCCTGGGCAATGAGCGCATCCTGAAGGACAAGGGCATTCCGGCGATCGCGCTGGATTGGGGCCAATCCGTGACGGGGGCTGCCCTCAACAATCTGGGAACGCAAACCGTCATCCAGTGTGAAAATTACGAACATTGCCCAGACTATCGCGTCCATGTGCTGCGCAATCATCATTGGAGCAGCCGGTGGGGCACTGATCGCAACCGCGCATTATGGTCGAGTTTCCTCATCGAAACGCGCGCGGGCAACATCTTCTTCGCGGGCGACACGGGGGCTGGCGACATGGCATGGCCCACCGAAGCGGCGCGGTTCGGCCCGATCCGCCTCGCGATGATCCCGATCGGCGCCTTCCGCTTCTGGCCGGGGCAGATGGAGGCGGACTCCCACATCGGGCCGCAGCGCGCGGTCGAGGTGTTCGAAAAGCTCAAGGCATCGACTGCCATCCCCATCCATTGGGGCACATTCCGGCTATCTTATGAAAAATGGGACACACCGCCCCGCATGCTGGAGCTTTTCTTGAAATGCGAAGGCATAGAGCGGCGGCACTTTGCACCGTTGCAGATCGGCCAGTCCATCCAGGTGCCCGCCTATTCCGCCGTGCCGCATAGTCCAAAACGATGCGACCAACGCGCCATCCGCGCATTGCAATAGGTCAGGCGGGAGGGCCTGCTTCCAGCATCGCGCGCCAATTGTCCGCCGTCATCGCCGCCAGATATTCGGCCTGCATCTCGGCGGTCAGCATCTCCATCATCTGCCGTCCTTCGATCCACAATTCGATCACGCCGAAGGCGCCGCCACGCTTGCGATATTTGGCGGGCCAGCCTTCCCGGCGCGCGATCGCCATGATCTCTTCGCGGGACAGGGGCGTGGCCAGCGCGGCATGTGTTGCGGTGTAACGGGTTTCGCCAGTCCGCTCCCCGAAGCTATCGGCGTCGCCTTCCTCTTCGCGCAAGACGGTGTCGATCGGATAGACCTCTATGGCGGTGCCTCGGTCATCGCCAGCCATGGCGATCCAGCTGCCCGGCGTCACGGGCGGGAAATAGAGCGCCTCGCCGCGCCACATTTCAGCGATAACCTCCGCAACATGCTTTGGATCATGCGCGGCAATCGAAAGATGAAAGAGCATGTCTCGACTCTCCGACATTCTGATGGATGCCGGGCGCGACAATGGCACAGAATCCCGTCGTCAGCATTGGAGATTCCGGACAGGAGACCCTCCGCTGGCAGGCAGCGGAGGGTTTCTTAAGACAGGCTGTTCAGGCCTTGCTGCACTCTCCGGTGCGTTTGCCGGTTACGTCATGGGTGGTGCGCAATACGGGGCTACCTGCGGCGGTCTTCGTCATGGTGCTGCCCAGCGTCAGCGTATCGGCGGTGTAGTTGCCCTCCAGCACGATTTCCGATGTCGCCCCGCCTGACTTGCAGGCCAAGGTCGCGATCAACCGCCCTTTGCGCAGCAGCTTGTCCTTATAGGTGCAATCCTTGCCCTCATCCCCTGCCAGAGCATCGGCATCGGGTGTCCCCTTGGCATCGACGGCGATGCACAGCTTTTCCTCGTCAACCTGCTTCAGCGCGACCTGATATTGTTCGGGCGTGACAGTCGGCGTGTTGTAGCCCGTGGTCTTGCGGGTGATCGTCCATTCCCCCCCCTTGATCACGATGGGCGCTTCGACCGCTTCGGGTGCAGGCGCCTCATTGCCGCATCCGGCCAAGCCAAGCGTCATCGCCAGCGGCAACGCCGCGATTATCGTCTTTCGCATATCCTCTTCCCCTGTTCTCTTACGGAACGGGCAGAGGCTCGCTTGGCGCGCGGCGAAGCGCAAGAGAAAAAAGCGACGCTAGCGTTTCCTGTAGGTCGGCGCGTGGAAGTCGGGCGGCTTGGCCGCGACCCAGCCGAGAAAGCGGGCGATGCCGGGATGCGCGCGAAGGGCGGCGGGATCGCCCCGCGTTCGGGCAGGCTCCACATTGCTGAGCTGCGCATGGATGGCCCGATGACAGATTGGATGGACGGGCACCGTTTCGCGCCCGCCTCGGCTTTTCGGCACCGGATGATGCCATTCAACCCGTTTGCTTAAAGGACGCGCGCAGAGCCAGCAAAAGCCCTCCGCGCCCTCCATCATATCAGGATGCTACGCAGTCCGCGCCAATCCACTTGCCCGTGGTCTTCGCCTTCATGCTCATGTTCATGCCGTTGGGCGCGCCGCTCATCTTCATGTCCATGTGCATTTCATAGCTTTCCGGCGCGTAGTCGCCAGACATGACGGCATTCATCGTGCCATTTTCCGACTTGCAGGCGATCTCGCCCTTCACCGACCCGCCGCTGACGTCGAAGCCCTTGTATGTGCAATCCTTGTTTTCCTGGCCCGAGAACATCTTGCCGCTGGGGTTCGCCGCTTCTTCGGGAGAGACGCAATATTTGATCAAGGTGCGGCTCATCATCTTCTTCATCTGCTCTTTCATCTGATCGCCACCGCCGGGCATGTTCGGCATGTCGATATCCTCGAGCGTATAGGCGCCTTCCCACTGGCCGGGCTTCAGCTGCACCTTCTGAACTTGGGCTTTCACTTCCTCGCGCGTCTGCGGTTCGCCAGAAGGCTTGTCGCCGCAGCTGGCGAGCAACAGCGTGGCAGGAATAATGACGGCCAAGGCTTTAAGCATGATCTTCCCCCGTTGATGCCGGAATGACCCGGCCTGTCTAACCATCAGCATATCAGGACAGGCATAGAATGAAAAATGGTCCTGCGGGCTATTGAGCCAGCGCCGCAGCTTCCTGCGCGCAATCGGGCGCGGTTTCCGAGGGTTTACCGCGCAACGCGGCGACTTCCTTGCGCGCGGCGGCGAGGTCTGCGGCAAATGCGGGTTCGGCGTTGAGACGCATCACGGTGGCGGAGGCGATAACGCGTCCTTCCTCGATATCGCTCAGCCAGTGCACATTGCAAATGCGGCGGCTGTCCCCAAAGGCTCGACCGCGCGCCACCAGCCTTGCCGCGCGATCGGGCATCACTTCTGCCAGGATAAGGCCATAGCCATAGCCGATGGCGCTGTGACCCGAGGGATAGGAGCCATCACGGCGCAGAAACTTTTCCCAATCCGGCGTACAGCTTGGCTTGCCATTATCCATGAAGGGGCGCGGACGCATGTATCGCTTCTTGACGTCGGCGGTGGACATGCCGAGGTCCCCCATCGCACGGGTCAGGAGGCGCGTCAGCGCGGGTGCATGGGCCTGATCGATCAGGAAGCCCGCCGCGCAGGAAAAGGCGGTCGCCGCATGGCCGGGGCGCAGGTCGGCATCGGCCTTGGCGAAATCCCAACGTGCGCTACCCTGCATCGCGACCGCTGCGGCTGCCCCTTCCCTATCGCGCGCCTCGGCCACTGATCCTGCGGCTGGCGGTGGCGGGGAGAGCAACAGGCTGTCAGGAAGCGCGCCGCCGCCAAGATAACCGCTGCCCAGTGGGTTCTTTCCCTGCATGGCCGATGGCGGCGTCTGCGCCGAACCGGCTCCACCGGTCGTCGTCGCGCATGCCTGCAACATGGCCAGCGTGGTAAACAGGAAAATGGCCTTGCGCATCGGGTCCTCCACTATCGTCATGTGGGATGCCTGCCCCACATTGCTGTGGTGCGGGACCATGCCCATATTGCCCCGCATGTCCATTCAGATTCGCACCACGCTGGACGAGCCCGAGACCGGCGAAGGCTTCGTCCCCCACCGTCCTGCACGCCCGGAAAAGAGCGAGGGCGGCAGGCCGTTCAAGCTGGTTTCCGACTATGAACCATCGGGCGACCAGCCCACCGCCATCGCCGAACTGGTCGAACAGGCAAGGGCGGGTGAAAAGGATCAGGTGCTGTTGGGTGTCACCGGCTCTGGCAAGACCTTCACCATGGCCAAGGTGATCGAGGCGATGCAGCGGCCCGCGCTGATCCTTGCTCCCAACAAGATTCTCGCAGCGCAGCTTTACGGTGAGTTCAAGAGCTTCTTTCCGGAGAATGCGGTCGAATATTTCGTCAGCTATTACGACTATTATCAGCCCGAAGCCTATGTGGCGCGATCCGACACCTATATCGAGAAGGAGTCGAGCGTTAACGAGGCGATCGACCGGATGCGCCACTCCGCCACCCGTGCGCTGCTGGAGCGGGACGATGTGATCATCGTCGCTTCGGTATCCTGTCTCTATGGCATCGGCTCGGTCGAGACCTATTCGGCCATGACCTTTTCGATGAAGAAGGGCGGGATCGAGGATCAGCGGGAGATTATCCGCAAGCTGGTGGCGCTCCAGTACAAGCGCAACGATGCCGCCTTCGCGCGCGGCAATTTCCGGGTGAAGGGGGATAATCTGGAGATTTTCCCTTCCCACTATGAGGATACCGCCTGGCGCGTCAGCTTCTTTGGCAATGAGATCGAGGAGATTGTCGAATTCGATCCGCTGACGGGCAAGAAGATCGCGACCCTCGAATATGTGAAGGTCTTCCCCAACAGCCACCATGTCACGCCGGGGCCAACGCTGAAGCAGGCGATGGAGGCGATCCGTTTCGAACTGACCGAGCGGCTGAAAGAATTGCAGGCCGAGGGCAAGCTGCTGGAAGCGCAGCGGCTGGAGCAGCGGACCAATTTCGATCTGGAAATGATCGCCGCGACGGGCTCCTGCGCGGGGATCGAGAATTATTCCCGCTTCCTGACCGGCCGCCTGCCCGGCGAGCCGCCGCCGACCTTGTTCGAATATCTCCCGGAAAACGCGCTTCTGTTCGTGGATGAAAGCCATCAGACGGTGCCGCAGATCGGCGCGATGGCGCGGGGCGACCATAGGCGGAAGATCACGCTGGCCGAATATGGATTTCGCTTGCCGAGCTGCATCGACAACCGGCCGCTGCGCTTCAACGAGTGGGACGCGATGCGGCCGCAGACGGTGAGCGTGTCCGCGACGCCGGGGCCGTGGGAAATGGAGCAGACCGGCGGCGCCTTCTCCGAACAGGTCATTCGCCCCACCGGCCTCATCGACCCGCCGGTCGAGATCAAGCCGGTTGAGGATCAGGTGGACGACCTGATCAACGAATGCCGCAAGGTCGCGGCGCAGGGCTATCGCACCCTCGTCACCACGCTCACCAAGCGGATGGCCGAGGATTTGACCGAGTTCATGCATGAGGCGGGGATCAAGGTCCGCTACATGCACAGCGACGTAGAGACGCTGGAGCGTATCGAGTTGATCCGCGACCTGCGGCTGGGCGTCTACGACGTGCTGATCGGCATCAACCTGCTGCGCGAAGGTCTCGACATTCCGGAATGTGGCTTGGTCGCGATCCTCGACGCGGACAAGGAAGGCTTCCTGCGATCGGAAACATCGCTAATCCAGACCATTGGCCGCGCCGCGCGCAACGTGGATGGGCGTGTCATCCTCTACGCCGATCGCATCACCGGCAGCATGGAGCGCGCGCTCAACGAGACCAGCCGTCGCCGTGAAAAGCAGCAGGCGTATAATTTGGAACATGGCATCACGCCGACCACGATCAAGCGCAACATCGGCGACATCATCGCCCATGTCGCGAGCAAGGATCAGGTCACGGTCGATACCGGGCTGGACGACCGCCCACACCTCGTCGGCCATAACCTCCGCGCCTATATCGAGGATCTGGAAAAGAAGATGCGCGCGGCCGCAGCCGACCTCGAATTCGAGGAAGCAGGCCGCATCCGCGACGAAATCCGCAAGCTGGAGGCGGAGGAGCTGGGCCTGCCCGCCAACGAGCAGGTCGCGGCGCCGCGTGGGCGGGCGACCGAAGGCAAGCCGGGGACGCGCAAGCTGCGTTACGGCAAGACACAGCGGAAGTTCGGGCGCTGACGCAAGTTCAGCATGACGAAAGGTTCGGGGCCGTTTAAGCGAGCACCATGAAGAACTTGCCTCTCGCCCGCGCTATCGCCCTTGCCATGCCGCTGCTGCTGCTGGGCGGCGCCTACGCTTCGCAATATGTAGGCGGCCTGCATCCGTGCGAGATGTGCTGGTGGCAGCGTTATCCGCATATGGCGGCGATCCCGCTCGCGCTGATCGCCTACGCCGTGAAAAGGCGGCCCTGCGTCAGTGCGCTGTTCGCGGGGCTGGCCGGGCTGGCGATCGGAATCAGCGGCGGCATTGGCCTCTTTCATGCGGGGGTCGAATATGGCTGGTGGCAGGGACTGACCGCCTGCTCCACCTCTCCTACGGCGGGCAACCCGGCGGACATATTGAACCAGATCATGGCGACCCCGATCACCCGTTGCGACGTCGCCCCCTGGACACTCTTCGGCATTTCGCTCGCAGGCTTCAACGCGCTCTTGTCTGGAGCCAGCGCGCTCGCCATCTTGGCCCTGCTGATCAAGTCGAGGAAAGAGGCATGAACGCGCCCAGGGAGTTTCCCCGCCCCGGCCGGAGGGTGACGGCCGATGATCGCGCGGCGATGCTGCGCGTCGATCAGGCGGGTGAGTTCGGCGCGACGCGCATTTATGCCGGGCAGCTTGCCGTCCTTGGCGATCGCCACCCCGACGCGCGCGTCATCGCGGGCATGGCGGCGCAGGAAGAACGGCATCGCAAGATATTCGACGCAATGATCACGCGGCGCGGCGTCAGGCCGACCGCGCTTCGACCCATCTGGAACGTCGCGGGCTTTGCCCTGGGCGCAGTAACGGCCGCGATCGGCCCGCGCGCCGCCATGGCCTGCACCGCCGCGATCGAGACGGAGATCGACCGTCATTATGGCGAGCAGTTGGTGGAATTGGCGGGCGATGACCCGGAACTTGCCGCCACCATCACGGATTTTCAGGCGGAAGAAGTCGAACATCGCGAAACCGCGATCGCCCGTGGAGCAGAGCAGGCACCCGCCTATCCGCTGCTTTCGGGCGTCATTCGCCTGGGATGCCGGGCTGCAATCGCGCTGTCGAAGCGGATCTGAGGAGATAAGGACGATGATGAAGACCGCGACAGCCGCCATATTGCTGATGGCTGCGAGCGCCCTGCCCGCCATGGCGCAGCAGGCCGGACCCGCGCAGGAGCAGGCGCCCACCGCCGCCGCCGGTACGACGGGATCGGAGCGCGTCAATCTGGTCATCGTCTATGGCGAAGACGCGTGCCCGCAAAGCGCTGGCACCGACATTGTCGTTTGCGCGCGCAAGGGCGAGGAAGAACGCTACCGCATCCCCGAACCGCTGCGCGGCGATCCCAACAAGCCAAGCAATCAGGCATGGGGCGAGCGCGTACGGTCCATGGAATATGTCGGCCGCACCGGCACGGAAAGCTGCTCTGCCACTGGCCCCGGCGGTTTCACCGGCTGCTTCAACCAGTTGGCAAGGCTTGCCAAGGCGGAACGGCAGGCGGCGGACAATGCCAGCTGGAAGGACTTGGTCGAAGCCGAACGGGCACGGCGGCTTTCCACCATCGATGCTGATAGCAAGGCGATCGAGGCACGAGCCGTAGCGGAGGAAAAGGCGCAGGCCAGCCAACCGCAGCAGACCGCTCCGCAGCCGACTACACCGACGCAGCCCTGACGGTTGCTCCGGGCGCTTGGCGTCTGGGTAAGGCTGGCGGAATTGGGCACTCCGTCGGTGGGACAGGGGCGAAAAGAGGATATCACCTATGCGCTTCCCGGTTCATACCTTCCTCGCCATGGCGGCGCTTGCACCCATAGCCTTACTCGCCCCAGCCAAGGCCGAGCCGCCACAGCGCGTGTTCAACCTGATAGTCTATGGGAACGACCCCTGTCCCAAAGGCGAAGGCGACGAGATCGTCGTCTGCGCGCGCAAGCCCGAGTCCGAACGCTACCGCATCCCGAAGAAATTGCGCGAAAAGCCCGCCCCGTCCGGTGGGCCGGGCTGGGGTAGCCAAGTGGCCACGATGGAAGAGGTACAGCGCCAAAATCTGCCCGGCAGCTGCTCGGCGATCGGGAGCAACGGCTTTACCGGCTGCACCGCCAAGATGCTGGAGCAATGGTTTGCCGAACGGCGGATGCAGGAGTCCAAGGGCGAGCCTTGAGCTTTTGATCCTCGACGATCGCCCATCCCCCTTCACCATCTGAATTTCAGATTGCGAAACTATCCGTAGCGCGGATCAGGGCGTCGAGGATGCCGGGTTCATTATAGGCGTGCCCGGCGCCCTCGATCATCTCGAACCGTGCTTCAGGCCATGCCTTGTGCAGCGCCCAGGCGGTCTCGGCGGGACAGGCCATGTCGTAGCGGCCCTGAACGATCACGCCGGGAATGTCGCGGAGCTTGCCCGCATCACGGATGAGCTGGCCTTCCTCCAGCCAGCCGCGATGCACGAAATAATGATTTTCGATCCGTGCGAAGGCGAGTGCGAACGCATCATCCTCATGCGTGGCTGACAGTGCAGCGTCCGGCAACAAACGGATGGTTTCGCCTTCCCATACGCTCCACGCCTTGGCCGCCCCGACTTGCGCCGCACGATCCTCACCCGTCAGGATGCGGTGATAGGCATGAAGCAAGTCGCCACGATCCTCCTCCGCTATGGGCGCAAGGAAGCGTTCCCACTTATCTGGATAGATGCGGCTGGCACCTTCCTGATAATACCAATCGACCTCCTGCTCGCGGAGCGTGAAGATGCCGCGCAGGATCAATTCGCTGACATGGGCGGGATGGCTCTGCGCATAGGCAAGCGCCAGCGCCGATCCCCAGCTACCGCCGAAGACAAGCAATTGATCAACGCCCATCAACTCCCGCAACCGCTCGATGTCCGCTACGAGATGCCAGGTCGTATTCGCTTCCAGCGAAGCATGCGGCGTCGAACGGCCGCAACCGCGCTGGTCGAAGAGTAAAATGTCGTAGCGATCCGGATCGAACAAGCGGCGGTGATCGGGCGAGATGCCGCCGCCCGGCCCGCCGTGGAGGAAGACCGCGGGCTTTGCCCCCGGCGTCCCGACGCGCTCCCAATAGACGGAATGATTATCGCCAACGTCGAGGTGGCCGTGAGCGTATGGGTCGATGGCAGGGTACAAAGTGCGCATGCCCTCAGCCTAGGCGAGCCGATGAGCGAAGGGAACCGCAGCGCGTGAAGGCGTCTGCTACATTTTGCGACAAATTAGCCTTGGCCTTGCCAAGATTTTGAGACAGTTCGCCCCTAGTGACGGACCATCAAGAGTTCGCTTTTTCCAAAAGGGGTATGTTCGTGCGCCGACCGGCTTCGCTGATGCTGTTTTTCATGATGGGCGCATCGCCCGCTGCGCTGATGGCGCAGACTTCAGCTCAGGAGCCGCCTGCGCAGATGGACGAAGGCGACGAGATCATCGTCACCGGCCAGCCGCAGCGGGGCGCGGTGCTGGGCAATATCAAGCCTGAGCAGCAGCTTTCCTCCGCCGACATCCGCGCTCTGGGCGTCACCTCCATTTCGGAAATGATCACCGAATTGTCGGCACAGACGAACGGGACCCCGGTCGTGCTGCTGAACGGGAAGCGCATTTCCAGCTTTTCCGAAATCCAGGATATCCCGTCCGAGGCCGTGGCGCGCGTCGATATCCTGCCGGAACAGGTCGCCTTGTCCTATGGCTATGCACCAACGCAAAAGGTGGCGAACATCGTCCTGCGCCAGCGTTTTCGGGCGGAGCTGGCCGATCTGCGCGCGGCCACGACCACCGATGGCGGACGGGAAAGCGGGTCGGCCGAGGCGGGCCTGCTGCGCATCCGGGGCGACAATCGCTTTACGTTGAACGTCAAATATAATGCCGCTGCTTCACTACTGGAAAGCGAACGCGGGATCGAACGGACGGCGATCAGTCCGGCGATGATCGACATCACCCGCTTTCGCACGTTGAGCCCGGCGACCGAGAGCGTGTCCGCGAACGCCACCTACGCGCGCGCGCTGGGCGGCGTATCGATGACCGTTAACGGCCGGGTCGAGCTGTCGGACAATGACTCGCTTCAGGGGCTGTCTGCCGCCGCACTTGCAGCGCCGATCGGCAACGGGCCGCTCTATGCCGAATTTCTGCGGGACAACCGGCTCGATCAGCAGATTCGCGGAACGACCGGCCATCTGGGCCTGACCTTCAACGGGCTGCTCGGCAAGGGGTGGCAATGGTCCTTCACTGGCAATGGCGACGTGTCGGATACGCGCACGCGAACGGATCGATCGGCGTCGACCGACCGGGCGAGCGCGCGGTCGCAGGCGGTGACGGGCGACCTGCTCCTATCAGGCCCCGTCTTTGACCTGCCTGCGGGTGCCGTCACAAGCTCCGTCCGGGTGGGGGCGTCGGCCAATGGGTTTGAGGGCTGGTCGATCCGAAACGGGTTCGAACAGGACATCGACTATGACCGGCAGATCGCCAGCGGGCAGGTCACTCTCGATGTGCCGATCACCAGCAAGGCGAGAGGCGTCCTGGGCGCGGTCGGCGATATCGGCGTCAATGTGAATGCGGCGGCGCAAGAGCTTTCGGACTTCGGCACGCTCTCCACGCTTGGCTACGGCCTGCGCTGGCGGCCGATCCCGGCAGTGCAACTGCTGGTGTCCGCGAACCAGGACCGGGCCGCGCCGACGGGGAACCAGCTAAGCGATCCTGAAGTCAGGACGGAGAATGTACCCGTCTTTGATTATCAAAGCGGCCAGACCGTCTTCGTCACGCGGGTGACGGGGGGCAACGCCCAATTGAAGGAAAGCGTGCGCGACCAGTTCCGGCTGAGCGCAACGGTGAAGCCTTTCGACAAGCCCAACCTGACCCTGACAGCGACCTACCTCAACAGCCGGACGAGTAATCCGATCGCGGCTTTCCCCGAGCCTACGCCAGCAATCTTGGATGCTTTCGAGGGCCGCTTCACTCGCGTTGGCGGTTTGCTGACCGAAATCGATGCGACGCCGATCAATTATCTGCGCTCGCAAAGCGAACAACTGCGCTGGGGCTTCGACCTCTCCTTCCCGCTGAAGTCGCGCATCCAGAAGTTGGCAGAGGCTTGGCGCGCCGCCGGTGCAAAGCCTGAGGATCGGCCCAAGGAACTGCAGGATATGCGCGCACTGTTCGGCAATCGCGGCGGACGGGGCGGAGAGCGTGGCGCGCAAGCGGGTCAGGATGGCGCTCCGCCGCCTCACGGACAGGAGGGCGGAGACCGACCGCGCGGTGAGGGCGGCTTTGGCGGCCCCGGAGGCGGCGGACGGCCGGGCGGCGGTTTTGGCGGGCCGGGCGGCGGACGTGGAGGCGGCGGCGGGCGCCTCAGCTTCAGCCTCTACCACACATGGCATTTTACCGAGAGCATCCTGATCGCACCGGGCGTGCCGGAACTCGATCTGTTGAATGGCGACGCGACAGGATCATCGGGCGGCCAGCCACGGCATGAGGTGGAGGCACGCGTCGGCTACACCAACAACGGCGTTGGCGCGCGGCTGAGCTTCGATTGGGAAAGCGGCACCCATGTAGATGGCGCGCTGGGCGGCACTTCGCGGCTCGATTTCGGAAGTCTGGCGACCGTTAACCTGCGACTATTCGCCAATCTGGGGCAGATGCCTTCGCTTGTGAAGAATCATCCCTTTCTGCGGGGATCGCGGGTATCGATCGGGATCAACAATATCTTCAACACGCGCCGCGATGTGACGGACGCGACCGGAGGAACCCCGCTGCGCTACCAGCAGGGCTATCTCGATCCGCTGGGCCGCACGATCAGCATTTCCTTCCGCAAGCTGTTCTTCTGACTCCTGCCTAAAACTCTCCATTTTCCGTCCGTTATGACCTTTGAAAACAAGGGGCGGAGGAATGCATGGCAAAGCCGATACGGATCGTGGTGGTCGATGACTCGCTGACCATTCGCGCCATGATCGAAACGCTGCTGGAACGCCATTGCCGGTTCGATGTCGTGGGCATCGCCCGCAACGGCGAAGAGGCGATCGACCTCATCCGCATGGAAAAGCCCGATGTGGTGACGATGGACGTCGCCATGCCGGGCCGGGATGGGCTCAGCATCCTTGACGAGATCATGGACATCGATCCCTGCCCCGTCATCATGCTGTCCAGCCTGATGCGCGACGGAGCGCCGATCATGGCCGAAGCGCTCGACCGGGGTGCGGCCGCCTGCTTCAACAAGGCGATGATCGCTCGGGAAGCCGGACGCTTCATCGCATTGGTCAAGGACGTCGCGCGTGGCCTTGTTCAGGCCGAACAGGTAGCGATCGCCGCCTGAAACATCCGCCACGTACAACAAAAGGAGCTGTCATCGGGCAGCTCCTTTTTTATGCGCTTGCGGGTGTCGCCGGCCGAACCGGGTCAGGTCAGGATGCCAATGACCGAGGCAGGGCGCAGGCGGCGGCAATATCGATGGCGCTGGTAAATTCAACGCCCATCCGATCCTCGCGGGACCAGCGAACCACGGCGCTCACATTCTGACTGTCACTGAACTCGATCGACAACTGGGTGCCCTGGGGCACATGCCACAGCCCCTCGATCATCGCGCCAGTCGAGGAGATATTGCGGATGCGCCCGGTATAGGCGTGACCATCGGCACGCACCGCGATCGTCCGCAGCATCGTCTTGCGCTCAGGGCGGCTGGACTGGAAACCCTCCACCAGCGCCACCGTGCCGTGTGCACGGTGCCGGGCCAGCACATCGCTGACAATAAGCGGGCGGCCATAGACATAGCCCTGTATATGGCTGCACCCCAGATCGCGGATCAGCGCCAGTTCGTCCTGCGTCTCCGCGCCCTCCGCCGTGGTGTCCATGCCCAGCGCCTCGGCCAGACTGACGATTGCCTTGATGATCGCGCTGTTGCGGCTGCCGGTCATCACCGCGCCGCGCACAAAGCTCTGGTCGATCTTGATCTTGTCGAAGGGCGCCTTCTTCAAATAACCGAGCGAGGAGTATCCGGTGCCGAAATCGTCGAGCGCCAGACGGACGCCAATCCCCTTGAGCCGGGCGAACATCGAATCCGTTCCGTCATTGTCATTCAGGAACACGCTTTCGGTGATCTCCAACTCCAGCCGCTGGGGCGCGAGTTGGGAAGCGGCAAGCGCACTCATGACCGTCGCGGGCAATCCTGGATTGGCGAACTGGATCGGCGAGACATTGACGGCGACGCGAATATCTTCGTCCCAATCCGAAGCGTCGCGGCAGGCGGTGCGCAGTACCCAGTCACCGATCGGGCCGATAAGTCCTGTCTCCTCGGCGATGGGCACGAAAATGGATGGCGAAATCTCGCCACGTACGGGATGAGTCCAGCGAAGCAGCGCTTCATAGCCGGTGACCCGCTCCGTCCTTGAAGACACGACCGGCTGGTAGACAAGGTGCAGCCCATCCGAAGCCAGCGCGTGGCGAAGATCCTCCTCCAACTGCCGACGCCCCTCTGCATCGGCGTGCATTTCGGACGAATAGAAACGATGGACGCCGCGCCCGTCGCCTTTTGCAGCATAGAGCGCGAGATCAGCGTTGCGGATCAGCGCATCGGCCGTGTCGCCATCATGCGGGCAACAGGAAATCCCGATGGACACGCCGATGACGACCGCCTTCCCCTCAATCATATAAGGTTGCGACAGCGTGTTGATGATCATCGTAGATAGTTGGGACAGCAGCGCACGATCATGTCTGCCGGGCAGCAGCACCTTGAATTCGTCACCGCCCTGCCGCCCTACAAGCCCGCGATCGCCCGCGACACGTTGAAGACGCTGGCTCACCTGCCGCAGCAGCGCGTCCCCGGCGGGGTGGCCGAGCGTATCGTTGACGGTCTTGAAGCGATCCAGGTCCAGCATCAGCAGCGCGCAATCGCCCGACTTGCCGGGGGAGCCAGCCAGGGCATCTTCCAGCGCCCGCAGCATCTGTACGCGATTGGCAAGGCCAGTCAGCGAATCGAACTGGGCAAGCCGCTTCACCTCCGCCTGGCTCCGGCGGATTTCGGTAAGGTCGGCGCCGCTCCCGCGGAAGCCGTGGAACTGGCCAAATTCGTTGAAAACCGGCTGGCCGGATATCGACCACCAGCGCTCGTCGCGGGTAGCCGCGGCTCGAACATGGATGTCCGAAAAGCCGGTGCGGGTCGATAAATGGAAGCCGAGCGTGCGCTCACCCCCGCCATTTTTATGATCACCCGCAGAGACAATCTCGGTGATCAACTGGCCGACAAGTTCATCCTCCGCGATATCCAGTGTTCGCGCGAGCGTTTCTGATAGGTAGGTTAAGCAGCCTTGCCGGTCGGTTTCCCAGAACCAGCCCTGCCCCGACTGTTCATATTCCTGCAACAGGCGGTCGGATCGTTGCGCGCGAAGGTCCTGTTGATGTTGCGCGATTGCCCGTTCGAAATCAGACGTTGCCTGGCGCACTGCGGCGATCATCATGACCGCGATGCAACTCACCAACAAACCCAGTTGCGCAAAGCCCGCTTCCTGAAACGCTGAAACGATCAATGTGCCCAGAAAATAACTGACGCCCAGCAACCGCCGGTCGCCGAATATCGACACGGCGATCAACGCCATCGCGACTTCTGCCGCGAGAGAAATCGACAATGGTCCTGCAAATTGCGCTGGTCCCAGCAACATGCTGAAGCTCATGCTCGACAGCAATACCATCGGCAACATCAGCCATTTCTGCACATGCGGCCGTAGATTCTGAAATCGTTCCGCGCGCGGAGCGGCGATCAGCATGCCATCTATCAACAACATCGCCAGGAATGTGATGAAATGGAGAATGTTGTCAAAGGTGAACAGTGGCACATGGAGCAGCGTGATGGTGCACAGCTTGCCCAGCAGCACCAGCGGCCAGAGGCGGGCGATATGGGCGAAGGCTCCGGATATCCAGAAGGCCGACGCCTGCGTCCCGCCCTCAGCCAGACCCAGCGCGACCGCAAGATCGGCGGGTCGATACGATGTATCGTTCAGCTTGGTGCGCGACGGGGCCATATGCCGTGCGTAACGCACAGATGTTGAAAGAAACTTACCCGGTCGGCTGGCAAAGCGTGACGGGAGAGGGAAGGCCCCTCTCGCGACGCCAATACTGCCTCAATATTCGTTCAACAGAGGCCAAAACAGACTGAGCAGGATGAGGCATGCGGTCCCGCAGGACCGCTCACCCCGTTCCCGACTAAACGCGCATCGGCATCAGGACATAGAGCGCAGGACTGCGATCATTTTCCCGAATGAGCGTTGGCGCTGCCGCGTCGGCAAGGTGCAGTTCGACCGTCTCGCTGTCAATCTGGCCCAGAATGTCGAGCAGATAGCGCGCGTTGAAGCCAATATCGAAGCCCTCGCCCTGAAACGCACCCGGCACTTCTTCGGCCGCCGTGCCGTTTTCGGGGCTGGTGACCGACAGGGTGATCTTGTCGCGATCGAGCGTCATCTTGACCGCCCGAGTCTTTTCCGTCGCGATCGTGGCGACGCGGTCCACACCCTCCTCGAAGCTGCGCGGGTCGATCTTGAGCAGCTTGTCGTTCGCGGTGGGAATGACGCGGCTATAATCGGGGAAGGTGCCGTCGATCAGTTTGCTGGTCAGGATCGCGCTGCCAAGCCCGAAACGGATCTTGCTCGCCGAGAGGGTGATCTGCACCGAACCTTCGACCTCGTCGAGCAGCTTGCGCAGCTCGCCGATGCACTTGCGTGGAATGATGATGCCCGGCATGCCATCGGCGCCATCGGGACGCGGCACGGTGACGCGAGCGAGGCGGTGCCCATCGGTGGCCGCGGCCTTCAGGACCGGCTGACCATCATCCGACACGTGGAAATAAATACCGTTCAGATAATAGCGCGTCTCTTCGGTCGAGATGGCAAAGCGCGTCTTGTCGATGATTTGCTTCAGCGTCTCTGCGGGCAGTTCGAAGCTGGTCGGCAGGTCGCCTTCCGCGATCACCGGGAAGTCATCGCGCGGCAGGGTCGACAGGTTGAATCGCGCGCGGCCCGCCTGGATCAGCATCTTGCCTTCCGCCGCTTGCAGCGACACCTGCGACCCTTCGGGCAGCTTGCGGGCGATGTCGAACAGGGTGTGGGCCGAAATGGTCGTCGCGCCGGGCTGTTCCACCTGCGCGGACACGCTTTCGACGATCTGGAGGTCGAGGTCGGTCGCCATCAGCTTGATCGCGCCATCGGCAGACGCTTCGATCAGCACGTTGGACAGGATCGGAATCGTATTGCGCCGCTCGACCACCGACTGGACGTGGCTGAGGCTCTTGAGGAGCGTGGCGCGTTCGATGGTGGCCTTCATGTCCCTGTTTGTCCGTTTCTTTTCTGCGCAAAGCCCGGATGCGGTCGAATCCGGGCGACAATGATGGATGATCCTTCATAACCACTGTTGCGGCGGCGGCAAGCACCTGCTGATCGTTTCGTGACGGCAAGGGTTGCAAAAGAGGACATGATGGGCTTTGCCAGCGTCATGAAGCACGCCTTGCTCCTGCTCCTGCTGATCGCGACGCCGGCATTCGCAAGGGACTCGCTCGGCATGTTCGAGGCTTGGGGGGCGTTCCGTGACCCGGCGGCACCGCGTTGCTATGCCATCTCCAAACCCGTGAGCCGCGCTGGCAATGGTTTCGCCGCCGTTGGCAACTGGCCCCGCCAGCGCGTACGCGGACAGGTACATTTCCGGCTGAGCCGGGTGCGGGCAGACGATTCTCCCGTTATCCTGAATGTTGGGGACAGGCGCTTCCCGCTGGTCGCGGGACAGGCTGACGCGTGGGCGCCCGATCCTCGCGCGGACGCGGCCATCATTGCGGCCATGCGATCAGCAGGCAGCATGAGCGTACAGACGCAGGGCGCAAATGGGCGCGGTTTCGCGGACACCTACACACTGCGCGGCGCCGCAACAGCGATCGACGCGGCGGCTCTGGGCTGCGCACGGCTGCGGTGACAGGCGGGCGCTCGACGCTCCCTTTATAATTTTCGAAAAATCCGCTATGGGCGCTGCCATGCATTCATCCGCCAGCCCCCTGATGCCGATTCCCGGCGCTATCGACCCTGTGCCCGTCCCGCGCGCGGTGACGCCCCGTGAAGATGGGCGCACCGATCTGATGGGCCTGTCGCGCCCGCAGATCAAAAGCGCGCTGGAGGAAGCAGGTCTCGATGCAAAGCAGGCAAAGTTGCGGTCGAAGCAACTATTCCACTGGCTCTATCATCGCGGCGAGACCGATTTCGATGCGATGACCGACCTTGCCAAGCCGATGCGCGGCTGGATGGCGGAGCGCTTCATCGTCGGGCGTCCCGAGGTCGTCGAAGCGCAGGTGTCGAGCGACGGCACCCGCAAATGGCTGCTCCGGTCGGACGACGGGCAGGATTATGAGATGGTGTTCATCCCGGATGCCGACCGAGGAACGCTCTGCGTATCGAGCCAGGTGGGCTGCACGCTCAACTGCCGTTTCTGCCATACGGGCACGATGCGCCTCGTGCGCAACCTGACGCCTGGTGAGATCGTCGGGCAGGTCATGCTGGCCCGCGATGCGCTGGGCGAATGGCCCAAGGGCAGCATGGCGTCCGCCAATGATGACGAAGCGGACGATAGCTCGCAATATAGCCCCGATGGGCGGATGCTGACCAACATCGTGATGATGGGCATGGGCGAGCCGCTCTATAATTTCGACCATGTGCGCGATGCGTTGAAGGTCGTCATGGACGGCGACGGCCTCGCTCTGTCGAAGCGGCGGATCACCCTCTCCACCTCCGGCGTAGTGCCGATGATGGCGCGCGCGGGGGAAGAGATTGGCGTCAACCTTGCCGTGTCACTCCATGGCGTGACCAAGGATGTGCGTGACGAACTGGTGCCGCTCAACAAGAAATTCGGGATCGAACAGCTGTTGCAAGCCTGCGCCGACTATCCGAACGCGAATAATGCGCGCCGCATCACGTTCGAATATGTGATGATCAAGGACAAGAATGACAGCGACGAGGACGCGCGCGAACTGGTTCGTCTGCTGCGTCACTACAAGCTGCCTGCCAAGGTCAACCTGATCCCCTTCAACCCATGGCCGGGCACCGACTATGAATGCTCGACGCCCGAGCGGATCAAGCGCTTTTCCGAGATCGTGTTCGAAGGCGGCATCTCCGCCCCGGTACGCACGCCGCGCGGACGGGACATCATGGCCGCCTGCGGGCAACTCAAGTCGGCGAGCGAGAAGAAGAGCCGGGCGGAACTGGACCGGCTGGCGGCGGAAAAGCAGGCAGCGCTGGGGTAAGCAGCGCCATCAGCGCGGCGTTTCTGGCTCACTGATCTTCTCTTCATCGCCCCGTTCATTCTCGGCGGGCTTCAATGGCGCCATGACCCAGAAGGTCAGCAGGGTAAGGCCGGTAAGCACCACCGCGACATCATATTTTGCAAGCCCGGCTGCAAGCCCGATCGCACCCGTGATCCAAAGGCTGGCTGCCGTTGCGGTGCCCCTGACCGAATGTTTCTGTTGCAGGATCGCACCACCGCCCAGAAATCCGATGCCCGCGATCACGCCTTCCAACACCCGGGCAAGCGCCGCCGGGTCCTGCGCCATCATTCCTTCCACCGTCTGGACAAAGCCACAGCTCGCGACGGCGACCAGCGGAAAGGTGCGCAGGCCAGCGCTGCGTTCCGCTCGCTCCCGGTTCCAGCCGATAGGCAGAGCCAGACAGTAGGCGATGACGATAGGGACCAGATGCGGCAGCACCGAAAAATTGTCGCTCATCCACCCGAAACGCACAAAGATGAATTCGGATGCGGAACGATGCAGTTAGCTGTTGCCGGGCTCTTCCAGCAGGCCGGGGATCAGCGGTAGCAATTCGCGCGCCAGAAATCCGACAGGCCCCATGGTGCGGGCGAGTTCGCGCCCTGCCCGGCCGTGCAGCCAGCTGCCCCAGGCGGCCGCCCGCAACGGCTCCGCGCCGCGCGCCGCCAAACCGCCGACGATCCCGGCCAGCACATCGCCCGAGCCGCCGGTGGCTAGGCCGACGCAACCGCCCTCATGCAACAGGCAGGCACTGTCCGGAGCCGCGACCACGCTGCGGTCGCCCTTCAGGATGACCACCGCCTGAAATTCCGCCGCCGCTTGTAGCGCGATCTTCGCGGGATCGGCCGACACGGCCTCGACGCTTTGCCCGGTCAGGATAGCCATCTCGCCATGATGAGGCGTCAAGATGATATGCCCCTCATGCCCGGCGACGGTGGATCGCAACTCGCGCGCAGAGGTCAGCGCCGCGGCGTCGAGGACGATGGTGACCGGCGGATCGGTGGCGGCCAATATGGCAGCGACCAGTTCACCCGTCTGGGAACTCACGCTCATGCCCGGCCCCAGAACCAGCGCGTCACAGCGGGCGAGCTGCGGCGCCAGACGCTCAGCTGCTCCGGCGGCGATCTCGCCATTCTCCTCCGCAGGCAGCGCCGTCATCGCGGCTTCGGGAACCAGCACGCCCAGCGACATGGCGGCAGAACGGACAGTCGCCATCTGCAACTTGCCAGCACCTGCCCGCAGTGCCGCCTCGCCCGTCAGGCGCAGCGCACCGGGCACGAATTCCGCGCCACCGACGACCAACACACGACCCCGCCCATCCTTGTCGGAGTCATGGTCGGGAATCGGGAGGGGGTGCGTCCGCAACCATGCGCTATCGAGAGTCTCTGGCGTCATCCCCGTGCTCCGGCGATGGCATCGGGTTCGCGTGTGACAGGGGTTTCCTCTTCCTCCATCGGCGCGGTCACATTGTAACGGCGCAGTACCAGCCCGCCATTGCGCCCGTGGGAAGGGTCATAAACATAGTCGCTGATCGCGCAGTTCGCGACATCGCCAGCCCGGTCGATCGCCAGTATTTCCGCTTCATTCAACCCTTCGATGATATAGCGAAGGCACAACACCACGACCTGATGCGTGAAGATCATCACGCGCCGTCCGGCATAGTGCAATGATATGGTGTCCATCACCGATCGGAGCCGCAGGATGACGTCGCACCAGCTCTCTCCGCCCGGCGGCCGGTGATAGAATTTTCCGAGCATCTGGCGGAATTCATACTGGTCGGCCTCCAGATTGCGGATGCCCGTCGTCGTCAGCCCGTCCAAAATGCCGAATTCCTTTTCGCGCAGCCGTTCATCGAAGCAGATCGGTTCCTCGGCGGCGGCTCCGCCAACCTCGCGGAAAATCTGCGCGGTCTGAAACGCCCGCAGATAGGGGGACGACAACAGAACCTCCGGCCTTTGATCTTCCTCCTCGCTGCCGAACCAATGGCCTAGCGCCTGCGCCTGCTCACGGCCCAATCCACTTAACGGAACGTCCGCATCCCGCACGGACAAGGCTATGCGATCGGACTGGGCTTCGGTGGCGGCGTCGCGCGCCACATTTCCGGCGCTCTGGCCATGACGTACGATGATGAGCTGGCTCGGCCAATGAAGTGACGCCACGAGTCCTGCTGCCTTCCATGCCGGTTGCTAAGGCATGAAGAACGGCCGCGTCGCCGCTTTGATCCCGGCGGAACGCGGCTTATGATGAAGGCTGCGCTTGGAAAATGGTGACCCCTACGGGAATCGAACCCGTGTTTCAGCCGTGAAAGGGCCGCGTCCTAACCGCTAGACGAAGGGGCCACATGCAGAACCGCTTGGGCGGCGCTGCGAAGCGAGGGCGGCTTTAGGGGGGGAGCTTGCGGCGGTCAACCCCTTTGGGGCAGGAAAACGACCACTTCTTTCAATCGACCCAGGCGGCATCTTCCAGATGCAGTTCAGCGGCGGGCCGGCTGCCCCAATCGTCGATCTTTGCACGGCCCGCGACCCACAGGCGGCGGTCGCGCGGTGCGCCAAGGATAGCTTGCCCCAACTCACTCTCCGCCTGGCGGAAGGCGATGGTCTTGATGGAGCGGCCATCGTCTCCCGCCATGACGGCGCGCAGATGGCCATTGCCGACGACATCGGCCTTGATGACGCGCATCGGTCCAGCCGCGATGAGCGGGGATGGCCAGCCAGCGCCATAGGGGCCGCCTGCCTCGATCGCGGCCACGAAGTCCGGATTGACGCCCGCCGGGGCAAGCACGGCGTCGATCAACAATGCGCGGTCATCGCGGGCGCGGGCGACGGCGGCGGCGAGCCTTTCGTCCAGGAAATCAGCCAGCGCGTCCAGCTTGTCGGAAGCGACGGTCAGCCCTGCCGCCATGGCGTGGCCGCCACCGGCAACAAGCAAGCCGCTGTCCTTGGCCGCCAGCACAGCTGCGCCAAGATCAACGCCGGAGATCGAACGGCCGGAGCCCTTGCCCGTACCCGCATCATCAATCGCCACGACGATCGCGGGACGCCCCGCCTTTTCCTTGATGCGTCCGGCGACGATGCCGATCACGCCGGGATGCCAGCCAGCTCCAGCGATCAGCGCCACGGCCCGGTTGCCCTGCGCCGCGAGCAGTTCCTCTGCCTCGACCTGTACCGCCGCCTCGATCACGCGACGTTCCTCGTTGAACTGGTCCAACTCGGCAGCGATGCTCGCGGCCTCGATCGGGTCTTCCGTCGTCAGCAGGCGCACGCCCAGGTCGGCCTTGCCTACCCGCCCGCCAGCATTGATGCGGGGACCGAGCGCAAATCCCAGATCATGGCATAATGGCGCACGGCTAAGGCGGCTCGCGTCGATCAGCGCGGAGATGCCGATGTTGCGGCGCTTTGCCATGACCTTGAGGCCCTGTGCGACAAAGGCGCGGTTAAGCCCCTTGAGTTGTGCGACGTCTGCCACAGTGCCGAGCGCCACGATGTCGAGCAATTCCATCAGGGCAGGCTCGGCGCGAGCCGCGAACCATCCCCGCTTGCGCAACACGCGGATAAGCGCGGCGCCCAAGAGAAATGCGACCCCCACCGCCGCCAGATGGCCATGAGCGGCCGCCTCCTCAACCTCGTCAAGCCGGTTGGGGTTCACGAGCGCGAACGCCTCGGGAAGCGCGGCGGCGCATTTATGATGATCGACCACCACGACATCGACGCCCACAGCCTTCGCCATGGCAAGCGCCTCGAACGCCTGCGCGCCGCAGTCGACGGTGACGATCAGCGTTGCCCCTTCCCCGGCCAGCCGCACCAGCGCCTCGCCCGAGGGGCCATAGCCTTCCATCAACCGGTCAGGAATATAAGGCCGCGCGGACAGCCCAAGATCGCGCAGCAGGCGGATCAGCAAGGCCGCGCTGGTTGCGCCGTCCACGTCATAGTCGCCGAAGATACGGACATGCTCGCCGCTCTGCACCGCATCCGCCAGCCGTTCGGCAGCGCTGTCCATGTCGCGGAACAAGCTGGGATCGGGCATAAAGTGTCGGATGGTCGGATTACGATGCGCTTCCACGGCTTCGCGCGGACAGCCACGGGCCAGCAGCAACTGCGTAACCAGGTCGTCGGGCAGATAGCCCGGCTCGCGCGCATCCGCGCCTGCGCCCCGCCAGCGCCACGGTTGTCCAAGGATAGAGCGGGATACATTCAGCGCTATGGTCATTTCTGATCCCTAAACCGGGCCGACGCTCGAGGGAAGCGGTTCACGGCCGACGGCGGAACCGAAACAAGCCCTTGCGCGTATTCGTCTTCCCCGCGTGCGCGGCGGATGGAAAGGGGCAGCTGAATTTACATGGGTTTCAGGCAGGCGAAACGCGCCCGGCGTGCCTTGGGCGTTCTGATGATCGCTGCGTCACCCTTGCCGCTGCAGGCCCAGACATCCGCAGGCACGGTTGCTGCCGGGCAGGAGCCGCCAATACTGCCCGACGACGAATTCGAAGCGCGATTGCCCAAGGCTGGCGAAAGCGACCCTGCCAACCCTTCTACTCCGCTACCGTCGATAGACAGCTGGATCGATCAGCAAATGCCGCAGGCCAGCGCGCCCGCCGAACTGCCGCCCGCCACCGAACCCCCAGCGGAAGCGGAACTGGTACAGCCCTTGGCACCGCTCGACAGCGTAACCGTGCCGCCTCAGGTGGCAAGCGACAGTCCGCACGAAAAGACGCCCGAGATCCGCTATACCGTGGAGATGGACGGTTTCGGCAAGACCGGCCTTGAAGATGAGTTCCGGGGCGAGTCAGCACTGGTCGATGGCAAAGGGCGCGCCGAAACCGCCGCCATGGTGCAGGCGCGCGCGCATGAGGATGAAGCGCTCGCCGTGCGGCTGCTCTATTCGCAGGGCTATTACGACGCGACCGCCCTCGCCTCGCTCGACCAGACGGGCGATGGCACCCTAAAGGCAGTATTGTCCGTCACTCCGGGCAAGCGGTACAAGATCGGCGACATCGTCATCAACGCTGGACCAACGGTGCCGCCCAGCCTTGTCCGCGACAGCCTGCCGCTCAAGACCGGCGACTATATCGTGGCCGCCGATGTCGAAAGCGCGGAGGCCAATGTCGGGGTCAAGCTGCCCGAAAATGGCTATCCCTTCGCCAAGGTCGGCGAACGGGACATATTGCTCGATCCGGCGACCATCACGGGCGACTACACCCTGCCGGTCGAGGTCGGCCCACGCGGGTCGTTCCGTGGGATCACAACCTCGGGCCGCAAGCAGGCCTTTGGCGCTGACCATATGAAGGTCATCAGCCGCTTCAAACCCGGCGAGCTATATGACAGCCGCAAGGTGGATGACCTGCGCCGCGCCCTCGTCGCGACGGGCCTCTTCTCCAGCGTCGCGGTCGATCCGGTGCGCACGAACGAGCCCGGCCCCGATGGCACCGAATATGTCGACCTGCATGTCGATCAGGAGGCAGGTCCGCCCCGCACGCTGGCGGGCGAGCTTGGCTATGGCACGGGGCAAGGCTTCCGCGCCGAAGGCACATGGACGCACCGCAACCTCTTCCCGCCAGAAGGCGCGCTGATCGCGAAGGTGATCGCGGGTACGCAGGAACAGGGCGTCTCCGGCACCTTCCGCCGCTCCAACGCGGGGAAGCGGGACAAGACCTTCCAGGCTGGCGCCCTGCTCAACCACCAAAATTATGATGCCTATGAAGCCTTTACGGCGGGCCTCAACATCAGCTGGTCGCGCCAGTCGACGCCGATCTTCCAGAAACGCTGGACCTACACTTATGGCGCCGAAATCCTGCTGTCGAACGAGCAGACGACGGTCGATCCCGCCACGGCGGAAAAGCGGCGGCTGACCTATTTCATCGGCTCGCTGCCGGTCCAGCTTGGCTATGACCGGTCGAACGATCTGCTCAATCCGACCAGGGGTTTCCGCGCCAATCTGCGCCTGTCGCCCGAAGCATCGTTGCAGGGCAATCTGTCACCCTATGTCCGCGGGACCTTCGACCTTAGCGGCTATTATCCGGTTTCCGATGCGCTGGTGATCGCGGCTAGGACGCGGCTTGGCACGATCAGCGGTGCATCACGCGACCAGATCGCGCCCTCGCGCCGGATCTATGCAGGCGGCGGCGGATCGGTGCGCGGCTTTGGCTATCAGGAACTGGGGCCAAAGGACGTCAATGACGACCCGATCGGCGGCCGATCCGTCAACGAGTTCGCCGTCGAAGGCCGCTACCGCTTCGGCAATTATGGCGTGGTCGCCTTCGTCGATGCGGGACAGGTCTATGAAAGCGCCATCCCGAAATTCTCCGACATTCGCTATGGCGTAGGCTTGGGCGGCCGCTTCTATACTGACTTTGGCCCCTTCCGAGCAGACATAGCCATGCCAATCAACCGGCAGCCCGGCGAGTCCAAGTTCACCCTCTATATCGGCATTGGGCAGGCTTTTTGATGGCCGAAGACACGCCTCCTTCCGCTCCGGAAAGCCAGACCGTGGTCATCCGGGAAGGACGGCCGCTATGGCAAAAGATCGTGCTGGGTGTCACCGCCCTGATCCTTGGCCTCGTCGTGCTAGGCGCTGGATTGCTGCTTTTCCTGAACACCCAGCCAGGCAAGAAATTCCTGATCCGCCAGATCGCGGCGCTGAAGCTGGAATCCGGCATGGCGATCGAGGTCGGCCGTATCGAGGGATCGGTCTACAGCGACATGGTCATCCACGATCTTGTCCTGCGTGATCCCAAAGGGCCTTTCGCCGTATCCCCGCGTGTCCATGTCGTGTGGAGCCCCTTCCGCTACCTCAACAATCATATTTCCGTGCGGCTGCTGGAAAGCCCGCTGGTCGTGCTGGCCCGCAGCCCCCAATTCAACGTCACGAAAAGCGACCCCAACGCGCCGATCCTCCCCGACCTCAACATCGATGTCGATCGGCTGAAGATCGCCAAGTTCGTGCTGGCGAAACCCGTGATCGGCCAAAAGCGCGAGATTGCCATCGACGGCGTGACCCACATCGCCGATGGCCGCGCGCAGCTTAGCGCCAATGCCGTCGTGGACAGCGGCGACCGGCTCCAGGCCTCGATTGACGCCGTACCCGCGCAGAACCGTCTCGCCATGAAGGGCTCGCTGACCGCTCCAAAGGGTGGCGTCATCGCAAAGATGAGCGGGCTCACGGATGGCCTGACCGCAACGCTCGATGGTCGCGGCACATGGCAGGCGTGGAACGGCCGCATCGTTGCGACCTCGCCCAAGGGGCAGCTTGCGAACATCGCGCTCGCCGCGCGAGACGGCAACTTCACCGCCAAAGGTCCGGTGCGCCCCGGCCTCGTCTTTGCCGGAACCGTGGACCGGCTGACTGCTCCGGCCCTCGATTTCGATCTCTTCGCCGGGCTTAACGAGCGGCGCGTGAAGCTGAAGGGCACGCTGCGCTCCAGAGCACTCGCCGCCACCGCGCAAGGCCTCATCGACCTCGGCAAGAGCCAGTTCAGCGGCCTCAAGATCGACGCCGCGCTACTGACCCCCGGCGCGATCATGGAAAAGGTGCGGGGAAAGGATGTACGCGCCTCGATCATCCTTGACGGCCCGATGGCGACGCCGTTCATCGATTATGATCTGAGCGCCGCAATGCTCGCCTTCGACCAGACCGGCATTGAAGGGCTGAAAGCCAGTGGCCGGGCGGTGATTGACGCCGATCGCATCCGCATCCCCGTCAACGCGACCGCGCGGCGGGTCACCGGCCTTAACGCCGCAGCGGGCGGGCTCCTTCAGAACCTGCGCGTCAAGGGCGACTTCGCCTATGCTTCTGGCAAGCTGATCAGCGACAACCTCAAGATCGACAGCGACCGGGTGGACGCCACCGCCATCGTGCTCGCCGACCTGGACAACGCCATCTACCGGGGGGCGCTCAAGGGGCGAGTAAACGACTACAAGATCGACGGCGTAGGCATCGTCAACCTCAACACCGATGTGAAGCTAGTGCCCGGACCGAAGGGCGGCTGGGGCTTTGCGGGCAAGTTCGGCGTCCGCACGGCGCGCTGGGAAAGCGCCTCCGTGCGCGATTTCCTGGGCGGCAATGCCGTCGCATCGGGCCGCATCGGCATGACGCCGGAAGGCAAGTTCACCCTTGCGGACCTGAAGGGCGCGGCACCCAATTTCCGCGTCCATTCCGGATCGGGCAGCTACGACACCAATGGCGCCATCACCTTCGACGCCTCCGCCACGTCGAACCAATATGGCCCGCTGGCGCTCAGCGTGCGCGGAACAATGGAGAGGCCTCAAGCGGTCCTGCGCGCCGCCCGGCCCAATGTCGGCGTGCAGCTCTCCAATGTCGTCGCAAAACTGAATGGCGAGGCTGGCGGCTACCGGCTGGAGGCAACCGGCGGCTCCGCCTATGGCCCCTTCTTCGCCAATATGCTGATCCGCACGGCTCAAGGTCCGCTCACGATCGACATCACGCGCGCGCGCTTCGCGGGCGTCGATATGAACGGACGCCTCCAGCAGACCGCCGCTGGACCGTTTGCCGGACAGCTTGCCATGAATGGCTCTGGCATAACCGGCGCCGCGCAACTGGCAGCCGTAGGGAAGGCTCAGGGTATCGCCGTCAACGCCACGGCCAGCAACGCCCGCCTGCCCGGCGAAGCCGATGTGGTGATCGGCCGAGCGATCGCGACGGCGGACATCATCCTCACCGACCAGCCGCGTATCATCGCGGATATCCAAATGGCGAACGCTGCCTATGGTGACTATGTCGTGCGAAAAAGCCGCGCCCGGATCAATTATCAAGGCGGTCGGGGCCGCGCGCAGCTGGTTGCCGACGGATCGACGGGCGTGCCCTTCTCGATCGCCGTCAATGCGGCGCTCCGCCCCAACCTCTACGCCGTCGCGCTGGAAGGCAAGGCAAGCAACATCCCCTTCCGCTTCGCCCAGCCCGCGATCATCCGCATCGAACCGCAAGGCTACCGGCTGGAACCGGCGACCCTAGTCCTGCCTCAAGGACGGGTTGATCTCGCCGGGCGCTTCGGCAACCAGACCGCCCTCCAGGCGCGATTCAAGGATTTCGATCTCGCCATCATGAACATCGCCAGCCCCGGCCTTGGCATCAGCGGCAAGGCGACCGGCGCGATCGACTTCAACCAGAGCCGCAACGCCTTCCCCAACGCCACGACGCGCTTAGCAATCAGTGATTTCCGCCGCTCCAGCCTGTCCGCCGTCTCCGATCCGGTCTCCATGGCGATCGAAGGCCGCCTCTCGAACCGCGGCGGCGACCTGCGCGGACTCATCCGGCGCGGCAACGCGCCATTAGGGCGCTTCATCGCCACCCTCGCGCCTCCCGGCTCTGGATCAAGCTGGACAGAGCAGCTCCAATCCGCCCCCCTCGGCGGCGGCATACGCTATGCCGGGCCTGCCGACGTGCTCTTCTCCTTCGCGGGGCTCGCTGACCAGCAACTGACCGGCCCCATCGCCGTCGCAGCAGATTTCAGCGGCCGCCTCACCGCGCCGCGCCTTAACGGCCTCGTCCGCGCCAACGCGCTGACCTACGAGAATGAAACATTCGGCACGCGCCTGACACAAATGCGTCTCGATGGCCGCTTCACCAACGACCGGCTGGAGATACGCGACTTTTCCGGCCGCGCTGGCGACGGCACCGTGCAGGCGAGCGGCTCGGTCGGTCTCGCGGCCGAAAGCGGCTACCCCATGAACATCGCCGTCAAGCTGGACCGCGCCCGCATCGCGCGCAGCGAAGCGATCACCAGCGTCGTCACCGGCACGATCAACGTAACGAACAGCGTGGCAGACGGCGGACTGATCAAGGGCAACCTATCGCTTCCCGAAACCCGCTACCGAATCGCCTGGCAGGGCGGCGCCGACATCCGCCAGCTTCAGGGCGTTCGGCGTAAGGGCGAGGGCACCGACCTGCTCGACCAGCGCGTCGCGTCCCGGCAGGCGGCTGCCAAGCCCGCCGACTGGAAGCTCGACATCCGCGTCCGCGCGGACAATGAAATCTACCTGACCGGCATGGGTCTCGATTCCGAATGGAAGACCAACATGCGGGTGACCGGCACCACCAAGGCCCCAAGCGTAGTCGGCAAGATCGAGGTGATACGCGGCCGCTACAGCTTCTCAGGCCATCAGTTCGACCTTGAACAGGGGATCATCACCTTCAACGGGCCGATGATGAACCCGGTGCTGGCGATCCGCGCCGAAACCCGGATAAACACGGTGGCGGCAGGCATCGCCGTCGGCGGCACGGCGCAGAAGCCGGACATCAGCTTCATTTCGACACCCACCCTGCCTCAGGACGAGATATTGGCACGCATCCTGTTCGGCGACAATGTCGCGAACCTGTCCGCGACGCAGGCGATCCAGCTCGCCGCCGCGCTCAACGGCCTGCGCGGCGGTGGCGGCGGCCTCAACCCCATGGGCAAGTTGCAGAACGCCTCAGGGGTCGACCGCATCGGCATCGTCGGCGGCGACAAGGATACGGGGCGCGGCGCATCGCTGGCTGTGGGTCAGCACATTTCCAACAATATCTATGTGGAGGTGATCACCGATCCCAAGGGCTTCACCGCCACTCAGCTGGAAATCTCCCTGTCAAAGACGCTCAGCCTGCTGTCGAAGACCGGCACCAACGCCGGATCATCAGCGAACCTGCGCTATTCGAAGGATTATTGAAGCCGCTCGGCGCGGTAGCGGGCGATCAGCCCTTCATATTCGCCCATTCCGGGGAAGCGTTCAAAGCTGACCACCGCCCCGGTCTGCGCCCAAGGCAACTTCTCCGCCGTCTGCGTCTCCATCCACGGCGCGAACCAGCTGGCATCGTCCAGCATGGTTGCCCGCACATTGACGAAGCCCATGTCGGCGGCGGGCTTGGTAAAGACCCAGCTCTTGCACCAGTCGCAATGATGATGGTGCACGTCTTCGCCATGCAGCCCACCGATCACAGTCTCTCCCGCAATCAGTTCAAAGCCGCCCGAAGGCATGATGATCGTGGTGGAAAAGGCGCTGCCGGTCATCTTCTGGCACCCGGTACAATGACAAGCCGCCTCACCCCAAGGCGCTTCGCTCAACCGGAAACGCACACGCCCGCACCGACAACCGCCTTCGATGGGGAGATCGGGAATGGACATGGGATTCTCCTTGGCTTCGGGATGAAAGTTTATCCTCCCCATCGACAGATGGGGAGGGGGACCAGCCGCAGGCTGGTGGAGGGGAGCGCCCGTAGGCGCCGCAGGTCATGCCAGTTGCCCTCCACCACCGCTGCGCGGCGGTCCCCCTCTCCACGCTCTGCGCAGGGAGGATTTTGCTCTTATCCTCACCCTCAATGAAAGTCCCGAGACCTCGGTAATATCCGCACATTGCGCGGATGGCTGGACGTCCGGGGATGCTGAGGATGCACAAACTCATCCGCCCTCGACAAGGCGATCTGTGGCCTATGCGTATCCGACAGGCGCGATAGCTCCGCGGTGCGATCATGCACCCGGCTCGCCATCAGGTGGACGACGCCTTCCTTGCTCCGTTGCACCTCACCTTCGACCAGCATCAGCCGCGACGCCATGACCGGTCGCCGTTGCATTTCGAACAGGCGCGCCCAGAGCAGGATGTTGGTGACGCCCGTCTCATCTTCTATCGTGATGAAAACCGCATTGCCCTTACCCGGTCGCTGCCGCACCAGCACCACACCCGCTGTCCGCACCTTCGTCCCGTTCTTCGCGGCCGTCGTCTGCGCGCAACTCAGCACCCCTTCAGCAGCAAAGACCGGCCGCAGGAACTGCATCGGGTGCCCTTTGAGCGACAGGCGCGTCATCTGGTAATCGGCCGCGACCTGTTCAGCGAGCGGCATGGCGGGCAACATCGCATCCGGCTCCTCCCCCAATTCTCCCGCCGCCTTCTGGTCCCGCTTTCGCGCAGCAGCAAACAGGGGCAGTTCATTGGACGGCGTGCGCCGCGCTTCCCACAGCGCCGCCCGCCGGTCCTGCCCGAGAGACCGGCAAGCGTCCGCATCCGCCAGTAAGCGCAGCGCCCGCGCAGGTAACCCAGCCCGCCGCGCCAGATCCTCCAGGCTGGTGAACAGACCCCCCTCCCGCGCCTCGACCATCTGCGCAGCCCAAGCCTCGCGAAAACCATCGATCTGGCGAAAGCCCAGCCGCAGCGCCAACGCCCGACCCTCCCCTTCACCCCGCCTCCTATTGCGCGACCGCAGCAGCGGTTCGAGCGCATTGTCCCACCCGCTCATATTCACATCCACATCATGCACGGCGACGCCATGCTCCCGCGCATCCCGCACAATCTGCGCCGGGGCATAAAAGCCCATCGGCTGAGAATTCAGCAGCGCACAGGCAAAGACGGCAGGCTGGTGGCATTTGATCCACGCCGACACATAGACCAGCCGCGCAAAGGAAAGAGCATGGCTTTCGGGAAAGCCATAGCTGCCGAACCCCTCGATCTGGCTATAGCAACGCTCGGCGAAATCGCGTTCATACCCCCGCCGCACCATGCCGCCGATCATCTTCTCCTTGAACTTGTCCATGCCACCCACATGGCGGAACGTCGCCATCGACCGCCGCAGCTGGTTAGCCTCCGATGGCGTAAATTCAGCAGCGACGATGGCGAGCTTCATCGCCTGTTCCTGGAACAGGGGGACGCCGTAGGTTTTGCCTAGCAGCAACTTAAGTTCGTCGTAGGACCCATATGCAGGATCGGGCGCGGGAAATTCCACCGCCTCTTCCCCACATCTCCGCCGCAGATAGGGATGCACCATGTCGCCTTCGATCGGCCCAGGCCGCACGATCGCCACTTGCACCGTCAGGTCATAAATGGATCGGGGGCGCAAACGCGGCAGCATGTTGATCTGCGCCCGGCTTTCCACTTGGAACACGCCGATGCTGTCGCCCTTTTCCAGCATGTCATAAACGGCCGGGTCATCTGATTTAAGGTCAATATTCAGATCATGATCGCCCAGCCTATGGAGCCTCATCAGATCATAAGCCTTGCGGATGCAACTCAACATGCCCAGCGCCAGAATGTCGACCTTCATCAATCCCAGCGCATCGATGTCATCCTTGTCCCATTCGATGAAACTGCGATCCGCCATCGCCGCATGATGAAGCGGCACGGTTTCATCGAGCCGGTTCTGGGTCAGCACGAAACCGCCGACATGCTGCGACAGATGCCGGGGAAAAGGTGCGTCAAGCAATTGATCTACCACTGCCCGCAACCGCACGATCTGCGGATTGTGAAGGTCAAAGCCCGCCTCGGTTATCCGCGCTTCAGGAAAATCGCCCGAATAGCTGCCCCATACCGTACTCGACAGGCGCGCCACCACATCTTCGCTAAGCCCCAATACCTTGGCCGCCTCCCTTACAGCGCTGCGTGATCGGTAATGGATAACGGTCGCGGCGATCCCGGCACGATGGCGGCCATAGCGATCGTAGATATATTGCATCACCTCTTCGCGCCGCTCATGCTCGAAATCGACGTCGATATCCGGTGGCTCGTCCCGCTCTTCCGACACGAAGCGGGAAAAGAGCAGTTCATGCCGTTCCGGATCGACCGAAGTGACTCCCAGCAAAAAACAGACCATGGAATTGGCTGCCGATCCACGCCCTTGGCATAATATGCCCTTCATTCTGGCAAAGGCGACGATGTCGTAAACCGTCAAGAAATAATAAGCATAATTGCGCTCGCGAATAAGCTCGAACTCGTCATCCAGCAACTTGCGCACCTTGGCCGGAATATGCGGGCCATAGCGCGCATGGGCGGCCGATACGGTCAGTTCCTCCAGCCATTGCTGCGCCGTCCAACCTTCGGGCACAGGCTCATGGGGGTATTCATAGGATAGCTGATCCAGCCTGAAACGCACTTTGCCAAGCAAGCGCATGCTTTCGGCCAGAGCTTCAGGGCAGTCGCGAAACAACCGCGCCATCTCCTCGGGCGCATGCATGTGCCGCTCGGCATTGGCCTCCAGCAAACGTCCAGCCTTGCCGATCGTCACGCCTTCGCGGATGCAGCTTAGCACATCCTGCAAGGGCCGCTCGTCAGGCTTGGCATACAGCACGTCCATGGTCGCGATCAGCGGCACGCCGGTGCGTGCGCTAAGCCACTTGAAGCCCGCGATCCGGCGCGCGTCCCGGCCATCCCGGCATAGCGCCGCACCCAGCCAGATCCGGCCTGGCGCCAATCGGGCCAGCCGCCGAAGATAGGATTTAAGATCGGCAGGACGCGGCGGCGGCACCAGGCTCAAATGCCCTTGCCGGATCGCCTCCTTGGAGGGCCTGTCGTCATACTCATACTCCACCGGCTTTCGATGGGCCGCCTGCTTTGTGGCGGTGGAGGACGGCAGGACGATCAACAGCAGATCATCGAGATAGGCGGTCAGATCCTCATAGGTGAGGATGCAGTTGCCCTTCATCGATCGCAAATTACCCACCGTCAGCAGCTTGGTCAGTTCCCCCCAGCCACGCCGGGTCGAGGGATATGCGACGATGTCCGGAGTGCCATCGGAAAAGACCAGTCGTGCGCCGACAACAAGTTTGAGGTCGGTTTGGCACGATTGCTCCTCTTCCTCAGTCAGTTCCAGCGGCTGCCCAGCCTCCTTCTTTGCTTCCAGCAAGCGGGTCCGCGCCTTTTCGGGGGCGCGCTTGAGCGCAGACCATGCCCGCACCACGCCCGCGACCGTGTTGCGGTCGGCGATTCCCAGTCCTTTTAGGCCGAGGTCGATCGCCTGCCCCACCATGTCCGAGGCATGGGACGCGCCTCGCAGGAAGGAAAAGTTGGTGGCGGCCACCAACTCTGCAAAAGCGGACCCAGCCCTGCGCGGCGGAGGAGGTCGTGCTTCCTTTATCCGCGCGCTTTCCCGCACCGCTTCCACCGCATCCAATTCCCGCCGATCCATCGACTTGGGCTTGGACGGATCAGGCCCCTTGCCGCGCTTCATGCGAACAGGCCGTGGATGTACCAGCCGGGATGCCGCGCCTCCGTGCCGTAAAGGCCATGGCGGAAAATCCAGTAGCGGCGGCCGCGCGCATCCTCGATCCGGTAATAGTCGCGCGTCATGCCTGTGCTTTCGCCCGCCAGCGCACCGTCCTTCGCCTTCCACCATTCGGGCGCGATCCGTTCCGGCCCTTCATAGCGGGTCACTTCATGCGCGCTGCGTCGCCAGCGGAAATGATGGGGCGGGCCGTCTGGCACCTCCGCCACCACCTCGATCGGCTGGGGTGGGTCGAACAGATGAATGGGGCGCATCGGCGGATCGCCGGGTTCTCCTTGACGCGGCCAACTGGACGGTGTGCGGCTTTCGATCGCAGGCAGCGCAAGCTGCGCCTGCTCGGGAATATGGCTGTCGCGCGGCTCCAATCGCTGGATGCGGTTGCGGCCAGCGCGGACGGACAGCCGGTCGACCAGCGCCGCGACCGCTTCCTCGCGACGCGCCTCTCCCCCTTCCAGCGCCAACTGGGTCGCGGCCATCGGCTCGGTCTGCGGCACGGTAAGGCGCAGCATGTCGAAGCCGAAGCCGGGATCGAGCGGATCGGACAGGCTGCCGATCCGCTCCCGCACCAGCCGCATGATCGCAGGCGCATCCCGCACCGGCAGGCCGGTTTCCACCCGCAGCGGAAAGGCGAGACCATCGGTGCGGAAGAACAACAGTTCGAACCGCCGCCCGCCCTCGCCCCGCTCGGTCAGCCGCTCGCCCGCTTCGGCCGCCATCTCCTCGACCCGCTGCAAAGCATAGGCGGTGCTGCCTACAGGCTCTGCGAAGCGGCGCTCGATCCGCAGGACAGGACGCGGGCGGCGGGGGCTAAGCGGGCGATGGCCCAGCCCTAGCAGGCGGTGCAACACATCGACCGCCTCCTCGCCAAAGCGCGCGGCCAGCGCCGCTGGAGGCCGGGCAGCAAGATCGCCGATGGTGCGCAGCCCCGCGCGCCGCAACGCCACCCCGCTCTCCTGCTCCAGCTCCAACGCCTCGACCGGCAAGCGGCGCAGCGCGGCCTCCTCATCAGGCGCTGGCCCTGCGGAAAAGCGGCACAATGCATGCGCGCCCTCCGGCGTGCCCGCTATCGCATGGCGCACCTCCATGCCGTGCCGCTCGAACCGCTCCACCGCCTCGCGCGCCAAGGCGTCCTCCCCGCCCCACAGATGCGCGCAGCCGGTGATGTCCAACATCAGCCCATGCAGCGGATCGATCGCGGCCGCAGGCGTATAGCGCGCGCACCCATCGCATAGCCGCTCCAGCCAATCCTGATCAGCATGATGATCCGCTTCGAAGCTGACAAGGTCAGGCTCTTGCGCCCGCGCATCGGCCAGCGTCATGCCCGCGTTCAGGCCCAGCGCCAGCGCATCGGCATCCGGCGTCACAAGGCGCATGGCCCCGCGCACGGCCTCCACGATGGCGACCGGCGCGGCGCCGGCCTGCACCTGCCACAGGTCAGGCCGCGCGATGCGCAGCCGATCGACCGGCAGGAAGGGGAACCACAGCGCCAGGTAGCGCCGCCTCGTCAGCGTGTCCTCCGCTTGCCCATCCATGCTCATGGCGTTCATCGCACTCTTCTCCAAAATCTCCCCGCTCGGCATTCCACACCATCCGCCATGTCATGCCGTCTGCCCCCGAACGGCGGCGCAACAGGTGAAGCGAGAAGGCGCTCATGCCCGGCGCATTGCCCGGCAACGGCACGGATGGAGCAGCCTCCACCCGCCACCGTGTCTCCGCCGCGCTCGGCACCGGATCGCCACCAATCCGCAGCACGAAGGCGGTAACCCCCGACGTCTCCGCCGCCAGCGCCAGACGGCGGCTCGCGGTCAAGTCCAGCAGCGGCGCGCGCCCGCGCAATTCGATGACCAGCGCGCCCAGCGCCGGGCATCGCAACGCATCGACCGCCGCGCGCAGCAGCAGCGCCTCATCCTTCATCACGCCGATCAGCAAATGGGCTGGATCTATTCCAAGCGCGGAAAGCCCCGGGCCATAAGGTTGTCCCGCCGTTCCATCTGGAAGGCGCAACCAGAACAGAGGAGCCTCACGCGCCGCAAGATGGGCAAGGATCAGGGAAAGACCGGCAGTGGCGCCCTCATCTTCAGCATTCCCGAACAATTCATGCACCCGACCCCTGGCAAGGCCACCCTGCAATGCCTGATCAAAAGCCGCATGTCCGGTCGCAATACGCGCATCTGTTTTGACGGCCGGAATCCCTTCCAGTGATGCAATGTGCCGCCTGAGGGCTGCAAGCCTGTTCACCGAATCCACCATAGAATGTTCTCTATATGTTCTTTTCGGCGATAGCGCACCCCCTGTCAATCAACTTGGCTGCCATCAGAAAAAAAGGGAGGATGGTTTCAGCTTCTTACACACATTGGCCATCATCCGGAAAAGTTTCACACCCGGCTTTCTGCCAAGCTAATCTGTGTTGATGGACACGCCCCACATCGCTTCGCTGGCTCATGCGCCCTTCATTCTGGCGCGCCGTATCGCTTCGGCTCGCAGCCTGCGTCTTGTTTCCAGCGCTGCGACTGCGCTCCTCGCCTCCTACCCGAAGTCGGGCAGGACCTGGCTCAGGTTTATCCTGGCGCAATATTTCCTCGCGTCGCGTGCATATCCGCCCATTACGACCCAGAGCATGTTCACCTTTGCTCCCAATTTCGACTTGGATCCGGTGCGCGGCATACCGGCCTTTGTCCGGAGATCAGAGGAGGCCTCTTTCCCCCTGATCCCTTCCACTCATCTGCGCTTCAAACCAACCCTGCCCGGCCGCCTTCCCATCATATTCCTGATCCGGGATCCGCGGGCCGTACTCATTTCCGACTATCACCATGTGACTCGGCACAAGATGTCGTTTCAAGGCAGCGTTGATGATTTTCTCATGGATGAGAATAGGGGCCTGCCGCACTATATTAAATATATGAATAGCTGGGCCAATGGCCTCGAACGGCATGATCATCACATCATATATTATGAGGATCTACTGCTTCAAACGGAGGTAGAAGTCGAAACGATGCTCAGTTTTCTGGATGAGCCGGTCAATAGCCGTGCTCTTGGATATGCGGTGGAAAACTCATCCTTCGAAAAGCTCAAGGCACTGGAACTCGCCCAGGGCATTCCCGGCCATGAATATGACAGATCGGATTCAGATGCCCTGCGGATCAGAAAGGGGCAATCCGACAGCTTCCGGCAGGAGCTGACGATAGAGCAGCAGAAATTCATCGAGGATAGCTGCAAGTCTCAGTTGAACCCCCGAATGTTGGCCAAGCTGGATCGATACGGATTTTCGGACCCGCCTTCGTCATCCACTGTGAGACCGATCGAGATATCGCAATCCGCAGCGCCCGAAAGGCAGGTGCATGATCCTGTAACCAAGCGCCGCCTCCCCTCTCTTGGCGTACAGCTCTTGAGCGAAGCGATGGTCATGATCGGCCTCGCCGCCATGCTCATCGCCCCGACCATTCTGGCGATAGAGGTAGGCGAATGGCTTTTCCGGCGAGAATGGGATGGTCATTCCCTTGAAGACGGCCTCGCCCTGTTCGGGATCGACCGGGTGGGGCCTGTGGAAACGCCGACCGAACAAATACTCGACGTCTTTCTCGCGCTGCCTCTCACCATCGCCTTGTTCATGAACGGCCTCCTCATATTCCTGGCTGCCGTACATTTCGGAGACTGGGGTCTTCAGGGCGTACGGCTCAAGAAAAAGCTCGCCGTCGAGCAGAGCAAAAGGCGCCAGCGGACCCACGCCAAAAATCCGCCCTCCGACCTCAAACCGGCAGGAATGGTGAGCCCTAGCCGCTGATCAATGTTCATCTGGCCCTGTTGAGCAAGCCTCGCCCTTCTATAACGGTAAAAGGCCCGCCCCGCGAAAATGCGCGGGCGGGCCTTTTCAGTGCGTGAAACGAAAGGCGAGCAGAGCCGCGCGGCTATCCTGCGGCTGATCCGGCCGCAGGCATTAGCCGTGCTTATTCGCCATCATCCTCCGCTTCGGGTCCGGTCATCATTCCTTCGGCAACCTCTTCGGTCTTGCCCCGGATCACCTTTTCCAGGCGCTCCGCCATTTCGGGATTTTCCTTGAGGAAGGTCTTGGCATTCTCACGACCCTGGCCAATGCGGACGGAGTCGTAGGAGAACCAGGCGCCCGACTTTTCGACCACGCCAGCTTTGACGCCCAGATCGAGTATCTCGCCGATCTTCGAAATCCCCTCGCCATACATTATGTCGAATTCCACCTGCTTGAACGGCGGCGCCACCTTGTTCTTCACCACCTTCACGCGGGTCGCGTTGCCGACGATATCGTCGCGATCCTTGATCTGGCCAGTACGGCGGATGTCGAGGCGAACCGACGCATAGAATTTGAGCGCGTTGCCGCCCGTCGTCGTTTCCGGATTGCCGTACATGACGCCAATCTTCATGCGCACCTGGTTGATGAAGATCACCAGACACTTAGAACGAGAGATCGAGCCGGTAAGCTTGCGCAGCGCCTGGCTCATCAGGCGCGCCTGCAGGCCGACATGGCTATCGCCCATCTCACCTTCGATTTCCGCACGGGGCACCAGCGCCGCGACGGAGTCGATCACCAGCACGTCGATGGCGTTCGACCGCACCAGCGTATCGACGATTTCCAGCGCCTGTTCACCGGTATCGGGCTGGGACACGATCAACTCGTCAATATCGACGCCCAGCTTCTTGGCATAAGCGGGGTCGAGGGCATGCTCGGCATCGACGAAAGCCGCAACGCCGCCGGTCTTCTGCGCCTCTGCAATGGCATGCAGCGCCAGCGTGGTCTTGCCTGAGCTTTCCGGGCCATAGATTTCGATGATGCGGCCGCGTGGCAAACCGCCAATGCCAAGCGCGATGTCGAGCCCCAGCGATCCCGTCGAAATCGCCTCGATCTCGATCTTCTCGCGGCTGCCCAGCTTCATGGCCGAACCTTTACCGAAGGCGCGGTCAATCTGGGAAAGGGCCGCTTCCAATGCTTTCTGTCTGTCCATTGTCCCTGTCTTCTTGGAATCGATGAGTGAGAGCATTGCTGTCATCGGCCTATCCCCTGTCAAGCGGAAGCGCCGATTAAGTGGCGCCTTGGCCACCATGTATCCCCTTTGTTCTCAAAGAACAAGAGGGGAACGGAAATTTCCTATTTAGGCGGAAAGAACCTTCGTCAGCGCCCGCTCAACGGCGCCAATCGTATAAGGTTTTGCCAAAGTGGGCCGATCCGAATGTCCTGATGGCACGTCATCAGCCATGCCGCCTGTCGCGAAAATAAAGGGGATGCCGCTTTGCGCCAGCAGGTCCGCGACCGGCCAGCTTTTCTCACCCTGCAGATTGCAGTCCACCAATGCCGCGTCGAAGCCGCCCTTGCGCGCATGGTCGCACGCCTCGTCCACCGACACGGCAATGGCATATAGGCGATATCCCAATGTTTCGAGATAATCTTCCAGCATCATGCCGATCATCGCTTCATCCTCGACCACCAGGATGGTCTTGCCGTCCGACATGTGCGATCCCCTATTTCGTTACGCTCGCTATCTTATCATCGGCGCGCGGACCAGCATAAACGCCTGATCGTTCAAGAAGTTCATTCCACCCCTGCGCCCATGGCCAGCGCGTCACGCGCGGCCTCCGCCAACTGACTGACGGAAAAGGGTTTTGGCAGGAAGGCGACATTGGCAAGGTCGATCGACTTGCGTAGTTGCTCCTCGGCATAGCCCGACATAAACAGCACGGGAAGGTCGGGATGCGTATCCCGTGCCCGCGCGACCATGGACGGGCCATCCATATTGGGCATGACCACGTCGGAAATCAGCAGGTCGATCTTCTCACCGCTCGCCAGCACCTCCAGCCCCTGCTCGCCATCATTGGCGGTCAGCACCTTGTAGCCCTGACGCGAAAGGGCGCGTTCGGCGACGGCGCGGACCATATCCTCGTCCTCGACCACCAATACCGTGCCCGTGCCCCATGTCTCGCTGCGCTTGATGGGCAGCTTGGCGGGGATCGCCTGCTCCATGTCCGCGCCCTGATAGACGGGCAGGTAGATAACGAAACTCGCCCCCCGGCCAATTTCAGACTCGGCGAAGATATAGCCGCCCGACTGCTTGACGATGCCATAGACGGTGGAGAGGCCGAGCCCCGTGCCCTTACCCAGTTCCTTGGTAGTGAAGAAGGGCTCGAATATCTTGGAAAGAATGTCGGGCGGGATGCCAAGCCCCATGTCCGACACCCGCAGCGCGGTATAATCGGCGGCAGGCAATATCTCCTGCCGCATCTCGCGTACCTTGCCGGCCGGAACCGCATAGGTCTGGATATTGAGGATGCCGCCTTCCGGCATCGCGTCCCGCGCGTTCACCGCCAGGTTAACGATCACCTGCTCCAGCTGCCCCGGATCAGCGCGCACCGCGCCCAGGTTGCGGCCGTGGCTCACCTCCAGCTTCACGCTCTCACCCAGCAGGCGCTTCAAGAGGTTGGAGACGTCGGCAACGATGTCGGGCAGTTGCAGCACCTGCGGACGCAGTGTCTGTTGCCGCGAAAAGGCGAGCAGCTGGCGCGTCAGCCCGGCCGCGCGATTGCTGTTCGACTTGATCTGCTGAATATCGTCATAGTCGCTGTCGCCCGGCGTATGGCGCATCAGCATCAGGTCGCAATGGCCGATGATCGCGGTCAGGATATTGTTGAAGTCATGCGCGACGCCGCCCGCCAACTGGCCGATCGCCTGCATTTTGGTCGCCTGCGCGACCTGCCGCTTGAGCTTGCTTTCCTCACTATTATCCTTGAGGCTGAGCAGCACCGCCGCCTCGCCAAGGCCCCGGACGCCCGCCAGGCTCAGCGCCGTCGGCTCCTCCGGTTCGTTGCGCAGCCTGATGGCGATATCGCCTGACATTTGCGGGCCAACGGCAAAGCGGCGCACGGCGTCGGCAACCGCTGCCTGATCCTCGCGCACGACCAGATCACCGGGATAGCTCGGCCGTTCGCTACGCTTGAGTCCCGCCGCGCGGGAGAAGGCATTGTTGAGGAACAGCACCCGACCATCGCGATCCGCCATGGCGAGGCCGAAGGGCAGCAGGGACAGCAGCGTTTCGATATAGGAAAGCGCCGATGTACCGCCCGCGCTGCCCGCTGGCTCATCGATCAGCAGCAGCAGCATCGGACCATCCTGGCCCACTTGGCTACCAGCAGGCTGAGCCGTCCGACGCAAAGGGACCTGCAACAACCGCAGCGGCAACCCGCCCGACTCCTCACGCGCCAGAAATAGCCGCCCCTTGTCATCGACGCGCATATGGGCGGCAAAGTCACGGCCGGTGATATTGGCGTCGATCCGGCCAGCGGCACGCAGCAGGAAAGCCCCGTTCGCCGCGCGAATACGCCCTTCACCGCCGATCATCACCGCCATGATCCCGGCCTCGCCCATCTGCCGCCCCGCGTCCCCGGTCAGCAGGCGGTGCACATCATCCAGCGCGTTGGGCTGGCGAACCGGAGTAAAGCGCCACAGCAGATAATCTTCCGACCGGCCGGTGCGGCACAGATCGACATCCAGCCGGAGAGCGCCCTGCGCCACGCCTTCGACCCGCGCCTCTCCATCGCGCCAGGCCGCGCGGGCGGCGGTGCTCAGGCTTTCCGTCAGGCCAGGCTCAGCGGTGAGATTGGGGGGCGTCGGAAATCCGGGAAACCATTCGCCGAACAGGTCGCTGGCGCAAACAAGCCGCCCTGCCCGGTCGGTCACGGCAATCGCCATGTTGGACGCATCCGCTGCGGCGCGCGCTACCGTCCAATCCGGCACCGCCTCGCCGTCTGCCGCCTCTTCCGGGAAAATACGCCGATACCAGCTGAGCAGCGCGGCGATGGCAAGGATCATGGCGCCAAACCCTGTGGCCATAGCCGGGTTGCCGGTCGCATAGATGACGAGAACCGCCGAAAGCAGCGCCGCCAGTATCAGCAGCGGCAGGGACAGCCGGGAAGGGCGATCGCCCGTCCACGCTTCCTCATCCCTTTTGACGCGCGAGGCCATCGGCCGGCCTTCCCCCTGAAAACGCCTGGACTATTCGCCGACGTCAGACGCGGGCGACTTCTTCCAATGCGCTGCTTTCGGGTGCCTTGCCAATCCTCAATTTACGCGCATGCCATTTCCGGCCCATCCGATGGCGCCAGATCCAGTCGGCAAGGAAATATCCCACCACCGCGAACGCGATCGAAATCAACGCCAGCCCAAACAGCATGGCGGGCGCCGCTTCGGAAAAGAGCCAGCCGCACCATTCGCGGATGGATGCATGCTTATCGACCAGCGCCATGAAGCCGGAGGCGTCCGCGCTGCGGCCCAGGAACCAGTTACCCACATAGACGGACGCCATCAGGAACAGCGGTGTCGTCGCCGGATTGGAAAGAAACGTCATGGCTGCCGCCAGCGGAATATTGGCCCGGAAAGGCAGCGCCAGTAGCGCCGCGCCCGCAATCTGCACGCCAGGGATCAGCAGGAATATCCCCACCAGCAGCCCCAATGCCACGCCTCGCGGCACCGACCGGCGGGTGAAGCGCCACAGCGAGGGTTCCAGCACACGATGCGCCACGGGGGCGATGAAGCGGTTGTCTTCCAGCGATTCACGGGTCGGCGCGTTGGCGTGCCACCAGCGGGCAAGACGGCCCATGCTCGCCTTCGGACCCATCAGCGATGGTCCTTCATGATGCGCTGCTGATCGCGCTTCCAGTCGCGTTCCTTGATCGTTTCACGCTTGTCGTGCGTCTTCTTGCCCTTGGCCAGAGCCAGTTCGACCTTCGCCTTGCCCCGGCTGTTGAAATAGACGCTCAAGGGGACGAGCGTCATGCCCTTGCGCTCGACCGCACCATGCATGCGCGCGATCTCCCGCTCGTGCAGCAACAGCTTGCGGGGCCGCTTGGGCTCATGATTATAGCGATTACCGTGGCTGAATTCGGGGATGTTGCTGTTGACCAGCCACACCTGATCGCCCTTCACCTCGGCATAGCTCTCGGCGATGTTGCCCTCGCCGAAACGGAGCGATTTCACCTCCGTGCCTTGCAGCGCGATGCCCGCTTCGAACACATCCTCAAGGAAATATTCAAAACGCGCGCGCCGGTTCTCGGCGACGATCTTCTTTTTGTCGAACAATTCGGGACGGGGGCGGGCCATGGGACTCTTAACTAACTCACTTCACCATATAAGGCCGCAGCCCATTTAGACGAGACCCGCAATTTCCAAAGCCCGATCGACAGCGGCGCGGCTCGATTCCGAAGGCCAGGTGATCGGCAGCCGCAGCTCACCCGGCATGTCGGACCGCACGCGGCTGAGCGCATATTTAACCGGCCCAGGTGAAGAATCGCTGAACAATGCGTCGTGCAGCGGGTAGAGCCGGTCCTGTAACGCCAGTGCACCAGCCCAGTCACCCGACGCGCAAGCCGCCTGGAACTCCGCGCAGAGACGCGGCGCGACATTGGCCGTGACGGAGATGCAGCCCTTGCCCCCCATGGCTTTGAATCCCAGCGCGGTTTCGTCATTGCCGGACAGCTGGCAGAAATCATCGCGGCAGGCGAGCCGCTGCGCGGTGACCCGCCCCAGATTCCCGGTGGCGTCCTTTATGCCCACGATCGTCTGATATTCTTCCGTCAGGCGGTGGATCACTGGCACGCCAATGTCGGTGATCGTGCGGCTCGGCACATTGTAAAGGACGATCGGCAGCTGACAGCGCTCGGCCAGATAGGCGAAATGCTGATAGACGCCTTCCTGGTTCGGCTTGTTATAATAAGGCGCGACCACCAGCGCCGCGTCCGCGCCAGACGCCTGCGCCGCGAACATATGCTCCAGAGCGATTCGCGTGTCGTTGGACCCGCAGCCCGCGATCACCGGCACCCGGCCCGCAGCCTGATCGACACAGATCGCAACGACGCGATTATGCTCCTCGACCGTCATGGTCGCGCTTTCGCCGGTGGTGCCGCATGGCACCAAAGCGCTGCTGCCCTCCTCGATCTGCCAGTCCACAAGGGCGCGAAACGCGGCCTCATCCACGCTTCCGTCGCGAAATGGGGTGACCAGTGCCGGAATCGACCCGGAAAACATCAATAAACTCCTTCAATTCACCGGCATTCCGGGGCACACTGTCGAGTGTAGGCGTCGGCGCGCTATAGCGCGTCATTCAGGGCCTGATAAGGATGGAATTGCGATGATGTCCAGTAGGCTGTCAGCTCGCCACCTCGAAACAGCAATGGTCCGCATGCCCTTGATCGCTCTTCTTCTTTTTACCGCCGGCGCCAGCGCCCAGACTGAAGCCCCCGTCGCGTCGCCCTATCCGGCTGGCGCGGTGGTCCAGCAACTGTCCGCGTCGACTCAGTCATCGCCTCAGCCGTCGCCCTGGAATCAGGTCAGCAGCCGAATCGGCGTGGCGTCCGATCCGTCCATCTCCGCGACGATCAGCCAGTGGCGCGCGTTGCAGCAGAGCGACGGCCTGGGCTTCTCCTCCTATGCCAGCTTCATCCTCGCCAATCCGGGTTGGCCGGGGGAGGACCGGATGCGGCGGCTGGCGGAAACCGGCATCAATCCCAACAGCTATGATCCGCGTCAGGTTACAGCCTTCTTCGCCCGCTTCCCCGCGCGCACCGCCACCGGCCATGCGCGCAATGCGCTGGCGATGATGCAGATGGGCCGCATGCCCGAAGCGCGCATCGCCGCACGCAGCGCATGGGTCGGCGGCACACTTTCGCCGGATGACGAGGCTCGGCTGCTATCGCTCTTCGGCAGCAGCTGGACGAGTGCGGACCATGACCAGCGCGCCGACGTGCTGCTGTGGGGCGGCGACATCGCCGGGGCGCAACGGATGCTCGCTTATGTGACGCCCACGCGACGGCCGGTCTACGAAGCGCGCATCGCCTTCCGCCAGAAGGCGCCGGACGCCGCCGCCCGGATGCAAGTCGCGGAGCCGGTCGGCATATCCGACGCTGGCTTCGTCGCGGACAAGGCGACCTGGCTGTTGAACACGGGCAATTGGATCGCCGCACGCCAATATCTCGCCAACCGTCCCCAACTGACCTTCCGCCCGGGCAATGCGGAAAAATGGTATGAAACATTGCTCGGCCAGGCGCGCGCCGCCGCCAACGACAGCCAGTGGAGCTTCGCCTATGGCATCGCCAGCAAGCTCGACGACGCCTATGCGCCCGGCACCGACGTTTCCAGCCGCCCGATTGGCGAGCGTGACGACTATACCAGCCTCGCCTGGCTGGCGGGATCGACCGCCTTCTACAATCTGAACCGCCCATCGGACGCGGCGGCGATGTTCCGCCGCTACGCAACGGCTGCCAAATCCCCCCAGACCCAGTCGAAGGGCTATTATTGGGCGGGCCGCGCAGCACTGGCAGCCGGTGATACGGCCACCGCGACCAGCTATTTCGCCCAGGCTTCGGTGTTCCCGGATCAATTCTACGGCCAACTTGCCCTGGAACGCGTCGGAAAGCCGGTGCCCGCACCTGCCCTCGTTGAACGGGCCGTGGAGATTTCCGCCGCCGATCGCACGTCCTTCAACAATCGCTCGGTCGTCCGCGCCGTGAAGGCGCTGGGGCAGATGGGCTATTGGGAAGATCAGAGCAAATTCGCCCGCGCCATCGCCAATAATGCCGACAGCGACAGCGATCATTATCTCGCCGCCGAACTCGCCAAGAGCATCGGCAGGCCCGACATGGGCGTGATGGTCGGCCGCCGCGCCGTGTCGAGCGGCCTCACCGGCTATGGCGAAAGCGCTTTCCCCCGCGTGCCCGTGCCGCCCACCGCGCAATCCAACTGGACGATGGTGCATGCCATCGCGCGGCAGGAAAGCCAGTTTGACCGGCAGATCGTCAGCCATGCGGGCGCGCGCGGTCTGATGCAACTGATGCCCGGCACCGCGCGGGAACAGGCGGGCAAGCTCGGCCTCGGCTATGATCCCGGCTCGCTCAACGACCCGAGTTACAACATCATGCTCGGATCATCCTATTTCCAGCGCATGCTCAACTATTATGGCGGCAGCTATCCGCTGGCCGTCGCGGCCTATAATGCCGGCCCCGGCAATGTGAACCGCTGGATTTCGGCCAATGGCGACCCGCGCCTGCCGGGCGCCGACATGTTGCGCTGGATCGAGCAGATCCCGCTTTTCGAAACGCGCAACTATGTACAGCGCGTGCTGGAAAATGCGGTTGTCTATGAAGCGATGAACCCCGAACGCGCCCGCTTCCGGGGTTCCAATACCCCACTCTCCAAATATCTGGGCAAGCAAACCCCGGGCTGACCGCCCTTATTCTCCGTTCGGGCTGAGCCTGTCGAAGCCCCCCACTTCTCTTCGTTGAGATGAGGACTTCGACAAGCTGCATTCGAAGGGATAGGAACGTCTGGTCATGACCCCTCACCCTAATTACATCAGCCCTGAAGGCTTCGCGAAGCTGCGCGCCGAATATGACCAGTTGCTTGGGCAGGAGCGGCCCCGCATCGTAGAGATCGTCAGCTGGGCAGCGGGCAATGGCGACCGCAGTGAGAATGGCGACTATCTCTACGGCCGCAAGCGCATGCGTGAGATCGACGGCCAACTGCGCCGCCTGTCAAAGAAGATGAAGGATGCGAAAGTCGTCGATCCTCGTCAGCAACCCGACAAGAGCCGCGTCTTCTTCGGCGCGACCGTGACGATCGCCGACGAAGACGACAATCACCGCACCGTCACCATCGTCGGCAATGACGAAACCGACGCCAGCGCGGGCCGGATCGGCTGGAGCTCCCCCATCGCACGCGCCTTGCGTAATGCCGCGGTAGGCGATTTACGCCGAGTCATGCTGCCCGCCGGGGAAAAGGAATATGAGGTGATGGAGATCGGTTATCCGGAGTGACGCGAAGCTCGTTAAGGGTTCGAACCATTCCCTCTCCCCTTCAGGGGTCGGCCAGAGTCATGTGCCTCTGGCCGAGGTGCCGAGCTTAGCGAAGGCGGGAGAGGGGACTGTTAGGACGCCGTTTCCTCATTCCCCTCTCCCCAGCCCTCTCCCCTAAAGGGGAGAGGGAGGAAGTCCGCTACTCGTCCAACGCATTCCTCGCCCGCTCGCCGAAAGGGAAATGACTGGCCCCTCGAAAGGCGAAACCAACCGGCCCGCTCACCGCACCGCGTTCTTCCCCACCGTCTGCGCCTGCGCGATCACCGCACCCGGCTTCGCCGCCAGCCGCGCGATCGTCTTCAGCGCATAATCCAGCTGGAAATCCTCGATCCCCTTCTTCTTCAGCTCGTCAGCCGACATGGCGAAGCGCGGATCTTCCTTGGTGTCTTCTTCCAGCGCGGCATTGTCCGTCTTGATCTCATTGATTAGATGACGGCGCAGGTCGCTTTCGCGGAACTTCGGCCGGTTCTTGTAATCGGGGTCCGACAACTGCGGCACGCGAACGTCAGGCTCGATCCCGCCTTCCTGGACCGAACGCCCTGACGGGGTATAATAGCGCGCCGTCGTCAGCTTGAGCGCGGTCGTATTGGTCAGCGGCAGCATCGTTTGCACGCTGCCCTTGCCGAAGCTGCGCTCACCCATGACCAGTGCGCGATGCTGGTCCTGAAGCGCGCCCGCGACGATTTCGGACGCTGAAGCAGACCCCGCATCGACCAGAACAACGACCGGCAGGCCCTTCGCGTCGTCGCCGGGCTTGGCATAATAGCGCTCGACATCGCCCTTGTTGCGGCCGCGCTGCGAAACGATCTCGCCACGCTCCAGGAAGGCGTCGCTCACCGAAACGGCTTCATCCAGCAACCCACCCGGATTGGACCGGAGGTCGAGGATATAGCCTGTCGGCTTATGCCCAAGGCTCTTGTCGATGCTACGGATCGCCTGTCGCAGGTCAGCGCCGGTATTGGCGGAGAAGCTGACGATATTGATCACGCCAACGCCGTTCTTCACTTCCCACTTCACCGGCTTCAGCTGGATGATCTCCCGCGTCAGCGTTACTTCGATCGGCTTGTCACGGCCCGCGCGCACGATGGTCAGCTTGATCGACGTGCCCGGCGCGCCGCGCATCTTGTCGACCGCTTCATCCAGCGTGCCGCCATAGATGAGCTGCCCGTCGAGATGGGTGATATAATCGCCCGCCTTGATCCCCGCGCGCCAGGCGGGAGTGTCCTGCGTCGGCGCGATCACCTTGACCGCGCCATCCTCCTGCGTGACCGACAGGCCCAGGCCGCCATAGCTGCCCTCCGTCTGGGTCCGCAGATTCTGGAAATCGCGCGCGTCGAGGAAGCTGGAATGCGGGTCGAGGCTGGCCAGCATGCCGTCGATCGCGCCCTTTATCAGCTTCTCGTCGTCCACCTTCTCCACATAGTCGCTGCGGACTTTCTGGAAAACGTCCATGAACTCGTCGAGCGCCTTGTAGCTGCTCGCTTCCCCGTCCGCGAGCGCGGCGGTGGTGGCGGGGATGAGCGCGAGTGCGCCAAGGGCAACGGCGCCCCGGAAGAAATTGGATTTCATTGCTGTCCTGAGTCCTGGCATCAAGCCATCAGTATAGGATGCTTCTCAGGCATACGCAAAGCATCGGTTACGGCATAGCGCCCGCAGCGGCGCTATTCGTGCGGCCGCAATGCCTGATTGAGATCCTCCATCACCTGGGCGATCGGTTCCACCACGGTTACGCTGCGGCCTTCGCCAAAGCGGATGCGGGTGCCGTCCGTGACGGATGATACGAAGGTGACCTGCGCGGCATTGATGGCGGTTTCGGTCCGGTCGGCGCCCACGAACATCACGAGCATGGCTGTCCTCTCCTTCTTGTTGGATGTTGAGGTTAGCCGCATTTGCGCATGGCGCCAGCCATTTTTCCCTGAAGTCGGCGTCAATCCAATCGAATAGCCTCGATAAAAAGGCTGGCCCGCGCGTCCAGCCGCTGCGCTTCGCTCGCCAATTGGCTTGCCGCATGCCGGATGTTGCGCGCGCCATCGACCGCCGCGTCGGCATTGCCGCTGATCTGGCTGGCGCTCAGCCGGACATGATCGCTGGACTCGCCCGCTTCGGACAGGCTGGCGGCGATGCCGCGGCTGAAGGCGCCATGGCGGGCCACCGCGTCGAACACGGAAGCCGACAGCCGATCCGCCGTCTCAATCGCGGACCCCATCAGCTCATGGCCCTGCGCCACATGACCGACAGTCGCGCGGATATGGTCTATCCGGTCGGCAATTTCCGCCGCGGCTTCGCGGGTCTGCCCCGCGAGCAGCTTCACCTCGCGCGCGACAACGGCAAAGCCTTGCCCCGCCTCCCCGGCTCGCGCGGCCTCTATGCCCGCGTTCAGGGCCAGCGTGGCCGTCGCCCGCGCCACCGCGTCGATCAGCGCCGTAACCTCTCCGATGCCATCTGCCTGAATACGCAATTGTTGGGTCTGTGCTGACCCCAGCCGCGTCTGTTCGACCGCCGCCTTGATCGCGGCACCAGCCTGACGCACCTCATCCTCGATTGACTGGAACAGCAGGCCAAGGTCGTTGGCCGACCCTGCGATGCCGGACAGATTGTCAGCGGTTTGCGCGGCGGCCACCGCCATGCCTGCTGCCGCCTGCCCGTTATGGGCCGCGCGTTCCGCGGCGTCGCTCGCCAGCCGGGACAGCATATCCGCCATCCCCACCAGATCGGCGATCAGCGTTGCGATATCGTCGCGAAAACTGCCGCTCTCCCGCGTCACGCGCTCCAGCCGCTCCGCCCGCGCGATCGCCACGCGCGCATCCCGCTCCGCTGCCAGCTTCAGCAGCAACTGCCCGCCGACCATCCCGGCATAACGGCCGCCTTCTATGACAATCAGCCCTTCGCACTTTTGCCCCTGCGCTGCGTAGAGGTCGATCAGCATCTCGATCGTGGCGCTCCGCTCGACCGAGGCACAGGGCCGGATATGATCATCCAGCCGCCCGCCAAAGCTGGGGTTACGCAGCAGCGCATGGCCGAACGGATTGAACAGAATCCGTCGCATGTCCCGCTCGTAGATTGCGCCCTTGGGCCGATCCGCATCGTCCAGAACGGGCAGGAGCCGCAGCGAAGGATTTTGCTGAAAATGCTCCACCGCTTCGCTCAACGGCCGTCCGATCCGGATCGCCGGACTGGTGGAGACGAAGGGCAAGCCCTGCCAGCGAGGCAGCGACGGCGAAGGATCGAGCATCATGGGCGCGTACATGAGTTGCTGGTAGCGCCCGAATGGTAAATGAGCAGTTAGATTTTGATGACAGATTTATGACAACGCACTGTTTTGTCTTGGTTTTTTACGGCATTTAATAGTTGAATGCTTCCTTGGCGAGCTTGACCACCTCCGGGTCGGCCTCAGGAAAATCCATCGGCACCAACTTTTCCAACGACTTGGCGACATATTTCAGCGCGGCGATACGCCCGGCCGCACGGTGATTATTGTCGATCACCTGCCATGGCGCATATTTGCTGTCCGTCTTCTTGAACATGTCGTGCATCGCGTCGAGATAATCGTCACGCCGCGCCCGGTTGCGATAATCCTCCGCGCCCGTCTTCCACCGCTTCCACGGCGTATCGAGCCGCTGCGCCAGCTGCTTGTCCTGCGTTTCCTGGGTAATGTGGACGAACAGCTTGATGATGTTGGTACCCGCGTCCTCCTGCTGCTTTTCAAAGGCGTTTATCTCGTCATAGGCGCGCTTCCATTCGCCCTTGGAGCAGAGCCCTTCCACTCGCTCGACCAGCACCCGCCCGTACCAACTGCGGTCGAACACCGCGATGTTGCGGCCCGCAGGCAGTCGGGTCCAGAAACGCCAGAGAAAATGATGGTCGCATTCTTCGGCGGACGGCGCGGCGATGGGCCAGACGCGATAATAGCGCGGGTCCCATTGCGCCGTCATCCGCTTGATGATGCCGCCCTTCCCCGCCGCGTCCCAGCCTTCAAACAGGATGACCGATCGCCGGTCATGGATCACATGGGCAACCTGAATCTTCGCCAGCCGCTCCTGCAGCTTTTCCAGCTCCGCCTCATAGTCGCCTTTGAGAGGCTTGCCCTTCTCATAATCGGCAAGGTCTATCGCCATGCGCGTCATCCTTCCTGTGCAGATGAGGAAAGCAACGCCTGAAGCGACGAAAAGTCAAATCTACCCCGCCCCTGCCCCGTCATCCCAGCGAACGCTGGGATCTCAAGAGGCGAAGTGCGATCTCGACCGAGATCCCAGCTTTCGCTGGGATGACGGTAGGGTGATCAAGCCTTGGCCTGCGGCTCCACGACCCGGACATGCAGTTCACGCAGCTGCTTGAACTCCGCCGCGCTCGGCGCGCCCATGAGCAGGTCCTCGGCGCGCTGGTTCATCGGGAACAGCGTCACCTCGCGCAGATTCTGCGCCCCGCACAGCAGCATCACGATGCGATCGACACCAGCGGCCATCCCGCCATGCGGCGGCGCACCGTACTGGAAAGCGCGATAGAGGCCGCCGAAACGATCCTCCACATCCTGTTGGCTGAGGCCGACCTTCTCGAACGCCTTGACCATAAGCTCCGGCGACTGGTTACGGATCGACCCCGAAGCAATCTCATAGCCGTTGCAGACCATGTCATACTGATACGCCTTGATCGTCAGCGGGTCCTGATGCTCCAGTGCGTCCATTCCGCCCTGCGGCATCGAGAAGGGATTGTGCGCAAAGTCGATCGACTTCGATTCCTCATCATATTCGTAGAAGGGGAAATCGACGATCCAGCACAGTTCGAACCGGTCCTTGTCGATCAGGTCCAGCTGCTCGCCCACGCGAATGCGCGCCAGACCCGCCAGCTTCGCAGCCTGGCTTTCCTTGCCCGCCGCAAAGAACACGCCGTCATTGGGGCCAAGGCCCAGCGACTCGATCAGCTTCGCCGTCCGCTCCTCGCCATGGTTCTTGGCAATGGGACCGCCGGGCACGCCATCCTTGATGTTGATATAACCAAGGCCGGAATAGCCCTCGCCCCGCGCCCAATTATTCATGTCATCGAAGAATTTACGGCTGCCCGCACCAGCGCCGGGAGCCGGGATCGCACGAATGACGCTGCCGCTCTCGACCAGCGACGCAAAGATGCCGAAGCCCGACCCATGGAAATGCTCGGTCACGTCCTGAATCAGGATCGGATTGCGCAGGTCCGGCTTGTCCGATCCATATTTCAGGATCGCCTCGTCATGAGGAATGCGCGGGAAGCTGCCCGCAGGCGTCACCGGCTTGCCGTCGGCGAACTGCTCGAACACCTCAGCAATCACCGGCTCCATCGTGTTCCACACATCCTCCTGCGTGACGAAGCTCATTTCCAGGTCAAGCTGGTAGAACTCGCCCGGCAGGCGGTCGGCGCGCGGGTCTTCGTCGCGGAAGCAGGGCGCGATCTGGAAATAGCGATCGAAGCCCGCCACCATCAGCAGCTGCTTATATTGCTGCGGCGCCTGCGGCAGGGCGTAGAACTTCCCCGGATGGATGCGGCTCGGCACCAGAAAGTCCCGCGCGCCTTCCGGGCTCGACGCGGTTAGGATCGGCGTCGAATATTCGGTGAAGCCCACTCCTTCCATGCGGCGGCGCATGTCGGAAATGATCTTCGTGCGCTTCACGATGTTCGCATGCAGCGTCTCGCGGCGCAGGTCGAGGAAGCGATAGCGCAGGCGAATATCCTCGGGATATTCCTGCTCGCCCGCCACTGGCAGCGGCAATTCAGCGGCGGTCGATTGCACCGTTACGCTGTCGGCCACGACCTCGATCGTGCCAGTCGCCATCTTTGGGTTGGTCGCTTCGGGACCACGCGCGACGACCGTGCCGTCGATCGTCACGACCGATTCGAGACGCAAGGCCTCAAGCACCCTCAGCGGATCGCTGTCCGCCTTCGCGACGATCTGGGTGACGCCATAATGATCGCGCAGGTCGATGAACAGCACGCCGCCATGATCGCGCTTGCGATGTATCCATCCCGACAGGCGGACAGTCGCGCCGACATCACCTTCACGAAGGGCGCCGCAGGTGTGGGTGCGATAGGCGTGCATGGCGTTTTGGTCTTTCAGCTTCGTTTTACGGAAATGACAAATTGTTGCAGCCCCGCTATGGGCACTCATGTCGAACATCGACGAGCCCGCCAGGGAGCGGGCCAGCCCATAATAAGATCGAAGACCATATGCAAATCCATCCGCTGATCACCGACAGCAAGACACTCGCCCAATTCTGCGCCCGTATCGCCAAATCACCCTACATCGCGGTCGATACGGAGTTCATGCGCGAAAACAGCTACTGGCCCGACCTCTGCCTCGTCCAGGTGGCCGACAGCAACGAAGCCGCCGCGATCGACCCCAAGGCGCCGGGCCTTGACCTTAGCCCCCTGCTCGACCTGATGGTCGATAATGAGGATGTGCTGAAGGTCTTTCATGCAGGCGGGCAGGACCTGGAGATTATCTACAACCTGACCGGCCGCACCCCGCATCCGATGTTCGACACGCAGATCGCGGCGATGGCATTGGGCCTTGGCGAACAGATCGGCTACGGCAACCTTATCGACGCGTGGCTCGGCGTACAACTCGACAAGGGCGCGCGTTTCACCGACTGGGGACGCCGCCCGCTCGACAAGCGGCAGATCGATTATGCCATCGGCGACGTCACCTATCTGATCCAGATTTTCCCGATGATGCTGGAGGAATTGCGCAAGACCGGCCGCGGCGATTGGCTGGACCAGGAAATGGAGCGTGTCTGCGATCCCTCCAACTATGTGAACGAGCCGCATGAAGCCTGGAAACGCGTCCGCATCGCCAGCCGCAAGGCCGATGTGCTCGGCCGCCTGAAGGCGCTCGCCGCATGGCGCGAGATCGAGGCGCAGGACAAGAATCTTCCCCGTGGCCGCATCGTCAAGGATGAGACGCTGGCCGACATCGCCAGCCACCCGCCCCGGTCTCAGGACGACCTTGGCAAGGTTCGCGGCCTGTCCGCCACCTGGAAGACCAACGACATCGGCGCGCGCCTGATGGCGGCGCTCGGCAGCCACACCCCGCTCGACAAGGATGAGATGCCCGAACGCGATCCCAAGCGCCCCGGCCTTGGCAAGGACGGCGCGCTGGTCGCGGATTTATTGAAGCTCCTCCTCAAGATTCGTTCGCGCGACATCAACGTCGCCGCCCGCCTCTTGGCCCGCAGCGACGATCTGGACGCACTGGCCGCAGGTGTCCGCGATGACCTGTCGATCCTGGAAGGCTGGCGCTATGAACAATTCGGCCGCGATGCCGTTGACCTTGTGGAAGGACGCCTGGCCTTTGCGGTGAAGGGCGGCCGCCTCAAGATGACACGCACCGAATAGGAAGTAGGAATGATGCGGGCAGCGGCGCTAATGATTCCTCTCTTGGCTGCGGCCTGCACCACGGCTGACGGACAAGGCCCCGCCACCACGCCCGCGACAGCCGAGGGGCCTTGCCGCAACGAGGGCCTCGACCGCTTCGTCGGCCAGACCGCAAGCGCCGACATCGGCGCGCAACTGCTGGAAGCATCCGGCGCCCGCACCCTCCGCTGGGGCGCCCCCGGCATGGCCATGACCATGGACTTCCGCCCCGATCGCCTCACCGTCAGCTATGACGAGAAAATGGTAATCACCTCCGCAAGGTGCGGTTAGCGCACTCCTGCTCCCCCTCCCGCAAGCGGGAGGGGGCCGGGGGGTGAGCCAGCGCAACGCAAGTGTCTAGTGAAGAAGCTCGCTACGCTCGCGCCCACCCCTAACCCTTCAAACGAGTCACCTGCCTCCTTTGAAGGCTTGCGGCAGGGAACGGCTACCGTCACCCAAACACCACGCCCGCTCCAAAAACCATCCTATTCCCACCACCAGCCCAAAATTCCGCCTGTCCTATTCCCCCACAACAACCCTATCCAGCCCCTCTCTTTGAAACGTCCCACATAACCCCCTCGCGCCCACGCGCGCCTGCCCTCGCGCGCGCATACACTGTGAACTTCGACGGAAATCCGCCGTTTTTGGCGCCTCACCTCAACATTCCAGTCCTACAAGCGCGCCGCTACCGATCCGGTTCACATGGCGCTTACCGTCGATCTCCAGCCAATCCGGCGTCACCTCCAACCGCCGCCCCCGGATCGTCGTGCGCAGATGCTCCACCGCAATCCGGTTACGCGCCACGATCCGCAAAATGGCTAACCCCTCGCCGCGCGCCGCCATGACGCTGTAGCGATCGCCACGCAGCAGAAACCGCCAGCTACCATTGGCGGCCAGCCATTCATTGCCCTGGATCACCTGCACCGGGTGGCCGTCCGGATCGCCGAGCCGCAGGCTGATCCGCGTCGCGCCCCGGCTGCGGCGCGGCGGCGCGAACATCAGGATCGGCTCGCCATCCAGTACCAGAGGGATTGGCGTGTCGCGCAGCGGCCGTGAGCCCCCTACGATCAAAGTCGGCAACTCCGAAGAAAATGGCATGCGATCCCGGGCGAAGTGCCGCTGTCGGACTACAGGATTGGTATGAAATCCCTGCACCTGCGCCGTGGTCAGCCGCCCCTCCTCCACAAGCGCGTGGCAAGTCGGGCAGAGCAATGTCGCTTGCGGCGAATCGGGCAGGCGAAGATAGCGATAGATCGTGACGCCGCATCGGACGCAGGCAAAGCCGCAGGCCTCACGAACGGCCTCACGCTGCGGCTCGGTTAATTCAGGCAGCGAAAGCATCACCGGCAAAGCCATGAAGGGCACCCTTTGCAACCGCGCCCCGCGCCATTGCGAAGCAGCGTTACCCAGCGGCATCCTTCCCCGGATACAGGCTTTTCACTGTCCCTTCAGTCAGGACATATGGTCGAAATAAATTGGCGTCAGGTCAAGGGGGCGCGAACGCCCGTCAACGCTGTGGCAGCAAATCCAGATTGCGCGACGCCGCGATGTTCCGGATGTGCCCCGGCCGGGGCATGGACTTGACCGCGATTTCCGCGATGTCGCCCGCGCTGAACAGTTCGACATTGCCGACATCGAAGATGCGCTGGCCGAACGTCTGCGTGATGCGCACGCTGCGAATGCTCGACAGCGCGATCTCGGTCCGCTGCTTGGCCAGCAGCCCGCGCTCCATCAGAACCTCCCGGTCGGACAACGCCAACCGTTCCCCCTTCGTCCGCAGCCACCAGACCCCAATCGCCAGCAGCCCCACGACAGAAATCAGCAGCAGGATGAACAGAAACGGATGCGCGCGAAACATCGCAGGATGCTCGTCATACAACCAGGCGTCGCTCATCATTCGTCCCATCAAGAAGTGCGCACGGACATGATCATGGATGCGCCGCCCGCGTCAATCCTTGGCTAACGCGGCCCTCCACGAAAGGAGGGGGCTTGGAGGAGGTCACCCCGAACGAAGGAGTGTTAGCTCTCATCCCCCATCCGCAGCGCCGCAATGAATGCCTCCTGCGGGATCTGTACAGACCCATATTCCCGCATCCGCTTCTTGCCCTCTTTCTGCTTCTCCAGCAGCTTCTTCTTACGCGTGATGTCGCCGCCATAGCATTTCGCCGTGACGTCCTTGCGCATCGCCGCGATCGTCTCCCGCGCGATCACCTTACCGCCGATCGCCGCCTGGATCGGAATCTTGAACAGGTGGCGGGGGATCAGGTCCTTCAACCGCTCGCACATATGCCGCCCGCGCGCTTCGGCCGCGCTGCGGTGAACAATCATCGACAGCGCATCGACCGGCTCATTGTTGACGAGGATGCTCATCTTGACCAAGTCGCCTTCGCGCGTCCCGATCTGATGATAGTCGAAGCTCGCATAACCGCGCGAAATCGACTTCAAGCGATCGTAAAAGTCAAACACCACTTCGTTGAGCGGCAGCTCATAAGTCACCTGCGCGCGCCCGCCGACATAGGTCAGGTTCTTCTGGATGCCGCGCCGGTCCTGGCAGAGCTTCAGGATCGACCCCAGATATTCGTCGGGGCAGTAGATCACCGCCTCGATCCACGGCTCCTCGATCATCTCGATATGGTTCGGGTCGGGCATGTCGGCGGGGTTGTGCAGGTGCTTCACCTCCCCATCCTTCATGTGCATCTCATAGACCACCGACGGCGCGGTGGTGATGAGGTCGAGATCATATTCGCGCGTCAGCCGCTCCTGAATGATCTCCAGATGCAGCAGCCCCAGGAAGCCGCAACGGAAGCCGAAGCCGAGCGCCGCCGACGTCTCCATCTCGAAGGAGAAGGACGCATCGTTCAGCCGCAGCTTCGAAATCGAATCGCGCAGCTTCTCAAAATCATTGGCATCGACCGGGAACAGCCCACAGAAGACCACCGGCTGCACTTCCTTGAAGCCCGGCAGCGGATTGGCGGCAGGGTTCTTGACCGTGGTGATCGTGTCGCCCACGCGGGTCTGGCTGATGTCCTTGATCTGCGCCGTGATGAAGCCGATCTCACCCGGACCGAGTTCCGGCAGCTGTTCGATCTTGGGCCGCATGCAGCCCACGCGGTCGATCAGATGCTCGGTCTCGCCGATCATGAACTTGATCTGCTGCCCCTTCTTGATCACGCCATTGACGACGCGGACCAGGATGACGACGCCGAGATAAGGGTCATACCAGCTGTCGACCAGCATCGCTTCCAGCGGCGCGTTGCGGTCGCCCTTGGGCGGCGGAATCTTGGCGACGATGGCTTCGAGAATATCGTCGATGCCGATACCCGACTTCGCGCTCGCCAGCACCGCTTCCGAAGCGTCCAGGCCGATCACTTCCTCGATCTCCGCTCGGACCTTTTCCGGTTCGGCGGCAGGCAGGTCGATCTTGTTCAGCACCGGCACGATCTCATGGTCATGCTCGATCGACTGATAGACATTGGCCAGCGTCTGCGCCTCCACGCCCTGCGCCGCATCGACAACCAGCAGCGCGCCCTCGCACGCAGCGAGGCTCCGGCTCACTTCGTAGGCGAAGTCGACATGGCCCGGCGTGTCCATGAGGTTGAGCTCATACGTCTCACCATTTTTCGCGACATAGTCGAGGCGCACGGTCTGCGCCTTGATGGTGATGCCCCGCTCCTTCTCGATATCCATATTGTCGAGGACCTGGGCCGACATCTCCCGGTCGGTCAGCCCCCCGGTGCGCTGGATCAGCCGGTCGGCCAGCGTTGACTTGCCATGGTCGATATGCGCGATGATCGAGAAATTACGGATGTGCGAAAGGTTGGTCATGGACCGCGCCGATAGCAGCCATTTGCGGGCCTGTCAGCAGAGCTTGCAAACAGCCTGACCATCAGTAGGAAAAGCCCGCGAGCTATGGTAATTGACGCGAGCCTTAAACGGGTCGTACCATAATAAAAATTCCATAATTAACCGCTCGAAAGGGATTTGGGGCAATGTTCAAGACGGTTTCCGCGCTCGTCGCGACAGCATCGATGCTTGTTACGCCGATGTCTGCGATGGCGCAGACGAATATGAGTTCTTCTGGCAAGACCTATAAGGATGGCACCACCAAAGGCGCCTCCTCGGGCCGCAGGTCGCAGGAGCGCGCTCAGCAGGAGATTCCCCGCTGTACCCGCCGCCTTGGCACTGTCGCGATCGTCGAACCCGACAACCAGTGGTGGCGCGAGTTAAACCTGGGCAGCCCGGAAGCCATCCTAAAGGTGTTCATCCAGCAGTCCGGCTGCTTTGGCATCGTCAACCGCGGCCGCGCCATGCAGAGTCGGGCGATGGAACGCGCCATGGCGGACTCGGGCGAATTGCAGGCTGGATCGAACCTTGGCCGGGGCCAGGTCAAGGCAGCCGACTATTATCTGGAGCCTGATATCGTCTCGTCCAACCGCAATTCTGGCGGCGGCGGCTTCGGCGCGGCACTTGGCGGCCTGATGGGCGGCACGTTCGGCGCACTTGCTGGCGGCCTGAACATCAAGAAGAAGGAAGCGAACGTCACGCTTTCCATCGTCAACGCCCGTACGACTGAAGAAGAGGCGCTGACCGAAGGCTATGCGCGCAAGACCGACATCGGCTTCGGTGGTGGCGGTGGTGCCGGTTGGTGGGGTGGCTTTGCTGCTGCCGGTGCTAGCGGCTACCAGAATACCGAAATCGGTCAGGTGATCGTGCTCGCCTATCTGGACGCCTATACCAAGCTGGTCACGCAGATGGGCGGGTTGCCTGCCAACGCGGCAGCAGCCGCCCCCCGCGCGCAATAAATCTTTGCAGGGGCTTGGCACCAATGCCGAGCCCCTGTGCTTCTCCTTCCGCTCACCCCCACTGTCTGTGCGACAGAATAGACATCTTCATCAAATAGGCCGGGACGAGGCTTCAGCGTGCACAAACCTCTTTCCACGCCGCCGTCGCCACCACGATATTATCGCCTCACCGGCGGGGCGCTCCACCAGCCTGTTGATGCCCGTGCCCAAAGTTAACGCGACAAGAAACGCGGAGAAGAAGGCAAGCCACGGGCTGTAGCCCTGCTCCGCCATTTTCAGCATCACGACAAAACCCACATGCTGATGGATGAGGTAGAAGGAATAGCTGATCCCACCCATCCAGAGCAGTGGACGTGACGCGATCCACTGCAAATGCCCTCTGATCAGCGCTGCAAAGCCTGCAAGCAGAATACAAGCCATTAGCGTGACGTCCCAACTTTCCACGAAGGCGACCGACAGCAGTGCAAGGAGGGAGTAGGGAGATTGCTGGCGCCAGCTTCGCTGACCGGACCATACACGGTACGACAGCATCCCGATGATGAAGAAGGGGAGATAGCGCAGTACCAAAAGCATGACGATGCGTTCTGGCATGTCGGGCCATAACCCATAAATCGCGCGAACCGCGAGCCACAATGCCAGCATCGGTTCGAGCCTTTTCAATCCAGCCCATTTCCAGATCGATATCATGCAGAAGTAAAAGGCGATTTCGACGGTCAAAGTCCAATAAGCGCCGTCTACCTCAGGAAGAAACGCGAACCCCTGCAACATCGTGAAGTTAGCCAGGATCGCGCTGGGACCTACCAGCAATTGGGACGCCTTTGCCGCATATTCGATCGACAAGGTTAGCAACATCGCGACGATATAAGCCGGATAAAGCCGAGCGATCCGGTTTACCGCAAAGTCGGCGACGCTACCGATCCGATCCAGCGTGAAGAATATGGCGAAGCCCGAGATCGTGAAAAACAGCAGGACGCGATAATTGCCCCCGGGAAAGCTGAAGGGCACGTGCGCCGCTTGGGGAAAAAGCTCGTGGAAACGCGTGGAATAATGAAAAATCAGCACGCACAGCGCGCCTATGCCTCTCAAGGCATCTAGTTCGACCAGGCGGTTCCGAGTGAGCGAAGCAGTCACCCGGATGCATTAGCAATGAAACAGCAATCAATCGGTTAAGATATTAGGGTCGGATATATATTGTTGCTGGCACCTCCATGCTGAGTCCAGCTTGGAAGGTCAGTCTCCCTGCTCCGCTGTGCGCTTCAGCCGTGCAAGTTGCTCGGCCAGAACCTTGTCCACAATGGGCGCGATCTGCACCGGACCCATTCGCATATAGCCTCTCGCGACATGCTTACACAAACGTCCTTGCCCGCCGGATCGAGCGCGATGTCGAGCGTACCAGTGACCGCCTCAGCTTGGAGAGGCCCCAAGGCCCCGGAAAGGCGCCTTAAATGCTTATATGGTGCGGCAAAGATCATGCGAGCATGTTCGATACTGCCCGCCAACCGGCGCGGGCCGGGAAGCTGCTCTTGCCCTCCTCCCGCCTCTGAAAGACGGGAGAAATTACCTCAGCCTTTGGCGTGATCCAATATGCCCGCGATTGCCGCAGTCACATCGTCCATGTCAGCCATGCCGTCCACACGGGACACGATCCCTCGCGCTTCATAGATTGGAAGGATGGGGGCGGTCTTAGCGCGATATTCCGCCATCCGGGTGCGAACCGTTTCTTCATTATCGTCGGGACGGCGCTTGAACTCATGCCCATGGCATTTGTCGCACTCATCAGCGACCTTGGGCTGCTTGAAGCTGTCGTGATAGCCCTCACCGCAGGTCGCGCAGGTGAAGCGGCCCGTGATGCGCTCAACCAGAGCGTCCTCATCGACGTCGAGTTCGATGACATGGTCCAATGTACGGCCGCGATCGGCAAGAATGGCGTCGAGCGAATGGGCCTGAGCTTCGGTGCGCGGATAGCCGTCGAAGATCACGCCAGTGCTGTCGGCCAACCCATCCAATGCTTCGCCGATGATGCCGGAAACGATTTCATCCGAAACCAGTTCACCCGCCTCCATCACCGCCTTGGCCTTGAGGCCAATCGGCGTCTGCGCCTTTACCGCCGCCCGGAGCATGTCACCCGTCGACAGCTGAACCATGCCACGGGTTTCGACCAGGCGGCTCGCCTGCGTGCCCTTCCCTGCTCCTGGAGGACCCAGCAGAATGATATTCATTTTGCGCATACTCCCCTGTTCTTGCGCCGCGCCTCGATGCGCTTTTTAGCGAAGGCGTCCCTTCAGCTTCGCCTTCTTGATCAGATCCCCATATTGGTGCGCCAGCAAATGGCTCTGGATTTGCGTCACGGTATCCACCGTGACATTGACCACGATCAGCAGACTCGTCCCGCCCAGATAGAAGGGAATACCCGCCCGGGCGATGGCAAATTCCGGCACCAGGCATATGATGGCCAGATAGGCAGCACCAATCACCGTGATCCGGGTCAGCACATAGTCCAGATAATTTTCGGTGTTCTTGCCGGGACGGATGCCCGGTATAAACCCGCCATTCCGCTTGAGATTATCTGCCGTCTCCTCAGGATTGAACACAACCGCGGTGTAGAAGAAGCAGAAGAACACGATACCCAGGCCATAAAGGCCCATGTAAACCGGGCTGCCGTGCGACAGATATTGGTTCAGCGTCAGTACGAAATCCCCAAGCCTGCTCTCACCGGCAATGGTTCTACCCGCGAACTGGGAAATGGTGAGTGGCATCAGCAGAAGCGAACTGGCGAAGATCGGCGGGATAACGCCGGCGGTATTTACCTTGAGCGGCAGATGGCTGCGATCCGCCTGCATCAATCCCTGACGAGTCTGGCGCTTGGGATACTGGATCAGCACGCGGCGCTGCGCGCGCTCCATGAAACAGATCAGCAGGATCAAGCCGACCGCCAATGCGATGACCATCACGATCAACAGGCCCGAGATCGATCCCTCGCTGCCCGATTTGAAAAGATTGCTTAGGGTGACCGGAAGCTGAGCAACGATACCAGCCATGATTATTAGGCTGACGCCGTTGCCGATACCGCGCGACGTGATCTGTTCACCCAGCCACATCAGGAACATCGTGCCCCCGATTAGCGACACGACCGCTGCGATCCGGAACAGAAAACCGGGATCAACCACTGCTTGCACACCCGATTGTGCGCCGAAGCTTTCGAGGCCGACCGCGATGAAATAGCCCTGCACCGCAGTCAGGCCAACCGTGCCGTAACGCGTATACTGGTTGAGCTTTTTGCGACCGCTCTCGCCTTCCTTCTTAATCGCGGCGAGCTGCGGCGAAAGGCTGGCCGCGAGCTGTACGACGATCGAGGCCGTGATATATGGCATCACCCCGAGCGCGATCAGGCTCATGCGTGACAGAGAACCACCCGAAAAGGTGTTGAAGATGTCCAGGACACCACCGTTCGTCTGCTTGTAAAGCTGAGACAGCGCGGTCGGGTCGACGCCCGGTAGCGGCACGAAACTCAGGAAGCGAAACACGATCAAGGCGCCCAGTGTGAACCATAGGCGCTTCTTGAGGTCGGTCGCCTGGCTGAACTTTGCCAGGCTGAGATTGGATGCGAGCTGGTCGGCTCTCGATGCCATCTTGGCTGCCCTTCAAAACATCTTGCCGGTCAGATACCCGGCGCGGAATCGCTAACCCCTTAGCGGCGTGATCGCGCCCTGTCGAACGCGGAAATTCACACCGTTCATTCTGAACCAGACCAGAGCCAGCGATAAAGGTCCCTGATCCTAAAACACACAAGGCCCCGCTCACCCATATCGGGCAGCGGGGCCATGCTTGCAAGCCTCGGCGGCTTGTTATGCCTTCTTGGCGGCCTTGGCGCTGCCCTTCTTGGCAGCGGCCTTTTCGGCGGCCGGAACGACAGCAATCACTTCGACCTTGCCGCCAGCCTTCTCGACCGCTTCCACCGCGCCCTTCGACGCGCCCGCAACAAGCAGGTTGAGCTTTGCGGTCAGTTCGCCCTTACCGAGCAGGCGAACGCCGTCCTTGCCACCGCGAGCCAGTGCGGCTGCCTTCAGCGCAGCATGGTCAATGGTGGCGTTCGCGTCGAGCTTACCCGCGTCGATCGCCTTCTGCAGCGCGCCCAGGTTCACGATCGCGTAATCCTTGGCGAAGATGTTGTTGAATCCGCGCTTCGGCAGACGCATGTGGAGCGGCATCTGGCCGCCCTCGAAGCCGTTGATCGCAACGCCCGAACGCGCCTTCGCACCCTTCTGGCCGCGACCAGCGGTCTTGCCCTTGCCCGAGCCGATACCACGGCCGACGCGCATCCGACCCTTACGGGCACCGGCATTGTCATTGAGTTCGTTAAGCTTCGTCATTGTGCACTCGCTTTCGCTATGTTCGCGCGAGGCATGATTGCTCTTTGAGCAGTCATGCCGAAGTCCCAGCGAAGGCTGGGACCGCTGGCGGCTGAACGCGACTTCTCGGGTCGCGCCTAGCCAAATGAAACCGGGGGTCTCCTCACAAGAGGACTCGCCATCCGGCATGAAATCCCAGCCTATGCTGGGATTTTGGAAGTCGCGCCTTTAGCGCGTCTTCCAAAAAAACGAAAGAGGGGTTTCCCCCTCTCCCGCTTCATTCCATTGTGATCGGAAGGCTCAGCCCTCGACCACTGCGACCATGTGGGGAAGCTTGGCAATGGCACCGCGGACTTCCGCTGTGTCTTCCAGTTCAACCACGCGGTGCATCTTGCCAAGGCCGAGGCCGATCAGAATCTTCTTCTGGTCGGCGGGACGGCGGATCGGTGAGCCGATCTGCTTGATCTTGATCTTCGCCATATCCGTTACTCCACGATCGCTTCGGCATCAGCCTGCGCGACTTCGGCCGAGGCGCCACCACGACGAAGCAGGTCAGCAACCTTCTTGCCACGACGCTGCGCCACCGACTTCGGACTGGTCTGTTCGCCCAGCGCCGAGAAGGTCGCACGAATCATGTTGTAGGGGTTCGAGGTGCCGTTCGACTTCGTCACGACGTCTGCAACGCCTAGGCTTTCGAACACCGCGCGCATCGGACCACCGGCGATGATACCCGTACCGGCGGGGGCCGACCGAACCGTCACCTTACCCGCACCGAAATGGCCAAGGCCGTCATGGTGCAGCGTGCGGCCTTCCTTCAGCGGAACGCGAACCATCGCCTTCTTGGCCGAAGCGGTCGCCTTGCTGATGGCTTCAGGCACTTCGCGCGCCTTGCCATGGCCGAAGCCCGCACGACCCTTGCCGTCGCCGACAACCACCAAAGCAGCAAAGCCGAAGCGCTTACCGCCCTTGACGGTCTTCGAGACGCGGTTGATGTGAACCAGCTTCTCGATCAGCTCTTCGCCCTGTTCCTCGTCACGGTTACCACCGCGACGATCGTCGCGACGGCCACGGCCGCCACGCTCACCACGGTTGCGGTCACCGCCGCGACCACGACCGCGACCGGGACCACGGCCCTCGGTCGGTGCATTCTCGCCGCCTTCGACAGCAGCAGGTGCGCCCGCCTGGGCCTGGATTTCGTTTTCGTCAGCCATGATCAGAACTCCAGCCCGCCTTCGCGGGCGGCATCGGCCAGCGCCTTGACGCGGCCATGGAACAGGAAGCCACCACGATCGAACACGACCTTGGTGACGCCGGCAGCGGTCGCCGCAGCGGCAACGCGCTTGCCGACTTCGGCAGCGGCTTCGGAAGAGGCGCCAGTCTTACCCAGAGCCTTCGACCCGACGTCCTTGTCCAGGGTCGACGCGGCGGCCAGGGTCTTGCCCTGCGCATCGTCAATGACCTGGGCGTAGATGTGACGGCCCGAACGGTGAACGCTGAGGCGGGGCTTGTGGCCTGAAACTGCCTTGAGCGCGGTGCGAACGCGGCGACGGCGCCGCGCGAAGAGGGAAAGCTTTGCCATCTTACTTCTTCTTCCCTTCCTTGCGGAAGATGAACTCGCCGGCGTACTTGATACCCTTGCCCTTATAGGGTTCGGGCTTGCGCCAGCGGCGGATCTCGGCCGCAACCTGACCCACCTTCTGCTTGTCGATACCGCTAATCTCGACCGTGGTGTTATCCGGGGTCTTGATTTCGATACCTTCCGGGATCGCGAAATCGACGTCGTGCGAATAGCCGAGCTGCAGCTTCAGGGTCTTGCCCTGCGAGTTGGCGCGGTAGCCGACACCGGTGATGAGCAGCTTCTTGGAAAAGCCCTCGGTAACACCGGTGATCAGGTTAGCGATCAGCGTGCGCTGCATGCCCCAGAAAGCGCGGGCGCGCTTGCTGTCATTGGCAGGCTTCACGGCGATCGATCCGTCTTCGATGCTGTAGGTGACTTCGTCGGCGAGCGGAATGGCGAGGGTACCCTTGGGACCCTTCACCGACAGCTGACCGCCTTCGATGGCGGCGGTGACGCCCGCGGGGACGGCAACCGGTTTCTTACCAGTGCGGCTCATCAGAACACCTCCGCGAGCACTTCGCCGCCGACATTCTGCTCACGCGCTTCAGCGTCGGACAGAACGCCGCGAGGCGTCGAGACAATGGTGATGCCCAGGCCGTTACGGACCACCGGCAGTTCCTTGGAACCCGAATAGACGCGGCGGCCAGGCTTGGACACGCGGGCGACATGCTTGATCGCGGGCTGGCCCTCGAAATATTTCAGCTCGATGCGCAGGCCCGGGTGCTTGCCGAGAGCTTCCTCGGAATAACCACGGATATAGCCTTCGCGCTGCAGCACGTCGAGCACGCGGGCGCGCAGCTTCGAAGCGGGGGACACAACGCTGTCCTTCTTCGCCTGCTGCCCGTTGCGGATGCGGGTGAGCATATCACCCAGGGGATCGGTCAATGCCATCTCAAATGATCCTTACCAGCTCGACTTGGTGACGCCGGGGATCAGGCCCTTGTTGGCCAGATCACGCAGCTGCACGCGGCAGAGGCGGAATTTGCGGTAGTAAGCGCGGGGACGCCCCGTCAGTTCGCAGCGGTTCCGAACGCGCGTCGGGTTGCCGTTGCGGGGGATCTCCGCCATCTTCAGACGCGCGATCAGACGATCGCTGTCGTCGGCCGCGGTATCATTCGCGATCGCCTTGAGCTTCGCATAGCGGCCGGCATATTTCTTGACCAGCTTCTTGCGGCGCTCATTTTTGTTGATCGAACTCAGTTTCGCCATGACTTAAGTTCTCTTTCCTTGGGTGTCTTTGGAAAGAGAAGCGGGACCTGGTTCAGGCCGCCTGCTTCTCTTCGATCGGGAAGGGGAAGCCGAAGAGACGCAGCAGTTCGCGCGCTTCCTCGTCCGTCTTCGCCGTGGTCGTCACGATGATGTCCATGCCGCGCACCTTGTCGATGCGGTCATAGTTGATCTCCGGGAAGATGATCTGCTCCTTGATGCCGAAAGCATAGTTGCCACGGCCGTCGAAGCTCTTCGGATTGAGACCACGGAAGTCGCGCACGCGGGGCAGAGCAACGTTGATCAGACGATCAAGAAACTCGTACATGCGCTCACGACGCAGCGTGACCTTGGCGCCGATCGGCATGCCTTCACGCAGCTTGAACTGCGCGATCGACTTGCGAGCCTTGGTGATCACCGGCTTCTGGCCAGCGATCAGTTCCATTTCCTCGGCCGCCGACGTGACCTTCTTCTTGTCCTGGGTCGCTTCGCCCACGCCCATGTTGAGCGTGATCTTCTCGATCTTCGGAACCTGCATGACGTTTTCGTAACCGAACTTCTCGGTCATCGCCTTGGCGATTTCAGCGTCATACTGCGCCTTGGAGCGCGGAGTGTACTTGTCGCTCATTACAGCACCTCACCGGACTTGACGGCGACGCGGACCTTCTTGCCGTCGCGGTCCTCGAAACGGACGCGGGTCGGCTTGCCATCCTTGTCGGCGACAGCGACATTCGAAATGTGGAGCGGCGCGGGCTTGCGCTCGATGCCACCCTGCGGGTTCGCCTGGTCGGGCTTGCGGTGACGCGCATGCACGTTGACGCCTTCCACCAGGACCTTGTCGTCCTTGGGCAGCACAGCCAAGACAGCGCCGGTACGGCCCTTGTCCTTGCCAGCGAGCACGACGACCTTGTCGCCCTTCTTGATTCTAGCAGCGCTCATTACAGCACCTCAGGAGCAAGGCTGATGATCTTCATGTGCTTCTTGGCGCGCAGTTCGCGAACGACCGGGCCAAAGATACGGGTGCCGATCGGCTCCTCGTTCTTGTTGATCAGCACGGCGGCGTTGCCGTCAAAGCGAATCACGCTGCCATCAGCGCGACGCACGTCCTTAGCGGTGCGCACGATGACGGCGCGATGCACGTCACCCTTCTTCACCTTGCCACGAGGCGCAGCTTCCTTAATCGAGACGACGATGATGTCGCCCACGCTCGCGAAGCGACGCTTCGAGCCGCCCAGCACCTTGATGCACTGGACGCGCTTGGCGCCGCTGTTGTCAGCAACGTCAAGATTGGATTGCATCTGGATCATTGATCCGGTTCCTTCTTGTCTGGCCTACCGAGACTGTCCCGGCGGTTCCGAATTCGGGTTTCGACCGGAAGATTCGAAACACGAAGCGCGGGCCTGTAACCTCTCCGACAAGAAAAGGCCAGCCCCGCGTCCGAAATTTCGACCCTTAAGGCCGGTGACTAACCTCAGGCCGCCGTTTCGGGCGACTTGTGGGTGTCCACGCGCTCGATGACCTTCCAGGTCTTGAGCTTGGAAATCGGAGCGGTCTCTTCAATGCGGACCGTTTCGCCTTCCTTGTAAACATTGCCCTCGTCATGGGCATGGTACTTCTTCGATCGGCGGATGATCTTGCCATAGAGCGCATGCTTAACCTTGCGCTCTACGCGAACCACCACCGTCTTGTCGGTCTTGTCGGAAACCACCGTTCCCGTCAGCACGCGCTTGGGCATCGTGTGTTTCCTTTACTTCGCGACGGAGCTGTTACGCTCCGTCTGCAGGGTCTTGATCTGCGCGATCGAACGGCGGACTTCCTTCACGCGGCTGGGCTTTTCCAGCTGGTTGGTGGCCGCCTGGAAACGCAGGTTGAACTGCTCGCGCTTCAGGTTGTTGAGTTCGGTCGACAGTTCGTCGTCCGTCTTGGTCTTGAGGTCGGCAACGTTGGCCACGGCTTAGCCCTCCAGGTGCGAGGTGTCGCCGAGGCGGGCAACGACCTTGGTCTTGATGGGCAGCTTCATCGCGGCGCGCGAGAATGCCTCTGCTGCGAGCGGGCCAGGAACGCCGTCGAGTTCGAAAAGGATCCGACCTGGCTTGACGCGAGCCGCCCAATATTCGACCGAACCCTTGCCCTTACCCTGACGGACTTCGGCAGGCTTCTTCGACACCGGAACGTCGGGGAACACGCGGATCCACAGACGACCCTGGCGGCGGATGTGCCGGGTGATCGCGCGGCGGGCCGCTTCGATCTGACGCGCGGTAACGCGCTCGGGTTCCAGAGCCTTCAGGCCATAGGAGCCGAAGTTCAGGTCCGAACCGCCCTTGGCGTCGCCCTTGATCCGGCCCTTGAAGGTCTTGCGGAACTTCATTTTTTTCGGTTGCAGCATGACGCTATACCTACCTTATTCTCAGCGCGCCGGGCGTACGCCGGAGGTCTGAGCCTCCAGCATCAGCCGGTCGGTAGCCATCGGATCATGACCAAGGATTTCGCCCTTGAAGATCCAGACCTTGATGCCGCAAACGCCATAGGCGGTGTGCGCCGTGGCTTCAGCATAGTCGACGTTCGCACGGAGCGTGTGCAGCGGAACGCGGCCTTCGCGATACCATTCCACACGTGCGATCTCCGCGCCGCCCAGACGGCCGCCGCAAGTGATCTTGATCCCTTCCGCGCCGAGACGCAGGGCGGACTGCACCGCGCGCTTCATCGCACGGCGGAACGCCACGCGACGCTCCAGCTGGTCGGCAATGCCCTGTGCCACGAGCTTGGAGTCTACTTCCGGCTTGCGGATCTCGACAATGTTCAGGCTGACGTCCGAAGAAGTCAGGCTGCCCAGCTTCTTGCGCAGCTTCTCAATGTCCGCACCCTTCTTACCGATGATCACACCGGGACGAGCAGCATATACCGACACGCGGCACAGCTTAGCCGGACGCTCGATCACGACCTTGGAGATCGCGGCTTGCGGCAGGTTCTTCATGATATACTGGCGGATCTTGAGATCCTCCAGCAGCAGGCGACCATAGTCGGCGCCTTCCGCGTACCAACGGCTATCCCAGGTGCGGTTGATCTGCAGGCGCAGACCGATCGGATTGCTCTTGTGACCCATAGTCTTACGCCTCCGCTTCTTCAGCTGCTTCACGAACGACGATGCGCACGCGGCTGAAGGGCTTCAGGATCCGGGTCGACTTGCCGCGGCCGCGGGCGTGGAAGCGCTTCAGGGTGAAGCTCTTGCCCACCGATGCTTCCGCGACGACCAGCGAGTCGACGTCCAGATTGTGATTGTTTTCCGCATTGGCGATGGCCGAAGCCAACACCTTGCGCACGTCGACAGCCATCGCCTTTTTCGAGAAGGCAAGGATGTTCAACGCCTCTTCGACCTTACGGCCGCGGATGAGCGTGGCGACCAGGTTCAGCTTCTGGGCCGAACCACGGATCTGCGTGCCAACGGCCAGCGCCTCATTGTCGGCGACGCGACGGGGAGCCTTTTCCTTGCTCATTAGCGCTTGCCCTTCTTGTCGGCAGCGTGGCCGGGGAAGTAGCGGGTCGGAGCGAATTCGCCCAGCTTGTGACCCACCATATCCTCGTTCACCGAGACCGGCACATGCTTGCGGCCGTTATAGACGTTGAACGTCAGGCCAACGAACTGCGGCAGGATGGTGGAACGGCGCGACCAGGTCTTGATCGGACCCGAACGGCCACCGGCGTCCTGCGCCACTTCCGCCTTCTTCAGAAGGCTGAGGTCCACGAAAGGACCTTTCCAGACGGAACGAGCCATCTCGCTTACCTCTTCTTCTTCGCGTGGCGGCTACGGATGATGAACTTGTCCGTTGCCTTGTTGTGGCGGGTGCGCGCACCCTTGGTCGGCTTGCCCCAGGGAGTAACCGGATGACGGCCGCCCGAGGTCCGGCCTTCACCACCGCCATGGGGGTGATCGACCGGGTTCTTCGCCACACCGCGCGTCAGAGGACGGATACCGTTCCAACGGTTGCGGCCTGCCTTGGCGAGGTTGGTGTTTCCATTGTCCGGGTTGGACACGGCGCCGATGGTGCCCATGCAATCGGAACGGATGTAGCGCTGCTCGCCCGAGGACAGGCGGACCATCACCATGCCGCGATCGCGGCCGACCAGCTGGGCGTAGGTGCCCGCCGACCGGCAAAGCTGACCGCCCTTGCCCGGCTTCATCTCGATGTTGTGGATGATCGTGCCAACCGGCATCTGACCCAGTTCCATCGCATTGCCCGGCTTCACGTCGGTCTTCTTGCCCGCGATGACCTTGTCACCCGGCGCAAGCCGCTGCGGTGCCAGGATGTAGGCCTGGGTGCCATCGGGATAGTTCACCAGAGCGATGAAGGCTGTGCGATTGGGGTCATATTCCAGACGCTCGACCGTACCTTCAACATCCCACAAGCGGCGCTTGAAGTCGATGATGCGATAGCGCTGCTTGTGACCGCCGCCGATACCGCGCGAGGTCACATGGCCCTTGTTGTTACGGCCACCAGTCTTGCGCTTGCCTTCGGTCAGCGCCTTGACGGGCTTGCCCTTGTGCAGGCTGGACTTGTCGACCAGGATCAGGCCACGCTGCGCGGGGCTGGTCGGGTTGTAGCTCTTAAGCGCCATGATCAGCGCACTCCTTCGGTGATGTCGATCGACTGGCCGTCAGCCAGACGAACGATCGCCTTCTTCACGTCCGAACGAGTGTAGGGCTTGCCCTTCCACTTCTTCGTCTTGCCCTTGGCGACCAGCGTGTTCACGCTCTTGACGGTCACGCCCCAGAGAGCCTCGACGGCCGCCTTGATCTCCGGCTTGGTCGCATCATTGGCGACCTTGAAGACCACGGCGTTATTCTCGGAGAGAAGCGTCGACTTCTCGGTGATGACCGGGGCGACAACGACGTCATAATGACGGTTGTCGACCTTCGCAGCTTCTTTCTTAGCCATTGAAACGCGCCTCCAGCTTTTCGACCGCGGCGCGGGTCAGCACCAGCGAGTCGGCCTTCAGGATGTCGTAAACGTTGGCGCCCACAGCGGGCAGCAGGTTCACGCCGATGATGTTAGCCGAAGCCTTGGCGAAGCTGATGTTCACGGCGTCACCGTCGATGAACAGCGCCTTGGTGAGGTTCAGCTTGGCGAGGCTGGCGACCAACTCGCGGGTCTTGCCGTCCTTGACGTCGAGGCTGTCGATGATGGTGAGCGATCCGCTCTTGATCTTCGACGACAGCGCCATCTTCAGGCCCAGCGCACGAACCTTCTTGTTCAGCGAGGGATTGAAGTCGCGGACGCGGGCACCGTGAGCCTTACCACCGCCGATGAACACCGGTGCGCGGCGATCGCCGTGACGGGCGGTGCCGCCACCCTTCTGGCGGCCGAACTTCTTGCCGGTGCGGGCAACGTCGCTACGCTCGCGCGTGCCGCGGGCAGTGCCGCGACGCTTTTCGAGCTGCCAGGTGACGACGCGGTGCAGGATGTCGGCGCGAGGCTCGAGGCCGAACACGGCATCGCTGAGCTCCAGTTCGCCAGCAGTCTGCGCGTCGAGGGTCTGTACATTGACCTTCATGGTTTAGCCCTCCTGGCCTTCGGTGACTTCGGGAGCCGCAGCTTCTTCAGCCGGGGTGTTCGCCGGAGCGCTATTGCTGTTCGCAGCCTGCTTCAGGCTGGCGGGATAGGGTGCGTCCGCCGGGCGGGCGACCTTGACAGCGTCACTGACGGTGAGCCAGGTCCCCTTCGCGCCCGGAACGCTGCCCTTCACGAAGAGAAGGCCGCGCTCGACATCGGTGCGCACGATTTCGAGGTTCTGCTGGGTCCGCTCACGGTCGCCCATATGACCTGCCATCTTCTTGTTCTTGAAGACGCGGCCCGGATCCTGACGGTTACCGGTCGAACCATGGGCACGGTGACTGATCGACACGCCGTGGGTGGCGCGCATACCGCCGAAGCCCCAGCGCTTCATGGCGCCGGCGAAACCCTTACCCTGGGTGTGACCGGCAACATCGACCAGTTGGCCGGCGATGAAGTGATCGGCCGCGATCTCGGCGCCGACATCGAGGAGCGCGTCCTCGGCGACACGGAATTCGACCAGGCGCGCCTTCGGCTCCACTTCCGCCTTGGCGAAGTGACCGCGCTGCGGCTTGGCGACATTCTTGACCTTCGCGACGCCCGCACCAAGCTGAACCGCGACATAACCGTCACGATCAACTTCCTTGCGAGCCACGACCTGATTGCCCTCAAGGGCCAGAACCGTAACCGGTACATGCCGTCCGTCCTCCTGGAACAGACGGGTCATCCCGACTTTCTTAGCGATCACGCCTGTGCGCATCACTGATTACTCCCATAGAGGCCCGCCTTAGCAGCGGGCGTATCCAACGAAAAAACCGCTCAGGATCCCTCCTTCGCGGCCAACCCAAATAACAATCACCCCGTCCGGGTTGGTTGCCACTCCCTACTCGGGAACAGCGACGGGGGACCAGGACCACGAGCCATTTCCAGTTTACCGGAGAGGCCGTGCGGTATCCCTTGTGTCGTTTGAGCTTCCGGTCTCCCGGAATGCCCGATACCCTGCCATCCTTGCGGAAAAGCAGGGACTTGCCAGCTTAAGCCAGCTTGATTTCCACGTTCACGCCGGCAGCCAAGTCCAGCTTCATCAGCGCGTCGACCGTCTGCGGCGTCGGCTGCACAATGTCAAGCATACGCTTGTAGGTGCGGACCTCGAACTGCTCGCGTGACTTCTTGTCGATGTGCGGACCACGGTTGACCGTGAACTTTTCGATGCGCGTCGGAAGGGGAATCGGACCGCGAATAAGGGCGCCGGTGCGGCGGGCGGTTTCGGCGATGTCGCCGGTCGCCTGATCAAGCACGCGGTGATCGAACGCCTTGAGGCGAATGCGGATGTTGCTGTCCATTGTTCCTGTACCGATGCGAAAGAGCCAAAAACCTGGAGCATTTTCAGAAATCAGCTGGAGCAGCCGATGACTTGTGAGAATGCACCACCAAAAAATATCCGCCCCGTTTCCGGCCCTTCTAGCTCAGTCGAGCCGGAGAAAGGCGATCCGGGGCGGTAGAAATTCCGAGCGGCGCGAATCAGGCGATTCGCGCCGCTGCGGTCCTATATTACTTCGAGATCGTGCCGACAACCCCGGCGCCGACGGTGCGGCCGCCTTCACGGATGGCGAAGCGCAGACCCGAGTCCATCGCGATAGGGGCGATGAGCTTGATGTTCAGCTTCACATTGTCGCCGGGCATGACCATCTCAGTGCCCTCGGGGAGGATGACTTCGCCGGTGACGTCCGTGGTGCGGAAGTAGAACTGCGGACGATAGTTCGCGAAGAACGGGGTGTGACGGCCGCCTTCTTCCTTCGACAGAACGTACACTTCAGCGTCGAACTCGGTGTGCGGCGTAACCGAACCGGGCTTGGCCAGAACCTGACCACGCTCAACGTCTTCACGGCCGACGCCACGAACCAGTGCACCGATGTTGTCGCCAGCGCGACCTTCGTCCAGCAGCTTGCGGAACATTTCAACGCCGGTGACGGTGGTCTTGCGGGTGTCCTTGATGCCGACGATCTCGACTTCTTCGCCAACCTTGACGATGCCGGTTTCGACGCGACCGGTCACAACGGTACCACGACCCGAGATCGAGAACACGTCTTCGATCGGCATCAGGAAGGGCTTGTCGATCGGACGCTCAGGCTGCGGAATGAAGCTGTCAACAGCTTCCATCAGCTTGAGAACAGCGTTCTTGCCAATCTCGTCGTTCGAACCATCAAGAGCCTTGACCGCCGAACCGGGGATGACAGGGATGTTGTCGCCGTCGAAATCATACGAGCTCAGCAGCTCGCGGATTTCCAGCTCGACCAGCTCGAGGATTTCCGGATCGTCGACCAGGTCGACCTTGTTCATGAACACGACGAGCTGGGGAACGCCAACCTGCTTGGCGAGCAGGATGTGCTCACGGGTCTGCGGCATCGGGCCGTCGGTGGCCGAAACGACGAGGATCGCGCCGTCCATCTGAGCAGCACCGGTGATCATGTTCTTGACGTAGTCAGCGTGACCCGGGCAGTCGACGTGCGCGTAGTGACGGGCTTCGGTCTCATATTCAACGTGCGCCGTCGAAATGGTGATGCCGCGCTCGCGCTCTTCGGGAGCCTTATCGATGTTCGCGTAGTCAACGAAGGTCGCGCCGCCGGTTTCAGCCAGCACCTTGGTGATCGCCGCGGTCAGCGAGGTCTTGCCATGGTCAACGTGACCGATGGTGCCGATGTTGCAGTGCGGCTTGTTCCGCTCAAACTTAGCCTTAGCCATTTTTTCCTACCTTCTAATCAAAATCAGCTTTGGTCTGACCGCTCGGCCGCGCCTCGCGAAGGCGCGTCCATAGCAGCAAATTCACAGATTACCAGCCCCTAACCGAGCCGTTTGCACGGCCCGATTAAGGAAAATCATCAGGCCATCTTCGCCTTGACTTCGTCCGCCACGTTCTGCGGCACTTCGTCATAGTGGGAGAAGATCATCGAGTAGTTCGCGCGGCCCTGAGTGAAGGAACGCAGCGAGTTCACATAGCCGAACATGTTGGCCAGCGGCACCATGGCTTCGACCACCTGGGCATTGCCGCGCGTGTCGGTGCCTTGAATCTGACCACGACGGCTGTTCATGTCGCCGATGACATCGCCCAGATATTCTTCCGGGGTTACGACTTCGACCTTCATGACCGGTTCGAGCAGCGTGATGCCCGACTTCTGCGCCGCTTCGCGCATTGCTCCGCGAGCACAGATTTCGAACGCCAGCGCCGACGAGTCGACGTCATGGTACGCGCCATCATAAAGCACGATGTCGAAATCGATAATCGGGAAGCCGATCAGCGAACCGGTTGCCGCCGTCTCACGGAAGCCCTTTTCAATAGCGGGAATATATTCCTTGGGAATGTTACCGCCCTTGATCTCATCCTTGAACTGGATCCCCGCGCCGCGCTCGCCCGGGGTCAACTTCACCTTCACGCGGCCGAACTGACCCGTACCACCCGATTGCTTCTTGTGGGTGTAGTCGATGTCGACCGGCTTCTTGAGATATTCGCGATAGGCCACCTGCGGCGCGCCAACATTCGCCTCGACCTTGAATTCGCGCTTCATGCGGTCGACCAGGATTTCGAGGTGAAGTTCGCCCATGCCCTTGATGATCGTCTGACCCGATTCGTGATCGGTCGTGACGCGGAAGGACGGATCCTCAGCAGCCAGACGGTTGAGCGCGACGCCCATCTTTTCCTGGTCAGCCTTGGTCTTGGGTTCCACCGAAAGTTCGATGACCGGCTCGGGGAATTCCATCCGCTCCAGAATGATCGGCTGACGCTCGGCGCACAGCGTATCACCGGTGGTGGTTTCCTTCATGCCGGCCAGCGCAACGATGTCGCCCGCATAGGCGGTGTCGATATCCTCACGGCTGTTGGCATGCATCAGCAGCATGCGGCCGATCTTTTCCTTCTTGTCCTTGACCGAGTTCAGATAGGTGCCCTTGGTCAGGGTGCCCGAATAGACGCGCAGGAAGGTGAGCGAGCCGACGAACGGGTCGTTCATGATCTTGAACGCTAGGCCCGAGAAAGGCGCGTCGTCAGCGGTTGCACGGCTGTCGGGCTGATCGTTCGCGGGGTTGATGCCCTGCACGTCCTCAATGTCGAGCGGCGAAGGCAGATAGTCGACGACCGCGTCGAGCAACGGCTGAACGCCCTTGTTCTTGAACGCCGAGCCGCACAGCACCGGGGTAAACGCCTGGCCCAGCGTGCCCTTGCGGATCAGCGCCTTCAGGGTCGCAACGTCCGGGAGGTTACCTTCCAGATAAGCTTCCATCGCGGCATCGTCCTGCTCGACGGCAAGCTCGATCAGCTTCTCGCGATATTCGGCAGCCTTGTCGGCGAGGTCGGCGGGAATCTCTTCATAGGAGAATTCTGCGCCCAGATTTTCATCCTTCCAGATGATCGCGCGATTCTCGACCAAGTCGACCAGCCCCCTGAACTCCGATTCCGCGCCGATGGGCAGATAGAGTACAGCCGGGGTAGCGCCCAGGCGATCAATGATCGTCTGCACGCAATAATAGAAGTTGGCGCCGGTACGGTCGAGCTTGTTGATGAAGCACATGCGCGGCACGCGATACTTGTCGGCCTGGCGCCACACGGTTTCCGACTGCGGCTCAACGCCAGCAACGCCGTCGAACGCGGCGACCGCACCGTCGAGCACGCGCAGCGAACGTTCAACTTCGATGGTGAAGTCGACGTGGCCGGGGGTGTCGATGATGTTCAGGCGATGCTCAGGACCCTTGCCCTCTTCGGCCTTCCACACACAAGTGGTGGCCGCAGACGTGATGGTGATACCACGCTCCTGCTCCTGCTCCATCCAGTCCATGGTGGCGGCGCCGTCATGGACTTCGCCGATCTTGTAGGACTTGCCGGTGTAATAAAGGATACGCTCGGTCGTGGTGGTCTTGCCGGCGTCGATATGCGCCATGATACCGAAATTGCGATAGCGTTCGAGCGGATGGCTGCGGGCCATGATGCTTCTCCGTTGCCGGCGCACCGGCGGTGAGTGAGTGAGTCTTGCGGCTGGCCCCTAAACCAATCCGTCCGCCATGGGTAGCCCCACGGCGAACGGACCGATATTCAAAACCAGATAGAAAAAGCGGGTGCCAAAGCGCCCGCCTTCTTTTACCAGCGGTAGTGCGAGAAGGCGCGGTTCGCTTCCGCCATGCGGTGCGTGTCTTCGCGCTTCTTGACGGCATTGCCGCGGTTGTTGGCAGCGTCCAGCAGCTCACCCGACAGGCGCGCGGCCATGGTGGTTTCGCTGCGGTTGCGCGACGCGGTGATCAACCAGCGGATCGCCAGCGCCTGGGCGCGCTCGGGGCGCACTTCGACGGGGACCTGGTAGGTCGCACCGCCGACGCGGCGGCTGCGGACTTCGATGCCGGGCTTCACATTGTTCAGCGCGTCATGGAACATGCCGATCGGGTCCTTCTTGGACTTCGCTTCGACAGTTTCGAGCGCACCGTAAACGATGGACTCGGCGACGGCCTTCTTGCCGTCCTGCATGATGCTGTTCATGAACTTCGACAGCACGATATCACCGAATTTGGGATCGGGGAGGATAACGCGCTTTTCGGGGCGACGACGACGTGACATATTCTAGTCTCCCTTACTTCGGACGCTTCGCGCCGTACTTCGAACGGCTCTGCTTACGGTCCTTGACGCCCTGGGTATCCAGAACGCCGCGCAGCACGTGATAGCGCACACCGGGAAGGTCGCGTACGCGGCCGCCACGGATCAGCACAACGCTGTGCTCCTGAAGGTTGTGACCTTCACCCGGAATGTAGGTGATGACTTCGCGCTGGTTGACCAGACGCACTTTCGCCACCTTACGGAGAGCCGAGTTCGGCTTCTTCGGGGTCGTCGTGTAAACACGGGTGCAAACGCCGCGCTTTTGCGGGTTCGCTTCCATTGCAGGGACCTTCGACTTGGTCTTCTGCAGTTCGCGGCCCTTGCGGACCAGCTGGTTGATTGTTGGCATGAAGCCCTTCACCTTTTCAGTTACTTTACCGCAAGCATTCCCGCGTTCTTCACGGCCTGAAAAGGATGACCTTCCAAACAGCAAAGGCCCCGGCGGGAAACCCGCCTGGAGCCGCAAGAGCACCGGCAATGTTCAGCTCTATGTCGCCTGGCATGTCACCGACCAGAAAGACCGAATCTTTCCAAGTGGATCGCCGCTGGGCAGGCGCGCCTATAGCGAGGCAGGGTAATCCGGTCAAGAACGGCGGCGCGCCACCTCGTTTCGGTTTCGTTCCAAGATGGTGAAGCCTTCATTAGCAGATTGATAACCGACATTATTCTATTGATTTCCAGTGGCGCCACCGGGTGCGCCGACGTGGATTGGCCGTGACCCATCTTTCTCTCTTCACGGGTGAGTTTCTCAGCCGGACACAGGAAGCCGCTTTTCAAGCGGAGCGCCTCACCGAGTCGCGTCGGCACGCCCGTATAGTCTTCCTCTGCTCGGTCGCCCTGAATGCGCTTTTCCTGCTGAGTGATTGGCGCTTTTTCGACACGCCCCATTTCTGGATCGCAGTACCGGCGCGCCTCATTGTGGTGCTATGGTCACTTGGATGCCTGTATTTCAGCCGGAAGCTGGAGTCCTTCCAGAAGGTCGAGCGGCTCTGCTTGGCCTGGCAGATCGTAACCGCAATCGGTGTGGCATTCCTGGTCAGTTCCCGCAGTGATATCGCGATTTTCGTGCTCGTCATGCTGCCGCTGATCTTTTACCTTGGCGTGCCTACCAGCTTCCGGGGCAATTTCGGCGGCGGGCTGGGATGTGGAGTTGCGCTACTCATCGGCTATCTGGCGCCTGCGCCCTTATCCCCCACCGCCCCCGGCATGATCATGGCCGTGCTGATCCTTCATTGCGGCATGTGGATCACGATCATGCGGACAAACCGCCTCCAGCGCCTCGAGTGGATAGCGAGCCAGGCCGCCGGTACGGCTCGAGCCGCGTTGGCGCGCAACAGCGAAACGCTAGAGCGCATGTTCATGAGCGTGCCAATCCCGCTGCTGGTCACGCGTCAGGACGGCACAGTAATCCGCTTCAACGATGCTGCTGCTCAGGCCTTCGGATCAGACGGCGACATTTCGCGCGTTCACCTGCTTGGCGAGGGCTCCGCCGCGCAGGCAAGCCTGCGGGACCAGATCGCAAGCGGAGATGCGCTCAACAATCAGGAATGCCGGATCGTCGGAAAAGATGCGGTGGTCCACGATGTGTTGCTCGCGACGCGCCCGATTCAGATAGACGACGAAGACTGCATCCTTTCCAGTATCGTTGATATTACCGACCGGAAGGATGCCGAGCGGCATCTTGCCCATCTTGCCATGACCGACGCGCTGACAGGCTTGGCAAACCGCTCGCATTTCATGGCGACGCTGACGCAGGCGGCAAGTGCGACAGGCCATGCGGGCGGGCAGATGGCCGTTGTGCTGATCGATGTCGATGAGTTCAAACGAATCAACGACAGCGCCGGGCATGCGGTCGGCGATGCGCTCCTTTGCGCTGTAGCCGAACGCCTGCGGCGCGCAGTGCGGCCGGGAGATCTGGTTGCGCGCATGGGCGGCGACGAATTTGCCATTCTGTTGACGCGTCTGCGCAATGGACCGGATCTGGAAGCGATCCTGGCGCGCATGATGGCTCAACTTCATCAGCCACTCGCCTACGGCCCTCGTGACGTTGATTGCCGTGTCAGCATGGGTGTCGCACTTTTTCCAGAACATGCCGGGGACATTGCGGACCTTATAAAATTCGCAGACATCGCCCTGTATGAAGCGAAAAATGGCGGACGAGGTCGCGCGTGCCTGTTCGAGCCCTCGCTGCTCGAACGCTGGCAGCAAGAAGCCCGAATGCTGGATCGCGCACGCCACGCCTTGGTCCATGCCCCACCCGTCCCCTGGTATCAGCCCAAGATCGATCTATCGACGGGCGCCATCATCGGCTTCGAGGCGCTGCTGAGATGCGTTCGTACTGACGGCTCAATCATCATGCCGTCCGAGATTGCCGCTGCGTTCGAACATTCCGAGCTAGGCCGGACAATCAACGAGCGGATGCTGGATCGGATTCTGGCCGACTGTCGACGCTGGCAGGATCAGGGACTGGATTTCGGTCATGTCGCCATCAATGTGCCAGGGGTTGAGCTTCACGATGGCAGCTTCCCTAATCGTTTGCTCTCCCGACTCGCCGCGACGGGGGTATCCATTGCAAGGATCGAATTGGAGGTGACGGAGTCGGTTTTTCTTGGCCGGAATGCGGAGGTCGTGGAACGCAGTCTTCATCAATTGAGTACTGCGGGCCTGTCCATCGCGCTGGATGATTTCGGCACCGGCTATGCGTCACTCTCGCATCTGAAGCAGTTTCCAATAGATATCATCAAGATAGATCAGCGTTTCGTCCGGGACCTGGAAACCGATCCGGATGACGCCGCCATTGTGCGAACATTGCTGAACCTTGCCTACAGCCTTGGCATTCGAACGGTCGCCGAGGGCGTCGAGAATGTTCATCAGATTGATTATCTGCGTGCTGGTGGATGCCATTATGCGCAGGGCTTTCATTTCGGGGCAGCTGTCCCGGCTAGCGAAGTTCCCGCGCTACTGGGGCTGCATGTCGCAGCTCGTCCCACCGAGGCATAATTTTACTTTTTGTCAGGAACCGGAACGGCCGAAGCACGTTTCGCCCCGATCTGATTTCGACTCATCACGAGTCTGCCTTGGCGGATTCGCGTGCTGTTCGTCCCTTTGCTAACGGGCCGATTCTCTAAGAATTGAGCACGGGGTCGTCATTGTTGCAGCGGTGTAGATTGGGCATTTTCAGCCTATGGGCGAGGATTGCCGCTTTGTGCCCGGAGCGGCAATTCCTCTTCCAGTCTGGCGGAAAGCTGCAGCGTGTCCGCATCTCGAGCCGCACCCAGATATCGACGCTTCTCCTATCCGCAGCGCTGATTATCGGCGCGGCCACGCTGGCTCTGTCGCTTTCCTGGAATCGGTCTGAAATGGAGAGGGAAAGCGCCGCGATCAATGCGAAAACCAGGGCGATAGCTGAGTACAAGAAATCCATTGAACAACGTGCGCGCGACCTGGAAGCGCGGCAAGACTTCATGGACGATCTTTATCACACTCATTTTGGCGAGGACGCTTCCCAAGCTGGCGTGGCACTGAAAAACCTGTCCGGACAAGCTTCCACGCAAGGCGGGGCCGATTCATCAAAGGTGCGCATCAGTGCCACTCAAGACATTCATCCTCTGGGAGCGATTGACGCGAGACAGCGCCGGTTCGCGGCGCTTCTTACTCATGCGGTCAAGCGCCGGGCGGACGAAACGGCGCATGCAATTCGCCGCCTGGGTCTTAATCCCGACCTATTGGCGCGTGCCGCTCCCCGGGCGCAAGGCGGTCCCTTCGTGCCCTGGCCTGATGGGCAGAGGCCGATGCCCCAGGAATTCGAACGTCTTTCTGATGCTCTTGCCCGGATGGAATCTCTGGAGACCAGTCTGAAGACCATTCCATCTGGCCTCCCGACGATGGCCCCGATGCAATCCAGTTCCTATGGCTATCGCCGCGATCCGTTCAATGGCCATGCCGCATTCCATGCGGGTATCGACTTTCCCGGCCGTCACGGCGAACCCATATTGGCCGCCGCGACAGGCAGTGTCAGCTTCGTTGGTCAGCGGAGCGGCTATGGCAATGTGGTGGAGATCACCCATGGTAACGGCTTGATGACGCGATATGCCCATCTGTCCGGTTTCAATGCCCGTGTTGGGCAACAGGTGCTCCGTGGACATCAGATCGCGCGTATGGGTTCAACCGGCCGTTCAACGGGTGACCACCTCCATTTCGAAGTGCGCTTGAAGGGGGAGCCCGTCAATCCGCGACCTTTCCTGGAAGCCGCCCGAAACGTCCAACAAGTCGCCGCTGCTCGGAACGCTGATATCCGAAGCCGCGGCTGAAGCTTTGCGACTTCAACGGTCGATAGTCCGGCGGTTCACCCACAAGCATCATACTCGCCGAGACTTTTCGCGTCAGTTGACTGGCGCCCGCCGCCTGTAGCTGAGCGCTTCGGCTATATGTACGCGGCCGACCTGTTCCGCGCCAGAAAGGTCGGCGATCGTCCGGGCTACGCGCAATACCCGGGTATAGCCCCGGGCAGAGAGCTTCATCGCCGCAGCCGCCTGCGCCAGCAGTTCCCGCCCAGCGGCATCAGGACCGGCAACTTCCTCAAGCTGCTCTCCATCGACTTCCGCATTGGTTCGCACGCGGGTTCCGGCATAGCGCTGCGTCTGACGGTCGCGCGCGGCCGCCACCCTGCCTGCTACTTCCGCCGAACCTTCAGTTGGAGGAGGCAGGACGAGATCTGCCGCCGTCACGGCCTGAACCTCGACATGCAGATCGATACGATCAAGCAGTGGTCCCGAAACCTTGGCCTGATAATCCGCGGCACAGCGCGGCGCCCGTGAGCAGGCAAGGGCTGGATCGGCAAGATGGCCGCAGCGACAAGGATTCATTGCGGCGACGAGCTGGACCCGCGCCGGGAAAGTGACATGGGCGTTGGCGCGAGCAACCGTAACCTCGCCTGTTTCCAGCGGCTGACGCAGCGAGTCGAGTACAGTGCGCTGGAACTCGGGCAGCTCGTCGAGGAAGAGGACGCCAAGGTGCGCCATGCTGACCTCACCCGGCCGCGCCTTGTGCCCGCCGCCGACCAACGCCGCCATCGATGCGCTATGGTGTGGAGTGCGAAACGGCCGTGCGCGGCTGATGCGGCCGCCTTCCAGTGAGCCTGCGACGCTTGCCACCATGGACGTTTCCAGCGCTTCGGCCGGGGTGAGTTGCGGCAGGATACCGGGCAGGCAACTTGCCATCAGCGACTTGCCTGCGCCCGGTGGTCCCACCATCAATAGATTATGGCCTCCGGCGGCGGCAATCTCCAGCGCGCGCTTTGCCGTTTCCTGCCCCTTCACCTGGCGCAGATCTGCCGTACGATGCGGAACCTCGACGACGCCCGGCTGTGGCGGGGAAAGCGCGGCATTGCCCTTGAAGTGATTAAGCAGACTCAGCAGATCGGGGGCGGCGATGACCTCCACCTGACCAGCCCAGGCCGCTTCCGGACCCTGAGCGACCGGGCAGATGAGGCCCAACTCCTTTTCGCCAGCATGCAATGCGGCGAGCAGCACACCGGGGGTGGAAGCGATGCGGCCATCAAGCCCCAATTCTCCCACGACGACATAGCCCGATAGAGTCTCAGCATCGATCACCCCCATCGCGCCGAGCAGCGCAAGTGCAATGGGGAGATCGAAATGCGATCCTTCCTTCGGGAGGTCCGCAGGTGAAAGATTTACCGTGATTCGCTTGGGCGGAAGGGACAGGCCGATCGCGGCGACGGCATTGCGCACCCGCTCACGGCTTTCCGCCACGGCCTTGTCCGGCAAGCCGACAAGGATGAAGTTGGGGAGGCCCGGAACGAGCTGGCACTGCACCTCCACGCTGCGCGCGTCCAGCCCGAGATAGGCGACCGTCGATACCGTCGAAACCAATGTGCCCCCATTTTCTGAAAAACGCTGCGCGTGGCTGCGTCAGCCCTGTTCGTCGGGCCGTCCCTTGAAACCCTGCGCCACGACATACCATTCCACGCTGCCTTTGCGGCTGGCGGGCGGCTTCGCGTGCTTGATCGTCGTAAAATGCTTTTTCAACACCGCAAGCAGATCGGCGTCAGTACCGCCCGCGAACACCTTGGCCACGAACGTTCCACCTTTGCGCAGATTTTCCACTGCAAACCAGGCCGCTGCCTCGACCAATGCCATGGTGCGCAGGTGATCGGTCTGCGGATGGCCAACTGTGTTCGCGGCCATGTCGGAAATCACAAGATCAGGCGCATCGCCCAGAGCTTCGGCGAGAGCAGCGGGCGCCTTGTCATCCATGAAATCCATCTGGAACAGCGTGACGCCGGGGATGGGGTCGGTCGGGAGCAAATCTATCCCCACGACCTTCGCCTTGGGCGACAGCTTGCGTACCACCTGAGCCCAGCCACCGGGCGCGACGCCCAGATCGACGACGGCGCGTGAACCCTTCACGAAATGGAACTTCTCATCCAGTTCGATCAGCTTGAAGGCGGCCCGACTTCTCCACCCCTCCGCCTTTGCCTTGCGAACATAGGGGTCGTTCAGCTGCCGCTCCAGCCAGCGGGTGGATTGCGCCGTCCGCCCTTTTGCCGATTTGACCCGAACCTTGCCGGCGCCCGCGCCTCTCACATCATTGCTCCATCGCGATCCATAAGGCCGCGCAATATACCCTCGCGAATGCCGCGATCAGCCACGCCCAACCGCTCGGCGGGCCAGATGTCCAGGATGGATTCCAGGATGGCGCATCCGGCCACTACCAGATCAGCTCGCTCAGAACCAATACAGGGTAATTTTTGCCGTTCGGCCAACGACATGGTGGACAGCCTGCCGGAAATCGACCGCATCGATGTCGAAGGTACAATCAGCCCATCGATCGCCTGCCGATCGTAGCGCGGCAGATTGAGATGCACGCTGGCGAGTGTCGTCACCGTGCCCGATGTACCCAGCAAACGTATCGAGGAAGTTTGTCGCGGCAAGCGACGGGCGAGTGGCGCAAAGGCATCCGCCACACGCGAACGCATTCGGCCGTAGGCAGCCAGACGCTCATTCTGATCGGCATGATCGAACAACTCGCTTTCGGTGAGCGACACCACGCCCCATGGCGCGCTGACCCAATCCACGATGTGCGGCGCGCCCGCCCGGTTTGCATCGACGAGCACCAGTTCGGTCGATCCGCCGCCTATGTCGAAGATCAATGCAGGACCGTCGCCAGGCTCCAGCAGCGCGTGACAGCCCATGACGGCAAGCCGCGCCTCTTCTTGCGCACTGATGATGTCGAGAGCGATCCCCGTCTCGCGATAGACGCGCTGGATGAACTCCGCGCCGTTGACAGCGCGGCGGCATGCCTCGGTTGCGACGGATCGCGCCAACGTCACGTGCCTTCGTCGCAGCTTGTCAGCGCATACGGAAAGCGCGGCGATCGCTCGGTCAATCGCGGCATCGCTGATCCGTCCGGTCGCAGCCAGGCCTTCACCCAATCGCACGATACGAGAAAAGGCGTCGACGACGATGAAGCCGTCAGCCGATGGCTTGGCAATCAGCAAACGGCAATTGTTGGTGCCCAAATCTATCGCAGCATAAGACCGCCTGCCACGCGGTGGATGAGGCAATGAGCCCCGCTGCTTCGACGGGGGAGGTATGGCCGCAGCCGTGCTCCCATTACCCTGGCCGGAGCGGGCAGCTTTGCCCGAAACACCCCCGGCGGGACCGGAACTCTGCGGCGATGGGCGGCTTTGCTGCACCATGGCCGGATCACTTTTCTTCTTCGCCGACACCGACAGGTGGCGGAACTTGATGCCAAACTATGCGGATGCCGCGCAAAGCGCAAGACGGCGCCAGAAAAGCCAATGACATAGCGCGCGGCCGAGCGCCGCACCCGTCAAAGCGGGAGCAAGGCCGCCACGATCCAGCGCTCTTCGGCCCGCAACACGCCCCAGGCGCGGGCTGCGGCACGGCTGTCCATCACTTCCACGCCGATGCCCATATTTTCGAGTTCGCGAACGAAAACCCGAGGCGGCTGGCGCAAACCTCCCCCGGTGCCGAGCAAGAGAAATTCCGGCAGGGGATCGATCGTCAGCAGGTCACCCAGGGAGGCAAGCGTTAGCTTCTCCGAAGAGGGCGCCTCGCTCCACTTCGATGCGCGGACCGGGGTGAGCAACAGCCCTTCGGGAAAGACGTCATCCCTGACGCGAAAGCCTCTGCCCGAAAAACCGGTTACAATCGGCCCCTGCCCCGTCTCATCACGACGGAACTCGATACCAGTGCGCTTGTCGGTCAGGGCCGCGCCCCGTCATCACGCGGACCCATGCGCTCTGCCTGCGCGGCGATGTTCGGCTTGCCCGCCTTCCGTTCCGTCAGCTGCGGCGAGAGCCCCAGCGTGATCAGCAACGACGACGAAACATATACCGACGAATAGGTGCCTACGACGATGCCCAGCATCATGGCAGCGGTGAAGCCACGCAACACATGGCCGCCGAACAGCAACAGCGCGCCCAGGGCGAGCATGATCGTGAGCGACGTCATCACGGTTCGAGGCAGCGTTTCGTTGACGGAAAGGTCGATCAGCGCCTTCATATCCATCTTGCGATATTTCCGCATGTTTTCGCGGATACGGTCGTCGATCACCATCTTGTCATTGATCGAGTAGCCGACGATCGTGAGGACGGCAGCGACGATGTTCAGGTCGAATTCCAGCTGGGTAATCGCGAAAAAGCCGAGCGTCATAAGAACGTCGTGCATGATCGCCACGAAGGTCGATACGCCGAACTGCCATTCATAGCGGAACCAGGAAAAGATAGCGATGCCGATCACCGCCAGCATCACTGCCAGCACGCCATTCTGGATCAACTCGCCGGACACCTTACCCGACACCGTGTCGTAGCGGGAGAAAGTAACGCCGGGAAATTCAGCGGTCAGCGCCTTGCGCGCTTTTTCCACGATCGCATTGGCCGCGCCTGCCCCGCCCTGCTCTGGTAGCGGCAGACGGATCTGTACGGTCTTGGGATCGCCGAACTGTTGCAGCGATCCATCGCCTACGCCGAGCCGGTCAATCGTCGTGCGAACCCGATCGAGCTGCGCTGGTTGCTGGAACCGGGCCTCTATCATCAGGCCGCCGACGAAATCGACGCCAAGGTTGAGGCCACGATGGATCGTCGCGCCCACGGCGAGCACGGTCAGCAGCGCGGTAAGGGCGAACGCCCAATGGCGCAGCTTCACGAAGCCGATGTTCGTATTGTCGGGGACGAGCTTAAGAAGTTTCATGGGTTTTCTCCCGGCCCCTTAAATGTGGATCTCGGTCGGGCGCTTGGCACGAAGCCATCGAGACGCGAGCAGGCGGGTGAAGGTCACGGCGGTGAACACGCTGGTCGCGATGCCGATCAATAGCACGATCGCGAAGCCCTTGACCGGGCCAGAGCCCAGCGCAAGCATGATGCCGCCAGCGATCGCATGGGTCACGTTCGCTTCGAAAATCGTCCGGCTGGCTTCCTTGTAACCAAACTCGATCGCCTGGACCACGCCGCGCCCGCGCCGCCGTTCTTCGCGGATACGCTCATATATGAGGACGTTGGCATCGACGGCCGTACCGATGGTCAGGACGAAGCCCGCGATCCCCGGAAGCGTCAGCGTCGCTCCCAGCATCCCCATGACGCCAAGGATAACGAGCACGTTGATGGCGACCGCGAGGTTCGCATACATGCCGAAGCGGCCGTAGCTCGCGAACATGAAGATCGCGACCGCAGCTACCGCGATCACCGAAGCCAACAATCCGGCGCGGATTGAATCGGCGCCGAGCTGTGGGCCGACGGTGCGCTCTTCCACCACGGTCAGGGCGACGGGCAACTTGCCCGATCGCAGGGCGATGGCAAGTTGGTTGGCGCTTTCAACGGTGAAATTGCCGCTGATCTGGGCGGAGCCCCCGAGGATCGGTTCATTGATGTTCGGCGCCGACAGGACCTCGCCGTCCAGGATGATAGCGAAGGGCCGATTGACATTCTGGGACGTCACTTGGCCGAACTTGCGCCCGCCTGACCCATTGAAGCGGATGTTGACGATCGCCTGGTTGTTCTGGTCGTAGCCCTGCGTCGCGTCGGTCAGGTCTTCGCCGGACACCATGACCTGGCGCTTGACCGCGATCGCCGGAACGCCGGATGGGTTGCCAGGATAAGGCAGCACTTCGCTGCCGACCGGCGCGCGGCCCTGAGCAACTTCCGACGGATTGGCACTGGTATCGACCAGCTTGAATTCCAACTTGGCGGTCTGGCCGAGCAGGTCCTTCAATGCCTTCGGATTCTGGAGGCCGGGCACCTGCACGACAATGCGATTGCCACCCTGCTGCTGAATGGTCGGCTCGCGCGTGCCCATTTCGTCGATGCGCTTGCGGATGACCTCTGTCGCCACCTCCATCGCGCTTTTGACCGCATTGTCGATCCCCGCCTCGGTCGGCGTGATCACGATCGTCGAGCTGTTGACGACCTCCACATTGAAGTCGCGCTGCCCTGTGAGGCCCGCGCCCTGCGTCAGCGGACGGATACGCTCCACCGCAGCATCGACCTGCGAGGGATCGCGGACCATGAAGCTGAGCTTTCCGTCGCGGCTGGAAATGTCACCGACCGAGATGCGCGGGCTGCCGCGCCGAAGCTCGGTGCGGACCTGCTCCTCCATGTTGGTGAGGCGCTGCTTAGCCACGTCCTGCGTCGATGCTTCGAGCAGAAGATGACTACCACCGGAAAGGTCAAGGCCAAGGTTCACCCGGGTCTGCATGAACCCGGGCAGCCGCTGCACCGCAGAGTCCGGCAGGAAGCTGGGGATGGCGCAGGTGATGCCGATCAACAGGGGCAGCAGGATCGCTGCGATAGTCCAGCGCGAGAAGTTCAGCATCGGCCGATCAGTCGTTCGCAGGCTTGGCGGTCGCCGGGTCGATGACATCGGTAAGCGTCGATTTGACCGCCTTCACCTTCATCCCCGGCGCGAGTTCGACATCGACGTAGAATTCATCGACGCGGGCTACCTTGCCGACAAGGCCCCCACCGGTCACGACCTGATCGCCCTTTTTAACCGCGCCAATCTTCGCCTTATGGTCTTTCATCCGCTTCTGCTGGGGACGGATCAGCAGGAAGTAGAAGACGACGAAGATGAGAACGAGCGGCGCCATCTGCACCAGCATGGAGGCACCGGACGACTGTTCGCCCGCGGTCTGGGCAAAGGCTGGGGTAATGAACATTGTGGGACTTTCGCCTTATCTCTTGTCCAGCCGCAGACAGGCAAATGCCTGCGGATCAAAGGCGCGCGGCTAACACAGATCGGGATAGGGAGGCAACATGATTAGGGAAGGAAGAAAGCGGCAAAAAGCGCGCGCCGAAACGCTTGCATGTTCTCAAACATGCTTCTATGTGCCGCCGCTCCGGTCGGGACGTAGCGCAGCCTGGTAGCGCATCACACTGGGGGTGTGGGGGTCGGAGGTTCGAATCCTCTCGTCCCGACCAAATTCATGAAGGAAATGGCGAAAAGAACGCATTTTTGCGGGTTCGCCTTTCCTGCCCCGGCAAATCCTATTTTTCCTATTTCTGCGCCAGACGCGAATTTTTGCTGTCCTACAGCTAACCAAATGGGATAAATACCCTGCCTCATTCGACGAGGGAGGCGGGTTCATGGATATTTCGGCACTGATTGACGAGGTGATCGCGCGAGAAGGGGGCTATGGCCATCATCCGGCGGATCGGGGCGGGCCTACGAATTTCGGAATCACCCAGGCCGTCGCGCGGGCCAATGGCTATGCGGGCGACATGCGGAAATTGCCGCGGACGCTGGCCGAGACGATCTACCGAAGGCTTTACTGGGAACGGCCGGGCTATGCCTTTGTCGCGGAGGTCGCGCCGGACATCGCCGCCGAATTGTTCGACAACGCGGTGAATATGGGGCCGGGCACGGCGACCGGCTTCCTGCAACGGGCGCTCAACGCGCTTAATCGCAATCAGAAGGACTATCCCGACCTGAAGGTCGACCGCACGATCGGCGCCAAGACGTTGGCGGCGCTCCGCGCATTCATGGCGCTGCGGGGCAAGGCAGGGGAGAAGGTGCTGCTGAAGGCGATCGAGGCCCTGCAAGGGGAACGTTATCTGGCGCTGGCGGAGAGCAGGCCTGCCAACGAAGCCTTCCTCTACGGCTGGTTGGCGAACCGACTTGGTTAGAGGCGGGACGGCTGCGGGCAATCGGAGGCGGCGCGCCGATCGCTGGACGCTGCGGGCGCGGCCAGCCTTTCTATATGTCATGTACGCCCTGCTGCTGTGGTCGGTGCCGGTTGGGCTGATCGGGGGTGTGTGGCCGGAGGGGGCGGCGGCGATCGTCCGGGCGATGCGGGGCTATTTCGAGGCGCTGCCGGAGCCGCTCTATGCGCTGTTTGGCACGGGGTATCTTGGATATACAGCGGCGCGGACCTGGGGGAAGGTGCGAGGGGTGGAGCGGTAGGGGAGAGTTGCGCTTCGCGTTAAGCGTTGCGCAGCCCCCTCTCCCTAACCCTCTCCCCTGAAGAAGAGAGGGAACTGGGTTGCGCTTAAGCCTATATCGGTGCGCGCCAGCCCGTCATAGTTCGCGCTTACGCCACAAAAATGAGAGGGGCCGCTGGGTAGATAAGTCCCAGCGGCCCATCATTGACATGGTCACAGCGGCCGGAAGTGCCGCCACACGGAAACGTTGATCGCGCTATATTTGCAGGCAAGGAAGGCCCGTTCGCGACTGGTCGCGGCAGAGGCTGTTTCAATGTCTGTAAAAACCGACGTTATGACGTCGCTCAGCGGCGCGTTTCCCGAATGGACTTGACCGACCTCACTGCTGAACCATGAGACATCGGATCACCTCCTTTCGCTTGTTAAAGCCCGCGCAGCCCGCCCTGGAAAACCGTTTTTGACCTGGCCACGACATGGACTGTGAATCAGACGGGAAGCATGATCAAGACTTGTAAAATTCTTTTTTCGAATCATAATGGCGCGTCCGCTTGAAAAGCTGATCTGGTGCTTTTCAGTCGATCCCCCCACAAGATGCACGGCAAGCGGTCGGAAACCGACCCTTTAGCGACGGCAGTCCTCTATGACCCGGCCGACCTCTGCCCAGGCGGGCAGTATCAGGGTTTCGAGCCCCTGCACCTCCACGGCGAAATGGCCCCGGCTGTAGGCGATCTGATCCAGCACTGTGTCGCTGGCGGCGCGGACTGCGAGGGCTCCCGAACCGTTCGGCGTGGCGGGCCAACTGACCGCGCCATAGCTGGTGCGGAGCGTGACGTTCCCCTGCCCTGCCCCCGCGCGCAGAAGACTGATCCGGCCTGCGGCGGGATCGCATCGCAAGGAAAGCAGCGTGCCGGATGCGGGACTGGCGAAGGAGGCGACGGATCCCGATCCTTCCGCGTGGTAGCTCCAGTTGCCGGGCGTCGCGGGACGATATTGCCATTCGACCGGTCCGGGAACGGGTAGAGGCGGCCTTGCCGAGGGCGCGGGCGCAGGGCGCGGAGCTGGCGGCGGGGGCGCTTCTGGGGCGCCGACGCAGGCGGGGAGGAGGAGCAGGGAGGCGAGGGTGGCGGAGGCGGGGATCATGCGCATGCGCCACTCAATGCCCGAGGGGGTGGAACGGGTTCAACCGGGAAATGCATTTTTTGGGCTGGTGGATTGCGATTTAGTATCGGCGTTGCACTGGCCCACCCCCCGGCCCCTTCAAACGAGTCACGTGCCTCGTTTGAACGCTTGCGGGAGGGGGAGCAGGAGTGTGCTATCCCTAGAACGCAGCCCTAAACACCCTTGCCAATTGACAGTTTCCCGCCGAATCGCTAGGGGCGGACGCATCCCGGACACGCTGGTGAGCGGCAGTGCATGGCACTGGCCGTCTTTTTTGCGTCTCGGGGGCTATCGAATCGGCCGAAGTCCTTCTAGGGCTCGGCCCGGACGCTTTGAGATGGGGTGGCGCCAACCGCCCCGTGGAGCAGGAGTACAGATTACCATGGCACGTATTGCGGGTGTTAACATCCCGACCAACAAGCGCGTGATCATCGCGCTCACCTACATCCACGGCATCGGCCGCAAGACCGCCGTCGACCTCGCCGACAAGCTGGGCATCGACCACAGTCGCCGCGTTCAGGACCTGTCGGACGCCGAAGTCCTGCAGATCCGCGAAGCCATTGACGCCGACCTCACCGTTGAAGGTGACCTGCGTCGTGAAACCGCGATGAACATCAAGCGCCTGATGGATCTGGCCTGCTATCGCGGCCTGCGTCACCGCAAGGGCCTGCCGGTTCGCGGCCAGCGCACGCACACCAATGCGCGCACTCGCAAGGGCAAGGCTAAGCCGATCGCCGGCAAGAAGAAGTAAGAAATAGTCCGGGGGACTATTTCGTCTTCTTCTCCGCCGGAGGCAGCTCTCCCCAAGCGAGACGCCTCCAGCAGTACAAGTTTCAAGTAGGATAGAGCAACATGGCACGCGAACCCCAGCGCATTAAGCGGCGCGAGCGCAAGAACATCTCGGCCGGCGTCGCGCACGTCAACGCCAGCTTCAACAACACGATGGTCACCATCACCGATGCCCAGGGCAATGCGATCAGCTGGTCCTCGGCCGGCATGATGGGCTTCAAGGGCAGCCGCAAGTCGACCCCGTACGCCGCGCAGGTCTGCGCCGAAGACGCTGGCCGCAAGGCTGCCGAACATGGCGTGCGCACCCTGGAAGTCGAAGTGAAGGGTCCGGGTTCGGGCCGTGAATCGGCTCTGCGCGCCTTGCAGGCCGTCGGTTTCCACATCACCTCGATCCGCGACGTGACGCCGATCCCGCACAATGGCGTGCGTCCTTCCAAGCGCCGCCGCGTCTAACCGCTGCGCTTGAGTTTTCCGGGCGGCGGACGCGCCGCCCGCTAACCCATCTACATCGCCGAGCGGTCCTGTCGGGTTCAGGATTTCAAACGTTCCGGCCTATCCCCAGGGGAAATACATGACTGTCAACATGAAGAACTGGCAGGAATTGAAGAAGCCCAACAGCCTTGAGATCAAGGCGACGGGCGACGGCAAGCGGAAGGCGACTTTCGTTGCCGAACCGTTGGAGCGTGGTTTCGGCCTGACGCTTGGCAACGCGCTGCGCCGGGTTCTTCTGTCCTCGCTCCAGGGCGCGGCGGTCACCTCGATCAAGATCGAGAACGTGCTCCACGAATTCTCGTCGCTGGCCGGCGTGCGTGAAGATGTGACGGACATTGTCCTCAACATCAAGCAGGTTGCGCTCCGCATGGAAGGCGACGGTCCCCGCCGCCTGCAGCTGTCCGCGACTGGTCCGGGCGAAGTGCGCGCCGGTGACATCACCACCGTGGGCGACATCGAAGTGATGAACCCCGATCTGGTGATCTGCCACCTGGACCAGGGTGCGACGCTGAACATGGAACTGACCGCTGACGTCGGCAAGGGCTATGTCCCCGCCGTCGCCAACCGTCCGGCGGACGCCCCGATCGGCCTGATCCCGATCGACGCGCTCTATTCGCCGGTGCGTCAGGTCGCCTACAAGGTCGACAATACCCGCGTCGGCCAGGAACTGGACTATGACAAGCTGTCGCTGACCGTCGAGACCGACGGCACCGTCACGCCGGAAGACGCGGTGGCCTATGCCGCCCGCATCCTGCAGGACCAGTTGCAGCTGTTCGTCCACTTCGAAGACGCGCTGCCCGTGGCCGCTCCGGCTGCTGGCACCGCTGCGGCTGCCGCCGCCGAGGGCGAAAGCGACACGAACCAGATCAACCGCTACCTGCTCAAGAAGGTGGACGAACTGGAACTGTCGGTTCGCAGCGCAAACTGCCTCAAGAACGACAACATCATCTACATCGGCGATCTGGTCCAGAAGACCGAAGCCGAGATGCTGCGCACCCCCAATTTCGGCCGCAAGTCGCTGAACGAAATCAAGGAAGTGCTGTCGTCCATGGGCCTGCGTCTGGGCATGGACATCCCCGGCTGGCCGCCGGAAAATATCGAGGAAATGGCCAAGAAGCTCGAACAGGAGCTGCTGGGGTAAGCGTCATCCCAGCGAAAGCTGGGATCTCGTGCCTCATGGCAAAACATCGGGCCTGAGACCCCAGCTTTCGCTGGGGTGACGGTCCAATCTAGGTGGAATGGGCGACGACCTCTAACGGTCGCCTGGTCTGGGGTACCTCAAACGGCCCCTTAACGAACGGAAGGAAAGAGATATGCGTCATAAGGTTGGTCATCGTAAGCTGCAGCGCAGCGCCGGGCATCGTAACTCGCTGCTCCGCAACCTCGCGGCTTCGCTCATCAAGCATGAGCAGATCCTGACGACCACGCCCAAGGCGAAGGAACTGCGTCCCTACGTCGAAAAGCTGATCACCCTCGCCAAGAAGGGTGGCCTGTCGAACCGCCGTCTGGCCCACGCCCGCCTGCAGGACGACACGCAGCTGATCAAGCTGTTCGAAGTTCTGGCCGAGCGTTACAAGGATCGCAACGGCGGCTACACCCGCGTGATCAAGGCGGGCATCCGCGCTTCGGACGCTGCGCCGATCTCGATCATCGAGCTGGTCGACCGCGACGTCGATGCGAAGGGCAAGTATTCAGGTCCGGTCCAGAACGCCGACGCGGACGAGCTGGAAGCGGCCTGATCAAGGCAAGGCGCTCCTTTTAGGGGCGGCCGGATAAATCGAAACAGGCTGCGGCTCGATGGAGCTGCGGCCTGTTTTGTTTTTGCGCTGTCTACCTCTGCCTCGACGATGCCCCGGCCACGTTCAGCCGTGCGACAGCCGGTCAAGCCTAGACATGTCGCGCAGCTGACAAGGAGTGATGGGATGACCGGCAAGGCGGGTTGGATGACGGGAGCGATGCTGGGCGTGGCGGCACTGGTGCCCGGCAGCGTGGTCCACGCACAGACGCAGCCGGATTATGGCTATCCTGGCGCGAGCGACCGGCAGGCGCAGGATGATCCCTATGCGAACGAGGATGTGACCGGCGGCGAGGAGCGGGGCAGCCAGCCGCAGGCGCAGCAGCGGGCGGACGATGATTTTTCCGATGTGACGGGCGGGATGGATGAGCAGGCCGGTTCCCCTTCGCGCAGTCAAGCTTATGCCCGTCCGGGCGAGCGGGCTGAAGACGCGCGGGTCGACCGGGAGCGCGAGGAGGCGATCACCGAATGCGCGGTCGCGGCCCGTGACGAGGCAGAACGGGACGGCGGCTTTGCCGAGGTACGGCAGGTGCAGGAGCCGGTGGAGACCCGCGGGAACTATCAGGTCGAGGGGGACATCGATGCCCGTTCCAGCTGGCGGTCGGAGGACGGCCGGACGCTGCATTTCACCTGTTCGGTGCAGAATGGCCGGATCGCCAATCTCCAGTTTCCCCGGAACCCGGCGGCGCGATAGCCGGGGCCGGAGCAAACCCCTTTTTTTCGGTCAGCGAAGCCGCTAGGAGGTCGGGCTTCGTCATGGCGTGATTGAACCGAGCGCGTCAGGAGAGTCCCCGATCCAATGCATGCGCTGAGCTGGTGGCGTCTTCTGCTTTTGAAGGCTTAAGGCCGTCGCAGCGCGAGGAGCCATCATGTCCCCGCCGCCCGTCCCGCCCCGTACCGCCGCCATCGCGTTCATCCTCCTGACGGCGATGCTCGACGTCATGTCGATGGGCATCGTCATCCCGGTCGTGCCGCAGCTGATCGAGGAGCTGACCGGATCGACCACGGGCACGGGCTTGTGGAACGGCCTGCTCGTCGCGTTGTGGGCGGTGATGCAGTTCCTGTGTTCGCCGATCATTGGATCGCTGTCGGATCGCTTCGGGCGGCGGCCGGTGATCCTGATTTCCGTTGCCGGGCTGGCGCTCGACTTCCTGCTGATGGCGTTGGCGCCCAATCTGTGGTGGCTGGCGCTGGGGCGGATATTGGCGGGGGTTACGTCGTCGAGCTTCACGTCGACCTTTGCGTATATGGCCGACATCATGCCGCCGGAGAAGCGCGCGCGGGGCTATGGGCTGATCGGTGCGGCGTTCAGTGGGGGGTTTGTCGCCGGACCGCTGCTGGGCGGCATGCTGGGGGAGATTTCGGTGCGGGCGCCTTTCTGGGCGGCGGCGGGCTTTTCCGCCCTCGCCTTCCTCTACGGCCTGATCGTCCTGCCTGAGTCGCTAGCGCCGGAGAAGCGGATGGCCTTTTCGTGGAAGCGGGCCAATCCGTTCGGCGCGCTGAAGCTGTTGCGGTCGCATCCGGAGCTGTCGAGCCTCGCCACCGTCAACTTCCTGCTCCATTTCGCGCATCACCTGTTTTCGGCGGTGTTCGTTCTTTATGCGGGCGATCGTTATGGCTGGGGGCCTTGGCAGGTGGGCATATTGTTCGCGCTCGTCGGTGCGCTCGACATGGGCGTGCAGGGCCTGCTTGTCGGGCCAATGGCCAAGCGGCTGGGCGACCGGCGGACGATGATCATCGGACTTTCCTTTGGCGCGCTGGGGTTGGCGGCCATGGGCCTGGCGTCCACGGAGGCGTTGTTCATCGCGGCCGTGTTCCCCAATGCGCTGTGGGGGCTCGCCATGCCCACGATCCAGTCGCTGATGACGCAACGCGTGTCCGAATCCGAGCAAGGGCAGTTGCAGGGCGCGAACAACAGCGTCGGATCGATCGCCGGGGTTCTCTCGCCCATTTTCTTTGGCGCTGTATATAGCTTGTCGGTGGGCGATCGGCCGGTGCTGCCCTTTATCGGTAGCCCCTTCCTGATCGCTGCGGCGGTCCTGGCTGGCGCGGCGCTGCTCGGCTGGGCGGCGGGCCGGGCGCATGACGTCCCCTCGCTGGACAAGCGGGGCCAAGCGCACTAACCGCGCCACATCCCATTTCTCTCGGCTCATAAAGGCGATTCGATGACGCTGCCCCTTCAGGATTCCATCCTTATCGTGGACTTCGGCAGCCAGGTGACGCAGCTGATCGCGCGCCGCGTGCGCGAGGCGGGCGTCTATTCGGAAATTGCGCCGTTCAACAGCGCCGATGCCGCATTCAAGCGGATGCAGCCCAAGGGCATCATCCTGTCGGGCGGCCCTTCGTCGGTGATGTGGGAAGACAGCCCGCGCGCGCCGCAAAGCTTCTTTGACGCGGGCATTCCGATCCTGGGCATCTGCTATGGCCAGCAGACGATGATGCAGCAGATGGGCGGCAATGTCGAAGGCGGCGAAAGCGGCGAGTTCGGCCGCGCCTTCATCGAAATCAAGAAGCGTTGCGCCCTGTTCGATGGCCTGTGGGCCGAGGGCGAGCGGCATCAGGTGTGGATGAGCCATGGCGACAAGGTGACGCAGCTGGCTCCGGGCTTTGAAGTGGTGGCGGTGAGCGAAGGGGCTCCTTTCGCCATGACGGCAAATGAGGAAAAGCGCTTCTACGCCACGCAATTCCATCCCGAAGTCGTGCATACGCCCGACGGCGGCAAGCTGATCGCCAATTTCGCGCGGCATGTCTGCGGCCTGAAAGGCGACTGGACCATGGCCGAGTTCCGCGCGACCAAGATCGCCGAAATTCGCGAACAGGTTGGCGATGGCAAGGTGATCTGCGGCCTGTCGGGCGGCGTCGATAGCGCGGTGGCCGCCGTGCTGATCCATGAGGCGATCGGCGACCAGCTGACCTGCGTCTTCGTCGATCATGGCCTGATGCGCAGCGGCGAGGCCGAGCAGGTCGTATCGCTGTTCCGGGGCAGCTATAATATTCCGCTGGTCCATGTGAACGCGGAGACGCTGTTCATGAAGGGGCTGGAAGGCGTCACCGATCCCGAAGCCAAGCGCAAGTTCATCGGTAAGACCTTCATCGACGTGTTCGAGGATGAGGCGAAGAAGATCGGCGGCGCGGCTTTCCTGGCGCAGGGGACGCTCTATCCCGACGTGATCGAGAGCGTGAGCTTCACCGGCGGGCCTTCGGTGACGATCAAGAGCCACCATAATGTCGGCGGCCTGCCCGATCGCATGAACATGAAGCTGGTCGAGCCGCTGCGCGAACTGTTCAAGGACGAAGTGCGCGCGCTGGGCCGTGAATTGGGGCTGCCGGAGATTTTCGTTGGGCGCCACCCCTTCCCCGGCCCGGGCCTTGCCATCCGCATTCCCGGCGAGGTGAACAAGGAACGTTGCGATATCCTGCGCAAGGCTGACGCCGTATATCTGGAGGAAATCCGCAACGCCGGGCTGTACGATGCGATCTGGCAGGCCTTTGCCGTGCTGTTGCCGGTGCGGACGGTGGGCGTGATGGGCGACCATCGCACTTATGACAGCGTGTGCGCGCTGCGGGCGGTGACATCGACCGACGGCATGACGGCGGATATCTATCCGTTCGATGCCGCGTTCCTGAGCCGGGTGGCGACGCGGATCATCAATGAAGTCAAGGGTATCAACCGGGTATGTTATGACTTCACGTCCAAGCCTCCCGGTACGATCGAATGGGAATGACGCGGAAATAGCAGGCATCCGAGGGATGCCTGCCCGCGTCATTCGGCACCGCAAGGTGCCGCGCCTTACAGGTTGACGGTTCGGCGATACCGCGCCTCCCTCCACCCATTGGGCATGGAGAAGGGAAGGGCTTCGACAAGCTCAGCCCGAACGGGGCTAAGGGGGATTTACAGCCCTTGAGCGCGCTATACTCGGGCGGTTGCAGGCTTTAGGCTGACGGGATGACCAGCGTGCCTCTTGGCCATCCCGTCTATCGGGACATGCCCGCCACGATCTTCGAGAAAATGTCGGCCCGCGCGCGGGATACGGGGGCGATCAACCTCGGCCAGGGCTTTCCCGACGCGCAGGGGCCGGAGGATATTTTGCGCGCCGCCGCCGACGCCCTGATGACCCGGTCCAACCAATATCCGCCAAGCGGTGGTCTGCCCGAATTGCGATCGGCAGTGGCGGCGCATTATGGGCGGCATCAGGGGCTGCCGTTAACCCCGGAAGAGATCATCATCACCTCCGGCGCGACCGAGGCGATTGCGGCCAGCCTGTTTGCGCTGGTGCAGCCGGGGGACGAGGTGCTGTTGCTGGCGCCGCTTTACGATGCCTATCTGCCTTTGGTGGAGCGCGCGGGCGGGGTGGCGCGGGTGATCAGGCTGACGCCGCCAGACTGGCGCGTGACGCGCGAGGTACTGGAAGCGGCGGTGGGGCCGCGCACGCGCCTGCTCATCCTCAACAACCCGCTCAATCCCAGCGGCAGCGTGATGGACGAGGCGGCGTTGGCCATGCTGGCGGCCTTTTGCGTGGAGCATGACCTGATCGCCATTTGCGACGAGGTGTGGGAGCATGTGACGTTCGATGGCCGGGTCCATCAGCCGTTGATGCGGTTTCCCGGCATGGCCGAGCGGACGGTGAAGATCGGATCGGCGGGCAAGATCTTTTCGGTCACCGGCTGGAAGATTGGCTGGATGTGCGCGGCGGCGCCGGTGGCGAGGCTGTTGGGCCGGGCGCACCAGTTCCTGACCTTCACCAGTCCGCCCAATCTGCAATGGGCCGTGGCAGAGGGGCTGGCCAAGCCGGAAGCGTGGTTTACGGACATGCGGGCGGGTTATCAGGCGTCGCGTGACCGGCTGGTCGAGGGACTGCGACTAGTGGGCTATGACGTGCAGGCGAGTGCGGGCACCTGGTTCGTGACGGTCGATCTGGCCGCTTCCGGGATCGCGCTCGACGATGTCGGCTTTTGCGAGCGAATCATCGAGGAAGCGGGCGTGGCGGCCATCCCGATATCGGCATTTTATCCCGATGCGGCGGTCACGCATCTGGTCCGGCTTTGCTTTTCCAAAAGCGATGCGGTGATCGATGAGGCGGTTGCGCGGCTTGGCCGTTTTCGCCTTATGCTCGGGTGAGGCGCAACTAGCGCTTGCGGCACCGTGCAGCGGCCGCTAGGTTCACCTTTCGTTCCACGGGGGATCATTAATGGACAGCCTTGCCATCATCCTCAGTCTGGCCGCCCTGATAGCAGGGTTGGCGTTGGGCTGGCTGTTGCGTGGCAAGGCGGTGGCGCCGCTGGTGGCGGAAAAGGCCGAGCTTGTTGCGAAGCTGGCGCAGGCGGAAGCGCAGCGCAACGGCGCGTTGCAGGAACTGGTTGTGGCGCAGGAGCGGGCGGCGCAGGCGGGCGTGCTGGCGCAGCGGCTGGAGGATGAGCGGGCGGCGCGGGGCTTGGCCGAGCGGGAACTGGCGGCGCTGAAATCCGACACGCAGGCACGGGCCGAGGCTTTCGAAGCGCAGATCGTGGCGCTGAAGGACGCGAAGGAGCAGTTGTCGGCGCAGTTCAGCGAGATTGGCGGCAAGCTGCTGCATCAGGCGCAGAGCCATTTCCTGGAGCGCGCCGATCAGCGGTTGGCGCAGGCGCATGAGAAGAGCGAGGCGCAGCTCAAGCAATTGCTGCACCCGGTCAACGAGACGATCCAGCGCTATGATCAGAAGATCAGCCAGATCGAGCAGCAGCGCACCGAGGCTTACGGCATCCTGCGCGGCGAGATCGAATCGATGAAATCGGGGCAGGAAGCCGTGCGCGCGGAAGCGCAGCGGCTGGTCGATTCGCTGCGCCATGCGCCCAAGGCACGGGGCCGCTGGGGCGAGCAGCAATTGCGCAACGTGCTGGAGACGTGCGGGCTGTCCGAACATGTCGATTTCCGCACCGAGGTGAGCGTCGAGGGTGAGGATGGGCGGTTGCGGCCTGACGCGATCGTACGGATTCCGGGCGGCCGCGCTCTGGTGATCGACGCCAAGGTGTCTTTGAACGCCTATCAGGATGCTTATAGCGCGGAGGGCGAGGAGGAGCGCAAGCGGCTGCTGTCCGCCCATGCCGCCGCGATGCGCGCGCATGTCGAGACGCTGGGGCGCAAAAGCTATGCCGACCAGTTCGACGAAGCGCCGGACTATGTCATCATGTTCGTGCCCGGCGAGCATTTCCTGTCAGCCGCGCTGGAACATGATCCGCAGCTGTGGGATCATGCCTTTGGCAAGCGGGTGCTGCTGGCGACGCCGACCAACCTCATCGCCATCGCCCGCACCGTGGCGGCGGTGTGGCGGCAGGAGAAGATGGCGGACGAAGCCAAGCGGATCGGCGCGCTGGGCAAGGAGCTATATGAACGGCTGGCGGCTGCGGCCGGGTCGCTCAAGAAGCTGGGCAACCGGCTGACCGGGGCCGTGAGCGATTATAACAGCTTCGTCGGCAGCTTCGAGGGCCGGGTATTGGTGACCGGGCGCAAGCTGCGTGACCTCAATATCGAGACGGGCGGGCGCGAGTTGGAGGAGCTTGAGCCGGTCGAGGCGCTGGTGCGCGAGCCTGCTTCGCCCGAGGCGGTACGGGCGTTACCCGAGGCCGTGGCAGACGCGGCGGAGTGAGGCTTGTCGGCCGGGGCCTGTTGGTTCCGGTTATCGTGAACAAGTAGCCGACACCGGCTGACAAGGGTGCGGCAGGCTTTCCCAGCGCGATTGGAGCATGATCCAATCAGGCTGAATCGGCTCATGCTCCATTTGTCTTTTGATGGCCGCTTTTTCCCGAGCCAGCAGATGATGCCTTCCGTTTCGAAAATGCTTTAGGCGCCCCCGCTATCGTTCTTGACGGGCTGGCAAGCCCATGGGGATGCGCCCTGCGGTCAATGACGGCTCGCCGGACATCGGGCTGCGCCGCCATTGCCCGCTCTCGGAGACGGGGGGTCGGTCGTCCTACCGCCCGGAATTGCCATATGGGTCAAGGCTCTTTCGGGACAGAATGCCTCTGATCCGTATCCAAATGCGTCGCGCTTCTGCCCCCTTTGAACCGGGGGCGCCACTGGCCTGACCCAGGTCCCTATGGCAATAATATCGGCAACATCGTGGACGATAATGGACAGCAAGTAACGCCCGTTTCGCCGCCCAATGCCGCGAATGGGATGAGCTTATCTGCATGCCCTGAAGGAGCAGTAAGTGATGATCAACCAGTCTGACGCCACCGCCCGTGGCGCCATTGCATCCCAGGCGTCGCTGCGCGATTATCTTTCGATTGCGCGCTTCGACCATATGACGAAGCATGTCTTCATCATTCCGGGCATCGTGTTGGCCTATGCTGTCCACCATGGCGCGGCGCATCTGTCGATCGATCGCCTGCTATTGGGGTTTGCGAGCGCCATCCTGATCGCGTCGGCCAATTATGTGATCAACGAATGGCTGGATCGGGACTTTGACGCCTTTCATCCGGTCAAGTCGCAGCGCACGGCCGTTCATCAGGCGCTTTCGCCGACGCTGGTCTATGCCGAATATCTCGCCTTGCTGCTGCTCGGGCTGTTGCTCGGCTACCAGTTGGGGCAGCTGTTCTTCGTCGCTTCGGTGGCGTTCGGGCTGTCGGGCATCACCTATAATGTCGAGCCGATCCGGACGAAGGACAAGGTCTATCTGGATGTCATCAGCGAGTCTGTGAACAATCCGATTCGTCTGGTGCTGGGCTGGGCCATGGTGGACCCGACCGCCCTGCCCCCGGCCAGCCTGTTCATCGCCTATTGGGCAGGCGGCGCGTTCCTGATGGGCGCCAAGCGGCTGAGCGAATATCGTGACGTCGTGGCGGATCAGGGCGTCGAGATGCTGCACCGCTATCGCAAGTCGTTCCGCAGCTATACGAGCGAGAACCTGACCGTATCCTGCTTCCTCTACGCCATGCTGTCGGCCTTTTTCATTGCGGTGTTCCTGATCAAATATCGCCTTGAATATATCATCGCCTTTCCCTTCATCGCGGGCCTGTTCGCCATCTATATGTGGCTGGCGTTGCGGCAGGGATCGGTGGCGCAGCGGCCGGAACGGCTGTTCCGTTCGCGCCGCCTGCTCGCCGCGACCGGCCTTGCCGTGTTGGCGGTGGTGGTCGCCACCTTTGTCGACCTGCCGTGGCTGAGTTCGCTGTCGCAGCCCTATCTCATCAAGGTCGGCTGATCGGGTCCGGCATGGCGGCGCAGTCCATCCCGATCGATTGGAGCGCGATCGACCTCGTCATCTTCGACATGGATGGCACGCTCTACGATCAAAGGCAGCTGCGCGCGCGGATGCTGGCGGCACTGCTGCGGGATGCGATCGCCCGGCGAAGTCTGGACACGCTGCTGACGCTGCGTTCCTTCCGCCGCTGTCGCGAGGCGCTGGCCGAAGGGTCGCAGGATTTCCTGGCCGATCAATACAGCATTCCGGCGGCCGAGAGGGGCTGCACCCCCGATGAGGTGCGCGGGCTGGTCGCCGAATGGATGGAAGAGCGGCCGCTGTCCATGCTTGCCGCCTGCCGCCGTCCGGGTATCCAGCAGCTGTTCCAGGCGATAGCGCGCGAGGGTAAGCGGATCGCGATCTTTTCGGATTATCCCGCAGTCGCGAAACTTGCGGCGCTGGACCTGACCGCCGACTATATCGTCGCGGCCACTGATCCCGACGTTGGCCGTCCCAAGCCCGATCCAGCAGGTCTTGAAAAGCTGTTGCGCCTGTCGGGTGTCGCAGCCGATCGCGCGGTGCTGATCGGCGATCGGGTCGAACGGGATTGGGCGGTGGCCGCGCGGTTGAACATGCGCGCGCTGATCCTGTCGCGGGGCGCATCAGGCGAGGTCGAGCGGTTCCGTTCGTTCGGGGACGCGCTGTTTCAGCCGCTGCTCATGAAAATGGCGTGATGATGGTCCCCTCGTGGGGACCGGGAATCAGAGACGGGACGCCTGTTCGAGCTTCCCGGAAAGCTGTTCCGGCTTGTCCGTCGGGGAGACGGAAAGGCCGATCAGCACCACGCCGAAGACAATGGCCGCAACGCCGACAAGCTTGGTGGTCGATATCGGCTCGCCAAGGATGAAATAGCTCGACGCCACGGTGATGACGAGGCCCAGCCCGATGAAGGGGTAAGCGGTGGAGAGATCGACGCGCGCCAGAACCAGCAGCCATATGAGGGCGCTTAGCACAAAGCAGCTGAGCCCGAGGATGACCAGAGGCGAGGTCGCGATCACCATCGCCGTACGGAACAGCGATTGCTCCGGCTGGGCCAGAGCGCTCTGCACCGCCGCGCTCGACATGCCGAGCTTCAGGATCAACTGCGCCGCCGCAGACAGGAAGACGCTTGCCAGAACCAGTCCGAGGAGCATTGCCTTTGCCATAAATCGCCTTTCCTTTTCGCCACCGCTGATGCCTTAGGAATGTTCGGGAAATGCCGCGATCGGGGCGGAGGATTTTGCCGCACCACCCACCGGACGGTTCGAGGTATCTGATGCCGCGCCCAGTCGCGACCGTGCCATGCTCTCCACAGCGCCGAGCAGAAACAGCGGCATCGAGAACATCACGATGCGGCCGACATTATATTGGACGTCCAGCGCCAGCGCGAACAGGAACAAGGCGATGACGCCGCCGATGTCGCAAAGATAGACGATGGGGTCACGGCCCGGCCGAAGCGCGGTCCACCACAGGATGATCACGACGATCGCGGGCCAGAGATTCTGATAGGCGCCCTTCATGCCGAAAAGATGGCGGATCGAACCGATCATCCCCGAAACATAGGTGCCGGGGTCCCGTTGATTGTCGAGGCCCGGCATGGCGAGGGTAAGGACCGTCGCCGCATAGGCTGCCAGCGCGACTGCGGCGACGCATGCCATGACGAAATAGACCTTGCGATGCTCCACCACGAACAGCATGCGGAGGCTCGCGCCAAAGAAGGCGATCAGGGCCACCTTTTCATTGACGATAGTCCCGAGGATAACGGCGGCGGCGAAGATGGCGATCCTGCGCTCTATCATCGCAATGGCCGCGATTACGAGCGGCAGCGTCGCTATGCCGTCGGCGGAGCCCATGCCGAGATAGCGCGTCAGCAACAGGAAGATGAGGGTGGCGGAAAAGGCCCAGCCCACCGAAACATTGCGCCAGAAGGCGAGATAAAGGCCGACAAGGCAGCCGGATATCGCCGCATAGGCCGCGTTAGCCGCGCACATCGCCTGCAAGGCCCTTACATATTCCGGCTGCATCATGACGGGCGCGTGATGAATGCCCTGACCCGAAAACAGGATGACCGGCAGCTGGTAGAAGGGTGCGGCGAGGATTACCGAACCGATGCGATAGACGTGCGGGCTGGGTGGAATCTTTCCGCCCGGTTCGCCCAGCACCCACAGAAGATAGCGCGAATAGTCATCATAGGACATGGTGCCATAATAGACGGTCCTGTAGACCTCGAAGAACATCGGCAGGACGAGCGCCACGAGCATGGTGGCCATGAAGATCGGGGCGAGGTAGGTTCCGCCGCGCAGTTCCTTAGAGTGCATTTCCAAGGCCATCCCCCACCATCCTCAGTTCAGCGCCGCCGTGGATATCATCGGCCGGGACAGGTTGATCGTGATGGCGCGCAGGGCATGGCGGACGGTCACGAAACTTTCCCATGGCTTTGATCCATCCCGATTTTCTACAGGAGCCCCACCGGGTCCACACTTGCGATTTCGGACAAGGGCCACTCCTTGGGGGGATCGCTTTTACTCCCCGGATAGGTCCGGAATAGTTGTTTCGATTTGCGGCGCTTTGGCGATCATCGGGGCATGAAATCGGCGCGAGAAACAGGCATGGCCGGGGAAATAGTCCCCGCCGGGCACATCAGGCGGCATCCCTTGCCCGCGGGCGGGGAGCCGTCGATGCGCGCCTGGGGTCTGCCGAAAGCGGTCGCCTTATTACTGGCGATCATGCCCGTTGCCGCCGAGGCCAGGACCCTGGAAGCCTTTCCCGGTGCGGTGGGCTATGGCCGGTTCACCCAGGGCGGGCGAGGCGGCGCCATCATAGCGGTGACGAGCCTGGCCGACAGCGGCCCGGGAACCTTGCGCGCCTGCATCGATGCGCGCGGGCCGCGCACATGCGTTTTCCGGGTCGGCGGGGTCATCCGCTGGACGACCGAGCGGCCGGTGATCCGTAATCCCTACATAACCATTGCGGGACAGACGGCCCCCGGTGGCGGCATATTGATCACCCATGCAGGAGGCCGATATGGCCTGACGCCCCTTGTCGCCAAAAATACGCATGATGTCATCATTCGCCACATCAGGGTGCGGCTGGACAATCGGGGGGACACGCGCGCTTCCGACAGCGGGATCATTTTCGAGAAGAGCAGCAACGTCATCATCGACCATGTCAGCGTGTCGTGGTCGGAGGATGAAACCGTCGGCGGTCAGGGGCAGAACGACAATATAACGATATCCAATTCCATCCTTGCCGAGGGATTGCGCAGGCATGACAAATGCGCGCTTCTAAGCAGCGATGCCACAGGCAGCCAGAAATTGACGTTCATCGGCAATATCTGCGCCCATAACGGCGACAGGAATCCCGACGTCAACTTCTTCCCCGGTTCCTGCGTCGATGTGGTCAACAACCTGATCTACAATGCGCGTTCCGATTTCGTCGAAGTTTGGGAACAGCATGGCGGAAGCCCGGTCAATATCGTGGGAAACTATTTCAAGGCGGGACCCAATATGGTGCCCGGGCGATACATTATCGCTCGCCAGTCGGTGAATTCGACCGGCCGCGCGCAGATATATGAGGCGGGCAATTATATTGATGGCAGGATCGTCCGGGAGCCGCCGCCCTATGTGCGCGAAGCGATGGTGCAGACGCCGTCATGTCCCATCGGCGCCCCGGTCATCGACGCCAGGCAGGCCTATCATCGCGCGCTGACGACGGCCGGGGCGTTTCCCCGCGATACGGTGGACACACGGATCGTGAAGGAGGTGAGGCAGGGCACTGGCAAGATCCGCCATGAGCCCGGCATCCTTCCCGAGATAGCCGATGGAACGCCTTATGCGGATTCCGACGGAGACGGCATGTCCGACCAATGGGAAAAGGCGAACGGCACCGACGCGACCAGAAACGACGCCTGGGAAGATGCGAACCGCGACGGGTGGAGCAATTTCGACGAGTTTCTGGATTATGCGCATCGCCAGATGCTGGCGGGCGCCAGCCTCGCGGAAAGGCAGGAAGATCAAGACAAACCCCGGACTGTTACGGCGTGGGCGGTCGCTTTGACCGTAGCCGCGCTCGCTGGGCTGGGCGGCCTTTTGAGAGCGGCGATGATGTGAAGCCCTCCCCTGCCCTTCCCTCCCCTGCCCTTCCCTCCATTGCATACACCACCAATCTCTCCTAAAGGCGGGCGGTCATCTGGGGAGTAGCCAGCCGTTCGCTTGGTCGAACGGGCCGTATGTCAACATATTTGGCCGAGAGGCCGTGGCATGCGGGATATGGGAAGCCAAGGCGAACGCCTTGAGCGGGCCGTATCGGGCGAGACCAATGGCATCGGCTCTTCCCTGTCCGGCCGGGCGGGAAGAGGCGGTGGCATTGCGTCTTCAACCCTACGCCCGGCCCCGGATTGTTATCGATGGACGCTCTCTTCACCTCCACCGCACTGGTCGCGCTCGCCGAGATGGGCGACAAGACGCAGTTGCTGGCCATGCTGCTCGCCACCCGTTTCAGGAAGCCGGTGCCGATCATACTCGGCATCCTGTTCGCCACCATGGCCAATCATTTCCTCGCGGCGCTGGTCGGTCATTCGATCGCGGGCGTGCTGACGCAGCCATGGTTCCGCTATGCCGTGGCGGCGAGCTTCATCGCGATGGCGGGATGGACGCTGATCCCCGACAAGATCGATGAGGACGAGCCGCTGAAGGCGCCGTCGAAGGCGGGGGTTTTCGTGACGACGCTGATCGCCTTCTTCCTGGTGGAGATGGGCGACAAGACGCAGGTCGCGACGGTGGCGCTGGGCGCGCAGTTCGACAATGTGCTGATGGTGACGGCGGGCACGACGCTGGGCATGATGATCGCCAATGTGCCTGCGGTGCTGTTTGGCGAGGCGCTGGCCAAGAAAGTGCCGATGCGCGCGTTGCAGATCGGCGCGGCGCTGATGTTCCTCGCCCTTGGCCTGTGGATGATCGCGGACTTGCAAGGCTGGATCGGTTAAAAAAGGAACAGGGACCGCCGCCCGGCTGTTGTCAGCGGGCGGCGGCTGTTGCAAGGGGAGCTAAGTCATTTTCCCCAAGCAGGACAGGCATGGAACGCGTGATGAAGGACAATCTGGTTACGGTGTTCGGCGGCGGCGGCTTCCTTGGCCGACAGGTCGCCCAGGCCCTGATGGAACGCGGCGCGCGGGTGCGCATAGCCCAGCGCGACCTGGCGAGCGCCTTTCGCATCCAGCCTCTGGGCGCGTTGGGGCAAAAGCAACTCATTGCGGCCGATATTCGGAATGCGCAGAGCGTCGCTCGGGCGATCGCAGGGAGCGATATCGTCATCAATCTGGTCGGCGTGCTGAGCGGCGACCTGGAAGGATCGCATCATGACGGCGCGGCCAATGTGGCGAGGGCTGCGGCGGAGGCCGGGGTCAAGGCGCTGGTTCATGTGTCGGCCATCGGCGCGGATGCGGAGAGCCCTTCGGCCTATGGACGGTCCAAGGCTGCGGGCGAGGTGGCGGTTCGGGCAGCTTTCCCTGCCGCGACCATCATTCGTCCGTCCATCATTTTTGGGCCGGAAGATCAGTTCCTCAACCGCTTCGCCGAGCTGATCAGCCGCCTGCCGGTGGTTCCGGTGATCGGCGCCGATACGAAATTCCAGCCGGTCTATGTCGCCGACGTCGCGCAGGCGATCGTCAATGCGGCGGCGGACCCCGGCCTTCATGGCGGCAAGACATTCGAACTGGGCGGCCCGCGACAGCTCAGCATGATGGAGCTGAACAGCTGGATCGCCAAGGCCATTGGTCGCAATCGCAGCCTGATCGCGGTGCCTGCGCCGATCGCATCGGCCATCGCGAGCTTTGGCTGGCTGCCGGGCGCGCCGATCACGCGGGATCAATATGCGATGTTGCAGAAGGACAATATCGTGTCAGCGGGGATGCCGGGGCTTGCTGAGTTGGGCGTATCACCCACGCCGATGGAAGCGATCGCCGATAGCTGGCTGGTCCGCTACCGCCGCCATGGCCGCTTCGCCGGGCGCGTAAAGGCCTGACCTGAGCGCGCGAGCCATCGCCGCCTGCCAGCTGTCGATGGAATGACGGGATGGCGCGGCGATGAGCGTTGCCGTGCATTGCACGCGCGTCCCGCATCTGCACAATAAGCGCGATCTTTCCTCCGCCGGGTTCCGCGCGGATTTCCCTTTCCAGTTCAAGGACCAGAGCCGCCCATGGACCTCCATTTTCTGACGGTCATCCTGCTTGGCATCGTCGAGGGGCTGACCGAATTCCTGCCGGTGTCCTCCACCGGGCACCTGATTTTGGCGAGCGAACTGCTGGGTTATGACGCGGCGACCTGGGCGATGTTCAACATCATCATCCAGCTGGGCGCAATCCTGGCGGTGGTCGTGCTGTATTGGCGGACATTCTGGGCGGTGGCGATGGGGCTGCTGCGAAAGGAACCGATGAGCTGGCGGTTCTTGCGCAATTTGCTAGTCGCTTTCTTGCCGTCCGTGGTCATCGGGCTGGCGATGCATGATTATATCGAGGTGCTTCTGGGGGCGCCGCAGGTGGTCGCCTGGGCGCTGATCATCGGCGGCATCGCCATTTTGGCGATCGAGCGGATGGCGAAGGATAACCGCTTTCACGGCATAGCCGACATCCCGTTGGCGCGGGTTATCGGCATCGGGTTTATCCAGTGCATCTCCATGATCCCGGGGGTCAGCCGGTCGGGCGCGACGATCATGGGCGCGCTGGCGCTGGGGGTCGAGCGGCGGACAGCGGCGGAGTTCAGCTTCTTTCTGGCTATCCCGACGATGCTGGGCGCATCGACGCTGGAGCTGCTGAAAAAGGGTAGCGATGTCACCTCCGCCACGGTGGGCTGGGGCAGCATTGCCTTGGGTTTTGTCGTGTCTTTCATCGTCGCGCTGCTGGTTATCCGGTGGTTCGTCGGCCTGGTTTCTCGGCAGGGCTTTGTCCCCTTTGCCTGGTATCGGATCATCGCTGGGACGGGCACACTCATATGGCTGTGGTTAAGGTAGGTCCGAATCGGTCATAGATTTAGCCTTGCCGATCGCTCATTCGACCAAGCGTGTTGGGAATAGCCTCAGTTTAGGTCAGCCAATATGACCTTTATACTCGAATCCGCGTGACTTTGGCGGTTTTTCTGCTATGTGAGCCCTGAACAGATTTTAGGGACTCACCATGGCTGACAATCCGATGCTGAAATTTGTGGGAACGGGCCAAGCCTATCCCGAGAAGCGTTCGGCCCACGATCGCGCCGACGATTTCCTGGAGATCAGCAGCAGCTTTCTTCTGGAGCGAGCGGAAGAGCAGGCGGCGCGTTGCTCGCAATGTGGCGTGCCTTATTGCGCGACGCATTGCCCGTTGCACAATCATATCCCCGACTGGCTGCGCCTGACGGCCGAGGGACGGCTGCGCGAAGCCTATGAGCTGTCGAACCTGACCAGCACGATGCCGGAGATCTGCGGCCGCATCTGTCCGCAGGACCGGCTGTGCGAAGGCAATTGCGTTATTGAGTTTTCGGGCCATGGCGCGGTCACGATCGGCTCTGTTGAAAAGTTCATCACCGACACCGCGTGGAAGGAAGGCTGGGTTGAGCCGCTGGTTCCTGGCAAGCCGCTGGGTCAGTCGGTGGGCGTGATCGGGGCGGGTCCGGCGGGCCTTACCACCGCCGAATATCTGCGCGTCGCGGGCTATGAGGTGCATGTCTATGACCGGCACGACCGCGCGGGCGGGCTGCTGACCTATGGCATCCCCGGCTTCAAGCTGGAGAAGGACGTCGTCATGCGCCGGGTCCAGCGCCTGAAGGATGGCGGTATCATCTTCCATGAAGGTTTCGAGGTCGGCCGCGATGCGTCGATGGAAGAGTTGCGCAGCCGCCATGACGCCATCCTGATCGCCACCGGCGTCTACAAACCGCGCGACATCAAGGCGCCGGGGGTCGGCGCGCCGGGCGTGGTCAAGGCGCTCGACTTCCTCATCGCTTCCAACAAGGCCGGGTTCGGTGACGCAGTGCCGGAGCATGAGGACGGATCGCTGCACGCCAATGGCAAGAAGGTCGTCGTCATCGGCGGCGGCGACACGGCGATGGACTGCGTCCGCACGGCCGTGCGTCAGGGCGCGACTTCGGTGAAGTGCCTCTATCGCCGCGACCGGGAGAATATGCCGGGATCGCAGCGCGAGGTGCAGAATGCCGAGGAGGAAGGCGTCGAGTTCGTCTGGCTTTCCGCGCCGATCGCGTTTGAGGGCACGGAACATGTGACCGGCGTCAAGGTGACGAAGATGCGCCTCGGCCAGCCCGACGCTTCGGGCCGCCGCGCGCCGGAGGCCGATCCGGGCACTGAACACACGCTGGACGCTGATCTCGTCATCAAGGCGCTAGGCTATGATCCCGAAGAGTTGCCGAGGCTGTTCGGCGCGGAGGATCTGTCGGTCACCCGCTGGGGCACGCTGCGTGTCGATCACAAGACGATGATGACGTCGATGGACGGCGTGTTCGCCGCTGGCGACATCGTGCGGGGCGCTTCGCTGGTCGTATGGGCGATCCGCGACGGCCGTGATGTGACCGAGCATATGCACCGTTATCTGAAGGCGAAGGCCAAGGCTGCGGTCGGCGAGAGACAAGCGGCATGAGGCTGATTGCTATCCCCCTGGCCCTGGCCTTTGCAGTCGCACCAGCGAGCGCCCAAACCGGCGACCGGCTGGCCGCCCTCGCGGCTGCGCGCGACCTGCTGGTGGCCACCGACTTTGAGCGGCAGATGGAACAGACGGGTCTGGCGATGGCTACTACTGCTTTCGAACATAATGTCGTCCAGCAAGAATCGAAGTTGGGCATCACCATGCCCGCCGATCTGAAACAGACATTACGCCGTGTCGTGAACGAGGAACTGGTAGCGATGCTTGCTGATATGAAGCGGACGGCGCTCGATGACGCGGCGCAGATCTATGCGGATTATTTCAGTGCAGCAGAGTTACAACGCTTAGCCGTCCTCCAAACTGATCCTGTGATGCGCAAGGCGCAAAGTGTCATGCCACAGATGATGCCGCGACTGGCGCAGATCGGCCTTAAGGCATCCAGCGAGCATCAGCCTGCTCTGGAGGCCAAAATCAAACAAGCGGTCGAAGAGTGGGCCGCGTCACAGAAGATCAAGGGAAGTTCATCATGACCACGGAAAGCGAACGCATCCGCCTCGCGCGTGAAGGCATGTACCGCCCAGAATTTGAAGGCGATGCCTGCGGCGTCGGCCTTGTCGCCGCGACGGATGGCCGGGCGAGCCGCCGCGTGGTCGCTTCGGCGATCGATGCGCTGAAGGCCGTGTGGCACCGTGGCGCGGTCGATGCGGATGGCAAGACCGGCGATGGCGCGGGCATTCATGTCGACCTGCCGGTGCGCTTCTTTGACGATGCGATCGCGGATTCCGGGCATAAGCCCCTGCCCAACCGGCTGGCCGTCGGCATGATCTTCCTGCCGCGCACGGATTTGAGCGCGCAGGAGACCTGCCGCACGATCGTCGAATCCGAGATCATCGAGGCGGGCTACACCATCTATGGCTGGCGTCAGGTGCCGGTCGATGTGTCCGTCATCGGCGAGAAGGCGCAGCGCACCCGTCCCGAGATCGAGCAGATCATGATCGCCGGGCCGATGCCGGAGGAGCGCGATCAGGTCGAGTTTGAAAAGGACCTCTACCTCATCCGCCGCCGGATCGAGAAGAAGGTGATTGCCGCGCAGATACAGGATTTCTACATCTGTAGCCTGAGCTGCCGGTCGATCATCTATAAGGGCCTGTTCCTCGCGGAGTCGCTGTCGGTCTTCTACCCGGACCTGCGCGACGAGCGGTTCGAAAGCCGGGTCGCGATCTTCCATCAGCGCTATTCGACCAACACCTTCCCCCAATGGTGGCTGGCCCAGCCGTTCCGCACGCTCGCGCATAATGGTGAGATCAACACCATTCGCGGCAACAAGAACTGGATGAAGAGCCACGAGATCAAGATGGCTTCGCTAGCCTTTGGCGATCATTCGGAGGACATCAAGCCGGTGATCCCGGCTGGCGCGTCGGATACCGCCGCGCTCGACGCCGTGTTCGAGGCGATCTGCCGGTCTGGCCGCGATGCGCCGACGGCGAAGCTGATGCTGGTGCCGGAAGCTTGGCAGGCCGCTGCTGGCGAAACGCCACAGGCGCATGTCGACATGTATGAATATCTCGCCTCCGTGATGGAACCGTGGGACGGCCCCGCCGCGCTGGCGATGACGGATGGCCGCTGGGTCGTGGCGGGCGTCGATCGCAATGCGCTGCGGCCGCTGCGCTACACACTGACCGGCGACAACCTGCTGATCGTGGGGTCGGAAACCGGCATGGTCGTCGTGCCCGAAACCACCATCGTCAAGAAGGGCCGCATGGGTCCCGGGCAGATGATCGCCGTCGATTTGCAGGAAGGCGCAATCTATGACGACCGCGCGATCAAGGACCAGATTGCGGGCGAGCGGCCCTATGCCGAGTTGATCAAGGACTTCATGAAGGTCGGCGATCTGCCGCAGACCGCCAGCGCCCTGCCCGCGTGGGACAAGGCCGAGCTGACGCGCCGCCAGGTTGCCGCAAACCTGACGCTGGAGGATATGGAGCTGATCCTCGCCCCGATGGTCGAGGATGCGAAGGAAGCCGTCGGATCGATGGGTGATGACACGCCGCTGGCCGTCATTTCCGACAAGCCGCGCACGGTCAGCCATTTCTTCCGCCAGAATTTCAGCCAGGTCACCAACCCGCCGATCGACAGCTTGCGCGAACGGCATGTGATGAGTCTGCGCACGCGCTTTTCCAATCTGCACAACATATTGGAGCAGGATACGCAGAACAGCCATGTGCTGGTGTTGGAATCGCCGGTGCTGGTCTCGTCCGAATGGGCGCGGTTGAAGGCGCATTTCGGCCCGGCGGTGGCGGAAATCGACTGCACCTTCCCGGCGGAAGGCGGGCAGGAACAGTTGCGCTCCGCGATCACCCGCATCAGAGAGGAAGCGGAGCAGGCTGTGCGCGAAGGCTGCACCGAAATCTTCCTGACCGACGAGCATGTCAATGCCGACAAGGTGGCGATAGCGGGCGTGCTGGCGGCGGCGGCAGTGCACACGCATCTGGTCCGCAAGGGGCTGCGCAGCTACGCGTCGATCAACGTGCGGTGCGCCGAAGCGCTCGACACCCATTATTTCGCGGTGCTGATCGGCGTCGGTGCGACCACGGTGAACGCTTATCTCGCCGAGGCCAGCATTGCCGATCGCCATGCGCGCGGCCTGTTCGGCGATTTGACGCTGGAAGATTGCTTCGAACGGTTCCGCACGGCGATCAACGAAGGCCTGCTGAAGATCATGTCCAAGATGGGCATTGCGGTCATCAGCAGCTATCGCGGCGGCTATAATTTCGAGGCGGTTGGCCTGTCCCGCGCGCTGGTCAACGACCTGTTCCCCGGCATGCCCGCCAAGATTTCAGGCGAAGGCTATGCGTCGCTGCATCATAACGCCGTGCTGCGGCATGAGGCAGCCTATGACAGCGCGGTGGTGCGCCTGCCGGTCGGCGGCTTCTACCGTCAGCGCAACGGCGGCGAGAGCCACGCTTATTCGGCGCAGCTGATGCACCTGTTGCAGACGGCGGTCGGGACGGACAGCTATTCGACCTACCTGCAATTTTCGCGCGGGGTGCGCGACTTGCCGCCGGTGTACCTCCGCGACCTGCTGGAGTTCAACTTTGCCCGCGAGGCGGTGCCGATTGACGAGGTTGAGGCCACGACCGAAATCCGCAAGCGGTTTGTGACGCCCGGCATGTCGCTGGGCGCGCTGTCGCCGGAAGCGCATGAAACGCTGGCGATCGCGATGAACCGGATCGGCGCAAAGGCTGTGTCGGGCGAAGGCGGCGAGGATGCGGCCCGCTTCAAGCCCTATGAGAATGGCGACAATGCGAACAGCGTGATCAAGCAGATCGCGTCGGGCCGCTTTGGCGTTCATGCCGAATATTTGGGGTCCGCCGAGGAGATCGAGATCAAGGTCGCGCAGGGCGCCAAGCCCGGCGAAGGGGGCCAGCTGCCCGGTTTCAAGGTGACCGAGTTCATCGCGAAGCTGCGCCACTCGACGCCCGGCGTGACGCTGATCTCGCCGCCGCCGCACCATGACATCTACTCGATCGAGGATCTCGCGCAGCTCATCTACGACTGCAAGCAGATCAACCCGCGCGCGCGGGTGTGCGTCAAGCTGGTGAGCCAGGCAGGCATCGGCACGGTCGCGGCGGGCGTGGCGAAGGCGCATGCCGACGTCATCCTGATCGCGGGTCATGTCGGCGGCACCGGTGCTTCGCCGCAGACGTCGATCAAATATGCTGGCACGCCGTGGGAAATGGGGCTTTCCGAAGCCAATCAGGTGCTGACGCTCAATGGCCTGCGCCATCGGGTGAAGCTGCGCACGGACGGGGGCCTAAAGACCGGGCGCGACATCGTGATCGCGGCGATCCTGGGCGCGGAGGAGTTCGGCATCGGTACGCTGTCGCTAGTGGCGATGGGCTGCATCATGGTGCGCCAGTGCCACAGCAACACCTGCCCCGTGGGCGTGTGCGTGCAGGATGAGAAGCTGCGCGAGAAGTTCACCGGTACGCCGGAGAAGGTCATCAACCTCATGACCTTCATCGCCGAGGAAGTGCGCGAAGTGCTGGCGCGGCTGGGCTATCGCAGCCTGGACGAAGTGATCGGGCGCACGGAACTGCTGAAGCAGGTCAATCGTGGTGCCGAGCATCTGGACGACCTCGATTTGAACCCCATCCTCGCGAAAGTGGACGCGCCTGATGACCAGCGGCGTTTCAGCCTGACGGCTTGGCGCAACGAGGTGCCCGACAGCCTGGACGCGCAGATGATGCGCGATGCCAAGGCCGTGTTCGAGCGGGGCGAGAAGATGCAGCTGACCTATACGGTGCGCAACACGCATCGTGCGGTTGGCACCCGTCTGTCGGCGGCGGTGACCGAGCGGTTCGGCATGTCTGCCCTAGCGGACGGGCACCTGACCGTGCGGCTGCGGGGGTCGGCCGGTCAGTCGCTGGGCGCGTTCCTGTGCAAGGGCATCACGCTGGAAGTCTTTGGCGATGCTAATGATTATGTGGGCAAAGGCCTGTCGGGCGGCACCATCGTCGTGCGCACGACCGTTTCCTCGCCGCTGACGAGCAAGGACAACACCATCATCGGCAACACCGTCCTCTACGGCGCGACGGCGGGCAAGCTGTTCGCGGCGGGACAGGCGGGTGAACGCTTCGCCGTCCGCAACTCGGGCGCGCAGGTGGTGGTCGAGGGTTGTGGCGCCAATGGCTGCGAATATATGACCGGCGGCACGGCGGTGATCTTGGGGCGCACGGGCGCGAACTTCGGCGCGGGTATGACCGGCGGCATGGCCTTCATCCTGGACGAGGACGGCAGCTTCGAACGGCGCGCCAACCCGGAAAACATCATCTGGCAGCGGCTGGAAAGCGCCCATTGGGAAGCGCAGCTAAAGGCGCTGATCGCCGAGCATGCGGTCACGACCGACAGCAAATGGTCGAACACGATCCTGGATGATTGGGATCGCTGGCGGCGTCATTTCTGGCAGGTTTGCCCCAAGGAGATGGTGCACCGGCTGACCCATCCTTTGAGCGATGCAAGCGCCGAGGTGGTGGCTGCGGAATAGGATGAGGGGGAGGAAAGGCAGAGCGCTTTCCTCCCCTTTTGCTTGGGTCAGCCAGTGCGTCGGGCCTCTGCGCTGCCTTGCCTAATAGGGAACGGGTGAAACGGCAGGCGCAGAATCGAATTTCGCGCCATTGCCTTGCGCCAGTTGCGTCGGCTGCGGCTGCGCATCGTCACCGTTCGCAAACCGGTCTATGTTGGCTGGCAGTCTGTGCATCGGCGATGGCGGGGCATCCTCAAGCGGTTGCCAATCGTCGGCTTGCTGATCCTGCGCTTCATAATGCTGCACAACCGGATCATCATAGCCGCTCCAGCCCGCAGTCATGCTTGCCATTTGCCGGTCTGCGAGGGTCGGGCCGCACCCCTTGCAGTTGATCTCCTCAGGCCCGGCGAGATCGGTGCTGCTTTCCGATTGCGCGACCGAGATAGGTGACGCGGGATAGGAGGAGGATTGCACATCGGTGAAGGACAGCCGTGGCGGCGTCGTCGCGTAGAGGCCAAGGCCTAGCCCACTGACCAACGCGGCCCCCGCGCTCGCCAAGCTGAACAACCAGAAACGGGGGGACATGCGACCTTCTCCTCTTCCGCGCTCGCCTGAATCATCGCCAACACCCGGCAAAAGAAACGCACATGAAGATCGGTTGTTGCATGGGTCCAAGGCCTTTGCTAAGGGCCGCCTCCTACCAAGGCACCGGCACCGCCGGTTTCCCTTCAGATGTGCGGTCGTGGCGGAATTGGTAGACGCGCAACGTTGAGGTCGTTGTGGCCGAAAGGCCGTGGAAGTTCGAGTCTTCTCGACCGCACCATTCAGTTTGACAAGGTAACTAATTTTCGCCTTCGGGCATGCTGCGCCTGAGGAATGGCGCAGTTCTGAAGGGTTTGCCGGCGTGGTTTTTGGGCACGTGGGTCAGAGATGCTATCCTCGCATCTGCTCAGGCTGCGTAGTTTTCAACCTGATCTAGAATTTATCTCCGCAACCCTATTGCCGATTTTGTTGCATCGTACGATGGTCGCGGCGGAGCGGCAGCTTCCGGCTCCCGCTGCCCGGAAAGTCGCCAGTCAGCAAACGGCCATCCCAGAATGGAGGAGTTGAAAAAGCGGATGGTCCGCAGCTAGGGCCGGAAATTTGGCCGCCGAACGGCTACAAAGGGTCAAACTCAGCGAATTACGCCTCGGCGAGCGCTTCCATTACTGCATCGAGGTCGCCCCTGACGACGATGTAATGCCCCTTTTCGAAATTAATGGCGCTGGCTTGATCAGTTCCTCTGTAACGTCGAACAAAGCTGACACGGTCTGCATTAATCGCGAGGACATCGCCATCGGGCGTCTCGAATTTGATGTACCCGTTCATGGAATTTCCGCCTCAGGGCCGGACGGAGCAGATCCGCCGCCTTTCTTGGCTTTATGCTTCGCAAGCAATTCGTCCAGTTCCGCTATACGGATGCGCTCCGGAGTATCCTTTGCAAGGCCTTTCAGCCTGCATTCGGCCCACAGGCTTCGGCGTTCCGACTCCAATGCCTTCTGATACAAATCGGCCATACTGTTCTCCAGAATTAGCGTGGATGCTGCGTGTCGGCACGTTGCCCTGAGCAACTCGCCCTGGACGGTGCGCGTCGGGCATCCTCGCAGCCCTCCTGTAGGAGGGCTGCATCAGCTATTTATTTCGAGCTTTGCGCGCAGCGTAGCGAGCATCCCGAGCGGCTTTCATTTCAGCAGCGCTGGGGGGCGTCAGCCTGGCGGCCTTGAGTGCTGCCGCAGCCTCAGCGGCGGCTTGTTTTTCAGCTTCCGCCGCCTGCTCGGCCGCTCTGCGTTCCGCCTTTTGAGCTTTGGCTAAAGCAGCGGCTTCAGCCTTGGCCGCCCGCTCGATTGCAATTGCTTGATCCTGCGCTTCGCGCGCTCGGCGCCGTTCCGCCATAACTGCCTCGTCGATGGGCGGCTTGGCTTTCAGTGCATCCAAGGCCTTTTGCTTGGCCGATCCTGCTGCGGCAATACGGTCTTGGAACGAGGGAGCTTTATAGGAAGGCAATGTTTATCCTTGAACATTCGATTTAGATGACGCACCGCGTGTTGCAAAGGCACGTCGTATTTGCCGTTGAAGCCAGAGCCGCTAGCAAAAAACCTTCTTGATCTCAAGGTCGCGAGATTGCGCGATGCGAATGCGATCCCTTCGGTCTGATCCGCACTGCCGCTTTCTGACCACCGATCTTCCATTCCCTGGGTCCAGGAGGTCATGACTCCTGTTATCGAACGAGGGACTGTAGCGCCGACAGTCCGCCCAATCAGCGTTGCTTCTTCGCGATGGTCGCCGTGAAGTCCGGATCCTTCTTCGCCACCCAGTCGACGAATTTGCGCACGTTGTGATTTTCCAACAGGCCCGCCACCTCCATCCCGTGGCGTTGAAGTTCGGAATTGGTGAAGTTGGCAATCAGCGTCTGCTGGCAAATGGAGTGCATCGGCACGACATCGCGCCCGCCGCGGCTCTTGGGTATGGGGTGATGCCAGACGATGGTCTTGCCGGTTGGTCGGCCGCACAGCCAACAGGGCACGGGGGCTTCAGGAGCCTCATCTTCCTGTGGGAGATGGTCATAGGGATCGTATTTCGAACGCTTGCGGGCCATGGGTCGATTTAACCGCCTGATTGTCTGTCGGCTATAGCGATGCGCACTGCTGCATTATTCGGGCAAGTATATCGCTCCGCGCCTTGCCGAGAACTGGAATGGGAAACAGCGATGACGGATTCATTGAAACCATGGGACGGAGAACAGGTCCGCATGTGGCTGGAACGCCGGATTGAGGCGTCAAGGCTGGATCAGGCGGCGGCGGACCGGCGCGGTTATGAGGCGCGCGACGACTATGACAAGGCCGCTGCCGAAGAGTGGGTTTGTCGCGCGCTCAGGCATGGCGATTGCCCCCAAAAGCAGGCCGCGTTCGCCAATCGCCTTAAGGAACTGATCGGCCAGGACGAATATCCGGCGACGAGCATCCATGACGATATACGGTTCGAGCGGCATGTTCGCAGTCACCTCAGGAAGCTGGCCAGGATGACCAAGGCGAATGAGGGGTTCGGGAAGACGCTGCACTATCAGTGAAGGGGGTGAAGTACCGACATCTGCATGCTAGGGGCGAACCATGTCCAATATCCGCAGCCATGGCGGCACAGTCGAAATCGACGGATTCAAATATGACTGGGAACTGCTGAGCGAGCCCCAGCTATCCTCTGGTGATGGCTGGAAGGGCATGACTGTCTCGTTGCGTCAGCAAGACATGCCGCGCGAGGCCATACTGGAATTTCCTACGCCCAAGCGCCTGATGAAAGGATTGCCGAAAGGGCGTTCCCACATCAACGACACGATTGCCGCACGGGGCGTGCGGGCGGCGTTATTGGCAGGATGGGATCCTGCGTCACGAGGTAAAACGATGATTTTCACAGTCGATGCCAACGGCGACTAGGGGCGATAGTCAAAGCCATATGAACGGCCGCGATCCCTACATCTCCGCTCCGAACGCGTCAGTCCGAAATCGGCCAGTCTTGGGCATGCAGAATGAAGAAGCAGACCGACCGCAGTTGAGAACGGAAAATTAGCGGCTGAACAACCGGGATGGGTCGGAAGCCCCTGCGAGCTCATGGGGTGGACCGTCGCTCCCATTTGATGCGCCAGACGTCCGCGTCGTCGTGCGGCCGGCCTGAAGCGCGAATAGATGGAAGAACGCGTATCAATTCCGGTGGGGGTCTGGACAAACCATCCTCGCAGAATTGACCCGGACGGTCTTTAGGTCACCGGGGTTACCTGAAGCGATTGGCTTTGCATCTCGACACTGCCGTAGCTGGTAAGGAATGACACGTCGGCGGCATCGCGGCCGACGCCGATCTTCGCCATCGTGTCGGGCGTAGACATGCCCGTCGGATCTATCATGTACCAGGTGTTGTCGAGGAAGACTTCGGCCACAGCGTGGAAGTCTTGCGGTTCCACGCCGATGCCGTAAACGCTGCAGAAGCGCGCAGGGATGGCGCTCGCCCTTGTCATGCTGATCATCAGGTGCGCGAAGTCGCGGCAGACACCATCACGCGAATGGTAGGTGTCCATGGCACCGGTTGCTGCGGTCGAGCTGCCCGCCTCGTAAGTCAGATTCGCCGCGATCCAATCACGGATCGCAGCCACGCGCTGCCCGCCGATGGTGTCACCGAACAGGTCAGAAACGATCGGCTGAAACTCGTCCGAGGCGCAGTAGCGAGAGGGCAGGATGTACTCGATTACCTCACCCGGCAAACGGTGCGGGGGCACCGCGTCGAACTGGGCGATGTCGGCCGTCAGCCGGTTGATCTCGACCATGGCGTCGTATCGCACAGTCAGCTGACCCTGGGTGCGCAGCCAGATTCGGTCGCCGATGGTGTCGTGCCCCGCGATACGTGCAAAGTGTTCCGTTGGCGGCAGCTGGATGTACGCGTCGAGCACCCGCTGTTCAGGGATGATCGCCGCCTCCAGCTGCAGCAGCAGATCGGCCTTTTCAGGCACGTAGTAGTTGAGCTCGGTCGAGATCGCGATCTTCATGGGAAGTCTTTGCTTTACGAGTGCTTCGCCGCACAAAGCCTGAGGCGCTCCTCAGCTCCTTCGGCGACGAATTAATTCTGGTAAAAGGGGCTTGCGGGCACCGCAGCGTAGGGCAAATCTCGTGTGATCTATCTGCTGAATAACGACCTTTCCGTGGATTGATTCCATCGCGCCAACGTCTGTAGTCGATCGCCGTTCGGTACATGATATATGTCTGCAGCGATTAGTGGATCAGTTTTTCCACGTGCCGGAGCTTGTCGGGGTTCCGCATGACATAGATCGCTTTCACATGGTCATTTTCAATGAGCAGAGCTGTCGTCTGCAATATGCCATCTGCCTCGCGCGTGACAAAGCCGGGCAGACCATTCACGAAAGCCTGCTTGACCAACTCAGGATGACCGCACCGCAGGCGAAAAATCGCGGATAGTCCGCGCAAAACCTCAACGGCGCCATCGAGAATACGACCTGCGGCTGGACGTCTGCCGCCCCCATCGGAATGGAAGCGCACATCGTCGGCGAGCAGTGAGCCGAGCTTTGCGGCGTCACCAGCCCGGGATGCTTCGTAAAAGGCTTCAACGATCGCCAGTCCATGGTCGCGTTCGACAGGAAATCGCGTTCGTTCGCTGCGTACATGCTCTCGCGCACGGGCTGCAAGCTGGCGGCAGGCGGCAGCGTCTCGGCCGACGGACCGGGCTATATCATCGAAGCTCTCACCGAACAGGTCGTGAAGCAGGAATGCCGCTCGTTCGAGTGGGGAAAGGCGCTCAAGCGCAAGCATGAGGGGGAGGGTGACATCATCCAGCGGTTCCGCCTCCACGATCGGGTCGGGGAGCCAGGGCCCGATATAGTCTTCCCGCCGCACCCGCGCGGACTTGAGGTGATCGAGGCAGAGGCGTGTCACCATGCGGCGGAGAAAAGCGGCGGGGACGCGCACAGCTTGCCTGTCGGTTCTGGCCCAGCGGATGAATGCTTCCTGCAGCATGTCCTCCGCATCGGCCATCGAGCCGAGCATGCGATAGGCGACGCGCAGCAAGGTGGCTCGCTGCGTGTCGAAGCTGGTAACGCCATCGTCGATCAAGACGGCCAGCCGAGCGCGGGATCGTAGAGACGGAAGCCTACAGCCAGACGGTTCCAGCCGTTGATGATATTGATCGCCAGCGTCAGTTGCACTTGCTCCTCCGCGCTGAACTCCGACGCCAGCTCAGCATAAACATGGTCAGGTGCCCGCTTCGTGGCAACTTCCGTTAGATGGTCGGTCCAGTCGAGAGCTGCCCGTTCGCGGGCGCTGTAGCATGGCGCCTCCGCCCACGCACCGAGCAAATAGATGCGCTGCTCCGTCTCGCCCGCTTTGCGTGCATCGGACGTGTGCATGTTGAGGCAGTTGGCGCAGCCGTTGATCTGGGAGACACGGATCTTAACCAGTTCCAGCAGGCTTTTTTCGAGACCGGATTTCTCCACCTGCATCGACAGATCGTACCAGGCTTTGAAAAGAGGCCCGCCAGCGGCGTAGACATCAGCGCGGTCATTCATGTGTCGGATCCTTTCATCGCTGTTGGATACCGTCATGACGAGGCAGAGGATGGCCGTGTGACATGCTCCGCATTTTTTATCGGCTGTTCATTGTCATCTTCCGTGTGAGCGTTGTTCTGGCTACGTCGAGTGTCTGCTTAAGAGAATGCAAAGTTGATGGCTAAGTGACCGAAACGGGTGGGCGCCTCGTGGGGCAAAACACATAGGGCAGCTTTCAGCTGCCCAGTCTGCCCAGGAGCCACTCCTTAGAGGCCCATGGTCTGGCCAGCGTCGCGTCCCCGACCGGCCCCTTAGAATGAAAATCCGGCCAAAGGCGTCTTCCGATCCTGTTCGCTATCAGGTGCCGCGGCCTGATCGACCGCGGCACCCGTGCATTCAGAAGCGGATGCGCAAGCCCGCCCGTCCGCCAGCGCCTTCAAGGCTGTTGGAGCCACCGCCGTTGCTGAAAGTGCGCACATAATTGGCCTCCAAGAAGCCGGAAATGCCGCTCGTCTGGCCAATGGTGACGCCCAGAACCGCTTCACCATAATCCCTCATGCGGTCATTGGTGAAGGCGACCGTCTGCACGCCGTTACTAAAGCTTACCTCGTCCCGTCCCTTGAACTCGTGGACATAGTTGGCTCCTATATAGGGTGCCAGCACGGCCGTGTCCCCAATGTGCACCTGTCCGCCGACACGCCCACCGATGCGGCCCCGCAGGCCATCGTCCTCGTTAAAGTCCGCAGTGGTGCCAAGGACCGAGAAGTTGTCGATGTCCGAGCGCGTGTAGGACAGGCTTGCGGCAGGCTCGATGAAGAAGGCGTCGCTGCCGAACCGCAGACCGACCTCGCCCCGTACACCATAGACGGAGCCATTAAATTTCTGTTTGAAGCCGCCGGTCGGGCTGTTGGCGTTGGCCCAATAATGATCATATTTGCCGAGGACGTTTGCAAATATGTTGCCCGAGGTGAAGCTGCCATAGACACCGGCATTAACCGCGTTGAAGGTGATCCTGTCCGGCGAAGCAGCGAAGTTTCGCGAGGAGTTTATATAGCCGCCGGTCACACCGAGGGCGAAGCCACCCTTTTCACCAACGCCACCACCGAAGTCGAAGCCGGCCTGTCCCCCGTAATAATCCTGCTTATAGCCTGTGTTGATGACACGGCTCTGCCCAAAGCTGGACACCGTCCGCCTTCCACCGCGATCCTCAACCGATCCGTGCATGTGTAGCCAGAACTTGCCGGAGTTCGCAGCATCGCCATGAGCCCAGAGTGAGTCGCGGCGCGACCGCAGTTGCGCGGTGACCACGTCTGCGGACTTCATCCACAGGCTGCGGGCGCCATCCACATAATTGAGCGTGCGGAACGCCGCGTCGCTTGGTCCGCCCGTGACGCTGTAGGACAGGGTAGCCGGGTCATAAGCGACTTCATATCGAACGAGGCCTGCATTCTGGAAGCCCCCGTTGAACTGAAAAGCCGACGCCGCGGACGGGGCACCCGCCTGAACGATGACGGCGCCCGAGGTGAAGATGGGTGCGGTAAGGGACGGCGTATCAAGCAGCACGGTCGTTGTCCCCGTGGCAGCGCCACCCAGGATCAGACGATCGCTGCCGCCAGCCCGCACATCGACGCCCAACTGGCTTGCGCCCGTGCCCGAGAAGGTGCCCGGAAGCGTGAGGCTATCGCCCACTACACCGTTGCGCAGATCGATCAGGCCGGCGTTTGAAAAGCTCTCCAGATCCGTGAATGTCGATGCACCCGCCACCGTTGCGCCCGCGCCAAGGCTGACCACGCCAGTGTTGACGAAGGCGTCGGTTCCCGCTCCGAAATCGGGGTTGGGGCCAACGACGAATGTGCCGCTGTTGTTCACCGTATCGTTGCCGGCAGTCAGGACAATGTCACTGGACAAGGAACCGCTGTTGTTGATCGTTGCCGGACCGCCAAGCGCCTGGACCGCCAAACCATTGGGATTGGAACCGATCGTGCCGGAGTTGGACAGGGTGCTGCCATTGACCGACGTTAGCGTGATGAGGTTGCCGTCAGCCGCTGATAAGCGACCATTCGGCCCCACAGTGACCAGCGCGAGATTTCCGCCCGTGACCGCCAACGCATCTGCCCCGAGGCCTGAAGCCGAAACCAGCCCATTCACCGTAGCACTGGCATTGTTGCTGGCCGTCACCGCGATCGCGCGCGACGTGTCGCCGCTGGCCGCGACATTATTCACGACTGCGCTGGCATTACCCGCCGTCCCCGTGACGGAGATGGCATCGGCGACTCCACCCAAGGAAGCACGACCCGCCGTCGTCACCGTGCCGGTGGAAATTACCGCTGCGTTGGCGCCCTGCGCGAAAATGGCGCTGCGGCTAGTCGCCGTGTCCGCGGGCAGCGCAGCGACGGTGCTGACATTGTTTGCGGTTACGAATGCATCGCCCGTTGCCGACACTGCCGAAATGCCTGCTCCACCGCGGCCGGTGGAGGTGACGTTGCCGGTCGTTATCACGCTGGCGGCGCCTGTGTCTGATAGGGCAGAGACCGCCGTCGATCCCGCACCGGTCGTGAAGACCGATGCAAGTCCCACGTCTGCCGAACCGCCCAGGCTGGAAACCGTCACGCCATTGGAAAGCGCGCCGCCGGTCGCGATTGACGCGCCGCTGCCGTCGACTGCCAGATCACCCGCGCCGACCATCTGAACACCGGGGGTTGCAGGCGTAGCCGTCTGAATGGAAACGTCGGCCGGGAGAACAACCGTTAGGCCGGCCGTGGGAAGGTAGGTGATGCCGGCCGGATAGGGATTGCCGGATGCAGGACAGGAAACCAGACCACCGGCCCCAGGCAGCGCGCCGCATTCATTCTGAGCCAGCGCGGTATTAGGCAAGGCCAACATCAAAATTCCGAGCGAACCTGCAAGGCCAGTCGCACCCAAAAGTGCGCGCGAAGACGTAGCATTCCGACGAGCGGAATGCCCAAATTTTTTCAAATCCATATATTGATCCCTTTTTTCCTCCCTGGCAGGGAGCTATATCGGGAAACGATGATGATAAATGAAAGTTCCCCCGTTTCTTCAATAACATTTTATTATAGATTAACATTCCATTGCTGAGTTATTACGATTCTAATATTGTACGTCCACACAACCCGTCTTCAAAATTCCCATTAATATTGATATAGATTAAGAACTGGTCAGGTCGAGTATCTGAATTCGAAGAGGCCGACGATGCCTGGGGTGCAGCGGATAGGTGCGGCGTTGCAACATGCAAGGTAACGTCAGCCACCCGCCGCATTCGTTCGCGGCGGTGTATCTCTGCGGTCGAAAGCATCGTGCCGACGAACGCACGCATTATCTCATGTTTCGTCGTTGGTTCGAACTACGGGGGCACGATGCCGCTCCACATCGATCGCTTCGTGGAAATCATATTCCGCACCAGCATTGATGACCTCGACACGCAGAAGGTGATCGACAGCGACGACGAGTTCGAAAAACTGTGTCGCGTTATTTCGCTCACCGAACAGCGCGGCTTCCGCCAGGTGGAAATCCTGCTCAATCATCCCCTGGTGCGCGACGACAAGGCGCTGATGAAGATCTTTGCCATCTGAGCCAAATCACTGGGCGCCCTATAACGATTGGCTCGCACGCCACAGGCGCCGCAATCGGAACCGATGGGAAAGGGTGATTGAACTGATGCGGGTTTGCCGGAGGCTATTTGGTTTAAGTTACGCAGCCATGAATACGTCGTCCAGCACGGCATAATATTGCTCTTCGGCTCCGGCAGGTGGGATATCCCCCCTTGCGCGTGACAGGCGGAGCCTTCCGCTCCGGCTCCTCAACGGCGTCTTCGATTACCTCCTTCGGATTCGCCTCGTTCAGCAGCGCCTCAACCTCCGCGATTTCAAAGCCGATGGCGTCAAAGTCGAAGTCTCGCACCAGCGCTGACAGATCGCCCAGCTCCAGGCCAGCAGCTCGCGGTCCCAGCCAGCGAGCTCCGCCAGCCTGTTGACGGCAATGACATAGGCCTTGCGGTCGGCCTCGCTCATTCCTTCCAGAAGCAGAACCGGAATTTGGGGCGACATCAGGGAAAAGCAGGGAAGAGACGCGTTCGCTCCAGACTGCCCACTGCACCAACAGTCTTCACAGCAGGCAGAATTCACCCCCTTGGGGGCGCCCCGCATGATGCCGTGCTGCTCTGCGCCGTTTGCGGATGGATGATCCCCCCCCCGCGAGGCTTGAGGTAGGATTGAACAGCAGATCCGCGCCCTTCTTTCCGGCCGATTCCCCGCGCTGAGATTCCTTGGGTCACAGCCTGGGCTTCAGGCGGGCTTTGGCAGTGGGCGTAGCAAGGGCTATGGATGGGACAGTCGCCACATTGCTCAGGCTGCGGCGAAGCGCTACCGATGGTGGCGGGCGGCTGGATGGCGATAAGATGGAGACGCGGTCAGAAAAAATTAGCCGATCGGGCGCTGGCCGACTCTTGTTGTTTCTGGTCGCTTCACTCCTGATCCTGACGGATTTCGGACGAGCGGCGGCCGTGATCCATCGGCCTTCGCCGACGACGCCAGTTCGATCGGGCATGGCTCATTTCTCGGCCCTGTTGGGCAGGGTGGCAATGTTCCGGAGCAAGACCTCGCCGCGAGGGCTGGTCATCCTGCTATCTGATGCGCGGGGTTGGACGAAGGATGACCGCGCGCTCGCTGATCGGCTGACGGCCGAGGGCGCGCTGGTCACCGGCATTTCGACCCCGGTCTTCCTGCACGCGCTCGGTTCGCAGAAGACATGCATCAATCCGAACTATGCCATCGTTCCGCTGGCGCGCGAAATTCAGCACCGGCTCGGCGTGCCCATGTATATGAAACCAGTGCTGGTGGGGCGAGGGCTGGGAGCCACGTTCGCCTATGCCACGCTCGTCACGGGACCGGATGGGGCCTATCGCGCGGTGGTCACGGCTGGGTTTCGTCCATTTCTGCCGGGCCGGACCCATTGGTGCAAGTCGGCCATGCTCTCGCTAACGGCCCGCACATATTCTCACGCTGGCCGGACGATCGCCCCTCCGGCCCGCCTGGCTTCCCCCTGGATCAGTTTGAATAGGGAAGGCGCAGATGCGCAGGCCGCTGACTTCGCACAATATCGTGGCGCCACGGCGGTCGGGCTTGATCCGCATTTCAGTCTCGATGCGCAACTCGCGGCGCAAGTGAAGCCATTCCTTGCGGCCCGGTATGCCGCGCCAGGATCTTCGCAAAATCTTGTGCCAATGCCTGCGAACCTGCCGATCACCATCGTTGACGATCCCGCCGCGCGGCGCACCGACAGGATGGCGGTGATCTATTCCGGGGACGGCGGATGGGTCGGCCTGGACAAAGGGGTCGCCGCGGAACTCGCAAAGGCAGGGGTGCGGGTCGTGGGAGTGGATAGCCTGTCCTATTTCTGGAGCGAACGCACCCCGGCCGGTGCCGCCGCCGATCTCGCCTCCATCATCCGGAGCTATTCGCAACATTGGGGTCGCCCCAAGGTCTTGTTGGTCGGCTACAGCTTTGGTGCGGATGTATTGCCCTATATTGCGGGGCATCTGGCCCGGCCCGTGCGATCGCAAGTGAAGGGAATGGCGTTGCTCGGCCTCAGCGGAACGGCGGATTTCCAGTTCCATCTGAGCAACTGGCTGAACATGAGTTCGCCAGGCGCCTACCCGACCATTCCCGCCATAACGCGGCTGCGCGGCGTGCCTATGCTGTGCATCCGGGGCAATCTGGAAACCGACAGCGCCTGTCCTGACATCCCACGAGGCATAGCAACGGTCGTCACGGTGCCGGGCGGGCATCATTTTGAACGCAACGCGCCATTTCTGGTGGCGCAGATCCTCCGGCACATGCCCAGATGATGGAAGCACAGGACATGCCCGCCACCGCAGGGCCGCAGCAGGTGACTTCGGCCTCATCCCATTGGCCGATCCTCGCCGCCTGCGCCCTACTGCTCGCGTCCCTGCTGCTTTTCTGGCCGGGGATCGCCGAATATGACTCGATCGTTCAATATCGGCAGGTTTTGAGCCAGAGTTACGACGACTGGCATCCTCCCATCATGGCTCGCCTCTGGGCCGTGCTGTCCTTCGCCCGGCCAAGCTCCGCGCCGATGTTCATAATTCAGATGGCCGGTTACTGGATCGGGATCGGGCTGCTCGGCCGGGCACTTGGCCAGCGAAGGACCGTCGTCCTGCTCGCCATGGGCGCGACACCGCTTCTGCTGGGCTGGCTCGCCATCGTGGTCAAGGACAGTCAGCTCGTGGGCGCGCTCACCCTTCCCCTTGGCCTGATTGCCACGTTCCGCCTGCGCGACCGGCCCATCCCGCCATTTGCCTTCGTCATCGTCATCCTGTGCCTGATCTATGCCACGCTGGTTCGCGCGAACGGGGCATTCTCGACCGTCCCGCTGGCGTTTCTGGTGGTGCCGCGTCCCCGGAACGAAATTCTCCGCCTCGCCGCGATGATCGCCGCCATTCCCGTGGTCCTGCTCCTTTCTCAACCGATCAACCACAGCCTGCTGGGTGCGCGGGACAGTGGGGTACGCAGCAGCCAGCCCATATATGATCTTGCAGCTATTGCCGTTCGGACGGGCGACCCGGCGACAGGCGTCTCTGCTCAAGCGATCCGGACGCTCGCGGCGCATCATTGCGTCAAGCCGCTGTTCTGGGATTCGCTGGGTGAAAACGCCTTCTGCGCGTCGGCAATCCGGCCATGGGACAAGATGCCCCTCGGTCAGCTTTATGGGCAGTTTGCCAAGGCTGTCATTGCGCATCCCTATGCCTATCTCGCGCACCGGCTTGGCCATCTGAATTCGACCGAGCGCTGGCTGGTGCCGCTGCATTGGCCGCTGGCCGCACCGCCTGCCCGATCGGAGCCCAATGACCTGGGTTTTCCCAATCCCTCGTCCATGGCGATGCGGTGGCAGGGGGTGGCTAGATTGCTGACCGAAGCGCCTGCGGCATGGCCGATCTTCTGGATCGTCGCGGCGTCGTGGGGGTTGTGGAACTGCTGGTGTCGGCCCGAGGGAGCGCAGCGCGAACTCGCAACGGCCCTCTTCGTTTCGACGCTCTTTCAGGAAGCGAGCTTCATCCTGCTCAGCATATCATCCGACCTTCGCTATCATCTCTGGGCGATGTTGGCGACGGCGCTAGGCTGGATCATCCTGTGGCGACGCGACGAAGCCGTTCGCGGGAAAAGGTGGGCCGCGCTGGTGATTGCGCTGGTTATTCTGTCGGGGACTGTCTCCCGCTTCACCTTGCCGACCCCACCCGCGCGCTATGCCAGCCTGATGAACTGAGAGCCGGATCGGCGCGGGGTCAGCCAAGGAAATGGCTGAGGATGTCCGGGTGAAACGCCCAACCGGCAAAGCCGCATAGGCCCAGGAACATTCCGAACGCGCCGAACATCCAGCCGACGCCGAGCAGCCAGGCGCTTTCCACCAGCGCGGCGACGGCGGCGAGTGATATGGCGGTGGAAATCATTGCCTCGCTCGCGTCGAATTGGTCGTCATGGACGTTGAGGGCATCATAAAGGGCGGAATCGGCCTTTGCTTGCCGAGCCAGAGCAGGCACTTCCCGGATATATTTCGCGATGCTGGCATCAAGCGCATCGACGGTGCGTTTCGACAGCGCCTGCCAATGAGGCGTGTCGGCCAGAAGGACAATCTGACTGCGGCTGGTCTGGCTGATATGCAGTTTGGTCTTGGCCGCCTGATATTCATTCCAGCTGTCTACCGCGTTGGACTGCGCCTGCTGCATCGCCTGGACTATGTTGCCATCCTTGATGTTGCACAGGCCCGTGAAGATGGAGAGGATGACGACCGTGATCGCGACCATGCGATTAAGCCGCTTATCCTTCGCCTCTGCATTCAGTTCGACTTCCATGGCGTCCTCTATCAAAAGCGCCGGGCGAGACCGACATAGATGCGCCTTTCAGGCGTGTCGTGGTTGAGGCCGAATTCAGAGCCGATATCGACCTGCGCGGCTTTGCCGACCATCAGCGCGGCGGAGAGTCCCGCGACGGCCTGCGTGCTCACTCTCCCCGCATCATCGTCGCGCATCACGGCGCCCTCAACGGCAAGGTTGAACACCGGACTTGCGGAGAAGTTGATGCCGCCCGCTGAGCCATAGGCCAGATGCCGCCCCTTGCGGTCGCTGTCCACGGCTGCGTCTATTTCCGGCGTGAGCAGCAGGGAAAGCTTCTCGGCCACGGGTACGTTGATGGGAAGCTGTACGCCGCCGCCCCAATCACCGGCGCCAATGGCACTACCGCCCGTCGGCACGCTGATCCAGGGCAGAAGAGCGAACGACAGATCATGTCCTTCCGGGTCGATCAGGTTGCGCTTGATCCCGATGCTGACGTCGCCTGAGCCTGATTGCCGTTGGACGTCGCCGGTTCGGCGATCGCGGGTACGGACGATGCCGGAAGCGGTCCAGCCCAGGCGCAGCTCGGCATGCTCTGCGATGCCATAGCGCAGTGCGACATCGCCCAGCAAAATGGTATCGCTTACCGAGTCCGGCGATGTGTCATGCGTCCAGTCGACGGCCGATGTTTCCACCGATAACGCGCCCGGTTCAAGGGTACAGGGCGGCGTGTCCAAGCCGGGGCGGTCGGGACAATAGTCCCGCGCCGCCGCCCCATTCGCCAGAAGCGTCAAAAGGGCAGCGACGAGCACGAAGAGCTTCATCACGGCTCTGGGCTAATTGCCGCCGCATGCATTGTAAAGCAGCGCCTTCACGCGCATTTGCTCAGGTCAATTCCAGCTCTCACCCTCGACCCAGGCGCAATGATCGAAATTTGCGATCCACGTGCGTTCGTGCGTCCGCCGGAACTGGATAAGGGCATCGGCCGCCTGCCCGGCCGCTTCGGACTTCTGCACCCCGCCCGCACTGCGCTCGCTGGCCGCCCGGCAGCAGAGCCGCGCATGTTCCAGCCCGAGTTGCAGGAAGTTCACCCGCTCAGCCGCTTGCGGATCATGCGCCGCAGATTGCGCGGCTCTGGACAGAAGTTTTTGCCCTGCCGCAAAGCTCCCTTCCGGATAGACGATGGCCGCTGCCCTGGCCCAGCTTTTCCAGCGCGACGCCTTCAATTCGGCGAAGGTCTGCTCCAGCCTTCCGCTGAGGTTCATCGTGTAGTTTTCCCAATGCTCGAAATAGGCCCTCACGTCCGCAGCGGCGGGGCCGAAGCAGGCATAATATTCCTCCAGCAACGCATTGGCATCTGCGTCCGGCTGAGACTGAAGACGCATCAGCAGGTAGAGCGTCGGACCTTGGGTCGCCCATTGCCCGGTGAGGGAATCGAAGTCGGTGCCCACCAGGCCGTTCGTGGCCGCGTTCCGGAATTCGTCCGCAAACTGGTGGGCGAAGACGAACGGCATGCAATAGCCATCGAGAAAATGGTTCGTGCGCAGAAAGATGCGCGCGCCAGTGTTTGCCCAGCCGCGCCATTGCTTTTTCATCCACTCCTGCACCGCCGCCGTGCGCGGGTAGAACCATGACGAAGGACAGAAGCCGACGAGGATGTTCTTGTTGAGCCGCACGCCAGAGGTCGGCGGCGCGAAATAGTTAAAATAGGCGTAGCCCACGACCGTGACGTCCGGATCATCCCGCGCCGCGAGGCGCTGGATTTCGAGCCAGGAGCGCGCATACCGATCCGTGACGAAAGGATGGCGGGCCATTTTCGATTGGGGTGGAATGAATGTCAGATAGTCAGCCGGTGGAGGGCTATCGAGCGCGCGACAGAGCGCGCATTCGCAGAGCCCGGGCATGTCGTTTTCGACCGCGTTGATGAAGCTTGCCCCTCGTCTGGCGCCGCCCTTCTCGCGCCAGAGGGTGACGATCTGTTGGTGCAGACCGGGGTCGGCGATCGACATCGAAAAGCGGGCGCCCGGTTTTACCGGCCCGCGCCGTCCATCGACAAGCTGGAACCATTCGGGATGCTGATCGCCATACTTGGCCCACCAGTCGCCAAAGGCATGGCCATAGCCGATGTGCTGGCGGCGGCCCATCCGGTGGCGCCTGATGAATATGCGCTCCTCCGCACGGTAGTCCGCCGCCGCCGCAGTGGAAAAGCCGAGTTCCGGACGATCGATCTTGCCCGGTTTGAACAGGCGAACATGACGCTGCATCAAATGGGGAGTGACGACCTCGTCAAGGCTCGGCACGATGAGGGATGCCGTTTTCGGCACCATGGTTCCCAGATCTCCGGGCCACAGCCAGCGGACCTTCATGTAGTTTTGCAGAAAATGGTAAACGCCAAACAGCGTGCCTGCGGTGACATCGGGGTCCAGCGGGTCGCCGGGGCCATCGCGCCCCGCGATACAGAAATTTCCTCCAATCGTGCGAAGGACGCAGGCTTCAGGGGCGAGGCTGCTGAGATCGATCGATGCGCGTGCAATGGCGGCATCACCCAGAAAGAAGAAACCTCCTGACGTGCTTTGCCCCGACGCTACGTGTTCCGGGATGATCTGGGGCAGCGTGCCGGTGGCCTTCGCGAGATGCGCGGCGAGTTCCCGCGCGGCATAGACGACGCAATCTAGCGGCTGATCCGGTATGACCAGCGGGCGGGGGATGCCGCCCTCGATCAGGGTTACGCTGGATGGGGATGCTGCTTGACCCTGGCCCATGGTTTGCGCCGAAAGCAGGGCTGCCGCCGATCCGAAGGAAAATGTCCTGCGTGAAATGGCTTGTCCCATTGGCAGCCCTCCTCCCTTCTGATCAGGGGTGCCGCCCCTCTTAATCCAATTGACGGTTCTGGGGGCGGTGGCGGAGGGAGTACGTCCAAATGGTGAAAGGACAGCAGGGCCTTTCCTATATTTTCCCCAGTTCGTTGCGGATGAACAGCCGTTCCAGACTTTCGCGGCGGGGGAGTCCGGAGGCCGCGATCGGCTCGCCGCCGAGCAGCATCCTTCGGGCGGCGCGGCGGGCGAGGATATAACTGGGATCAAGGAGGGACAGGAAGGTCAGAAAGGGCGCCAGACCCGGCCAACGCAATTGGGCCAGGCGCCGTATATATTGAAGCCGCGCGCGGATGCCCCACGTCAGGGCGCGAGGCATTTCCATGCCGAGCAACTTGCGCGCCGTGAGCAATTGGGTGCGCATCGCGTTGCGGGCATAGCCGGATTGGAAATGCCGGTTCAGCTCATCCCAATCATCCTGCTGGAAACGGCTGGCAAAGGACTGCATGTCGAGCAGATGGCGCAGGTCGATCCGGCCGCGCAAATAGTCCCTCCCCTTCAACTGGTCATGCAGCAGCAATATCGCGGTGCATGCGACCGGCGATGGCAGCAGGACGATCCCGCCCGCCAGGTCCAGCAGGGCGGCATTTTGCGCCAGGTCATCAAAGCTATAGGAGAGCGTGTTGGCGCTGCCATAATCGGAGTGAAGGTCGATCGTCGCCGTATCCTGCGGGCGCGAGAGGACAACGGGCACGCCGGGTTGGGGATCGGGCGTGTCGAGGCAGTAACCGATGCCGCGCAGCTGATCAATCATGGGCAGGAAACGATCGGCGGGCACCATCAGGTCGATGTCCGCCAGCATCCGGGCAGCACGTTCGTCCGGTGGCGCATGGGCCAGCCATGCCGTGCCCTTCAGCAGGATCGGCGACACGCCGGCCCCGTTCATGGTCGCAGCGGCCTCGTCCAGTTGCGCCATGATGCGATCGTTACGGTCGCCATTGCGCCTTTCCATCTCGGCGAAAAACGTCGCGACATCCGATGGCAGCGCGGGAAAGCGTCCGGCTTTTCTAAGCCGCGCGGCCACGGCGGGGCTGCACAGGGTTTTGTTGGCGAGGGCAATGATGCGGGGCCAATCGGCATGCGAGGGTGTTTGGCCGCGCAGGCAGGACAAGAGGCCATTGAGGTGATCAAGCCGGATCACAAAATGCTCCCAGCAGAGCGGCCGCTTCATCCAGATCGTCATATTCCAGTTCGCAGGTCCGGGCGCCGCCGACGGCGCGGATCAGGCTGTCGATAGCGGGGCGGCTGGCCTCTCCGCTGCATGAGGCGGCTTCGGATAGCAGATGCTTGACCAGTGCCGTGGGATGTTGCGGGATCAGGCGCGCGGGCGCGCCCTTCGTCCGCCGCAGCTTCAAGATCCAGCCAACCGGCAGGGGCGCTTGCCCCGAAGGCGGCGACAAGGCGAGGTAACGCACCCGCCGCCCATCGGGCCGCCAGTGGATCAGCGGCTGAAGCTGCCCCGGGTAACGCGCGGCCATCATCGGCCAGGCGCCCGATTTCACGGTTGGCAGAAAGGGAAGGCCTAGGACATTGCCGTCTGGTCCCAGCATGCTGATGTCATCGCCGTGATAGGCAAAGCCGCTGCCGACCAGCCACGAGGTCAGGGTCGTCTTCCCCGCCCCCGGCGGTCCGGTCAGCAGGAGCGCCTTTCCGTTGCGGCTGACGCAGGCTGCATGCAGCGCCAGGTTCCAGCGGGGATCATCGATGATGTCCTGGATGATCCGCGCCTTGACCAGGGTGGCGGCCTGAGGGAGTTGCAGGACAGAAGCATCGCCCGCATCACGGCTGAAGAGGCAAAGCCCGTTGCTTTGCCAGAGATGATAGATGGTGGAGGGCGGCGTTGAGGCCGCGTCCATTTGAAGATGGGCGAAAAGCGGCGCCACGTGCCGTACCAGCGCCTCATCATGATAGCGCAGCATGAGGGCGCGACTGCCGAGCGATATGGATTGCGTCAGGAGGGGCGCGGATGCGGGCGGTCGGACAGTGGCGTGGACCAGCCCGGAGTGGGACCATTCCGCCAGCACCGTGTCGAGCATGGACGCGGCCTGATCGACGCCCCGGTCGGCAACTTCCTGCGCGAGTTGCGACAGGGACACGCCGTCCTCGAGGCGACATCCGATATAGCCTGCTATCTGGTTCAGTTCATAAATGGCGTGCCGGGACTGCGAAACGATCACCGGCTGATCGCCGATGAAGGTCATCGAAGTCCCGGGTGTAAGGCGCAGCATCAATTCCGCCCCGTCAGGGCGCTCCGCCCATTCGCCATCAATCAGCTGAACCTTGGCGTTCAGTGTTTGCCGCCCTTGTTGCCCGGATTGCCGGGGCTGGTGCCAGGGCCGTCATTGATCGGCGGGTTGCCCGGGGGCTGGGGATCGGGGCCGTTGCCGACACCATTATTGCCCTTGGGGCCGCCGCCGCCGCCGCCGCCCGATGCCGCGATTGCCTGTGACGACAGGGAGGTCGACAACATGATCGTCATCGCTGGGGGAACGGTCGCAGCGAAGCGACCGCAGGTTTTCAGAAAGCGGCGGCGATCTTCGGCCGCAGCCAAAATGGTGGGTTCCTCAGCCAAGGGTAGCCTCCTCTTTTTCAGGGTTGAGGCAAGCTACCACCTGGGTCGGGCCGACCGCACTGCTATGGCGGGGTATATCAGAAGGTATAACCCCCCCGCCCTCTACAGCCTATGATATTTCAGGAGCTTGGTTGGATTATTCCGAAGCTGGCAGGTAAATCTCACCCCCCTTGTTTTTGAACGTCTCGCTCATTTCGGCCATGCCTTTTTCCGCGTCTTCGGCCGCGATGAATGAGTCGGCGGGTTGGTTCTGCTTCGCTGCGAAGTCCCGGACCTCCTGCGTGATCTTCATCGAGCAGAATTTGGGGCCGCACATGGAGCAGAAGTGCGCGGTCTTCGCGCCTTCGGCGGGCAGGGTCTGGTCGTGATATTTCTCCGCCGTGTCAGGATCGAGCGACAGGTTGAACTGGTCGCGCCAGCGGAATTCGAAGCGGGCGCGGCTGAGCGCGTCGTCGCGGACCTTGGCGGCGGGATGGCCCTTCGCCAGATCGGCAGCGTGGGCGGCGAGCTTGTAGGTGACGACGCCGACCTTCACGTCATCGCGGTCGGGCAGGCCCAGATGCTCCTTGGGCGTGACGTAGCAGAGCATCGCCGTGCCGTACCAGCCGATCATCGCCGCGCCGATACCGCTGGTGATATGGTCGTAACCCGGCGCGATGTCGGTGGTTAGCGGCCCCAATGTGTAGAAGGGCGCCTCGCCGCAGGCTTCGAGCTGCTTTTCCATATTCTGCTTGATCTTGTGCATCGGGACATGGCCCGGCCCTTCGATCATCACCTGCACATCCTGTTCCCAGGCGCGCTTGGTCAGTTCACCCAACGTGTAGAGTTCGGCGAACTGCGCTTCGTCATTGGCGTCCGCGATCGATCCAGGACGCAGGCCGTCGCCCAGCGAATAGGCGATGTCATACGCCTTCATGATCTCGGTGATCTCGTCGAAATGCTCGTAGAGGAAGCTTTCCTTGTGGTGCGCGAGGCACCATTTCGCCATGATCGACCCGCCGCGCGAGACGATGCCGGTGACGCGCTTGGCGGTCATCGGAATGTAAGGCAGGCGCACGCCCGCATGGATGGTGAAATAGTCGACGCCCTGCTCGGCCTGTTCGATGAGGGTGTCGCGGAAGATTTCCCAGGTCAGTTCCTCGGCAATGCCGCCGACCTTTTCCAGCGCCTGATAGATGGGCACGGTGCCGATCGGGACCGGCGAGTTACGCATGATCCATTCGCGGGTGTCGTGGATGTTACGGCCGGTCGACAGGTCCATCACCGTGTCCGCGCCCCAGCGGATCGACCAGACCAGCTTGTCGACTTCGCTCGCCACGTCGGAGGCGACCGCCGAATTGCCGATATTGGCGTTGATCTTCACCAGGAAGTTGCGGCCGATCGCCATCGGCTCGCTTTCCGCGTGGTTGATGTTCGACGGGATGATGGCGCGGCCGCGCGCAACTTCCTCGCGGACGAACTCAGGGGTCACATAGTCGGGGATTTCCGCGCCCCAGTCCTGACCATCGCGGACATATTCGGCGAGGCGGGCGCGGCCGAGATTCTCGCGCTCGGCGACATATTCCATCTCCGGCGTGATGATGCCGCGACGGGCATAGTGCATCTGGGAGACGTTCATGCCGGGCTTGGCGCGCAGGGGGCGCTTTACGACATGGGGGAAAGGCTGGACGCCGCCGCTGCGGTCGGGGCCTTTGAGGCCGTTATCCTCGGGCTGGATGGCGCGGGCGTCATATTCTTCCACATCGCCCCGGCCGATGATCCAGTCGCGGCGGAGCGTGGGCAGGCCCGCCATGATGTCGATGCGCGCATTGGGATCGGTGTAGGGGCCGGAGGTATCGTAGACGCGAACGGGCGGCTCGCCGCTGCCGGGTTCCAGGTCAATCTCACGCATGGCGACCTTGAGCGGGCCGACATGGATTTTACGGCTACCCCGAATGGGGCCGGTGGTGACTCGCATTTCGGTGCGGGCGGAAATGTCGGCCATGGTGGTGGTTCCTTTCAGGCGATGACGGTTGCGCGGCCGGTGAGGCCCGCGAGGAAGAGGAGGATGCCCAGGACGATGCTGACAGCGGCCCAGGCGCGGGTGAAGTTGAGGGACCAGCGGCCGATCCTGATGAGCGGCGCAGGGATGGCGAGCAGCAGGGCGCCCTCTATCAGTGCAACATAGCCGATCAGGCTGACGATGACGGCGAGTGGATCGGTCCAGATGCTGTGGATGAGGACGAGGGCTGTGCCTATCGCGAAGACGGGGAAGCCGAGCGTCATGACGAGGCCGGGCGAGCGTTCCAGATCGTCCATCATCGCGCGCCAGCGGGACGGTGCGATCAGCCCGCCGATGCCGACGACGATCATGTACAGGCCGATGGCTTCGGACAGGCGCAGGGTGAGGATGGAGATGGTGTCCATGGCAGCTCCGTCCTCCTCTTCTTCTTCGCTGGGCGGAAGGAGGACGCGGACATGCCTGTGGCAAGCCCTCCCTCCCTACGCCGGTCTCATCCGGATCAGGTTCAACGGGTCGCAGCCACATCAGCCGCCTCTCAACCGCTTGTGAGCGGTCCCCCGGGGATTGGGTGGCGATAGCGGAAATGTGCAGGCGACGCCAGCCCATTGCGCTGGACATAAGGGGCGCTTTGCCGCTTTTATGGCAGGCGATGAAGCATCATGATCTGTCCACCAGGGAAGGCCGCAAGGCGCACCGGCATGAAATGCGCATGGTGGCTGTGCGGCCGAGGCGGTGGGGATTGTGGCTGTTGACCGCCGGTTTCCTGCTGGTGCTGACGCCGTCGGCGCTGGATGTGCATAGCCTGTTCGGGCTGTGGCCGCCGATGTTGGGGGCGATTTGCGTGATTGTTGGCGTGCCGTTGCTGGTGGCGAGCGTGGTGTTGAAGCGGCGTTATGTGCGGGAGCGTGCGGCGGGACAGGTGATGGTGGGGCGGATCAGGGGTTGAGGCGGTTTCTGCTCCCCTCCCGCAAGCGGGAGGGGCCGGGGGTGGGCCTGCGCAACATCTGCTTACTTTAGGGCGCTGGCGATGAAGCTCGCTTCGCTCGCGCCCACCCCTAACCCCTCCCGCCTGCGGGAGGGGAAATAATTAGGTTCTGAACATCAGCTTCATGCCCGTCCTTGGCCTTATCGTCAGGCGGCTGATCGGTTCTGGTTTGAACCCTTCCGGCACGGACAGGCGGTAGCGGCGCAGGACGCTGGCGATCACCGTCATCACCTCCTGCTGGGCGAAGCCTGCGCCGACGCAGACGCGGGGGCCTCGACCGAAGGGGAACCATGCCTGTTTCACCATCTCCGCATTGGCGGGATCGTCGAAGCGATCGGGATCGAAGCTGTGCGGGCAGCCCCAATTATCCTTGTTCCGCTGGGTGAGCCAGGGCGCGACGACCAGCATCGCTCCCTCCTCAAGATTCTTGTCGCGCATCGGCATGGGGCAAGGCACTTCTCTGGGCAAGAAGGCGACGGGGGGATAGAGGCGCAACGTTTCGCGGAAGATGTTGCGGACATGGCCCATGTCCTTGAGCATTGCGGCGGTGAGCGCCTCCTGGTCCGCCAGCGCCACGACTTCGGCGCGCGCGGCATTCTGGATATGGGCGCATTCGGCCAGCATATAGAGCGCCCAGGTCATGGTGCTGGCCGATGTTTCATGGCCCGCGAGGAAGACGGTCGAGACCTGATCCATCACCTGTTGCAGGGTGAAGGGATCGCCGGTTTCGGGATGCTTCGCCTCGATCAGCGACTGGAGAATGTCCTTGTGCGGGGCCTCGCCGCGCTCATGAAAGCCCTGGTAGCGGGCCTCGACGATCGGGCGGAATACGTCGTGGATTGCCTTGGCGGGCTTGAGCGATCGCTGTTCGAACCAGCGCGCGGGAAAGCCATAGAGGCGCAGCATCGATGCGCTGTGGGCGTAGCGCTGGAACTTGCCGAAGGCGTTGTGGATGATGTTGGAGCGATGCTCGTCCAGCGCTTCGGAAAAGAGCGTGCGGAAGATGATGTCGGCCGCGACATGGGTCATCATCGGGTCGATATCGACGGGCTTGGTACGGTCGGCGGCATCGATGCGGGCCAGTAGTTCGTCGGCCGCTGCTACCATCAACGGCATGGACCGGTGCAGCGCGGTGTGGGCGAAGGCCGGGTTCACCATGGCGCGCTGGCTTTCCCAATCCTCGCCATTGGCGGAAAAAACGCTGTTGCCGATCAGGGGCGACAGGTTGCGGACCAGTTCGCGATGCTTGGGGAAGGCGGTGCCGCCGCGCAGCACCTTGTCCACCAGCGGCAATTCGTTCGCGATATACATGATCTGGCCGGGCATGCGGATTTCGCCCAGCTTCATCGTGTAGCTTTTTTCGAACAGCACATGGATCCAGCTATGCCAGCCGCGCAGGAAACGCTTCATCAGGCCGCGCTTGGTCCGGGGCGGCTGTGGATAGGGAGGCGTGAAGGGTTCGGTCACGGGATGGCCCTGAATGCGGCGATGGCTTCGTCAATGGTGCGGCGGCCTGCGGTCAGGCTGACATAGTCGACGGGAGATAGGCGATCGCCGACGCGCAGATAGTCGAAATGCGCTTCATATTTGTTCGACCAGCCGCTGTTATAATTTTCCGGGTCGTAGAAGAGGTGGAAGCGCGGCGAGAGTAGATCGACGCGGGCGGCGCAGCGATCCGATACGAGGCGAATGGGGTGCACGTCGTGATAGGCTGCGCCATCGGGGGGCGCGGAGAAATCGACGAGGCGGAACTGCCCCTCGTTCAACGCCTTCAGGTCGGCATGATACCAGCGCGCGTCCTTGCGCAGGGCGATGACGGGGACGACTTGCCCCAGCGTCAGGGCGGTGAAGTTGTCCGGCAACGGTCTACCCTCGCGCAGCTCCAAGATGCGGCGAAGGACGCTCATGGCGTAGATGGTGCCGTTGCTGTGAGAGGCGAAGATGACTTCGTCCCAGGGTCCGTCCATCTCTTGTAAGATTCGGGCGGCGAAGTGATCGAGGCGAGCGTCCATTTCCTCGCCGGGACCGCGCGCGGCGACGCTGTGGTTGTAGTACATGAAGCGCAGCAGCCAGGGGACAATTAGTTTGTTAAGCAATCTACCGGACAGCAGCGCGCTGATGCCGATGCCGATCAGCGCTGCCGCCCAGAAGGGCATGAGCAGCGACAGCAGCGAGGCGGGGATTAGCGCCACCGCGAGCGGGATCAGGATGGCGAGCAGCGGCGGGTACAGGATGGTGATGACCGGGCCGGGGCGCAGCTTCCTCATCCGCAGGAACTGCATGTGGCGGGCGTGGGCGGCGTAGGTGGCGATCGATCGCCAAGCGAGGAGCAGCGGGTTGCGGATCCAAACCTTGCCGACCAAATCCTCCCAGCGGAGGAATTCATAGTCGGTTTCGACCCCTGCGCTATGGTTGGTGACGGTCCAGATGGCGGACGAGGCCGGGCCTGACCGACGCGCGCTTACCTCCACCTGTTCACCGGAGAGGCGCGCATAACGCTCCGCCTGCTCCCGATAGAGTTGGTGATAAAAACGCACCCCGCGCGGATCGAAACCGCCAAGGTAGAAGACTTTACGCTTGAACTTTTGCACGGCCCTGTTCCACATCGGGCCATGACGACACCCGAACGCGACTACTGCTATTTCATAGATCACCGCAAATACAACCGAAACATCGGCTGCCGGAAACATGACAATGCCTATGGCATCAATGGCGGCGGCAGCGAGCGGGACCGGTGGCGGGCGGATCTGGCCTTTTACCGGCATATGCGAGGCAATGGCGATCCGATGGCGCTGCCTGCGCTTCTCGCCTGCCTCGTCTTTGGTTGGTTCTGCTGGAACTATCATCCGGGCAAGGGGCTGTGGCGGGGACAGCTCTTGCGCCGTTTTGCGAAAGCGCCAAAGTGAGCGGCATGACACAGCAACGCCATGTTTCGATCGGGTCGGTGACGATCGGCAATGACCTTCCTTTCGTCCTGATTTCCGGTCCCTGCCAGATTGAGAGCCGCGATCATGCGCTGATGATGGCGGAAAAGCTGGCGGAGGTAGCGGGAAAGGCAGGCGTGCCGTTCATCTTCAAATCCTCCTTTGACAAGGCGAACCGGACTTCGGTGTCGGGTCAGCGCGGCGTGGGGATCGATGCGGGGCTGGCGATACTGGCCGAGGTGAAGGCACAGTTGGGCTGTCCGGTACTGACCGATGTGCATGAGGCGGGGCAAGTGGAGGCAGCGGCGTCGGCGGTGGATATCCTGCAAATCCCGGCATTCCTTTGTCGCCAGACGGACTTGTTGCTGGCGGCGGGGCGGACGGGCGCTGTAGTGAATGTGAAGAAGGGGCAGTTCCTTGCGCCCTGGGACATGGCGGCGGTGGCACAGAAGGTCGCTTCCACCGGCAATGAGCGGATATTGCTGACCGAGCGCGGCGCGAGCTTTGGCTACAATACGCTGGTCAGCGACATGCGGTCGCTGCCGGTGATGGGTGAGACCGGCTATCCGGTGGTGTTCGATGCCACCCATTCGGTGCAGCAGCCGGGTGGGCTGGGGTCAGCTTCGGGTGGGCAGCGGGAATTTGCGCCCGTTCTGGCGCGCAGTGCGGTTGCGGCGGGCGTCGCAGCGGTGTTTGCCGAGGCGCATGATGATCCGGATCGGGCGCCTTCGGATGGGCCTGTCATGCTGCCGCTGGAGTGGATGGGGATGCTGCTTGGGAAGTTGAAGACTATCGATGAGGTGGTGAAAGGCTGAGTACGCCCCTCTCATTCCCCGTTCGCCTGAGCTTGTCGAAGGTATCCACTTCTTTTGAGCAAAGTGAAGGGCTTCGACAGGCTCGACCCGAACGGTGAGAGGTCGTCCCCTATATCAAGGCCGCGTCTGGCCTGTTCCGCGCACCAGCCATTTGTAGGTGGTGAGGCCTTCCAGCGCCACTGGGCCGCGCGCGTGGAGGCGGCCGGTTGAGATGCCGATCTCCGCGCCAAGGCCGAATTCGCCGCCGTCGGCGAATTGAGTGGAGGCGTTCCACATGACGATCGCGCTATCGACGGCGTTGAGGAAGCGCTCGGCTTTCTCCCCGTCTTCGGTGATGATCGCGTCCGTGTGATGGCTCGCGTGAGCGGCGATATGGGTTAGCGCTTCGTCCAGCCCATCGACCAGCCGCACGGAAACGATGGCGTCGAGATATTCGGTATCCCAATCTTCGTCCGACGCAGCGATGACGCGGGCGTCCATCGCCTGCACCGCCGCGTCCCCGCGCACTTCGCACTTGGCGTCGAGCAGGGCCTTCACGATGGCGGGGGCCGCGCCGAACGCCTTGTCGATCAGCACGGTCTCGGTCGCGCCGCAGATGCCCGTCCGGCGCATCTTGGCGTTGACGATCAGCTTGGCCGCCATGTCCGGATCGGCCGCGCCATCGACATAGCTGTGGTTGATGCCGTCGAGATGCGCGAGCACGGGCACGCGCGCCTCTTCCTGTACGCGGGCAACCAAGCTCTTGCCGCCGCGCGGAACGATGAGGTCGATGAAGTCAGACGCCTTGAGTAATGCGCCAACGGCGGCGCGATCTGTCGTGGGCACAAGCTGCACCGCGTCGGCGGGCAGGCCAGCGGCGGCGATCCCTTCGGCCATGGCGGCGTGGATGGCGCGATTGCTCTCCTTCGCCTCGCTGCCACCACGCAGGATGACGGCGTTGCCCGCGCGCAGGCACAGCGCGGCCGCGTCGGCGGTCACATTGGGGCGGCTTTCATAGATGATGCCGATCACGCCCAAGGGTACGCGGACGCGCGAAAGCTCCATGCCGTTGGGCCGGACCTGCTTGTCGATGACGCTGCCGAGTGGATTGTCGAGGCTGGCGACCTGATCGACGCCAGCGGCCGTTGCCGCCACGCGGGGTTCGTCAAGTCGCAGACGGTCGAGCATGGCTGGCGAAAGACCGTTGGCGGCGGCGTTTTCCACGTCGCGCGCGTTCGCGGCAAGGATTTGCGGCGCCTGATCCCGAAGCGCCTGAGCGGCCCGGCGCAGGGCGTCGATCTTCTGCGCGTCACTTGCGCTGGCCAGCGTTGCGGCAGCGGCGCGGGCGCGCGCGCCCATTGAGGCAATCAGCATTTCGGGAGTCTGGGTCAGGTCATTCATCTGGTCGAGCCTTTCGCCCGCGCCCTTAGCATGAAAGCGTCGTGGGACGAAAGGCGCTGACAGCTACCAATGGTAGCCTCGGCCTACATTAGGCAGAGTGTTTTGCTCGAAAACTCTACTCCGTTCGGGCTGAGTCTGTCGAAGCCGCTTTCTTCTCTTCAAAAGAAGAAAAGCCCTTCGACAGGCTCAGGGCGAACGGGTGTTGGGATGATCTATTATGTCCCTAAGCGGCCTGCGCCAAGCTTTCCGCCTTCAGCGCGCGGAAGGTGCGGCAGGGCGGAATGTTGCGCCATTCGACCCGCTCGGCGATCTGGTTGAACTGCCCGGTGAGCAGCCGACGTACGAAGGCAGAATATTGATAGACCAGAAACTCGCCGCCGGGTCGCAACGCCCGGTGCGTTTCCGCGCAGATGAGTTCGCCCACCCCTTCCGGCAACGTGGAGAAAGGAATTCCCGAGAGGATATAATCGGCCTGCCGGTGTCCGGCCTCAACAATGAAGCGGCGTACGTCCGCCGCCGATCCATGCACGACCCGCAGGCGGGGATCGTCGATCTGCGCTTCGAGCCATGCGACGAAGTCAAGGTTAAGATCAATCGCCACCAGTTTCGCGTCCGGGTGCATGCGCTCCAGGATCGGGCGGGTGAAGGTGCCGACGCCCGGCCCATATTCCACGAACAGGCGCGTATGCTGCCAATCCACCCGGTCCAGCATGCTGTTCACCAATGCAGCCGAAGAGGGGATCACGGAACCGATCATCCCGGGATGCTTCACGAACTGGCGGAAAAACATGCTCCACTGACCCAGGAATGACGCCGGATCTGCTTTTTTCTTCAAGGGAATGGAGGCCATCAATACTCGCCTGTTTGCCTTCACGTCTGGGCCTTGCAAATATCGGCAAGCCTGGCAAGCCGCTTTGCATGCTGGCGGGCATATTGCCCGGCCATGGGTAAGCGAACGCGCGGACTGCGGATGGGTTCAATCCGCAATCCGCTAGCCCTTGTTAAGATTGCGATTCGCGGGATCGGAGCATCCCCGGCGCCACAAAGCCGATCGGGTCTACCCGCATGGCGCTCTGCTTCAGCTGGGATTGAATCTTTTCATATTCATGCTCCATTTCCGGCGTCACCGACGCGCGGGTTTCCTCCAGCGCCTCATTGAAATGCGCCTGCTCGACCCGCTCCACCGACAGGGATTGGCGCAGCGCGACCAGACCGGCGCGGCGGACCAGATCTTCCAGGTCCGCGCCCGTGAACCGCTCCGTCCGCTCCGCCAGATCGTCAAGGTCGACATCCTCACCCAGCGGCATCTTGCCGGTATGGATTGTCAGGATGCGCCTGCGCCCTGCCTTGTCGGGCACCGGGACATAGATGAGCTCGTCGAAGCGGCCCGGCCGCAGCAGCGCGGGGTCGATCAGCGTCGGCCGGTTGGTCGCGCCGATGACGATCACCGATTGCAGTTCCTCCAGCCCGTCCATTTCGGCAAGGATGGTGTTCACCACCCGCTCCGTCACCGCCGGTTCGCCAAGCCCGCCGCCACGCGCGGGGACAAGGCTGTCCAGCTCATCGATGAAGATGACCGTGGGCGCCACCTGCCGCGCTCGGGCGAACAGGCGTGCGATCTGCTGTTCGCTTTCGCCATACCATTTGGACAGCAGATCGCTTGATTTGGTCGCGATGAAGTTCGCCTGAGCCTCCCGTGCGACCGCCTTGGCCAGCAGCGTCTTGCCGGTGCCGGGCGGGCCATAGAGGAGGAAGCCCTTGGCAGGACGGATGCCGATGCGGCGGAAAGCGTCGGGGTCCTTGAGCGGCAGCTCGACCCCTTCCTTGAGGCGCATCTGCGCTTCGTCGAGGCCGCCAATGTCGGACCAGCCGATATTGGGCGCCTGCACCATCACCTCGCGCATGGCCGATGGCTGGACGCGCTTGATCGCCGCCATGAAGTCTTCGCGCGTGACGGATAGCTCCTCCAGCACGTCGGGCGGGATGATCCCTTCCTCCAGATTGAGGCGCGGCATGAAACGGCGCACCGTCTCGATCGCCGCCTCCCGCGTGAGCGCCGCCAGATCCGCGCCAACAAAGCCATAGGTCATCCGCGCGAGTTCACCAAGATCGACGCCTTCGGCCAGCGGCATGCCGCGGGTATGGATGCCCATGATCTCACGACGCCCACGCTCATCGGGAACGCCGACGATGATCTCGCGGTCGAAGCGGCCCGGGCGGCGCAACGCCTCGTCGATCGCCTCTGGCCGGTTGGTTGCGGCGATGACGACCAGATTGGTACGCGGCTCCAGCCCGTCCATTAGGGTCAGTAGCTGGGCCACCAGCCGCTTTTCGGTTTCGCCGGTCACGCTGCCGCGCTTGGGCGCGATCGAATCGATCTCGTCTATGAACAGGATCGAGGGGGAGGACTTGGCCGCTGCCTCGAATATTTCGCGCAGCTGCTTTTCCGATTCGCCATAGGCCGAACCCATGATCTCCGGCCCGTTGATCAGGAAGAACTCAGCCTCCGATTCATTGGCGACGGCGCGGGCGAGGCGCGTCTTGCCCGTTCCCGGCGGGCCATGGAGCAGCACGCCCTTGGGCGGGTCGACGCCCAGCCGTTCGAACAATTCAGGGTAGCGGAGCGGCAGCTCCACCATTTCGCGCAGTTGGTCGATCGCTTCAGCCATGCCGCCCACATCGTCATAGGTGACATCGGCGCGCCGGGACTCCTTGGGCTCCTCATATTCGGCGCGCAGGTCAATCTCGGTATCGGCGTCGATCTGCACGTACCCCTTGGGCACGGTGGACACGACGACGAGCCTGATTTCCTGAAGCGCGTAGGCCGGCGCGGCGAGCATCTGGCGCAATTGCGGGGGCATATCGTTTGGCGGGACCTGCTGTTGGCCTGCCGTCGCAACGATGTCGCCAGCCGCGAGCGGACGCTGGAAGAAAACACGCTTCAACGCTTCCGGATTGCCCTGAAGTCGCAGATTATTTTGTGCAGGCGCGAACACAACCCGCTGCGCGGGGCGCGGCTCGATCTTGGTTATATGCACGAAATCGCCCGATCCGACCCCCGCATTGGCGCGCTGCAACCCGTCGAGACGAAGGACATCGAGCCCCTCATCTTCCTTGTAAGGGCGGACCACGCGGGCAGGCGTCGACCGCTTCCCCGCGATCTCGATCACGTCGCCCTCGGACAGATGAAGTTCCGCCATTACCGCCAGCGGAATGCGCGCAAGCCCGCGTCCTGCGTCTTCGGGTCGCGCATTTGCTACCTGAATTCGGCGTTCCGCGCTTTCCTGTTCGGCCATTGCCATCCCCATTCTTGTCACTGCGTAACGAGATAGGAAACGCCAGTCGCCAAGGAAAGGGGCCAGCGATCATGACAGGCCGGGACAAAAAAAAGGGCCGACCCGAAGGCCAGCCCGAAAAGTTTTAGGAGAGGATGCCTGAAAGGCCTTTCCTATGTGCGGTGCAGCATGATATTTTGCAATTGCGAAAAGAACTAGACAGTTGCAAAATTTGCATCTTACCGGTTGACGCTTTTTCATGCTGGTGAAAAGAGGATGACTTGGGATAGGCCGCTCAACCTTCGAAGCGTACCGATGACGCGTCGCAACAGAGTTATGGCTTAGCTACAGATCGATTATGCGCAGACTGCCGCCCCTTACCGCCCTTGAGGCCTTTGTTCAGGTAGCCCGTCTTGGCTCGGTCAAGGCTGCGGCTGAAGAACTGGCGCTGTCCACGCCCGCGCTCAGCCGCCGCGTTCAGGCGCTGGAACGATTCATCGGCCGCCCTCTGTTCGACCGCAAGCATCAGGCGCTGGAAATCAATGCCGATGGCCAGAAGCTGCTCGACGATATCGCGCCAGCGCTGGATTCGCTGAGCCAGGCGCTGGAGAATATTCAGAGCGGCGGCAACCAGCTTCGGCTGCGCCTCGCGGTGATGCCGTTGTTCGCGACGCAGCGGCTGTTCCCCCATCTGGGCGCGTTGCGGCAGAAGCATCCGCAATTGCACATCGACATCGAAACGACGCCGCATGCGGTCGCGCGACTGGGCGAAGGGCTAGACGCCGCCATCGTGCTTGCGAAGGATATCGACCCGGCGCTCTATGCCCATGAGCTGGATCATGACGAAGTTTATCTGATCGGCCGCAAGGCGCTGCTCGAATCGCCGCAGAAGATCGCGACTCCCGCGGACCTGGCGGAGCACACCATCCTGCTTCATCGCGACATGAACCTTTCGTTCGAGGCGTGGAAGGAAGCGGTGGGGTTGCCGGACCTGCAACCGCTCGCGATCGACAATTATGATTCGGGCCAGTTGATGCTGGAGGCGGCGGCGCAGGGCCTGGGCGTCGCGGTGATGCATGCGAGCCACTTCAAGGAAGCGGACGACGCACGCCTCGTTCGCCTGTTCCCCGAAACGCGGGTGGAAAGCCCCTATCGCTATTATTTCGTCTGTCGGCCCCGCGCCTTGCAGACACGCGCGGTGCGCATTTTCCGCGACTGGCTGATCGCGGCGGATATCTGATCGACGCCAATATTGTCGGTGGATCGGGGGGCTGGGCGTTTTTTTGATTCCCGCGCTCTTAACCTTAGTCAGTTCGGTCCGTTATTACCGGCATGACTGGGGCATCATCATCCGCAAACGCGCAGCACGGCCTGGCCGATCGACTGACTCGATGGGCTCGCGGCCTGTCGGGCAAACCGGACGCAGAGGAAGAGACGGACGAAGCTGAACCCCAGCGCGCCCGTTCTGGCAGCACCGCGCATCGCGAGATCAATCGGCGCCGCAAGCTGTATGACGAGATCGGCAATTTCCTGTTCGCGCACGACCTTGACCTGACGCCGCTAAATTTCGGCGTCGCGCATGATTATCTGACCGGATCGCAGATCGGCGTGGAAAAGGCGATTAAGGCAGTGCTGGCGGAGCGTGGCAAGATCAGCAACAGCTGGGTCGAAGAAATCGTGGCGGAGCAGCGTGGGGACGAGGTGACGCCCGAGGCGCTGTCCACGATGCTGGCGAAGGTCGAGGAGAATCTCTCCGAATTCACCGGCCTGATGACCGAATCGCGCAATTCCGCGAAGGATTATGGCGCGGCGCTGCAGGAAGAAGTGAAGGGCCTTGCCGCTGGCGCGAAAAATGAACCCGTCCTCGCGCGGCTGGTAGCCCTTACGCGGTCCATGGTCGAAAAGACCCGTCAGGTCGAAGGGCAGCTACGCCAGAACCAGAAGCAGAATCATGCGCTGCGCTCCAGCCTTGCCAATGCGCGGCGGGCGGCAGAGCATGACCATCTGACGGGCCTGCCCAACCGGCGCGCTTTTGAAAGCACATTGCGAGAAGAGGTGGCGATGGCCCGGAAGGAAGGCCAGCCGCTGGCCGTCGCCTTCTGCGATATCGATCATTTCAAGGTGATCAACGATACGCACGGCCATGACACGGGCGACCGCGTGCTGAAGTTCGTCGCGGGGCTGCTGGCCAAGGCAAGTAATGACCAATGCCATGTCGCGCGGCACGGCGGCGAGGAATTCGTCATGCTGTTTCGCGGCAAGACGGCGGCGGAGGCGTGCGAGGCGGTGGACGATGTCCGGCGGGACCTTGCCACGCGCAGCCTGGTCAACCGCACCAATGGCGAGCGCATGGAACGAGTCAGCTTTTCGGCGGGCGTTGCCAATGTGCTGGCCCATGACGATCCACGCGCGGCGCTGAAGGCGGCCGACCGGGCGTTGTATCTGGCCAAGGAGCATGGCCGGAACCGCGTCTATCTCGCGGTTGAGGGCGAATGACTCCCTAAAAATCCGGCTTTTCATAATGGGGCGGCGGGGTAATGACCTCCATCCGCTCCGACAGCAGGGGCCGGAAGGACGGGCGCGACTTGAAGCCTGCATACCAGCGCTTCACCGTCTCATGTCCAGCCCAGTCTATGCCGCCCAGATAGTCCGCGACTGAAAGGTGCGCGGCCGCCGCGATGTCGGCAAGGCTCATCGTGCCACCCGCCATCCAGCTGCGGTGATCGAGCAGATAATCCATATAATCCATATGGACATTGGCGCGCTTCATCGCCTCGCGCAGCACCCGCGCATCGGGTGGCGCGCGTTCGATCAGCCGTTTCTTCATCCGCTCATGCAGCAGCGGGCCGACGACGTCGCCGTAGAAATTCTGGTCGAAAAAGGCGACGAGCCGCCGCACCTCCGCCCGGCCCGCAGCCGTGCCGGAGATCAGCGGGAATTTCTCGACCGTCTCCTCGAAATATTCGCAGATCGCCTGGCTGTCGATCAGCGTCGATCCCTTTTCCTGATCAACCATGACGGGCGTCGTCCCGGCGGGGTTGAGATCCAGAAACTCGTCGCGCGCTTCCCAGGGCGATTCGCGTACCAGATCATAGCCGATCCCCTTTTCGCCAAGCAGCAGGCGCACCTTGCGGGAGAAGGGACAAAGCGGGAATTGGAAGAGCTGCCACATGGCTTCCTGTTAAGCGGAGGCGGCGCCTGCGAAAAGCGGCAAATTGGGTGGCCCTTGCTTTAATGCGCGGCGAAAATGGTGGAAACTTTGGCGGCACCGGAACGATCCGGGCTTCCGATGATCGCCTCTACCCTCTAGAGGGGCAGGCAACGCACAGGAAAGGATACTCGATGTCTGACGATTTTTTCCCGGTATCCAAGGAATGGGCCGCTTCGGCGCTGCTCGACCGGGATGGGCGTGAGGCAGATTATCAGCGGTCGATCAACGAGCCGGCATCCTACTGGCTGGAGCGCGCAAAGCGCCTGGATTGGCTGACTTTCCCCAGCAAGACGGACGAAAGCAGCTTCGACGAAGCGGATTTCGGCGTGAAATGGTTTGCCGACGGCGTGCTGAACGTCAGCGCCAACTGCATCGACCGGCATCTGGCCGAACGGAGCGATCAGACCGCGATCATCTGGGAACCGGACTCGCCCGATGCCGAGCCGCGCCGCTACACCTATGCTGAGGTGCATGAGGAAGTCTGCCGCTTCGCCAATGTGCTGAAAGCTGCGGGCGCGAAGAAGGGCGACCGCGTCACCGTCTATCTGCCGATGATCCCGGAGGCGGCGTTCGCCCTGCTCGCCTGTGCGCGGATCGGCGCGATCCATTCGGTCGTCTTTGGCGGCTTCTCGCCCGAGGCGCTGGCGGGACGGATCATCGATTGCGATTCCAACATCGTCATCACCGCCGACGAAGGCCGCCGCGCGGGCAGACAAGTGCCGCTCAAGGCCAATGTCGATGCCGCGCTCAAGGATTGCCCAAGCGTCAAAAAGGTCGTGGTGGTGCAGGCGACCGGCAGCGCCATCGCCATGCAGGAAGGCCGCGACCTGTGGCTGCATGAGGAAGCCGCGAAGGTCTCAGCCGACTGCCCGCCCGAGCCGATGAATGCGGAAGACCCGCTGTTCATCCTCTATACTTCGGGTTCGACCGGCAAGCCCAAGGGCGTGCTGCACACGACCGGCGGCTATCTGCTGTGGGCCAGCCTTACCCATGAGCTTTGCTTCGATTATCGCCCAGGTGACATATACTGGTGCGCCGCCGACATCGGTTGGGTCACCGGGCACAGCTATATCGTCTATGGCCCGCTCGCGAACGGCGCGACGACGCTGATGTATGAGGGCGTGCCCAACTATCCGACGCCTAGCCGCATCTGGGAAGTGGTCGACCGGCATCAGGTTCAGACGATCTTCACCGCGCCCACCGCCCTCCGCGCGTTGATGAAGGAGGGCGACGAGTTTGTGCGCTCCACCAGCCGCAAGTCGCTGCGCCTGCTGGGCACCGTGGGCGAGCCGATCAACCCCGAGGCGTGGCGCTGGTATCATCATGTCGTGGGTGAGGATCGCTGCCCGATCATCGATACCTGGTGGCAGACGGAAACGGGCGCGGCGATGATCGCGCCTATGCCGGGGGCCACTGACCTGAAGCCGGGTTCGGCAACGCTGCCGATGCCGGGCGTGATCCCGCAGATCGTCGATAGCGAGGGGAAGGTGCAGGAAGGAGCGGCGGAGGGCAATCTGGTCATCGCCGGAAGCTGGCCGGGTCAGATGCGCACCGTCTGGGGCGATCATGAGCGCTTTTTCCAGACCTATTTCACCACATTCCCCGGCAAATATACGACCGGCGACGGCGCGCGCCGCGATGCCGACGGATATTATTGGATCACCGGCCGCGTCGATGATGTGATCAACGTGTCCGGCCACCGCATGGGCACGGCCGAGGTCGAAAGCGCGCTGGTGCTGCACGAAGCGGTCGCCGAAGCGGCTGTGGTTGGCATGCCCCATGACATCAAGGGCCAAGGCATCTACGCCTATGTCACGCTGAACAGCGGCGAGGAGCCGAGCGAGGAATTGCGCAAGACGCTGATCGCCTGGGTCCGCACCGAGATCGGCCCGATCGCCACGCCCGACGTCATCCAGTTCGCCCCCGGCCTGCCCAAGACCCGCTCCGGCAAGATCATGCGCCGCATCCTGCGCAAGATCGCGGAAGGCGAGGTGTCGGCGCAGGCTCTGGGCGACACAAGCACCCTTGCCGATCCTTCGGTGGTGGATAATCTGGTCGCCAACCGTCACGGATAAAGCGCCAAGGATCAGGAGACGCCGGTGGAACGATACAGCCTGGTTGCCCGCACGTTGCATTGGGTCATGGCGATCCTGATCCTATTCAACCTGTGGCTGGGACTGGCGCATGACTCCCTGCCGCGCGATTGGCAGGTGATGCCGGTGCATAAATCGGTCGGCCTCACCGTGCTGGCGCTGGCGATCCTTCGGCTGGTCTGGCGTCTGACCCATCGGCAAACGCCTTTGCCTGAGGGTTTGCCCGCCTGGGAAAGGCTGGCCGCGAAGGTTACGCACTACACATTCTATGCCTTCATGCTGCTGGTGCCCCTCACCGGCTGGATCATGAGTTCGGCGGGGAAATGGCCGCTCAACTGGTTCTTCCTGTTCGATGTGCCGAAATTTGCGGTGACGAAGGATGACGCGATCGTTGGCTTTTCCGCCGAGGCGCATGAGATATTCGCCTTCGCCTGGATCGCGCTCCTCGTCCTGCATGTCGCGGCGGCGCTGCGCCATCACTTCATCCTGAAGGATGACGTGATGCGGCGGATGTGGGGGTAAGCTCTTCGTCGTCACCCAGCGAAAGCTGGGGTCCAAGCGAGATGCCAGTTTTCACTGGCATGACGGAAAAACTTAGACGAGTTCCCCGATCAGCAGCTTGGGCAGCGCGCCGGATTCGCCGCGTGCCTCCGCCATGAAGCGGTTCTTGAGCATCGGTGTGCGCTGTACGGCGGCGAGGCCGAAGCGGCGGACGGCTGAAGGAATGCGGCCGGGTACATCGAACAGCCGGACGAGACCGTCCATGGCAACGCTGACGGACATCGCGTCCAGCCCGCGCCAACGCTGGTAGCGTGCCATCAACTGCGCGTCGCCCGGATCAAGGCCGAGGCGTATGCCATCGACAAGGACCTCCACCAGCGCGGCGACGTCGCGGAAGCCGAGGTTCAGGCCCTGCCCGGCAATCGGATGGATCGCGTGCGCACTGTCACCGACCAGCGCCAGCCGAGTGTCGGTGATCCGCGCGGCATGGTGGAAGCCGAGCGGGTAGCTGGAACGCGGCCCGGCCAGCGATATTTCGCCCAGGAAACCGCCCATGCGCTTCTGTGCTTCGGCGAGCCATGCCCGCTCGGACAATTTCAGCATCACCGGCGCCTGCTCGGTCGGCACGGTCCACACGATCGCCGATCGCGTGCCCGGCAGCATCGGCAGCAGCGCGAAAGGGCCACCGGGATAGAAAATCTCGTAGGCCGTGTTGGCGTGCGGCACCTCATGATCGATCGCCGTCACCATGGCGGTATGCTTATATTGCCAGCGGGTTGTGCGGATGCCCGCCGCTTCGCGCGTCGGGCTGTTCCGGCCCTCGGCCGCGACCAGAAGCGCGCCGTGCAGGACCTGCCCACTGGCGAGCGTCAGGCTGACGCCATCGGCATTGCGATCGACATGGATGGCGCGGTCTGGCTGGAAGCGGGTGAGATTTTCCGCTTTCTCCGCTGCCTGAGCCAGGGCGACGCGCAGGTCGCGATTAGGGAACATGATCCCCATGACCCCATCGTCGGCATCGGGTGCGAAGTCGAGCGCACCCGGCTCTAACCCGTCGCTGACCCAGATGCGGTCGATGGGGCAGCCCTTCCCTTCCAGCAATGCGGCAACACCGATCGCGGACAGCATCGCATGGCTGGTCGAGGAAATGGCCGAGACGCGCCCGTCGAAACCGACTGCGCTGGTTTCGACCGGATCAGCAGGATCGATGACGGCGCAACGCACCCCATGACCGGAAAGCGCGATGCCTAGGGTCAGCCCGACAAGGCCCCCGCCCAAGATGACGACGTCAAAACGTTGCATGCAAGCTATCTAGGCGCTTGGCGGCCGATTGGGAAGCGTGACGAACCCCGATCAAAGAGTGCTGAGTCACATTGGTTCGCGCAGAGGCGCAGAGGACGCGGAGGTTTTTCTCTCTCTGCGACCTCTGCGCCTCTGCGCGAATAATCTATCCACATCCCCCGTTCGGGGGCGAGGGGTTCGCTGCCTTAAAGCTTGCGCACCCAACCAGCGGGGTCCGCAACCGTTCCGCGCTGGATGCCAGTCAGCTCGGCGCGCAGGGCTTCGGTCACGATGCCGCCGTCGCCATTGCCGATGGTGAAGTCGCCATCGACGCTCTTCACCGTGCCGATCGCCGTCACGACCGCAGCGGTGCCGCAGGCGAACGCCTCGCGCAGCTTGCCGCTAGCCGCATCGTCGCGCCATTGCGCAAAGCTATAGGGTTCTTCGCGCACCTCATGCCCCTTGGCGCGGGCGAGGGTGATGATGCTGTTGCGAGTGATGCCGGGCAGGATCGTGCCCGACAGCGGCGGGGTGACGATCGACCCGTCATCCATCACGAAGAAGACGTTCATGCCGCCCAGTTCCTCGACCCACTTATGCTCGGCGGCGTCGAGGAAGACGACCTGATCGCAGCCATGCCTGGTCGCTTCGGACTGCGCGACCAAGCTCGCCGCATAATTGCCGCCGCATTTGGCAGCGCCCGTGCCGCCCTTCGCCGCGCGGGTAAAATGTTCCGACACCCAGAGCGTGACGGCCTTCTTGCCGCCCTTGAAATAGGCCCCTGCGGGCGAGGCGATGACGCAGAAGATATATTCCGCAGCGGGCCGCACGCCCAGGAAGCTCTCGCTCGCGAACATGAAGGGGCGCAGATAGAGGCTGCCTTCGCCGGTGGGTATCCACGCGGCGTCGATCTTCACCAGTAACTCGACAGCCTCCAGGAAAATGTCTTCGGGCAGGACAGGCATCGCCATGCGTTCCGCCGATTCGGCGAAGCGGCGGGCATTTTCTTCCGGGCGGAACATGGCGATGCTGCCATCCTCAAGCCGGTAGGCCTTCATGCCTTCGAAGATTTCCTGCGCATAGTGCAGAACGGCGCAGGCAGGATCGAGTTGGAACGGCTCACGCGGTCCGACGGCATGGCTGTGCCACCCCTGCCCCTCGGTATAGCGGATCGTCACCATATGATCGGTGAACAGGCGGCCAAAGCCGGGGTCCTCCAGCATTACCGCGCGCTGGTCAGCCGCCACAGCCTTGCTGCTCGGGTTGACAGTAAAGCGCGACTTCTGCTGGACGTCCATGATCAATGCTCCTCTAGTAGGACCGGCCGCCTATGTCACAAACGGCTGGCCGAAACAATGGGTCATGATTACTGTCCAATTTGTTCCGGTTTCGAAAGGGCCGCTCGTTACCTGCTGGCATCTTGGCGCAGCGCTGCGGCGCGCTTATGCCCTCAACCATGCACTTCTTTTCGGACAATGCGACCCCGGTCTGCCCGCAAGTAATGGCTGCGATGGCGGCGGCTGATCTGGCTGACCACGGCTATGATGGCGACGCGTGGAGCGCGCGGATGGACGGCGCCTTTTCAGACCTGTTCAGCACCCCGGTTCGGGCGCTGTGGGTGGCGACCGGCACGGCGGCGAACAGCATCGCGCTTGCCTGCCTCTGCCCGCCCTATGGCGGCATCCTCTGCCATGAAGAATCGCACATCATGGTCGATGAATGCGGGGCGCCGGGCTTCTACACCCATGGTGCGAGCCTGATGAGTTTGCCGGGAGATGGCGCAAAGCTCTCGCCTGACACGCTGACCGAACGATTGCAGGGGATACGGCCGGACGTGCACCAGATTCCGGCCCGTGCGATCAGCATAACCCAGGCGAGCGAATATGGCCGCGTCTATACGCCGGAGGAGGTCGCCGCGATCGGGGATGTGGCGCGGGGCCATGATCTTGGCCTGCACATGGACGGCGCCCGCTTTGCCAATGCCGTGGCGCATCTGGGTTGCCATCCGGGTGATGTGTCGTGGCGGGCTGGCGTCGATGTGCTGACATTCGGCTGCGTCAAGAATGGCGGCATGGTGGGCGAAGCGCTGCTCTTCTTTGGTCCGCAGGCAGATGCGCGTGCGGCCGAAGCGGCACGATGGCGCAAGCGCGGCGGGCATCTGCTGTCCAAGGGCCGCTATCTTGCCGCGCAGATATTGGCGATGCTGGAGGATGAGCTGTGGCTGACCAACGCCCGCGCCGCCAATGCCGCCGCTGCCGCGCTGGCGGGGGCTGTGCCGGATCGACTGCTCCACGCCGTGGAGGCCAATGAGTTGTTCATCCGCCTCTCTCCTGCCGAGGCAGCGGGTCTGCGTGCGCAAGGCTTCGATTTTTACGACTGGGGCGAAGGGGCTGCGCGCCTCGTTACCAACTGGGCCCAGGATGCTGCGGCGGTCCAGCCACTCGCCGATGCTCTTAAGGCTCTGGCATGAGCGTATCGTCCGAGGCGCGGGGCGGCGTCATCCTGCCCTTCCTACTCGTCACGCTGATCTGGAGTTCGACCTGGATCGTCATTCGCGATCAGTTGGGCGCGGTGCCGCCGAGCTGGTCAGTCTGCTACCGCTTCCTGCTGGGCGCGGCGGGCATGGCGTTGTTCGCGATGATCCGCCGAGTGCCCTTGCGGTTGCCACCGGAGGGGATCGCCTTTGCGGGCGCATTGGGCGTGGCGCAGTTCGTGCTCAACTTCAACTTCGTCTATCGGGCAGAACATTATTTGACCTCAGGCGTCGTCGCGACGGTCTATGCGCTGCTGCTGATCCCCAACAGCGTCCTCGCCTGGATCGCCTTTCGCCAGCCGGTCAGCCGCGCCTTCGTCCTGGGGTCGCTGGTGGCGATTGCGGGGATCATGTTGCTGCTGTTGCGCGAATATCGCGCGGCGCCGGTGTCGGCCGAAGCCGTGCTGGTCGGCATCGGGCTCAGCGTCGCGGGGCTGCTCAGCGCATCCACGGCGAATGTCATGCAGGGTATGCAGATCGCCCGCCGCCTGCCGATGGCGGCGGTGCTCACCTGGGGCATGCTGATCGGCAGCGCGGTCGATGCGGCTTATGCGTTGGTGACCGTGGGACCGCCAGTGATCGAGTGGCGCGCGGGTTATCTGTTCGGCATCGCTTGGCTAGGCATTGCGGGGTCGGTGGTGACCTTCCCGCTCTATTTCCAGCTTATTCAGCGAGTGGGACCGGGGCGGGCCGCTTATAGCAGCGTACTTATTCCCGTTATCGCCATGCTGATTTCCACGCTGTTCGAGGATTATCGCTGGTCCACGCTGAGCGCGGTAGGCGCGGTGCTCGCGGTGGCTGGCATGGTGATCGCGCTGCGGGCGAAGACGGCGTAAGGCTGTTTCTATCACCCCAACCGTTCGGGCTGAGCCTGTCGAAGCCCTTCCCTTCTCCAAGAACAAGTAGAACCCTTCGACAGGCTCAGGTGGGACGGGAACGGGAGGAAGCGATGCTTGCTTCCCGATCGACGCCTTAACGGCGAACCCGCGGCTCATAATGACGCTTCGCCGCATTTACCCTGTCGATCAGGCTGGCGAGCGATTGCGGCGCGGGATTGGCGGTTTCGGGCATCGCCAGGCGGCTCATGCGCTGACTCAGCGCGGCGAAGTTGCGGTCGATCCGTTCCATGGCGAGAAGTCCTTGGCGTAAGCTGTGGGACCATCCATGGGGCGCTTTGGTTAACGCCGCGTAAGCGATGCGGTGACCTGAGTCATCTCGCCCCGGCGAGGCAGGTGGCAAGGCCTTCGTGATAGGTGGGATAGCGCGGCGCCCAGCCCAGGAGCCGCTTGGCCCGGCCGTTCGCCACCCGCCGATTTTCCGCATAGAAGGATAGCGCCATGGGCGACAGATGGGCCTCGTCCAGCGTCAGCAGCGGCGGAAGCGGTGCGCCCAGCATGGCGCAGGCCGCCTCGATCAGCCGGTTTTGCGCGCAGGGCAGGTCGTCGGCCAGATTATAGGTGCCCGGCGGCCCGTCGAAGGAGGCGATGATGCCGCTCACGATGTCATCGACATGGGCGCGGCTGAAAATCTGATCGGGCAGGTCGATCCGGTGCGCCTTGCCTTCGCGTACACGCTCGATCGCCGACCGGCCGGGGCCGTAGATGCCTGGCAGGCGGAAACAGCGCATGTCCTCGCGAAGCCCGCGCCAGTCGCTGTCCGCCTGAACCCGCGCGGCGCGGCGGCCCGAGCCGATGGGGCTCGCTTCGTCCACCCAGGCGCCCGCAGCATCGCCGTAAACGCCGGTCGAGGACAGATAGCCGCTCCAGAGGGCCGCGGCGGCAGCGATCGACGCGCCATAGCGGGTGAGCACAGGGTCGGCCTCGCCTTCCGGAGGGACGGAAGAGAGGATGTGGGTCGCTTTGGCGATGCTGGCGCGCACGGCATCGTCGTCATCGAAGGCGAGTGAATCGGCATCGGCAGCCCGGCGAACGCCTGTCACGTCCCACCCCTCGCCGCGCAGTCGGGCGGCAAGGCGGGAGGCGGTGTAGCCCATGCCAAGGATCAGCATGTGGGGAATAAGCGACGCTCCGTTCGTTTCGAGCGAGTCGAGAAACTTTCAGGACAGCCCTACCCGGTTCTCGACTTCGCTCGAACCGAACCGGGACGACTGCTAGACCGTGAAGCTTTCGCCGCAGCCGCAGCTGCCCTTGGCATTGGGATTGTTGAAGACGAACCCTGCGGTGAAGTCATCCTCCACCCAGTCCATCGTCGATCCCACCAGATAGAGGACCGACGCGCCGTCAATGTAGAAGGTGCCGCCCGGCGTTTCGATCTTCTCGTCGAACTTCGCTTCCTCGGTCACATAGTCCACCGAATAGGCAAGGCCCGAGCAGCCGCGGCGTGGCGTGGACAGCTTGACGCCGATCGCCCCTTCGGGAGCTTGGCGCATCAGGTCGGCGATGCGCGCTTCCGCGTTGGGCGTCAGGATGACAGCGGCGGGCCGGGCACGGGTCTTGGTGGTCGTCTCGGTCATTCTTCGTTCTCCTCCCCTCCCGCTGGCGGGAGGGTCAGGGTTCCGCGCGAAGCTCGCTGCGCTCGCGCCACCCCTTGGTCCCCTCCCACCTGCGGGAGGGGAGATGGTTAGAGCATCCCTAGTTCGAGCTTGGCCTCGTCGCTCATCTTCTGCGGGTCCCATGGCGGATCCCAGACCAGATTGACCTGCGCATCGCCCACGCCCGGCACCGCGCCGACGCGCAGTTCGACTTCACCCGGCATGGATTCGGCCACCGGGCAATGCGGCGTGGTGAGCGTCATCGTGACGACGACATGGCCGTCCTCGGTGACGTCGACGCCATAGATCAGGCCGAGGTCATAGATGTTCACCGGGATTTCCGGGTCGTAAATTTCCTTCAGCGCGTCGATGACGCCATCATAGAGACTGCCGCCCGGCTCACCGACAGGCGTTTGCGCGGGCTTCTGTGCGAGGAAGCCGTCCAGATAGTCGCGCTGGCGCGGGGCGGCATCCGCTGCGGTCTCCTCCACACGCGCCTTGGGCGGTGCGTCCACGGCATCCACCTCTTCCACCAGAATCTGCCGTTCCCCGGAATTTGCCTCAGTCATTGGCGAAGATCTTCCTCACTCGCTCTATGCCCTTGACGAGGGCATAGACATCGCCCTCATCGCTATAAATGCCGAAACTGGCCCGGGCCGTCGCTTCGACGCCCAGATGGCGCATCAGCGGCTGGGCGCAATGATGCCCGGCGCGGATCGCAACACCCGTTTCGTCCAATATGGTGCCGACGTCGTGCGGATGCACCCCCTCAACTTCGAAGGAAAGGATGCCCGCGCTGTCCTCCGGGCCAAAAACGCGCACGCTGTTCAGGCTCTCCAGCGCCACCCGCGCCTTGGCCACCAGCATGCATTCATGGGCATGGATCGCGTCGAGCCCGATCGCCTGCACATAGTCGATAGCGGCGGACAGGCCGACGACACCGGTGATATGCGGTGTCCCCGCCTCGAACCGGGTCGGTGCAGGGGCGTAGGTGGTCTTTTCGAAGGTCACCTTGTCGATCATCGACCCGCCACCCTGATAGGGCGGCATGGCGTCGAGCAATTCCTTGCGGCCCCACAGCACGCCAATGCCGGTCGGGCCGTAAAGCTTGTGCGCGGAAAAGACGTAGAAATCGCAATCGAGCGCCTGCACATCCACGGCAAGGCGGGGCACGGCCTGGCAACCGTCGACCAATATCTTCGCGCCTACGCCATGCGCGATGTCGGCGGCGCGGCGAACATCAAGCACGCTGCCCAGCACGTTAGACACATGGGCAAGCGCGACCAGCTTGTGTGCAGGCGTGATCATCGCCTGCATGGCGTCGAGGTCGATCTGGCCGTCGGCGGTGAGCGGCACGACATCGATCTGCGCGCCAACCTTCTCAGCCACGATCTGCCAGGGCACGATATTGCTATGATGCTCCAGCATCGACAGCAGGATGCGGTCGCCTGCCTTGAGCTGCGTTCCGGCCCAGCTGTGCGCGACGAGGTTGATGCCCTCAGTCGCGCCACGGACGTAGACGATCTCGCTATCAGACGCAGCGCCGATGAATTGGGCCACCTTGCGGCGGGCGGCTTCATAGGCGAGCGTCATGTTGGCGGAGCGCTCATAGACGCCGCGATGGACCGTCGCATAGTCCGGGCCATAGGCGCGGGCGATGGCGTCGATGACGGCGTTGGGCTTCTGCGCGGTGGCGGCGCTGTCGAGATAGTGCCAGCTGCCGACACCGGGGAAGTCATCCCGCAACTGCAAACCTCCGTTCGGCTGTTGAGTCTGGTCGGTCATACCAGCGTCTCCAGCTTGGCGATCGCAGCGGCTTCGAGGCTGTCCTTGACCGCCTCATCGGCCACGTCGTCGAACACGCCAGCGACGAAGGCCTTCAGCAGCAGCGTCTTGGCGGTGGCCGGGTCCATGCCCCGGCTCGCCATGTAAAACAGAGCCTGACGGTCCAGTTCACCCACGGTCGCGCCATGGGCGCATTTCACGTCGTCGGCGTAGATTTCCAGTTCCGGCTTGGCATTGGCCGTGGCGGTGCGGTCGAGCAGCATCGCCTTCACCGACTGGAAAGCGTCCGTTCGCTGCGCATCGCGCGCGACATTGATCGAGCCGAGATAGCTGCCCGTTGCGCGCTGGCCGAGGATCGAGCGGATCGTCTGCCCGCTGGTCGCGTCCGGCTCGGCATGGGTGACTTTGGTGATGATCTCCAGCACCTGATCCCCGCCGCCGATGATCGCACCGTTCAGTTCGAAATGACTCCCCTTGCCCAGCGTCACCGCGAAGGTCACGCGGCCCAACTTGCCGCCGATGTTGAGCACATGAAAATCGCAGCGCGCGCCGTCCGCGATGGTGATGACATAATCATGCACCACCGCCGCGCCCTCGCCCGCATCCTGCAACAGATGGTGGCGCGACGTTTGTCCGGCCGCGACATCGATGCGCGTCGGCGCGGGCGTCGGCCAGATCGAGGCGACAGCTTCCAAGTCGCTATAGCGCCATTCTTCCGCCTTGCGCGTGGGAAGGGTGAGCGTCGTCACGCCGCAACCACCTCCGCATAGCCTTCGCGCTCCAGTTCCAGTGCGAGTTCCGGCCCACCGGACTTCACGATCCGGCCGCCAGCCAGCACATGGACATAGTCCGGCTTCACATAATCGAGCAGGCGCTGATAGTGGGTGATCAGCAGCACCGCCTTGTCAGGCTTGCGCATGATGGCATTGATGCCCGCGCCCACGATCTTGAGCGCGTCGATGTCGAGGCCGGAATCCGTTTCGTCGAGGATCGCCAGCTTGGGATCGAGGATGCCCATCTGCACCATTTCCGCGCGCTTCTTCTCGCCGCCGGAAAAGCCGACATTCACCGGACGCTTCAGCATCTCCATGTCGAGGCCGAGCAGCGCTGCCTTTTCCTTGGCGAGCTTGATGAACTCGCCGCCATTCAGTTCCTTCTCTCCGCGCGCGCGGCGCTGCGAATTGAGGCTCTCGCGCAGGAATTGGAGGTTGGACACGCCGGGGATTTCGACGGGATACTGGAAGCCCAGGAACAGCCCAGCAGCGGCGCGCTCATGCGGGTCCATGCTGAACAAGTTCACACCGTCCAGAGATGCCGTGCCGCCGGTGACTTCATAGTTCGGACGGCCGCCGAGCGTGTAGGCCAGCGTGGATTTGCCAGCGCCGTTCGGCCCCATGATCGCATGAATTTCCCCCGCCTTGATGGAGAGCGAGAGGCCCTTCAGGATCGCCTTGCCGTCGATTTCGTTGGTCAGGTTCTCAATCGTCAGCATTTGTTATCCCTTGTGCGCGCGCTGAAGCGTCCGCGCGGTCCAGAAGGCCATGTCGCGCACATCGCCCGGCGCGGGGAAAAGCGTGTCGATATGGCGCTTGATCGGCATATAGGGCCACCAGTCGGCGCTAGGCTCGGGCGAACCCTTTTCCAAAAGGCCGGTCACGAACTCTGTCACCGGACCCATGCGGGCGAGGTTGGGCGCCTTTGCCTTGTGGAAAGCCTTGTCGGTCCTCAGCTTCTCGGTGAAGGCGACGTCGCCTTTCTCCAGCGCGGCGCGGCATTCGGCCTGATAGGCGTCGAGATCGCCGAAATCCTTGGCGGCGCGGGCCTGAAGCTCGCCCTCTTCCAGCTCATAATCCTCGGTCAGGATGCGGATCGCGGCGGTCCATGACTGGCCATTGGTCACATCCTCCGCGAAATCGGCGAGAGCATCCTGGATATCGTCTTCGTCGCTCAAGAGTGGGCTTCCTCTGAAAGCCCCTTCCCTTCAGGGGAGGGGTTGGGGTGGGGGCTGTGCCAGCGATCCGGCGCGCCGTCCAAGATGGCCAGCAACCGTTCGCACACGCCTTCAATATTTGTCATCACGTCATGGTTTGAGAAGCGCACGACTTGATAGCCGAGTTGGGACCGAGAGAGTTTCGCCCAAAGACGCTTTTCAGGCTCTGTCGGCTCACGACGCAGCTCGCGGGCGAAGCCATCCAACTGAGCGAGATGCCCAGCCGACAGCCCCCACCCCCGGCCCCTCCCCTGAAGGGGAGGGGAGTTCAGGCGGCGTGCTTCATCGCTGACGCTCAAGCCCCTCCCCTTCCGGGGAGGGGTTGGGGTGGGGTTGTGCCTCAACCGACCGAACCCTCCAACGAAATCCCCAACAGCTTCTGCGCCTCGACGGCGAACTCCATCGGCAGCTGTTGCAGCACCTCTTTAGCGAAGCCGTTCACGATCAACGAGACGGCGCTTTCCTGATCCAGTCCGCGCTGCATTGCGTAGAAGAGCTGGTCGTCGCTGATCTTGCTGGTCGTCGCCTCATGCTCGATCTGCGCCGAGGGGTTGCGCACCTCGATATAGGGCACGGTGTGCGCGCCGCACTGGTCGCCGAGCAGCAGGCTGTCGCACTGGGTGAAGTTGCGCACGCCCTCCGCGCCCGGCGCCACGCGCACCAGACCGCGATAGGTGTTGTTCGAGCGGCCCGCGCTGATGCCCTTCGACACGATGGTCGATCGCGACCCCTTGCCATTGTGGATCATCTTGGTGCCGGTGTCGGCCTGCTGCATATTGTTGGTCAGCGCCACCGAGTAGAACTCGCCGACGCTGTTCTCGCCGTTCAGCACGCAGCTGGGATACTTCCAGGTGATGGCGGAACCGGTTTCTACCTGCGTCCAGCTGACCTTGCTGTTGCGACCTTGGCAGAGCGCCCGCTTGGTCACGAAATTATAGATGCCGCCCTTGCCGTTCTCGTCGCCAGGATACCAGTTCTGGACGGTCGAATATTTGATCTCCGCATCGTCCAGCGCGACCAGTTCGACCACGGCGGCGTGCAGCTGATTTTCGTCCCGCATCGGCGCCGTGCAGCCTTCGAGATAGGAGACATAGCTCCCCTCATCCGCGACGATCAGTGTGCGCTCGAACTGGCCGGTATTCTCCGCGTTGATGCGGAAATAGGTGGAAAGCTCCATCGGGCAGCGCACGCCCTTGGGGATGTAGACGAAGGTGCCGTCAGAGAAGACCGCGCAATTGAGCGTAGCGAAATAATTGTCGTGCATCGGCACGACCTTGCCCAGCCACTTCTTCACGAGGTCGGGATATTCGCGCACCGCCTCGCTGATCGAGCGAAAGATGACGCCCGCTTCCTCCAGCTCCTTGCGGAAGGTGGTGGCGACCGACACGGAGTCGAATACGGCATCGACCGCGACCTTCCGGCTACCCTTCACCCCCGCCAGCATCTCCTGCTCGGCGATGGGGATGCCCAGCTTCTGATAGGTGGCGAGGATTTCGGGATCGACCTGATCCAGCGAGTCCAGCTCTGCCTTCTTTTTCGGCTCGGCGTAATAATAGGCGTCCTGATAGTCGATCGGCGGAATGTTGAGCTTGGCCCAGTCCGGCGACTCCATTTTCTGCCACATGGCGAAGGCTTTCAGCCGCCAGTCCAGCAGCCATTCCGGCTCCTTCTTCTTGGCGGAGATGAAGCGGACGGTATCCTCATTCAGGCCCTTGGGCGCGAAGTCCTGCTCGATGGCCGATGACCAGCCATGTTCATAGGCAGAGGCACGCTCGGCGGCCTCATGCGCTTCCAGATTGCGGCCAGAAAAACCCTGAACAGTGGTCGTCTCTTCGGTCATGCCATTTCTCGTGTCAGGCCAATTCTCGGGTCAAACTGGCGATCGTCACCCCGGCCAAGGCGGATCGTATCGCATTGTTCGCGACATTCATGTGCGGGCGTACGCGGCAGCCATGTTCCAGCGTGCAATCATGGGCGCCCTGTTCGGCACAGGCGGTCATGGCGATCGGTCCCTCCACCGCTTCCACGACATCCACCAAGGTGATCGCCGCCGCAGGGCGCGCGAGCCGCACGCCGCCGCCCGTTCCGCGACTTGATTCCAGCAGCCCCGCAGCCGAGAGACGGCTCACCAGCTTTTGCGCGGTGGGCAGCGGGATGCCGGTTTCGCTGGCAAGCGTGGTCGCATTCATCTTCGCCGCTCCGCAATGGCGCGCAGCGGCGGACATCAGCACCACGGCATAATCTGCGAAACTCGAAAGTCTCATCGTTGGCAAGCGTCCCGGTTGCGAACCATTCTCAAATCGGATCGAATCAATCCGATTGCGCATGTGGTCGCGCGGGCGCGTGGAATCAAGCCATTTCTATGAGTCCGCTCGTCTCAGCTGAAACGGTTCAGCACCGCCACGTCCGCACCCAGCGAGCGCCGCAGCAGGGTAAGCTGTGCCACGGCCGTCGGTTCGGTCTGCAACTGGTGGGGGGTCAAGCCGATGAAATGCTTGATCTCGCGGATGAAGTGCGACTGGTCGTAGAAGCGGCCATCCTCGCACAATTCCTGCCAGCTATGCTGATCCAGCGCGATGCGCGCACTGCATCGCAGCGCCCGATATTTCCGCGCCAGCAGCTTGGGCGGGCAGCCATAATAGCGATTGGTCAGCCGGGCAAGTTGGCGCGGTGACAACCCCGTTCGCTCCACCAGCGCTTCAATTCGGGGCGATCCTTCCCCCATCAGCCATGCATCTATGGATTCCAGCAATTGCCAGGTCGAAATGGGCAAGGGTTTCACCAATTGTCCCAGAACCGACCAGCAATGGGCAGCTATGGCCTCCGGGTCACGCATGGTCGCCAGGCTGGCCCGAAGCGCGGCCATCGCTCCCTTTTTCTCAGGGGCCATGTCCCGTACACGATCGGCAAGCGCGTTGGCGTCGCCACCGTCCAGACTGACCCACCCGGCCGGGAGCAACGACACGCCCACGACGCAGGCGGGTCCATCCAGTTCAAACCGGGTCGCGCCGAGGGTCGGGCCTAGCAGGCATATATCCGGTGTGGCCTCCACCGTTCCATCATGGAAATGGTAGCTTCCTGTCCCTTGCACCATGAACCGCAACTGGGGAACGTCGGCACGTGTCACGTCCAGATAGCGGTCAGCGCTTTCGGTAAAGAGGTAAACCGACCCGAAATAGGCCCGCAGATGTTCGGGCGGCGCGAAATAGCTTAATCGAACCGGACCTTGAGCCGCTTCCACCATATAGGAAAGCGACGGGTCTCCGACCTTTTCCCTGCCATTTGGCACCCCCCCGGATGCACTGTCGCGATGCGGCCCCATATTCACCCCACCAGCGCACTATGATGCTTCTTCGCGCCCGCGCAAGAGCGATACTGAGGAAACCACCGATTTTTCCGAACGGCTTCGAAAAAAAATGGCCCGGCGGTTTTACCCGCCGGGCCAGTAAAAGGTCTCGTCAGCCAAAGATGGCCAAGAGCCTTCGGGTCGCAGCACTTTCATAAGTCCGAATCGGACTCGGTTGATTGGATGGATCGGACATCTCGTGGGTTGAATCAGGACTAAAATGAATGATTTCGCAGCAGAATTTATTGTTGTGGGCCATCTGTTGCCCCTTTGCCACAGCGACTCGACGCCGGCCTGCCGCAATGGCATAGGCGCCCCATGTCCTATCGCCTTGTCCGCCCGCTTTTCTTCGCGCTCGATGCAGAACGCGCGCATCATTTTTCGGTCATGCTGCTCCGCTTGATGCCCGTTTCCCCTCCACCCGCACCGGACGCCGCGCTGGCCCAGACGGTGGCGGGCATCCGCTTTCCTAATCCAGTCGGACTGGCTGCCGGCTATGACAAGGAAGGGCTGGTCGCGCACAAGATGCATGCGCTGGGCTTTGGGTTCACCGAACTCGGAACGCTCACCCCGATGCCGCAGGCGGGTAATCCCAAGCCTAGACTGTTCCGCCTGGTCGAGGATCGCGCCGTCATCAACCGCATGGGTTTCAACAATGGCGGCCTGGCGGCGGCGGCCGAGCGCGTCGCCAAGCGCCGCCGTCCTGCTGGCGATGGGCGTGCACCGATCGTCGGCATCAATATCGGCGCGAACAAGGACGCTACCGACCGCATCGCCGATTATGTCACCGGCGTGACCTGCATGGCGCCGCTTGCCGATTATCTGACGGTCAACATCTCATCCCCCAACACGCCGGGACTGCGCGCCTTGCAGGACAGGGCAGCGCTGGACCAGTTGTTGGGCGCCGTCATGGCCGCGCGTGGCATGAACGGGGGCCGGGACGGAGGTCACCTGCCGCCCGTCTTCCTGAAGGTCGCGCCCGATCTGGAGCCTGCCGATGTCGAGGATATCGCCGCCGCTTGCCTGGACCATGGGGTGGACGCATTGATCGTGTCCAACACCACGATTTCGCGGCCCCCGCTCCGGTCGGTTCATGCCAATGAAAGTGGGGGATTGTCAGGCGCGCCGCTCACCGATCTGTCGCTTCAGCGGCTGCGCGATTTTCGCCAGATATTGGGCGCGCGCCTGCCCTTGATCGGCGTGGGCGGCATCGGCAATGCGGAACAGGCCTATGCCCGGCTCCGCGCGGGGGCGAGCCTGATCCAGCTTTACAGCGCGCTTGTTTATGAAGGGCCGTATCTCGCCCGGCGCATCAATGCGGGGCTGAAAAAGCTGATGGCACGGGATGGCTTCACCCATATCAGTGAGGTCATCGGCATCGACAGCTGATCTCGATGGTTGATCTCAGGGGCTTGCGGCGGCCCGGTCGGACGATAGGGTGCGGGGCATGACGCCTCGCCTCACTGGCCTGCTGGCCCCTATAATACTCGCTTTTCTATATGCCGCCCCCGTGGCGGCGCGCGAGCCTGTCTCACTCAATGCCACGGTTTCCGCCGCCGATCCGCGCGCGGCGGCGGCGGGGCAGGAGATGCTTCGCCAGGGCGGCAGCGCGACCGACGCCGCGATCGCCATGATGCTCGCCCTCAACGTGGTCGAACCGCATAATAGCGGAATCGGCGGCGGCGGCTTCCTGATGCATCATGATGGCGAAACGGGGGTGCTGGAGTCGATCGACGGGCGCGAAACCGCACCGGCAGCGGCCCGGCCCGACCGTTTCATCGGTGCGGACGGTCAGCCACTCGCCTTCAGGTCGGCCTGGCCCGGCGGGTATTCCGTAGGCGTGCCCGGCAACCTCCGGCTCGCTTGGGAAGCGCATCGCAAATGGGGGAAGCTTCCGTGGGCGGCGTTGTTTGCGCCTGCGATCCGCCTGGCCGAAGATGGCTTTGAGGTCCGTCAGAGGCTCGACACCGCGATGAAGGCGGTCGCCCCCATCTGGGCCGACTTTCCCGAGATTCAGAAGTTCTTCTGGATAGATGGCGCGCCCGCGCCGGTTGGCACGATGCTCAAAAACCCTCCGCTCGCTGCCCTGTTTCGGCGCATCGCCGCGGAAGGGCCAGACGCTTTTTACAAGGGCGAGACCGCACGGGCGATCGCCAGCACAGTCACCAACGCGCCCAAAAATCCCGTGCCCATGACGGAGGCCGATATCGCCTCCTATCAGGTGAGGGCGCGCAAGCCGGTCTGCGGACCGTATCGCGGCTACAGCATCTGCGGCATGGGTCCGGTTTCGTCCGGCGGGATCACCGTCCTGCAAATCCTGGGGATGGTCGAACGCTTCCCACTGGCGCAATGGGGGAAGGATGATCCCCGCTCCTGGCATGTCATCGGCGAAGCCATGCGCCTCGCCTATGCCGACCGCGACACCTGGCTGGGCGATCCCGCATTCGTGTCCGTGCCGATCGCGGGGCTGATCGACCCGGCCTATCTCAAGAAGCGATCGGCGCTCATCGCGCTTGGCCGCACCCTCAACGACTATCGCCCGGGCAGCCCGCCGGGCGCCGAGGCACGGACTGCGGCCCTGCCACAGCCGGAAAGCGGCACCAGCCATTTCGTGGCGATCGACCGGGATGGCGATATCGCGGCCTGGACCTCCACCATCGAAAGCTTCTTCGGCAGTCAGCTGATCGCCGATGGCGTCATCTTAAACAATGAACTGACCGATTTCAGCTTCACGCCCGAAAAGAACGGCGCGCCTGTCGCCAACCGGGTAGAACCGGGCAAGCGGCCGCTGTCCTCCATGTCGCCGACGATCGTCTATGACGGGAAAGGAACGCCGGTCTTCACCGTCGGCGCTGCGGGGGGGCGAACGATTATCATGCAGGTGGCGAAGGCCCTGATCGCCCATTTCGACTGGGGCTTGTCCGCGCAGGATGCCATCGCGCTGGGCTTGGAGTTCTTCGACGCCAACGGCCTTGTGCTGGAGCAGGGGACGCCGCTCGAAGCGATGAAGGCGCCGCTCGAAGGCTGGGGCCACAAGGTCACGATCGCTCCGATGGGATTGAAAGCAAATGCGGCGGAGCGCGCGCCCGACGGCCACTGGCGGGGCGCGGCCGATCCTAGAAGCCCCGGGGTTTCGCTTCAGGAATAACCGTCCACCTACCTCCCGTCATCCCAGCGAAAGCTGGAATCTCAGGCCTATGAGCGCACCCGCACGAGATCCCAGCTTTCGCTGGGATGACGGGTGTTCGCGGCGGCGGCCCTCACTTCTTCAAATCCAGCCCCGCGACCTTAAACTCAAACGGGAAGGTCTTGTCCTTCGGTCCAACGACCAGATTGACCTTCATCATCTTCGTCCTCTTGATCGCCTGATCAGCCTTGGCGGCTGGCAGCACCTCTATCCCGTCCTTGTTTTCCGTCATCCGCCCGCGCCAGTCGTGGCTCTTGCCATCATCGGTCACCGCCGTGACGCGGCAGTCGGACAAGTCGCAGCTGAAAGGCGCGCCCACCAGCTTCACGGTCACGTCCGCGCCACCTTCCGGCATCGGTTGTACCAGCAGCACGGAAAATGTGTCTTCGGCCGTCATCGTCTGCACGCTATTCGCGCTGCCGATATAAGCGACCTTGGGCTTGCCGCCCTCGCCTCCCTCATATTTCCACGTCTGACCGATCTGCTCGCGCTGGGTCGGCCCCTCCTTATCGCTGCCAGAACAGCCCGCCAGCAGGCTGATCGCCGCCAGCGCCAATAGGCTCCGCATCGCGCATCTCCTCAACTTCCGTTTCGATCACGCAAGGAGAACGCCCAGGCGCCCGCAGGTTTCCTACTTAGCTGTATCGCTCCGCAGTCTGCCGAATGAGTGCAATCATGTTGGGGATGCCCTGTGTCCGGTTGGAGCTGAGCTGATTCTTGAGGTCGAACGGCGCCAGCGCGCCTTCGATGTCCGCAGCGCCAATCTCGGCGGGCGCCTGATCCTGCACGGTCAGCAGGACCAGCGCGATGATCCCCTTGGTGATCGCAGCATTGCTGTCCGCCAGGAAATGCAGCCGCCCATCGTCGCGCACCGTCGGGTAGACCCACACCGCCGCCGAACAGCCTCGCACCAGCGTCGCATCGGTCTTGAGCGCGTCGGGCATCGCCTCCAGCGCGCGCCCAAGGTCGATCAGCAGTCGGTAACGGTCATCCGCGTCCAGAAATTCATATTCTTCCTGAAGATCGGCAAGGGCAGGCACATCGGTCATATCCCGCATATAGGCAGAAAAGCGGCCCGCGAAAGCCGCTTTCCTTACAGATCGACGCCCGCCGCGATCGCTTCCAGCTTGCGGATACGTTCCTTGAGGTCGGCGACCTCGATGCGCGCGCTGGCCGAAGGCGGCACAGCGTCAACGTCCGGCCGCGCCAGCTCCGCACGCTTCAGTGCCAGCCAGCCGTTCCAGCCGCGCAAAGTGGCCGCCGCGACGATCAACAGTGCGATAATGCAGCTCGCCGCGATGGTCAGCGTAAAAGCCAGCTCCTGCATGCCGTCCTCCGAACGCCTTGCTCAACGCAGGCTGTCGATCTCGTCCGCCAGCCTCGTGTTGCGGCTGGTGTAGAATGTCTCGATATCCGCCAGACGCCGGTCGATGTCGCGAAACTTCGATCGCACGTCCCGTGCCGACCGCGCCGGATTGGTCCGCACGCCTTGCCAAAATTTCTCGTCATCCCGGTCGGCATAAAGGCCCAGCGGCTTGTTCTCGGCGAAATAAGCAGCGGCGAAATAGGCGATCAGCGACCAGGGAAAGGCGCCCATCAGCGTCACCAGCACCGCGCCGACGCGGACCCACGTCACGTCGATGCCCGCATAGTCGGCGATGCCTGAGCACACGCCCATCCATTTGCCATTCTGCTTGTCGAGGTAGAATTTCGTACGGCGCGCAGCCATGTCAGTTCCTCCTGCCGATATCCTGGCCGTCGAGATCATAAGCGTCGTCGAGCGCGGAGCGCGACGGACGAAAATCGGGATTGTCGGCGGCGACGATCCGCTCGACCGTCTGCAGCCGGTCTTCCAACCGCCGCGCGAGCAGGTGCATTTCGTCCAGCAACCGCTCATCCTCATCGGTGATCTTGGGCGCCTGCTTCCACTTGGTCGTATAGTGCAGGATCAGCCAGGGCATGCCGATGAACAGCATGCCGCAGATCATGATCGGTAAAAACACATCCTCCATGCGTCACGCTCCCCTGTTCAAGCTGTCCTGTTCATGCTGGCTTTCATCGCGGCGAGTTCGGCATCGACCTTCTCGGTCGACTGCAACTCGGCAATTTCCTCCTCCAGAGTCTTCTGACCCTGGCCGAGATTCAGCGCATCCGCACGCCCTTCGGCCATGTCGACCCGGCGCTCCAATATGTCGAAGCGGGCGAAGGCCTCATTCACCTTTTCCCCGGCATAGGCTTCGCGCATGCGCGCACGATTTTGCGCGCTTTCCATCCGCGTGACCAGACTGTTCTGCCGGGTCCGCGCCTCGCGCAGCTTCCCTTGCAGCTTGGCGATGTCCTCCTCCGAAGCCTTCAGTGCCTCGTCCAGCACCTCGATCTCATGGGAAAGCTTCTCCGCCATGTCGGCCGCCTTCTGCTTTTCCACCAGCGCCGCCTTGGCCAGGTCCTCGCGATCCTTGCTCAGCGCCAGCTGCGCCTTCTCGGTCCAGCTGTCCTGCAAGCCTTGCAGCTTGCCGATATGGCGGCGCATCTCCTTCTGATCAGCAATGGTCCGCGCGGCGGACGCACGCACTTCGACCAGCGTTTCCTCCATTTCCAGGATGATCATGCGGATCATCTTCGCGGGGTCTTCGGCCCGGTCGAGCAGGTCTGTGACATTGGCGGCAATGATGTCGCGCGTGCGAGAAAAGATACCCATCGGAACTGCAATCCTTCGTTCAGCGGCTTTGCCCGCCTTCTTTGCAGGAGCCGTGCCAATTCGTGAAAAGCCGGAATTTCCTGCGTTGACTCCCTCCAGCTCCAATTAATCTTGCCAATAAGTGGTGATTTTCACCATAATATGGTCATGGAACGAAACAGCCAGTTCATCGGCCAGTCGCTGCCTTTCCTTGACGCAGTCGAGCAGGCAGGACGCGCCGCCGAACTCGATCGCCCGATCCTGGTTGTTGGCGAGCGTGGCACGGGCAAGGAACTGGTCGCCGAACGCCTCCATCGCCTCTCCCCGCGCTGGGGCGAGCCGCTCATCGTCATGAACTGCGCCGCGCTTCCGGAAACGCTGATCGAGGCGGAACTGTTCGGCCATGAACAGGGCGCCTTCACCGGCGCCACCCGCGCCCGCGCCGGGCGGTTCGAGGAAGCCGATGGCGGCACGCTCTTTCTCGATGAACTGGCGACCCTCTCCATGGCCGCGCAGGAACGGCTGCTGCGCGTCATCGAATATGGCGAAGTCACCCGGATCGGCGCATCCCGGTCAATGACGGTGGACGTCCGTATCATCGCGGCCACCAACGAAGACCTGCCCCTGCTCGCCGAAACGGGCCGCTTCCGCGCGGACCTGCTCGACCGGCTCAGTTTCGAAGTCATCACCCTGCCACCGCTTCGGGTTCGCGAGGGCGATGTGGCCGTGCTCGCGGATCATTTCGGCCGCCGCATGGCCGCCGAACTGGGACGGCCCGAATGGCGTGGCTTCACGCCCGACTGCCTCGCCGCGCTGGAAGCGCATGGCTGGCCCGGTAATGTCCGCGAACTGCGCAATGTCGTGGAGCGGGCCGTCTATCGCTGGGAAGAGCCCTCAGATCCGGTCGGCCGGATCATCTTCGACCCCTTCGCCTCGCCCTGGAAGCCGCAGGCGCCGCCGCCCAACGCCAGTGCAGAGGAACCCAAGCCCGCCCCCGCAACCGGCTTCACCAACGTCAGCGACCTGCGCGCAGCCGTGGACGCGCATGAGGCCGCAATCGTGCACGCAACGCTGGAACACCACCGCTACAACCAACGCGCAACCGCCAAGGCTCTTGGCCTAAGCTATGACCAGCTTCGCCATTGTTTGAGGAAACATGGCTTGGGTGCTGAGCGCCCTCTCTAGCCTACCGCCGTTCAGGCTGTTTGAACGAGCCGCTTGTCTCGTTCAAATGTCGAAGTCCCTCACTTAGCGGGTCGGGACAGGCTCCGGCCCCGAATAGTCATAAAAGCCCCTGCCGGTCTTGCGTCCCAGCCAGCCAGCCTCGACATATTTCACCAGCAGCGGCGCGGGGCGATATTTGGAATCCCCTGTTGTCGACCGCAGCACGTTCAGAATCTCAAGGCAGGTATCGAGCCCAACAAAATCCGCCAGCGTCAGCGGACCCATGGGATGGTTCAGCCCCAGCCGCACGCCCGTGTCGATGTCGCGAATGTTGGAAACCCCTTCGCCCAACGCAAAGATGGATTCGTTGATCATCGGCAGCAGGATGCGATTGACGACGAAACCGGGGGAATCGAACGCCTGCACGACGTGCTTGCCCAGCCGCTTGGTATAGGCTTCGATCGTCGCGACCGTCTCGTCGGACGTCGCCAGCCCGCGGATCAACTCGATCAGCGCCATGACCTGTACGGGGTTGAAGAAGTGGATGCCCACGAACAGCGCCGGATCGGGCACCACCTGCGCCAAACGAGTGATGGGGATGGACGACGTATTGGTCGCCAGGATCGTGCCGGCCGTGATCACCGCGCTCACATTGGTGAAGATGCTGCGCTTGATCTCTTCCCGCTCGGTCGCGGCTTCGATCACCAGTTGAGCTTCGGCCAGCGGAGCCAGGTCACCGCTCGGCCGGATGCGGGCGAAGGCGGCTTCGGAATCTTCCTGGCTCAACTTGCCCTTTTCGACCGCGCGAGCAAGCTGCTTTGAAATGCCCTGAAGCCCCTTTTGCGCGCGCGCCAGATCGACGTCGCACAGGATCACATCATAGCCAGCCTGCGCGCTGACCTGCGCGATCCCCGCGCCCATCTGACCAGCGCCGATGACGCCCACGGTCTGAATGTCGGTCATGCTAATGTCCTCGCAAAAATAATTTGCCGCCCACTAGCGCTATGGGAAGCAGGGGGCCAGCGCTTTCGAGCATCCATCACAACGGCTGCTGTGTTAATCAGGGCTAGCACGCCGCGTTTGTGGGACGGATAGCCCCCGTCGCCCGGCAGGCTGCTTCGACCCTGTTCATTTCCGCCTTTGCCTGCCGCCTGCTTGATGGTTAAAAGGCCGCGCATGTCCGTTTCAGCGTCCATGCCCGAGCCGGCAACCGGAAGGTTCATTGCCGCCGTGCATCACTTTCCCTTGCGTGTCTATTTTGAGGATACGGACCTGTCCGGGCTCGTCTATCACGCCAATTATCTACGTTATATGGAGCGCGCGCGATCCGACATGCTGCGCGTGGCTGGGATCGATCAGCGCGCCGCGCAGGAAGATGGCACCGGCGTCTATGCCGTCACCAGCCTCCAAATCGCCTATAAGCGCCCGGCCCGGCTTGACGATGATCTGCTGGTCGAAAGCCGCGTGACCGCCATTCGCCCTGTCGCCTGCACCATTCATCAAAGAGTCAGGTGCGGCGATGAAATACTGACGGACGGCGAAGTCTCTGTCGCCTTCCTGACCAGCCAGGGCCGTCCCACCCGGCAACCCAAGCCCTGGATCGACATTTTCAGCCGTTTGATGAGAGGGGAAGACATCAACCCATGAGCCTTTCGATGCCCGACGTCGGCGCCGCTGTCGGCGCCGCCACCCAAGCTGCGACCATTTCGCCGCTCGCCCTGTTCCTGCAGGCCGACATTGTCGTGAAGGTGGTGATGCTGGGCCTCGTGCTCGCCAGCATCTGGACCTGGGCGATGATCATCGGCTTCACCTTCACCCTGCGCAAGGCCAGCCGCCACAGCAGCGCGTTCGAGGATGATTTCTGGAAAGCGGAAGATATAGACCGCTTCTATGAGGCGCGGGGCAAGTCATCCGACTTTCCTGCAGCCAAGGTCATGGCTGCAGGCGTCACCGAATGGCGCCGCTCCACCGCGCAGAAGGTCATCGACCGCGACGGCACGCGCGACCGGCTGTCGACGGCTATGTCCAGCATGATCGCGGCAGAGGTCGATCGCCTGTCCGATCGCCTGAACATCCTTGCGACGATCGGCTCGGTTGCGCCCTTTGTCGGCCTGTTCGGCACCGTGTGGGGTATCATGCGCGCCTTCACCGCCATCGCGAAGGAACAGAACAGCTCGCTCGCCGTCGTCGCGCCCGGCATTGCCGAAGCGCTCTTCGCCACGGCGATCGGCCTGTTCGCGGCGATCCCGGCCGTCATCGCCTACAACCGCTTCAGCCACGGCATCAACCGCATGGAATCCAAGCTCACCCGCTTTGCGGACGGCTTTTATTCGACGCTCAGCCGGGAGTTGGAGGCGCAGCGGTGATGGCACCCTTCACCGTCATCCCACCCCATTTCGTCATCCCAGCGGAAGCTGGGATCTCGTGCCTCACGCCCGGCCCTATCCCTCCTGAGATGCCAGCTTTCGCTGGCATGACGGAGGTCGTGTAAATGGCCATGTCCGGCCCACCCTCTCACCGCCGTGGCCGGGGCCGCGCGCCGATGGCGGACATCAACGTCACCCCTCTGGTCGACGTCATGCTGGTGCTGCTCATCATCTTCATGGTGACCGCGCCGCTGCTCGTCACCGGCGTTCCTGTGAATCTTCCGGAAACCCGCGCCAAAGGGCTCGATCAAGATCAGAAGCCGACCGTCGTATCCATCGACCGCGACGGCGGCCTCTACATCGACGAGACCCAGATCAGCGATGCTGACCTGCCCGACCGCCTGGCCGAGATCATGTCCGCCAACGCAGGCAAGGCCGAGCCGCCGCAAATCTTCCTGCGCGCCGACACTGGCCTCGACTATGGCCGGGTCATGCGCGTCATGGGCGAACTCAACCGCGCCGGGCTTAACAAGGTCGCGTTGGTCAGCACCGGCGGTGACGATGCCCCAATCTCCTCAGGCGCCGTCAGCGGCGGTTCAGAATAGGGACCATAGGACTCGGGGATGGAACGTGCGGAGAAAATCGGCCTTGGCGTGGCGACGGCGGGACATGTCCTGCTGTTCGGCTTGCTGTCGGTTGGCTTTCTCGCCACCCCCAATCCGCTCAAACTAAATTCGCCGCCGATGGACGTCAGTCTGGTGGACGAGGCCGCACTGCAATCCGCCGCGCCGCAAATCTCGACCCAGCCGCCGCCGCCCAGCATCGCGCCGGAAGCAGGCCCGACCGAGGATGCGGCACCGGCGCCCGTTCCTGAACCCGCGCCTGTGCCGGAGCCGGAGCCGACACCCGCCAAGCCCGAACCGGCCCCGGCACCGGCAAAGAAGGACGTGGCAAAGCCCCAGCCAAAGCCGAAGCCAAGGCCCGCGCCTACACGGCCAGCGGCCAAGCCGACGCCCGCCAAAGCGAAGCCCGCCGCCGCGCCGGCCCCGGCCAAGGCCGCGCAAAAGCCTGCCGCAAAGGCCAAGCCCAATGCCCCTGCCCGCGCGTCCGGTCAGGGCAAGGCGGAAAAGCCCAAGGGGTCGCTGCTCGGCAAGGATTTCCTGAAGGGCATCGACACCGAAGCCGACGCTCCGCGCAGGGCCGCGCCGCCGCCCGCTGCGACCATGGGTCCCGTCCAGAAGGCTGCGCTTGATCGCCTGATCGGCGATCAGATCTATCGGCATCTGAAGCTCCCTTCCGGCGCGGATGTCGAGCAGCTGGTGGCCTTTCTGGAGGTGAAGATCGACCGCAACGGCCGAGTAATCGGCAGGCCCGAAGTGATCGACGTGCAGGGCCAGACGGCCAGCAACAAGCCGCAGGTCTCCATCTACAAGGAACGCGCCGTGCAGGCGGTCATGCAGGCGTCCCCTTTCCAGGGGCTGCCGGACGAATATTATGAACAGTGGAAATGGCTCAAGCCGTTGAGAGTCTACGCAAGGAAAGCGCGATGAGAAGCTTTGGAATAACCGCACTGCTCGCCCTTTGCGCAGCCTTTGCCAGCCCTGCGATGGCCCAGTTGTCGGTCGATGTGACCGGCGACATCGACAGCAACCTCAAGATCGTCGTGCCCGCCCTCCCCCCACAGGCGGAGGTGTCTACCCCGGCTGGTTCGTCCAGCGAACTTGGCCGCAAGATCGCCGAAGTAATCGCCTCGGACCTCAAGGGCTCGGGCCTGTTCGATCCGTCCGGTCCCGGCGGCATCCCCGCCATCGCCTTTCCCGAAGTCACCAACCCGGCCTATGACAAATGGGGCGCCTATCAGGCGCTGGTGCAGGGCTTCGTCCGCACCACGGGTGGCGAGGCGGACATCACGGTCGGCTGCTATCTCTATGACGTGGCGCTCAAGCAGGAGCTAACCCGCCAGGGCTATGTCGTCGCCCCCCGCGACTGGCGGCGCGCCGCGCATAAATGCGCAGACGCCATCTATGCGCGCCTGTCGGGCGAAAGCCCCTTCTTCGACAGCCGCATCGCCTATATCGCGGAGAGCGGCCCCAAAGGGAACCGCACCAAGCGCCTTGCCATCATGGATAGCGATGGCGCCAACCACCGCTTCATCACCAACGGCCAGTCGATTGCGCTGACCCCGCGCTTTTCGCCCGATTACAAATCGATAGTCTATGTGAGCTATCTGGGCAGCCGGGTGCGCATCTATGTCTATGACATCGGCACCGGCCGTCAGCGCCTCGTCACCGAAAGCAACAATGCCACTTTTGCTCCGCGCTGGTCGCCCGATGGCCGCAACATCCTCTTTTCGATGGCGGTCGCGGGCAATACCGACATCTATCGCGTGTCGGCGCAGGGCGGGCAGCCCGTCCGCCTCACCACCGCTCCGGGCATCGATGTCGGGGGCAGCTATTCCCCCGATGGCACCCGCATCGTCTTTGAAAGCGACCGTTCGGGTAGCCAGCAAGTCTATGTCATGAACGCCGATGGGTCGGCACAGCGCCGCATCAGCCACGGCGGCGGCCGCTATGCGACGCCCGAATGGAGCCCGCGCGGCGACCTCATCGCCTTCACCAAGATCAGCGGCGACTTCAAGATCGCCGTCATGACGCCGGACGGCGGCAATGAACGCATCCTCACCAATGGCTGGCAGGATGAGCAGCCGACCTGGTCGCCCAACGGCCGCGTCCTGCAATTTTTCCGCACCTCCGCCGGGCGCGAAGGCACCAGCCAGGTCTGGCAAGTCGACCTGACCGGCGTCAACGAGCGCCGCATCCCCACGCCCTTGAGCGGCTCCGACCCTGCATGGGGTCCGCTGCTGCCCTGACAGGGAACCACATCATCGCGCAAGCGTAACGACCGCATGGACTTTTTGAGGAGCCTCCCATGAAACTCAACCGCCCCCTTTTGATCGCCGTGTCCGTCCTCGCGCTCGCCGCCTGCGGCAAGAAGGCGCCCAAGGACCTGCCACCCCCGCCCGCAACCGATACCAGTGCGCAGACCGGCACCGGGACCGGCACGACCACTGGTCCGGTCAAGGGCAGCCAGGAAGATTTCGTCGCGTCGGTCTCATCCGACCGCATCTTCTTCGACACCGACCAATATGATGTCGATGCGCAGGACCAGCAGACCTTGCAGAGCCAGGCGGCATGGTTGCAGCAGAACCCCAATGTTCGCGTCACGATCGAAGGCCATGCCGACGAGCGTGGCACCCGCGACTATAATATCGCGCTCGGCGATCGCCGCGCCAATGCCGCGAAAAACTATCTCGCTTCACTCGGCATCGACCCCAGCCGGATCAACACGGTCAGCTATGGCAAGGAACGCCCCGCTGCGCTGGGTTCGGATGAAGCCGCCTGGGCACAGAACCGCCGCGCTGTAACCGTGACTGTTCAGTATTAAAAAGCCTTCGGGTCGCACCAGGCTATTAGAAAGCCCGCCGGTTTTCGGACCGGCGGGCTTTTTCTGTGTCAGGATATGGCAACGGGCGTTCCGTGCCTCTCCCTGCTTACGGTAGGCGCTTAGGATGAGCGGCCCAGCTTTGGGAGCGCCCACGAAGGGCGGCGCGTCCTAAGCCTGTTTGCGCCGTTCAGCGATGCGGCGAGTGAGGAGTTGCATCATGTTGACGGTGATCTCGACGGCAGCTTCGGGGACGCCGTCGAACAGCTGCTGCGACAGGTCATCCAGTCGTGCTTCGATCCGTGCTGCAACGTCGCGACCTGCATCGGTGAACTCCACCCGGTTCGATCGCTTGTCATCCGGATGCGGCAGGCGCTCGATCAATCCCATCGCCGCCAGCCCGTCCAGCGTCCGCACCAGCGAGGGCTGGGTAATGCCCAGCTGATCGGCGAGATCGGCCTGCCTTACGTCGGGACCCAGCCGGGCGAGGTGCACCAGGCACCAGCCCGCGCTGGAGGACACCCGCAATTCCGCCAGCGCTTCATCAGCCAGTTGCCGCCAGCCGCGCGCGACCAGCGGGAACTGCTGCACCAGCCCCTGCGTCAGGCCGGAACTAGACATCAGGATAATCCCAGGGTGGCGCGGCCGGTCATTGGCGGAAACGCCCGCTTAAACGCGCCGCGTGCCGGAAAAGCCCGCCGCGCCAAACGCGCCCAGCTGCATGGTGCCGTTGATCGCATCGCCTTCCACGACCGCTTCGCATTCCATCGTGATGGGCATGGGCATGGTCATGTTCATCTTCCAATTGAGCTTGTCGCCGTCGACCTTGCCCTCGGCGACGTCCAGCGACCCCATCATGCCCGCGAAGGTGCCGTGGAAGCTGGTGCCGTTGCTGATGACGGTGAACACGCCCTTCTGATCGCCCAGCGGCGTCTTTGCCACGCAGTCATAAGCGCCATCGACATTCGCCATCACTTCATCTCCTCAAGCTGCCATCAATCGGCAAGGGTTCCCATTTCGACGGGCAAGCCCAGCGCGTCAAGCTGCGGCCGGACGAGTTTTGCATCGCCCACGACGACCCAGATCAGCCGCGCGGGATCAATCGCCTCGCGTGCGGCCTTGTCGAGGTCGGCGGCGGTCATGGCGCGGTAGAGGCCCGGCAGCGTTTCATAGAAATCGTCCGGGCGGCCGAGCAGCCGGTTGCGCATCATCGCCCCCATCAGGTCCGACGATGTTTCGAAGCTGCCGGGCAGCGACAGAATCTGGCTGTTGATGGTCTGGCTGCGTTCGCCCTCTGTCGTGCCTTTGGCGGTCAGGAAATCGGCAATGTCCTGGCGCGCGGCGGCGATGGAGGCGCCGGTCTTGTCGGTCTGGACGGGAGCATAGACCAGCAGGGGGATGGTTTCCTTGACGCCGGGCAACGCGGTGCCAGCGGAATAGGCCCAGCCTTTCGTTTCACGAAGGTCCATGATCAGGCGCGAGGTGGAGCTGCCGCCCAGCACTTCGTTGGCGGTCTGCAGCGTCAATGGGTTGTCGGTGCCCTGCTTGCCCGTCAACAGGCCCGCCAGGATCATCGATTGCGGGCTTTGCGGCTTGTCGACCAGGATGATCCGCGCCGGGCGCGCCATCCGGTCCATGCGGAACAGCTTCTTGCCCTTGGCCACGGCAGGCGCCCTCCAGTCGCCGAAGCGCTTTTCGAGCAGCGGCATGATTTCGGCCAGGCTGGCGTCGCCGGTCACGAAGATGGTGGCATTGTCAGGCCGCATCCATTTGTCATGAAAGGCGGCAAGATCAGCGCGGGTCGCCGCCTTGACGCCACTGGCCGTGCCCGATCCGGTGAAGGGGATGCCGTAGGGATGTGCGGCGCCATAGAGCAACGGCGGCAGCAGGCGCTGGGCGATCGGCATCGGCTCCGTTTTCTCAGCGGCGATGCGAGCCAGTAATTGGCCCCGGATGCGCTCCACCTCTGCCGGAGCGAAGGTGGGGTTGCGGATGACGTCGGCGAGCAGGCCGAGCGACGCATCGAGATTGGGCTTGAGCGCATAGAGGCCGACATTGGTGCTATCCATGCCGTTGCTCGCGCCGATCGACGCGCCCAGCCGTTCCTGTTCTTCCGCGATCTGCACCGAACTGCGCGTTTTCGTGCCTTCATCCAACAGGGCCGTAGTCAGCGCAGCCGTGCCCAGTTTTGCCTTGTCGTCGGCTGCGTTGCCCGCGTCGAAGGACACCGACACCCGCACCACCGGGACGGTCGCGCGCCGGGCGAAAACGACCGGAATGCCGTTCTTGAGCCGCGCTTCCTCGACAGCGGGGAAATCCAGATCCTTGACCGGCTCGATCGGCGGTTCGGCGACCCGTGTGGGTGGCGGAGGCGTGGCGGCTACCGGCGCGGGCTTTTTGGGATCGCGTAAATAGGCGGGGTGGTGCGTGGCATTGCCCGCGAGCGCATTATCCTCCGCCGTCCGTTCACCGGGCGCCACGGTCAGCCGGAATGCCGGACGCCCGAGCCATTTGCGGGCGGTGTCGCCCACCGACTGCGGCGTGGCGGCGGCGTAAAGGGCGAGGTCCTTCTTATATTTGCCCGGATCGTCGGAATAGACCGCGCCTTCCGCCAGGGTCACCGCCTTGCCGCTGAAGCCGCCGACCTTTTCCAGACCGCCGATCGTGCCCGACAGCTGCTGGGTCGCGGCGCGTTGAACTTCGTCGGCGGTGGGACCCTTGGCGAGATAGTCGGCCAGTAATTGGTCGAGCCGCCTGCCGACGGCGGCGGCATCCTGCCCCGGCTTCACGTCAACGGTGATTTCCGCGATCGACAGCTTTTCGAATGGCTGGATGCTGGCCTTAACGCCGACGGCCACTTTCTCGTCGCGCACCAATATATTGTCGAGGCGGGAGGATTTGAGCCCGCCGAACACCGACATCGCCAGATCGAGTTGGGGCAGGTCGGCCGAGTTGACGCCCGGCACGATCCAGTTGCGGTAGAGCCGCGTCGCCGCGACATTGTCGTGCATCAGCTTGTCGACTTGCCTGTCGAGCGTCGGCACGGTGGCGTCCACATCCTTGGGCGCGGGACCGGCCGAGATGTTGCCGAACCATTTTTCGGCCTTCGCCCGCGCAGTCGCCAAGTCGATATCGCCTGCCAGCACGAGCACGGCATTGTTCGGGCCATAATGGGTCTTGAACCAGTTTTGCACGTCGGCAAGGCTGGCTGCATTCAGGTCCGCCATCGATCCGATGGTCGAGTGGCGATAGGGATGGCCTTCGGGCAGCATGGCGGCGAGCTGGGCATATTCGACCAGACCATAGGGCTCATTCTCGCCCATCCGCTTTTCATTCTGCACGACGCTGCGCTGCGCATCGAGCTTGGTTTGCGTCACCGCGCCGAGCAGGTGACCCATGCGGTCGGATTCGAGGAACAATGCCCGGTCGAGCGCGCCGGTCGGCACCGTTTCGAAATAATTGGTGCGATCGAACCAGGTCGTGCCGTTCCAGTCGGTCGCGCCGATATCCTCCAGCCGTCCGAAGAAAGGCCCATCGGCATTTTCCGAACCATAGAACATCAGATGTTCGAACAGATGGGCAAAGCCGGTCTTGCCCGCAGGCTCGAAGCGCGAGCCGACATGATACCAGACCGACACCGCCACCACGGGAGCCTTGCGATCGGTATGGACGATGACGCGCAGGCCGTTTTTCAGCGTGAACTGCTCATAGGGAATATCGACGGCGGAAACGAGGCTGGAAAGCGGGGCTGGAGACGTCTGAGCCGCTGGGGCGGCAAGCGCGACAGGGGCAGGAAAGGCGATGATCGACAGGCTCAATGAAGACAGGCCAAGCGACAGAGCCAGGCGACGCGAGGTGGAGGAAAAAATCATGGGCGCCCTCATCGAAGCTGGAGATCATCGCCGGGGAGGCGGCAATGGCTGGCCGCAGCATAGCGGCGCATGGGGACGGCGCAATATGCATTGGATGGACGGCGCGTCGGGATCGGAGGCTTATCTCCCTCTAATATGGGCAGGTTTGCGCCGGGCGGTCGAGCAATGCTAAGGATAATTGCGTAGCGCCTCTTGTGTGGCTTTTATGCAACATTACATCGTGGCTAGTTTCACGAAGGGCTTCCTATGAACCTCGAAAAATTCACTGACCGCGCCAAGGGCTTCCTGCAATCGGCGCAAACCGTCGCGATCCGCATGAGCCATCAGCGGATCAGTCCGGAGCATCTGCTGAAGGCGCTGTTGGAAGACAATCAGGGCATGGCTTCCGGCCTGATCAAGGCGGCGGGCGGCGATCCCGCTGTCGCGCTGCGGGAAACGGATGCGGCGCTGGCCAAGGTGCCTGCGGTGTCGGGCAGCGGGGCGCAGCAAACGCCGGGCCTCGACAATGACGCGGTGCGGGTGCTGGACAGCGCCGAGCAGGTCGCGGCGAAGGCCGGGGACAGCTTTGTCACGGTTGAGCGGCTGCTGCTGGCGCTGACGCTCGCGACCACGAGCGCGGCGGGCAAGGCACTGGCGGCGGCGGGACTGAAGGCGGAGGCGCTGAATAGCGCGATCAACGATCTGCGTGGCGGGCGCACGGCCGACACGGCAGGCGCGGAGGATCGCTATGATGCGCTGAAGAAATTCGCCCGCGACCTCACCGAGGCGGCACGCGAGGGTAAGCTGGACCCGGTGATCGGGCGCGACGAGGAAATTCGACGGACGATCCAGATTCTGGCGCGGCGAACCAAGAACAACCCGGTGCTGATCGGCGATCCCGGCGTGGGCAAGACCGCGATTGCGGAGGGCCTCGCGCTGCGCATTGCCAATGGCGACGTGCCCGATACGCTGAAAGACCGCACGCTGATGGCGCTTGACATGGGATCGCTGATCGCGGGCGCGAAATATCGCGGGGAGTTCGAGGAGCGTCTGAAGGGCGTTCTGGACGAAGTGAAGGGCGCCGAAGGGCAGGTCGTCCTGTTCATCGACGAGATGCACACGCTGATCGGCGCGGGCAAGTCTGAGGGCGCGATGGACGCGGGCAATCTGTTGAAGCCAGCCCTCGCTCGCGGCGAGTTGCACTGCATCGGCGCGACGACGCTCGATGAATATCGCAAATATGTCGAGAAGGACCCCGCGCTCCAGCGGCGGTTCCAGCCGGTGTTCGTGGGCGAGCCGACCGTGGAGGACACCATCTCCATCCTGCGCGGCCTGAAGGAAAAATATGAGCTGCACCATGGCGTGCGGATCACCGATGGCGCGCTGGTGTCGGCGGCGACGCTGTCCAACCGCTACATCACCGACCGCTTCCTGCCCGACAAGGCCATCGACCTGATGGACGAAGCCGCCAGCCGTCTGCGCATGGAGGTGGAGAGCAAGCCCGAGGAGATCGAAAATCTCGATCGGCGGATCATCCAGCTGAAGATCGAGCGCGAGGCGTTGAAGAAGGAGACCGACAAGGCGTCAAAGGATCGCCTGGACGCGCTGGAGGAGGACCTCGCCAATCTTGAGGAGCAGTCGGCGGCGCTGACCCAGCGCTGGCAGGCGGAAAAGGACAAGATCGCGGGCGACAGCAAGCTGAAGGAACAGCTGGAGGCTGCCCGCGTCGAATTGGAGCAGGCGCAGCGGGCGGGCGACCTCGCCAAGGCGGGCGAGCTGGCCTATGGGCGCATTCCCGATCTGGAGCGCAAGATTGCGGAGGCAGAGGGCGCGACCGAAGGCGCGATGCTGCGCGAGGAAGTGACGCCGGAGGATATCGCCTCGGTCGTGTCGCGCTGGACGGGCATTCCTGTCGACAAGATGATGGAGGGCGAGCGTGAAAAGCTGCTCGCCATGGAGGAAATGCTGGGCAAGCGGGTGATCGGCCAGGCCGACGCGGTGAAGGCCGTATCGACCGCCGTGCGCCGCTCCCGCGCGGGCTTGCAGGACCCAAACCGGCCGCTTGGGTCTTTCCTGTTCCTCGGCCCCACGGGCGTGGGCAAGACCGAGCTGACCAAGGCGCTGGCCGGATTCCTGTTCGATGACGACAGCGCGATGGTGCGGATCGACATGAGCGAGTTCATGGAGAAGCATTCGGTCGCCCGGCTGATCGGCGCGCCTCCGGGCTATGTCGGCTATGAGGAAGGCGGCGTGCTGACCGAAGCGGTGCGGCGGCGGCCCTATCAGGTCGTGCTGTTCGATGAGGTCGAGAAGGCGCACAGCGACGTGTTCAACGTGCTGTTGCAGGTGCTGGACGATGGCCGCCTGACCGATGGGCAGGGCCGGACAGTGGACTTCACCAACACGATCATCGTGCTGACGTCGAACCTGGGCAGCCAGTTCATCGCTTCGCTGGCCGATGATGAGCCTGTCGAGAAGGTCGAGGATCAGGTGATGGACATCGTCCGGGGCCATTTCAGGCCGGAATTCCTGAACCGCCTTGATGAAGTGATCCTGTTCCACCGGCTGGGTGCGAGCCACATGGCGCCGATCGTGGACATTCAGGTCGCGCGCATCGGCAAGCTGCTGAAGGACCGCAAGGTGAAGCTGGACCTGACAGATGGTGCGCGGGCCTGGCTGGGACGGGTCGGTTATGACCCGGTCTATGGCGCAAGGCCGTTGAAGCGGGCGGTGCAGCGCTATTTGCAGGATCCGCTAGCGGATCTGATCCTGCGCGGCGAGGTGCCGGACGGCGCGACGGTGCGTGTGGACGAGGGGGATGGAGCCTTGCAGTTGCGGGTGGGGTAATGTTCATCACCCCTCCCCTGAAGGGAAGGGGCATATATCGAAAAAAGGGGCGCATCCTTTTGGACGCGCCCCCTTCCTTTTCCTGGCGTTACGACTTCAGATCAGAAGTTGGCCTTCACGCCCAGCCGGTAGGCGCGGCCGTAGATGCCGGTGCCACCCTGAACCGGGTTGTAGTTGTTGGCGCCATAGGTAACCGGATCGATCGGCGGCAGATCGTCAAAGACATTGAGCACGTTCAGATAGACCGTGAAATTGTCGTTGAGCTTGTAGCTGGTGGTGAGATCGACGGTGATATAGTCGGCGACGTTGCACTTGACGAAGCGGGGCGAGAGCAGACCGCAACCACCCGATGCGCCGGGGCCTTCCACATCTTCAGCCGAAAGGTTGTATCCGCCGAAAAATTCGGCGGTGGCGGACACCGTCAACTTGTTCCATTCCAGCGTGTTCGTCCAGCTGCCGTGCCATTCGGGTGTGCCCGAACCGGCCGTCAGGCTGTAATTGCCTATTGTGCCTTCATAGCTTTCGCGACTGCCGTCAGCGAAGGTCGTGTCGAGATTGATGATGTAGGTCGCCTCCAGCGAACTGGTGAAGCGGACATCGCCAAAATCGAACCGGCCCGAGGCGGCAAAATCCAGACCTTCCGAACGAATGGTTGTCGCATTGATGAGCGGCGCCTGGACATAGGCGACGCGCGGCAGCGCGGTGGGATTCTGCGGATCGGGCGAATCCTGGATGATATTGTAGCCCGCCGGAATGGCCTGACCGGTATAATAGGCCGCCAGGGCTGGCCCGAACGGAGCGGGGATGATGGCGCCGGTCTTCTTGATATTATAATAATCGACGCTCAACCGGATGTTGCGGGTCGGTTCGAAGATGACGCCTGCCGTCCAGCTGGTCGATTTTTCGGGCTTAAGATCGGGGCTCGCCAACTGAGTCTGACCATAGCTGCTGGAGCTGAGATAGGTCGGGCAACTGGTGAAGGTGTCCCGGGTACAGCCAAATTGCGCCAAATAGGATTCAGGGAAGGTCGACGCCGTGTTGTTGACGAAGCCCGTCGTCGGAAGCGCGTTCGCTTCAGCAAAGCTGGGTATGCGGAACCCCTTCGACCAGGTGCCGCGCAGCGTCAGCGCATCGATCGGCTTGTAGCGGAAGCCCAGCTTGGGAGAGAACGCATCCTGACCGCTATTATAATTGTCGTAACGTCCCGAGCCATTGATTTCGAAGCCCTCGAATGCGGGCACACTCAGTTCAACGAAGCCGGATCTAACAACGCGCTCGCCCTTCGTGCCGAAGGCGTTCAGGACGAAATAGCGCTCGGTAGGCCCGGCAAAGTCATCATTGGCGCTGGGAGCATTGATCGCCTCAAGCCTGATCTGGCCGCCAAAACCAAGTTGCACCGGACCCGCAGGCAGTTCGAACAGCGTGCCGTTGAAGCTCACCTGCGCCGCATAAAGCTCTGATGTCGACTTGGTGATGTTATCCGGCGACAGATAATCCAGTACCGACTGGCTGTTCGACAGGGGGTCGACGAAATTATAGCTGCCATCGGCAACGACGTTCAGTAGCCGCTGAATGTAGACATAGCCCTTCGACGTGCGGGTGAGGTCGGTGCGCATGCCGACGATGTCCGCCGCGAAGTTCCAATTGTCGGTGATCGGACCCGAAATGGAGAAGGCGCCGCGATAGGTGCGGCTCAGCGTCTCATTATATTCCTGTAGATTGGGAATGCGGCCAAGGATGCGCGCCAGTTGGCCCTGTGCCGCGAAAGGGTTGTTCGGATTGAGCGTGCCGTTGCTGGCATCGCAGGTAGCCTGCGGGACACCATTGACCAGCGGGCAGACATAGACCGGCAGCGCCAGGGCGAAAGAGCCCGGAGCGTTGGGTAGGCCGTTATTATAGGTACTGAACCGGGGAAACGCGATGCCTGCCGGGCCATTGGCACGGATAGTCGCCGGTTCACCGCTATAACTTACCTTGCTTTGCAAATAATTGGCAGTGAAGGACGCTTCGATATCGTCGGTGACCGCGACAGTCGCCTTCAGCGCGCCGCCGAAACGTTCGATACGGGGCGAGATAACGCCATATTGGCGCACCAGATCGCCTTGGCACACAGTGTTGGGGGCGAAGGCGTTCTGGTCGGTATCGGCAAGCTCGGCCGGAGTGAGCGTATAGGGCGTTTCGCCTGCGATACAACCTGCTGCCGGGTTGAGAAACTGGTAGCGCCCGAGCGGATCATCGAGCGCGCTAAGAGAATCGGTGGGAGCAACGAAGAAGGTGGTCGCGAAGGAGCGGCGATCGCTTGAGGAGGTCGCATCGGCCCAGCCAACATAGCCAGTGCTCGACGGATTGATCGAGCCGCCATTGGGACCAACCTGAGGCCCGCAGACCCCGTCGCGGCAGATGCCCGACTGATCCTGCGAGTTATACGGGTAAGGCCGATCGCGGTTGTAGAGGGCGTTCTGGCGATACCAGAAGCCGCTGGCGTAGATGTTGTAGCCGTCGCGGCCGAGGTCGCCGGTGCCTGCGGTAAGGCTGATACGATAGTTTTCGCCATCGCCGCGCTCGGTGAGGCCGCCTTCAATGCGCCCTCCAATGCCCTTGAACTGCTTTTTCGTGATGACGTTGATGACGCCCGCGATGGCGTCCGCACCGTAGGTCGATGAGGCGCCGTCGCGCAGCACTTCGACACGATCGACGATGTCGTCCGGAATGGTGTTCAGATCGACGAAGTTGCGCGTCGCGTCATCCGCCAGCGGATAATAAGCGGCGCGCTGGCCATCGAAAAGGACCAGCGTGGAACTGGTGGTGAGGCCGCGCAGCGATACGGCCGATGCACCCGCCGCGAAGGCTCCGTTCGCCGAAAAGCTGTTGGTGAGCGCAGCGCCATTGTTGGACGATATGCGCTGAAGTGCTTCCTGCGTGGTCTGGATGCCGCGCTGTTCAAGCGACTCGGACGTCAGGACTGAGATCGGCGAAGGCGTGTTGTTCACGTCCTGCCGCAGGATGGAGCCGGTGACCACGATGGTCGCTTGAGGTTCTTCGGCCACGGTGCCAGCCGGAGTGTCCTGCGCAAAGGCAGGAGCGGCGAGCGCCGCGAAACCGGCGCCCGCGCATGCGAGCGCCTGCAGCGCTGCGCTATTGCGCAGCCACGCATTGTTCGAGATTTTCTTCACAGTCCAGTCCCTTGCTCTGGAGCGGCGCAAGCGAACCTGCGCCTAGTTACCGACGCATGGAGAGGGGCCTAGGAGCCCGACAGCAAACCCCTCTTCATCCGTGCTGTGCGATAGTCTGCGCAGTCGTTTTATGCGTGTAAAGCAATGCTAGGGAGCGGAGCGCACTTTGCTGTTTCACTGTCGTAAATTTGCCACATGCGCGATAAGCGCGGTTTTACGTTCGTTTAACAACTTTATTTGGCGTCATTTATGGCAGGTGGAACTTTGATGCTCTGCCCTTGCCGCAGGTTACACTAAGTTGCGCAAATGCATCTCAGTTCAGTTTGCTGGCATTGGTCCGGTGAGCAGAAGCGGGTCGATCCGCGCTTCATTCCAGCGCAAACCCCAGTGAAGATGCGGACCTGTCGCGCGGCCGGTCGCACCAACCGCGCCGATGCGCTGACCTTGGCGGACGGCTTGGCCAAGCTGCACGTCGATGCGCGACAGATGGAGGAAAGCGCTGTTGAGGCCGTGGCCGTGGTCGATGATCAGCAGATTGCCCTCCAGCGAGAAGGGATGATCGGCCGCCAGCGTCACCACGCCGTCAGCAGGCGCCAGAACGGGATCGCCGGTCGCCCCGGCGATATCGATGCCGCCATGATAGGCGCCGGGTACGCTCTGATAGACGCGCTGCGATCCGAATAGGCCGGAGATGCGCCCGACGCGCGGCCAGAGGAAGCGCTGGCGCCAGCCTTCAGCGCCGGTTTCCTGCGCGCGGGCGGCGGCGATCTGCGCCAGTTCCGGGCGGCGCAGCGCGAGGAAGGCTTCATTGTCACGCACAGGGCGGAGCGGCGTATTGACGCGCTCTATCCGCCAGGCGCGTGGGGCGATGCTGATCGTCTGGCTGATTGTGCGACCGTCGGAGAGGCGGGCGGTGAGCTGCGCCTGCGGCCCGGCGTCGCGGTCGAAAGCGATGAGGAAGCGGCCATCGGGATCGACGCGGACGAGTTGATTGTCGAGGCGCAATTCCGTCGTCGCGGGCGGCGTGGTGCCGGTGAGCGTGCCGCCCTGTTGCGCGGTGCCTTGAAGGGTGATGCTGGCGGCGGCGACGGGAGCCGGATTGCTCGCCGCGCCCACACTGCCGGTCATCAGCAGAAGCGCGGCTGCCCAGCGTTTCATCGCAGGCCGCGCGCCTTCAGCTCCGCCTGGGCCGAGGCTTCGGCGCTGGCATAGGGTTCCTGCCGGGCGATGCTCCAATAGCGCAGGTCGTCGAGCGGAATCTGCTGGCCGGTGACGGCGCAAACGACATGGTCGCCCGCCTGAAGCACGCGGAAGCTGTAGGCCATATAGTGGAGGCGAGCCGGACGATCGCGGTTGGACATCAGCATGGGATCAGGCGGCCTTTTTCACATTCATGCACATCAGGAGAACAGATCCTGCTGGCGGATTTCGCCGCCTTCCTGCGATTTGCGGGAAGGGCGGGATGAAGGGGATATAGCTTGCGGCGGCGCCTTCTCAAGGTCTGGCGATGGTGGGCCGCCTTCCACCGTCGCCGCGACCGCGCCATCGTCGAAATGAAGCGAGACCGTGCCTGCCGCACGGGCTTCATCGACCGTCCTGACGAGGCGGTCCCCCGCCATGACGCGGGCGAAGCCGCGCTTGAGTGGCAGGTCGGGATTGACCGAGACGAACAGGCGCGACAGGCGGTCGAAGGCGGTGGCGCGGTCGTGAAAAACGCGGGTCAGATAATCGGGGCGCAGGCGCTGACGGTCGAGCCGTTCCTTCGCCCGGCTCAAATGCTGGTGCAGGAGCGCGGGACGGAGCGCGCCGCCGGCTTGCCCCAGATGCGCGCGGGCGTCGGCGACGCGGTGGCGCAGACCATTGCCAAGATCGCCGGACAGCTGGTCGAGCCGCTGGCGCTGGGGTGCGAGCAGCATGTCGGGAGTGGGCATGAGCCGGGCCTGCACCTCCAGCCGCTCACGCGCCTGCGCGGCACCGCGACACACCGCGCGGTTCATGCGCAGGCCCTGTTCGGTCAGCATCGCCATGAGATCGGCGCGCACCGGCACCGCCATTTCGGCAGCGGCGGTCGGCGTGGGCGCGCGCATGTCGGCGGCATAGTCGCAGAGTGTGGTGTCGGTCTCATGGCCGACAGCGGAGATGATCGGGATCGAACATTCCGCCACGGCCCGGACGACGATTTCCTCGTTGAAGCTCCAAAGATCCTCAACCGATCCACCGCCGCGCGCGACGATGACGAGGTCGGGACGAGGCAGCGGGCCGCCAAGCTGCATGGCCGAAAAGCCGCGCACGGCGCGGGCGACTTGCTCTGCCGCCCCCTGCCCTTGCACCAGCACCGGCCAGAGCAGGACATTGGTGGGACAGCGGTCCTCGAGCCGGTGGAGAATGTCCCGAATGACTGCGCCGGTGGGCGACGTCACGACGCCGATGGTGCGCGGCATGAAGGGGAGCGGGCGTTTGGCGGAGCGGTCGAACAGTCCCTCGGCCGCAAGCTTTGCTTTAAGCTTTTCGAGCAGCGCCATCAGCGCGCCCTCGCCCGCCAGCTCCATCCGCTCGATCACGATCTGATATTTGGAGCGGCCGGGATAGGTGGTGAGCTTCCCGGTGGCGATCACCTCCACCCCGTCCTGCGGCGCGAAGGGCAGGCGCTGCGCCCCGCCCTTCCACATCACCCCGTCGATGACGGCATTGTCATCCTTCAGGCACAGATAGAGGTGGCCCGACGCAGCGCGCTTGAAGCCGGAAATCTCGCCGCGCAAGCGGACATGGCCGAAGCGATCCTCGACCGTGCGCTTCAATATGGCCGACAATTCGCTCACCGAAAGCGGCGGCGCGTTGTCCCCCGCCCGTTCCTCGGCTAACAGGCGGCCCGATGCATCCAAACCAGCTTCATATTCCGGGGACATGGGCGAAATGAACATCCTTTTGTTGGGCAGCGGCGGCCGCGAACATGCTTTGGCCTGGAAGCTGGCGCAATCGCCCAGCCTCACGACCCTTTATGCAGCGCCCGGCAACCCCGGCATAGCCCAGCATGCGACGTTGGTCGACCTGGATGCCACGGATCATCGCGCGGTGGTCGATTTCTGCTTGCGCCATGCGATCGGGCTGGTGGTGATCGGGCCGGAAGCGCCGCTGGTCGATGGGCTGGCCGACAATCTGCGGGTCAAGGGCTATCCGGTGTTCGGGCCGGGCAAGAAGGCAGCCCAGCTGGAAGGGTCCAAGGGATTTACCAAGGATCTGTGCAAGCGCGCGCACATTCCGACCGCCGCCTATGAGCGCACCCACAGCAAGGATGGTGCGATCGCGGCGCTTGGCGATTTCGGCCTGCCGGTGGTGATCAAGGCCGATGGCCTCGCGGCGGGCAAGGGCGTGATTATTGCGGAGACGCGCGATCAGGCCGTCGAAGCGATCGAGGACATGTTCTCCGGCGCATTTGGCGCGGCGGGCGCGGAAGTAGTCTTGGAAGAGTTTATGACGGGCGAGGAGGCGAGCTTCTTCGCTCTGACCGACGGCAGCGCCATCCTGCCCTTCGGCTCTGCGCAGGACCATAAGCGGGTGGGTGACGGCGATACCGGCCCCAATACCGGCGGGATGGGCGCTTATAGCCCGGCGCGGGTGCTGACGCCCGAGCTGGAAGCTGAAGTGATCGAGAAGATCATCCGGCCGACCGTTGAAACGTTGGCCGCCGAGGGGACGCCTTATTCGGGCGTGCTTTATGCGGGACTGATGCTGACCGATGAGGGGCCGAAGCTGATCGAATATAACGCGCGTTTCGGCGATCCGGAATGCCAGGTTCTGATGATGCGCTTCGACGGCGATCTGGTCGAACTGCTGCTGGCGGTGGCGCAGGAACGGCTGGCGGAGCAGGGGCCGGTAAAGCTGGCCGACCGCACCGCATTGACGGTAGTGATGGCGGCGAACGGCTATCCGGGCACGCCGGAAAAGGGCGGCGCGATCGGCGGCATAGACGCGGCCGAAGAGGGCGGCGCACGGGTGTTCCATGCAGGAACAGCGGACAAGGATGGGGTGCTGGTCGCCAATGGCGGGCGGGTGCTGAACGTCACGGCCAGCGGCAGCAGCGTGGGTGAGGCGCAGGCGGCGGCCTATCGCGCGGTGGACGCTATTGAATTTCCGACCGGATTTTGCCGCCGCGATATCGGCTGGCGCGAAGTGGAGCGCGAGGGGCGCTGAAGGCATCCAACGCAGGCTCTTGCCGATCGTGCGCCAGCGCCCTTAGATAAGAGCCTGAAAAAAACGGGAGGGAGCGTGATGCAGGAATTTTTCATGGACTATGGCCTGTGGTTGTTGATCGGGCTTCTGGTCCTGATCGGCGTCGTGTTCCTGCTGTCGGGGCGCAAGACGCCCATCGACAACGCCCCGGCCGAGCGTGCCCCCGTGGTGGAACGGCAAGAGCCGCCGGTAGCACCCGCCGCAGAGCCGGTGACCGTTGCACCCACGACGATCGCGGCTGAGCCTCAGCCTGTAGTCGCGCCGGTGTCGCCGCCGATTTCCGCTGCCCCGGCGGCGGCGGCCACATCGGACGCGCATGACAATCTGCTGAGGATGAAGGGGGTCGGCCCCAAGCTCAATCAACTGCTGATCGAACTGGGCGTGACCCGCTATGCGCAAATCGCCAATTGGAGCGAAGCCGACATTGCGGCGATCGATACCAAGCTCGGTACTTTCAAGGGTCGGCCGGTGCGCGACCAATGGGTTGATCAGGCGAAATATCTGGCGGCTGGCGATACTACCGGGTTCGAAGCGAAATACGGCAGGCTTTAGGGCGTAGCGAGTGCGGGTGTGGGAGCAGCCTGTTGGGTGCGCTGCTTCACTGGGCTCGCTCCCAAGAGCAGCGCAGCAAGCCCGTTATACGCGGTAAAGCGGCTGCCGATAGCCAGCAGCAAAATGGAAAGCGCCAGCGTTGCGGAGGGACCGATCCCGGTAAGGATCATCGATCCCATCAGCAGCGGGTGCCAAAGGTAGAAAAACAGGCTGTTGCGGCCAATCGCGTTTAAAGGAAGCACTTCAAGCCTGACTGCCGTCGTGAGCGGCAGCAGCGCGATGAGACCGAGGCACATCAGCAGGCGTGCGGGAACATAAGCCAGTTCCCAACCGCTGCGATAAAGCCCCGACCACCAGGCTAGGCCCAGACCGCAGAGAAGCAGGGTGGGAGCCAGGAAACGGCGCGGCAAAGCAGTCTGCGCAAGCGTCATCCCAAAGAAGAAATAGACTGAGTAGCGCAGAAAGCGGCTATCGGGCGCGAAGAGACCGTCGAAGATCGGACCATGACCCAGCCCGAACGCATACATGACGGCCAGACTGCAAGGCGCGCTGAGGGCGAGCAGTATCAGTGGCGAGAAGGGCAACATCCAGGTCATAAGGATGAGAAAGAAAAGGACCGGAACGTACCAGAGATGGAAAGGCGGTCGGAGCAGCACGTCAAAAAGCGTGGTCCATGACATGAGCCATTGGCTGGAAATCAGATAGATAATGGTCGCGACCAACCATGGCAGCAGCATGCGCCGTCCATAACGGGATAGCAGTTCGGTAAAACTACCGCCGCGAATGCGGGTGACGTTGAGGAGGTAGCCGGAAATGCCAAGCATCAACGGCATACGAAAGCCCGATCCTACCCACAGAATAAGACCATGAGCGCCGACCAGTTCCATGGCGTGACCAGCCATGACGAGCAGCATAAGCACGCCCTTGGCCAGGTCGATCGATGGATTCTTCGTCACGACATTTCCCGCACGCCCCAGTCGGAACGATGCCGTCACAAGCCTTGCCGCTTAGTTAACACAGATTATTTTCCTGCTTTCCAGGCACGAAAAATACTCTACCTATAACTTTCGATGGGGATGGGCGCTCTTGAGCGGCTGGAAAAGTCGCGGGCTGCAAAGGCGGTGATGGCGGTGGCTGTCTTCTGCCTGATCTTCGGCGGCTGGGCTGCTTTTCAGCATTATCGCGAGGCGCGCGCCGGTCTGCCCGACGTGCCCCCCCGGGCGGAACGCTGCGCGCTCTGGTTCATCGGCAGTTCCTCAATCCATCGTTGGACCAGCCTGGAACGGGACATGGCGCCGTGGGTCACCTATAATCGCGGCATTGACGATACGGGCTTTGGCGAAATCGTACCGCGCTTCGCCAATGTGCGGGGCGAGGCAAGGCCCGTCGCTATCATCCTCTACGCTGGCGAAAATGACATTGCGCGCGACGTACCGGTGCGGACGGTGGTGCGCAACCTGGCCAGTTTTCTGGAACTGCGCCGCCAGATAATGGGCGATGTGCCAGTGCTGGTGCTGTCGATGAAGCCGAGCCCCGGCCGCTGGACTCACTTCCCGGCGCAGCAACTGTATAATGCAGCGGCCCAGCGGCTCCTGCCCCGGATGCGGCAGGCCTATTATGTCGATATTACCTCGCCGCTGCTGACCAATGGCAGGACGGGCGATAATTACCGGCCCGATGGCATCCATATGAACCCGGCGGGCTATCATATCTGGGCACGGGTGGTGCGCCAACGGCTGCGTGAAGCGTTGCCTGCGGGAGTGGTGAAACGCTGCGATCCGGGAACGCCGTTTTAAACCGGTTCTCCCTGAGCCCGAACGGAGGCAGTTTAACGGACGATGCTCTGATCGCGCAGCAGTTCGCGGGCGCGGGGGGCGAGGCGCTGCGTCGCGGCTTCGTGGATGCCGGGGGCTGTGCAGAGCAGGCCGAAGGCGGTGGGATCGGGGCGGTTGAAGGACAGGGGAACGCCGAGCGCGTCGGTGACGGTTGCCCCGGCTTCCTGCGCGATCAGCGCGGCGGCGGCGACATCCCATTCATTGCCCCAGCGGACGGTGGCGACAAGGTCGGCCTCATCGGCGGCGACCATCGCCATGCGCAGCGCGATGCTGTTGGGTTTGTGGACTGTGACGAGGTCGCGGTCGTAGCGGGGGAGTTGATCGGCGGGGACGCGAGCGCCGGGCAGGATCATGCGGGACCCTGCAGAAAGCATGCGGCCGTTGCGGGTGGCGCCCTCCCCCGCCCGCGCGATCCACAATTCGTTGCGGGCAGGCGCGGCGAGGATGCCGATGCGTACCGCGCCATGTTCGACCAGCGCGACCGATACGGACCAGCCGGGGCGGCCGCGCAGATAGTCGCGGGTGCCGTCGATCGGATCGACCACCCAGACGCGATCGAGGTCCAGGCGATGGACGGTGTCGGCGGTTTCTTCCGACAGCCAGCCGGCGGTGGGATCGATGACGCCGAGGCTCTGGCGCAGCATCTCGTCGATTTCGAGGTCCGCCTCGCACACAGGATGGCCGGGGACCTTTTCCCATTGACGCACCTGCGTTTGACCGCCCGCCCAGAGGGTAAGCGCTCGGTCGGCCGCGTCCGATACCGCGCCGACCAGCGCGCGCAGATCGATCTCAGCCCCCGGCAACGGTCATCCCGTCGATGCGGATGGTGGGCACGTTCATGCCATAGCGGAATACAAGGTCGTTCGCCGGGACGAGAGCGCGGAACATGTCCTTCAGATGGCTGGCGATGGTGATTTCCGAAACCGGGCGGGTGATCACGCCATCCTCGATCAGGAAACCGGCGGCGCCGCGGCTATAGTCGCCGGTGACGCCATTCACACCCATGCCGATCAGTTCGGTGACATAGAGGCCACGCTTTATGTCCGCCATCAGGGCTGCGGGAGAGATGTTGCCCGGTTCCATGTGCACATTGGTGACGCCTGCGCCGGGCGCGCCGCTGCCGCCCCGGCTGGCATGGCCGGTGGGCTGAAGGCCGAGCTGGCGGGCGGAGGCGCTTTCCATCAGCCAGCCGGTCAGCACGCCAGCATCGATCAGGGCACGACGGGCGACCGGCAGCCCCTCTCCGTCGAAGGGGCGCGAGCGCATCCCGCGTGGACGGAGCGGATCGTCGATGATGGTGATGGCGCTGTCGAACAGCTTCTCCCCGAGGGAATCGAGCAGGAAGCTCGATCGCCGGGCGATGGCCGGGCCGACCATGCCGCCGATCAGATGGCCGAGCAGGCTGGAACCGATGCGCGGATCGAACAGGATGGGAAGGACGCCGCTTTCGAGTTTGGCGGGGTTGAGGCGGGCAACGGCGCGCTCCCCCGCGCGGGCGCCGATCGTCGCGGCATCATCGAGATCTACCAGATGGCGGACGCTGTGGCTGGCATGGTCCCGCTGCATGTCCGCGCCGGTGCCCGCAAGGACGCTGGCCCAGGTCGAATGGCTGGTGCCCGCATAGGCACCGGCAAAACCGTGGCTGGTGGCGAGCGCGACCTGGCTGCGGCCGTTGGATGCGCCGCCGCCTTCGCTGTTGGTGACGCCTGCGATGGCGCGGGCGGCTTCCTCGACAGCGAGGGCGCGCTCGCGCAGTTTCGCGGGTTCAGGCTCACTCGGATCGGCAAGGTCCAGTGCGGGCAAGGCGCCACGCAGCAGCCTGTCTTCAGGCGCGAGACCCGCATAGGGATCTTCCGGCGCCTCCCGCGCCATGGCGATCGAACGATCGACCAGCGTGCTCAAGGTCGCGGGATTCATGTCCGACGCGGCGATGCTGGCGGAGCGCTGACCGACGAAGACACGCAGGCCGATTTCTTCGCCCTCCGATCGCTCCACATCCTCCAGCGCGCCAAGGCGCACGGCGACCGTGGTCGAGGCATTGCAGGCATAGATGGCGTCGGCCGCGTCCGCTCCGGCCCTGCGTGCCGCCGTCACCAGATCCTGCGCGCGCGACTGGGCTTCTTCGAGGCTGAGCATGGGTGCGGGGCGTTCCTGCTGAGGGGGTCAGGCCATGGGCCTTACGCGCTTGAACCCGGCTGGGCAACCTGCGCATCGGCCCAGTGTTTGAGGAGATGGTGGGCGACGGCCATTGGCGGAGGCGAGGTGAAGGGCGCGTCTGCATCCCCTGCCAGCGCCGCTTGGACTCCGGCTGCGTTGCACCAGAGGGCATGCTGAATTTCGGTCTCGTCCAGCGTCAGCGCATCGTCGTCAGCCCGCGCGATGCAGGCGATCATCAGCGAGGAGGGGAAGGGCCATGGCTGGCTCATCACATAGCGGACGGAATGGACGGTAACGCCCGCTTCCTCCTTGATTTCCCGCGCGACGGCTTCCTCGAGGGTTTCACCCGGCTCCACGAAACCGGCGAGGGCGGAGTAGAAGCCCTGCGGCCAGCTATGCTGCCGTCCGACCAGCACCCGGCCGTCATGTTCGGCGAGCATGATGACGACCGGATCGACGCGGGGGAAATGTTCCGCATCGCAAGCGCCACAGCGGCGCGCCCAGCCCGCCTTTTCCGGAAGGGTGGGCGATCCGCAGACCGAGCAGAAGGGATGGCGGCCATGCCAGTGGACGAGACTGCGCGCCGCGCCATAGAGCGCGACTTCGTCGGCGGGGACTTCGGTAACTATGGTACGACTGCGGGCGCTGGGGACGAAATTACTGTCCACCTGTTCGGCCAGCCGAGCGAAAATGGGCCGCTGTTCTTCGTCGATGCCGAGGAGCAGATAATCCTCCACCTTGGCATCGGCAGGCAGCGGTTCCATCAGCAGATGGCCGTCCTGCGTGACCGGGTCGAGTCCGTCGAGGACGAGATAACGGGCGTCTGGAGAGGCCAGCACCTGCGCCACAAGGTCCGGCTTCGTCCGGATATGGTCGGCGCGGTCGAGGCAACCGCCGACAAAGCCGAGTTGGTCAGGGGACATGGGGCTTGCTCTCCTTCATCACTGCCTGCGCCGCGCGGCTGAACAGGGTTGGCAGGCCTGCTTCCCTTATGCGTTCGAGCGGCCACCATTCGCCCTCGCCCGGCGGCATGATTTCCTTTGCCACATGGGCGACATGGACGGTCAAGGCCAGCGAGAAATGGGTGAAGACATGGGCTACAGGTTCCGGCAGGGCGCTCCACTTGGCGGCGAGCGGCGGAGTTGCGTCGGGCGTCGCGCTCCAATGTGAGGAAGGAAGGGCGCGCATGCCGCCGAGCAGACCCTTGGCCGGGCGGCGGACGAGCCAGACATGACCGTCAGGGCGCTCGATCCACCAGCTGTGGCCGAGACGGTGCGGTTTCGCCTTCTTCGCAGCCTTGACCGGAAAGGCGGCGGGGTCGGCGGTGAGGAACGCCGCGCAGTCCTGCCGCAGCGGGCAGATGCCGCAGGCGGGGTTGCGAGATGTGCAGATGGTCGCGCCAAGGTCCATCATCGCCTGGGCGAAATCGCCAGCGCGGGCATCGGGCGTGATGCTGTCCGCAGCGGCGCGAATGGCGGGGCGGGCAGCGGGCAGCGGCGTGTCGATGGCGAACAGGCGGGCGACGACGCGCTCCACATTGGCGTCCACCACTACGGCGCGGCGGCCGAAGGCGATGGCGGCGACGGCGGCAGCGGTATAGACACCAACGCCGGGGAGGGCGCGCAGGCCTTCTTCATTGTCCGGGAAAATGCCGCCATGTTGATCCGCCACCGCGCGGGCGCAGGCGAGCAGGTTGCGGGCGCGGGCATAATAGCCAAGGCCCGCCCATGCCGCCATGACGTCGGCATCTTCTGCCCCAGCGAGCGCCTCCACCGACGGCCAGCGATCGGTAAACTTCGCGAAATAGGGGCCGACCGCGGCGACCGTCGTCTGCTGAAGCATGACTTCGGACAGCCAGACGCGATAGGGGTCCGCCGCATTGGCGCCCGGCGGGGCACGCCAAGGCAGGCGACGGGCATGGACGTCGTAATGTTTGAGCAGATCTGCTGCGATTTTCATGAGGTTCCGCTCGACGTCCATGGCCGCCCTATGCCATTAAGCAGCGCATGACGGAACGGCCCGCGACACCCAAATTGAAAAGCCGCGCGCAAGCAGCGGCTGAGCGGCCTCGCGTCGGCGGCCCGCGCCAGATTGCCGACCTGATGCCGCAGATCGGCGCTGCCGCTTTCCGCAAGTTCGGCTTTGTCCAGTCGAGCATCGTCACGCGCTGGGCCGAGATTGTTGGGCAGCATTATGCAGAGATTTCCGCCCCCGAATCGATCCGCTTTCCGGTAGGCAAGAAAGCAGGCGGGACGCTGCAACTGACGGTGATGAGCGGCCATGCGCCGATGATTCAGCATGTGCTCCCCGACGTCATCGATCGGGTGAACCGCTTCTTTGGCTATGCCGCCGTGGCGAAGGTCGCGATGAAGCAGGGCGAGGTGCGCGGTTCCACGCCCGAACGCCGCCCGCCGCCGCGTAATTTAAGGCCGGTGCCGGTGGAACTTGGCGATTCGCTGCGTGACATTGGCGACCCCGAATTGCGCGCCGTTCTGGAGTCTCTCGCGCAGGGGCTTGTCAATTCCAATGGTTTGCCGAAAATCAGCTGAACCGTTCAATTGCCGTACAGGGGCGGCCTTTCATTGGAAGAACGCATGACGAAATCGCGCTTGCTAATCCTTGGCCTCTTCGCGTTGATCACCCTCCCCGGTACGCTGATCGCCGCGCCCGCCGTCAACTGGACGACACGAGTCGCGCTGTCGCCCATTGGGGGACATGTGATGGGCAACCCGGCCGCGCCGACCAAGCTGGTCGAATATGTGAGCTATACCTGCTCGCACTGCGCCCATTTCGTGGGTGAGGCGAGCGCGCCGCTGAAAGCGGACTATGTGAAGGGCGGCAAGGTGAGCGTGGAAGCGCGCAATGCGGTGCGGGACAAATATGACCTGACGGCGGCGCTGCTGGCGCGATGCGGCGGGCCTAAACGCTTCTTTGGCAATCATGAGGCGCTGTTTGCAAATCAGGACGCCTGGATGGAACAGTTGCAGGCCTATGACCGTGGCGCGGCCAAGCCATCCGAGCAGATCGCCTTGTTGCGCGACATCGGCCGCAATACGGGCCTTTACACATTGATGGGCAAGCGCGGGTTCACGCCTGCGCAGCTTGACGCCTGCATCGCCAATCCAGCGGCGATGAAGCAGATATTGGCGATGACCGACGAAGCATGGAACAAGGTGAAGATTGGCGGCACGCCTAGCTTCACTATCAACGGGACGCGCGTGGACGGATCGAGCTGGGCCAGCTTGCGCGATGCATTGCCCGCCGCCGCGCAGTAAACTAAACCCCTGATCCTGATGCCCGAGCAACGGAGCCTGCACCCTGTGAAAGCCATTACCGGACTTGCCCTTATCGCCCTGTCGTTGACCGTCTCCGCTTGCGGAGACAAGGACGCCACCCGCACGACGTCTGCCGAGCCCATCGCCGCCGTCGCCGCGCCAGCAGGCGCGAGTTGGTCGACCACGGTCAACCAGACCGCCGATGGCAACTTCGTCATGGGCAACCCGCAGGCGAAGGTGAAGCTGATCGAATATGCGAGCTACACCTGCAGCCATTGCCGCGATTTTTCGGCCGAAGCATCGGAGGAAATCCGGAAGATCGTCGATAGCGGCAAGATGAGCTATGAACTGCGTAATTTCGTGCGCGACCCGATCGACATTTCCACGTCGCTGCTGGCCCGTTGCGGCGGCAAGGACGTCTTCTATCCACTGAGCGAGCAGTTCTTCGCCAACCAGAATGCCATGTTTGAAAAGGCGCAGTCGCTGGGCGACGCCAAATATCAGGCGTTGATGAGCGCGCCGCCTGCGCAGCGTTTCGGCAATCTGGCTGCAGCGGTCGGGCTGATCGATTTTGCCAAGCAGCGTGGGATTGCCGAGGATCAGGCCAAGCAGTGCCTGGCCGATACCGCCGCCGCCGAAAAGCTGGCCAAGGGCGTCGAGGCCGCGAACAATCAATATAAGATCGAGGGCACGCCGACCTTCATCCTGAATGATGTGAAGATCGACAATGTCGCGAACTGGGCGACATTGCAGCCCAAGCTCAAGGAAGCGGGTATCTGATTGGCTCAAGGGGGGCAGACATTTGCGATGAGTTTGCCCGCTGAAGGCGGGGCAGCATCACGCTGCCCCGGCAATTGGCCCGGCGGCTGGCCATGCAGATAAAGCGCCTCAAGCTTTCCGGTTTCAAAAGCTTCGTCGATCCGACGGAGCTGCGCATCGAGCCCGGCCTGACCGGGATTGTCGGGCCTAATGGCTGCGGCAAGTCCAACCTGCTGGAAGCGATCCGCTGGGTGATGGGAGAATCCAGCGCCAAGTCGATGCGCGGCGGCGGCATGGAAGATGTGATCTTCGCAGGCACGTCCACCCGGCCGCAACGCGACTTTGCCGAAGTGTCGCTGCTGACGGTGCAGGAACAGGGCGAACTGTTCAACGCGGTCGAAGTGGGCGCGGACGGCGAACTGGAAGTTATCCGCCGGATCGAACGCGGTGCGGGGAGCGCCTACAGGGCCAATGGCCGCGACGTGCGGGCGAAGGATGTCGCGCTGGTCTTCGCCGACGCCGCCACCGGAGCGCACAGCCCGGCGCTGGTCAGTCAGGGGCGGATCGCCGCCGTCATCGCCGCGCGCCCGCAGGAACGGCGCGCGATGCTGGAGGAAGCAGCAGGGATTTCCGGGCTGCACGTCCGGCGCAAGGATGCCGAGCAGAAGCTGCGCGCGGCCGAGGCCAATCTGGTGCGGCTGGACGAGATACTGACCGACATGGAAGCGCGGGCCAGCAGCCTGCGGCGGCAGGCCAAGGCGGCCGAGCGCTATATCAAGCTGTCCGAGCAGATCAGGGTCGCCGAAGGGCGCGTGATCTTCGCCCGCTGGCGCGAGGCGGCGGCGAGTGCGGATGCCGCTCGTAAGGAAGCGGCGGAGGCGGAGGGCGCCGTTGGCGCTGCGCAGGAGGCGCAGGCGGCGGCGGCGGTTCAGGCAAATGCGGCAGTGGATGCGCTCGCCCAGCGGCGGGCGGCGGCGCAAGCCGCGCGGGATGAAGCGAATGAGGCGGGGCATCGGCTCGCGGCGCTGAGGACTGAGCGCGATGGGGTGGTGCGGCGGCTGCATGATCTGGCGCAGCAGGCCGAGCGGCTGGAAGAAGATCGCGCGCGTGAAGGCACGCTGGCCAACGACGCGGCCGAGGCGATTGCGCGGCTTACGGCCGAGATTTCTGTTCTGAAGGAACGGACTGCCGAGACTGAGGCAATGCGGCCTGACTTTGCCGGGCGGATCGCGCGGGCAGAGGATGCGGCGCGGGATGCCGAGCTGGACCTCGCCAAGGCGATGGCGCGACAGGCGGGCGAGCAGGCTGAGTTGCGTGTGGCCGAGGCAGCGTTGGCGGCGGCGCGAAGCCGCCTGGAGCGAGCGGAGCGGGAAGCCACGCGGCTGGAAACAGAAGCGGGCGCCCTGCCCGATGCGGCGCCGCTGGAGGCGAAGCGAAGCGAGGCGCTGGCCGCACAGGCGACGGCTGGATCGGATCGCGATGCCGCCGAGGCGGCGATCGGACAGGCGGAAACGGCGCGGCAGGCGGCGGCCGAGGCGCGTGCGGCGGCTGAAACGGCGGTGTCGTCTGCACGCGCGGGACTGGCAGCGCTGGATAGCGAGGCGGCGGCGCTCAAGCGGGCGGTCGAGAGCGGAAGCGGGCCCGAACGGGCGCTGGACCAGTTGAAGGCCGCGCCGGGGTTTGAGCGGGCGCTGGCCGCCGCGCTGGGCGATGACCTGGAGGCGCCGGTCGGCACGCAGGGCACGCGGCGTTGGACTGGGGCGGCGGCGCTGGAGAGCGATCCAGCCCTGCCCGCTGGATGCGCTTCGCTGGCAGATCATGTGCGCGCGCCTGCGGAACTGGCGCGGCGGCTTGCGCAGGTCGCCGTCGCCGAAACGGATGATGGACAGACGCTGGCGGTGGGGCAGCGGCTGGTGACCAAGGATGGTCAGCTGCGGCGCTGGGACGGCTATGTCGCGGCCGAGGGCGGCGCGGCGGCGGCCGAACGGCTGATCCGGCTCAATCGGCTGGAGGCGATCGCGGCGGCACGACCGGCGGCCGAAGCGGAGGTCGAGGCGGCACGCGCCGCGCAGGATAGCGCGGCTGGTGAAGAACGGGCGGCGGCCGAGGCACTGGGGGCTGCGAGGACGCACCTTGGCGCGGCCGACCAGCGGTTGCGCGCCGCGCTTCGTGCTGCCGACGAAGCGGCTACGGCGCTGGAGCGGCTTTCCGGGCGGCGTGAGGCGATCGAGGAAAGACTTGCCGAAGCACGCGCTGATATGGGCGCTGCCCGGGCCGAGCATGACAAGGTGGACGCGGCACGGGCGGCGGTGCCGGACGGGGCCGGGACGCGGACGCTGGTGGCATCGTTGTCGCAGGCGAGCGAAAAGGCGCGCATGGCTGTGAGCCAATTGCAGGCGGATCAGGCCCTGGCCGACCGCGCTTTGGCGAGCGATCGTGAACGCATGGCTGCGGCTGACGCGGAAGCCAAGGGCTGGCGCGCGCGAGCAGGCGAGGCGGCGAAGCGGATCGCCGCCATGGTGGAGCGCGGCGAAGCGATCGCATCCGAGCGCGATGGACTGGCGCAACAGCCCGACACGCTGGCGACGGCAATCGCTGCCTTGTCCGAACAGGGCGCTGGGCTGGCCGACGCAGCGGAAGCGGCACGGCGGGCGGAGAGCGAGGCCGAGGCAGCGCTGCGCGTCGCCGAGGAACGGGCCGCGCAGACAGGCGAGGCGCTGGCGCAGGCGCGCGAGCGGCGGGCGACTGCCGCGGCGCGAGCCGAGGCGGCGGAAGAGAAGCGGGTCGAGACCAATCGCCTGTCGGGCGAACGCTTTGAATGCCCGCCCCCCGTGCTGCCCGAGAAGCTGGGCTTTGCCAGTGCCGACATAAGGATCGCGCAGAGCGAACAGGGTGAACATGACCGCCTTGCCGCCGAGCGCGAGCGGATCGGGCCGGTCAATCTAGTGGCGGCGCAGGAGCTGGAGGAGCTGGAAACGACCCAAACGACCAGCCGGGCCGAGAGCGAGGAGCTAAGCCAGGCGATCAACCGGCTGCGCGGATCGATCGGCAGCCTCAATCGCGAAGGGCGGCAGCGGCTGTTGGCGGCGTTCGAGGCGGTCGATGGGCATTTCCGGCGGCTGTTTACGACGCTGTTCAATGGCGGGCAGGCGCATCTGGAACTGATCGACAGCGACGATCCACTGGAGGCGGGGCTGGAGATCATGGCGCAGCCGCCGGGCAAGAAGCTGGCCGCGCTGACGCTGCTGTCCGGCGGGGAGCAGGCGTTGACGGCGGTAGCGCTGATCTTTGGCCTGTTCCTGACCAACCCGGCGCCGATCTGCGTCCTGGATGAGGTCGACGCGCCGCTGGACGATGCCAATGTGGAGCGTTTCTGCGACCTTCTCGATGTCATGGTCGGGCAGACCGACACGCGATATCTGATCGTCAGCCATAATGCGGTGACGATGGCGCGCATGCACCGGCTGTTCGGCGTGACTATGGTGGAGCGCGGGGTAAGCCGCCTCGTTTCCGTCAATCTGGGCGGCGCGGAAGCGCTGCTGGCGGCGGAATAGGAAAGCGGCGGCGCTTCAGCGCTTCTTGCGCATGCGGCGGAACAGGCTGCGGTCGGCAACCGGCTCGAACATCTCCTCAGGCCCTTCGGGGTCCAGCACTTCATTGTCGGCCAGCCACGCCTGCACGTCGTTGAGATTCGGCGTCACATAGGGACGCAGGGTGCGGCCGGGCTTGTCGCGCAGTTGCTCAATCGCGGCAATCAGCCCGCGCTCGGCGATGACGGCCGCCACCCGCTCGACGGGCAGGTCCAGATGTTCGGCGATCAGGTCATCACGGATGCCTAGGATGGTCGTTTCGTGCCCCGCATTGACGGGCAGTGCCCCGTCGATCGTCACGTCGCACTCGGTATCGAGCCGCATCGAGCGGTTGTTCATGTTGGACGAGCCCACGCGCACGGTTCGATGATCCACGATCATGATCTTGGCATGGACGTAGATGGGCTCACCGCGCACGGTGAAGGGATGGTAGATGCGCAGCTTCCCGTATGTGTCGCGGGCGCGCAGGGCCTCGTACAGGCGCGCGCGGGCGGTATCCATCGCCTGCTGTTCCAGCCAGCCATCGGCCTGTTCCGGATTGATGATGACGATATCCGGCCCATCGGGATCACCCAGCCGCGCGGCGATTGCCTCCGCAATGCGGCGGGAGGCGAAATACTGGCTTTCGGCATAGATGGTCCGCTTCGCCGACGCGATCTGGTTGAGATAGAGTCGCTCAATCTCTCGCAACGGCTGCTGGTCGTCCATTTCCGGCGCAGAGCGGGAAATGGCTATATCGACATTTTCGAACTGCACCGGCAGCGCGTCGGGCCAGCAATCATGCTCGCCGAAGATCGGCTCCAGATCGCCGCCGCCAGCCCCCTTCCAACGGGCGCGGGCATGGTCGCCCAGCACCATCGCGACATCGCCCTGTAAGGCCGTGGTCGCGTCATGCCATGGCCCATAGGCGGAACCGTCCGGATGGCGGCGGCCGGGATCCTCGTCCCGATGATGGCGCGTGTCCCAACGGTCGCTGGTCATGTCGATGCCGCCGCAAAAGGCGAAACAATCGTCGATCACGACGATCTTCTGATGGTGCGAAGCCGCTGGCGGGTGATGGCTGTCCAGCTTCACCTGTATGCGCTTGTGCGCCATCCATTTGACGGTGGTGAAGAGGTTGGCAGGCTGCACCATCGACTTCATCGCGCCGATGTCCCAACGCAGGAGGAAGATTTCGAGGTCAGGCTTTTGCGCGACAAGCCAGCTGATGAAGTCGCCGATGATGACCGGGGCTCCGTCCTTGACCTCATCCTCGCGGATCAGACTGATCGCCGCGTCGAAGTCCCAGCCGATGAGCATGATCCGACGCTTCGCCTTGAGCATGGCGGCGCGCGCGTGGCGAAAATAGCAATCCGCGTCGATAATGACGCTGGCTTTTGCGGCGCGGGCGATGCGCCAGCAATCCTCACCCTCTTGCGGCATGCTCATGCACTCCCCACGACGAGGCAGGCAAGAAACATCAGGAGCCCCGCGAAACGGTTGGAACGGAACTTGGTGAGCGGATCGGCTCCATCCTCCTTGAGCGTTCCCACCTGCCAGAAAAGTTGAACCGCCATCGGCAGCAGCGCAGCGAGAGCAAGCCATTGCGGCCGCACCTGCCAAATAGCGGCAGCCCAGAGGGAAAGTGCAATCAGGTAGCAGAGCGTTACGCCGCCGCGCACATGACGTCCCATCGACAAGGCGCTCGACCCGATACCGATCAACGCATCATCCTCCCGGTCCTGCAATGCATAGATGGTGTCATAACCCACGACCCAGAAGATGGTGCCTGCGTAAAGGAGGAGCCCCGGCAGGGTAAGCGCCCCTGCGACCTCGCTCCAGCCGACCAGCGCCGCCCAGGAGAAAACGAGGCCAAGCCAAAGCTGCGGCCAGCCGGTGATCCGTTTCATGAAGGGATAGGCGGCGACCAGCGCGAGACTGCCGAGCGAGACGATCTGCGCATAAGGGCGCAATTGCAGGAGGACCGCGAGGCCGACGAGGCAAAGCAGGATGAGCCATGCCCAGGCGGTACGCAGGGAAAGAGCACCGCTCGCGAGCGGCCGGGCGGCGGTGCGGGCGACTTTCCGGTCAAGATCGCGATCGACGATGTCGTTGAACACGCAACCGGCGCCCCGCATCGCGATGCTGCCGAGCAACAGCCAAAGGATCAGAGGCCAGCGCTCCCCTGCCCCGCCCGCCAGAACCGCCGCCCAGGCGCCCGGCCAGAAGAGCAGCCACCAGCCGATCGGACGATCGAGCCGAGCCAGCAGCGCAAGCGCGCGGGGGATCGCGGGCAAGCGCGCGAGCAGGCCGCGGGCCTCGGTATCGGGGACTATGGTCTGACTCACCTTTTCTCCGTTCGGGCTGAGCTTGTCGAAGCCCCTTTCTTCTCTAAAGAGCAAAGAAAGCCCTTCGACATTTGGCTGAGACAAGTGGCTCAGTCAAACAGGGCGAACGGAAGAGGCGAAATGACCGCAACCCCTGCCTGGCCGCCGCAAAGCGCGCCGCGCCTGCATGTCGAAACGCAGTTGGGCGACGGCGTGGCCGTGCCGATCGATGGCAACCCGGCCCATTATCTGATCAGCGTCATGCGGGTGAAGCCCGACGACATCGTCCTGCTGTTCGACGGCAGGTCCGGCGAATGGGCCGCGCGGGTGCGGGACATGCGCAAGCGCGATCTGGTGCTGGAATGCGTCAGCCAGACCAAGGCACCGGAGCAGGTGCCAGACTTCTGGCTATGCTGCGCGCCGATCAAGAAAGGCCGCATCGACCTGATCGCGGAAAAAGCCTGCGAACTAGGTGTCGCCAAGTTGCAGCCAGTGTTGACCCGCCGGGCGGTGGTGGACAAACTCAATCTCGACCGGCTGCACGCCCATCTGGTCGAGGCGGCCGAGCAGTGCGGGCGCACCGCGCTTCCTGACCTCGGCGGCATGGTGAAGCTGGACGCGCTGCTGCGCGATTGGCCGGAGGATCGCTGGCTGTTTTTCGCCGATGAAAGCGGGGGTGAGCCTTTGAGCGAGACGCTGCGCGCGCATAAAGGCCCTGCGGCGTTCCTGATCGGACCGGAGGGCGGCTTCGACCCGGCAGAACGGGAGGCGATCCGCGCTGTGGCTAGGGCCGTGCCCGTGTCCCTTGGCCCTCGAATCCTGCGCGCGGAGACAGCGGCGATCGCCGCGACGTCGGCGTGGATGACGCTGAACGGCGACTGGCGATAGGATAGCTGTTCCAGTTGCAATCCGAAATGGGATTGCAGCCCCGGTGGACGCAACCTATTTGTCCTCCGCGCGCTGTCGATTGACGCGCAAGGGGGACAGGCTAAGGCGGGGCATGAGCACGAGAACCGACTCAGGGGGCAACGATCCCGTCATCGAAAGCCGCGACCAGCTGATCGTGGCCTTTTCCAAGGGCGCCAAGCCCAAGGACCGCTGGCGCATCGGCACCGAGCACGAGAAGTTCGTCTATTCCAGGGCGGATCATCATGCGCCGTCCTACAGCGAGCAGGGCGGCATCCACACGCTGCTGATCGGGCTGACCCGCTATGGCTGGAGCCCGGTGTTCGAGGGCGATAACATCATCGCCCTGTCGAGTGCCGAGGGGACGGTCAGCCTGGAACCGGCGGGTCAACTGGAACTGTCCGGTGCGCCGTTGGAAAATCTGCACCAGACCTGCGCGGAGACGGCGCGGCATCTGGAACAGGTCAAATATGTGGGCGACATGTTGGGTCTGGGCTTCCTGGGCCTGGGCATGTGGCCGGACAAGACTCGGGCCGAGCTGCCCGTGATGCCTAAGGGGCGCTATGACATCATGCTGCGGCACATGCCGCGCGTGGGGTCGATGGGCCTCGACATGATGCTGCGGACCTGCACCATCCAGACAAACCTCGACTATGGCAGCGAGGCGGACATGGTGCAGAAGTTCCGCGTCGGCCTGGCCCTGCAACCGCTGGCAACTGCGCTGTTCGCCAATTCGCCCTTTACCGAAGGCAAGCCCAACGGCTTCCTGTCCTATCGCAGCCATATCTGGTCGGACACCGACCCGCACCGCACGGGCATGCTGCCCTTCGTGTTCGAGGACGGCTTTGGCTATGAGCGGTACGCGGACTATGCACTCGATGTGCCGATGTACTTCGTCTATCGCGACGGCCGCTACATCGATGCGGCGGGCCTCAGCTTCCGCGACTTCCTGGACGGCAAGCTTTCCATTCTGCCCGGCGAGAAGCCGACCGAGAAGGATTGGGAAGATCATCTGTCGACCGCCTTCCCCGAAGTGCGGCTAAAGAGCTTCCTTGAAATGCGCGGGGCCGATGGCGGACGCGCCGATCGCATCACCGCCCTCCCCGCTTTCTGGGTTGGCCTGCTCTATGATCAGGGCGCGTTGGACGCAGCCTGGGATCTGGTGAAGGACTGGACCATGGAGGACCGCCAGACGTTGCGCGACACCGCGCCGAAGCTGGCGCTGGATGCGCCGTTGCCGGGCGGGCGCAAGCTGCGCGACATCGCGGCCGAAGTACTGGATATCAGCCGCAGCGGGCTGAGGGCGCGGGCGCGGCTGAACGATATCGGCGACAATGAAACCGCCTATCTGGCACCGCTGGACGAGATCGTCGCGGCTGGGCGGACGCATGCCGAAGATCTGCTCGCGCGCTATCATGGCGAATGGGCGGGCGATCTTTCGCGCGTCTACGCCGAGGAAAGCTTCTAACCTATTCCGCTGGCGTCAGGGCTGTTTGAGTCTTGCGGCGGCGGCCCGTTGCCCACGCGAACAGACGTGGCACAGGCGCGTTGCGCTCCATCCATTCGCTGTAGGCGCGATAGGCGGGATCAGTGGAGAGGTGGGCTTCTTCCGTCCGGGCTCGCCAATAATAGACGGCGTTGGTCGCCGCCAGCATCGCGCAGTTGCGCACCATGTCGGTGAGGCTTCCCGAGACCGTGAGGAAGGGTAGTGCTGAAAACCACCAGAAGAGATTCTTCGACAGATAAGCGGGGTGCCGCGTCCAGCGATAAGGCCCATGCGTCAGGATACCGCGATGGGTGAGGTTGGAGAAGCGGATGCCGAACACCACCGTCGCCCAAGCATAGATGGCGGTTAGCAGGACGAGCCAGCTGCCCAATATCCATTGCAAGGTCGTATGTCCCTGCGTCCAAACGTCCCATTCCGCGCCGCCTGCATGATAGTCGAGCGGCCCCCCCGACCCCATCAGCACGAAGGGCGGGTAGCAGATCAGCGCCGCTACCCAACCGGTCAGCAGCGGATTGGCCGAGCGTATGTGGGAATCGAGCGGCTTGCATGTCAGCAGGTAGCCGACCGTCGCCATGCAGACATCGATCATGAACATGACCGCGATCAGGAAGGCGGCAAGGTTCACCGGATTGGCGAAGGCATGATCCAACCGCCAGTCCACCACGCTGGCAAAGTTGCCCGGCACGATGGAGAGCATGAAGGCAAGGAAGAAGCCTTTGACCGCCCATGCGCGGGCATGATTGGCGACCTGCGCCATGTCGGCTGCGCCCGCTGCTCCCCCGATGATCCATTGTCCAAAGGCATGGGTGGCATCGCGGGGTTCGACCAGCCGCCGATCCAGCCAGACGACATAAGGGACAGAGAACAGCACAAGCCAAGGGGCCGCGCCCATGAACAGGTTCATGGAATAATGATAGTTTCCGCTCCAGTACCAGCGGGCCAAACAGTAGAAGATCGCGATCGCCAGCCATGTCGCCCAAAGGCCAGCGATCTTGACGAGGCTGATGTCGAGGACGGCGCGCCATGGTCGGGGAGGCGCCTGCCAGTCGATACCGGTCGATGGATTGCGATGAACCTTGTCCACCAGCAGCGACCACAAGATCATCGGCAGCCCGCAGGCGATTACCGCCGCGAAGCCCGCATTGGGGCCATTCATCCCATAATGCCGCGCCACCACCGCCCAAAGGGCAAGACCGGCCAGTCCGGCGAAGCCTACGCCATGGCTGACGGCAGAGGGTGGACAAGGATCGGTAGCGGAAGACATGCCCGGCTTATGCCGGGAAATGGTAATCAAGCCGTGAAGCCGCCTCAGGCGCCGCCCAGAACATTGATGGTGAAGGCCAGAATGCCAAGGTTGAACAGGAACGCCGCGAGGCAATGCGCGGTCACCACCTGACGCATGGATGTGCCGGTCACCGTGACATCGGACGTCTGGAAGGTCATGCCGAGGGTGAAGGCGAAATAGAGAAAATCGCTGTATCCTGGCTCCTTCGTGCCGGGGAAGTCGACGCCCTGCTGATCCTTCCCGCGCTGATCGGCGAGGTAGAAGAGATGCGCATAATGCATCGCATAGACGAGGTTGGAAAAGAGCCAGGCAAGCGCCAGCGTCACAAGCAACAGCGCGACAGCGGCTGCATTGGGGCCGCCATGCTGGCTGACGGCTGCTCCCACCGCGACCAGCACCACCAGCGAGACAATGCCCGTCAGGAGCAGCATCAGGCGGCGATTGGCATCATTTTCCTGCGCTGTGCGGCGCATGCTGTCAGGATCGGCTTTCAGAAGCGGCGCGGCTGCGGCGATGAACGCAAGAGCGGCACAATCGAACCCCGCCATCACCGCCTGATGCCAGGGCATCACCCAGCCGAACGGCAGGGCAGTCGCCAGCAGCACCAGGAACATGCCGTAACGCCAGGGAAAAACCCGGGACCGGGAGGAAGAAGACTTCATCCGTCCAGAAAGCCGCAAAATGACGGGGCTGGCAAGCGGCGTCAGAGCACCGCCGCCACCAGACCCAGCGCCGCGGCTTCATTCGCTTCGAGATACCAGTTTTCCGGTGCCCGCTTCAGCACTTCGTCAAGCGAGATGCTGGAGCCCAGGATCAGGTTGGAAAAGCCTTCGTTCTGGATGGCGATCGACGCCTCTATTTCGTTCAAAGCGGCCCTTAGCGGTGCGATGCAGGTGGACAGCGGCCCCTGCAAGTGGATCTCCTTGGTGATGAGCCGTTCATGGATCATCACCCGCGTGCCACGCGTGAGGTAGCGGTTCTCCTTGGCGAAAAAGCCCATGAAGGTCGCGCCAGCCGAATAGACGGCGGTCTTTCCCAGAAACACCAGCCGCCGCGCGGCGCTGAGTTCCGAATGGAAGCGTATATCCTCGCCCATCATCCGGGCGATTTCGGGATCGCCGCCAAGCGTCGAAATTTCTGTCACCACCAGCCCCTCGGAGGGCGCCCCCGCCAGCGCGTCCTTGAAGTACAGATACATGGACTGATCGACGGGACCGGAGAGGCGGATGGCGGGACAGGCGAAGTCCTGGGGCGAGAGCAAGGGCGCTTGCATCGACATCAATGGGTTCCTGATAGACTAGGGATCGGGCTGCACTACGTCCGGCGCGGGAATTGGTGCCAAGGCAGGCGCGCTTTTGACTGGCGCTGCGCTCAAGAGGCTGTAAAGAACAGATCATGACCAAAGGGTGCGGGGCATGATCGCGAAACTCAAAGGGCGGCTGGATAGCACGGGCACCGACCATGCGATCATCGACGTGGGGGGCGTGGGCTATCTCGTCGGCGCATCGTCGCGCACCTTGTCGGCGCTGGGGCCGGTAGGCGAAGCGGTGACGGTGCATACCGAAATGCTGGTGTCGGACGATTCGATTAGGCTGGTCGGCTTTGCGCGGGGAGAAGAGCGCGACTGGTTCCGCCTGCTGATCGGCGTTCAGGGCGTGGGATCGCGCGTGGCGCTGGCGATCTTGTCGGCGCTCGAACCGGCCGAACTGCATCGCGCGGTGGCGACCGGGGACAAGGCGATGGTGGCGCGCGCCAATGGCGTGGGGCCGAAGCTGGCGCTGCGGATCGTCAACGAATTGAAGGACAAGATCGGCGCGGCGCCGGGCGCTGGCGGCGTGTTGGGCGCGGGCATCGCGCCTGTAATGGCCGGAGGACTGGGAGCGGATGCGATTTCCGCCCTTCAGAATCTCGGCTTCAAGCCTGCCGAGGCGAGCAGCGCGGTTGCTGCTGCGGAGGAAGAGCTGGGCGATAGCGCGACGCTGGATGCGCTGGTCCGACTGGCGCTGCGGAAGGCGGCCAAGTGAGCGAGGAACGGTTGATCGCCTCCACGCGCCGGGCGGAGGATGTGGATGCTGCCCTGCGGCCCAAATCCCTGACCGAGTTCATCGGGCAAGAGGCTGCGCGCGGCAATTTGCGGGTCTTTATCGAAGCGGCGAAGCAGCGTGGCGATGCGCTGGACCATGTGCTGTTCTTTGGCCCGCCGGGGCTGGGCAAAACAACGCTGGCGCAGATCGTGGCGAAGGAAATGGGCGTCGGCTTCCGCGCGACGTCAGGGCCGGTGATCGCCAAATCGGGCGATCTGGCGGCACTGCTGACCAATCTGGATGAGGGCGACGTGCTGTTCGTGGATGAGATTCACAGGCTCAACCCGGCGGTGGAAGAGGTGCTTTATCCGGCGATGGAGGACCGGGCGCTTGACCTGATGATCGGCGAGGGTCCGTCTGCCCGGTCGGTGCGTATAGACCTGCCCCGCTTCACCCTGGTCGGCGCAACGACGCGGCAGGGCCTGCTGACGACGCCGCTGCGAGATCGCTTCGGCATTCCGGTGCGGCTGCAATTCTATACCGTCGAGGAACTGGAGCTGGTGGTGCGGCGCGCGGCGCGGTTGCTGGACCTTCGTATCACGTCCGACGGGGCGATCGAGATTGCCCGGCGGTCGCGCGGAACGCCTCGCATCGCGGGGCGGCTGCTGCGGCGGGTGCGCGACTTTGCGAATGTCGCGGGCGTCGAAGCAGTGGATGCCAAGGCGGCGGACGCGGCGCTGAGGCGGCTGGAGGTCGATCAGCTGGGCCTCGACCTGATGGACCGGCGCTATTTGATGATGATCGCCGACATCTATCGGGGTGGTCCGGTCGGGGTCGAGACACTAGCGGCCGGTTTGTCGGAGCCGCGCGACACGATCGAAGAAGTGATCGAACCCTATCTGATCCAGCTTGGCCTGATCGCTCGCACGGCGCGGGGCCGCTGCCTGAATGGGCCGGGATGGAAGCATCTGGGGCTTAATCCGCCCGCCGGATTGCAGGACGGGCTATTCGACTGAAAAATGCGTGACCGCTACGGCAAGGCGCGGCTATAGCGTCGGCAAGGAGCGGATGCGCGCATCGGACGCGCTCTTGAATCAAGGAGTTGCGCTGCTTTGCGGGCGATCGAACAGTATCCCAATCTGGTGACCATGTTCTTCGCCCGGGCGAAGGAAATGGGCGACCTTCCCTTCCTGTGGCGCAAGACGGTCGGCGGCTGGCAATCGCTCAGCTGGACCGAGGTGGCCTTGCAGGTGGCGGGACTTGCCGCCGCGCTCAAGGCGCAAGGGCTGAAGCCGGGCGACCCGGTCATGTTGGTGAGTGAGAACCGCCCCGAATTCTGCATCGCCGACCTTGCCATCATGGCGGCGGGATGCGTGACGGTGCCGACTTACACCACCAACACCACGCGCGATCATCAGCATATCCTGACGGACAGCGGCGCCCGCGCGGTGATCGTGTCGACGGCCAAGCTGGCGCAGACGCTGATGCCCGCCGTGTTGCGATCGCAAGCAAGTTTCATCATCGGAATGGAGCCGCTCCGGGGCGCGCAGGGCGATCTGTCCTGTCATCTGTGGGCCGACATGGTCGCGTCCCGCATCGCTGATCCCGACGCCTGCGCCGCCGAACAGACGGCCGGACGGGATGACCTCGCCTGCATCATCTATACCAGCGGCACAGGTGGTGCGCCACGCGGCGTCATGCAGCATCACGGCGCGATACTGTGCAATATCGAAGGCGCGGGCAGGCTGGTCGCGGAGGATTTCGGCTGGGGGGATGAAGTTTTCCTGTCCTTCCTGCCGCTCAGCCACGCCTATGAACATAGCGGCGGCCAGTTTCTGCCAATCATGCTGGGCGGGCAGATCTATTATGCGGAAGGGCTGGAAAAGCTCGCCAGCAACATAGAGGAAGCGCGCCCGACGATCATGGTCGTCGTGCCCCGCCTGTTCGAGGTGCTGCGCGCCCGGATCATCAAGTCGATCGAGAAGCAGGGCAAGTTCCCCGCCTGGCTGCTGGCGCAAGCGCTGCGGATCGCCGCGAAGGAGCAGAACGGTAACACATCGATCGCCGACCTGCCGATCAAGCTGCTGCTGAACCGGACGCTGAAGCCCAAGATCGCCAAGCGCTTTGGCGGGCGGATGAAGGCACTGGTATCGGGCGGCGCGCCGCTCAATCCGGATGTCGGCCTGTTTTTCGACGCGATGGGGCTGACGCTGTTGCAGGGCTATGGTCAGACGGAGGCGGGGCCAGTGGTCAGCTGCAACCGGCCGCGCGCGGGTATCGCGATGGACACGGTCGGCCCGCCGCTCGACGGGGTGGAGGTCAGGATCGCCGAGGATGGCGAAATATTGGTGCGCGGCGAACTGGTGATGCAGGGCTATTGGCGCAATGCCGCCGAAACCGAAAAGGCGCTGAAGGACGGGTGGCTGCACACCGGAGACATTGGCGAGATCGACGCCAAGGGGCGCATCCGCATCACCGATCGCAAGAAGGACCTGATCGTCAATGACAAGGGCGACAATGTGTCGCCGCAGAAGGTCGAGGGCATGTTGACGCTACAGCCGGAGATCGGTCAGGCCATGGTCTATGGCGACCGGCGTCCGCATCTGGTCGGGCTGCTGGTGCCCGATGCCGAGTGGACGCGCGAATGGGCGGCGGCGCACGGCCTTGACGCGGACGACACCGCATCCAACGCCGCCTATCAGGCAGCATTAAGGGCGGCGGTCGATCGGGTCAATGAAGACCTGTCCGTCACCGAACGGGTCCGGCGCATCATCTTGGCCGACGAACCCTTCACCATCGAAAATGGCGAGATGACGCCATCGATGAAGATCCGCCGCCATATCATCAAGGCGCGCTATCAGGAACGGTTGGACGCGCTCTACAAGGGCTGACCGTCAGCGGCCGGGGGTGCGATAGGGCGTGAATGACCCCAGCGCGCAACCGCCGGTGATCGACCCGGTGACCAGATCGGCGCTCCGCGCGAGATCGCCCCGGCAATATTGCGAGCCTGTCGGCTTGATGATGAGGGTATCGCCCCTCCCCAACCCGGTGCAACTACCGATCAGGTCGTTGCGATAGATCAGCCGCCCACTCACCCGGTACAGCAGCACGCTTTCACTGACAGCGGTGAGGCTGGAGCCCGGATAGCGGCTCACGCAGTTGACTGGCTCGCCCGCGACTTTGCCTTCCAGTGCGGCCTCAAGCCGGGCCGCTTGTTTCTCCGTAAGGCGCGGGGGCTCGCTACCGCCTGCGCACGCTGCCAGCATCAGTGGCACCAGACATATCGATGCACGCATGGCAATCCTCCTGCACATGTCTCCATGAATGGAGACGTCGGCGTAACGCCCGAACCGTCAGGCGGTATCCTTGGCCTTGCGGCGGCGTGCCAGCTCATCCGCGTCGCTGGCGCGCATGAAGATATTAGTCGCGCGCTCCAGCCCTATGGTCGTGGGCACGGTAGCCTCGCCGCGTGCGCGGGCGGCATCGACCTGCACCATGCGATCGGCGAGTGCTTCATTGTCCGGCTCGATCGTCAGGCCAAAACGGCCATTCCCCTGCGTATATTCATGGGCGCAATAGACCATCGTTTCGTCTGGCAACGCTGCGAGGCGGGTCATGTTGGTGAACATCTGATCCGCCGTCCCTTCGAACAGCCGCCCGCAGCCCATGGCGAACAACGTGTCGCCGACAAAGATGATGTGATCGGCGGCCAGATGATAGGCGATATGCCCCGCCGTATGGGCAGGCACCTCCATCACTGTGGCAACATGATCGCCGATGCGAACCTCATCCCCTTCCCCCACTTCGCGGTCGAGCGTGCCGATCTTGGCCGCCTCTGCGGTCGGCCCGGTGATCCGGCAGCCGGTCGCCGCCTTGATCGCCGCGTTGCCGCCCACATGATCGCCATGCCAATGCGTGTTCCAGATCTGGCTGATGGTCCAGCCCCGCTCGGCCGCCGCCGCCAGCACAGGGTCCGCCACCGCCGGGTCGACCACCACGGTCTCGCCACTGGCATCATCATGCAGCAGCCAGACATAATTATCGGACAGCACCGGGATTCGGACAACGCTCAGCATCGGCTTACCAGACGCCGGTATTGGGCATCGACGCCCAAGGTTCGGCAGGATCGAGATATCCGTCCTGCAACAATTCTATCGAGATATTATCGGGCGTGCGGACAAAGGCCATGTGGCCGTCGCGTGGCGGGCGATTGATGGTGACGCCTGCATCCATCAGCCGCTGACACACCGCGTAGATATTATCGACGCGATAGGCGAGATGGCCGAAATTCCGGCCCTCGCCATAGCTTTCCGCTGGCCTGCCGTCTTCCGGTGGCCAGTTGTAGGTCAGCTCCACCTGAGCATCCTCATCGCCCGGCGCGGCTAGGAAAACGAGGGTGTAGCGTCCATTTTCATTGTCGAAGCGTTTCTGCTCCTCCAGCCCCAACAGCTTGAAGAAGGCGACCGTGCGGTCAACGTCAGTCACGCGGATCATGGTATGCAGATATTTGGTCAAGCGGTCGCTCCGTTCGTCGCCATCAAGCAACGGTTCATCTCGGCAATGGCAGGAATGATCTCAAGATAGGGCGGCGCAGGCGTGGATGGAAGAGGAGACGCGAATGGCAATCGAGTATCGCGACAAGGTGCTGCTGGGCTGTGCCGGGTTGCTGGCGCTGGGGCTGGTCAGCGGCGGCTATCTGCTGGGTGACGGGCTGAAGCGCGCAAAGGCTGCGGACCGATCCGTCACGGTCAGGGGTCTGGCCGAGCGCAATGTCACGGCCGACCTTGCGACCTGGTCGATCAGCTATGCCGCAACCGGCTTCGACCTGCCTGCGGTGCGTGCGGAGATCGACAATAATACGCGAGAGCTGAAGGCCTATTTCGCAAGCCTCGGCTTCAAGCCGGAGGCGCTGACCCCTACGGGCGCGGGCGTCAATCAATATATCAACAACGGCGTCAACACGATCACTATCACTCAACGTATGTTGTTGCGCACGACCGACATCGCACGCGCTCAGAAAGCAGTCGCGCAGCAGTTCGACCTCGTCCGGCGGGGCGTCACGCTCCAGGAAGGTTCCGGCATGCGCTACAGCTTCACAAAGCTCAACGACGTCAAGCCGCCCATGGTGGCCGCCGCGACCCGCGATGCCCGCGCCGCAGCCGAACAATTCGCGCGCGACAGCGGGGCAAGCGTCGGCGGCATCAAGAGCGCCACCCAGGGCTATTTTTCCATCGATCCACGCGATGGAGAGGCGGACGGATCGAGCGACACCCCCTACAAGAAGGTCCGCGTCGTCACGACCGTCGACTTCTACCTTAAATAGACGGGCTCAGGCGGGCGGCAGCCGGGTGAGATTATCGGCGGCCGCCTTGCCTGCGGGCGATTGCGGCGCGAGCTTGACTGCTCTTTGCCAGGCCGATCGGGCGATGTCGGCATGATCAGTCAGGACAGCGATATTGCCCTCCTCCAAAGCCACCGACGCATCATCGGGAGAGAGCTGCACCGCCCGCGCGATATGCGCCTGCGCCAGCTTCAACTCCCCCGCGCGGCGGGCCAGCGTGGCCGATAGCAGCCACGCCAGCGGGTCCTGCGGCACCTGCGCCAGAGCCACATCGAGCGAATCGCGCGCTTCCTTGACCTCACCCAGCGCGACGAGGGCGCGGGCGCGATCGAGATGGGTTTCGCCTTTTTCCACGCCGTCGGGCAGGCCGCGCGCCAGTGCCGCGTCGAAACTGGTGCGCGCCTTGGCGGGATCGCCCGCCGCCAGCGCGGCATTACCGGCCTGCGCCCATAAGCGCGCGCTCTGCGCCATTTCACCGCTACGCTCGGCCTCATCAGCAGCTTGTTCAAAAGACACAATCGCGGGCGCCCACCGCTCCGCACGGGCATAGGCGAAACCCATGCAATGGCGCGCGTAGAAGCTGCCCCCTTCCAACCGCCATTTCTGCGCGAACGCGACGCCCTGCTCGGGCGATTGAAGCGCCTCGTCGAGACAGGCCTGGAAGGGCTTCGCATATTTTTCCGGAACGGGAATGCGACCGTCAGCAGCGGGGCTTGGTGCGGGCGCCTGCGCCTCCTTCTTGGGCCGGTTCATCACCGCCTCAATTTCCGGATCATAGGCTTGCGGCGTCAAAAGCAGCAACGGAAGGATAAAGCTCATCGAAGATTGTCCAAAAGACTGCCGAGAGTGTGGATCAGCAATGCAATGTCGCCATCGCGCGACAGACGGTGGTCGCCATCCTTAATCAGCAGCGTCTGCACATCATATGAATGCAGGCGCTGGGCTAGCCGCAGCGCGGTCTGCCAAGGGACGTCGCGGTCCTCCTGCCCTTGGATCAGCCGCACAGGGCAATCGATGGCGACAGGACCGTTCAGCAAGCGTAGCGCCTGGCCCGACTGCCAGAAGGCAAGCGTCGTCACCAGCGGCTGATCGCCATAGGGCGTGGGTTCGGTCAGCCGCCCCTGGGTTGCCAACAAAGCCTTGTCCGCGTCACTAAAGCCCCATTCGGTGAAATCCGGCGCGGCCGCGATGCCGACCAGCCCGACAACCCGGTCAGGGCGAGCCAGCGCGATGAGCAGGGCAATCCAGCCGCCCATGGACGACCCCACCAGCAGCAACGGCCCTTCCGTCAGGGCGTCGACCAGCAGTAGCGCATCGTCGCGCCAGCTGGCGAGCGTACCATCCTCAAAGCGGCCTTCGCTGGCGCCGTTGCCGCCATAGTCGAGCCGCAGCATCGCCCTTCCCGCCTCCGCCGCCCAAGCGTCGATCGCCACCGCCTTGCCGCCTTCCATGTCGGACATGTAGCCAGGCAGAAAGACGATCGTCGGCCCGGCACCCCCGCGATGCCGGTAGGCGAGCCGGACCCCATCGGGACGGGCGAACAGCGCGAGCGGCGCGGCTTGGAAGGGGGCTATCGGCTGTCTCCACTGGCGATCAATGCATCCTGCCTGATGCAATAGACGCTGACGCGCAGAAAACCAGAAAGGAAGAAAAATAATGCCCGTCGCGGAATTGACAGTGTGAGGACCAACGGCTAATCGCGCCGTCCTACCCCGTGCCCAGATGGCGGAATTGGTAGACGCACCAGCTTCAGGTGCTGGCGATCGCAAGGTCGTGGAGGTTCGAGTCCTCTTCTGGGCACCATTTTTGGACGCTAAAGGCGCCAAGCGAGCGACTGATTTTACAGCGCTTTCGACAGAAAATTGCCGGACGCTGTCCTGCGAAATCCAATTATAATCTCCAGTAATATATCGCTTTTGATGATCCTTCCGGCGGTGCGGGCGGTACCCGGCTTGACCAAGCAGGACTTTTCGCGACCATGCTGTTAATCGTCGAACCAGCGTATCGACATTGGAGAGCAGCATGGATCAAAGGACCGGACGTCGGACGTTCATCGCCGGAGCGACCACGTTGACGCTGTTCCCGCACTTGGCCGTAGCGGCGCAACGGCCAGAGGCACCTGCGCCAAAAGCCATGCCCCTGATGCCCCGGCCGGTTGACGGCGACGGGCCGGGGTTCAGATCCTTGTTTGACGGTCACACTCTGGCGGGCTGGCGCGGTGATCCGCGATACTGGCGCGTGGAAGACGGCTGCATAGTTGGCGAAGTGACGCCGGACACCCTGCTTCGGAGCAACACTTTCCTGATCTGGGAAGGCGGGAGGCCCGAGGATTTCGAATTGAAGGCGGAGTATCGGATCACCCCTGAAGGCAATAGCGGCGTCAATTACCGCAGCACCGTTGTCAAAGACGCGATCACGCCTACCAATCGCTTCGCCATGTCGGGGCTACAGTTTGATATCGACGGCCGGAATCTCTTCACGGCCATGGTCTACGAGGAACGGGGGCGCGGCTTTATCGCCCGCCGTGGTCAGTTTGCGCGAACAACGTCACCGCCGTCGCAAATAATCAGTTCCATTGGTGAGTCCGGCCCTCTGAAAGCAGCGATCAAAGCTGAATGGAACGAAGCCCATATCATCGCCAAGGGTCCGGCCATCTATCATCTGTTGAACGGCCAATTGATGGCGGCCGCGATCGATGAGTCGGCGGATCGTCGGCGCAAGGGCGAAATCGGGATGCAGGCGCACGTAGGTCCGCCGATGAAGGTGGAATTCCGCAACATCCGGTTGAAGCTGCTGTAGCGCAATCCGTGAAGGGATCGGCTATGGAAGCGTCGGCGTTGGCGCTTATCCGATCATCATCAGGCTGGCATTACCTCCAGCAGCGGTCGTGTTGATGGAAATCGACACTTCTTCAAGCAACCAATCGCAATGATAGGCAAGGGGCTGGTCCGGCTCAGCTGCATGAACGGAAATGATAGGCCCCGGCATCGCTGTGACTTCCGCCAGGGCTCGGGCAACGGCTGCCCTGTGTCCTTCCACCAGCGCAACTGCATAAGGCCCGTCAGGCAGGCCAGCGAATGCAGCGGCGACATTTGGGGGCAAATCGTCGGGAAGCGCCTCCACAACCACGCCCCGGTTCCCGGTCGCAAGGATGGCGGCCATCTGTTCGAACAAGCCATCCCGGCTCTGCGGCATCATCCACACCTGACCACGGGGATGCAGGCTGTAAAGGTTGCGTTCCCCGACTGGTCCGGCGAGCGCGCGTTCCACTCCAAGAGTAGAGGCGGCGGCATAGGCACGAGCTTTCCTCGCGCTGCCGATTTCTCCCTTTTCTTCCAGCCAATCCGCGAAATCATGGATGGGTGAAACAGGATGCCGCGACTTCCATCCACATGCGAATGGCCGCGTCACCAGTCGGTTAAGATAAAGCGGCCCGCCAGCCTTGGGTCCCGTTCCAGAAAGCCCGCAGCCCCCGAACGGCTGGACGCCGACAACTGCGCCGATCATGTTGCGGTTCACGTAAAGGTTGCCCGCCCTCACCCGCGATGTGACATAAGAGATGGTCTCATCGAGCCGGGTGTGAAGGCCGAAGGTCAGCCCATAGCCAGTGGCGTTGATCGAATCGATCAGCGTGCCCAACCGCTCCCGGCGAAAACGCACGACATGCAGGACCGGGCCGAAAACCTCCCGCTCCAACTCGGCTATATCGTCGATCTCGATAATCGTTGGCGCAACGAAGGTGCCGTGTGCCGCCTCGGCAGGCAGGGTGAGTTGATCAACCCGTTTTCCGCGCACGCGCATTCTGGCAATGTGCTGATCGATCCCCGCCTTTGCCGCCTGCGTGATCACCGGGCCGATGTCCGTCCTCAGCGCATCGGTGCTGCCAACGCGCATTTCCCCCAACGCGCCCTTGAGCATCAGGAGAATGCGATCCGCCACCTCTTCCTGCAGGCAGAGTATGCGCAGCGCGGAACAGCGCTGACCCGCGCTGTCGAATGCGGAGACCAGCACGTCCGCTACCACCTGTTCGGCGAGAGCGGACGAGTCGACGATCATCGCGTTCTGCCCGCCCGTTTCAGCGACAAACGGAATAGGGCGGCCTGCGGGTGAAAGCCTCTTGGCAAGTTGGCCCTGAATCAGTCGCGCGACGGCGGTCGATCCTGTGAACATGACGCCGGCGGTTTCCGGCGCCGCCACCAGAGCGCTGCCCAAGGCACCATCGCCGGGCGCCAATTGAAGAGCATGCCGGGGCACGCCCGCCTCATGCAGCAAGCGCACGGCCTCCGCCGCGATCAGTGGCGTTTGGACTGCGGGTTTTGCCAGCGCCGGATTGCCTGCAACCAGAGCGGCGGCGACCTGACCGGTGAAGATCGCGAGGGGAAAATTCCACGGACTGATGCACAGGATCGGTCCCAGAGGCTCCTGCCCGGCGCCGAGATTAGCCCGTGCCTGCGCGGCATAATAGCGGAGGAAATCGACCGCCTCGCGAACCTCCGCGATCGCGTTGGAAAGAGATTTTCCGGCTTCGCGGATCAACAGGCCGAGCAGGATGGGCATGCGCGCCTGCATCGCGTCGGCGGTGCGTTCCAGAATGGCTGCGCGCTCCTCCACCGGCCCGCTTCCCCAATCGGATGTCGCGGTACGGGAAACGAGGGCGGCGGCGCTCTCGGCCGCCAGTTCCACCACCGTGCCGACCCTGTCCCGATGATCGGCTGGATTGCGTATGGCGCGCTCCTCGCCTGAACCGAAGGTCGGGGCCGCCATCCATTCGATCGCGACGCTATCGCGAAGGGCCTGCGACAGGGCGGCGAGCGTGCCTTCGTCGCTAAGGTCGAAGCCAGTTGAATTGCGCCAATCGGGATACAGATCGGCAGGCAGGGCGATCAGGTCATGCTTCGCGCCGGGATGGGGCATGGCACGGACGACCTCGGCCGGGTCAGCGATCAGATCCTCGACCGAAACCGCCGGGTCCGCGATACGATGGACGAAGGAAGAGTTGGCGCCATTCTCAAGCAAGCGGCGGACCAGATAGGCTAGCAGCGTCTCATGCGTGCCAACCGGCGCATAGATGCGGCACGGGCGGTCGAGATTTTCCTTGCCCACGACCTGTTCGTATAGCGGCTCTCCCATGCCGTGCAGGCACTGAAATTCATATTGGCCGACGCTGAAATCCGGCCCGGCAATGCGGTAAATGGTAGCGAGGGTCTGCGCATTATGGGTCGCAAATTGCGGAAAGATCGCATCGGGGGCCGCAAGCAGCTTTTTTGCGCAAGCGATATAGGCGACATCGGTGTGCGCCTTGCGCGTGTAGACCGGGAAGTCGGCAAGGCCGTCCACCTGGGCGCGCTTGATCTCCGCATCCCAATAGGCGCCCTTCACCAGACGGACCATCATGCGGCGTCCTGCACGCCGGGCAAGATCGATGATCCAGTCGATGACGAAGGGGCAGCGCTTGCCATAGGCTTGAATGACGAACCCCAGGCCATCCCATCCTGCCAATTCCGCGTCTGTCGCCAGACTTTCGAGAAGGTCAAGGGAGAGTTCGAGCCGGTCCATTTCCTCGGCATCGATGTTGAGGCCGATATCATAGCTTTTGGCGAGCAGAGCCAGTTGCCGCACGCGGGGCAGCAATTCCCCCATCACCCGATCCGCCTGAGAGCGGGCATAGCGGGGATGCAGCGCCGAAAGCTTGATCGAGATGCCGGGGCCTTCATACACGCCGCGTCCGCGCGCCTCCTTTCCGATCGCGTGAATGGCACGCTCATAATCGGCATGATAGCGGTCGGCATCGGCCCCGGTCGTCGCCGCCTCACCCAGCATGTCGTAGCTGTAGCGGAAGCCCTTCGCTTCCAGCCTGCGCGCTCGCTTCAATGCTTGCTCGATCGTCTCGCCCGTGACGAACTGTTCGCCCATCATCCGCATGGCGAGATCCACGCCGCGACGGATCACTGGCTCCCCCGCGCGCGCCACCAGCCGGGTCAGCGCGGCGCCCAGCCCATCATCATCGACGCTGCCGACCAGCTTGCCGGTCACGACCAGGCCCCATGTCGCGGCGTTGACGAACAGTGATTTGCCACCGCCCAGATGCGATCCCCAATCGCCCTCAGAAAGCTTGTCGCGGATCAATGCGTCGCGTGTCGTCTGATCGGGGATACGCAGCAAGGCTTCGGCGAGGCACATCAGCGCCACGCCCTCTTCACTGGAAAGTGAATATTCCTGGATCAGCCCTTCCACGCCGTTGCCCCTGTGGTTGGCGCGGAGCGTGGTCACGAGCAGGCGGGCGACTTTTCTGATCGCTTCGCGATCCGATGGCTCAAGAGTCGCGGCTTCCAGCAGCGGCGCGATGCACGCGGGCTCTTCCCGCCGGTAGGCGGCGGTGATCGCTCGCCGAAGAGGTGACTGGGGACGTATGGGCGGCGCAAAGCCTTGGAAGGGCACGCGTCTGGTCATGGCAGCTCCAACTACCCTCCATCATTGGGCCTAAGAATCGCATATATGGATGGATTGACCCAATTCAGCATCCCGGTCGGGGAAAAGCTGGAAAATCACTCTATCTGGACTTGTTCGCCGCCTTCAATCGACGGAAATCTCAGACAAACCGCCCCGTCCCATGATCATGTGTTGATAAGTGTCCACAAAATTCTTATGCATCCGGCGGGCACGCTACTTCCCTGCATGGATGAGGGTAAGTCGATCCCCACATTCTGCGCGTAATGGTCGTCGGGCGCATATCCATCTCCGGGACGGCCGAAATGTCAGTTTCTAAAAGATCGGAAGCACGAAGATAATGTACGATCCCAGAGAAAATGCTGCAGCTGATATTGCAGCTCACCTCCACTCCTTCACGAATTTGGCGACCCATCCTGAGGTCGGCCCCCTTGTCATAACCAAGGGCGACGGCGTCTTCGTGGAAGACGATCGGGGGAACCGCTATCTTGAAGCTGTATCAGCGCTGTGGTGCGCCTCTCTGGGCTTCAGCAACGAGCGTCTGGCCAAGGCGGGCAGCGAAGCGCTGCGTGGATTACCCTATTATCACACCTTCACCGGCCGTTCCAATCCAGCCGTGATCGCGCTGGCCAACAAGCTGTTGTCGATCGCGCCCGTGCCGATGTCGAAGGTGTTCTTCGCCAACAGCGGATCTGAAGCAAACGACTCTGCTGTGAAGCTGATCTGGTATTATCATAATGCCATCGGCAAGCCGGAGAAGAAGAAGATCATCGCCCGACGCAACGCCTATCACGGCGTTACCGTGGCGTCGGCCAGCCTGAGCGGGCTTGTCACCAATCATCGCGATTTCGACCTACCCATCCATAATATTCTGCATACCGATTGCCCGCATTACTTCCGCTATGCCGAACCGGGCGAAAGCGAAGAGGATTTCGCGACTCGCCTCGCCGACAATCTTGAAAAGCTCATTCTGGAAGAAGGTCCGGAGACGGTCGCCGCCTTCTTCGCCGAACCAGTCATGGGTGCGGGCGGGGTGCTTACGCCGCCGGCTACCTATTTCGAAAAGGTCCAGAAGGTACTGGCGAAATATGACGTGCTTCTCGTCGCGGACGAAGTGGTGTGCGGCTACGGCCGGACGGGGGAGATGTTCGGTTCGACCACTTTCGGCATGAAGCCCGATATCCTCACCACGGCGAAGGGGCTGTCATCTGGTTATGCACCGATCTCCGCCGTGATGGTGAATGAGAAGGTCTATGCGCCGATCGCCCGGAACAGCGGCACCATCGGCACCTTCGGCCACGGCTTCACCTATTCGGGCCATCCGGTCAGCTGCGCCATCGCGCTGGAAACGCTCAAAATCTACGAAGAAGATAATGTCGTCGGCCACGTGCAGTCGTTGATGCCGCAATTCTCGAAGGCGCTGCGCAGCTATGAAGGCCGCAAATATGTGGGCGAAGTACGTGGGGTCGGCTTGGTCGGCGCCATCGAGCTTTATGCCGATCCTGAAAACCGGACCAGCTTCGACCCCGCAGCAAAGGCCGGGGCGCGATTGGTCGAAATCGGGCTGACGCAGGGCCTGATCGTGCGGGCGCTGGGCGATACGATCGTCTTCTGCCCGCCGCTGATCATCACCGCCGAAGAGCTTGATGATCTGTTCGCTCGGTTCGAACGTACGATGGCTATCTTCGAAGAAACCATCGGCTGACAGTCCGGCATCGGAGTAACGGCTGCGCGACGCAGCGGTTGCTCCGGTCCGGCCCCGGTTGCCGCGCGGCTCACCTAGCGTCAGCGAAGCGCGACAAACAGTGCCGCGAAAAACAGGAATGCAGCGGTCCATCGGTCCAACCGCCAGCGCGGCGGCGCCATCTTTTGGGCTGCGACCAGGCATGTGAAAAATGCTATCCAGGCGAGATTCATGACGCCGCCCACAAACAGCAGCAGCATCAGCGCCCAGCAGCAGCCCAGACAATAAAGTCCATGCCGCATGCCGATCTGGAACGCGCCGCCTGCACCGGGGCGCCAGTAGCGATGAATGAAGATGAGCGGCGACTGGCAGTTTTCCAGGCAGCGATGCTTGGCGGGCGTCAATTCATAGAAAGCCGCCACCAGCAACAGGCCAGCAGCGCCCAGGCGACCACCCAGAGACAAGGTCGCGGCGGACAAATAGCCACCATGCAGCAGCAAGGCCTGTGCACCAGCCGCGATCGCTGAAAAACTTATCCATATGAGCAGATAAGAGCCCATGACCGTAAGGCTGTGCAGCAAACGCGCATAGTCACTGGTCGCTCGATCAATCCGCGCATGCAGCAATATCATGGGCGCGGCGGAAGGAAGCATCATGGCGACCATCATGATCGACCACATGGCGAAGGCGGCGAGAAAATAGCTGGGCGACAAGGGCTGGATGGCCATGGGCATCGCGCCCATCGGCATGTCTGCCATTCCTTCCCCCGCCATGTCCCCCATTGAGGCGTCCGGCGTGGAAATGAGCCACATCCAGGCCATCATCACCAGCAGCAGCAGCGCCGCTCCGACGATCAGGTTGTTTCGCGACAATAGCTGATGGACAACAGAAGGGGTGCCGTCTGGTGGTGGCACCGGCCTAATGGACAACGCCACTCTCGGTCAGGTGAAGCTCGGCGAACTGCGCATGGGAATCGCTGAGCTGCACATCGACCGGCCCCTGGGTTTTCGCCCAACCGCGACCGACCTCGCACACATCATATTCAAAACCCTGGGGCAGGTTGATGCGCGCGCGATGCGCTTCTCCCGTCACCGGGTTGACGATCGGTTCGCCACGCGCGTCGATCCAGCCGGGAACATTCAGCCGGGCGGATCGGCCGTCAATGTCCACCCGTAGGTCGATGGGCGCGAATACGGGATCGTGCACCTTGGTGTAGGTCGTGGCAAAAACCTGGAAGAAGGTGGCGCCAGGCACAGTGTCCAGCCCGCTCATGATGCGCAGCAACGCTTCTCTCTGCGTCGGGTCCGCCCGCTCATCGACGATCGGAACGGCTTCGCCCATGCCTTCATGGATCGGCCCCGGCCAGGCGACGATCAGGCCGATGCGTAAGCCCGACAGGTCGGTGTCATCATGATGGCCCTGTTCGATGTCGATCGCGGCAACGGCCTGACAATGGCCATGCGTCGGCAACGCATTGAACTGGCAGGGACAACCATAGGCGCAATTGCAGTGGACAAATTCCTTGCCCTTGATGGTCCAGCGCGTGGCCATGGGACCTCTCCCGCCTTGAGTCTTGGACGGGGTCAGCATAGCAGCTTTTGCTGTTGTTCAACAGGCCGAAGCCTGCTCTGCCTTGGGCTTCTGAGGCTCCTGCGTTTGCGCGCAGGAGCATCATTCAGAATTTATGAGGGGGTGACCGCAGCCCTTTTCGGGCGACGATCCAGTTCAGGCACGGCTAAGCGGCATGGCAGCCATTTCAAGCGGCGGCAGCTGCGCGGGATGGGGGATCGTCACCTCCACTGGCACTACGGGCTCTACCTCCGGCACCCGTCCACGCATTCCATGATTGGCTGCCCAGATCGCAGCCTGGGTGCGGTTCTTGACGCGCAGCTTGCGCAGCACCGCCTTCACATGGACCTTCACCGTCGCCTCGCTGATTTCCATTCTCTTGGAGATCACCTTGTTGGGGCACCCCATGATTAACCAGCGCAGGATTTCCAGCTCGCGATCCGACAGGCTGGCGGCATCGACTGGCCGTTCAACCTCCAGCGCGTCCGTGAGTGTCGGTCGCGACTGCAATTCATCGGCGAGTTGCGGTGGGAGCACCCGTTCGCCCATCGCCACCAGATGCAGCGTCGCCACCAGGCGGTCGCAGCTGATTTCCTTGATGATATAACCCATTGCACCAAGCCGGAAGGCCTTCAGCATCGTCTGGAAATCGAACCGGTCGGACAGAACCACCAGATAGGAACAGGGAAATCGCCGTTGAAGGACGGCGACGCTGTCCGCATCAAGTTCTTCGGTTCCATTATCGACCAGGAGCAGCGACGGTCCGGTATCTTCTTCCGGCACCTCCGCCTTCTGGAGTGCAGCGGCAATATTGGGATATTGGTTAACCCGGAAATCTCGTTCAGTGAGAATCCGGCTCAGCCCTTCTCTAACAATTGCATTACCGCACAACAGACGCACATTGACTGGGTAAGCCATTGGGTATTCCCCTCATGATCCCTTCCACCTTCGTTAGCAGGCCCCAAACGAAGCGTGAAAGACCAGTTTCCAAATGCCTGCAGTGCGACCCTTTCTTTTCGTTTCAATAAGTTATGACTAGCATATTTGCGCGACAAGAGTCCTGAACTGCTCGCGGAAATTTGGGGTTAGTGTCAGAATTCGCTAACGAACTGTTAATGCGTTATATTCTGACTTTAACCTTATGTAGTATGCCGTACGTGCAGCGCGAGATATACTACTTTAGTCTTACGGCCGACGACACTGATCAAGCATATGCCTGAGCCGTCGCAGTTGCGAGTCTCTATTTGTTAACGCGAAAAATTAACCATGTTTCCAAACGAGTCCAATGACTTGGATCGCCGGAATTTTTTGATGTCGCCGCTGCTGGCGCGCAAGCCTGCTCGAGACTCGCGAAGGCGGGGCTTTCTTGCCACAGCCGCCAGGGGGAATCCGGTAATAAGGCTTCCGCTAAAAGGGAGCGTTGACCCCGGACAGTCTTGCTATCCTGTCTTTAGGAACCGTTGGGACCGCCGCCGCCGGTATTGCTGCCGCCACCGCCGCCGCCCATGCCACCGGCTCCCACCGTGCCGATGTTCCCGAAAATCTCGTCGAACAGGCTGCGATGACGGCCAAGGGTCGGCGTCTTGTCGCCCGCGGGCGATATCTTGGCGACCTGCTCAAGCCCCATGCGATCCACGGCAGTCACATTGCCCGCCGGGTCGAAACGGACATGCAACACGGTCTGGGCCACGGGCTTGGGATTGGAGAAGGCAAGCGCCCGCATGTCGCGCGACACATAATACCAGTCCTGATCACCGAATTGCGCGGTGAAGCTGGGTCGGCCCAGCGTTCCTTCAACGGAGGCACGGTTGTCGATGCCCGGCTGGATCGAATCGACCAACAGCTTGTCCACCTGATAGCCCTGATGCGTCCGGATGCGGGTGCAGGCGGATGTGCCGAGGACCAGCGCGCCAAGGCCGACGGCGAGCAACAGATGTCGGCTGAACTGACGCATGAACTTCTCCTGCCGGGACAGGCCCCGGGAAAACGCGAAAACCAAAGCCGCCATTGCATCGCGCGGCCCGCCGATCAATATGGAAATGCGCGACCCCCGGCAAGGGGGCCTCCGCTCAGCTCAGCCAGGAAACTGCTTCGACATGCCAAACCTATTCCAGCGCCTGTTCGCGCGAACCGATCCCAAGGAAGCGATGCAGCCGCTCTATCAGGCCATCGTCCACGAGGGGCGTCAGCCGCACTGGTATATGGAAGGCCAGGTCCCCGACACCATGGACGGCCGGTTCGACATGATCGTCGCCATCCTCGCGCAGGTGCTGATGCGGATGGAAGCGATCGGCGCCGCGCAGGAGAGCGTTTGGCTGACGGAATTATTCGTCGATGACATGGACGGCCAGCTGCGTCAGGAAGGCGTGGGCGACGTCGTGGTGGGCAAGCATATCGGCCGGATGGTGAGCGCGCTGGGCGGCAGGCTGTCAGCCTATAAAGCTGCACTACTGGGCGAGGCGGAGCTGCGGGAAGCGCTGGAGCGCAACCTGTATCGTGGCGCGACGCCGGGTGATGGTGCGATCAATCATGTCGAATCTCGCTTGCGATCGCGCTGGGTTCGGCTTTCCGCGTTGCCGCTGGACGCATTGCTGACCGGAGATATTGGATGAGCAACCCTGCACCCGAATTCTCTCGCCCGGTGCGCGCTGATCAGATCGTGCGGCATGCGCAAGGAGTGACGATCACCGCCGACGCCAACGAGCGGGAAGCACTGGCGAAGCGTTTCCATCTGCTTTCGCTCAGCCGCCTTGAAGCCGATTATACGCTGAGCGAAAATGATAGCGGCATCGAGGCACGCGGGCGCGTGCGGGCGGAACTGGCCCAGCCCTGCGTCGCTACCGGCGTGGCCGTGCCCGAGAAGATCGACACCGAATTCCTGCTGCGCTTCGTCGCGGAGCGCGGCGATGAAGGCGATGACGAAGAGATGGAGATCGATTCGGAGGATTGCGACATCATCGGCTTTGATGGGCAGACAATCGACATGGGGGAAGCGGTCGCCGAAACTATGGCCTTGGCCATGGCGCCCTATCCCCGTTCTGCCGACGCAGACTCCTATTTGCGGGAAGCGGGCGTCCTTTCGGAAGAACAGGCCAGTCCTTTCGCTGTCCTCCAGTCTTTGAAGGACAAGAAGTCCTGACCTGACGACGCCTTCCGCGTTTTGCTTTCGTTCCTGCTGTGGCATAAACCCCTGCCATGGATTCCGGGCCGCGCAAGATCATCCATATCGACATGGATGCCTTTTATGCGTCGGTCGAACAGCGCGACGACCCAACCTTGCAGGGCAAGCCGATCGCCGTGGGCGGAGGCGGCCCGCGAGGGGTCGTTGCCACCGCCAGCTATGAGGCTCGCACATTTGGCGTGAAATCGGCCATGCCCGGCGCGCGGGCGCGGCGGCTCTGTCCGGACCTTCTGTTCGTGAAGCCTCGGTTCGAAGTATATCGCGCCGTTTCGGCTCATGTGCGGGAGATTTTCGCCCGCTTCACCGACATCATTCAGCCGCTGTCGCTTGATGAGGCTTATCTCGATGTCACGGTGAACAAGCCGGGCCTGGCCTCCGCAACGGTCATCGCCCAGGAAATCCGGCGCATGATCCACGAAGAAACGGGCCTCACCGCCTCGGCCGGCGTTTCCTACAACAAGCTGATAGCCAAACTCGCTTCAGATCAGAACAAGCCGGACGGCATTTGCGTCGTGCGACCCGGCGAAGGAGCAGGCTTCATGGCGGAGATGCCTGTGCGACGCATCCATGGCGTGGGGCCGGTGACGGCACGGCGGATGCAGGCGTTGGGGATTGAAACCGGCGCCGACCTTCGCGCCCGCGACCTGCCTTTCCTTCAGCAGCATTTCGGCAGCGCCGCCACCTTCTATTATCGTGCCGCGCGCGGGGAGGACGACCGGCCGGTCCACGAGCGGCAGGAAAGGAAGTCCGTCAGCGTTGAGGACACATTTTTCGACGACCTGATAACGCAGGACGCGCTGGTCACAGAAATAGACCGTATCTCGCAAAGCCTCTGGGGAAGGATCGAGAAGAGCGGCGCCTATGGCCGCACCATCGTCCTGAAAATCAAATTTGCCGATTTCCGAATCATCACCCGGTCGAAAAGCATGGGCGCCCCAGTACGGTCGCCCGACTTGCTGGCGGAAACGGCGCGTGCCCTGCTACTCGCCCAGCTGCCGCTACCCATGGGGGCTCGGCTGCTGGGTCTTGGGGTGCATAATCTTGACGCCGAAGAGCCGGTCGAGGGAGGCCAGCAACTCAGCTTTGTCCTTTAAACCAGATCAGAAAGGCAGCCAGTTCCGCTTTTCCGTGAACTTCATGTAGCCAGCATTGATGCCCAGTCGATAACCAACGCCCAGACGGATCGGGATCAGCACTACGCTGCCCCAACGCAGGTAGCTGGCTGTGAAGCCACCGACGAGATAGGCCGTGCCTTCGGCAGCGGGGAAGCGGTGATAAAGGTCCTGCGTGTCGTAGAGATTATAGACCAGGACGAAGGTGTTGGACGCATTGCCGCCCACATCGAAGCCGATGGATGGCCCGGTCCAATACACCTCCCGCTTGCCTTCCACCTTATGGTTGAGCGTGCCGGATCCATAGCGCAAGCCAACGACAAAGGCGCCGGATGCTTCCCGACCGGCAATATAGGCGTTGGGACGTCCCTGATCCTTCAGGATCTTCTCGATCATGCCGGCAAGCCCCTCGGCCCCCTTGCCAAAGACGCCCTCGGCCGCCCCGATCAGGTCATCTTCCTGATAGGATTCGCTCGGGCTCAAGGCGGCGGGGGGCGAGTTGGACGTTACCGGCGCGCCGGTGGCGGTGCTGTTCGCCGCAGGCGGGGCATAATCCGGCGCCGTATTGCTGGGGGGCGGAACGCTGTGGTCGACGCCGGGGTCGGTGGGGGTGCTGTTCGCGGGCGGAACGGGCGCGAGGTCCGCGTCGATCGCGGTATTGGGATCGACCGTGCGCACCTGCGCAGTCGCAACAATTGGACTGAACGCCATGCCCGCGGCGGCAAATGCCATCGCACCCCGCCGCACATTGCGAGCCGCCGCACGCCTTAAAATCCCGATCATGCCCGCTACTCCCCGAATTTTCCGCTCTTCGACCAACTATCAGATTATCGGAAAGCAAGCTGAAACGACAATGAACGAACGGCGACCCGAGTCGATTCTGGGCTGGAACGAATCCTGCGGACAAGTTTGTAAGAATTTCATGGCATACACCCGTTGCCTTGCGCGAAAGCCACCGTTATAGCGCTTCTCGCCTAGCCGCTGTCCCGCCCCAAGCGGGTGTTCAGGCCATGTTTGGAGACGTGGGTGAGTGGCTGAAACCAACGGTTTGCTAAACCGTCGTGCTGAGAATTCGGCACCGAGGGTTCGAATCCCTCCGTCTCCGCCACCTTTCCGTAAAATCCCGTCCGCCGCCGCTGTTCAGGCCGGGATGAAGCGGCGTTCGTAGCGCCAGCTGGCCCATAGCTGCTGAACCATCCGGCTGGTGGTGCGAAGACGATCGGGCGGGACGCGGCTGTGCGAGGAGTTCGCCTTTGTCTCCAGGCTGGGCGGCAGGTCATGGAAGCCGCAGACACTAAGGCCCGTCAGCTTCGCGGCCTCCCGGCAGAGAGCGGTGAACCGACGCATCACTGCATGATTGGGACGTTGGCGGTCGCGGGTCAGCATTTCGAAGCTGTGCGTGACGACGACGAACGCGGCGTGCCGCTCGCGCACCGCGTGATGCAGCCCGGTGCGCATCTCCTTCGCCGACATCGCGCAGATTTGCGCAGGGCGAAAGCTGCCGGGCCGGTCGGTGATGCCCGAAACCGGAAGCTCACAGACACCGAAGCTGCGCGTTGGTGCGACCTGATCGCGCGCACCGTTGATGCGGCAGCCATAGCGGTGATAGGCGGGGTTTACGCTGCTGTCCCAGGTCATGCCGACATGACCGAGGGCGCGCAGCGTATCGTCATTGGCACCAAAATTGCCTGCTCGAAAGGCCATGGGCGCAGGCGCACCAGCCTCCTCCAGCCATTGCCTGCCCAAGCGCAGCAAGGTGAACTGATCATCCATCGAAAGGTCACCGATATTGCGGCCCAGCCTCCCTTCGACAGGGGAGTGGCGCGCCCAGCGGAGCCATTCGCTGTGAACGTGCAGTTGCACCTCGTGCCCCCGGTCCACGATTGAGGTGACGATGGGCTTCAAAAACGCGGTTCCATAAAGCAGCGCGGGCATCGGATCGACGAAGAACACGCCTTTGAGACCATGCTTTTCCAGTTCGGCCATTTGCCAGCCGATGCCGTAGGCTTGGCCCTGAGACTCCGCCCAGATGGACAGGCGGATATTATCCTCCAGGCTTATTCCCCGCTCGTGAAGCAGTGACGATAATTCTGTGTCCACGGTGATCAGCAGGGCAGTCATTGTCAAAGCCCCTACCCCATCCATGTTAAGGAGCCGTAACACCGCCCTGATTATGGCGACAGGGCGGCTACCCACTGGACCAGTCGCGCGCTACATCGCCTTATGATTTCAATTCACCCGCTGACCGGCATGGCTGAAATTTGTGCCGGTGACGATTTGGCCGCGCTGTTGAGAGACGCTTTGAAAGTGGCAGGGCTCTGGCCGTTGCTGGACGGCGACGTGCTGGTCATCACGCAGAAGATATTGTCCAAGGCGGAAGGTCGCATGGTCGATCTTACCCAGGTCGAGCCGACGCCGGAGGCTCTGGAACTGGCGACAATCACCAAAAAGGACCCGCGCCTTGTCGAGCTTGTGCTGCGGGAAAGCGTCGCCGTCGTCCGTGCCGTGCCCCACATATTGATCACTCGTCACAGGCTGGGCCATGTCATGGCCAATAGCGGCATAGACCGGTCGAATATCGGCCCGGGCGGCCCGGAACGGGCGTTGCTGTTGCCCCTCGATCCTGATCGCTCAGCTGCCGCGATCAGCCATGCCCTTACCGACGGCGGGATCGCGCCTGCGGTGGTGATATCCGACAGCTTCGGGCGGCCATGGCGCTACGGGGTGGTCGGCGTTGCCATAGGCGCGGCACGTTTGCCTGCGCTGATCGACCGAAGGGGAGACAGGGACAGGGATGGCCGCCGCCTGGAAGTGACGCAGATCGCCTTGGCTGACCAGATTGCGACCGCCGCCGCATTGGTCACAGGCGAAGGGGCTGAAGGCATTCCAGCCGTGCTGATGCGTGGATTGCGGTTACCCATGGGTGATGCGCCTGCAACGGCGCTTGTCCGGCCGCTGGAGGAGGATCTGTTTCGATGAGCCGTATCGTGGCGCTGACTGGTGGCGTGGGCGGCGCCAAGCTGGTGCTGGGCCTCATGCGCATTTGCCCGCCAGAACAGATTACCGCCATCGTGAATACGGGCGACGATTTCCGGCACTTCGGGCTCACCATCTCTCCTGACATCGACACCCTTCTCTACACCCTGTCCGGTAAGGCCAATGCAGCACAGGGGTGGGGCCGGGAAGGCGAGAGCTGGAGCTTCATGGACGCCCTCAAATCCTTGGGCGGCGAAGATTGGTTCCTGCTAGGCGATGGCGACCTGGCGCTGCATGTGCTGCGATCTCATCTGCTGGCGCGGGGAGAGACGCTGAGCTCGATTACCGCCCGCTTCGCTGCTGCATGGGGGCTGGACCTTACCATCCTGCCGATGAGCGATGACCCGGTTGCGACGCATCTCAACACCAGCGAAGGCGACATGCCCTTCCAGCGCTATTTCGTCGAACGCCGCTGCGCGCCGGAGGTGCGGGCCATTCGTTTCGAAGGCGCAGAGCGCGCTATACCGGCGGCAGGCGTGATCGAAGCGATCACCGCCCCTGACACACGGGCCATTGTGATAGCACCGTCCAATCCCTGGCTGAGTGTCGATCCGATCCTTGCGGTGCCTGGCATCCGGGAAGCGTTGGTCTCCGCTCGCGCGCCGGTTGTTGCGGTGTCGCCGATCGTCGGGGGGCGGGCGGTCAAGGGACCCACCGCCAAGCTCATGCAGGAGTTGGGCCTGACCGTGACCAATAAAAGCATCGCGGCCCATTACGCCGATGTGATCGACGGGCTACTGATCGACGAACGCGACGACGCCTCTGACATTTCGATCCCACACGACGTTTGCGACACGCTGATGAAGACGCTGGAGGACCGGGAAAGAGTTGCGCGTGCTGCTCTGATGCTGGCCGACCGGATCGCCAGCTGAACCGTGCGCTGCTGGATCGTCATCCCGGTCAAGGCGCCGCAATTGTGCAAGACGCGGCTATCCGCTGTGCTTGGCGAGGATGAGAGGCGAAGGCTGGTGGCGACGATGCTGCGCCGAACCGTTACTGCCGCTCAAGCAGTTGCGGGGCGGGAGCAGGTTTTGTTGCTGGGGCCGTCGCGGCATGATCTGGCAGAGGATATTCCGCTACTTGCTGACCCGGGACGCGGCTTGAACGCAGCCCTGATGAGTGCGCGAGACGCGGCGATCGGGGAAGGGGTCGACCGGCTGTTGATATTGTCGGCGGACCTTCCTTTGATCGGGCCTGATGATGTGACGGCACTGCTTAACCTGCCGAGGGATAGCATCGCGGTCGCGCCCGATCATGCGGGCACGGGCACCAACGCGCTCTTACTACCCCTCCCCGGCGCGGCCGAGTTCCGCTTCCATTATGGAGAGGGCAGTTTTGCCGCGCATGAGGCCGAAGCGGACAGGCTCGGCCTGCTTTTTCGCAGCGTGCAACGACCCGGACTGGAACTCGATATCGATCGGCCGGAAGAGCTCGCGCTCTGGCGGCGGGGCTAGCCCGTCCCTGCCTTAGAGGGCCACCCCTGCCGAAGCGAGTACCGCCAGTGTGAGCAGTTCGGACGCATTTGAAGACATGGTCGCGATCTGCACGGACTTCTCCATGCCCACGAGCATCGGGCCGATCATCGTCGTGCCGCCCAGTTCGCGCAACAGTTTCGCCGAGATGTTGGCTGATTGCAGGCCGGGCATGACCAGGATGTTGGCCGGGCCGGACAGGCGGCTGAAGGGATAATTTTTCATGACGGCGGGATTAAGCGCCGCATCCGCCGTCATTTCCCCCTCATATTCGAAATCGACGTCACGGCCATCGAGAACCTTCAGCGCATCGCGGACATTTTCCAGATGGCCGCCTGGCGGGTTGCCGAAGTTGGAATAGGACAGGAAGGCGACGCGCGGGTCATGACCCATGCGCCGTGCGACCGCGACAGTGCCCTCGGCGATGTCGGCCAGCTCGCTGGCGGAGGGCCGTTCATTGACGGTGGTGTCGGCCAGGAACACCGTCTTGTCCTTCGACACCATGATATGGATGCCAAAGGCAGTGCGCCCCACCACCGGGTCCATGACGCGCTTCACCTCGCGCAGAGTCTGGGCGAAGGGCCGCGTCACGCCTGTGATCATCGCATCAGCATGGCCCATGCTGACAAGCAAGGTACCAAAGATATTGCGATCGCGATTGACCATGCGTTCGCAGTCGCGCCGCAGATGACCGCGCCGCTGCAACCGACTGTAGAGGGTATCCACCATCTCGGGCACCAGAGGCGAATTGACGCTGTTATGCAGTTCGAAACTTTCAGGATCGCGGACGCCAAGCGCCTTCAGCTTGTCATAGACTTCGTTCCGGCCGACGAGGACGGGGATGCCATAGCCGAGGTCACGGAACTGGATGGCGGCGCGCAGCACCACTTCCTCCTCCGCTTCGGCAAACACGACGCGCTTGGGATTGGCCTTGGCGACCTCGTAGGCCGTGGTGAGGACCGACGTCGTCGGATTCAATCGGCCTTTGAGAGACTGGCGGTAGGCCGCCATGTCGGCGATCGGCTTTTGCGCGACCCCACTTTCCATCGCCGCTTGCGCGACAGCGGCAGGCACAACCTCCATCAGACGCGGGTCGAACGGCGCGGGGATGATGTAGTCGGGACCAAAGCTGTGCGAACGGCCGTAAGCCTTGGCCACTTCCTCCGGCACCTGTTCGCGCGCCAGTTCGGCAATGGCATGCGCCGCCGCCACTTTCATCGGTTCGTTGATGCCCGTTGCGCGCACGTCCAGAGCGCCCCGGAAAATGAAAGGGAAGCCCAGCACATTGTTGACCTGGTTGGGATAATCCGACCGGCCCGTAGCGACGATCGCATCCGGGCGAACTTCCAGAACCTCGGGAGGCGCGATTTCCGGGTCGGGATTGGCCATGGCGAAGATGATCGGCTTTTCCGCCATCGCCTTGACCATGTCCTGCGATACCGCCCCCGCGACGGACAAGCCGAGGAACACGTCGGCGCCCTTGATCGCTTCGCCCAGCGTGCGGGCGTCGGTCTTCACCGCATGCGCCGACTTCCACTGGTTCATGCCTTCGGTGCGGCCCTGATAGATCACGCCCTTGCTGTCGCACATGATGACATTGTCGTGCGAGACGCCGATCGCCTTGATCAGTTCGGTGCAGGAAATGGAGGCCGCGCCTGCGCCATTCACCACGACCTTCATGTCCTTAAGGTCGCGCCCGGTCAGCATCGCCGCATTGATGACGCCAGCGGCGGCGATGATCGCCGTCCCATGCTGGTCGTCATGGAAAACCGGGATGTTCATCCGCTCTTTCAGCGTCTGTTCGATGATGAAGCATTCCGGCGCCTTGATATCTTCAAGGTTGATGCCGCCAAAGCTCGGCTCCATCAGTTCCACCGCATCGATGAACTTATCGACGTCCTCGGTCTTAAGCTCGATATCGATCGAGTCCACGTCGGCGAAGCGCTTGAAGAGCACTGCCTTGCCTTCCATCACCGGCTTCGATGCAAGCGCGCCCAGATTGCCAAGGCCAAGGATAGCCGTGCCGTTGGAAATGACCGCGACCAGATTGCCTTTGGCCGTATAGTCGTAGGCGGCCTGCGGATCGGCGGCGATGGCGCGCACCGGCACGGCGACGCCCGGCGAATAGGCAAGGCTGAGGTCACGCTGCGTCGCCATAGGCTTCGACGCGATGATTTCGATCTTGCCCGGCCTGCCAGTCGAATGGAAGAACAGCGCCTCGCGCTCGGAAAATTCCACACTCGACTTATCAGCCATGACGCATCCGCCCCTCTTTACCTAGTAAACAGGCCCTAGCGGCAAGCCCGACCTGTCGGCAAGCGCGAGCGGTACGTTTTTTCACGCCCTTTCCTGAACTGCCGCTTGCCGCTATCGCCTGACGGTCATGCACAGCCCTAAGGAAAACGCCGCGACCCAGCCGACGCCGATGATGGCGCAATATCTGGCGTTGAAGGCTGAGGCGCAGGATTGCTTGCTATTCTACCGCATGGGCGACTTTTTCGAACTGTTCTTCGACGACGCAAAGGCTGCCGCAGCGACGCTGGACATCGCGCTTACCAGCCGGGGCGAACATGGCGGCGCGCCGATTCCCATGTGCGGCGTGCCCGTGCATAGCGCGGAAAATTATCTGGCCCGGCTGATCAAGGCGGGGCATCGGGTCGCCATCGCCGAACAGACCGAAACGCCCGCAGAGGCTAAGGCGCGCGGCAGCAAGGCGCTCGTGGCCCGCGCCATCGTGCGCTATGTCACGGCGGGCACGCTGACCGAGGAGACGCTGCTCGATTCCAGGCGCGACAACATGTTGGTGGCGCTGGCCCAGACGGGCGGCGATGGCGCGGGCGAGATCGGGATAGCCGCAGCCGACATTTCCACCGGACGGTTCGAAACGCTGACGCTGCGGACCAGCGACCTGCCTGCCGAACTGGCGCGGCTGCGGCCGAGCGAAATCGTCGTGCCCGACGGGCTCGCCCTCGATCTGCCCGAGGCGCATCCGTTCGATCGTGCGGCATTTTCCAGCAATCGGGCCGAGTCAGCGCTCAAGCGGCTGTTTGGCGTGGCTACCCTCGACGGATTCGGCCAGTTCAGCCGGGCGGAGCTGGCCGCGATGGGCGGACTGGTCTCCTATCTGGATCATGCGGGCAAGGGCACCCTGCCCTTTCTGGCGCCCCCCGTTCGCAAGGCGAGCGGCGCCCATGTGGCGATCGACGCGGCCACCCGGGAAAGTTTGGAGATCAGCGCGACGATGAGCGGCGCGCGGGCGGGCAGCCTGTTGGGGGCGGTGGATCGGACGGTCACGGGCGCAGGCGCCCGGCTGCTGGCGCAGGACCTGTCGGCGCCGTTGATGGATCAAGGGCTGATCGAGGCCCGGCTGGGTCTGGTGCAACTCCTCCATGATGACCCGCTACTACGCGACCAGTTGCGTGCCGCGTTGAGGGCTCTGCCCGACGTAGGGCGAGCACTCGGACGCATCGCCGTAGGCCGGGGCAGTCCACGCGATCTGGGACAGCTGCGCGACGGGCTCAATGAAGCGCGGATGCTGCGCGAAAGGCTGGGACGGTTGCCTGATCAGCCACCGCTGCTCCAGCAACTGCTGCCAGCCCTCGATGGCCACGGAGCATTGGTGGACAGCCTTTCGCGGGCGCTGGTGCCCAGCCCGCCGACCGAGACGGCCAATGGCGGATATATTGCCGACGGCTACGATCCGGCTCTGGATGAACTGCGGCGGATGGCAGGCGACGGACGGCGGGCGATCGCTGCACTGGAGGCAAGCTATCGCGAGCGCACCGGCATCGCGTCTCTGAAGATCCGGCACAATGGCGTACTTGGCTATCATGTCGAAGTGCCCGCACGGGCCGCCGATCCACTGATGCAACCGGACAGCGGCTTCACGCATCGCCAGACGCTGGCGGGCGTGGTGCGATTCAATTCGGTCGACCTGCATGAACAGGCGGGGCGGGTGGCGCAGGCGGGTGCCCATGCGCTGGTGGCCGAGGCCGCGCATCTGGAGGATCTTGTCGAAGCCGCCCTGGCTCGCAAGGCAGAGATCGCGCTGGCCGCTGACGCGCTGGCCCGGCTGGACGTTGCAGCAGCGCTGGCGGAACGCGCAGCCGAAGGAGGCTGGCAGCGGCCGCATTTTCTACCTCAGGAGGGCGGCGAGCCGTGCCTTGAGATCATCGGCGGCCGACATCCGGTGGTCGAGGACGCGCTGCGGAAGGAAGGGCAGCCCTTTGTCGCCAACGATTGCTGTTTGGGTGCCGAAGACCGGCTCTGGCTGGTCACCGGCCCCAATATGGGCGGCAAATCCACCTTCCTGCGACAGAATGCGCTGATCGTGATTCTTGCGCAGGCGGGCAGCTATGTCCCTGCTCAGTCGGCGACCCTGACATTGGTCGATCGGTTGTTCAGTCGCGTGGGGGCATCGGACAATCTTGCACGCGGGCGATCGACCTTCATGGTCGAAATGGTGGAGACCGCCGCGATCCTTTCGCAGGCGACGGAACGCAGCTTCGTCATCCTGGATGAAGTCGGACGCGGCACCTCCACCTATGACGGGCTGGCCCTCGCCTGGGCGGTGGTCGAAGCGGTGCATGAGGTCAACCGCTGCCGGTGTCTCTTCGCGACGCACTATCATGAACTGACGCGGCTCGCGGAGACTCTGTCGTCGCTATCGCTGCATCATGTGCGTGCCCGCGAATGGAAAGGCGATCTCATTCTGCTTCATGAGGTGGCGGAGGGACCAGCAGACCGCAGCTACGGCCTCGCCGTCGCTCGACTTGCCGGGCTGCCGCCCGCCGTTCTGAAGCGTGCCAAGGATGTGTTGACCCGACTGGAGGCTGGCCGGGCAAAGACGGGCGGCATCGCGGCGGGCCTGGACGACCTTCCGCTCTTCGCCGCCGCCGCGGCGCAGGAAGAGGAAGCGGTCGATGCCCTGCGCGCCGCGCTCGACATGATCGATGCCGATGCGCTTTCTCCCCGGGAGGCGCTGGAACAGCTTTATCGCTTGAAACAACTGGCCGCGGCCAGCAGCTGACACTAGACTGCGCCCATGGTCATGCAGTTTCCCTCCCTTGGCTCTCGCCGCTCCATCATCGACCGGCGCGCGATTTCGGACAGCATCAACGCGTTGGCGCAGGAGCATCGGGGCGATCCGGCGAAGCTGCGGGCCTTGGTGGTCCGCGAGCTGAAGACCGCGCTGGATGCCGGACGGGTCGACGTCGCAAAGCGGTTGGAGGCCAAGCCTACGCGCGGGCGCGAGGCCGTGACCGCCTTTGCGTTTCTGATCGACCAGATTCTGCGCCTGCTCTACGATGCAACGACGCATCATCTATACCCTGCCAGCAATCGCAGCACGGGTGAGCGCATTACCCTGATGGCCGTAGGCGGCTATGGCCGTGGCGAGATGGCGCCGCACAGCGACGTGGATATCGCCTTCATCACGCCATGGAAGCCCACCGGGTGGACCGAGCAGGTCATCGAATCCATGCTCTATTCGCTCTGGGACTTGGGCCTGAAGGTCGGGCATTCGAGCCGGTCGATCGATGAAACCATGCGCATGGCCAAGGCGGATCTGACCGTGCGCACGGCACTGCTCGAATCGCGTTATGTCTGGGGCGACCGGGCGCTGTACGAGGACACCGCCAAGCGATTCGATGCTGAGGTAATGCAGGGGACGGCGCGCGCTTTCGTCACCGAAAAGCTGGTGGAGCGGGACGATCGGCACAAGCGCATGGGCGATAGCCGGTATGTCGTTGAACCCAATGTCAAGGAAGGCAAAGGGGGGCTGCGCGACCTCCACACGCTGTTCTGGATTGGCAAATATGTGAATCGGGTGAAGTCCGTCGCCGAACTGGTGGACGTGGGCTTGCTGACCGATCTGGAACTGCGGCAATTCCAGAAGGCTGAGGATTTTCTTTGGGCCGTCCGATGCCATCTGCACATGATCACGGGGCGGGCGGAAGATCGCCTGACGTTCGATCTACAGCTGGAAACCGCCACGCGGATGCACTTTACGGGGCGGCAGGGCCGCTCTGGCGTGGAGCGCTTCATGCGCTATTATTTCCTGAACGCGAAAATCGTGGGCGACCTGACCGCGGTGTTCCTGGCGCATCTGGACGACCAGATGGCGGCGAAGGGGCGGCGCTATATTCCGTCCATATTCCGTCGGCCAAAGAAGCTGGACGGGTTCGTGCTCGACCGTGGTCGGCTCGCGCTGCCAAGCGACGACTTTTTCCAGCAGGACCCGGTGCGGTTGCTCGAAATCTTCGCGGTAGCCGATCGTCATGAATTGGGCATCCACCCAAGCGCCATGCGCACCGCCAGCCGGGACGCAGGTCTGATCACGGCAAAAATCCGCCGCGATGCTCGCGCCAACGCCGCTTTCATGGATGTGCTGACATCGCCCCGTGATCCGGAAACGGTGCTGCGCTGGATGAATGAATCGACGGTGTTTGGCCGGTTCATTCCCGATTTCCGCCGCGTTGTGGCGCAGATGCAGTTCGATATGTATCACCATTATACGGTGGACGAGCATACCATTCGCGCAGTCGGGCTTCTGGCCCGCGTGGAAAAGGGCGCTCTGGTGGAAGACCATCCACTGTCCACCGAGATCATGGGCAAATTGGTGTCGCGCCGGGTGCTCTATGTCGCGGTTCTGCTGCACGACATCGCGAAGGGCCGCGGCGGCGACCATAGCGTGCTTGGCGCCGAGGTTGCCGATCATCTCTGCCCGCGCCTTGGCTTGACGCCGGCCGAAACGGAAACTGTCGCCTGGCTGGTGCGCCATCACCTGCTGATGTCGGCCACGGCGTTCAAGCGTGATCTGGCCGATTACAAGACGATCCTCGATTTCGTCGAGGTGGTGCAGAGCCCCGAGCGGCTTCGCCTGCTGCTCTGCCTCACCGTCGTGGACATCCGCGCCGTGGGTCCCGGCGTGTGGAACAGCTGGAAACGGCAACTACTGGGAGACCTCTATGAGGCTGCCGAGGAAGTGCTGCGGCTTGGCCACAAGCAAAAGGGGCGTGGCGAACGCGTCACCGCCAAGCAGGAATCACTGCGCAAAGCGCTCGGCTTGTCGAAGGCCGACTTCCAGAAGCTCAGCAAGCGTCTGCCCGAATCCTACTGGATCGCCGAGCCTGAGGACATCCTGATCCACAACGCGCAGCATATCCTGGCGTCAGCCGATTCGCCGCTGTCGATTGCCGCGCAATATTATCCGCAGCGCGGCGCCACGCTTGTCACCGTCTATGCCGCTGACCATCCGGGCCTATTCTACCGGATTGCCGGAGCGATCCATCTGGCGGGCGGCAATATCATCGATGCGCGTATCCACACCACGCGCGACGGCGTCGCCATCGACAACTTCCTGGTGCAGGACCCTTTGGGCGGCGCTTTCCATAGCCCGGAACAGCTGACCCGTATCCGCAATGCGATCGAGGATTCGCTGGCGAATCGTCATCGCATGATAACGAAGCTGGAAGCGCGTCCCCTGCCCCGCACCCGCGCCGAAGCGTTCCGGATCGAGCCCAATGTGCTGATCGACAACAAGGCTTCCAATCGGTTCACGGTGATCGAGGTCAATGCACGCGATCGCCCGGCCCTGCTCTTCAGCCTTGCCAACGCGTTGTTCCAGTCGAAGGTCACCGTGCACAGCGCACATGTCGCCACCTATGGCGAACGCGCGGTCGATACATTTTATGTGACCGACCTTTTGGGCGGCAAGATCGAGAGCAAGGCGCGTATCCAGACGCTCGAGCGGCGGCTGCTTGAAGCTGCTGGCGATCAGGTCGATGAGGCTCTTGAGCAGGCCTGAGCCTAAACTATCTCCACAACGTCGCCGGCAGCCAGCAGCGGCAGCAGTTTCAACATGTCGCCACGGTCGATAGCAATACAGCCCGCCGTAGGACGCCCTTCGGACAGGTGGAGGAAGATCGCACTGCCCTGCCCTGGCACAGGCGGCGCGTCATTATGTCCCAGCACGACGATCACATCATAGGCATCATCGCCGCGCAGGAGCGATTCCGCCGAAAAGCGCCGTGGCAGATGGACCGGCCGGTTGTAGGCGGGATCGGCAGGGTCGTCGGACCAGCCATCACCTTCCCTCACCCAGCGCCATGGAAGCCGGATTGCGGCAGGCTCCACCCTTCCCGGCCGCAGCAGAACGCCCCGCAGCGGCCAGGCCCCTAGCGGCGTGCAGCCGTCTCCCTCCCGCTTATCGGTCGCCGCGCACACGCCGCCCCGGCCCAGCGTGCATGGGATGTCCAGCATGCCTAACCGCAACCGCCCGGCGGCGCTGCCCACGCGAATTGTGGTCACAGCTGGTGCCCGGTACGATCGCGCTTGGTCGCCAGATATTGTTCATTGTGCGGGTTGGCGGGCAGTATGATGGGCAGGCGTTCAGCCACCTTGATACCCGCGCCTTCAAGCCCCTCCACCTTCTTGGGATTGTTGGTGAGCAGCCGCACTTCTTCTATGCCCAGCAGCTTTAGCATGCGCGCCGCGACCGAGAAATCACGCGCGTCGATGGCAAAGCCAAGGCGGACATTGGCATCGACGGTATCGAACCCCTGATCCTGCAAGGCATAGGCCCGTAATTTGTTGATGAGGCCGATCCCGCGCCCCTCCTGCCGCAGATAAAGCAACACGCCCCAACGTGAGTCCGCGATCCGGTGCAGCGCCTCATGCAATTGAGGCCCGCAATCGCATTTGAGGCTGCCCAGCACGTCCCCAGTCAGGCATTCGCTGTGCAGCCTGATGACCGGCGGCGAGGAATCCCGCGTCCCGACGATCAGGGCGACATGCTCTCGGGGCTCGTCCGGACTGCGAAAAGCGATGATCTCGGCGGTCTCGCAGGCTGACACCGGCAGCCGCGCGCGCGTCGCTATGGCAAGATGAGCGGCGTCATCATAAGCGTCGATGTCATCGGCACTGACCTCGGCCTCGCTCTCTCCCTCCGATCCCAAAAAGAAAGCAGGCAGGATACCCGCCAGCCGGGCGAGCTTGAGCGTCGCCTTTGCCGCCAGCGGCGCGGCAAGGGGTTTGGCCGCAAACGGTCCCTTCAGCGGTGATGAGAGGTCCAGTACCGGGTCAGCGATCGCGGTAGCAACATCGCCATCGATCCAGGGCGCGCGGGCGATCAGCACGGGCATGTCGGGATCAGCCGCTGCCAGTTGGTTGGCGAGCTTCAATGTCTCGCCCCGGGCTGCTGCTATCAATATGTCCGCTTTGCCCGCAGGATCGAAAGTCTTCAGCGTCACCGCATCCGCGCCCTCAACCGCCATGACGCGTATGGCGCCGTCAGTCGCACGAACGGTAACCGCCCAACCACGGCGCAGAGCGTCAATCGCGCGGGCGGCGGCGCGCCCGTTCATGGCAGACGGTCCATCAGAAGGCGAACTCCGTGATGATCGGGACATGATCCGATGGCTTGGTCCAGCTGCGCGCCGGTTCGACAACACGGTGCCCGATGGCCTTTGCCGCGACATCCTGCGTCATCCACATATGATCCAGCCGCCGCCCACGATCCGATTCCGCCCAATCCCGCGCGCGATAGCTCCACCAGGTATAAAGCCGCTCCGGAGCAGGAAAGAATTGGCGGCCGATATCGATCCAATTGTTCGATTCCTGCAACCGGGCCAGCAGTTCGCATTCGGTTGCCGTATGGCTGACGACATTGAGCAGCTGCTTATGGCTCCACACATCGCATTCCATAGGCGCGATATTGAAGTCGCCAGTGAGGATCGTCGGCTTGTCTTCAAGCTGGGAGGACCATTCGATCATGCGCTCAATGAAATCGAGCTTCTGACCGAACTTCGGATTGACTGTCCGGTCGGGAATATCGCCTCCGGCAGGGACATAGACATTTTCTATCCGCACGCCGTTGTCCAAACGGACGCCGACATGACGCGCTTCGCCATTGGCCTGCCAATCGAGCCGGTCATCCTCATGAATGGGCACTTTACTCATGATCGCCACGCCATGATGCATGCGCTGGCCATTCAGCACCTGATGAACATAGCCCAGACGCCTGAACATGTCGGTGGGGAATATGTCATTCACCACCTTCGTCTCCTGAAGGCAAAGAAGGTCAGGCGCCTCTTCGGTCAGGAAACGTTCGACGATGTCGATCCGGGCGCGGACGCTGTTGATGTTCCAGGATGCGATGCTCAGTGTTTTCGGCATGCTGATCCCCTAAGGGCCTGCGAACGGCTTCGCAAGCTTGGCTCTGCGCCGACCTGCCGCTGGCAAAGTAAGACCCCCGCTCCGGGGGCATGGAACGGGGGTCTCGATCGCGCCCTTGAAGCGCTTTGCGGCGGGAGCTGCGTTCCGAGTAACAGGGGGGAAATCCCGGACTTCGTCTCGCGCCGTGGAGTTCTTATTAGGGTTCCGGATATGAGCCGAAGATGAACAAGATTCAGGTGAGCACCATCCATCTCATGCCAGGCCCGTTTCACCCCCCGGCTACGCGACCCTTCGGGCGCGGGTCTGTCCAACGAAAGGCGGAATTCGCAACCGGGACGCCATAACGCTGGTTCGACAAGCGCACGCTAGTGCGGTTATTCTGAGAATCGAGCGCTACCCATCCGTAAAGCTGAAGACCTGCCGGCCCGGCCGGATCCCGTTCAAAGATCATCGTGATGGTGCCGAATTCCGGACGCTTGGGATCGCGTGCCTGAACGCTGATCACCTTCGGATCCCCCGTCTGGATCAGCTTGCCAAAGCGGGACAGGTCCTTTTTCGGATCGAGCAAGGCGCCCAAAGGCGAGCTGCCGATGGGCCAGCGCTGTACCTGACGGACTTCATAGTCGATCATGGTTAAGGCCTTGCCGTCGCCGACGATCAGCAGCGGTACACCCTTTTGATATTGAAACCGCACCTTGCCGGGCTGCTTGATCGTCAGTTTGCCCGTCAGGGTTTGACCGGCGCGGTCGGTCTGCACGAAATCGGCCGTCATCGTGGTGACGCCGCGAATATAGGCATTTACCCGGTCCATGCCGTCCGACGACTGCTGCGCGGCAACGCGCGCGGCTGGAACGAACAACGGTGCGGCGGCCAGGGCCAGGGCGAGTGGCGCAAACAAGCGCTTCATGCATTCTTCTCCGCTTTGTTGAGAGGTCAAGGAGTAGCGATCAGGCGTTGAACCCATTGTGAACTGATGCGTTCCTGATCTCCGAACCCTGCATGGGCCGCTTTGCAGCCGTGGGGTAGCTCGCGCGGCGAACAAAAAAGGCTGGTCCGAAGACCAGCCGGAAAGTTTTAGGAGAGGATGCCTGAAAGGCCCGCTCTTATTGAACGGCGCTGATCCTTTTCGCAAATGCATAGAGGGCCAGCTCGATTGCGTTTGACGCAACCGTCATAGCGGATTGCCATTTTCGTCGCGCAATACCTCACGTCGGCCGACATGGTTGGGAGGGCCGACCAGTCCTTCTTCTTCCATCCGCTCAATGAGGCGTGCAGCCGAATTATAGCCAACGCGGAGCTGACGTTGCAGCCAGCTGGTCGAAGCCTTCTGATTTTCAAACACCAGCTGACATGCCTTCCGGAACAGTTGCGCATCGGGGCTATCATCGCCCAAATCCACACCGTCGAGCGCGAAGCTGCCCTCCTCCGGCTCCTCGGTCACGGCCGAGATATAGTCCGGCTGCCCTTGTGCCCGCCAGTGGTCGGCGACCACGCGCACCTCGTCATCGGAAACGAAGGGGCCATGAACGCGCATCAGGCCCTTGCCGCCGTGCATGTAGAGCATGTCGCCCTTGCCCAGCAGCTGTTCGGCGCCCTGCTCACCCAGGATCGTTCGGCTGTCGATCTTCGAAGTGACGAAGAAGCTGATCCGAGTCGGAAGGTTCGCCTTGATGACGCCGGTGATGACATCAACGGATGGGCGCTGCGTGGCGAGGATCAGGTGAATACCCGCCGCGCGCGCCTTTTGCGCCAGGCGCTGGATCAGGAACTCGACTTCCTTGCCCGCCGTCATCATGAGGTCGGCCAGTTCGTCGACCACCACCACGATCTGCGGCAATGGCTGGAAGTCGAGCTGTTCTTCCTCATAGATCGGCTTGCCGGTTTCCGGGTCATAGCCCGTCTGCACCCGGCGGCCGAGTGGCTTGCCCTTGGCTTTTGCTGCCCGAACCTTCTCATTATAATTAGCGAGGTTCCGGACGGAGATGGACGCCATCATGCGATAGCGGTCCTCCATCTGCTCCACCGCCCATTTGAGGGCGCGGATCGCCTTGGCAGGCTCGGTGACGACCGGAGATAGAAGATGCGGGATGTCGTCATAGGTCGACAGTTCCAGCATCTTGGGATCGATCATGATCAGGCGCAGCTGGTCCGGCGTCATGCGGTAGAGCAGCGACAGGATCATGGCGTTAAGGCCAACCGACTTACCCGACCCGGTGGTGCCCGCAATGAGCAGGTGGGGCATCGGAGCTAAATCGGCGATGATCGGCTCGCCTGAGATATTCTTGCCCAGGATGATCGGCAGAGTCGCATCCTGCACGAACTGTTCGGAGGTTATCAGTTCGCGGAAGGAAACGCCCTCCCGGTTGGCGTTGGGCAGTTCGATGCCGATGACCGTCCGGCCGGGAATGGTCGCGACGCGGGCGGAAAGAGCCGACATGTTGCGGGCGATGTCATCGGCCAGAGCAATGACGCGGCTCGCCTTGATGCCGGGCGCGGGCTCCAGCTCGTACATGGTGACGACCGGGCCGGGTCGCACTTCGACGATGTTGCCTTTTACATGGAAGTCGTCGAGCACGGATTCGAGCAGGCGGGCGTTACGTTCCAACGCGGCCTTGTCGATCTTCTGCGCCTGACTAGCCGGGATCGGATTGAGCAGGTCGGCCGAGGGCAGCGAACTGTGGCCGAACAGGTCATCCTGCGACACTGGCGCCATCTGTCGCTGGGCGGGCGCGGGTTTCGGAGTCTGGATGGTGATCGGCGGCTTCGGCTCGTTGGACACGGCGCGGCGGGGAGCGATGACGCGTTCTGCCGCTTCGTCGTCGTCATCTTGCGCGTCGGCAGTAACGCTCCCGCCGCCCGCGAAAGCGAGGGCCGGTTTGGGAAGGCTGAGACGCGGCAAGGTGGGACGGCGCAGGGCGAGGATCGGCTTTTCCAGCGCAAGGCTGCGATACCAGGTGAAGAAACCGGCGAGCAGCATCAGCACCACGAGAATGCCGGTGATCCAGCCTTGGGCAGCTGGCGCGGCGGACGTCAGGCTGCGTACGCCGTTAGCGGTGGCCAGGCCGATGAGGCCGCCCCAGCCCGAAGGCAGATCGATCAGCGAGTCAGGCTGGAACATCGCCAGCGCGATGCCGATGAGGATGATACCGAGGAAGCATTTGCCAAACTGCCCTTTCCACCCGGTCATGTCCTGATCACCCCAAAGCCGACGGGCGGTGATTGCAAGCAGCGGAAGGACGAGCGCGACGGGCACGCCGAGCAGGGTGAAGAGGAAGGCGGAAACCCAGGCGCCGGGCCAGCCCATGATATTCTGGACCTGATTATCGGCGACGGTCATCATTGATGGATCGCTGAGGCGAAAGCTGAGCAGCGCGAGCGCCAGGAACAAGGTCGCCAGCATCAGCGCGATCGCGCTGATGAGCGCGCCGCTGCGGATGAGGCTGCGTTTCAGCATCTCGCGCCATTCCGGCGTGCGCTTGGCTCCGCGGCTGACAGCCATGGCTTTTGAATGTCCCCCAAATGTTCCGTTCCGGCACAATGCGCCGAGCGGGGAGTCCGCGTCAAGAGTCCGGCGTTTCGGCTGGTCGTGGGAAAGTCATGAAGAAAGTGGCGAGAAGAACGGATTTTGCAGGTGAATCGGAACGCTATGCGATTCCTTCATGCATTTGCGCGGCGGGCGCGGCGCGCAGGGCGATGAGGCATCCGGCGATGATCAGCGCCGCGCCCGCGAGGGTGGTGAGAGTCAGCCGCTCCCCGAAGGCGAGCCAACCGATGATCGCTGCCCAGATGAAGGCGGTATATTCGACGGGGATGAGATGCTGGGCCTCTGCCCGCGCATAGGCCCAGGCGAAGGCGGCGAGCGAGGTGAAGGCGAAGGCCGCGCAGGCGACGATGAGGAGCGCGGAATCAGGTCGGGGGAGGTCGAGGTGCAGCGGCACCAGATCAGGCGCGACCCATGCGGCGGCCGCGCACAGGCCAAAGAGGATGAGCATGACGCAGTGCTGGAAGAAGGCGACCTCGACCGGTGAGGCAAGCTGAGCCTGCTGGCGCTGGATGATGAGGTTCCAGGCGAAGAGGACCGCCGAAATCAGCACGGCGGCGGCGCCAAGCAGGGCGTCCCAATTATAGCTGTCCTGCATTCGACCCGACAGGATCACCCCGACGCCGACGAGGCCCAGCAGCGAGGCGCTGATGGCGCGCTTCCCGATCCGTTCGCCCAGGAGCAGCGCGGCGAGATAGAGGGCGATGAGCGGCGCGATGAAGGACAGCGCTATGGCTTCGGCGAGCGGCATGCGCATCAGCGCGAAGAAAAAGAGGCTGGCCATCAGCGTGACGACACAGCCGCGCAGGACATGCAGGCGCAGGGCCGCCCTGCCCGGCCAGCGATGGCGGCCCGGCAGCATGATCGCAAGGCCGAGCAGCGTTCCCGCGAGGGCGCGCCAGAACAAGGCGTTGAAGAGGCCGATGGAGAGGCTCAACCCCTTCATCGCCGCGTCCATGATGGCGAAGAGCAGGACGGCGGCACAGCAGACCGCGAAGGGGATGGCGAGGGAGCGGGGCTGGGTCATGGTCATAGCATGGGGGTGACGGTCAAGGCGCTCGGCACTTTCGAGCGGGGAAATAGAAGAAGGAAAGGGCTTCGACCGGCTCAGCCCGAACGGGGTGGGGTGGCTTGGAGGACCGTACCCTACCCATAAAGGTGACGGCGGCGAGTGTGCGGGTGGCGGGAGGCCCCCTGCCCTATTCCGCCGCCTCCGCCCGACCTGCGTCGGTCGTTTCCGCTTCGAGCTTGGCCGCTTCGATCTCCGCCGCCTTGGCTTCCACCAGCCCGACGATATGGTCGATCATACCTTCGTCCTGGATGGTGTGGTCGGTGAGGCCGGAGAGATAGACCATATGTTTTCCAGCGCCGCCGCCGGTGAGGCCGATGTCGGTCTCCCGCGCTTCGCCGGGGCCGTTGACGACGCAGCCGAGGACGGAGAGCGACAAGGGCGTGTGGATATGCTGAAGCCGTTCCTCCAGCGCCTGCACCGTGCGGATGACGTCGAAGCCCTGACGCGCGCAGCTGGGGCAGGAGATGACCTTTACCCCGCGCGTGCGGATGCCGAGGGATTTGAGGATTTCATAGCCGACGCGCACTTCCTCTTCCGGTTCGGCGGAGAGGGAGACGCGGATGGTGTCGCCGACCCCGGCCCAGAGGAGATTGCCAATGCCAATGGCGCTTTTGACGGTGCCGCCGATCAGGCCGCCCGCTTCGGTGATGCCAAGGTGGAGCGGGCAATCCACGGCTTCGGCCAGCTGCATATAGGCGGCGACGGCAAGGAAGACGTCGCTGGCCTTCACCGCGACCTTATATTCGTGGAAATCCTGATCCTGGAGCAGCTTGATATGGTCGAGCGCGCTTTCGACCAGCGCTTCCGGGCAGGGTTCGCCATATTTTTCGAGCAGGTCCTTTTCAAGGGAGCCTGCATTGACGCCGATGCGGATGGCGCAGCCATTGGACTTGGCGGCGTCGACCACTTCCTTGACGCGCGCTTCCGAGCCGATGTTGCCGGGGTTGATGCGCAGGCAAGCGGCGCCCGCGTCGGCGGCTTCGAGCGCGCGTTTATAGTGGAAATGGATGTCGGCGACGATCGGCACGCGGGCGGCGCGCACGATCTGCTTCAGCGCGGCGGTCGATTCCTCATCCGGGCAGGACACGCGGATGATGTCCACGCCCACTTCCTCGCAGCGGCGGATCTGGTCGATCGTCGCTTTGACATCGAAGGTCGGCGTGTTGGTCATCGTCTGCACGGTGACGGGCGCGCCGCCACCGACGGGCACATTGCCCACCATGATCTGGCGGCATGGGCGACGGGCGATGTCGCGCCAGGGACGCAGGCGGGGATTATGGTCGGACATGAACTAGGGGCTCCGTGCTGATGGAGCCCCTATAGTGATTCACGAGCCAAGTTAGAAGCGCGCCGTCACTGATGCGGCGATCTGGTCCGCATTGCCGCTGGTCCGGGACAGGGTGGTGACGGTGGTCGCCGCCGCAGTCCCGGCATAATAGGTTTCGGGGCGGATGATATTCGCCTTTTCCACGAAATTATGCGCGTAGCTGAGGTTGAGGCCGATGGCGGGCGAGATATTGTAGGTCGCCCCGGCCGACAGCCAGGCGCGATCGCCATCGGGCACCCGCGTCGTCAGATGCTGAGGATTGGTGGGCGAGCGATCGAACATCGTGCCCGCGCGCAAGGTGAGCGCGGGGCTAACGTCATATTCGCCGCCCAGGCTGACGCTGTAGCTGTCCTTGTAATCCAGTTCCTTGACCGAGGTGCGGCCAGCCGCCGTGATCGCGATCGATTTGAAGACCGACCAATTATACCAGCGTGCGCTGATCATGGCGCGAAGGCTGGGCGTCAGCCGATGCATGAATCCGACGGTCACGATGTCGGGCAGTTCAAGCGGCGCGGTGGCGTCGCTGCTGCCATTTTGCGGCGCCAGCAGACTTTGGAGGCCCGAAATCGTCTGCGTGCCGGTCAGATGATGGCCCATGCCAGAGCGATAGGAGATGCCGACATTCGTGTCGCCATCGGTATAGAAAAGGCCCGCATTCCAGCCCAGCGTCCAATCCTTGCCCGTCACACGAGCAAGGCCATCGGTCGTGATCAGGGGCGAAAGTTGCGGCAGGGCGTTGGTCAGCGTAACCTTCACATATTGGACGTCCACGCCGCCGCCGATGGAGAAATGATCGTCGAGCTTATAGGCGGCGGACGCCTGGACATTATAAGCCTTAAGGTCGGTGTGGAGCGATTCATAGCGACCAAAGAAGCCTGGGTCATAATCCAGCTTCAGGCCGAAGGGGGCGTTGACGCCCGCCCCGAGCCACAGCCGGTCGGTGACCTGACCAGTGACATAGAAGCTGGGCACGGGAATGACCTTGTCAAACGGATTGCCGCCCGAATTGCCGGTGATCGGCACGGTGACACCCGGAAAACCCGGCACGGTGCGATCGCTGCCCTGGTTCGATTGCTGAGCGGTGGCGAAAAGCGCCACGGCGCCAGCGGACAATTGCACGCCGGGAAGTTCGGTGATCGCGGCAGGATTGAAATAGATGGCCGACGGATCATCCGCCGCCGCACCGGCACCCGAAAGCGCCCTGCCCGTTTCCTTGGGCGATTGTTCCTGAAGATAGAAGCCGCCGGCGAGCGCGGGCATGGGAAGCGCCAGAAAGCCCGCAGACAGGAAAGTGGTGGCAATGCGGCGGCTTGAAAACATGCAATTCCCCTTTGAAATCCCGTTGCGGCGTCGGGCACGCATTATCATCCCGCGCTATGGCAGCGATATGGTTAATTTCCGGTTCGGGCAGCCTGTGCGCCAGGCGAAAAAAAAGCCGCCCCGAAGGACGGCTTGGAAAGTTTTAGGAGAGGATGCCTGAAAGGCCCGTCCTCTTTGCGGGCCGACGCTTTCTTTCGCAACTGCGAAAGACAAGTATACGGTTGCGTTTATTGCAACTGTCAACATTTGGGGCGATTTCCGTAGCGGAAATGGAGAAGGCGGTCGGTGAAGATTTGGGAGGGATCGGCTGTGGCGATCCGACTCAAGCGTAGAAATCGAGCACCGATTCGGACAAATGGCGGAAAAGATCGGCCCGCAGGCGAACGAGGCCCTGCTGATTCGTCGATTCGATTCTGGCCACCAGTTCCGCCTGGGTGTTGGATGCGCGCAGCAGCCACCAGCCGTCTTCGGTTGTCACACGGGCGCCGTCGATAGCGTTGACGCTCGCGCCTTCCGCCCGCAAGTGCGAAACTATCTCTGCGACGATCGCGAATTTTTGGTCTTCCTCCACCGGGAACCGCAATTCGGGCGTGTTTACCAGCAGCGGCAGCGCGTCGTGAAGGGCGGTCACGCTCTGGCCGAGGCGGCTGACCAGCCGGATCAGGCGCACGGCGGCATAGAGGCCATCATCAAAGCCGTAATAATCGTCGGCGAAGACGATGTGGCCGGTCATTTCGCCGCCTAATGGGCTGCCGATTTCCTTCATCTTCGATTTGATGAGGCTGTGGCCGGTTTTCCACATCAGCGGGGTGCCGCCCAGCGCCGTGACGCGATCGAACAGCGCCTGACTGGATTTCACGTCGGCGACGATGGTGGCGCCAGGCCGGTCGATCAGCACGGGTTCTACAAACAGGGATAGCAGCTGATCGCCCCAGATGGTGCGGCCCTGCCCATCGACCACGCCGATGCGGTCGCCGTCCCCGTCAAAGGCCAGTCCGAAATGGAGGTTGTTGGCGAGGACAAGGGCGCGCAGGTCGTGCAAATTCGCCTCGATCGTCGGGTCGGGGTGATGATGGGGAAAATTGCCGTCTATTTCGGTGAAAAGCGTGTGATGCTCACCCGGGAGCAGTTGGACGAGCTTGTCCACGACCGGACCGGCGGCGCCATTGCCCGCGTCCCAGCCGATGCGGCAGGGGGCACCGTCGAATCCTTCCATCAGGCGGGCGACATAGCGGTCCATGATGTCGATGGTGGCACAGCCCCCGCTGCCCTGTTCCCAATCGCCAGCGGCTGCGATTTCGCCCAGCCGGCTGATGTCCGTGCCAAAAAAGGCTTCATGCGCAAGTACCAGCTTGAAGCCATTGTGATCGGCGGGATTATGGCTGCCGGTTATCTGGATGCCGCCATGAACATCGAGCGTCGCTTCGGCATAATAGAGCATTGGCGTGGGGCCGATGCCGATGCGCAGGGCGTTGGTGCCGCTGTCGGCAAGGCCATCGACCACGGCCGATTCCAGCATCGGTGAGCTGAGTCGGCCGTCATAGCCGACCGCGACCGATGATCCCCCTTTGCGCCTGACGATCGTGCCGAAGCTGCGGCCCAGCGCGTAGGCGTCTTCCTCTCCCAAGGTTTTGCCGACGATGCCGCGCATGTCATATTCGCGCAGCAGCGAGGGATGGAAGCGGTGGGCCATGGGCTCTGTTCTACAGCCTTAGCGGCGGCGGGCGGCTTCTTTTTTCTCGGGCTCGGCGAGTAGCAGGTCGCGGGCTGCGTTGATTTCCGCCGCCAAGGCTTCGGTGCCGCCGCGATCGGGATGGACCGAGGCGATGAGTCGCCGGTGGGCTGAACGGATCATGGTCTCATCGGCATCTTCGGGTACGCCGAGCAGGGCGCGCGCTCTTGCTATGCTGGGGGCTTCGGGGGGCGCCTTGGGCGGAGTGGCGGATCGCCTTTTCTTCTGCTGCGATTGGGACAGGAAGAAGAGTGCCGCGCCGAGGAGCAGGGGCGCTCCGGCTAGCGGTTTGCCCTTGGCCGCCATGACCGCGCCGACCAGCGCGCCGCCGAGCACCATGCCATCCTTCATGCTCATGCGCTGTAGTCGTCCCGTCCAGATGAGCCAGGCGGCCAGCCCGAGAAGAAGAAAAGCGAAAAGGCCCATCAGGCCGCGCCGAGAAGATCGACCGGCGAATTTTCCTCACGGGCGGGGAGGGCGAGGCCGGAAACCATCTCGCGCAGTTCCTGGCGCGCGGCGATGTGGCTGACGCCAAGGTCGCCCAGATGGCCCTTGTCGAGCAGGGTCAAGCCGGACGGGAAGAGTTCGCGGAAGATGACTCGTTCTGACAGGCCGGGGATCACGCGAAAGCCGACGCGGCGGGACAGTTCCATGAGAGCATCACCCACGCGCTTCTTGTTGCGGGCGTCATGATGCTGGACGCGGTTGCGCAGCACGACCCAGTCGATCGAGACGCCATCGGCCTTCGCGCGGGTCTTGCGCGCTTCGAAGATGAGTTCGGAATAGAAGGACAGGCGGCGGACCTTGAAGGTTTCCGCGTCCACCTGGCCGATGAGGTCGAAATCGACGAAGCTGTCGTTCATCGGCGTCACCAGCGTGTTGGCGCGGGCGGCCATGTGGCGGGCGAACAGGTCATCTCGGCCGGGCGTATCGACGACCAGGAAATCCTTGCCCTCGGCAACGGCGGCGGATTCTTCCTCCAGCGCCTCGACCGTGTCGCCCTTCAGCACGGCGAAATCGGGCGCGGGCAGGTCGATGTTCCGGCGGCGGGCCGTTTCCGCGCGATTTTCCATGTAGCGCGTGACGGTGCGCTGGCGCGGATCGAGGTCGATCATGCCGACCTTGTAGCCGAGCGCGGTCAAGGCGATCGCGGTGTGCACGGCGGTGGTCGACTTGCCGGTCCCGCCCTTTTCATTGGCGAAGACGATATGATGCGTTTGGGTGTTCGGACCCATTGATATCCCCGTTTATTGCCGCAACGATTCTTGACCCACTTGCCGGGTCGTGCCTTTAGCAGGATAGTCCCCGTGCCCCTGCCATATCGGAGCCCCTCGTCCCGTGCAAACCCTGCGTGACCTTCCTTCCCTGCGAACCGCCATCGATGCGATGAAAAGCGATGGGCGGCCTGTCGCGCTGGTGCCGACCATGGGCGCTCTGCATGAAGGGCATATGGCGCTGGTCGAGGAAGCGCGGCGGCATGCCGGGCATGTGGTCGTGTCGATCTTCGTCAATCCGCGACAGTTCGGGGTCAATGAGGATCTGGACGCTTATCCCCGGCGCGAGGCCAAGGACGCGCAGATGTGCCAAGCGGCGGGAGTCGATGCACTGTGGGCGCCGACGGCCGAGGTCATGTATCCGGCGGGCTATGCGACCAATATTTCCGTCTCGGGTGTCACCGAGGGACTCGATGGCGCGGCGCGGCCGGGGCATTTCGACGGGGTGGCGACGGTCGTTACCAAGCTGTTCAACCAGGTGCAGCCCGATGTCGCGCTGTTCGGCGAGAAGGATTATCAGCAACTCGCGACGATCCGGCAGATGGTGCGCGACCTTGATATGCGGATCGAGATCATCGGCGTGCCGACGCAGCGGGCCGAGGATGGCCTCGCTTTGTCATCGCGCAACGCCTATCTGACCGAGGATGAGCGCAAGGATGCGCTCGCCCTGCCCCGCGCGCTGGGTGAAGCGGCGCGGCAGATGGAGAAGGGCGCGAGCGTCGAGGCGGCGATTGCCAAGGCGATCACGATGCTGGCCGCGCATGGCTTTGATCCCATTGATTATGTGACGCTGTGCGATGCGATGACGCTGGAGCCGATGAATGTGCTGGATCGTCCGGCGCGGTTGCTGGGCGCGGCGAAATTGGGGCGGACGCGGCTGATCGACAATATCGCGGTCGATCCGCCCGAGCTTGCCCCAACTACATAATCAGATTGAATCTGCTGGCGCCTGAGCCCGCATTTTCATGCCTGATCTGTTCAAGACGCTGGCGAACATGGCGACGGTGACTGAATGCACGCAATGCGCGCAGAACGAAGCTGCTCACGACCCTTCTCCCCTTATTATTTGGCGAGGAAATTAGCGTCGGCTTTCATTGCTGCAATATGTCGATCGACATGCGAATTAAGTTAGGGGTGGCAGCAGACCAGACTGGTTGAACGGGTCAGCGGACCGCCGTCATTTCGACGGAAGCTGAAACTTTCTTGATGTTTGGTCCGGCCTCACGAGATCCCAGCGAAAGCTGGGATGACGGACTTTTTGGGGAGTGACGGTTTTCTTCAGAAGGGTTTGACAATCACCGCGACGACGATCACCGCAGCGGCGATGCCGGGGACTTCGTTGATGAGACGGAGCTTCCCCTCCGGCAAGGGACGCTCACCCCTGGCGAGTTTCTTCGCATAGCCTGCGATCCAGCCATGATAGGCGGAGAGGCCAAGGACGAAGAGCAGTTTCAGGTGGAACCAGCCGAAATGCCAGGCGCCGATTTCGACCATCAGCATGAGCCCGAAGACCCAGACGAGGATCAGCGAGGGGTTGAGGATGATCTTGAGCAGACGCCGTTCGCGATCGATCCATTTTCGGTCCTCGTCTGATCCCACGGCACATTGGTGGTGATAGACGAAGAAGCGGGGCATCATGAACAATCCCGCCATCAGGAAGATGACGAAGATCACATGGGCGGCCTTCACCCACAGATAGGCGGCACCGAGATAGGGCATCAGCTTCTCTTTCCTTGCCGGACATAGGCGATCAACGCTTCGACATGGGCGATGGGCGTGTCGGGAAGAATGCCATGGCCCAGGTTCAGGATATGGGGCCGGTCGGCGAAGGCGGAGCGGATATTGTCGATCGATTGCTCAACCGCCCTGCCCCCAGCGATCAGCGCCAGCGGATCGAGATTTCCCTGTATCGGCAAGCCCTGTGGCAGGACGCGATTGGCCCAGTGCGGATCGATGGTTTCATCCACGCCGATCGCATCGACGCCCGTGCCTGCCGCATAATCGGCGAGTTTGGCGCCCGCGCCCTTGGGAAAGCCGATGACGGGGATATTGGGATGCAGGCTTTTGAGCTTTTCCACGATCCGGCGATTGGGTTCGATTACCCAGCGTTCGAACTGGAGCGGCGCGAGGCTGCCTGCCCAGCTGTCGAACAGTTGCACCGCCTCTACCCCTGCCTCGATCTGGCCCGAAAGATAGGTGACGGTAGATTCAATGATCACGTCGATGATCGCGCCGAAGCGTTCAGGGTCCTGATAGGCGAGGCGGCGGGCCGCGCCCTGATCCTTGCTGCCCTGCCCGGCCACCATATAGGTCGAGATGGTCCAGGGACTGCCTGCAAAGCCCAGGAAAGTGACGGAGGGGTCGAGCGCTGCCTTCACCTGCCGAACGGTCTCATAGACAGCCTCGTAGCGGCTGAGATCAGGCTTGAGCGCGGAAAGGTCGGTTTCGCTGAGGATCGGGGCGAGACGCGGTCCCTCCCCCGTTTCGAACCAAAGGTCCTGACCCATCGCATAGGGCACGATCAGAATGTCGGAAAAGAGGATCGCGCCGTCAAAACCGAAACGGCGCAGCGGCTGAAGCGTGACTTCGGCGGCGGTGGGGCTGTCATAGACGAGTTCGAGGAATCCGCCCTTTTCAGCCCGCAAGGCGCGATATTCGGGCAGATAGCGGCCCGCCTGGCGCATCAGCCACATAGGCGGCGGGGAGAGGCATTCCCCCTTCAGGACGGAAAGCAGCGGCTTGGAAGGCCCAGCGGAAAGGCCGGTATCTGGTCCCGTCATAAACTCTCTTATTTAGATTCTTAAAAGGATGATGGAGATAGTAGGTCAGTTGGTAGCGGGGTTTATGCGCAGCGCCCGGATTTGCCAACAGCTTGACTCTCCAAGCCTACGGATTCGGGACCGAGTCAGTGCAGGCCATCCACGCTATCCACAGGCTGTGGATGAAAATGAGGACCTGTTGGGGGCATGTGGATAAGATTCCGGCCAATGGGTACTATCCAGAAGGGGTAGTTTTGCCCGCAACCTATCCCTTGCTTTATCCACAGGCTCCCCACAGAGATATGCGTCATGTCGCGTATCCATCTGCATTTGCTGTCTGACTCCACCGGCGAGACGCTGGAAAATATCGCCAAGGCGGCGATCGGCGCGTTCGAAAATGTGGAAGCGGTGCGCCATTTCTGGCCGATGGTGCGGTCCGATGTCCATCTCGACCGGATCATGGAAGAGATTGCGGCTAATCCAGGGCTGGTGCTGTTCACATTGTCCAATCATCAGTTGCGACGGCGGCTGGAAACGCGCTGCCGGGCGCTCGGCCTGCCGCATGTTGCGGCGCTGGACAGCGTGACGGACGCGCTTTCCAACATATTGGGGCAGGAAACGCGCAACCGACCTGGGCGCAAACATATCCTGGACGAAGCCTATTTCGCGCGGATCGAGGCGATCCAGTTCACCATCGCCCATGATGATGGCGTGGGGCATGAGAATTGGGAGGAGGCCGACATCGTTCTGGCGGGCGTGTCACGCGCTTCCAAAACGCCGACCTCCATCTATCTCGCCAACCGTGGGTACAAGACGGCGAATATCCCGCTGGTGGTGCAGTCGCCGCCACCGCGTAGCCTTTACGGGTTGAAGCATCCGATGGTTGTGGGCCTGACCGTCAGTCCCGAGCGGCTGGTGCAGATCCGCCGTAATCGCCTGCTGTCTTTGAATCAGGCGCCGGAAACCAGTTATGTCGATCTGGATAAGGTGCAGGAGGAATTGGCTTTTGCCCGGCGGATGTTCGCCGACAATGGCTGGCCGGTGATCGACATGACGCGCCGGTCGATCGAGGAAGCGGCGGCGGCTATCATCAATCTGTTCAACGACCGCGTATTGGCGGAAGGGAGTGACCTATGATCGTGCTGGCATCGCAAAGCGCGAGCCGCAGGGCGCTGTTGCAGGCGGCGGGGGTGCCGTTCGAGGCTATGTCGCCCGGTGTGGATGAAGAGGCGGCGAAGGAAGCGCTGCGCGGTGATGGACTGGATGCGCGCGCTTTGGCCGATGCGCTGGCGGAATTGAAGGCATTGCGGGTGTCGCGCCGGGTGCCGGGCGGGTTGATATTGGGCTGCGACCAGACGCTGAGCCTGGATGATGGCAGCATGATCGACAAGGCGGTGGACCGCGCTGATGCGGAGCAAATCTTGCGGTCGTTGTCGGGGCGGGTGCATCATTTGCACAGCGCAGCGGTGATTGCCCTGAACGGCGAGCCGATCTGGCGGCATGTCGAGCGGGTGCGGATGACGGTAAGGACGTTGTCAGATAGTTTCATAGCTAAGTATCTTGATGAGGAGTGGGAACATTGCCGCTGGTGCGTCGGCAATTACCGGATCGAGGGTCCGGGCGTGCAATTGTTCAGCAAGGTTGAGGGTAGCCAGTTTGCGATTCAAGGGCTGCCGTTGCTGCCGCTGCTTGACTTTCTACGCGTCCGGGGCGTTCTGCCAGCATGACCGACAACCTCCCTTATGCAGAAGTGATCGGCGATCCGATCGCGCACAGCAAATCGCCGCTGATCCACAATTTCTGGCTCGATTGCCTGGGGATCGAGGCGGAATATCGCAAGACGCATGTGACGGCCGAGGGTCTGGCCGCCTATTTTCTGGAGCGGCGGGCGGATCCGGATTGGCTGGGATGCAATGTCACCATTCCGCACAAGATCGCGGTGATGGACTATACCGACGATCCGGGCGGCGTGCGCGAGCGGATCGGGGCGATGAACACGATCGCCAGCGAGACCGGCGGACCTTTGATCGGCACCAATACCGATGCGGGCGGATTCCTCCAGCCGCTGCTGCGCGACAAATGGACGGGGACAAGCGCCGTGCTGGTCGGCGCGGGCGGTGCGGCGCGAGCGATCCTGTTTGCGCTGACGAGTCTGGGGGTGGAGGACATCACCGTCATGGTGCGCGATGCAGCCAAGGGGCAGGCGTTGCTGGACCGCGCCAAGGTCAAGGGGCGGGTGATCGGCATGGGTGATCCGCTTCCGGCGGCCGATCTTCTGGTCAACACCAGTTCGCTCGGCATGGTGGGGCAGCCGGTGCTTGATCTCGATCTATCGCCGCTGGCCTGCGATGCGACGGTTTATGACATCGTTTATGCGCCGCTGGAGACTGGGCTGCTCAAGGCAGCACGGGCGCGGGGTTTGAAGGCGTTGGATGGGTTGGAGATGCTGATCGGGCAGGCCGCGCTGGCGTTCGATATTTTCTTCGATGCGCAAGCGCCGCGCGACCGGGACGATGAATTGCGCGCGCTGCTGCTGGCGGCCTGAAGGCCATGAAAGTCTATGGGCTGACCGGATCTATCGGCATGGGGAAGTCGGCCGTCGCCGCCATGTTTGGCCAAGAAGGCGTGCCCTTGTTCGACGCGGACGCCGAGGTGCATCGGTTGCAGGGACCCGGCGGCAGGTTGCTGCCCGCGATCGAGGCGCGCTTTCCGGGAACGACGGGGCCAGAGGGCGTGGATCGGGGGAAGCTCGGCGCGGCGGTGTTTGGGCATCCCCAGGAATTGAAGGCATTGGAGGCGATCGTCCATCCGGCGGTCAAGGAGGAGCGGAAGGCTTTCCTGCGCCGCCACCGCTCGCGCGCCTTCGTCGTGCTGGATATCCCCTTGCTGTTCGAAGGCCATATGGAGCGGACGCTGGCCGGAGTCATCGTGGTGACGGCGCCCGCCTGGAAGCAGCGCAAGCGCGTACTGGCGCGCAAGGGCATGACGGCGGCGAAATTTCGCAGAATCCTGCACTTGCAGACGCCCGATGCTGAAAAACGGCGGCGGGCGGACTATATCATCTATACAGGCACCACATTTGCCGCCACGCGGGTACAGGTGAGGCGCTTGGCGGCTTGCCTTGGATCAAAGACAGGTCGATAAGGAAAAACCCGGCAGAGTCGGTGTGAAGAGGTCCATGCGCGAGATTATTTTCGACACCGAAACGACTGGATTTGACCCTGTATCGGGCGACCGGCTCGTGGAAATCGGTTGTATCGAACTCGTGAACCGGGTGCCTTCGGGCCGCACCTTCCATGCTTATTATAATCCCCAGCGGGCGATGCCCGCCGCCGCCGAGGCGATTCATGGGCTGTCAGACATATTCCTGAAGGACAAGCCGCTTTTCGCTCATGGAGTGGAGGAGTTGCTGGATTTTCTGGAGGACAGCCCTCTGGTGGCGCACAACGCGCGGTTCGACTTCGGCTTCCTCAACCATGAGTTGAAACTGTGCGGCCTGCCGGAAGTGGGCTTGCACCGGATGATCGATACGGTCGCGATCGCGCGGCAGATGCATCCGGGGGCGAAGCATAGCCTGGATGCGCTCTGCACACGCTATGGGATCGATCGCAGCCATCGCATCAAGCATGGCGCTTTGCTGGACGCCGAATTGCTGGCGCAACTGTATATCGAACTTAGGGGAGGCCGTCAGATCGGCCTCGGTCTTGCACAGGAGGAGGATAAAGACGCCATTCGGGTGGAACTTGCGAGCGGTATCGCGGTTCGCCCTGTTCGTCCCGCGCGGGTTTTCATGGCCAGCGCGATGGAGCTGGAGAGGCATGCAGCGTTTGTCGCGACGCTGGAAAAGCCGCTCTGGCTGGAGGAGGCTTGAAGGCTGGCTGACATACTGCCCTTCACGCTTCGCCCACCCGGACTGCCTCCTGCAGCCCGGCAAGAACAAGGAGAAGGCATATGGATATTCGTGTTTCTGGGCATCAGGTCGATACGGGCGACGCTCTAAAGGAGCATGTCGCGACCCGGCTGGAGGCCATGGCCGAGAAATATTTTTCGCGCACGATTTCCGCTCATGTCACGTTCCGGCCCGCGCCGCACGGCGCCTTCCATTGCGATATCGTCTGCCATGTGATGACCGGCCTGATCCTGAAAGGGTCCGGTGAAGCGCAGGAAGCGCATCCGGCTTTCGACCAGGCCGCGGAAAAGATCGAACGGCAGCTGCGGCGGTACATGCGACGCCTGAAGGACCGCCACCCTCAAGCCATTGCGGCGGAGGCTCAGCGGGCCAATGGATATGAGCTGAACGGCATGGACGGCGCGGGCTATACCATCTTTGCTTCGTCGCCGGAGGAGGAGGAACCGGCCGACGCGCCGCTGATCGTGGCGGAAACGCGGGTCGATATTCCTGAAGCCAGCGTGTCCGATGCGGTGATGATGCTGGACCTGCGCAACACCAATGCTCTGCTGTTCCTGAATGCCGGAACGGCCGCCTATAACATGGTCTATCGCCGCCACGACGGGACGATTGGCTGGGTGGAACCGCGGTTGGAAGCGCGCGCCTGACAGGTGCCTGACACTGGGGTCCGGCCCCGGCTGCCATTGACCCAGAGCGGCAGGCAGCCTATGGGGCCGGGCTTTATATCCCCGGACAAGCGCGGTTTTTAAGGGGCAGCGCGCATGCCGGCTGTTCCAGGTTGGTCATGGTTCATTTCAACGACATCGTCGCGCCGCAGGCACTTGCCACAGAGGTCTCGACAAACGGCAAGAAGCCGCTGTTCCAGAAAATCGCGCAACTGGCGGCGTCCGCCTATTGTCTGAACGCGAGCGCGGTATCGGAAGCGCTTTTCGAGCGCGAGCGACTGGGGTCGACCGGCTTTGGCGGCGGAGTCGCCATCCCGCATGCGAAGATTCCCGGTCTGGACCGGATGAGGGGCGTCGTCGTCCTGCTCAATCCCCCGATTGCCTTCGACGCGGTCGATGATGCGCCGGTCGACATTGTCTTCGCCCTGCTGTCGCCGGTCGATAGCGGCGCGGAACATCTGAAAACGCTGGCCCGCGTGTCGCGCTATCTGCGCGATGAGGGGCATGTCGCCCGGCTGCGTGGCGCGAAGTCGGCGGAGGCGCTGCACGCGCTGCTGGCCGGTGGCGAAGCGCGTGACGCCGCCTGAGGTGGACGGCGCGCCGAGCGGCGAGGCGGCGCATTTCCGTGCGCTGGAGAATCTCTACCGTTCCGCGCCGATCAACCGGATGTTCCGGTCGGAGCTGACGATTCCCGAGGCCGGCCGGTCGATCATCGAGTTCGATGTCGATGAAGAACAGTTCCACGCGGCGGGCGCGGTTCATGGCACCGTCTATTTCAAGATGATGGACGATGCCGCCTTTTATGCGGCGAACAGCCTTGTCAGCGATCGATTCCTGCTGACGACCGCCTTCAACCTGCTGTTCACTCGCCCGATCGGGCCGGGCCGGATTCGGGCCGAAGGGCGGTGGATCAGCGGGAAGCGGCGGGTGTTCGTCGCCGAAGCGAGCCTGATCGACATGGACGGCGAAGAGGTAGGCCGGGGAACGGGCACCTTCATGCGGTCACAATTCCCGCTGTCTTCGCTGCCGGGCTATGCAGGCTGACCGGCTGACCAGCGCGATGCTGGTTGGCGTGCTGGTAAGGCGCGCGGCCGGGGCAGGCGGATTCGCCACGGTACTGGTCAAGGGTGACGAGATTAGCGGCGCAATCCTTATCGAAACCGCTGAAAGAGGGCAGGCTATGGGCCTGTTCGAACGGGTTTCCGACTTTGCCGGTGGATATAGGTTGGAGCGTTGCGGACCCGCGCCGGATGAGGGAACCGAGTCCCTCAATCAATATATAGCGAGGCGTCGCAGATCAGACCCCGATCTGTGGGTCGTGGAACTCGATATCGCGGATGCGGAACGGTTCGCCGCTGAAACGATCTGTTGATCGTTGACTCTGAACAGATGGAAAGGCACTGGCCCCACCCAACGCTTAACGCGCAGGTTGCCAAATTCGCCCGTGGGGGGCGGGCGAGGTAAACACGCAGACGGGGGGCGGCCTGACGTCGATTATGTGATGGGGTTTTTCCCGACGTCCCTGGCCAAGAACCGCATGTTTCTGAGTTGTAATGAGTTTTCGTTTGAAGGCCGCGACTGCCGCGGCATTTGCCCTGACCGCCACCGTCGCGGTTACGGCGGCCGACATGTCGAGCGCTAGCGAAGTCGCTCCTTCGGTCGTATCCCTTGCCGGGAATCAAGAGCTGAATGCAGCTCCGGCGGCTTCCAAGCCCGCTGTTATTTTTGCCGCGCCGCGCGAAGTCGCCCAGCCGCTGGCCGATCTTTCCAATAGCGCCGATGTGCGTGCCGACAATCTGTCCGCTCTGGTCGATGCACAGGGTGCAGCCGAAGACCTGGACAGCGACATGAAATGCCTGGCTGGCGCGGTATATTTCGAATCGAAGGGCGAGAGCCTGGAAGGCCAGCTGGCCGTTGCCCGCGTCATCATCAATCGCGTGAAGTCGGGCCGTTTCGCCAGCAGCCTGTGCGGCGTCGTCTATCAGCCGGGCCAATTCAGCTTTGTCCGTGGCCGTGGTATGCCGGCAATCCCGATGGCCAGCGAAAGCTGGCGCAATGCTGTCGCGATCGCGCAGATCGCAATGCAGGACAGCTGGAACAGCAAGGCCGAAGGCGCCCTGTTTTTCCATGCCCGCCGCGTGTCGCCGAGCTGGGGCAAGCGCCAACTGGCCTCGATCGACAATCATATTTTCTATCGCTGATCCTCGGGTCGCACATCACAAGGACAGCGGGCCGGTTCAGGAAACTGAATCGGCCTTTTCTTTTGTTCCCTTCTTGTTCTAAGATATGGGCATGAGTCCGGTTTCTTCCATGCCCGCCCCCGATCGGGATTGCTCTCCCCTGACCGATGGTACGGCGCTGGCCGTAGCGCGTGGCACGCTGCGGCTGTTTTTTCGCCATGATATGAGCGGGATATTGGAAGTGCCGCTGCCCAATGGCCGCCGGGCTGACATTATGGCGCTGGACAGCGCGGGGCGGATCAGCATCGTCGAGATCAAGTGCAGCCGCGCCGACCTGCTGGGTGACATGAAATGGCCGGACTATCTCGATTATTGCGATCGCTTCTTCTGGGCGGTGCCTTCCGGCTTTGACCTGTCGTTGTTCGACAGCGAGGCTTTATGGCCAGCGCGTACGGGCCTGATCGTCGCGGATCAATATGATGCCGAATTGCTGCGGCCTGCGCCCGTGGAACCGCTCGCGGCGGCACGACGGAAAGCGGAGACCCTGCGCTTTGCACGGCGGGCGGCACGGCGGCTGACTGCATTGGCCGATCCCGATCATGCCGCCGAACTGGGATGGTGACGTAAGGACATCCACCATGAGGCGTCAGCGGGGGCGCGTACCCCAATATTCATCGGCCAGGAATCGGTGGAGCGCCGTCGATCCCTGCCGCGCTGCTGTCCGCGCCATGTGGCGGCGTATGTCATAGCTGCTGTTGTTCAGTCCGGTATGAAATGACTCCAGCGCCTTCTTCGTTTCATGCGGTGCATGCGTATAGGGCTGGAAGATATTGCCGAGGGCCTGTTCCCAGGCTTTCTCGATGTCGTTCTTGCGCTCCATAACCTGCCTCTCCGGGCTTGGGATGATATAAAGGAGATGGGAAGGCAGAGGGCGTGAGACAAGGCATGGCATGCTTGACGTGAGACCGGAGCGTCGTGCCTCCAATGAAAAGCGCTCCGTTCGCCGTGAGCTTGTCGAAGGGCTCCCCTTCTTTTCAGAACACGGAAAGGGCTTCGACATTCGAACGAGGCAAGTGACTCGTTCGGACAGCCCGAACGGGGTTAGGTAAGCGCGATATGGGGCACAATTCCCGAAAGCAGGCGCAAGGAAGGCGTCTAACCCGGTCGTCCTAGAAGGTTGGACCCTGCACCGGCCCAGAAGGCGCGGCCTTCGGCTTTGATGCCGCCAACACCTCGACAATTCCGGAGGTGCGCGCATCCCGTTCCGCATAGTCGCGCGCGGACATGCCAGCGATCGTGTCGCGCTTGTCCGCATTCGCCCCTTGAGCAACAAGCAGGCGGACGAGTCCGATGTCTCGTATCTGCACCGCGCGGATCAGCGGGGTTTCGCCGCTGCCATTGGTCTTGTCGATCTGTGCGCCGCCCGCGAGCAATGTGCGGACCCCGTCCTCGAACCGGGCCTGCACCGCGTTCATGAGCGGGGTATTGCCCCGATTGTCGGCAAGGTTGGGATTGGCACCTTTGGCGAGCAGGAAGGACAGCCAGGTATTGTCGCGACGGGCGATGACGAGGTGCAGCGCGGTTTCGCCGCTGGTGACGTCGCGGCTGTTGATGACGGTCGATCCTGGCTTCTGGATGAGGTCGGTGACCTTCTGCCCGTCGGCGTCCTTGACCGCCTTCAGGAAATTATAGCTGTCCGAAAATTGCGCCTGCGCCGCGACTGGCGACAGCAGCGCGAGTGCCAGAGCCGCCGCGCGCGCTGCGCCTATCCAAGCCGGAAAAGCCTTCATCATCGTCCTTAAGCCCCGTTGGCATTTGCAATAGCGCCCATAGCAGGGCATGGCTGGCGGCGCCATGAACAAAGCGATCCGTTCCCTCATCCTGCCGTTCACCGCCCTGCTGGCCGCCTGCAATATGGGTGCTGGCGGCAATGCATCAAGCGAGATGGAAGGGACGCGCGGCGATCTCGCCGGGGCGCGGATCGGCGCGCCCTTCACCCTGACCGACCAAGATGGGAAGAAGGTGCGGTGGGACGATTTCAAGGGCAAGTACCGGCTGGTCTATTTCGGCTACAGCTATTGCCCTGACGTCTGTCCGCTGGATTTGCAGCATATCATGCAGGGCTTTTCGCAGTTCGAGAAGGCGGATGCGAAGCGGGCGGCGAAGGTGCAGCCGATCTTCATCAGCGTCGATCCGGAGCGTGACACGCCTGCGGTGCTGAAGACTTATGTGGCGGCGTTTCACCCCAAGCTGATTGGACTGACCGGCACGCCCGAGGAAATCGCCAAGGTGGAAAAGGATTTCGTCGTCATCGCTAATAAGGAACCAGTGAAGGGCGACAGCGAGTATCTGGTCAGCCACACACGCACGCCCTATTTGTTTGGGCCGGACGGCCAGCCCGTGGCGCTAGTGCCGGTGGACGATCCGGGGACGCCGGACCAAGATGAGGGAGGACGAGACAATGTGCGCGCTTTCCTGGAAAAATGGGTCAAGTAACGGTTTGAACTTCTGGGAAAAGCCCCTCGACAAGCTGGACCGCGCAGAGTGGGAAGCGCTGTGCGATGGCTGCGGCAAATGCTGCCTGCACAAGGCGGAGGATGAGGATACCGGGCGCGTCTATCCGACCAACGTCGCCTGCCGCTTGCTCGACCGGCATAGCGGACAGTGCAGCAATTACAGCGAACGGCGGCGTTTCGTGCCCGATTGCGTTCGGCTGACCCCGCAAAAGGTGAAGACGATCAGCTGGCTTCCGCGGACCTGCGCCTATCGGCTACGGGGTGAGGGCAAGCCGTTGCCGTCCTGGCACTATCTGATCAGCGGCGATCGCGAGGCGGTGCATCGCGCGAAGGAGTCGGTGCGCGGCTGGACGATCGCTGAGGCGGACGCGGGCGATTGGGAAAATCATCTTGTCGACCGGGAACTCTGACAACAGCATCACTATCGACGGCATTGCCGTTCCGGTTCGAATCCGCCGTTCGGCGCGGGCGAAGGCCTACCGCCTGTCACTGGATCATGCGCGCGGGGAGTTGCGGCTGTCGCTGCCGATGCGGGCCAATCTCAATCGCGCGCTGGGATGGGCGCAGGGGCATGAGGGCTGGGTCCGGTCGCAGATGGCGGCGCGGCCTGCAACGGTGCGGTTGGAGGATGGGATATGCTTTCCGCTCGAAGGGCGGGAGGTGCGGATCTGCTGGATGGCGGATGCGTCGCGCACCGTGCGGATCGAGGGTGATCGGCTGATGCTGGGGGGCGTGCGCGAGTCGGTCGGGCCGCGTGTGCTGCGCTGGCTGAAGACGCGGGCGAGGGCTGTGCTGGAAGAGGAGAGTCATGCGATGGCGGGCGATCATGACTTGATCGTGGCTTCGGTTGGCATCGGCGATCCGCGCAGTCGCTGGGCGAGTTGCGCGTCGAGCGGGGCGATCCGCTATAGCTGGCGTCTGATCCTGTGCCCGCCGCATGTCCGGCGGGCGACGGTGGCGCATGAGCTCGCTCATTTGCTGCACATGGATCACAGCCCGGCATTCCATGCGGCCCATGCGCGGATATTGGGGGAGGATCCCAAGCCTGCCCGTGCCTGGTTGAGGGAGCATGGGGCGGGGCTGCACCGCTATATGGTTTAGAGTGCGGCGTCACCCGCCGGGCACTCATGCGCGGCATCAGGTTGATAGGCCAGGCCGCAGTCGCGGCAGATGACATGATTACCGGGGGCCAAGCCGTGGCCGACCGACACGCGTTCGTCGAACACGTAGCAGTCGCCCTGCCAGCGGCTCTGGTCTTTGGGGGTTTCTTCCAGATAGCGCAGGATGCCGCCGCGCAGGTGATAGACATCTTCAAAGCCGCGTGAGCGCACCAGCGCCGTCGATTTTTCGCAGCGGATGCCCCCGGTGCAGAACATGGCGATGCGGGGTTCGCGCCCTTCCTCCCGCAGCTGCTCAGCGAAGCGATCGAACCAAGCGGGAAATTCGCGGAAGGATCGGGTGCCGGGATCGATCGCGCGGTCGAAGCTGCCGACGGCGACTTCATAGGCATTGCGCGTGTCGATGACGATCGTGTCGGGATCGGCGATCAGCGCATTCCATTCAGACGGGTCGAGATAGCGCCCGGCTTGGGAGGCGGGGTCGAGATCGCCTGCGCCCAGGGTCACGATCTCCGCCTTCACCTTGACCTTCATGCGGGCGAAGGGCGCTTCGTCCGCCGTGGCGAATTTTACGTCCAGATCGGCGCAGCCCGGAAGGGTGCGGATATGGGAGAGGAGGGCGTCGATTGCCTGCTCGCTGCCCGCGACCGTGCCGTTGATGCCTTCGCGCGCGAGGATCAGCGTGCCGCATGTGCCAAGCTGCGCGCAGAGATCGCGCAGCTGTGCTGCCAGCGCTTCTGGATCGGCGAAGCTGGCGAAGCGGTAGAGCGCGGCGATGGTGAAAGGCGGAGCCATGGCGTGCGCCATAGCGACTTCACGGCCCTCTTGAAAGGGCGGGCGCGAGCGCGCATAGGCGGGCCATGGTTCCCTTTTCGTTCGCGGGTCACGAGTTTCTGGCTTTGCCTGAAGCGGCGCTGTTCTGGCCCGCGCGGTCGGCGTTGCTGGTGGCGGACCTGCATTTCGAGAAGGCGAGCTGGTTCAGCCGTTTCGGCCAGTTCCTGCCGCCGCATGATAGTCAGGCGACGCTGGACGTGATCGAGGCGCTGGTGGCGCGGACGGGGGCAAAGGCCGTCTGGTCGCTGGGTGACAGCTTTCACGACGCCGATGGGGCGGCGCGGTTGCCATCCAAGGCGCGTGAGCGGCTGGAGGCGCTGACGGCGCGGCTCGATTGGCTGTGGATCACCGGCAATCACGATGCAGGCATGAATGGGACGCCGGGCGGGCGGCGCCTGGTGGAGGCCGAGGTCGATGGCATCTGGCTGCGGCATGAGGCTGATCCGGTCGATCCGCGGCCTGAGATTTCGGGGCATTTTCACCCGAAGCTGCGGCTGTCGGTGCGGGGGCGAAGGGTGTCGCGGCGCTGCTTTGTGGGATCATCATCCAAGTTGATCCTGCCAGCCTTGGGCGCGCTCACCGGTGGACTGGATGCAAGCCATAGAGAAATCCGCCGCGCGGTGGGTCCCGGCGCCATGGCGATGGTGCCGGTCGCGGACAGGATGCTGCGCTTTCCGCTTGGCTAGAAACGCTACGGAAACCCCGCGTTAAGCTGTTGCTGCTAAGACACAGAAGCCGGTAATAAGGTCAAACGCCGGACGCAAAGGGTTGGAAAGGCTCGGTTGCCTTGCCTTCAGTCTGCTGTGTCCGCATAATCGCACTCCTAAAATCGACATGAGAAAATCATGCGCTGAAGGAGAGGAAAGGGTCCCATGAACAAGAAAAATCTCTGGCTGTTGTCCGCTGGCATGATAGCGCTGGCCGGGTCGGTGTCCCATGCCCAGGCGCAGGAAGCACAACCGCAGAACGGCGTGGCGGACGATGATGGCATCATCATCGTCACCGCGACGCGCCGCCCCAGCCCTCTGTCCGACGTGCCCATCGCGGTATCGGCTGTTTCCGCACAGGCAATGCAGAATAGCGGCGCGAGCGACATCCGGGCGCTCAACCAGCTGGCGCCATCGCTGCTGGTGTCATCGACCGGGTCGGAAGCCAATGCGTCCGCACGTGTTCGCGGCATCGGCACGGTGGGTGACAATCCGGGCCTTGAAAGCTCGGTCGCGCTGTTCATCGATGGCGTCTACCGTTCCCGCACGGGTGCGGGGCTTAACGAACTTGGCGAGATCGAGCGGGTCGAAGTGCTACGCGGACCGCAAGGGACGCTGTTTGGGCGAAACGCTTCGGCGGGTATGATCAACGTCATCAGCAAGGCGCCCGAATTCAAACTGGGCGGCAAGGCCGAGGTCACTTACGGCAATTATGATTATTGGCGGCTGGCGGGGCGTATCACCGGGCCGGTTTCCGACAAGCTGGCGCTAAGCCTGGATGGCGTGTGGTCGAAGCGGGACGGCTTTTACGACCTGGTGGACACGAGCGGCAACAAGGTTGGCGAAACCAACGATCGCGATCGCTATTTCGTGCGCGGACAGGCGCTGTTCGAGCCCAATGATGCGCTGTCGATCCGCTTGATCGGCGATTATACCAACCGCGATGAAAGCTGCTGTGGCGCAGCCTATATCGAAACGCGCGAGCGGCGGCCGGTCGCCGGTGGCGGATACAGCACCGCGTCGTTCAACCGCATCGCGGCGATCCTTGCCGGACAGGGCAGCGTGTTCGCGGCCGATCCCTATGACCGCGAACTGACGATCACGCCCGGGCGCGACTATGTCAGCAAGGTCAAGGATTGGGGTCTGTCGGGTGAGGTCAATTATGATCTGGGCGGCGCAAAGCTGACCAGCATCACCGCCTATCGCGACTATAAGAGCCAGGATTATGGCGATTATGATTATAGCGGGGCGGACCTGCTGTATCGCGATCCCAATACCTATCGTCAGTTCCGCACCTTCACGCAGGAGCTGCGCGCACAGGGTTCTGCCTTTGGCGAGGTGCTCGACTGGCTGGTTGGCGGCTATTATGCGCATGAGAAGCTGACGCTGGAGGACAATATTGTCTTCGGCGACGACTATGGCCGCTTTGCTGCGTGCCGACTGATGGCGGGGGCCGATACGGTCAGCAACTTTACTGCCCCGCAACTGGCAGCTTGCGGAAGCGGGTTGGCCACTTCGACCTTGATCGCTGGTACGCAGGCAACGCTGAACACGCGTCTCCTGAACGCTGGACTGTCGAGTCCGCAGGCCGACGCCATTTCCACCGGGCTGGGCAATGGGCTGCGCGCGCTGGCGGCGATCCCGTCGGGAACCGGCGATTTTGCTTCCGTCTATCATCAGAAGAGCGAGAATTGGGCGCTCTTCACTCATAATATCATCCACATCACTAAGCAGCTCGAACTGACGCTGGGGCTGCGCTACACGCATGAAAGCAAGCGTTTCTCGGCCGATTTCGACAATAACAATGCCATTTGCGCGGCATTGCAGGGAACGAGCCTGCCCACATTGGCGACCACGCCTGCTCTGGGCCAGGCAGCCGCGCTGGCGGGCGGTATCCTAACGCTTGGGTGCCTAGGCAACGGCTCGACCGGGCTCAACGCCCTGAACCTCAATGACAAGATCAGCGATGGCGAGTTTTCCGGCACGGCCGTGCTGTCGTGGAAGCCTTTGGATGAGATGCTGATCTATGGCAGCTATTCGAAGGGTTATAAGGCGGGCGGTTATAATCTTGATCGCTTCCAACTGGGATCGACAGGCCTCAACCCGGTGCCTGCTGTCTTTTCGCCACGTAGCAATGCGGATGTGACCAGCCTTCGCTTCGCTGCGGAGAAGGTCGATGCGTTCGAAGTGGGCCTGAAATACAGCCAGCCCAAGTGGAGTGTGAACATCGCGGCGTTCCGGCAGGAGTTCAAGAATTTCCAGTTGAACACCTTCAACGGCACCAGCTTCGTGGTTCAGAATATCAATGGGTGCGACGGATCGCTTTCGGCTGGCCGCACCTGCGACAGCGGCGATGTGGGGCCGGGCCTGATCAGTCAAGGCGTCGAGCTGGAACTGGCGGCATCACCGGTGCGTAATGTGCGGCTGGCCGGTGGGTTGACCTATGCACGGGCGAAGTTCGCCAACCGGCTGGTGGGCAGCAGCGATGGGTCAGTGCCGCTCGATCAAGGCGCCGACGGCCGGTCGGGCCTGATCCTGCTTCCTGGCCAGATTAATTCGCAAGCGCCTCAGCTAGTGACGACGGTCAGCGCATCGTGGACGCCGGAGATTGGTTCGAGCGGACTATCCGCGCTCTTCTATGTCGATGGTCGCATGACCAGCGATTATAATAGCGGTTCCGACCTGTTCCCTGAGAAGAAACAGGACGGCTATGCGGTATTTAATGCCCGCGTAGGCATCCGCGGGCCGCAGCAGAGCTGGGCCGTCGAATTCTGGGGCCAAAATATCTTCAACCAGGATTACACCCAGGTTGCCTTCAGCAGCCCGTTGCAATCTAGCAGCCCTGGCACGTCGACGACCGGGCAGTTTGCGTTGACCCCCTCGGCGCCGATGGCAAACCAGCTGATCTCGGCCTATCTGGCCGAACCCCGCACCTACGGCATCACGCTTCGCGGGAGTTTCTGATCATACCTCTCCCGCTCGTCGGAACAGGGCGGGCGGGAGAGGGTCTTTCTCCGAACAAGGCGGTGCCCACGCGAATGTGGGTTGCGCCCAGCATGATGGCGGTTTCGAAATCGCCTGACATGCCCATGGAAAGCTGGTCGACGCCCTCATCGCGGGCGATCTTTGCCAGTAACGCGAAATAGGGCGCGGGTTCTACGGCTGCGGGCGGGACACACATCAGGCCTTCGACCGGGACATCGGCGTTGCGTGCGGCGCGGATCAGGGACGGGGTTTCAGCGATCGGACAGCCGCCCTTCTGCTCTTCCGCGCCGATATTGACCTGAATGAAACAGGGGACGCGCTTGCCCGCTGCGTCCATCGCCTTGGCGAGAGCGGTCAGCAGGGAAGGGCGATCAAGCGAATGAATGGCGTCGAACAGGGCGACGGCGTCGGCCGCCTTATTGGATTGAAGCTGGCCGACGAGGTGCAGGGCGATGTCCGGCGTTTGCTCGCGGAGGGCAGGCCATTTGGCTTGCGCTTCCTGAACCCGGTTCTCGCCAAAGACGCGCTGCCCGGCGGCGATCAGCGGCTGGATGGCGGCGGCCTCCTGTGTTTTGGACACAGCGATCAGGGTGATGTCATCGGCGGTGCGGCCAGTGAGGCGAGCGGCGCGGCCCATGGTTTCGCGCACGGCGTGCAGGCGGTTCGCGGCTTCGATGCTGTCGGTCGTCATGGGGGCTGCTATAGGCGAGGGCGATGACAGGTCGCTACGCTAAAAATATGCACTCCATCTGGTTGGTGACGGATGAGCGCGTTCCGTCCGCAGTGCTGCTGGCAAGTGCCGCGCGGTTGCCGAAGGGGCGGGGGGGAATCCTGTTCCGGCACTATCGCACGGGGCCGCGTGAACGGCGGGGGCTATTCGACCGGGTGGCGGAGGTCGCACGGCGGCGGCGCTTGAAGCTGCTGTTGGCGGGATCGGCGCGGGAGGCAGCGGCCTGGGGCGCTGATGGTTGGCATGGGCGTGGGGCCGGGTGGACTGCACGGCCGTTGTTGCGCAGCATGGCCGTTCACGATGCGCGGGAGTTGCGAGGGGCCGAGCGCGCGGGGGCGGATCTTATCTTCCTGTCGCCGCTATTTGCCACGCGGTCGCACCCGGAGGGAAGGGTGCTGGGACGGGTGGGATTCGCGGCGTTGGCGCATAAAGCGAGTGTGCCGGTCGTTGCCTTGGGCGGTGTTCGCGCGGGGCATCGGCGGATGTTGAAAGGACTGGGTGCTTTGGGGTGGGCGGCGATTGATGGTCTGACGGGGGGATCGGTGGTGGGGTGATAGCGGCTATCTGGGTGCGGAAGCGGTCATGGCTTGTCCTCCTAATCGCTAGATGGGGAGGGGGAGCCGCCCGCAGGCTGGTGGAGGGGAAAATGCGCCGGTCGTGTGATTTCCCCTCCACCACCGCTGCGCGGCGGTCCCCCTCCCCACGCTTCGCGTAGGGAGGATTTCAAGGTCAGATCTGGTCGCTTGCCGCCGACTACAAACCCCATTTCGGCCCGTCGTTCGATAGGTGAATGGGAATTGGATCTCCGGTCACTGACACTGATGGGCCGCCAAGCTCATTCCACTGAAATAGGTTCACGTGCCATCCGCCCGAGATCATGCGCGAACGATCAATTATGCCATCTGCGCCCGCCGCACGCGTTTTATCCGCGTTACGCCACGATGGAGGCTCCTGTCCGGCCTCCAAGGCCTGTCGCCACTGTGCATTCGATAAATCGCGATCGATGCCGAGGAGGCGACAGGCATGTTCGTCGTGCTGATCGAGCACGTGAGCCTCGCCTACGATCAATGGTACCACGACACGGGACCGACCATCTTCTCGGATGTAGCCCGAAACCGCGATCATTGCCCATTCCAGTTGCGGACTCATGTAGAGCACCGCTTGGCCCGGACGATGGTAGCGTCCTGCGCTCTCGGGCCTGGGGGGCGTAAGGACGTCATCTACCCGATTTGCGAGAACAGACCGGAAAAATCTGCCGCTGACCGTTCGCAACCTTGGGCTCAGATCGTACGTCATTGAGCCAGCCTACTTGTCAGCCGACGGCGAGACAACGACTGCTTTGGGTGAACGATTGGCTAAGTTCCATGGCAAGATATCGTCATCAGCTGTCATCCATGCGTGAACGCCGCGCTTTTGTGTCGAGTGTTCGACCAAGCCTAACGAGATCCCAGCGTCCGCTGGGATGACGAAGGAGCGGCAATAGCTATCTGTGGAAGCAGTTACGGTCGAGCCACCAAAATGGCCTTAACCCGGATAGCGATTTACAGAATCCGGGTATCAGTTCACCAAGATCAGAACTTGAACACGGTGCCCAGATAGACGGCCTGGTTATCCTGCCGCTCGTCGGTCATCGGGGTCAGGCGGCCGATGACGCTGTTGTTGTAGCGTAGGCCAGCGGTGACGTTCAGGTTGCGCGTCAGCGAGTAGGAGCTGGCGAGGTCCAGCGAATAATCCTTGTCCGCATTGGGGCGCACAGCCGTGCCCGGATCGCGGCGGCTTTCGATCATCACCTTGGTGCTGAAACGATTCTTGTTTCCCTGATCCAGCGAGAAATTCTTTGCGCCAGCCATCTGCTCGATCGAAACCGGGTCCAGTTCCTTGCGGCCCACAGCCTCTGGCAAAGCGAATTTGCGCCAGTTATGCGCATTGTTCAGGCTGAAGGCGACGGGGGCGATGCCGACCGGGTCGATCGTGCGGCTGACCGTGACGCGATCGTTGAGATCGGCGGCGCGGACCATCACCGTCACCGAACGCTGCCCGCTGAGCGAGCCGCTGGTGGGTGTGAAGCGGAAATTCTGACGGCCAGCCGACGCTGCGATCCGGGCATAGGCGGCAGCCAGGCGCGGGTCCTTGGTCGTCGGGGTGAAGGAGGAAATGCTGCCCAGAGCGCCAAGCGACACGGGCACGTCGGCGCGTAGCCGGGCAAGATCGGTCGCGGCGCCAATAGCAGGAGACAGCATAAAGCCAGCGACGGCAACTGCCGCGCTTGCCAATGCCAAATATCCCCTATTCATGCGCATAACGCGAATCTCTTCCCCACCGACTTATTTTCAAAACTTGTACACCCGTCGAGCCGCGATGGGTAGTACGTCATGACCTTTTTGTCCGGGCTGTTGCACGGAACACACAGAGTCCAAAACGCGGCTGGCGGCCAAGCGTTGCAACTGCTGCCACGGCCCCCTTGCCCATTGCGACGGCTTCTCTATAGAAGCGGGGCGTTTTTCTTCAATATGGGACATGCCCTGATGGTCCGCCGCCTACCCGCTTCTATTTCCGCCGGTCTGCTGCTGGCCGCGCTTTTGCCGCTCGCTGCCTGCGGCGGCGGGGCCAAGGAACGTCCCAAGGCCGATCTGGCCGCGTCCAAAGTGACGACGATCGGCGTCAACAGCTATTTGTGGCGCGCGACGCTGGACACGCTGTCCTTCATGCCGATGGTGCAGACCGATTCCAACGGTGGCGTGATCGTGACGGACTGGTACGCCAATCCGAACACGCCCAATGAACGGATGAAGCTGACCGTGTCGATCCTGGACCAGGACCTGCGCGCCGATGCGCTGCGCGTCGCGGCCAGCCGCCAGGTCAATCAGGGCGGCCAGTGGGTCGATGCGCCGGTGCAGGCGGCGACCGTGCAGAAGCTGGAAGAGATCATCCTGACCAAGGCGCGCGACCTGCGCCGCATGGCGATCGCAGGCTAAGCCCTTCCTTTCATCCAATTTCTTGAACAACAAAGGGGCTGGGCTTGGAAGAGCTCAGCCCGCATGCATTTTGGGGACGTGAACAGATGCAAAGGCGCTTCAACCCGCTTGAGGCCGATGCCCGCTGGCAGGCCGTTTGGGACGAGAAGCAGACGTTCAAGGCGTCGGATACGAGCGACAAGCCGCGTTCCTATGTGCTGGAGATGTTCCCCTATCCGTCCGGGCGCATCCATATCGGTCATGTCCGCAACTATTCGATGGGCGACGTGCTGGCGCGGTTCCGTCGGATGACGGGGCATGAAGTGCTGCATCCGATGGGTTGGGACGCTTTTGGCATGCCCGCCGAGAATGCGGCGATGGAAAAGAAGGTGCATCCGGGCGACTGGACCCGCTCCAATATCGCGACGATGCGGGCGCAGCTGAAAAAGCTGGGCTTTGCGCTGGATTGGAGCCGGGAACTGGCGACCTGCGAGCCGGATTATTATGGGCAGGAGCAGGCGCTGTTCCTCGATATGCTGGAAGCGGGGCTGGTTTACCGGAAGGAAAGCGCGGTCAACTGGGACCCGGTCGATATGACCGTGCTGGCCAATGAGCAGGTGATCGACGGCAAGGGCTGGCGATCCGGTGCGCTGGTCGAGAAGCGCAAGCTCAGCCAGTGGTTCCTCAAGATCACGCAATTTGCCGATGATCTGCTGAGTGGGTTGAAGACGCTGGATCAGTGGCCCGAAAAGGTGCGGCTGATGCAGGAGAACTGGATCGGCAAGTCGGTCGGTTTGCAGTTCCGGTTCAAGCTGGACGAGGCGGTGGACGGCATTGGGGAGCTGGAGGTCTTTTCGACCCGGCCCGATACGATCTTTGGCGCTAGCTTTGCGGCGATTGCGGCGGACCATCCGATCGCTTTGGCGCTGGAGGCCAAGGATGCGGGTCTGGCTGCGTTCGCTGAGGAATGCCGTCATAGCGGCACCGCCGCTGCGGAGATCGAGACGCAGGAGAAGAAGGGCTATGACACCGGGCGGTCGGTGATCCATCCCTTTACGGGTCGCAAGTTGCCGTTGTTCGTCGCGAATTTCGTGCTGATGGAATATGGCACGGGCGCCGTTATGGCGGTGCCGGGGCATGACCAGCGCGACCTCGACTTCGCGCGCAAATATATGCTGCCGGTCGACCGCGTGGTCGCGGCCGAGGGTGATGAGGACAAGGGTATCGGCGACGAAGCCTATGCCGGGCCGGGCCGCCTCGTGAATTCGGACTTCCTCAACGGCATGAGCGTCGAGGATGCGAAGGCTGAGGTGATCCGCCGTGCCGAGGGCGAAGGCTGGGGCAACGGCACGACCGTGTTCCGCCTGCGCGACTGGGGCGTGTCGCGCCAGCGCTACTGGGGGACGCCGATCCCGGTGATCCATTGCGAGGATTGCGGGGTCGTGGGCGTGCCCAAGGATCAGCTGCCCGTCGTGCTGCCGGAGGATGTCAGCTTCGACATTCCGGGCAATCCGCTCGACCGCCATCCGACATGGAAGCATGTCGATTGCCCGAAGTGCGGCAAGGCGGCGCGGCGTGAGACCGATACGTTGGATACTTTTGCGGACTCCAGCTGGTATTTCATCCGCTTCGCCAGCCAGCCCAAGGACAAGCCCTTCGATCGCGAGACGGTCGAGAAGTGGCTGCCGGTGGGGCAATATATCGGCGGCGTGGAACATGCGATTTTGCATCTGCTCTACGCGCGGTTCTGGACGCGGGCGCTCCAGCATATGGGGCAGTTGGGCTTTGCCGAGCCGTTCACGGGTCTGTTCACGCAGGGCATGGTGACGCACGAGACGTACAAGTCGCCCGAAGGCACGTGGCTCGCACCGCAGGACGTGGCGCGGCAAGGTGAAAAGATCGTTATGGTCGATGGCGGTGGCCCTGTGACGGTGGGCCGCGTCGAGAAGATGTCCAAGTCCAAGAAGAATGTCGTCGATCCCGATGACATCATCGCCCAATATGGCGCGGACGCGGTGCGCTGGTTCATGCTGTCCGACAGCCCGCCCGAGCGCGACCTGCCTTGGACGGAGAGCGGCATCGAAGGGTCGTGGCGCTTCATCAACCGGCTTTGGAGGCTGTTTGGAGAGGCGGACAAGGCGGCCGAGGGTGACGACAAGGCGCTGGACCGCAAGCTGCACCAGACGATCGACGGCATCGCCAAGGATATCGAGGCGCTGTCCTTTAACAAGGCGGTGGCGAAGATCTACGAACTGACCAACGCTGTCGAGAAGGCGAAGCCTTCGGCGAGCCGTAGCGCGGCGATCCGGGCGCTGGCGCTGCTGGTCGCGCCGATGACGCCGCATCTGGCCGAGGAAGCCTGGGCGGACATGGGTGAGGAAGGCCTGATTGCCGACGCAGCCTGGCCGCAGGTCGATCCGGCGCTACTGGTCGAGGATGAGGTGACGATCGCCTGCCAGGTCATGGGCAAGCTGCGCGACACCATCACCGTGCCCAAGGGGACGAGCAAGGATGAGCTGGAACGGCTCGCCCTTGCGGCGCCCAATGTGGCGCGGACGCTGGATGGCGCGACCCCGACGAAGGTGATCGTGGTGCCTGACAGGCTGGTCAACCTAGTCATTTAACAACGAACCGTTCGCCCTGAGCTTGTCGAAGGGCTCTCTTTTCTTCAAAAGAAGAACAGGGCTTCGACAGGCTCAGCCCGAACGGGTAGAGAGTGTCCCATGAAGCGCATTTTGCCCCTGCTCGCTGCCACCGTCATCCTCTCCGCTTGTGGTCTGCGTCCCGTCTATAGTGGCGGCAGTCATGGCGCGGTCGCGCAGAAGCTGGGCAATGTCGAAGTTGCTCCGATCGAGGGGAAGGGCGGCTGGCTGGTGCGCAATGCGCTCAACGACCGCCTGTCCGCAATGAGCGGTGCGGGACCAAGCTACAGGCTGGTGGTGAAGCTGGATGACCAGATCAGCGGCTTTGGCTTGCGCGCTGACCAGGCGATTACGCGCGAACGGCGGACGTTGCGGGCGCGCTATCAGTTGATCGATGCGGCCACCGGGGCGCAGGTGATCGACGATACGGCGGGGTCGGACGCGGGCATCGACGTGACCTCCAGCGAATATGCGACCATCGCGGCGGAGGATACAGCGCTGGAACGGCTGTCGCAGACGATTGCGGACCAGATCGTATCCCGGCTGGCGCTGTTCGCGGCGAGGGACCAGCAGCGTTGAAGGCTAATCGCGGCCAGATTGAAAAGGCACTGGACGCACCCCCGGCCGATATCCGTTTCTTCCTGCTCTACGGCCCCGATGAGGCGGGGAGCGCGGCGCTGGGCAAGCGGCTTGAACGGGCGATGGGGCCGGAGGCGGAGCGCGTCGATCTGGATGGGCAGACATTGCGGGACGATCCCGCCCGGCTGGCGGATGAGGCCGCGTCCTTTTCCATGTTCGGTGACCGGCGCTGGATACGCGTCAATGGCATGGGCGAGGAGTCGCTGCCCGCGGTGACGGCATTGTTCGAAGCGCTGGCGGCAGGCAATCCTGTGATCGCTACCGCAGGGGCGCTGAAGGGTACGTCCAAGCTGCTGAAACTGGCGCTCGACAGTCCGCTGGCCATGGCGTTCGCCTCCTATCAGCCGGATGCGCGGGAGGCGGAGCAGATTGCCGTCGCGATCGCGCGCGAAGGGGGACTGCGCCTGCCCGCCGAGTTGGCGAAGCGGATAGTGGACCTTGCCAATGGCGACCGCGCGTTGATGGGCGGTGAGATCGAGAAGCTGATCCTTTATCTGGACGCTGCGCCCGATCGGCCAGCCGAGGCGACGGCGGAAGCGCTGGACGCCCTGTCGGCCGACAATCCCGATTCGGACGCGGCGCCGCTGGTCAATGCCGTGCTGGGGGGCGACCTGCGCGCCATGCATCGGGAACTGGGGCGTCTGGCTGAGGCAGGGACCGCGATGGCGGCGGTGCTGCGTCCGCTTCTGACCCGTGCGATGCTGCTCGCCAATATCCGTTCGTCCTTCGATGACAGCGGACGGCTGGAGGGAGCGGTCGAAGCTGCGGGCAAGCAGGTGTTCTGGAAGGAAAAGGGCGTCGTCACCCGGCAGGTGCGGCTGTGGGACGCGCATGGCATAGCGCGGGTGATCCAGCGGCTGGCGCAGGCGGAGCGCGCGAGCCGGTCGGGCAGGGGGCTTGGCGACCTGATGGTGCGCCATGAACTGCTAGCCATTGCGCGGCAGGCGGCACGGGAGCGCTAAGCGCTTGATCGCAGGAAGTCGCGTCGCCATATTGCGGCCATGGACAAGCTCAACCTGACCGACGCCGAATGGCGCGAGCGCCTTTCTTCCGACCAATTTCATGTGTTGCGAGAGGCGGGGACGGAGCGGGCCTTTACCGGCAAATATAACAGCAACAAGGCTGACGGCGTCTATTTTTGCGCCGGTTGTGGGGCTGAATTGTTCGATGCCGAGGAAAAATATGACAGCGGCTCTGGCTGGCCGAGCTTTACCGCACCGGTCGACATCGACGCGGTGGAGGAGATTCGCGACAGCAGCCACGGCATGATCCGCACCGAAGTGCGTTGCGCCAAGTGCGAAGGGCATTTGGGCCATGTCTTTCCCGATGGTCCGGGCGTCAACGGCCTGCGCTATTGCATGAACAGTGCGTCGCTGGACTTCAAGCCGCGCAACGAGGTTGAATAATCATTCATCGCCGGTAAAGCGTCGCTTCTCTTGAGAACCAAGATCACAGGGTTGTCAGCGTCCGTTTTGCGCTGGTGGCTTGATCCCTTAGCGCGTATCCGGGCGATGTAGATGGCACGAGCAGGCAAGAGCAAGGACACGCCCGGGGGCGCGAAGCGGTGGCTGATCCGGGGCATCAAGTTCGGACTGGTCGCGACGGTGGGCGCTTTGTTCGCGATCGTCGTGGCGGTGGTGATCGCCTACCAGTCGCTGCCCGATTATGAATCGCTGAAATCATCGCCCAATGGACAGATGATCCGTGTCCATGCCGCCGACGGCAGCGTGATCGTGTCGCTGGGGCCGAGCTTTGGCCGCTGGCTGTCCTATGACCAGATACCGACGGTGATGGTCGATGCGATGGTTTCGACGGAGGACAGGCGCTTTTACCTGCATCCCGGCGTCGATCCGATCGGCATGGCGCGCGCGACCTGGGTGGCGTTGGAGAATCGGGGCAAGGGCCGCCGCTGGCAGGGTGCGTCGACCATCACCCAGCAGGTGACGCGCAACATCTTCCTCAACAACAGCTATAGTTGGGGCCGCAAGGTTCGGGAAATGATCCTGGCGCTGGCGCTGGAGCGGAAATTTTCCAAGCGGCAGATTTTGGAGCTGTACCTCAACAAGGTGTATTTCGGCGGCGGCGCCTATGGCATCGACGCCGCAAGCCGTAAATTCTTCGGTCATCCTGCCGCGGCGCTTAGTCTGCCGGAAGCGGCGATCATCGCGGGGCTGGTGAAGGCGCCGTCAAGCTATTCGCCCACCGCCGATGCCGAAGCGGCGATCGGCCGTGCGGGCGTCGTGCTGGAACTGATGCAGGAAAATGGCGCGATCAGCGCGGCGCAGCGGGCGAGTATCGACCTGAACGACGTCAAGATGGCGCCGGAGCCTCCGCAAAACAGCGTGCGTTACTTTACCGACTGGGCATTGCCGCAGCTTGATGTGCTGGTGGATGAGCCCAATGAACCGCTGGAAGTCTATACCACCATCGATCTGGGCATGCAGGAGGCAGCGACGGCGGCGATTCAGGCCAACGTGCCGGGGGGTGCGCAGGGGGCGTTGGTTTCGCTCGATCGCGATGGCGCGGTGCGGGCGATGGTCGGGGGGCTCGACTATGTGACGTCCAACTATAACCGGGCGACGACAGCCACGCGACAGCCGGGTTCGGCTTGGAAGATATTCGTCTATATGGCGGCGCTGGAGGCGGGATATACGCCTGATACCGGTGTCACGGACAAGCCGGTGACGATCAACGGATGGAGCCCACGCAACAGTTCGGGCCGCTATTCTGGCGACATCGATGTTCGGACGGCCTTCGCTTACTCCATCAACACGGTTGCGGCGCAGTTGGGGGTCGAAGTGGGCTTTCCGACCGTGGCGGACATGGCGCGGCGCTTTGGCGTGACGACGCCGATCAATACGCATCCCTCAATGGTGCTGGGCACGTCCGACGTGCGCCTGATCGACATGACGCGCGCCTTTGCGTCCATCGCGCGCAAGGGCGTGGCGGTGACGCCCTATGGCATCACCAAGGTGACAACGGCCGATGGGCGGATGCTCTACCAGCATCAGGATGATACCAGCCGGGTGCTTGTCGCGCCCTGGGTAGCGGCGGGGATGACGGATCTGATGCAGACGGCGGTCAGCACGGGCACGGGCAAGGCGGCGCAGATTGGCAGGCCGGTCGCGGGCAAGACGGGCACCACCAGCAGCAACAAGGATGGATGGTTCCTGGGCTTTTCCAGCGGGATCACGACGGGCGTCTGGATGGGCAGGGACGATGCGCGGCCGGTGGGTGTTTTGCAGGGTGGCCGCGCGCCCGCGCACGCCTTTGCCGACTATATGAAGGTCGCCGTTGGCCGCCGCCCGGTCGAGCAGTTCGAGACGCAGGTGACGCTGCCCGAATGGCAGTTGGAGCCCGACGACGAGGCCTATTATGGCCAGCCCGATAATGGAACGGGTGGGGGCATGATGGTCGATGAAAATGGATTGCCGATCAGTCAGGACCCGCAGCAGCAGCAGCAGGATCAGGAGCCCCAGCAAGACGATCAGTCGGTCGATCAGGCGCCTCCTGCCCGGACGGCGCCGCCAAAGCTGGACCAGCAATGGATCGATCAGGTGCTCGGCCGCGACAGGCAGCGGACTGCGCCGCGCTAGGGTATTGATCCCTAAATCGGCACTCCCCCCGTTACCGTTCGCCCTGAGCCTGCCGAGGGTTCTGCTTCCCTTTAGAAAGAAGAGGGCTTCGACAAGCTCAGCCCGAACGGAGTTGAGTGATGGAGATAAGGGTAAGAGGCTCTAAAGTGCTCTAACCGGCTTGACGGGGCGCTCCGGCAAAGCGCCGAGGATCAAGCGCGCTGGCGTCCGGCATCAGGAAATCGACCTTGCCCCGGCCGAAGTCGATGGCGACGCGATCGAACATTCTGAGGGCCTGAATGCCCAGTAGCAGGGTCGGCTTGTCCTTCAGCCCAAGTTCGCTGAACGGCTGGGCATCGGCGAACATGACTGGCAGGTCGGTCAAGACGATGGGTCCCATGCGGATCCTGCCGATGCGTCCAAGCTGACCCGTCAGGGTCTCGCCGGTTACGCTCATCAGGCTGATCTCGCTCATCGCCGGGGCGCGTTTCTTGCGGATCAGTTTGTCGCGCAGGGCGAGATTGCCAACGCTTAGATGCGTGCCGGTGTCGAGGATGATGTTGACCTTCAACCCGTTGGCGTCGGAATGCAGCAGGATCAGCTGCCCCTTGCGGCGCCGTGCCTCGACGATGATGGCGTTGGGGTCCCGCCATGAGGGACGGCTGGCGCCGATTTCCATTCGGCCGGTGCGGAAATTCAGGAGGAGGCGCTTGGCATGCAGGCTGTCGAGCCCGAGCAGCCCAGCCGCGCCGAGATGGTCCCCCTCCAGCACGGGCGCTTCGATGTCATCGACCGTTTCCGCGCCATAGCCGAGCCGCGGAACAGCGACGGTGCGCGTTTCCTGGCGACCCGCCATGCTGACGATGGTGACATGGCGGCGGGCGGGCAGGGAGAGGCGATCGGCAAGATCACGGGAGATGACGGTGCGCTGCGATCCGGTATCGACGATGAAGTTCCAGGGGCCGCGTCCATCGATGTGGATGGGGATGGAGACGCGGTCGTCACTGGTTGAGAGGGTGCGGACCACGGCGGGCGGATCGGCCGCAGGGACCGGCTGCCCCGCGGCGGGCGGGCACATCATCAGCATGGCCATTGCAGGGACGAGATAAGGCCTTCTCATACCCTTCGCCTCTTCAGCTAGAGCGCCAAGTCATAGCATGGATCGTCAAGGCCGGTCCATTGCCGCAACTGCTGCACCATTTGCCGACGAAGGCGGCGGGAGCCAGCATTTCCAGCAAGGCAGGGCCAAGCGACACCTTGACTTTGGGGGGGGCTGATCGCTAAACGCGGACGGTCTATCCCGGCCGTCCAGCGCCGGAGTCCCGTGTTTTCCATACCGGGCGACTCTCCTTTTTCGTATTTCCAATCTTCATCTCTCGTCATCGGACTTAAGTCGAATGCACCTTAAAGACCTCAAGAAGAAATCACCCGCCGACCTGGTCACCACGGCGGAAGAACTGGGCGTCGAAGGCGCATCGACCCTGCGCAAACAGGACCTGATGTTCGCGATCCTCAAGGCTGAGGCGGAAAATGGCGAGCAGATCATGGGTGAGGGCACGATCGAGGTGCTGGCCGATGGCTTCGGCTTCCTGCGCTCGCCCGAAGCGAACTTCCTTGCCGGTCCCGACGACATTTATGTGTCGCCCAATCAGGTCCGCAAGTTCGGCCTGCGCACGGGTGATACGGTGGAAGGCGAAATCCGCGCGCCCAAGGATGGCGAGCGTTATTTCGCGCTGACGAAGCTTATCTCCGTCAACTTCGATGACCCGGATGTCGTCCGGCATCGCGTCAACTTCGACAACCTGACGCCGCTCTATCCGACCCAGAAGCTGGTGCTCGACACGCTCGACCCCACGGTCAAGGACAAGTCGGCCCGCGTCATCGACATCGTCTCGCCACAGGGCAAGGGCCAGCGCGCCCTGATCGTCGCGCCGCCGCGCACCGGTAAGACCGTCCTGCTCCAGAACATCGCCAAGGCGATCACCGACAATCATCCCGAAGTCTTCCTGATCGTCCTTCTGATCGACGAGCGCCCGGAAGAAGTCACCGACATGCAGCGTAGCGTGAAGGGCGAGGTGGTTTCCTCAACCTTCGATGAACCCGCGCAGCGGCACGTCCAAGTCGCCGAAATGGTGCTCGAAAAGGCCAAGCGCCTCGTGGAACATAAGAAGGATGTGGTGATCCTGCTTGATTCGATCACCCGCCTCGGTCGTGCCTACAATACCGTCGTGCCCTCGTCGGGCAAGGTGCTGACGGGCGGCGTTGACGCCAATGCGCTTCAGCGTCCCAAGCGCTTCTTCGGTGCGGCGCGCAACATCGAAGAGGGCGGTTCGCTCTCCATCATCGCGACGGCCCTGATCGACACTGGCAGCCGCATGGACGAAGTCATTTTCGAAGAGTTCAAGGGCACCGGCAACTCGGAAATCGTGCTGGACCGCAAGGTCGCGGACAAGCGCATCTTCCCGGCGCTGGATGTCGGCAAGTCGGGTACGCGCAAGGAAGAGCTGCTGGTCGACAAGGCCAAGCTATCCAAAATGTGGGTGCTGCGTCGCATCCTGATGCAGATGGGCACCGTCGACGCAATGGAGTTCCTGCTCGACAAGATGAAGGATTCCAAGACCAACGAAGATTTCTTCGATTCGATGAACCAGTAAGCGGAGTTATATCAGGCCGTTATGATCGACCTTCTTACGACTGCCGCCGCTGCCGCGCAGGGTATGGGTTCGCCCGCCGATATTTGGGGGCACATCGTCAACGATTTCAGCAATATCGGTTCTCCGGCTGCCTTGTCGGCCTTTGGCCAGGTGCTGATGATCGACATCCTGCTGGCTGGCGACAATGCGATCGTCGTGGGCGCATTGGCGGCGGGCCTGCCGGTGCAGCAGCGTCAGCGCGTCATCATGATCGGTATCATCGCCGCATTGGTGCTGCGTATCGGTTTTGCCCTGGTCGTGACGCAGTTGATGCAGATCGTCGGCCTGATCCTGGCTGGTGGCCTGCTGCTGCTGTGGGTCAGCTGGAAGATGTGGCGCGAACTGCACCCGAAGCGGGGTGCGGACACGCCGGACGATCCCAGCGACGATGACATATCGGGGCTGCGTCCCGCCAAGAGCTTCGCAGCCGCCGCTTGGGCTGTCGCCGTTGCCGACGTGTCGATGAGCCTGGACAATGTGCTGGCCGTCGCGGGTGCGGCGCGCGATCACCCTGGCATCCTGATTATCGGGCTTATCCTGTCGGTTGCCCTGATGGGTATCGCGGCGAACATCATCGCCAAATATATCGAGCGTTTCCGGTGGATCGCTTATCTGGGTCTGGCCGTCATCATCTATGTCGCCGTCAAGATGATCTATGAGGGTATTATCGACCATCAGGTCGGCATTCTGACCCTCTTTGTGTGATTGAGGCGAGCAGGGGCGGGCTTGAGCCCGTCACCTGCTCAACCCGTTTCAGACTTCTTCAGCGCGCCTATGGCACCAGGATGGTGCTACCGACGGTCTGTCGCCCTTCCAGCGCGCGGTGGGCGTCAGCAGCCTCCGAAAGGGCGAAACGCTGGCCGATATGGGCGCGAACGACGCCCCTCAACATGCGATCGAACAGGCGGTCACTGACATGTTTCAGTTCCTCCTGCGTCACGATATAGTCGAACAGGGTGGGGCGGGTCACATAGAGGGACCCAGCGCGACTGAGTTCCAGCAGGCTGACCGGCGGTACTGGGCCAGACGCATTGCCATAGCTCACCATCATGCCGCGCCGCCTGAGCGAGCCAAGCGAAGCGCTCCAGCTATCCTTCCCCACGCCATCATAGACGACGTCCACGCCATGACCTTCCGTCAGGGCGCGCACCCGGTCGGCGAGGTCCGGTAACGGGCAGTGTAGGCTGTGATCCGCTTGCACGGTTGCGGCCTTTTCTGCTGAACCGCTATGGGCGATGACCACGACGCCCTTGTCCCGAAGCCAAGGCACCAGCACGGAACCTACGCCACCCGCGGCTGCATGGACGAGAGCGACCTGACCCTGCCGCAGCGGCAATATATCCTCCGCAAGGAAGCAGGCGGTCATGCCCTTCAGCATCATCGCGGCGGCTTCATCCGTGCCGATTTCGTCTGGAATCCTTATGACGCGGTCGGCGGCGACCGTGCGATGGGTGGCATAGGCGCCCATGCCGCCCGCCGAGCCTGCCTTATCGCCGATCGCCAGCCCGCTGACACCCGGTCCCAAGGCCGCGACATAGCCCGCGCCTTCGACTCCGAGGGTGAGGGGGAGCGATGCTTCGTAGAGGCCCGACCGATGATAGGTGTCGATGAAGTTCAAGCCGATTGCATCTTGAGCGATCAGCACCTCACCCTCGGCCGGAGGCGCGGGATCGAAATACTCCCGCTCGATCACCTCCGGACCACCGGTCGCGCGGACGATCATGCGCCAAGCTCGTGTCATGGGCGGCGCGTCGGTCAGAGATGCGTGGCGAAGAAGTCGGCCGTGCGCTGATCGGCCAGTTGCGCGGCATCCTCGACCCGGCGCGCGCCCATTTCAGCGGCGAAGCCATGGTCCAGCCCCTCATAATCGTGAAGGGTTACATGGCGATTGTCCTTCAGGCCGTCATGCATCGTCTTCTGGACTTCCGGCGGCACGAATCCGTCAGCGGTGGGGATGTGCAGTAGGACGGGTTTGCCGATCGCATGCTGCTCGCCCAGAAGATTGTCGATGCCCACGCCATAATAGCCGACAAAGGCGTCGCCATCCGTCCGGCAGGCGGCCATGAAGGTCAGTCGCCCGCCAAGGCAATAGCCGACCACGCCGACCTTGCCTGTGCCACTCAGTTCGGCCCGAGCGAATTTGATCGCTGATTCAATGTCGTAGATGGCGAGGTCCTGATCCAGCTTTTGCATGTGGCCGATTGCCGCCTGAAATTGTTCCGGAACGTCTGCATCCAGTTCGACATGCGCGGTGTCGCGCCAGAACAAGTCGGGAGAAACCGCCAGATAACCTTGGGTGGCCCAATTGTCGCATTTGCGGCGAATGCCTTCATTCACGCCGAAGATTTCCTGAATGACGATAATCGCCCCGCGCGGGGTTCCGTCGGGTCGAGCGACATAGGTGTCGAATTGCGCATCGCCCTCAAGGGTCGAAATCGGCGTAAATGATCCCATGGCGGATGTCCTTTCGTTCGCTGCACTGTGTTTGAGGATAAGCGGCTTTTGCAGAACCGCCAACGCTGCTGTGCCCAAATTATTTGCGTTCAGGGGCCATGTTGCGGCATGACGACGATCGCTGGCAATTGAAGGTGCGCAGGATGAAAGTAACGGTCGACGTAGATTGCACCCCAACCGAGGCGCGGGCCTTTCTGGGCCTGCCCGATGTCACACCCATTCACGACAAATATGTGAAAACCATGCTGGACAGCTTTGACGGCATCGCCAGCGCCGAACAGATGGAAACGATGTTCAAGAGCTTTTCTCCTCTGGGGGACGCGGGGATGCGCCTGTTCCGGCAGATGATGGACATCGGCCTTTCTGGCGTTGCTGGGAAGAATGGCGACAAGTCCTGATCCGTTAATGGCAGATACGATTTTCGCCCTGTCGAGTGGTGCGCCACCGGCAGGGATTGGGGTCATTCGGATAAGTGGCCCTGCTGCTGCTGCCGCCTTGCAGGGGCTTGCGGGACATCTTCCCGAACCCCGGCGAGCGCGGCTGGCTTTGCTGAAAGACCCGCGCAACGGCGCTCCTCTCGATCGTGCGCTCATTCTCTGGTTTCCTCGCCCCGGCACTGCGACCGGCGAAGACCTGGCGGAGCTGCATTGCCATGGCGGGCGGGCCGTGATTGCGGGGCTGGAGGATGCGCTCAGGTCCTTTGAAGGCGTGCGGCAGGCCCAGCCGGGTGAGTTTACCCGCCGGGCCTTCATGAATGGGCGCATGGATCTCAATGAGGTGGAGGGGCTGGCCGATCTTCTCGCCGCCGAAACCCAGCAGCAACGGCGCGCGGCTCTGCTTATGTCCGAGGGGCATTTTTCTCGTCGGCTGGAGCAGTGGCAAGGGAGCTTGCTTGATCTTTCCGCCATGGCAGAGGCAGCGCTCGATTTTTCCGATGAGGATGATGTGCCTGAACATGGGGCCGAGGAACGTATCGGCTCCGGTATAGCTGCGCTCATTGATGAGGTGCGGTCGGCGCTAAGTGCGCCTTCGGCCGAGCGTTTGCGGGATGGTATCCGGGTGGTGCTGGCTGGGCCGCCCAATGCGGGGAAGTCGACGCTTTTGAATGCGCTGGTGGGGCGGGAGGCGGCGATTGTGTCCGATGTGGCGGGTACGACGCGCGACCGCATAGAAGTGCCCGCAGCGCTCGGCGGCACGGCTTTTCTGTTTACCGATACCGCCGGTCTGAGAGACGGGACATCGGACGTTATTGAGGCGATGGGGATGGACCGGGCTCGCGCGGCGCTGGACAGTGCCGACATCATTTTGTGGCTTGGCGATCCGGATGAAGCACCGCGCGCCGACGCAATGATTGTTGCTGCCCAATGTGACCGGTACGCGGTGGCCAGAGGGCTACCCATATCGGCGGTCACGGGCGAGGGAATGGAAGCTCTCGTCGCATTGCTTCTGGAGCGAGCGGCGGCGTTGCTGCCCGGAGAGTGTGAATATGCCCTGCATGAAAGGCAGCGAGAGGGTGTTGCGCTGCTCGTCGGTCATTTGGAAAACGCCTTGCCGCAGTCGGACCTTCTCATTGTCGCTGAAGAGCTTCGCCATGCGCGTGCGGCCATCGACGCGCTGACGGGGCGGGCAAGCACCGAGCATATGCTCGACCGGCTCTTTGCAGGATTTTGCATCGGCAAATGACCGCTGTTCCACGTGGAACAGTTTTGACCGCGAGGCCCCAATTCTGATAAGGGCGCCGACATGCAGACAGCTTTTGACGTGATAGTGGTGGGCGGCGGCCATGCCGGGTGCGAAGCGGCGGCTGCGGCTGCTCGCAAGGGTGCGCGGGTCGCGCTTCTCACCTTCGAAAAAGCAACGGTGGGGGCGATGTCGTGCAACCCGGCGATCGGGGGTTTAGGCAAAGGTCATTTGGTGCGCGAGGTTGATGCGCTGGATGGCTTGATAGCGCGTGCCGCCGATGCCGCCGCGATACATTATCGGATGTTGAACAGCAGCAAAGGTGCGGCCGTTCAGGGGCCGCGCGTGCAGGCCGATCGATCACATTACCGGGCCGCCATTCACCGCATGATCGATGCGCAGCGCGGGATCGAAATCATCGAGGGTGAGGCTGCGGCGCTGCTGCTGAAGAATGGCGAGGTTGATGGGATGGAGCTGGCAGACGGACGCCGCTTGTCCGCGCCAGCCATCGTGTTGGCAACGGGCACATTTCTGGGCGGCAAATTATTCCGGGGCGAGGAGACTCTGACGGGCGGTCGAACCGGGGAGCGGGCGGCAACGGTACTAGGTGTTCAGATTCGTGGGCTGGGCCTGCCAATCGCGCGGCTGAAGACTGGGACCCCGCCGAGGCTGGATGGGCGATCGATAAATTGGGGGGTGCTGGAGGAGCAGCCGTCTGACGGTGGCGATTGGACCATGTCCGCCATCTCTGCAGGGCGGCAGCTTCCTCAGTTGAGCTGCGCGATCACGCGTACCAATGAGGCGACCCACGCGATCATCCGTGGGGGCCTGGGGCGCTCGCCATTGTTCAGCGGGGCGATCGAGGGGCGCGGTCCTCGGTACTGCCCGTCGATCGAGGACAAGGTGATCCGTTTCGGCGATCGTGACGGGCATCAGATTTTTCTGGAGCCGGAAGGGCTGGGAAGCCATCTGGTTTATCCCAATGGGATCAGTACCTCCCTGCCTGCCGATGTACAGGAGCAGATGGTCAGGTCGATGGTGGGGCTGGAGTGTGCCGAGATTGTGGTGCCGGGCTATGCGGTCGAATATGATCATATCGATCCGCGCGCATTGGACCACAGTCTGGAAATGCGAGAGGTCCCCGGCCTGTTCTGCGCAGGGCAGATAAATGGCACCACGGGATATGAGGAAGCGGCGGCGCAAGGGCTGGTTGCCGGTGTGAATGCGGCGGCGCGTGCCAAGGGTGATGCGCCGATGATCCTCGATCGGGCGAGCAGTTATATCGGCGTCATGGTCGATGACCTGGTGCTGCAAGGCGTGACTGAGCCGTACCGCATGCTGACTGCGCGGGCGGAGTATCGATTGCGGCTTCGAGCGGACAATGCCGTGAGTAGGCTGGCAGACGTTGGTCGGGTGCATGGCATATTGGGCGAGGATCGGCTCGCTCATTATGATCGGCGGGCTTCGCAGCGCGCCAGTGTGGATGAGGCGCTGGGGCAGCAGCTGAGCGCCACTCAGCTTGCCCGCGCGGGTGCGAATGTCCGGCAGGATGGCTCGCGAAGAACGTTGTTTGAATGGGCGCGGTTTCCGGAAGTCCAGCGGGAATTGCTGTTCGCTTTGGCGCCGTCGCTCACATCAGTGGACGAGAGTGTGCGAGACGAAATCCTGGAGGACGCCCATTACGCTCCGTATCTCGAACGCCAAGCGGCAGAGATTGCTGCCTTGCGTCGCGACGAGCGGGTGTCGATCCCGGCCGACTTTGACTTCGGGGCAATCGGTGGACTGTCGAGCGAGATGATCGAGAGGCTTGATAAGGCTCGCCCCGATACGCTGGCGGCTGCGGGCCGCATTCGGGGCATTACCCCAGCGGCTTTGGCGGCGTTGCTGGTACATGTTCGGCGTCGAGCCGCATGACGGAGGATGAAGCGAAGGCATGGCTGGAGCAGCATTTCCCCGTTTCACGTGAAACATGGGAGAAGCTGGACGGCTATGTGCAAATCTTGCTGTCCGAGATGGATCAGCAGAATTTGATTGCAGAGTCCACGCGTGATCATGTCTGGGCGAGGCATATTGCGGATTCGGCTCAGCTTCTCACATTGGCCGATAGCGCGGGTGAGGGTCTTTGGATCGACCTCGGATCGGGAGCGGGTTTGCCCGCAATCGTGATCGCCATCTTGAGCGACCGGCCCGTGCTGATGATAGAATCGCGGCGTAAGAGAATAGATTTCCTGAATGAGGTGATCGACAGTGTCGGCATCAAGAATGCCCAAGTTTACGGCGGACGAGTGGAAGGTGCTTCCTCAAAGGCGGCGGCGGTAATCAGTGCGCGCGCTTACGCTCCGTTGGAGCGCCTTTTCCCCTCGGCGCTCCATTTGTCCGATAATCGAACCCTTTGGGTGTTGCCAAAGGGGCGTAATGCGCAGAATGAACTGGAGGCGGCGCGATCCTCGTGGCAAGGTGTGTTTCACGTGGAACGCAGCATCACCGACCCGGAAAGCGCAATCATCATAGCGCAGTCGGTAGCGCCAAGGGGCAAGAAAGGTCGCAAATGATCCGTATCGCCATTGCGAATCAAAAGGGTGGGGTGGGGAAGACCACAACGGCGATCAACTTGGCAACCGGGCTTGCCGCTACTGGCCTGAGAGTGTTGTTGATCGACCTCGATCCCCAGGGAAATGCTTCGACAGGATTGGGGGTCCATCAATCCGATCGTACCTGGTCGAGCTACGACTTGCTCGTCGGGAATTGCGCTATTGAAGACGCGATCCTCCCGACCCGTGTGCCGAAACTCGATATCATCGCGGCTACGCAGGATTTGTCGGGGGCCGAGATCGAATTGATCGAATATGAGGAACGGACCCACCGACTGGAGCGGGTGCTCAGCGAAGCGCAGGCCGGTAGGTGGGATATCTGCCTCATAGATTGTCCGCCTTCGCTCGGCCTCCTGACCATCAATGCGATGGTGGCGGCCCAATCCCTGCTCGTTCCGCTTCAGTGTGAATTCTTCGCGCTGGAAGGCCTGTCCCAGCTGTTGCAAACGGTGGAGCGCATTCGCGGCCGCTTCAATCCGGGGCTTTCGATCATGGGTGTGGCGCTGACCATGTATGATCGGCGTAATCGCCTCACAGATCAGGTCGCGGACGATGTGCGGGCCTGTCTGGGCGACTTGGTCTTCTCGACGGTTATTCCGCGGAACGTTCGGCTTTCAGAAGCGCCAAGCCATGGCGTTCCGGCGCTCATCTACGACTTCCGCTGTTCTGGTTCGGAGGCCTATATGCGCCTCGCCCGTGAACTGATTTCGCGTCTGCCCCCACAGGAGGTTGCGGCTTGAGCAACGAGAATGATGAAAAGCTGAAGGTTATCAAGCGTCCCCATGGACTGGGACGGGGCCTTTCAGCGCTGCTGGGCGACGTAACGAGAGAAGAGCCGGTCGCACCACAGGCCGTTTCCGCTTCGACCAAGGCTATCCAGAGCATCGAAGTCGCTTTGATCCAGCCGCATCCGGAGCAGCCCCGCCGTCATTTTGACGAAGGTGCCTTGGCGGAGCTGGCGGATAGCATTGGCAAGCGCGGCGTTATTCAGCCGATCATCGTGCGTCCCCATGGTGGCGGATTTCAGATCGTCGCGGGGGAACGACGTTGGCGGGCGGCGCAGCGTGCGCAATTGCACCGCATCCCGGCTATCGTCCGCGATTTTGACGAAGCCGAAACGCTGGAAATCGCGCTGGTCGAGAATATCCAGCGCGAAGACCTGAACCCGATCGAAGAGGCGGAAGCCTATCGCAAGCTGATCGCGGACTTTAATCACAGCCAGGAAGCGCTGGGACGGATCGTTGGCAAATCGCGCAGCCACATCGCCAATCTTATTCGGTTGCTCGATCTTCCGGCTTCGGTGCAGCAACAGGTCGTTGAGCAGAAGCTGTCGATGGGGCACGCTCGGGCGCTGATCGGCGCGCCGGATTGTGAGACGCTCGCAAAGACCGTGGAGGCCAAGGGCCTGTCGGTGCGCGATACCGAGGACTTGGTGCGCCGCTCGAAAAAGGGGGAAGGGGCGGCGCCGCGAGGCCGGGCCTCGTCGGGACTGGTCAGCAAGGATCCCGATATCGCGGCGCTCGAACAGCATCTTGCCGATATTCTTGGCGTCAAAGTGGACATTGGACATGGGGAGGGCGCGGGCGGCACGCTGTCGTTGCGCTATTCGACCCTCGACCAGCTCGACATGCTGTGTCAGCGACTGTCCGGAGAGCGCATCTGAACAGGCAAGCGTGGCATGATCCGCCGCGCGCCACTGGCATCTGACGAGGGTCTTGCCCAGAGCATGACCCGATCAAAACTGCATGGGATCATGCTCTATTTTTATTGCGGCGCTGTCTGAGTCGGCAGGCACGCCGCCTTGCCTCGGAAATGCTCGGTTTAACTCTTGTTTTCCGCATTTTCCGGGCCAGCGGGTGATACCACCTGCCTGGAAAATGCTTTAGATTGCCGCGATGGCTGACATACAATCTGCAAATGCTTCCGCGCCCATTGTCGTTCGACGTCAGGACTATAGGCCGCCCGACTGGCTCGTCCCCGAGATTGAGCTGGACTTCCTTTTGGACCCCGCGCGCACGACGGTAAGGGCAAGGCTGAACGTTAGCCGCAATGGTGCGCATGATCGCGCGCTAAGGCTGGACGGAGATGAACTGACGCCCGTCGAAGTAAAGGTGGACGGCCGCGCCCTCGGCCCTGACGAGTGGAAGATGGACGGCGGCACCTTGATTATCCCGCTTTCGGGCGGGGTTCATCAGGTGGAAACACTGGTAGAGCTTGCTCCGGAGCACAACAGCAAGCTGATGGGCCTTTATGCCAGCGGCGGGCTGCTTTGCACCCAATGTGAGGCGGAAGGATTTCGTCGGATCACCTTCTTCCCGGATCGACCGGACATCCTCTCCCGCTATTCCGTTCGAATGGAGGCTGACAAGGCGCGCTATCCGATCCTGCTTTCCAACGGTGATCCGGTCGGGCGGGGCGAACTTTCCAGCGGGCGGCATTGGGCACGATGGACCGATCCATATCCCAAGCCCTGCTATCTCTTCGCGCTGGTTGCTGGCGATCTTGCTTGCAACAGCGACAGCTTCGTGACGATGAGCGGACGCGAGGTGAAGTTGGGCATCTGGGTGAAGGAAGCCGACTTGCCGCGCACGCGCCACGCCATGCAGGCGTTGAAGAACAGCATGGCTTGGGACGAGCGCGTCTATGGCCGCGAATATGACCTGGACGTCTTCAACATCGTCGCCGTGGCGGACTTCAACTTCGGTGCGATGGAGAATAAAGGCCTTAACATCTTCAATTCGCGCTACATTCTGGCCGATCCCGAGACCGCGACGGATGCCGATTATGACGGCGTCGAAGGGGTGGTGGCGCATGAATATTTCCACAACTGGTCAGGAAATCGCGTCACTTGCCGGGACTGGTTCCAGTTGTCGTTGAAGGAAGGGTTCACCGTCTTTCGCGATCAGAACTTCTCGGCGGACATGGGTAGCGAGGCGGTCAAGCGCATCGAGGACGTGCGGGTGCTGCGCGCGGCGCAGTTTCAGGAAGATGCAGGTCCGCTAGCCCATCCGGTCAGGCCGGAATCCTACATGGAAATCAGTAACTTCTATACGGCGACCATCTACAACAAGGGCGCTGAACTGATCAGGATGATCGCGCTGATGCTGGGGCCAGATCGCTTCCGCACCGCGACCGACCTTTATTTCGAGCGGCACGATGGCGAGGCGGCGACTTGCGAGGATTTCGTCCGGGCGATGGAAGAGGGGGGCGGGGTGGACCTTACCCAGTTCCGCCGCTGGTATGAGCAGGCCGGAACGCCGCATGTCCGGGCGAGCCTGACGCATGACCCCGTTACCCAGACCGCTGAGCTGCTGTTGGAGCAAAGCACGCCGCCGACGCCGGGCCAGCCGGAAAAGCTTCCGTTCGCCCTCCCGCTTCGGACAGCCTTGTTCGATCGCGGCAGCGGCGGAAGTTCGGGCGAGACGCTGTTGATCCTGACGGAGAAGCAGCAGCGCTTCACCTTCAAGAACTGTGTTGCTGCGCCGATTCTGTCCATCAATCGTGGCTTCTCAGCGCCGGTGATCGTCGAAACAGACAGGAGCCAAGCCGATCTGGCTTTCCTGTCCGCGCATGATGACGATCCCTTCGCCCGCTATGAAGCGATGCAGCAGTTGATGGTCAATGCCTTGGTTGGCCATGTCGCCGGACAGGCGTTGGACGCGGCGGCAATCGTCACGGCGATCCGGGATACCGTCACCGACCCGCATCTTGATGGGGCGTTCATCGCGGAAGCCATTCGCTTGCCGAGCGAAGCCTATCTGGGCGATCAGATGGCGCAGGTCGATCCGGATGCCATCCATGAGGCACGCGATGCGTTGCAGCGCCGGATCGGCCGCGAGTTGGAGCCCCTTTGGCGCGACGTGCACGCGCGAAACAGGGCGAACGGCTTTTCGCTGTCCTCGGCGGCGAAGGGCGCGCGCAAGCTGCGCAACGGCGCCTTGGTCTATTTGGTCGCTTCAGGCGCGGCCGATGCAGCGGGGCTGGCCTTCTCCCAATTTGATGAAGCCGATAACATGACGGAGCGGCAATCGGCTCTCGCGACCCTTGCCAACGGCCGCAGTGACGAGCGGGAGGCGGCGCTCGACATTTTCTATAACCGCTACCGGGATGATCCGCTGACGCTCGACAAGTGGTTCCAGACGCAGGCTTTTGCTTCCCACCCTGATACCGTCGATCTGGTGGAGGAATTGGGGCGGCATCCGGATTTCACCCTGGCCAATCCCAACCGGGTCCGTTCGCTTTTTGGCGCGTTCGCCGGTAACCAGTGGGCGTTCTATCACCGTTCGGGCAAGGGCTATCGACTTGTTGCCGACTGCATCATCGCGCTCGACAAGCTCAATCCGCAAACCGCAGCGCGGTTGGTGCCGCCGCTGGGGCGGTGGCGGCGTTTCGACGAGGGAAGGGCTGCCCTGATGCGCGGCGAGTTACAGAGAATATTGGGTCAACCGGGCCTGTCGAAGGACGTTACCGAGCAGGTGAGCAAGAGCCTCGACTAAGGCGGAATGCGCCATGCCGATACAGGTTCAGCATGGCGTGTCGTCCCTTAGCGCCCGCTGGCCGCCAGCCATGCCGCGACGTCGGCAGCCACCTTGTTAGCTGCGCTGTTAAGCGGAGCGCCAATGGTCGTCGCATCGATCTTGCCACCTATGGGGGCGCTCGCCGTGAACCGCTGGCGCGCGATCGCGGTGCCGCCGGGTCCCGCGAGGATAGCGTCATAGGTGACCACCGCGCTGTTGCTTGCTTCATCCAGGCCGAAATCGACCAAGTCACCCATCAGGCGCTGGCCCGCATCTGCCGAATATTGACCGGGATCTAGCACGATACGGTTGCTGCTCGCGGCGATGGTTTCGGACAGCAGCTTCTGGAACAGGTGACGCGGCGTGTCGGCCCACTGCACCTTGGTGACATAGGCGATCGATGTGGGCGACGTGCGCACCGGAACGCGTACGGTGTCGAGGAGCTTGGGCGCCTCCGGGTCGGCAACGGTGATGGTTGTCCCTGCGGTGGCGCTGCGGAGCGTGCCCGGAGCGACCTTCTGCGCCGCGTCAAGTGACAGCAGCCGTTCCGGCGGCTTCCCGCCGAAGGAAACGCAGCCTGACAGCGCTGCGGCGAGCGCCAGCATGAGGGGAAGGGCGGCAGGCTTCTTGTGGAACGTCATCGCTGTCCCTCTCATTGCTTGTAATCGGGCAGTTTGGGCGATCCAACGATCGACCCCGCGCCCTGTTGATCGAGTTTTTCGGCAACGCCGCGGAAGGCGCGCGACATTTCCCGCAGGTCGCGGACCAGCTGATTGACTTCCGGCATGGTCTGGTTGCTGAACGCGCGCACGCCCGGCTGTGCTTCGGCGATCGTCTTGTCGAGCGTTTCGATGCTGCGGGTCGCGGACTGCACGCTCTTGCGCAAGTCGGCCATCAGCGGCTTGCCTTCGTCGGTCAGCATCGAGTCCGTGGTAGCGGCGAGCTTGCCGATCTGTTCCGCCGCTATGCCCGTGCGCTGGACCGCGATGCGCGCTTCGGCAAGGGTGGCTGCAATCTCCGGGCTGCGATCGGCGAGGGCGCCCGATACGCGTTCGACATTGGCGAGGATGCCCGCGATCGATTGCTGGTTCTTGTCGTTCAGCAGTTCGGTCAGACGCTCGGTCAGGGTTGAGAGTCGCTCCAGCAGTTGCGGCGCGTTGTTCAACAGTTCGCCAAGCGCCCCTGGCTTGGTCGGAATGACCGGGATACCGTCGGGGCAGGCGGACAGGGGATTTTCCTCGGGGCAGCCGATGGGCGGCGCACCCTTTACGGCGCCGTCCAGCACGATCTCGCTGACGCCGGTGAAGCCGACGCCCGCGATGGTGGCGGTGGTGCCTTGAAGAACGGGCGTGCCTTCCTTCACCGAAATGCGCACTTTTACGAAGCTGGGGTCACGTTTCCACAGCTCGATCTTTTCGACCTGTCCGGAAGGAACGCCGGAATAATTGACGCTCGACCCCTTGGCGAGGCCGTTCACCGACTGTTTGAAGAAGATGTCATATTCCATGTTGTCGCCTTCGGAGAGGCGAGAGAACCAGAAGGCGGCGACCATGATCGCCGCCAGCAGCAGCAATGTGACCGTGCCCACCAGCACATGGTTGGAGCGGGTTTCCATTATATTATCGCCTTCCGTCCGATGGCTGTGCCGCCGTCTTTTCCCGTTCGCGGGTCACGGCCGCCGTCGCGGCGCGGCCGCGAGGACCGTTGAAATATTCCTGAATCCAAGGGTGATCGGTCGCCAATAGTTCATCAATGGTGCCGACCGCGATGACCTTTCTGTCCGCCAGCACCGCTACGCGGTCGCAGATGGAATATAGCGTGTCGAGGTCATGGGTAATGAGGAAGACGGTGAGGCCAAGCGTCTGTTGAAGCTTGCGCGTCTGATCGTCGAAGGCCGCTGCGCCGATCGGATCTAGCCCGGCAGTGGGTTCGTCAAGAAACAGCAGGTCGGGGTCGAGCGCCAGCGCGCGGGCTAGGCCCGCCCGCTTCTTCATGCCGCCTGAAAGCTCGGCGGGATATTTAGGACCAGCTTCGGCGGGGAGACCCGTCAGCCGGATCTTGTAGGCGGCGATCTCGTCGCGCAGTTGCGGCCCGATATTGGGATAATATTCGCGGATCGGCACCTCGACATTTTCAGCCACCGTAAGGGTGGAGAAGAGCGCGCCGCCTTGGAACAACACGCCCCAGCGCTTGCGGATGGCCAGCGCCTCGTCATCCAGGCGGCCGATCATCGATTCGCCAAATACGTGGATTTCGCCTTCGTCAGGTGTCTGGAGGCCGATGATCGAGCGCATCAATACCGACTTGCCGGTGCCCGAGCCGCCGACGACGCCCAATATCTCGCCCTTGCGCACGTCGAGGTCGAGATTTTCATGCACGACCTGATCGCCGAAGCTGTTCTTAAGGCCCCTGACGGAGATGGCGATCTCGCTTTTTGCGACGGCATTGTCGACGCGCGCCTCTTCGGCGGCCGCTTCTTCTTCCTCGGCCATCAGTTCCACCCTAGCCAAGTGAAGAAGACAGCGAAAAACGCATCGATCACAATCACCAAAAAGATCGCCTGGACAACGGCAGCCGTGGTTCGCAGCCCGACTTCCTCAGCGTTGCCCTTCACCTGCATCCCCTGGAAGCAGCCGGAAAGCGCGATGATGATACCGAAGACGGGAGCCTTTAGCAGGCCAACCCAAAGGTCTGTGATCGGCACCACCTCTCGCAACCGCTGGATGAAGGTGATCGGCGGGATGTCCAGCGAGACGGCGCACAGGAACCCGCCGCCGATTACCGCGACGATGGAGGAATAGAAGCCGAGCAGCGGCATCATGATGACAACCGCCAGCGTCCGGGGGAGCACCAGCGCCTCCATGGGCGACACGCCGATGGTGCGCATCGCGTCCACTTCCTCGGTCAGCTTCATCGTGCCGAGCTGCGCGGCGAAGGCTGAGCCGGATCGGCCCGCGACCATGATCGCCGTCATCAGTACACCGAGTTCGCGGAAGGTCAGGCGGCCGACGAGGTTGATCGTCAGCATCTCCATGCCGAACTGGCGCAACTGCACCGATCCCTGCTGGGCGATGACGATCCCGATCAGGAAGCTCATGAGGCCGATGATGCCGAGCGCGGAGACGCCGACGACCTCGAACCGCTGCACGACGGCGTTGACACGGAACTTGCTGGGATGCCGGATGACGTTCCAGCTCGCGACCAAGGTCGCGCCGAAAAAGCCAAGGAGGCCGAGAAGCGTGGTGAAGGAGTTGACCACCGCTTCGCCGATCTGGCCGACGACGCGCTGAAGAGGGGGAACATAGTCGGGCCTGATGTTGACCGGCTCGTCCAGCTTTCCTACGGCCTCGATCAGGCGTCGCGCATCTTCATTGCTGCCGGTAAGCTCGCAACTCAGCCTTTTCGCGGTACGGTGGACCGTCCAGGCGCCGATCGTGTCCATATGGTCGATGCCGGACAGGTCGATGGCAGCGACCGGCCCCGCCACCGCGTCGAGGCGGGCGGGCAGATCGCCCAGGCAGGCAATGGAAAAATGCCCGAGAAGCCGAATGACAGCACCGCCATCGCGCGTTTCTTCGGCAAGATCGGCGGCTTTGTTCATCAAGGCGGTTTAGTGGTCCATTATCGGTTGCACGGCAAGCCGAAACGGCCCATCCGCACGGTAGAACGATAGCAAGGCGCAAAAGTTTCGGAAACGGCATGACGCACCGTCTGGCAATATACGATATGGACCGCACGGTGACCTTTTCGGGCACCTATACGGGCTTCCTGATACATGTTTCAAAAGGCTTGGCCCCATGGCGGCTGGTGCTGCTGCCCTGCGTCATCCTGCTGATGCTCGCCTATGTGATGAGGCTCATCAGTCGGCAGCGACTGAAGGAGCTGAATCAGGCGCTGATGATCGGTTTCAATGTCGAGCGCGCCAAGTTGATGCCGCATGTTGAAAGCTATGCCGCGAAGGTTGTTGCGACCAATGTCCGCATGGGCGCCCTCGACCAGATCGCACGGGACAGGGCCGATGGATACCGGCTGGTGCTCGCCACCGCATCCTACCGCCTGTATGTGGAGCCGATCGCCCGCAGGCTGGGGTTCGACGCGGTGATCGCGACCGACCATTTGAGCCAGGACCTGCGTTATGTGCGCGCGAAAATTGCGGGCGAGAATTGCTACGACACCGGCAAGCTGCGGATGATCAAGGCGTGGATGGCGGCGGAAGCGATCGACCGTGACCATGCGCAGATCCGGGCCTATTCCGACCATGTGTCCGATGCGCCCATGCTGGAGTTCGCCGACATGCCTTTCGCTTCCAATCCGCATAAGCCGCTCGCCAGACTGGCGGCGAAGCGCGGGTGGACGCGGGTGGACTGGGCGTAGAGCATTTTCGAAGCAGATGGCATCATCTGCTGGCTCGGATCATGCTCTAGGTGCAGGCTCAGTGAAAACGGACCCGGTTGGGTAGAGCTTTTCCCGCGAAGAAGGCCTCCAGATTCGCCAGTACCATCGCGGCCATGCGCGCGACTGCTTCCTGCGTGGCTCCGCCGATATGTGGCGTCAGGACGCAGTTGGGCACGTCCTTCCAGATGTCGGCGGGGGTAGGTTCCTGCCGGAACACATCAAGTGCCGCTCCGCCCAGTCTTCCCTCACGCAAAGCCTGCCTCAAGGCCTCTTCATCCACCAATTGCCCGCGCGCGACATTGACGAGCAGCCCGTCGCGACCGATTGCATCCATGACGCCGGCACTGATCATCCCACGATTGCTGCTGTCGGCGCGGGCCGCGACCAGCAATATGTCGCTGTCCTGTGCCAGAGCCTTCAGGCTTTCGGATCGCGGCCAGGGCAAGCCGGGCTTGTCGCGCGGACCCCACCAGCCGATCTGCATCCGCATCGCTTCCGCTCGCCGGGCGACAGCCTGCCCGATATGCCCCATACCGACGATGCCAAGCCGGGTCTGATTCATGGAACGGGTAAGCCGGTCTGATTCTGCTGTCCAAAGGCCCGCGCGCAATTGCCGGTCGCCTTCTACGATCGCACGCCGCTGCGCGAGCATCAGGCCGATCGCATGGTCCGCAACGTCCTCGGCATTGGCATCCGCGCCATGCGTGACGGCTATGCCGCGCCTTTCCGCCTCTTCCAGATCGATGCCGTCATAGCCGACGGTGAAGCAGGCGATGAGACCGAGCTGCGGCATGGCGTCGAGCAGAGCCACGGAAAGCGGGAATTCGCCAGCCCAGACCATGGCCTTGGCATCGGCTTGCCGCTGGGCCTCCTCCTCCCACAGCGGCCGGGCGTCGTAGAAGGGTGAAAGGATATTCAGCAACGGCGCCAGCAGTGGCTGCCCGACCAGGACTAAAGGTCGACTGCCGCTCATCCCACGGCCTGCAGCGCCTGCGCGAAGTCTGCGATCAGGTCGTCGGCATCCTCGCAGCCGATCGAGATGCGCACCATATTGTCGGTGATCGCCAGAGCCTTTTTGCGCTCGGCGGGCACGGACAGGTGCGTCATGGCCGCCGGGTGGCTGGCGAGCGTCTCCGTGCCGCCAAGGCTGACGGCCAGCTTGGCAATCTTCAGCGCATCGAGGAAGGCGAAAGCCTCAGCCTCACCACCCTTCAGATAAAGCGAGAAGGTCGATCCCGCGCCCGTGCAGTGGCGGTTGTAGATGTCCGCCTGACGTTCCGTTTCGGGGAAGCCAAGATAGACGACCTTTTCCACCTGCGGCTGGTCTTTCAGCCAGGCGCAGACCTTCGCCGCATTTTCGCCAGCCCGGCTCATGCGCAACTCCAGCGTTTCGAGACTGCGGAGCAGCATCCAGGCGCTGTGCGGGTCGAGGATCGTGCCGATCGTATTGCGCATCAGCCGGATGGTGTTGATGAGGTCTTTTGGCCCCAGAACCCCGCCCGCCACAAGGTCGCTATGGCCGCCCGCATATTTGGTGAGGCTGTAGATGACGAGGTCCGCGCCATGGGCCAGCGGGTGGTGCCAGAGCGGGCCGAGGAAGGTGTTGTCGATCGCAACCGGAGGCAAATGCGCCTCTCCGGCGAAGAGATGGTCACGGCGGGCCACGACCGCCTCCACATCCACGAGCACATTGGTGGGGTTGGCCGGGCTCTCCAGATAGATGAGCGCGACGCGGCCGAGCGATTTTGCCCGTTCGATAACCGCGCTGATTTCCTCCTCCGTAGAACCGGCCGGGAAATCGAGCCATTGCACCCCGAACTTGCCGAGAATGCGGCCGATCAGCGATTCGGTCGCGGCATAAAGCGGCGCGGAATGGACGATCACATCGCCGGGCTGGACGAGGGCGAGCAGCGTGGTCGCGATTGCCGACATGCCGCTGGAAAAAAGCAGGGCGTCTTCCGCTTCTTCCCACACAGCCAGCCGGTCTTCGGCGATTTCCTGATTGGGGCCGTTGAAGCGGGAATAGACCAATCCTTCCGCGCCGCCGGGCCTGATCCCGGTGACGCCTTCGAAGTGCCGCTTGCCTGCGGCGGCGCTTTCGAAAGCGAAGGTGGAGGTGAGGAATATGGGCGGCTTGAGCGATCCTTCCGACAGCATCGGGTCATAGCCATGGCCCATCATCAGCGTCGCGGGCTTCAGCTTGCGTCCACCGATTTCCATAATGGCTGGCTTGGCGCGTCGGCGCTTGCGCGGGGGCTCGGCCCCGGAAAGGTCGGCCTCTGTCTCGCCGGTCATCGCTGTTTCTCCTGCGTTTGCGGCCTTTGCCGCCTCTTTATGATGCCAGGAGTGTAACGCCTTTCGAGGGGAAAGAGATCAGCCATTCCGGCAATTATGTTATCGCCATGACATCGCGCGGGGATCGTGACAGGGGCTGCGCGCGTTCCTACATCTATCGATATGAACCAACGCCTTCCCGAACCGCTGGAGCAATGGTTCACCGCGCGCGGATGGTCGCCGCGTCGTCATCAGATGGACATGCTGGCAGCCGCACGTGTCGGCGATCATGCGCTGCTGGTGGCGCCTACAGGGGCGGGAAAGACATTGGCGGGGTTCCTGCCTACGCTTGCCGACCTGATCGAAGAACCGGCCGAGGGTCTCCACACCCTCTATGTGTCGCCGCTGAAGGCGTTGGCGGTCGATGTGCGCCGCAATCTGCTTACCCCGATCGAGGAGATGGACCTGCCGATCCGGGTCGAGACGCGCACCGGCGACACGCCTTCGGATCGCAAGGCGCGGCAGCGGGCGCGACCGCCGCAGATACTGCTGACCACGCCTGAATCGCTATCGCTGCTCTTGAGCTATCCCGACAGCTTCCTGATGTTCGCGCAGCTCAAGACGGTGATCATTGATGAGGTCCACGCCTTTGCCACCCAAAAGCGCGGCGATCTGCTCAGCCTGTCGCTCGCGCGGTTGCAGAGGATCAATCCCGGACTGCGCCGCGTCGCGCTATCCGCGACCGTGGCGGATGTCGACGCCTATCGGGCCTGGCTCGCGCCCGACGGTGACATCAACAGTGTGACGCCGCTCATGGGGGAGCAGGGCGCTGATCCCCATGTCGCAATCCTGATTCCGGAAGGGCGCATCCCCTGGTCGGGCCATTCCGGCAAATATGCCGCAAAGCAGGTGATGACCGAAATCGAACGGCGGCAGACGACGCTGGTCTTTTGCAATACGCGGGGGCTTGCCGAGCTGATCTTCCAGGAATTGTGGACCGCGAATGAGGCGAACCTGCCCATCGGCATCCATCATGGAAGCCTGTCGGTGGAGGCCCGGCGCAAGGTGGAAAATGCGATGGCCGATGGCAGGCTTCGCGCGCTCGTCGCGACCGCGAGCCTCGACCTGGGCGTCGATTGGGGCAATGTCGATTGCGTGATCCAGATGGGCGCGCCCAAGGGATCGTCCCGCCTGCTCCAGCGCATCGGCCGCGCCAATCACCGGCTGGACCAGCCGAGCGAGGCCATCATCATTCCCGGCAACCGCTTTGAATATCTAGAGGCGCGGGCAGCGCTCGACGCGGTGGAGGCGGGGGAGCGGGATGCCGATGACTTTCGTACCGGCAGCCTTGACGTTCTGGCCCAGCATGTGATGGCGCTCGCCTGCGCCGCGCCGTTCGCGGAACAAGAGTTGCTGGAGGAAATCCGATCAGCCACCCCCTACAGTGCGCTCACCGATGAGGGCTTTGCCAACGTCCTGCACTTCATCGAAGGGGGCGGTTATGCCTTGCGCGCTTATGACCGGTTCAAGCGACTAACCCATGATGCGGACGGGATATGGCGCGTGTCGCACCCGCGCTTCATTCAGCAGCATCGTATGAATGCCGGGATCATCGTCGACCAGCCGGTGCTGGACGTCCGGTTTGCTAACGGCCGCAAGCTCGGGACGGTGGAGGAGGGTTTCGCCGCGACGCTGAGGCCCGGCGACAGCTTCTTCTTTTCAGGTCTTGCGCTGGAGGTGGTGCGGATGGATGTCACCGACCTGGTCGTGCGCGCGACGTCGAAGCAGGCGCGGGTCCCGGCATGGGGTGGGACGCGGATGGCAATGTCCACGCGGCTAGCCGACCGGGTGCGGCATTTTCTGGCCGAGCCGGAGGAATGGCACCGCTTTCCCGATGATGTGCGGGAGTGGCTGGAGGTGCAGAAATATCGCTCAGCCCTGCCGGAGCCGGGGCAGCTGCTGATTGAAACCTTCCCACACGAGGGGCGGCATTATCTGATCTGCTACAGTTTTGAAGGATGGAATGCGCATCAGTCGCTCGGCATGCTGCTCACCCGCCGGATGGATGCGCAGGGTTTGATGCCGCTGGGTTTCGTATCCAATGACTATGCGCTCGCCGTCTACGGGCTCAAACCCGTGACGGACCCGCAGAGCCTGTTTTCCGCCGACATTCTGGATCATGAATTTGTCGAATGGGTCGAACAATCGAGCCTGTTGAAGCGCGCTTTCCGGGACGTCGCGGTCATAGCTGGCCTGATCGAGCGTCAGCATCCTGGCAAGCGAAAGACCGGGCGACAGGTCACTTTCTCGACCGACCTCATCTATGACGTTCTGCGCAAATATCAGCCGGATCATTTGCTGTTGAAGGCTGCCTGGGCCGACGCCCGCGCGCGCATGACGGATGTCGGGCGGCTGGGAGACCTGATCGATCGGGCATCGGCAACGATGCTGCATATCGATCTGGATAGAGTAAGCCCGCTGGCGGTGCCGGTGCTGATCCTGATCGGCCGCGAACAGGTCGCGCAGGCGGCGGCCGAAGATGCCTTGCTAATGGAGGCCGAAGCGCTGGTGGCAGAGGCGATGCGGACGGATTAGAAGTCTTCGCGCACTCCGCCGCAGCCCTTCAAAGTTCCTTCGCCAAAAGACAGCGCGACGCGATCGGCCCAATGCGCATCGCTCATGCCGTCGTTGCATGGTCCGTCCGTCACGGTCATCGAAAATCCGTCCGCCAGATACCGCACGGCGCGACCGTCATCCGTCCGGTTGACGGAGACATGAACGGGCGCCTTGTCCGGGCGCTCCAGCGTGGCAACCGAGCCTTTGACCGTTACCGCCCAAAAGGGTTCGGTTCCCAGAGCGCGATAGCGCGTTTCGTTGCTGAGCGGTGCGGTGTTCACTCTTTCCGGGGGAGGTTGCGGGGTTGGCGCGTCAGCGACATTTGCTGGTTCGTCATGATCCGCCTGCTGGTTCAAAATGGGCGTTTCCGCGACTGGCGTATCTTTCGCACGATGTTCACCCATGTCTTCCTTCCGGCCGCAACCCGCGAGCAGAAGAGCGCCTGCAACGAACAGCCATGCCTTCATATTTCCCTCGCCTCTTTACTGTTAATTAATATACCCTCGGATATATACCGAAGCATAAACAGCATCTTAGCAGATGATTAACCATGTTGTTTAGGCAAATGAACAGCATGTGTTGAGTAGAAAATCCCCGAGCGAAGGGGATTTTCAATGCGTCCTTCTATATTTGGCCGATTGTTGGGCAGTGAGGCGAGCGCTGGTTCGCCGCGTTGCCCCACGTCTGCCGCCGATCGGGCGTCCGTCCGGGCGTTGTTGACCGCTTTCCGGGCCGACACATCAGGCATCGCCCTTGTAGAAACGGCGCTGGTCGCGCCATTCCTGGCCATCATCCTCATGGGCACGGTCGATGCGGCCCGTTACGGCGCGGCCAAGATGAAAATCCAACAAGCCGTCAATCGCGGTCTGGAGATGTCATGGATGGGCGGGACCGACGTTGTCGCAACCGACATTCAGGCGCAGGCGGCAGCGCAGGCGAATGTGCCGACCAGTGCCGTTACAGTCACCCAGACACTTGAGTGCGGGGGCACGGCAACAACCTGGACCACCAATGCCAATCCCTGCGCCTCTGGCGAAACAGCGCGCTACACGCAGATTCAGATTTCAACGACCTTCACGCCATCCTTTGCGCTGGGTTCGCTGGCGAAGATGCTGGCCAACTCGAATGGCGTCGTGCCGATATCGGCGACGGGGGTTCTGAGAATCCAATGACACGGTTTTTTCGCCTTCTTCATCAGCTTGCGTGCGATTGCCGTGGCGCCGGTGTGCTCGAATTCGCGCTTGTAGCGCCTGTCCTGCTGGGCATGCTGATCGGGATTCCGGCGCTCGGGATACTCTTTTATGCGCAGGCTGGGCTCAGGAGCACTGTCGAGGATGCCGCGCGTTATGCAACGACGTGGCCCAAGCCGAGTGAGGCCGACATACAGGCAAGAATAGCGTCAAAGCAGTTCGGGATGAACTCGGCCAACATCGTTGCGCCGACCGTCACGTTCACGACCAGTTCGAAGCCCAATTATGTCACCATAACGATGGGCTACAATGTCACCATCAACTTCCTGCTCGGCAGCAAGACGATCGCGCTGTCCGAAACGCGCAGAGCCTATGTCACGAGCTAAAGCCGAGGAGCTGACGATGCCATTGCTCAATTGCTTGTCCCGTCTTCGCACGCTTTGGTCTGACGCCCGGGGCAATGCGCTCATGCTGACGGCGCTGGCGCTTCCCGTCATGATCGGAGCGGCGGGGCTTGGCGTCCACACCATGCAGCTTTCGCATGTGAAGCGGGAATTGCAGCGGGAGGCTGACTCGGCGGCGATGGCAGGCGCCTATTCGCTTTACCAGAGCCAAGGCAATAGCGCTGCGACCGCTCAGGCGAACAAGGCGCTGACACAGAATGCTCTTGTCCCGGGAGCCACGTCCACGATAACGCCGGGGGCTTATACTACCAGTGGTGGCACCACTTACACCTCGGCAATGTATGTCCGTTTGGCCAGCACTCAGCCCACGGCCTTGATGGCCCTGTTTGGAATGTCTACGTCCACCGTGGCCGCTGAGGCCCGGGCGGCGGTCGTTTCCGATGGCAAGGTATGTTTCCTTGCCAAGGAGAGTGGCAACAACACCGGGATCACCTTTGCGGGCAACTCGACACTCGATCTGGGATGTGGCGCGGGCACCAATTCGATCAGCAGCAATGCGGTGAACGTGAACGGCCAGCCGACCGTGAAGGTTTCGCCCATCGTAGCTATGGGTGGAATCCCGTCATCCACCGCCTATGCCGCAGGCACCATGCTCATGCCCAATCATGCAGCGCTGACCGATCCCTTTGCCGATATGAGCTTGGATCCCAGCACCAACGACGTTTCCAATGGGAAGTGCAAGAGCGGCAGCAATTGGAATGTCATTAATGTCTCTTCGGGGGCGACTGTCGATAGCAGCAGCGGAAGTCCTTATGCACCGGGCTGCTATGGAACGATCAATGTCCAAGGCACCCTGACGCTGAAGCCGGGCGTCTACTACCTGGCCAATGGGGCGAATAATGCGGGCCTGCAAGTTGGCGCTCAGGGCCATCTTACCTGCATGGGCTGCACTTTCGTGCTGACCAGCACCACGCCCAATAACGCGAACAGTTTCGCGACGATGGATATCAACGGTGGAGCGGAGGTCGATCTTTCTCAATCCACCAGCGGCACCTATAGCGGCATCACAATCTATCGGGACAGCAGGGCTGCGGCGAGCAATCAGTGCTGCCAAGTCAACGGCAATTCCAATTCGACCCTCAGTGGCGCCTTCTATTTCCCGAACGACACACTGACGTTCAACGGCACATCGGGCATGTCGCTCACCTGCTTCCAGATGGTCGCGCTGCGCCTGTCCTTCAGCGGAAACGCGACGATCACGAACACGTGCGACCCCCCGGGTGGAGCGTCCAAATGGTCGTTGACTGCTGTCAGGCTGATAAGTTGAAGCGGCTGTAAGAGCCGCTTCACTCTACCAGGATCAGACGTCCAGATTGGCGACGTTCAGCGCATTGTCCTGAATGAACTCGCGCCGGGGTTCGACGACATCGCCCATCAGACGGGTGAAGATCTCGTCGGCGACATCCGCCTGCTCAACCTCGACGCGCAGCATCGAGCGGTTGTCGGGGTCCAGCGTCGTTTCCCACAGCTGCTCGGCATTCATCTCGCCCAGACCCTTGTAACGCTGAATGGCGAGGCCCTTGCGACCTGCCGTCAGTACCGCTTCCAGCAATTCGCTGGGCCGGGTGACGACGACCGCGCCCTTGGATAGCACGGGCAGATCGTCTTCCCCCGCCTCTTCCGCAGCGGCCGCAGCCTTTGCAGTGACCAGGCGGCTGGTGGTGCGATAGCTGTCGGCTTCCTCGGCAGCGATGGAGTGTAGCTTGCGCGCTTCGGCGGAGCCGATGAAGCCATGTTCGATCATGTGGTGATCGGTCACGCCGCGCCAGAGCCGCTCGAAATGGAAACCGCCCTCTTCGGCGATGCGGCCACTCCAGCGGCCCTCGTCATCCTGCGCGTCCATCCACTTGACGGTCGCCGTCAGCCGTTCTGCCTGCGCGTCATGGCCGAGTTCAGGATCAAGCGCGCCGTTGATGGCCAGCGCCTCGATAATGGCAGGATTGTAGCGACGCGGTACATAGCGCATCACTGCGCGCATGCGTCGGCCATGCTCGATCAGCGAACGCAGGTCTTCGCCCGAACGCATGCCGCCGGTCGTTTCCAGCGCCATGGAATCAACGCCATTGTCGACCAGATACTGCTCCAGCGCCGCTTCATTCTTCAGGTAAACTTCTGAACGGCCCCGCGTCGCTTTGTAGAGCGGCGGCTGGGCGATGTAGAGGTGCCCGGCATCGATGATCTGCGGCATCTGGCGGTAGAAGAAGGTCAGCAGCAGCGTGCGGATATGCGCGCCATCGACGTCGGCGTCGGTCATGATGACGATCTTGTGGTAGCGCAGCTTTTCCAGGTTGAAATCGTCGCGGATGCCGGTGCCCATCGCCTGAATGAGCGTGCCGACTTCCTTGGACGACAGCATCCGGTCGAAGCGCGCGCGCTCGACGTTCAGGATCTTGCCCTTCAAAGGCAGGATCGCCTGATTATGCCGGTTGCGTCCCTGCTTGGCCGAACCGCCTGCCGAATCGCCCTCGACCAGGAAGAGTTCAGACTTGGCGGGGTCGCGTTCCTGACAATCGGCCAGCTTGCCGGGCAGGGAGGCGATGTCCATCACACCCTTGCGCCGGGTCAGTTCGCGCGCCTTCTTCGCGGCTTCACGGGCGGCGGCGGCGTCGATCACCTTCTGGATGATCATCTTGCCGTGGCCCGGATTCTCTTCCAGCCATTCCGCCATCTTGTCGGCCATCAGGCTTTCGAGCGGCTGACGGACTTCGGAGGAGACCAGCTTGTCCTTGGTCTGGGACGAGAATTTGGGATCGGGCAGCTTCACCGACACGATCGCGGTCAGGCCTTCGCGCATGTCCTCGCCGGTCAGGGACACCTTCTCCTTCTTCAACATGCCTGACTTGTCGGCATAATTGTTGAGGGTCCGGGTCAGCGCCGCGCGGAAGGCGGCAAGGTGCGTGCCGCCGTCGCGCTGCGGGATGTTGTTCGTGAAGCAGAGGACGTTCTCATAATAAGAATCGTTCCACTCCAGCGCGACGTCGATAGTGACGTCGTCGCGGCTGCCCGAAATCGCGATCGGATCGGGCATTAGCGGCGTCTTGTTGCGATCAAGATATTTGACGAAGGCCGCGATGCCGCCCTCATAAAATAGCTCGACCTCCTTCTTTTCCTCATGCCGGGCATCGACCAGGAACAGCCGCACGCCGGAGTTCAGGAAGGCCAGTTCGCGGTAGCGATGTTCCAGCTTTTCAAAGTCGAACTCGGTATGGTTCTTGAAGGTGCCGCCGTCGCCCGGGGCCTTTTCAGTCGAGGGAAGGAAGGTGACGCGCGTGCCTTTCTTGCCTTCGGGAGCGTCCCCAATGACCTTGAGCGGCGCGACGGCATCGCCATAGGCAAAGCGCATATAATGCTCCTTGCCGTCCCGCCAGATGTTGAGGTCCAGAAATTCGCTGAGCGCGTTCACAACGGAAACGCCCACGCCGTGCAGGCCGCCCGACACCTTGTAGGCATTGTCGTCCGAGGTATTTTCGAACTTACCGCCTGCGTGAAGCTGGGTCATGATGACCTCGGCCGCCGACACGCCCTCTTCCTTGTGGATGCCGGTTGGTATGCCCCGGCCATTATCCTCGACGCTCACAGAGCCATCGGGATTGAGCGTGATCAGGATACGGTCGCAATGTCCGGCCAGCGCCTCGTCGATCGCATTGTCGCTGACCTCGAACACCATATGATGCAGGCCCGAGCCATCATCGGTATCGCCGATATACATGCCGGGCCGTTTGCGCACGGCATCCAGGCCTTTCAGGACCTTGATGCTGTCGGCGCCATAGGCGTTGGCGTTGGGGCTGTTTTGACTTTCCTCGCTCATGCCCGAGCATATAGGGAAAGCCCCAAGGAAACTAAAGCGAAACATGCCGACTTCCGCTTGGGGATCGGCCGGTCTATCAGGGGCGCATGCGCGCTATCATCCCCCTGTTTCTGATGCTTGGCGCCTGTTCCGACAGCAGCGACGTGCTGGAGCAGTTGCCCAACAGCTCCATCGCCGGGGCACCGCGCGATGACATGCCCGAAACCCGGCTGGAAGCGAAGATCACACGCCCTGTCATCATTGGCGAGGATGGCCCGCGACTGGATGCCTGTGCCGCCATGGGGCAGGCGGTGCGCGTCGGCGCTCAGGGCCTGGCGATCCGTGCTGCGCCTTTTGCCGAGGCGCAGGAGGTCGGACGTCTGGCGGAAGGGGCGAGAGCCCTCGTATGCACCCGCAGTCTGGACCAAAAGTGGCTTGGGGTGGTCGTCGTGCCGCAGGCGCCGACCGATTGCGGCCTGTCCGAGCCGGTTGACCGGAAGCAAGCCTATGCCGGGCCGTGCCTTAGCGGCTGGGTGTCGAGCGCGTCGATCCGGTTGGTGGCCGGTTGATGCGCTGAAGATATATTGGCCTTTTACAAAATAGCCTGTGGTTTCTAAGTGGACTTCTGTTTCTGATCGGAAAGAGTCGCGTCCATGTCCAATTCTGCTCTTCGTCCGCCCTCGCTGCTTCGATTGCTGGGCGTTTGGCGGGTCGCGGAGAGCGCCGAACCTGCCTATCGCCAATTGGCCGACGCGCTGCGCATGCTGGTGCTGGATGGGCGGGTCGGGCTGAACGTGCGCCTGCCTGGCGAACGGGAACTAGCCGCCGCGCTGGGCCTCAGCCGGACAACGATCGCGGCTGCGTTCGACCGGTTGCGCGATGAGGGCTATCTGGAAAGCCGTCAGGGTTCGGGCAGCGTCACGCGCCTGCCGCCCGGCCGGATACATCCCGAACCGCCTGAATTGGACCTGCCCATTGGCGGGAACATCCTCAACTGGACTCATGCCGCACTGCCCGCCGCGCCGGGGGTAGGGCGCGCCTGCCAGGCGGCGGTTGAAGCCTTGCCGGCCTTTCTGGGCGACCTCGGCTATGATCCGCTCGGCTTGCCGCCCCTGCGCCGCGCGATCGCCGCGCAGTTCGAACGGCGTGGCTGCCCCACCAGTCCCGACCAGATCATTGTGACCAACGGCGCACAGCAGGGCTTTGCCTTGTTGCTGCAATGGCTGACGGGGCCGGGCGACCGGGCCGTGATAGACCACCCCACCTATCATAATGTCATTCAGGCGTTGCAGCGCGCGCATGTCGTTCCGGTGCCCGTTGGCCTTCCCGCGCAAGGTTGGGACATTGACGCCATGGAGGCGGCGTTCCGCCAGACAAGCCCGCGCTTTGCCTATGTCATCGCGGATTTTCATAACCCGACCGGCCGCAGCATGGACCCGGCGACCCGGCGTGCCTTGGTCGCAGCGGCCACGCGTACGCACACGCCACTGATTATCGATGAAACCATGGTAGCGATGGGTCTCGACTTTCCCGCCCCGCCGCCGGTGGCGATTCATGATCCGTCGGGGCGCCAGGTCATCACCATGGGATCGGCGAGCAAGATCTTCTGGGGCGGACTGCGCGTCGGTTGGATTCGCGCCGATCCGCAGACGGTCGCGGCGCTCGGCCGCCTGCGCACGACAATGGATATGGCCAGTCCGGTGGTGGAGCAGCTTGCCGTCGCGCAGTTGATCGACAGTGATGAGGGATTGGGGCCGCGGGCAGATCTGCTGCGTTCCCGCCGGGATCATCTGATCAGCGAGATCGACAGGCATATGCCGCACTGGCGTGTCGAATCGCCTGCGGGAGGTTTGTCGCTCTGGGCCGAGCTACCGCGCGCCGAGGCAACGGCGCTTGCTGCGATAGCGGAAAGTCATGGGGTGCGCGTCGCACCCGGCCCGCGCTTCGGCGTCAGCGGCGCGTTCGAACGCTTCTTGCGCCTGCCCTTCACATTGCCGGAGGAGCAACTGACGATCGGGGTCGAGCGGCTGGCCGAGGCTGATGCACGGCTGCATGCCCGCCTGCCGCGCGGCCGTGATTCGCTGGCGGCGGCGCTGGAGGCGGATCGGCTGATTTGATGGGAGAGCAGGGATCGGCTCCCTCTGCCCAAAACGTCATCCCAGCGGAAGCTGGGATCTCCGGCCTGCTCGCGCGCCCTCTCCTGAGATGCCAGCTTTCGCTGGCATGACGGAATAAACCAAACAAAAAAAAGGCCGCGCAGGACATCTCCCGCGCGGCCCCTTATCTCTCTCTACGGCGCTTACGCGGCCTTCTTGTCAGCCTGATAGCGCTCGATCGCTTCCAGCGTGATGCGGCGGGCATCTTCAGCGCCGCCCCATGTGCCGATGCGCACCCACTTCTGCTTTTCCAGATCCTTATAGTGGGTGAAGAAATGTTCGATCTGCTCCATCACGATGCCGGGCAAATCGTCCTTTTCATCGACGTCGCTATAATAGGGGAAGGTCTTGTTGTCGGGAACGCAGACCAGCTTTTCGTCACCACCCGCTTCATCTTCCAGATTGAGCACGGCGATCGGGCGAGCGCGCACGACCGATCCCGGCACGAAGGGCGAGCGGGCGATGACCAGCGCGTCCAGCGGATCGCCATCGGGCGACAGGGTGTGCGGCACGAAACCGTAATTGGCCGGATAACGCATCGGAGTATGCAGGATGCGATCGACGAACAGTGCGCCCGACGCCTTGTCGAATTCATATTTCACAGGCTCGCCGCCAATCGGCACTTCGATGATGACGTTCAGGCTGTTGGGCGGATCGTCCCCAACCGGGATCAGTTCGATATTCATGGACTTCAAGCCTTTTGATGCAAATTGGCGTTGCGGGTGATTATGTCCTTGGTTTGAGCAGCCGATCGAGGCTGCCTTCACCCTCTCCTGATTTTTCGAGGCGCGGATAGCGCAGGCCGCCGGAATAAGCGAGCGTCAAAGTGCGGTAATATCTGTCCTGCTTGACGATGATCTGCATCGGCTTGGCGGCCTTCAGAGCAGCCTTGAACACTTCGCCGGAATATTCGTCTCCGTTGATCGCGACGATCTTCGTGCCGACCGCCAGCCCCGCCTTGAACGCGGCGCTGTCCCAGACGACGTTGGAGACTTCGCCGTCGCCCTTGACGATCAGGCCAACGCCGAAGCTCTGGTCGATATTCTTGCCCTCGGCGGCCTTGGTGAAGGCGTTGGGCGTGTCGCCATAGACCAGCCTGTAGCCGCCCATGGCAAAGCCGCCCTTGGGCGTCTCGCGCGTCGTGCTATCGACATATCGCGCGAAGAATCCGGCCCAATCATAGGGCGCAACCCCGTTCAGCGTCTTGATGACATCGTCGCGATTATAGACGACCTGACCCCAATCGCCGGGGTTGATGCCAAAGAACGCCTTGGCGAAGTCATCGAGGCCCTTCGCCCCGCGCGTCTGCTTGCGGATGATCGCGTCCGCTTCCAGCCAGATCATCAGGCCTTCATTATAATAGTCCTCCGACCGCTGCCAGCTTGTCCACCCCTTGGGACGGCGGGCGGAAATGATCGGATCGTGGGTGGTATCCTCCATCGGCCGCCACTCGCGCCCGTGCGTCGTGTCGAGCTTGGCCGCGATATGAGCATAGGCGTCCAGCGTCTCCTGTTTGGAAAACAGGCCCGACCGCGCGCCCAGCACATAGCCCCAAAATTGCGTCTGCCCTTCATAGACCCACAGCAGATTGTCCTGCATCGGCACGTTGAAGTCGGGCGTCCACAGCAGGTCCGGGCGGCGGAATTTGCCGTCCCAGCTATGGGTGAACTCATGGGGCAAAAGGTTGCGGTCGAGTAGCGCCTCGCCATCCCCCCACTTCTTGAAATAGCCCGGCTCGACCTGATTCTCCGATGATCGATGATGTTCAAGCCCGATGCCGCCCATCTCGTCGGTGATGGCGAACAGGAAGTCATAATGATCGAAATGATAGGTGCCGAAGAGCGCGCCTGCTTCATCGACCAGCTTCTTGTGCCTGGCGATCTGGTCTGGCTTGGCCTCCAGCTCGTCGGCATCATCGGCGACGATATTCAGCGTAACGTTATGGCCCAGGTCCACCGGCTTGAAATAACGCCCGGCGAATACCGGCGAATCCTGCAATGCTTCATAGTCGATCGTTTCATAAGCGACGGTCGATCCGGTCTTCCGCCCGCGCAGCGCGGTGGCCGCCTGCCAGCCATCGGGATAGGTCACCGTGGCCTGAACCGGAATCTGCCGAGTATAATAGCCTGCGGGATAGAGCGAGACCGACTCCCATTGGATATTCAGCATCTTGGGCGTGACGACGACACGCCCCTGACTGGACTGCGTCGCTGATAGGAACTGGAAGGAAGCGGTGATTTCTCGCGTGCCCTGCGGTACGTCGACGACGAATCCGTAGACGTTGAGTGGATCGCGCTTCCAGCCGACCGGCTTGCCATCGGCGGTGAAGGTGAGGCCGCTGATCTTCTCGATCTGGCCACGCGGCGCATGGTTGCCCGGCAGCCATTCGGGCACCAGCAGGGTCATTGGGCCGCTCGACGCGACGGGGATATGCTCCTTCACCCGGAGGATTCGTTGAGTCGTGTCGGTCGCGTCCACCTCCAGCCTTATGGTGCCGCCGGGGTAGGGGATGTCGCGCGGCGCGGGGCTGGCGTCATTCACCGGCAGGGCAGCGGGCCGTGACCTTACGGCATCCTGAGCGGCGAGCGGGGTGATGATGGCTGTGGAAAGCAGGAAAGCGGCAGCAAGGCTGCGGATCATGGCTGTCTCCGTGAAAGACGTGGCAGGAATTGCCTCATGAACTCAGCATGACGAACCAAAATCTATGCGTCCACCGCGAAGAACAGCGACGAAATTATCTGACAAAAAAAGCGCGTTTCCTTGAGCCTTCTTTGCCGTTAAAGGCGCATCCCCATGGCGAAAATTGAAACCCCGCGCCCGGTGCGCGGCACGCAAGACATGCTGGGGGGCACGGCGGAAGCGTTCCAGGAACGTTTCGCCCATGTGGTCGCGACCTTTGAACGGGTCCGCAGGCTCTATGGCTTTCATCGCGTTGAAGTGCCGGTCTTCGAAGCAACGGCGGTGTTCGCCCGGTCGCTTGGCGAAAGCACTGACGTCGTTTCCAAGGAAATGTACACGTTCGATGATCGTGGCGGCGACAGCATAACCCTGCGTCCCGAGTTCACCGCCGGGATCGCGCGCGCCTATATTACCGAAGGCTGGCAGCAATATTCGCCGCTCAAAGTGGCGACCCACGGACCGCTCTTCCGCTATGAGCGCCCCCAAAAGGGCCGTTTCCGCCAGTTTCACCAATTGGATGCCGAGGTCATCGGCGCGGGCGAGCCGGGCGCTGACATCGAATTGCTGGTCTTCGCGGATCAGTTGCTGCGCGAGCTTGGCGTATCCGATGGCGTCACGCTGAACCTCAATACGCTGGGGGACGCGGCCAGCCGTGATGCGTGGCGCGCCGCGCTGGTCGCCCATTTCGAGGCGCATCGCGATCAGCTGTCGGAGGACAGTCTCGACCGTCTGCATCGCAATCCGCTGCGCATCCTCGACAGCAAGGACCCGCGCGACCGCCCCGTGGCGGACAGCGCGCCGGATATCGACGCTTATCTGACCGATGAAGCGCGCGACTTCTTCGGCAAGGTGACGGCGGGCCTTGATGCGGCAGGCGTGGCGTGGGAACGCGATGCGCGTCTGGTACGCGGCCTCGATTATTACCGTCACACCGCTTTTGAATTCATCACCGATCGGCTGGGCGCGCAGGGCACCGTGCTGGGCGGAGGCCGCTATGACGGGCTGATCGAAAATCTCGGTGGTCCCTCGACCCCGGCCGTCGGCTGGGCTGCGGGGATAGAGAGGCTTGCGATGCTGATCGATGCGCCGGAACCTTCCGCGCCCGCAGTGGTCATGATCCCGCTGGGCGAGGCGGCAGAAGCGAAGGCGATTGGCCTGGTCGCTGATCTTCGCCGCGCCGGGATTATGTGCGACATGGGTTTTCGGGGGAATATGAAGAAGCGGATGCAACGCGCCAATGCTTCGGGTGCCGCTTGGGCGGTCATCATCGGCGACGATGAACTGGTTCGTGGCGAAGCGGGTTTGCGCGACCTGCGTTCGGGTGAACAGCAGGCCGTGCCGCTGGCCGATCTAGTCGGGAAGCTGACGGCTCTTTGATGCAAATCTCCGCCGAACGCATCGCGCAGATCGAAGCGCGCCGGGACGAGGTGCAGGCGTCGATGACGCGCGCCGACCTCGCGCCCGAGGAGTTCGTGCGGCTGTCCAAGGAATATGCGGAGATTGAGCCGGTAGCCCGCGCCGCGCATGAGGTGCGGCGGCTTCGACAGGAGTTGCAGGCCCTCGAATATATGGCCGGGGGCGACAATGCCGATGCCGACGCCGGGATGCGCGAAATGGCGCAGGAGGAAATGCAGCTGATCAAGAGTCAGCTGCCGGATGCCGAACGCGCCCTGGCACTTCAACTGCTTCCCCGCGACGCCGCCGACGCGCGCCCGGCCATGCTGGAAATCCGCGCTGGAACGGGTGGCGATGAGGCCGCGCTCTTCGCCGGTGACCTTTTCCGCATGTATCAGCGCTATGCTGATGCACAGGGCTGGAAGATGGAGATGATCTCCGCCAATGCCGCTGAAGTCGGCGGCTTCAAGGAAGTCGTGGCCAGCATCAACGGCATCGGCGTTTTTGCCAAGCTCAAGTTCGAAAGCGGCGTCCATCGCGTGCAGCGCGTGCCCGTCACCGAAAGCGGTGGGCGTATCCACACCTCTGCCGCGACCGTCGCGGTGCTGCCTGAACCAGAGGAGGTCGATGTGCAAATCGCCGACGGCGACCTCAAGATCGACATCTACCGGGCATCGGGCGCAGGCGGGCAGCATGTGAACACGACCGACAGCGCCGTGCGTATCACGCACTTGCCGAGCGGCATCGTGGTGACGCAGCAGGACGAACGATCGCAGCACAAGAACAAGGCCAAGGCCATGCAGGTTCTCCGCGCCCGGCTTTACGAAGCGGAGCGGGAACGAACGCAGAGCGAGCAAGCGGGTGCGCGCAAGGCGATGGTCGGGTCAGGCGACAGGTCCGAACGCATTCGCACCTATAATTTCCCGCAGGGCCGCGTGACGGATCACCGCATCAACCTGACCTTGCACCGGCTGCCGGAAATATTGGAAGGGCCGGGGCTCGCTGAAATCATCGACGCGTTGATCGCCGAGGATGAGGCCGCGCGCCTCGCTCAACTGGACGGCATCGGGTGAGCATCGCCCAGGCGCTTCGCGATGCGGCTGCCCGGCTCCAAAATGTCAGTGATACAGGGCGTCTCGACGCGGAACTGCTCCTCGCCCATGCGCTGGGCATCAGTCGCAATGAATTGCTACTTCGCCAGCAAGACCTCACGGTGCCTTCCGGCTTTGGCGCGCTGATTGATCGACGGATTGAAGGCGAACCCATCGCCTATATCACCGGCGTGCGCGATTTCTGGACGATCAGCCTGCGGGTGACGCCCGATGTCCTAATCCCGCGCCCAGACACCGAAACGCTGATCGAGGCCGCGATTGACCATTTCCAAGGCCGCGCACCGGCACGCGTCCTGGACCTTGGCACCGGATCGGGCGCGCTGCTGCTCGCGGCCTTGGATCATTGGCCGCAGGCGACGGGCATCGGCGTGGACAGCTCCGCCGCCGCGCTCGCCGTTGCCCGGGCCAATGCCGAACATCTCGGGCTTGCCGGGCGCGCGGCCTTTCAACTGGGCGACTGGGCTGAGGGGATAGCTGAACGGTTCGACCTCATCCTGGCTAACCCGCCCTATATTGAAAGCGACGCCGACCTTGCGGGCGATGTGTTGCATGAACCTGCAAGCGCCCTCTTCGCCGGTGTCGACGGCCTTGACGACTATCGACGTATCGCGCCCATGATCGCCCGGCTGCTGGCCGAAGGCGGCGTGGCGGCGATCGAGATCGGTCATGACCAGAGAAAAAGCGTGTCCGCCCTGCTTCAGGAACAGGGACTTGGCGTGGCCGTGCGTAAGGATATGGCGGGACATGTCCGTTGCCTGATCGTTACTCGTTCTCCACAGCTTTGAGCGCTCCTGATCCTCGTGCTGATCAGCCTGCGAACCGCACACGCCGGAATTGCTCGGGGGCAAGTGAAATTTGCTTGGTTTATCCCGCCAAAGACACTACATGAGGAGCAGGGACGGCATTATCCTGAGGATCTGCTCTGTGGGGCTTAGCCGAGAAAAGGCCGTTTTCCCGCTCCTTCAAAGTCACGACGGCGCTGCTGCGCAGGCGCCTCTGGCAGCGTAAGGGCAAGGGCTGTCGCGCAGCCCCTGTCCGGCGGAGCCCTACCCGGCCTGATAAGCAGGCCGTGCTTTAGGATAGCGACTGACCAATGTTTTCAGTGAATGATGGCAAAGTGAACGCAAGGACCAGCTCTTGATCAACAACAGGCAGGCCGGTCGCCGGAATCGCGGCCGGAACAACAATAACGGACGTCCCAGCGGCGGTAACCGGGGCGGTGGCGATAGCGGCAACCGGATTGACAACCGCGCACGCGGCAACGCGGTCCAGCTTCTGGAAAAATACAAGAATATGGCTCGTGACGCCCAGATGGCGGGCGACCGGGTTAATGCGGAATATTATCTGCAGTTTGCCGATCATTATTTCCGCGTGCTGGCCGACAATCGCGCCCGGCAGGAGGAGCAGCAGCAGCGCTACCGCCGACCGGAAGACAATGGCGATTATGAAGGCGATGATTTCGACGCTCCGGAATATGCGGGCGATGATAATCGTGGCGAGCCGCAGCAGCAGCAGCATTTCGAGCGTGGCTATGAAGGCGATCGTCGCCGAGATCAGCCGCGTGATCAGCAGGATAATCGCGACCGGAATCGTCGGGATCGGCCTCGCCGGGACCGCCCTGCCTATGAAGCAGCCGAACGACAGGAAATGGAAGCGCCGGAAGCCCCCGCGCCTGTGGTGGAGCGTTCGCCCGCGCCTCAGCCCGAAGCGGAAGCTGCGGCAGCGCCTGAAGCGCCCCGCGCCCGCCGGGGCCGCCCCCGCAAGGCCGATACAGTGAAGTCGGAGGGCAGCGAAGGACTGGATCTTTCCGTCCTGCCGCCATCGATCGCGCGTGCCGACAATGACAGCGAGCCCGCCGCAGAGGAAGCGCCGCGCAAGCGCACTCGCCGTGCGCGCCCGGCTGCCGAAGCGGCGGAATGATCTAAGCTGCTGCTTGAGACAGGCGGCTGGATAGAATTAAAGGGAGTGGCGTTCGCGCCGCTCCCTTTTTCATATTCGACCAGTAGCAATTCAGCGCGTGGGCAAAACCCGGGGCCGATGCTGGTCGTCCAGAGCGACGAAGGTGAAGAGGCCGCTGGTAAGGTCGATCTGCTGCTGATCCGCCCCGCGCGTTGCCACCACATCGACACGAATGCCCATCGAGGTCCGCCCGCGGCGCTCCTCATGCGCATAGACCGTCACGATATCGCCCAGCAGCATGGGCGATATGAATTTCATCCCATCGATCGCGACGGTCGCCACCGCGCCTTCGGCCAGTCGGCCCGCTACGATGCCGCCCGCAATATCCATCTGGCTTAATATCCACCCGCCAAAAATATGGCCGTTGGTGTTGATCTGGGTGATGCCGGGAACCACCCGCAGAACCAGTTCGCCCCTTTTTTCAGTCATCAATCGATACCTCGTCCTTCAGCGGGTCCATGACCTGATCGTCGTGTCCTGTCCCGCTCGACAGGAACACGAGCGCCATCAATCCGGTCCCCAGCATGAAGGTCAACCAGACCCCGATGATGGTGGCCAGAACCATGTGCAACGGCATCGGTCCAGCCCATATCCGCAAGCAGACAAGCGCGATGCCGACGCACAGCGCGCCACCGATTGCCATCCAAAACATGATGCGGCGGAACCGTCCCCATGCGGTTGCGGCAATCAGAGGATCATCGAGGCCCTGTTTGTTTCTCATCTCTTTTCTTTGGGGAACGAAAGTGGGATCATCAAGGGACTGAGACATAATGTCTGAACGGCAAGGAGACGGGGCATGACGATCACCGCGATTCTGCAGGGCAAAGGACGCGAAGTCACTCAGGTCCGGCCCGACGACAGCGTTCTTTCCGTGGTTCAATTATTGTCCGAACGGCGGATCGGCTGCGTGCCTGTTGTCGGTGACGGGCAGGTGGTGGGCATCTTTTCCGAACGCGACCTCGTCCATCAAATCGCGCGGGACGGTGCGGCGGTGCTGGATCGCAAGGTGAGCGAAGTGATGACGGCGCCTGCCATCACCACGGATGACAAGACGCCGGTAATTCACTGCCTGTCGCTCATGACCAAGAAGCGGGTGCGTCACCTGCCTGTCGTCGTTGACGGAGTCCTTATCGGGCTCGTTTCCATCGGCGACTTGGTCAAGTTCCGGATCGACAGCATCGAATCGGAAGCGGCATCGCTGCGCGACTATATACAGTCGGCCTGATTCAGGCGGCGGCAGGCAGGGGCGGCGCTCGCCGAATCACCAGGCTGACCAATTCCATCAGCGTGCCGCGCGCGCACAGCATCAATGCGGCCAGAAAAGCGAGGCCGCCCGCCGGAACCAGCAGGCTCAGCCGCGCCAGCGCTGACATGGCGGGGAGTTGCGAATCGATGGCCATGACCGCGCCCGCCATCAGGATCGAACAACCCAGCCCCGGAGCCGCCGCCCGAATCAGGTCGGACAGTCGGAGCCCCATCGGTCCCCCGGCGAGGCGCGCCGTAACGATCGTCAGGACAGGGAAGGCGCCTAGCCACGACCATGCGAGGCCAATCGCGCCGAACTGAATGCCGATCAGGAAAGCCGCGGGCATGAGAACCGCGCCCACCGCGGCGATTCGCGCGGTCGTGCCGGGCCGCCCCAGCGCATTGCTGACAGGCGCGAACATCACCTGTAGCGTCATGAACGGCATGGCGAGCGCCAATACCGAAACGAAGGGCGCCATCTCCAGCCATTTTGTCCCGAAAAGCGTTTCCACTAGAGGCCCGGCTGTCACCGCCATCCCCAGATATACCGGACAGGAAATGAGCAGCAGCAGCCGCACCGCCTTGCAGAAGGACCAGGCGATTCGTGCCGGATCTTTCTGCATGCGCGCATAGGCAGGAAAGGCGACATCATTGAGCGGCGGGATGAATTTCGACACAAAAATCTGCGTGAGGAACAAGGCTTCGGCATAGAGGCCAAGCTGATGCGCGTTGAGCACGCGCCCGCCGATGAAAATATCCGCCTGGCTCTGCACGATCCAGAAAAGCTGGCCGCCCAGCAGCGATGCGCCATAAGCCACCATCGCCCCTGTGCCCCTAAAATCGAAGCTTGGGATCGGCCGGAAGCCGGTGGCGAATATATAGCCCACGGCCTTTACCCAGAATCCTGCCATCGGTGCGAATACCAGCGTCCACACGCCCCATCCCGACAGCGCGCCAGCCAGCGCCACGGCTGCCGACGCTATCGCCGCAATCAGATTGACCAGCGCTGGCCGCTTGAAATCCAGTGCCCGCCCCATCAGCGCTTCGGGAATCGATATGAACGGCGTCGATAGATAAAGCAGCGCCTGTACCCGCAGCAGATCGCCGACCATGGGTTGGTCATAATAGTCCGCCGCCCAGGGCGCGATCAGCAACTGCGCCAGCGCCAGTCCGCCGTTCAGCAGCAGCATGATGCCAAAGGCCTGACGCAGCTTGTGCGAATCGAGCGTCTC